>CAVYCB010000001.1:0-16902 GCA_963766895.1 uncultured Acidobacteriota bacterium
TACCGCTTTAATTTTCTGTAAAGCGTGGAAAGATCGATGCCGAGGATATTGGCCGCCTGGGCTTTGTCGTCGTCTACCGATCTCATTATTTCATTGATGTAGCGGCGTTCCATTTCTTCCAGCATCGAGCAGCCCTTCCGGGTCGCGCATCGGCAAGCCGCCCGGAATTTTGCGCAATGCGGTCAGGCAGGCACGATCGATCTTTCTGTCGCCGCTCAGTATAAAGGCGCGCTCGATGGCGTTTTCAAGCTCGCGGACGTTGCCCGCCACGCGTAGTTGACCAGTGCGGACATCGCCTGCGCCGAGACGGGTTTTTCCAGGGGCGTTGAGGTTCTCGGGCGGCCTTCTCGCGCGCCAAAATGCTTGGCAAGCAGCGGGATATCCTCGCGGCGCTCGCGAAGCGGCGGGAGCGATATATCGATCACATTCAGCCGGTAGAAAAAGTCTCTCGAAAGCGATTTTCCCTGACCTCTTCTTCCAGGTCCTTGTTGGTGGCGGCAATTATCCGGGCATCGAATTTTACCGGCATTGTGGATGCGCCGACCGGGGTAACCTCGTGCTCCTGCAATGTGCGCAGCAGCCGTACCTGCAGGTTTACCCGGCTATTTTTCGCCGATCTCATCCAGGAAGAGGGTGCCGCCCCCGGCCGAGCGAAACAGCCCTTTATTATGGATCGCGCCCGTAAACGAGCCCTTTGTATGCCCGAAAAGCTCGCTTTCAAGCAGGGATTCGGGCAGGGCGCCGCAGTTCACCGCCAAAAAAGGCTTAGCGGGCCCCGGGCTGTTGAAAATGGATAGCCCGGGCGATCAATTCCTTTCCCGTACCGCTCTCGCCCTGGATCAGCACGCCCGCGTTCGTATCGGCCACCTTTTCAACCAGCCGGAAAACATCCCGCAGGGCTCGCTGTGCCTATAATCTCGGAGAAATTATTGCTTCCCTATTCGGCTCGCGGCGCAGTGCGCGGTTCTCGCGAAATCGCGCTGCGGAATGGCGTTCTTTACCGTCTGCAAAAGGTCCTCGTTGACGAACGGGTCGGTCACATAATCGTAAGCGCCCTTGCGCAGCGCGGCGATGGCCGAATCCACGGATGAATACGCCGTCATTATTATCACCAGCGCGTCCATCGATCGCTTTCAGATTGTCGAGCAGCAAGCCCGTCCATACCGGCCATTTTTATATCCGTCAGGGTGATCGCGATATCACCCGCGGGAAATATTTCGAGCGCTGTTTCGGCGCTTGAGGCGGTAAAGACCTGGTAGCCCGCGCCTTCGAAGCTTGCCGCAGGATCGACCGCATCAGTTCTTCATTTTCGACGACAAGGACGTTTTGTTTTGTCATAAAAATATAATATTGGTATTTTATTTATGATTTTTGGTGTTATTTTCGTTTATTTTCGTGGTTCCTCTTTTTCGCAGGTAAGAAGAAACCATGAATTTACACGAATCAACACGAATTAACCAGAATTCGAACCATCCCTTTTCATCCTTTGTTATCCCTGTTTAAATTCTTTTCGCGTTTAAACACAGAGGCGCAAACATTTCTAATTAGTGCCACCGAATAATACTTCAAAATCTAAAACCAAATTTATAAATTTTAGCTCTCTGGGCCAGCCGGGCGGAGCAAGAAAGATAGATCTGGACATAAATGTCTGTCAGGGTTATTTTATTACCCCCAACGGAAGGCTTTTTTATTGTTTCTTATGTTCGTGTTAGCATCAAAATTATCTTTCTGTTATATTAAAGACTCCAATGCGGCTTCATAGCACACCTCCATTGTCACCTCCTCGCTTATGCTTTTTGCGCTTTTCGCCGCCGGGTACGCACAGCAGACCATCCGGTCGACCGCGAGGTCTCTAATCCCATTACGGATACCCCCAATATTAATCCTATCCAGCAGGATGTGAAACCGCGCCAAAAACGCAAGTCAGCTTTGATGAGAGGAAGGCGGCGACGGGGAAGTCGTCGTTTACTCGGAAAAGCAGACGGTGAAGGGCGAAGAGGGGAAGCGCGTCGTCACGCACGGCGGGAATGTGGATGTCCGGTACGGCATATACCGTCTGCAGGCGGACAAGATAGTTATCTACGAGGCGGAGAATAAAATCGTGGCCGAGGGAAGCGTCGTTTTCGACCAGGGCGACGACCAGCGAATAACCGGCGCGAGGGGTGGAATTATAAAACGAAGCTGGGCTTTTTCGAAGAATCGACCGGGTTTACCAACCAGACGAACGACGGCACGGTGATCTATTTTACCGCCGACCGGGTCGAGCGCGTGGGCCTCAATGAGATCGTCGTACACAACGGCAAATTCACCGCTTGCGAGGAAGCGGTGCCGAAATGGAGCTTTACCGCCAAAGAGGCCCGCATCAAGATAAACGATAAACTGAAGCTGAAAAACGCGAAATTCCGCATTAAGGACATCGCGCTGATGCCGTTGCCGTATGCCTCGATCCCGATCAAGGAGCGTGACCGGCAGTCGGGATTTTTGACCCCGACCCTCGGCTTTTCACCGAACAAGGGGTTTATGGTCTCCGGCGCCTATTTTCAAACGCTGGGGCGCTCGGCTGACGTCACGTTTCGCACCGACCTTTACTCGTCGCGCGGCTTCGGCTATGGAATGGATGTTCGAACCCGCGCCAACTCGCGCTCCTACCTGAATTTCGGGTTTTTCGCGGTCAAAGACCGGGTATTGGGGCACGGCGCGGATGCCGATCACCCCGACCAGGGCGGTTCGATCATATATGCCGACGGCGTTCATTATTTTCAGAACGGGTTTACCGCCGCCGGCCGATGTGCGCCTGACCTCCAACCTTGCTTTTCGGCAGGTCTTTTCGGACGGTATCCAGCAGATCATATCGCCGATCGAGGTTTCGCAGGTTTTCGTAAATAAAAGCTGGGACAATTACTCGCTGAACCTGCTGGCGCGCTCGCAGGTGATCTCGATCCCGAATGTGCGGATCAAAACGCGTAATTTGCCGAGCGTAAATTTCGAAAAACGGCCCTCGATGCTCTCGTTTCTTAAACCGGTATATTTTTCGTTCAAGACAAGTGTCGAGGGCGTCGCCGACGCGAAGAGGTGGATGATTTCGGCTTTATCGGGAGAAGACGGGCAACGATCCGGTGATTTCGCCGGCAGTCGGACAGCGGTTCGACGTTATACCCGGAGGCTGATGCCGTTTCGATTTCACAAAATATTTCGTTGACTTTCACCGGGGGCGCCCGCGTTACCTATTATTCGAATTCTTTTGATGATCTCCGGCGGGTAGCGGGCCGCGATGTGATCCGGAAATACGGCGAGTTTCAATTCGACGTCCGCCCGGTCGCCCTGGCAAAAAACTTTTTCGGCAAGGACGATAAGTTTCGTTTCCGGCACGTGATCGAGCCCTATCTCACCTACCGCGTGACGAGGAGTGGATAATTTCAACAAGATAATCCGGTTCGATTTCATGGACACGATCACCGATACGAACGAGGTCGAGTTCGGCGTCAGCAACCGGATATATACGCGGCGCTACACCGAGGCGGTGACCGACGAGGCGCAAAAGCTTCTACAGGAAAAAACCGAGCCGGAGAAAAATCGCTTTCCGTCCAGCCGTACGAGATATTTACCGTTACCGTGCGGGGTAAGTACTTCTTCGACCGCTAGTTCGGCGGGGCGCTGATCCCCGGAAGGCGAAACCAGATCGAACCCATCACCGCGCTCACGTCTTATACCTTCGGCGGTGTGCCGCGGAGATTTTCACCTCTGAATATCGATACCACTTACCGCCCGCGCAGGACGATCTTCGTCAATACGCGGATGGACGTCGGTGTGCAGGGCGACGGGCTTCGCGCGATCTCGGCTACCGTGGGATACGATACGCGGCTGCTGAAAATCTTTCAGACCTTTTACTACACCCGGGCGGTTACGCTTGATCCCGTCGCTGGCGCAGTACGCCGACGCCAACGGCAGGGAAGCGGGGACCCTGCGCGGCTCGCAATGGAGCCCCTCGATCATGATGGGTAACCGCGACCGCGGATCATACGGCGGGGCATCGCTCTTCTTCGATTTCGAAAGAACCGCCGCGACCGGCCACTCGCCGCTGATCAGCTCGTATTCACCGTGGGCTACGCTTACGATTGCTGTTCGATCGCCCTGCAGTATTACACCTTCAACGTCGGCGCCCGCAACGACAACCGCGTCGTCTTCAGCTTCCGCCTCAACGGCCTCGGCACCTTCGGGACCGAGCAATCGGGCAGGGGCTAAGGTAACACAGTTAAAAAAGCTTTGCTTTTTGCAGAGTATTTCTGCTAATGTTCGTTTCTAAAAATACTCACGTTTAGGAGTTCTCCCATGAATAATGGCTCCAGTACACAAATGACCATGGAATCTGATCCAACACTTGAAGCGTGGGTCGAGTTTTGTTTACCTCTCACTCCTACCGAATTGATACTTGTTATTGGGTACCTTTCTAAAAATCCTGATATTCGGAATCCGAAGCTTGTTCTTACCGGTTCGCTGGATAGTTCGAGTAACTGGGACACAGCCGGGAAATGGACTAAAGTACATTTACGGAAGTTTCTTAAATGGTATTGTGGAAAAGCCAATGAGGAATTAGCTGAGGCCGCAGAACAGATCGCCAAAACAGGTGCGGCGGCAGCATCGGGAAGGTATCAAGCCTAATTTAATGATGGCAGGTGCCGGGGCACTTACTTATTTTAACCTTCCAGTTGGCCTGACCGTTGCCGGAATCATCTTCTGCGGGCAAAACGGGCTGAGGGTGGTGCAAAAAATACGGAACAAGGAAATTTGCCGGCAAGGGAGATTATTTGAGATTAAAACCAGCTCCCTCACATCCTGCTTTTTTCGAGCTTGTTTATGAGCCTGAGATAGAAGAATTTGTTAGGGACCCGGCTGCTTTTCCCTTAGAAGTCCTCAAGAGAAAGATAGAGGTTCCGGCAGAAATGAACGGAAGAGTTAAAGTCGATAGTCGGGAAATAGCTGAAAACATTGCAAAAAACTTACAAAAAAACCAGCATCACTCCCTGAAATTCCAGATATTAAAACCAACAAAAATGTTTCGGGCGGCATTAATGCAGTAGGACAGGACACATCTGCGGGTATAAATATACTAAGAATAGAAGGAAGTAAGCTGGATATCTCATACTGAGCCAAGAATTTTACAATAAGTGTCAATATCCACATTCCCGCCGCTGACCACCAGGCAAATTTTCTTACCGGCAAACATTTCGGGGTTTTCCAGAATTGCCCCCAGGCTCAAGGCGCCCGTCGGTTCTACTTTTAAGATTGGCGAGGGTGAAATAAAGCCGCACGGCTTCGACGAGTTTTTCTTCCGAAACTTCGATCACGTCTTTTAATCCGTGCCAGGATCTTCCAGTTATGTTCGCCTATGCTGATGGTGCGCGCGCCGTCGGCCAGGGTGGCGGGTTCCTGTTCATTTTTGACGATATGGCCTTCGCGCAAGGAAAGCGCGGCATCGTTTCCCAACAGCGGTTCCGCGGCATAGACGGGCGTCTCATTTCCGTTGCGCCGCAAGCCGGTAATGATCCCTGAGGTCAGGCCGCCGCCGCCGATAGGCGCGATCACCAGATCAAAATCTTTGCCGCAATTTGCCAGTTCATCGCCCAGGCTCGCGTTGCCTTCGATCACCCACGGATCGTCATAAGCGCTGGCAAAATAGGCCTGGGGTTTTTCGGCGGCGATCCGGGCGATACGGTCATTGCGCGAAATTGTATTTACGTCGATGAGATCGACCGTCGCGCCGTATGAGGCCACCGCGTCGATCTTTACCCGCGCCGAAGTCTCCGGCATCACGACAGTGCATTTTTTCCCCAGCAGCATACACGCCCGCGCCAAACCCTGCCCGAAGTTTCCCGACGAAGCGGTAAAAAGCTCGTCATTAGGCACGTTCAGCGCGACATTATAGCCGGCGCGGAATTTAAAACTTCCCGTGTGCTGAAAGGTTTCGGTAGCAACCGTGATCTCGAGGCCGAGATGTTGGATGAGTTTTTCCGGTTCGATAAAAGTCGTCGGGCGGATAGCTTCGAGCAGCGTTTTCATTTGTTAAGCATCTACAAGAAAGCTAAACTCGTCAAGAATGCAGGGGCGTGACACTTTCAATTTGCCGCAAAAATTTATCCGGACGATAACCGGCATGTTTGGCGAGAGCGGTAAGAAATGGCTGACAAAGCTGCCCGAGATCGCCTCGGAAACGGCGGCGAACTGGTCTTTGAAGATCGAAAAGCCGTATGGAAATCTGTCGTATCATTTTGTCGCTCCGTGTATTCGCTCGGATGGTTCCCGGGCTGTTCTTAAGATCGGTTTTCCCGGCGAAAAATTGGAATTTATCAATGAAGTAAAAACATTACAACTCTACAATGGCGAGGGCGCCGTTAAGCTGTTGGACGCAGACCGGACGCGTTACGCCATGCTGCTGGAGAAATTAACGCCCGGTGAAAGCCTGGGAAAGCTCTGCCTGCGGGACGACGCGCAAGCTGTAAAGATCGCCGCCGGTATTTTGAAAAAGCTTGTTCGCGAAATTCCGGAAGACGGGGAATATCACTTATTGGAAAATTGGATCGATGGATTTCGCCGGGCCGAAAACACGGGATTCCCCGCGGAAAAAATCAAAAAAGCGCGGAATTTTTACAATGAGCTGACGGGTAAGAAAAAAAACGGGTATTTGTTGCAACCCAAATATTTATTGCACGGCGATTTTCATCACGAAAATATTTTATCGGCGGAGCGCGAGCCTTATTTAGTGATCGACCCCAAGGGACTCGTCGGAAGCGTAGGTTATGATGCCGGCGTTTTTCTTAATAATCACCGCGACTGGCTGGCTGAAAAGCCGGACGTTTCTGTCAGGATGGATCTCGCCGTGCGGCAATTTTCCGAAACTTTGCGGATCGCCGAGGATGAAATAAGAAAATGGGCGTTCGTGCAGATGGTTTTGTCGACCTGGTGGACTTTTGAAGAAAATGACGAAAGATGGCGTGCCGATCTAAGCAAGGCGGAAGTTTGGCGGGTATAATCCATTTTATGAGCCCCTTTATTAATAATGCGCAACTTGGAATGATCGGCCTGGGAACGATGGGCAGGAATTTTCTGTTGAATACGGCAGGAAAAGGATACAGGTGCGTCGGCTATGATCTCAGCCCCGAGAAACAGAAATTGCTGCTGCTGGACGGTGCGGGCCTTGATATAACCGCCGCCGCAAACCTGGAAGACTTCGCCAGTCAGCTGTCCCGTCCGCGAAATATTATGCTGCTGGTTCCGGCGGGGCCGATCGTCGATAGCGTGATCGAAGAACTCATTCCTCTGCTGGCGCCGGACGATCTGATCATCGACGGCGGTAATTCACATTTTACCGACACGGAACGCCGCGAGAAATATTTACTCACAAAAGGACTGAAATTCCTGGGCCTCGGGGTGTCAGGCGGCGAAGAAGGCGCGCTTCACGGCCCCAGCATAATGGCCGGCGGCGACCCTGTCGTGTATGAAAGGGTCAGGCCGCTCCTTGAATCGGTCTCGGCAAAAGTAAATGGCGAACCTTGCGCGCGCACGTGGGCGGCGGTTCCGCGGGACATTTTGTCAAGATGGTCCATAACGGCATCGAGTATGGATTGATGCAGCTGATCGCGGAAACATATGACCTGATACAGCGCGGCACCGGAGAAGGCGGGTTAAGTTACAGCGAGATCGCCGATGTTTTTGCGGAGTGGGACAAGGGCAATTTAAATACTTTTCTCATCGAGATAACGGAAAAAGTATTGCAAAAGGCCGATGAAAAAACGGGCAAGCCTTTGGTGGAAATGATCCTCGACACCGCCGGCCAAAAGGGGACGGGCAAATGGACCTCGCAAGCGGCGATGGACCTCGGCGTGCCGGTGCCCACGATCGATTCCGCCGTGACGATGCGGCAAATTTCGGCAATGAAGAAAGAGAGAATGGAAGCGAGTAGCCGGAATTCAGAAGCCGTAAGCGATGTGTCAATTCACAATTCACAGCTCACAATTCACCATTTGAAAAATGCTCTTTATGCCGCTTTTATTTTGACTTACGCGCAAGGCCTGGCTTTACTTAAAACGGCTTCGGAAGAAATGGGCTACGGCGTCGACCTGACCCGCGTGGCAACGATATGGCGCGGGGGCTGCATCATACGCGCAGCCCTGCTTGAAGATATCCGGCGCGCTTTTGCTGACGATACGAATCTATCGAACCTGATATTGAATGCGAATTTTGCCGCCGGTTTGAATGAAAAACTATCTGATCTGCGCGATGTGGTCGCGGTGTCGGCGGCCGGCGGGTTTCCGTCCTACTGCCTGATGTCTTGCCTGGCGTATTATGATGCGTATCACACCCGGCGGCTGCCGGCCAATCTCATTCAGGCACAGCGTGATCTTTTCGGCGCGCACACCTATCAAAGGATCGATGAAGATGGCACCTTTCACACCGCGGATTGGAATACTAATACCTAGCCGGATGAGGGTACAAAATCTTTCAAAAATACGTTTGCTCGCTTTTGTCTTGGTTATCGCTATTTCCGCTTTTGCTCAAAACGGAAAAGATGCGAATAAACCGACGGGTAAACCCTCAAAGCTGCCGGAGAAGATCGGGGCCGGGCAGGGGAAATTACAGCGGCCAACCGGTTTTCTCAACGATCTTAGCGGCATTTTTTCAGAGAGCGAAAAAGACGAGACAGAACGTGTTTTGCGCGAGCTGCGAGATAAGGCGGAGATAGATCTGGGGATCGCCGTAATTGACACCACCGGGGGGAAAGACATATCCGGTTATTCCCTGGAAATGGCGCGCGAGCGGAAAATAGGCGCGAAAAATGGCGGCGCGCTGCTGGTGGTTGCCATCAAAGACAGGGGATGGTACATACAGATCGATAGCCGGCTGCAGAAAGATCTCTCAAATGAGGATATAAGAAATATCGGCGAGACCATGATCCCCGATTTTAGAGAAGGCAAATTTCCGGACGGTATAAAAAAATGCGTGGAGAAGATCATCGCCGTTCTCGCTGCAAAGCAGCACTTTGATCCTATTAAATTTAAGGCTGATGTGAAGAAACAGTGACTATGAAGAAAACATTTATCCTGATCTTGTTTTTACTTTTGGCCGCGGCCGCCTCACCCGCACAGACGAAAAATAAGTACAGCTATCTCAAACAAAAACAATTTATTCCGGTAGAACTGGGAAAAGTTTATCTCGGTATGCCGTTCGCTGATTTTGCCAGGCAGATAAATTTAAAGAACGCCGAGGCCGGCAACCGTTTCCAGTGGCTGGAGGGCACGCTGCCGTTTGCCAAAGGCAACGTTGAGAGCATCTCTTTCAAAGTCTATGGCCTAAGCGAAGAAGACAACGCTAAATTTATTTACAAGGCCACGACCGGAAAAAAGACCGAGCGCAACGAAGACTACGAGGTCGAGGTGCAGATGATCGACCCCGCCAAGATCCCGAATAAAGGCATCGTCTATGAGATCAGCCTGCACTATAAAAAAGGCTTCGATCTAAAGGCCCAGGCGATAAAAATGTTCGGCGCAAGCAAAGACTTTTATAAAGCCGGCGACCAGTTTCACATCTACGATATGCAATGGACAAAAAAGACCACCGACGGGCTGACTTGGCTGATAAGGTATTACGAAGAAACAAACTCGATCATGCTGGCGGGAGTGATCGCTAAAACCGAGTGGGACCCGACGGCGGAATAGATCTTTATACCTGCCACGAATTACACTAATAACACGAATATAAGAAATTTACCGCGTGATTCTTCTTCGTGTTATTAGTGTAATTCGTGGCTAAAATTGTTTATTCGATTATTTTCCACGCGCCTTCGGTCTTTAAGAGCTTGGTCATCAATCCGGCGTGAACGGAGTGGCCGCTTTTTTCCGCGGTTATTTTTCCCAGCACCGGCATTCCGAGCAGCGCAAAATCACCGATGATGTCTAAAATTTTGTGCCGCACAAATTCATCTTGAAAACGCAGCGGGGTTTCGTTCAGCATGCCGTCCTCGGTCAGTACGATCGCGTTATCGAGCGAGCCGCCGCGCGCCAGATTTGCCTGGCGCAGCATTTCGATCTCAGCGGTAAATCCAAAGGTCCGCGCCGAAGCAATCTCGCGGCGGAATGAGCCGTTCTCAAGCGCAAAGTGATATTTCTGGCGGTTGATCATCGGGTGCGGGAAATCTATTATGCATTCGATCTCAAACGTCTCCGACGGTTCGATGCTCATTCGCCGGTCGCCGAGCTCCACGTCCACCCGCTTGAGCACCTGAAAAAATCTTTTGTTCGTGTCCTGCTGCCTGAGGCCGGCGCGTTCGATCAGGTCGATAAAATCCTCGGACGAGCCGTCCATGATGGGAATTTCCAGGTTGTCCACGTCGATAAAACAATTGTCGATATTCGCACCGCGCAGTGCAGAGAGGATGTGTTCCACGGTTGAGAGCAGCACGCCGCGCCGCAGCAGCGTGGTGGCGTAGCTGCAGTGCGAGATATATTCAGCCGAAGCCGGGATCTCAAAATTGTCCAGATCGGTACGGATAAAAATATAACCCGTGTTGGGCGGCGCCGGACGCAGGGCAATATTGACCTCAACACCCGTATGCAGGCCGGTTCCGCGAGCGCTGATCGTCTGCGCAATAGTATTTTGTAGAGACATTAATTTATAATTAAAAACACCTAAGCTGCTTAGCTATATACAAGGCTCGTGCCATTTTGTGGAAAGTTATTAAATATAAGATATTATTACGGTTAGCAGAATGCCGCTGATCGATATAAAGGAAACTGTGGACTATCTGCCACAAAATTTGCGGCGGAAGTGTCGCAAATCGATCTTTGGCAGAGTTCTTGACGAAAGTTCATTGCTAACATAGATTTATCAATACCAAATTGTTTTATGTCATTAAAAATCGAGAATCAATCAACGATCGATCTTCCGAAGAAAACCGACGAAACGCTGGAAAAAATTCTTAAGAGCGTACCGATCGAACACATGCGCGGGCTGGAGAAACTCCGCCTGGTGGATTTTATCAATGAACCGCGGCTGAAAAATATGAATATTCCGATGAAGTCCGACCTGCCCGGGCTTTATCATCCGCGGATGGGAAACCAATCGGCGTGGATGGAAATATCAACCGGAGCACTGTTAAAACCGACCGAAACCTATCTTAACCGGATAATGCCGAGAATGGCTTTTAAATCGAATATGGCAGGGCTGATCTTTTCACTTATCGGCCAGCACTATTATTTGACCCTGCGGCATTCGGTCAAGAAAAATGCGCTCGAACAGCAAGTGCGCCAGTACGCGGAGAAACAGCTTCGTTCGTGGAGCGATAAGCAGGCGGAAAACAACTGGCGAGGGAAACTTTTCAAGCCCTTCCGTCCGCTGCTCGAACGCTGGGCAAAATGGCTGAATAAAAAGGCGGCGCAGACGAAGAAAAAATGATGAATTGTGAATGGTGAACGGTGAATGAAAGAAAGTGTTCTAAGCGAAAAATCCCACGATTTTGCTTTGAGAGTGATAAAGCTTTACAAGTTCATGATTCAAGAGCATAAGGAATACATTTTATCTAAGCAAGTTTTACGTTCGGGGACGTCGATCGGAGCTAACATTGAAGAATCGAAGCATGCGCAGTCAAAAACAGATTTTATACATAAATTGTCAATAGCTCAAAAGGAAGCTTCCGAAACAAGATACTGGCTAATTTTATTAAGAGATAGTGAATATTTGAAAAAGAATCTCGCAGGGTCATTGCTCGAAGATTGTGAAGAGATTCAAAGAATATTAGCTGCTTCTATTAAAACTACGAAAGCTGAATTTAAAGAAAGGTAATTAAAGTGAACTGTGAATGCCAGGAAATTCACCATTCACCATTCACCATTAATCATTTACCATTATGAATTTTTGGCTGGTAAAATCCGAACCCGACGCTTATTCCTACGACGACCTGGTAAAGGACGGCAAGACCGATTGGACCGGCGTGCGCAATTTTATGGCGCGCAATAATTTGAAAGCGATGAAGAAGGGCGACAAGGTCCTTTATTACCACTCGGTCACGGAAAAAGCCGTGGTCGGGTTGTCGAAAGTTTCGAAAGAACATTTTCCCGATCCAACAGATGAGCAATGGGCGGCAGTTGAATTAGAGCCGGTCAAAAAGTTCAAGAAGCCGGTTACGCTGGCGGAGATAAAAGCACAGCCCGATCTGGCCGATATGTATCTGGTCAGGCAGGGCAGGCTTTCGGTGACGCCGCTGACCAAAAATGAATTCGATCTGATCGTCGATATGGCTAAGTAGAGGAAGCTAAATGGAATTTATCGACCGCATTCAGGCCAACGCGGAATTGGTGATACGGCAATTTCCCGATCAGGAGCTTGGCTATGACGAGCGGTCGGTAGAGTGGCTTGACGGGTTTATCGAACGACAGCGTTTGAGGCTGGAGCCCGACAAATTCGCAGGCATTAGTCAGACATTGGGAAGTTTCTTAGGCGAATGTATCTGCCGGAATTTCGCCGGGCGCTGGGAAGAAAATGAACACGGGGCGGCGGTCGTATTTAGCGGCGATAATGGGGGCAACGCGTGTTTCCCGATCAATAAAGTTGAAAAGCAATTTGCCAACGGCGCCGACGATTCCGTGCTGAGTTTTTATCAAACAATTCCTGTTCTTTTTGGAGATCAATCTATATTTGGAGACGGACAGAATGCTATCTGAAGCGGTCGCACATTACCATAAGCTCTTAGAAGATAACGAATTAGCGGAATCCTCACGACGGAAATTAAGTGACGGGTTGGAGCAGGCTAAATTGATCTTTGGCGGGCGCCCGCTGTCGCCTTACCTGCGTCCGCACTTTGTGATGGAAAGCGATTGGAAGCGGATCACCGGCATTTGTGAAACGATCTGGAGCGCGCTGCAGAAAGTAAAAGACGCCGCCGTTGAGAGCGAAGAAATTCTCAGTGAGTTGGGTGTTACTTCAGAGATCGAGCGCGACCTGGTTTCCATCGACCCGAAATACAAGCAGGTATCGGCCTCCGCGCGCCTTGATTCATTTCTGACCGAAGACACCTATAGCTACGTCGAGCTAAACGGCGAGAGCCCGGCCGGAATTGCTTTTGCCGATTCGGCGACCGAGATCTTTCAGACGCTGCCGGTGATGCAGAAATTTGCGGAAACTTACAAGCTGCAAAGTTTGGAGGGGCGTTCGAAAATGCTGGCGGTTTTGCTTTCCAGCTACGAGGAATTTCTTGGGCACAAGCCGGAACATAAACCGACGATCGCGATCATCGATCTGAAAGATCTGCCGACCATAAAAGAATTTGAGCTTTTCAAAGAGTATTTTGAATCGCAAGGGTATCCCTCGATAATTTGCGCGCCGCAGGACCTGGAATTTTCCGGCGGACGGCTGCGCAGCGGCGATTTTGAGATCGACATCGTTTATAAACGGCTGCTGGTTAACGAGTACATTCCGATCATCGACCAGGCGCCGGCGCTGCTTGACGCGTATCGGGCCGGCGCGATCTGTATGGCCAACAGTTTTCGCTCCAAACTCGTGCACAAGAAAGCCATCTTTGCCGTGCTGACCAATGAACGCTACGCGCATCTTTTTAATGAAGAAGAATTAAAAGCCATTCACGCGCACGTGCCCTGGACGCGCAAGTTTCGCGAAGAAAAAACCGTCCATAATAATGAGCAGGTCGATCTGATCGATTTCACCCGGCAAAACGCGCACAAGCTGGTTTTAAAGCCGAACGACGATTACGGCGGCCATGGCATCTATATCGGCTGGAGCGTTTCTGAAAGCGAATGGGAAGAGGCGATCAAAAAGGCGCTGGCCGACGGCGATTACCTGGTGCAGGAACGCGTGAAGACCGGCAAGGAAATTTTTCCGGCCTTGACCGACGACGGCGGGATCGAATTTGTCGAGCAGCTGGTCGATCTCGATCCGCTGCTTTTTGACGGCAAAGTCGGCTCGGCTTTTACCCGTCTGTCGTTTACCGAACTCGCCAACGTTTCCAGCGGCGGCGGCATGGTGCCGACATTTATCATTAAGGAAAAGTAAAGTAAGAATTATTCATTGTTCATTCTCAATTGTTAATTAATTAACAATGAATAATTTTATAATGAATAATTAGCATTCGTGATCGAAAGAGAGACGACTATGAAACAGTTGCTTTCATTTTTCACCTTCGTACTATTGAGTGTTGTTTGTATCAGTGCTCAAAACCGCCAGCTTTTTATCTTAAAAGGAGCTCCCGCAGCGGGGACCGGTAAATTCTCTCCGGCCGCGGTCCGTGAAAGTGAAATACAGATCGACTTTGCCGGCATGCTTCGCGGAAATGCCGCTCGACTCAGGATCACACTTTTTGATGATAAGACCTATGACGCGGTCCAGCGGGTTTCTGAAGGTTTTGAGATGCGCGCGATGGACGATTTTACCTGGCGAGGAAAGATCATCAGCGGAAAATTCGAGGGCGATGTCATTTTGACGGCGAAGAAAGGCTTTATGTCGGGCCTCATTTATTCGCCCGAAGCCGTTTATGAGATCACGCCGCGAGGCCAAAAAAATGTCTTGATGCAGCTGGACCAGGGCCGCTTTCCACCCTGCGGCGGCGAAGTTCCGGGTGAAACCGCGAAAGAAAAACAGCTTGAAAGCGCTCTGGCCGGTGTCGATTCCGGTGACCGCATAGATGTAATGGTCCTTTATACGACGGCGACCAAAAATATCGCCGGCGGTGATGCGCAGGCGCAGACCATTGCCCAGAGCGCGATCGATGTTTCTAATACCACCTACTTGAACAGCAAAATTCTGCAGCGCGTCAGGCTCGTTCACACGCAGGAGCACGTTTATACCGAGGTTGATTTCAGCACCGATCTGACGAACCTGCGCAACAACACCGCGATCCAGGCTTTGCGAAACGAAAAGCAGGCCGATCTGGTTGATATGATGAGCGAGACCGGTGGCGCATGCGGCATCGGTAACCTGATGGGATCGGTCGCCGGAAATCAAAATAATGCTTTTACGGTTACGGCCCGCTCGTGCGCGGTAGGAAACCTCAGCTTTCCTCACGAACTCGGCCACAATATGGGCAGCTCTCATAACCCGGAAAACGGTTCCGGCGGGACTTTTCCTTACAGTTTTGGGCATTGGATCAACGGCTCTTATCGGACGGTAATGTCGTATGTCGATCCCTGCACCTCGGGGTGCACGCGCCGCCCGTATTTTTCAAATCCGGGGATAATTTTTAACGGTGTGCCGACCGGCGTGGAAAACGCCCGTGACAACGCTCGCTCGATCAACAACACTTCGAATGCGATCGCCGCTTACCGCTATAGCGGGAGCAGTATGGCGCTAAACAGCCTGAACAGCGGCGAGATCGTCCCGCGAAATATTTTGCGCACGATCGAATGGACGACGGATAATATCGCGGGCGGCAATGTAAAGATCGAGATCTCTCGCGACGCGACCACGACCTGGGAAACCCTGCTCGCCGGCACGCCAAACGACGGCACCCAGGTGATAGCCATCGGCGGACGCCCGACAAAATCCGCGAGACTCAGAATTACAAGTATCGAAAATCCGGCGGTGAGCGATACGAGCGTGAAAAATTTTGTTATTAAGTGACGAAATCCGGTTTCGGCCGAATTGTGCTAAAATCGGGTGTGTGAGGCAGTTATGGGTAATTTAACAATTGAGATACCGATGAAGATCAACCGCTCTTTTCGGGTGGATGATGAAAAAAAGGCGGCGGAACTTTTACGCGAATTGGAAAAACTTAATAGCGATCCGTTTGAAAATGTGACCGGAATTTGGAAAGGGCGGGAAGAGAAAGAAGAAGATCTTACGAGAAAACTTCGACAAAAAAGTAATTTGCGACATGGATGAGCATTTAATAGACACCAATGTATTGTCGAAGATCTTTTACGGGAATGTCGAAGTAAAAAATTTTCTGGCAAGTCTCAAAATAGGTATAGACACTATTGTTTATATCGAATGTATTCAGGGCTCAATTTCCAATTCAGATAAAAATCTCATAAAACGCAGCCTGCAAAATCTCATATTTTACCCACTAAATGATCAAATAGCTCAAACTGCGATCGAACTGATAGATAAACATTCGAACTCGCGCGGATTGCTCCTCGCCGACGCGATGATCGCCGCTACCGCTATTGAATACGGTCTCACGTTGATCACATTCAATGTAGATGATTTTAAGTTTATTAAGGAATTAAAGATTCTGACGCCGGTAATTTGATGAAGCCATCAGACAAAAAGTCACGTCTACGCGAGCTCGCCGAAGAGTTTCAGGTTCTGGAAAAAAAGCTGAAGCTTGGCGGCGGTGTGGAAAAGATAGAGAAAATTCACTCGCAGGGAAAATTGACCGCGCGTGAACGCGTTCATCTGCTCTTTGATGAGAACAAATACCAGCAGGAGATCGGTTTGCTGGTCGCCTATGATGAATATAAAGGGCAGGCTCCGGCGGCGGGCGTCGTTACTTCGGTCGGTAAGATCAACGGGCGGGAATGCGTGGCCGTTGCCAACGACGCCACGATCAAGGCCGGTGCGTGGTATCCCGAAACTATCAAGAAAATTCTGCGCGCGCAGGAGATCGCCATGCGCAACCATGTGCCGATCATCTATCTGGTTGATTCAGCAGGGGTTAACCTGCCTTATCAAG
The DNA here is from genome assembly GCA_963766895.1 of uncultured Acidobacteriota bacterium. Lineage (GTDB taxonomy): Bacteria > Acidobacteriota > Blastocatellia > Pyrinomonadales > Pyrinomonadaceae > DASYKT01. The sequence continues at coordinate 16,673 of CAVYCB010000001.1, forward strand.
GCGGTGTTTTTCCCGGCCAGTACGGCGCGGCGCGCATTTTTTATTACAATTCGATCATGCGCCGCTATCTGAAAACTCCGCAGATCGCCGCCGTGATGGGAATGTGCGTGGCGGGCGGAGCCTATCTTCCGGCGCTGTCTGACGTGATCCTGATGGTCGAAGGAACTTCGTTCATGGGCCTGGGCGGAGCAAACCTGGTCAAAGGCGCGACCGGCCAAACGATCGATAAC
>CAVYCB010000002.1:0-570426 GCA_963766895.1 uncultured Acidobacteriota bacterium
TGCCGACGACCTCTTCTGGGACCTGAGAAAAAAACATGCGAAGTCGACCCTGGCGGATGAGATCGCCTGGGCAGCCGCCCGGACAAATTTGCCGGGCGAGTGTGAAGGATATGTCAATTGCTATCTCTATCTGATGCGTCAGACGGACGGTGAATATCTGGACCTGCACCCGAACGGAAAACATGCGCCGGAAGCGCTGAAAAACATTACGTCCTACCTGCAGCCGATAGTCGCCGACATCAAGGAAAAGAAAGTTTATACCGGCCCGTCGGAACTTAGCGACCGCGCGGAATACAACCGCCTTCTGGCTGCGCTGCGCAATGTGATTTCCCGCCTGCCGCTGGTGGATAAAGACAAACCTTTGCGCCAGATAAACCAGCTGGCCGAAGCATACAAGTAGTTCAAGGTTCAAGGTTCGAAGTTTAGAGTTCAAAGTTCCGGGTGCGAGGCTGATTGTCGAAATGAAGTCAGTACCGGGAACGTAGTGACCGGCTTCCGACACAAAGATCTTATTTACAAAATAAGGATTAAATAGATCATTAGCCGGTCACTACGTTCCCGGTACTGACCCGTTCCTTTTTTGACTTCAACCGATATTATCGGAATGCCGATTCAAAATCTGAGTTCGAACTCTAAACCTTTTTAAACTCTGAACACGGAACTTTGAACTCTAAACTCTAAAGCCGTATCATCTTAATGTGTCCGCGCCTCTACAAGATTCATACAACAGGCCCATCCGCGATCTGCGGGTGTCTCTGACCGATCGCTGTAACTTTCGTTGTTTCTATTGTTTACCGCACGGCGAACCGCCACTTGCACGAAAAGAAACCATCCTTACCTTTGAAGAAATAACAGCTCTCTGCGAAATTTTTGTCTCGCTGGGAATCGAAAAAATTCGCCTGACGGGCGGCGAACCGCTGATCAGAAAAGATATCGATAAGCTGACCGGATTTTTAGCCGCGCTAAAACCACGATTAAAAGACCTCGCGCTTACCACCAACGGTTTTGATCTGCCGCGCCACGCGCAAAAATTAAAAGCAGCGGGCCTGGATCGCGTAACGATCAGCCTCGATAGCTTGCATCGCGATAATTTTGAAAAGATCACCGGTGTCGACGCGCTGGAAAATGTGCTGGCGGCGATCGGATCGGCGAAACTCGCCGGCCTGGAACCGGTGAAGATAAACGCGGTCATCATTCGCGGCGTTAATGACGATGAGGTGGTCGATCTGGCGCGGTTTGCACGGGACGAAAAACTGACGATGCGCTACATCGAATTTATGCCGCTTGATTCCGGCCACGAATGGCGGCGTGAGATGGTCGTTCCGGGCAGGGAAATTTATCAAAAAATAAATGAAGTTTTTCCGCTCACCTTAAAAGAAAATTCGCGCGGCATGGAAACATCGTGGAGATATGATTTTGCCGATGGCGCCGGGGGCGGAATAGGGATCATCGCGCCGGTGACGGAAATGTTTTGCGGCGCATGCTCGCGCATACGCCTGACCGCCGACGGCCAGATACGCACCTGCCTGTTCTCTACCGTTGAATATAATTTGCGCGACGTGCTGCGCGGCGGCGCTTCGCCGGAAGAGATCGCCGATTTTATTCGCGCCGCGGTGATAAAAAAAGAACCGCGCCACTATATCAACGACCCCGTCTTCATCCAACCCGAACGCACCATGAGTTTTATCGGCGGCTAGTGCGCTAAAATAATTTTTATTGACTAATTCTAAGCAATCGTTTTTAATAGACTTAGCGGTTTTTCCGCCCTGCTCGATTTTTTCCCGCTTTTTCTGAAACAACAAGCCCGGTCAATTCCAACATGCCGTCCACGATAAATCCCCGTTTGTTCATCGTTATTTTCTGTCTTTTGTTATGCCACGCCGCCGGTCCGCGGCTCGCGGCGGAATATCGCTTTGACACCTGGACGACCGACAACGGGCTGCCGCAAAACGGGGTTAGAGGGCTGACCCAGACTCCGGACGGCTATATCTGGTTCACTACCTTCGACGGCCTGGTGCGGTTTGACGGGGTGAAATTCACCATATTCGACAAGAGCAATACTCCCGGTATCGTAAGCAACAGATTCGGAATTATTTATAGTGACAAGGAAGGCACCATCTACGCCAGCGCGCTGGAAGACGGCGTCGTATCGATCGGAAACAAGGGGGATTTCTATTCCTATACCGCCGATCAACTGCCCGGGCACGACATCCAGCTGATCGCGCCTGACGACAAAGGCGAAGTACGTTTTCTTACCGAGAATAAAGACCAGACTCCCGGCAGCTGGTATCACCTCAGAGATGGAAAATTTGTCTTCAGTGAAAAATTCGACCCGGTAAGCCCCGTCAAAGAATACCGGGGAAGATCGGGAAAATTGTGGCGCGTAACCCCGGGTGAAGTTACCGAGTACGCGGGCGCCCGGGAAACCCGTTACACCCAAAATATACCCGATTACCCTTTTGGATTTTCCTTGTTTGAAGATAGCCGGGGCGCACTCTGGATCGGGGGCAAAAGCGCGTTCCGTTTAAAAGACGGCATAGCGGAAAACTTCGGTAAAGAACACGGATTTGTCGAAGGGGTCGACTTTCATTCTTTCTGGGAAGAGGCGGACGGCAGCGTGTGGTTTGCCAATGGCGGAACTTTGGGCGCCGGGGCAGGCATAGTCAGGTATAAAGACGGCGCGTTCAAAATTTACGGCAAAGAATATGGAATTTCCCAGCAAATTTTTTCTGTTTTCAAAGACCGTGAGGGGACGGTTTGGCTAGCGACCAACCACGGCCTCAGCCGGCTGCGCAAGCGTGTGGTTGAAACCCTGGGCACAAAAGACGGCCTGCGCGACCAGGAGATATATCCGATCTATCGCGACCGTAAAGGCGATATCTGGGTGGGCACAACAAAAGGAGTTTCGATCTATCGAAACGGGAAATTTGAGACCGTTGATTTTAAGGCTGACAAGCAGAATCCGGACAAAACTTACGATGATGTGAATGAGCATGCCGTTATCCAATCGTTTTTCGAAGACTCGAATGGAAAGATGTGGATCGGAACCGCCGGCCTTCTTTATGTCATTGAAAACGGCAGATCGCGAAAGATAACGGAGGCCGAATCTCATCACGTTCATTCGATCATCGAAGATCGAAACGGCATGATCTGGGCGGCAACCAGCCGCGGGGTCCTGCGATTTAAGAACTACAAACTTGATAAGGCCTTCGATTCAAAAGACGGGCTGCCCAGCGATTTCATGACCAGTATTTTCCAGGATTCCCGGGGGCGCCTCTGGTTTGGCGGATACGGTGGTTTGACCGAATATCAGAACGGAAAGTTCGTCAATTACACCAAAGAACAGGGCCTGGCGGGCAATAATGTCCGAACGATCTATGAAGATAAAGACGGCGTGCTATGGATAGGCACTTACGATGAAGGCTTGAGCCGCTTTAAAGACGGCGTTTTTTCCAGCATTCAATCTGAAAACGGCCTGTTCAGCAACGGTGTCTTTGCTTTTCAGGAGGACGAAAGAGGCAATTTCTGGATCAGCTCAAATCGCGGTATTTATCGCGTAAGCAAACAGGAATTGAATGACTTTTTCGATGGAAAGATCGAAAAGATAAACAGCGTCGGTTATGGCAAGGACGATGGCATGCTCAATACCGAATGCAACGGCGGACGCCAGCCGGCCAGCCTGAAGGATGAAAGAGGCAGATTCTGGTTTCCCACACAAAACGGGATCTCGATCGTTGATCCTTCGATGGAAACCTTTAATCCGCTTCCCCCGCCGGTCGTCGTCGAATCCGTAACTATCAGCGGTAAAAAAGCAGATGCCGGTAAAGATATCGAAATTAAACCTTATGAAAGAAATGTTGAGATCACCTATACCGGGTTAAGCCTGCTTAGATCGAGCCAGATGAAGTTCAAGTATAAACTTGAAGGGCTTGACCAGGACTGGGTAGATGCCGGCACCCGGCGTACCGCTTACTATTCTCATCTTCCTCCCGGGCATTACACCTTTAGAGTTATCGCGGCCAACAGCGACGGCGTCTGGCAGGAAGCCGGCTCTTCGATAGAGTTTGAAGCTTTGCCGTATTTTTACCAGACCAGGCTGTTCATTCTTTTATGCGCCCTCGCGATCGCCGTGGGCGTGCTGATCGCCTGGCAGGTGAGCGTCTATCAACTGAAGCGGCGCGAAAGAAAACTCAAAAGACTCGTCGATGAGCGGACCCGCGAGTTAAGGGACGCCAACGAATCGCTGCAGCTATTGGCAAATTCCGACGGCCTTACGCGCATAGGCAACCGGCGGATGTTCGAGGAATTTCTGGCCGGCGAATGGCACCGCGCGATCCGTTTTCGCACAAAGATCTCGCTGATCCTGCTCGATATCGACCATTTCAAACTGTACAACGACAGCTACGGCCATCTCGTCGGTGACGAATGCCTGAAAAAGGTGGCGGAAGCGCTGTTTTCCACGATCCATCGCCCGACCGATCTGGTAGCAAGATTCGGCGGTGAGGAATTTGCGATCGTTCTGGGCGGCACCGATCTGCCGGGCGCACTTACCATCGCCGAGGAAGCAATGGAGAAAGTAAGAGAGCTCGCGATCCTGCACGAAAATTCACCGACCGATGCCGTGCTGACCGTTAGCATGGGTATCGCCACGGTAGATGCTTTTCTGGGCGAGAGCGAAACCAAACTGATCAAAGCCGCCGACGACGTGCTTTACCAGGCAAAAGAACAGGGGCGCAACCGTATCGTTTCCAGTGACCTTACACCCGATATTCTCAATCCGGTTTGGGAAGCAAAATTATCATCCGCCATCGATCATCGCGGCTCGATCAGCTAAATTCGCGATTTTTCGGCCACGAATGTCACAAATGACACGAATTAAAAATTTTTATTCGTGTTATTTGTGACATTCGTGGCTAATATTGATTTCAGATCTTAATAGTGCCTGGCCTTTCAGCGTTTCGCCATTTTTGTTAGACTCGACGTCGATGAACAAAGACGAACTAGCTGCCCGTCTCGGAGAATGCGGGGCGGAATTTTACCGGCGCGGATGGGTGCTGGGCACAAGCGGAAATTTTTCGGCGCTGATCGGGCGCGATCCGCTGTCGCTTTGCATCACTGCCAGCGGCAACGAAAAGGGCGGGCTAACCGGCGATCATTTCCTCTCGGTAGATGCCGAAGGCCTTGTTACTGCCGGTGAAGGCAAGCCCTCGGCGGAAACACTTTTGCATCTCGCGATCTATCGGCTGCGCCCCGAAGCGGGTTCGATCCTGCACACGCATTCCGTCTGGGGCACGATCCTTTCCGACACTTTTTTCAAGCGCGGCGCGATCGAGATCGAAGGCTACGAAATGCTCAAAGGCCTCGCCGGTGTCACCACGCACGAACACCGCGAGCTGCTCCCGATCGTGGAAAATTCACAGGACTATATCGCGCTCTCACATGTTATCGAAAATGTGTTGAACGAAAGCCCCGATATTCACGGCGTCTATCTGCGCCGCCACGGGCTTTACACCTGGGGCAAAGATATCGCCGAAGCTAAACGGCACATCGAGATATTCGAGTTTTTATTCGAAGTGTTAGCAAGAAGACAGGAGACAGAAAACAGACGACAGTAAATAAAGTTGACAGGAGAGTACCCGAAATGACCCCCTCCCAAACTTTCAAAGGTCTGATCGTGTGGCAGAAGGCTCACAAATTAGTTTTAGATATTTATAAGTTAAGCGATAATTTTCCGCGAAGAGAAATTTACTCGCTGACTTCACAATTCGCAGAGCCGCCATATCGATTCCCGCAAATATTGCCGAAGGTTATAAAAAGAAAGGCCCCGCCGACAAAGCGCGTTTTATGAACATCGCGCAAGGTTCGCTCGAGGAAGTTCGATACTATCTCCTCTTGGCCCAAGACCTGGATTATGCAAAAACAGATGAGCTGTCAGAACAATTGGATGAAGTAGGCCGACTTTTATATGCATATTCAAAAGCAATAGCCGAGCACATATAACTTGCCGTGTCTCCTGTCTTCTTGTTTTCTGTCTCCTTGTCTCCTGTCTCCTTGTCTCCTGTCTCCTGTCTCCTGTATTCTTAAAGATATGGCTGTAGTAAATGTTCCGGACAAAGAATTGGTCCTGCGTGACCCTAAGGAGATCACCGAATATCTCGGTGGCATCGGGATCGCTTATGAGCGTTGGGACGCGGACGAGATGCGTGTCTCGCCGGATGCGAGCGAAGAAGAAATTCTGGCAGCATATTCGCCTGAGATCGAACAGCTGAAGGCATCTGGCGGTTATGTCACTGCGGACGTAATAAATATCGTATCGACCACGCCGAATCTCGATGCGATGCTCAAAAAATTTAACAAGGAGCATTGGCACGACGAAGACGAGGTGCGCTTTATCGTCAAAGGCCACGGGCTGTTTCACATCGCCCCGCCGGGCGGCGACATTGTGTCCATCGAAATGGAAGCCGGCGATCTGATCCGCGTGCCGCGCGGAACGATGCACTGGTTCAATCTCTGCGGCGACCGGACAGTGCGCGCCATCCGGCTCTTTCAGGACATCACCGGCTGGACACCGTATTACAGCGAAAGCGGGGTAGATGCAGGCTATCAACCTACCTGTTTCGGTGTCACTTATATACCGGCGTCAGAATAAAATGCTTAGCCAAAAAGGCACAAGGATCACAAAAGGAAGTTTTCTTTTTGGCGTTTTTTGCGCTTCTTTGCGGCAATTAATTTATGAAAGCAATCTTACTCGATATCGAAGGCACCACCACTCCGATCGATTTTGTCCACAAGACACTCTTTCCTTACGCGGCAAATAATATCGACAACTACGTCCACGACAATTTTGCCGAGCTTGGCGATGAGATCGCCGCGCTGAAAGCTGAGAGTTCGTCCGACACGATTTACGAAGAAAAATTTGACGAGACCTCGCCAGCGTCCATCGCGGCTTATCTGAAATTTCTTATCAAGGTCGACCGCAAATCTACTCCGCTAAAATCTATTCAGGGAAAGATCTGGCAGCAGGGATATGAGAACGGCGAATTGAAAGGCGAGGTTTTTGCCGACGTGCCTGCGGCCTTCCAGCGTTGGCAAACCGCCGGCAAAAAGATCGCGATCTATTCATCGGGCAGCGTGCTGGCGCAAAAACTTATTTTCGGATATTCGGACAAAGGCGATCTGACCTCGCTTATCACCGAATATTTCGACACCACCACCGGCGCTAAACGCGAGACCGAAAGCTATAAAAAAATTGCCGAAGCGTTAAAACTCGCCCCGGCGGACATTCTTTTCATCTCCGACATCCCGGCCGAACTTGACGCCGCCCGCGCCGCGGGCTTTACGACCGCGCTTTCCCTGCGCAAAGGCAACGCCGAGCTCACCGAAGAGCCGACCCACCGAATTATTCAAACCTTTGACGAGATACCGGAATAGTGGAAATCGATTTCTCATTTGATTTCTCATTTAATGTAGAGAATTTGATCAGCGGTTACAGAGGTGTTTACGGTTTCGCCGGTCTTCGTTGAAAATCCCTCTACTTCCTTGATAATGGCGAGTGAATCCTTACATGTAACCTCCATGACCTGAACCGCATCTTGCGCCAGGCTCCTATTTTCCTGTCTAAAGGCTTCTATTAGCCCAACCGTTCCCATCAGGCAGCGTCCCACCGTTTTTACCGAGCCTTGTAATTTTTTTACTTCATCCAACCGTTTTGTTAATTCTTGTTCTTTCTTTCCTAGGTCGGTCGATAGCCCTGTATTCTGATTCTCTAAATTGCCTATTTGAGTATTTTTGTTAGTTATTTCCTGATCTTTGTCATTCACTTGTGTCTGTAAAGATTTGGACATTTCTTCCGCCCTTGCCAATTGGCCCTTTAAGTCAGCAATATACGAAAACTCACTAATTAGCACAAAAAGCGTCAAACTAATGCCTACAGCTCCTAAAATTATCCATCCTACGGTATTGTTATTCATTTTTATTCTCCTCGTTACGACTTTGAAATATCGTTAAGTCATCGATTAAATTATTTACTTCGACCTTTTTGAGTCTACGTATAAACAAACATCCGACGATCGTTAAAATAAAACCGATTACCGTTCCATAACTTCCTGGCTTTATTTGCGTAGGATTGGGTGGGCCTCCGTTTGAGCCATTAAAATAACCCACTGCCATTAGGAGTACGGAAAATTTATAGATAAAAAAGCATAAGGCGAAACCGGCGCTGCCGATAATAAAAGGCCGCGCCCTGTAAAGAACTTTATTAATTTTGCAGGCTACGTAAGCTGCCAACGCAACTATACCGAGCAGAGGAAGCAGCCAGAGAATACTATCCGCATTTGCAAGATCTACTCCGGTGGAAATCATGGTCCTTTCTCCGCAAGACTGTTGCAACCATGGCAGGAAGAAGCAAATAACAGCGAATACCGCTCCTGAAGGACTGATCAGGGATTTCGGATCGTCGGTAGAGATTTCAGATCTTAATGTTGAAGGATCGTCTTGATACGGTATTGGAGGTTTTACGTGCGGGGGGACTGGCACTTGAAAAACCGGGTTTGGCGGCGGCCGCAAAGGCGGCGATGTCGGGATCGGTTCCACCAAAGGCGACAAATCACACGCACAATATTTACAAAACCGAGCGTTGGAGTTAACAAGCCCGCCGCATTTAGGGCAATAAAAACTTTGAACAATTGGCGTTCCGCATAGTTCGCAAAATGCCGCATCAGGGTCGAGGGTAGAGGAACACTTCAAACAAGTTTTCTGCATTAAACAACCTCCTGTGGAAGCACCACCCAATACTATTAACGTATTGCGGTAATGAAGATGTTGAATTTCTTAATTAATCGAGCATAACAATAAAATAAACTCTGACTAATATCAAATCTTCAGTTCATCATTTTTGCTGAATGATTAGGAGTTCATAATTTGATAGAATCGAGATATGAGCAATTTAGAAACAGCAACATTGGGAGCAGGATGTTTTTGGTGTGTGGAAGCGGTGTTTGACGACTTGAAGGGCGTGGAAGACGTGATGTCGGGCTATTCGAACGGGCAGACGTTAAACCCCACCTATCGCGAGGTCTGCGACGGTGACACCGGGCATGCCGAGGTGATCCGGGTCAAATTCGATCCCGAAGTTATTTCCTATCGCGATATCTTGAAGGTATTTTTTGCCGTGCACGACCCGACCACGCTCAACCGCCAGGGCGGCGATATCGGAACGCAATACCGTTCGGCGATCTTCTTTGATTCACCCGAACAGGAAAAGACGGCTCACGAAGTGATCGCGGAACTAACGGGCGAAAATATCTGGGACGCTCCGATCGTTACCGAGGTCACGCCGGTCTCAAATTATTTTCCGGCGGAAGATTATCACCAGGAGTATTTTGCCAATAATCCCAACCAGCCTTACTGCCAGGCGGTGGTCGCGCCAAAGGTCGCGAAATTCCGGCAAAAGTTTTTAGAGAAGCTGAAAAATTAAAAAAGCGGCGGCGAGTATCTAAAGGATACCCGCCGCCTTATTATTTCCGTCAGCCGGGGTGAGCGGCTAACGGAAAGGACCAATTCTAATCTCTCACTCAATTCATTCGTCTCATTTCAATTTAGCCTGCAAGTCCTGCGCCTGTTGTAAATGGTTTTTCAAAGTCGGCAATGTGGCCAGCGCCCAGGTTTTCAGACCGGCATCTTTTCCCGTTTTTGATTCATTGCTAAAAAGTTTAACCGCGCCTTCGTGATCGGTAACCATCGCTTTGGCATATTCCCTGTCAAAAGCAGCTCCGGATAATTTCGACAAATTTTCCGTTAGAGCTTTCTGCGTCATATTAACGTTGCTCGGAAACTCGTATTTCTTCTGCACCGCCAACCCCTTAAGCTCCTCGTTCGCTTTGCCGTGATCGGTGATCATCATCTGCGCAAACTGTTTTACGTCATCGTTCTGCGATTTGGAAAGCGCCAGATTTGCCAATTCCACCTCGGCCATTCCGGCCTGCCCGGCGGCGGTGACAAAACTGTATTGATTCCCGGTTGTTTTTGTATCTGTGTATGCGTTTAGTGCAACGGACAACAAAAATAGAAGCCCTAAAATTGCATAGAATGAAAAGATCCTTTTCATCTGCCCCCGCCTCCTTTGCTGGAAAATCCAATTAAACAAATAACTTGCCGTTATCCGGCGAATTTTTAATATTTGTTTCTGAAAGATCACTTGCTCTTAGCATTGCAATTCAAATGCCAAAACGCTTAGTGTCTCTAATCAGCACAACCCGAGTGCCCGCATTCGCACTGCACCGTGGTCACGCCTTTAGCCGCGCTCTCGCAATAGGCGCTGCAATAGCCGTCCGAATCAGTGGTGGAGCAAGTACAGAGTTCGTGCTTGCATTTATTTGTTTCCTCGGCCTGTGGGGCTTGTTGTTCGATGTTATTCATAATTTCCTTCCCTGGTAAATTGGTGTGACCTTTGTAATTTTTCGGGCCTGCCTTTTTACGGCAAGCCCGAATCCGCTTGCCTGATGCTCTGGAACCTAAGCATTTTTACTCATGGATTTGGTATCCGTCTTATTCTCGTTCTCGGAGATCTCCTGGAACCTTGACCGGTTTCCGGCGGCATTGATGTCGCCCATGCCGGCAACCCACGTTGACCGGTTTTCCGCCCGCAGTCGATTTTCCACGTTTTTGACGCCCGAAATATTGTCCGCGATATCTTCGGCCATACGCTTGGCATAGCGATTAATGACCGACCCCGTCAGGACGACATTACCATCGCTGACTTCAACCTCTATCTCAGAAGCGTCGAGATAAGCATGATCGGTCAGACGGTCGTTGATATCTTCCTTGATACGCTCGTCCGAGCGTTTGTAGCTGCGCGGGCCGTGTCCGCGATATTGGCCGGAATTAAGGTTGTCCCTTTCCCTGCGGCGGGCGGCTTCTTCATCGCCCATCCAGGACGAAACTTCATCGGCGGCTTTGTCCCACCAGCCGCGGTTTTCTTCGCCGTAATACCCGGGTTCCCTGGATCCCCTAAATTCCCTGGATTCCCTTGATTCGTTGTAATATCCGCGCTCGGATTCCGGGTAATAGCTGCTGCGGCTGGGGTAGCCGGCGCTGTAGGAACCCTGTCTCCAATTTGAGCGGTCGCGCCCTGCATCGCCGCGATTCTCATAATTTCTGCCCCGGTTCTGATATTCGCTTTCGACATCGGTACGGTCGCTATAGCCATACGGACGGTCGTACATTCCTTCCGAAGACCCGTGCCCGCCAAACGTTTCCGGGTAATTGCCTCTCTCGCCGCCGTAACCCCGCCCGAAATCTCCGCCGGTGAACATCCCCGCCGGCCGCCGCCATAACGCGAGCGGTCGCTTTCATAGTAGTCGTCTCCGCGATCGTTATCAGACGGGTTGCTGCCCGAAGCGCGGCGCCTCCTGCCGTATTCCGAACGAGCATTGTAGGGCTCATTCGAACGCTGCTGATCCTCGTAATATCTTCTGTTTGGCATTGTATTTCTTCCCTTCCTTGTTCTTATTTCTTTGTTAGCGCTGCGGCCTGGCTGCTTACCATGCGCGACGCCATACATAACGCCAGAAATGCCCGACGGATTTATATTGATTCCATACATAATTCGCTAAAGATGGCCATTTCTGCGGCAAAATCATATTGAAAATGTAAAAACGCAATAATAATGCCAGAATGATCTTTTACGGCGGCGAAAACTATTTCGCGCTTTCAGCCGTAAACTAACGGCAGACTTTTTCAACTTAAATATTTCGAGGAAAAATTTGATGAGATCTTTGGGGATAGCTCTATTTGTGATCGTTTCTATCTTTGCCGCTTCTGCTTCTCAGGCTTCTCAGGTGCCGGGCAAAATCTTCTGGTGCTGAACAAAACCGAAAACACGCTGGCGATCATCGACCCGGCCACGCTTGCGGTTATTGCAAAAATTCCGACCGGCGAAGGCCCGCACGAAGCCATCACCTCCGCCGACGGCAAACTGGCATTTGTCTGCAACTACGGAGCGCAAAAACCGGGTAATTCGCTTTCGGTCATCGACCTGGTGGCGCGGAAAGAATTGCGGCGCGTCGACCTCGGCGGATTTTACCGCCCGCACGGCATTGTCGAGGCAGATGGAAAAATCTATTTCACCTCAGAGCTCAGCCGCACTGTCGTGCGTTACGACCCGGTCGCCAATAAGATCGACTGGGTGATGGGCACGGGCCAGAGTGTTTCGCACATGCTGGTGATAACGCCGGACAAAAAACGCATTTATACGGCTAACATCGGTTCGGGCACAACGACCGCCATAAACCTGGGCGCGCCTCCCAACGATGCCAATATCACGCACATCGCGGTCGGTAAACAGCCCGAAGGCATCGATGTCTCGCCCGACGGCAAAGAAGTGTGGATCGGCCACAACGAGGACGGCGGCATTTCGGTCATCAACACCGCGACCAACAAAGTGAAAGAAGTGGTAAAGCTGGCGCAGATGCCGATCCGCGTGAAATTCACGCCGGACGGAAGTAAGGTGCTGGTCTCTGACCCGAAGGCCGGCGAGTTTATCGTCATCGACGCCAAAACCCGCAAAGAGATCAAGCGCGTAAAAGCTGACGGCACACCCGTCGGCATCCTGCTCCAACCTGATGGCAAACGCGCCTACGTCGCCCGCATGGAAGCCGGAAACGTCGGCGTCTTCGATATGGAGAAAATGGAATTTGTCGCCACCATCAACCCCGGCCAGGGGCCCGACGGCATGGCATGGGTGATAAAGTAAATACTTCATGAAGTCAGCGGAGCTGACGAAAGAATTTAGCCCCGGGTAAGCGTCAGCGCAGCCCGGGGTTTACGATACCTAAACATATATAAAGCCCGCTTTAGCGGGCGAAAGAGTTTGGAGAAATTTCTCTCGCCCGTTAAAACGGGCTGGAATCTTTTGCTTAACCTGACCCCGCGCTAAAGCACGGGGTCAGTTTTTCGTACTTCAAGCTACCCACCACCTTATTGATCATCGCGGTGACTTCAGATCTTTTTGTATTCAATTCGCCCGTTCCGCGAGTTCCGCCCATCTTTCCATATCAGTTTCGAGTTGTGCGTTTAATTTCTGTTGTTCGGTAAAAAGTTCGTGGACTTTGCCGGCCTGGGTGGCGTAAGTGGTCAGGTCTTTTTCTATTTCGGGAAGCCGTTTTTCCGCCGTCGCGATGCGGGCTTCGAGTTCTTCGAGCTCGCGATTTTCTTTGAACGTCAACTTTTTCGGTATTGCTTTTTCGGCAGCAGGTTTCGGCATTTCAGCCGCAGGCCCAGGAGAGACTGCTTCCGCCTCTTCTACTTCGCGCGCGCGATATTCCAGATAAGAGCTGTAATCGCCGGGATATTCGCGGACGCGCCCGTCGCCTTCAAAACGGAAGACGTTATCGATGGTGCGGTCGAGAAAATAGCGGTCATGGCTGACGACGATCAGCGCGCCGGCAAAATCGTCCAAATATTCTTCGAGCGCGATCAGCGTCGGGATGTCCAGGTCATTAGTGGGCTCGTCCAGCAGCAGCACGTTTGGCGAGGCCATCAAAATTCGCAGCAGGTACAAACGCCGCCGCTCTCCGCCCGAAAGATTTCCGATGACCGCGTATTGCGCGGCCGGCGTGAACAAAAATTTCTCGAGCATCTGCCCGGCGGTGATCTGGCTGCCATCGACGGTGGTGACGTATTCGGCCACCTCGCGGATGTAATCGATCACGCGCATCTCGTCATCTAGAGCGCGGCTTTCCTGATCATAGTAACCGATCACGACGGTCTGGCCGACGATCACTTCGCCGCCGTCCGGCGCGACGCGCCCGGTCATGATCTCCAACAGCGTAGTTTTACCCGAACCGTTTGCGCCGATGATGCCGATGCGGTCATCGCGCTTGAGCAGGTAACTTAAGCTGTCGATAAGTTTTACGTCGCCGTATGCTTTTGAGATGTTTTCCAGCTCGACGATCTTTTTACCCAGCCGCGCGGAACCGATGGCTATATCCACCTCGGCTTTGGCGCCGTCTTTCGGCTGGCCCATCAGATCGTAGGCTGCGGCGATGCGGTGTTTTGATTTGCGTGTGCGCGCCTTTGCGCCGCGGCGCAGCCACGCCAGCTCTTTTTTAATCAGCTGTTCGCGTTTGTGCGATTCGACCGCGCGGAGCGTTTCCTGCTCTTCTTTTTTCTCCAGGTAATAGGCGTAATTGCCGCCAAAACTCTGTACCGCGCCGCGATCGATCTCAAAAATTCGGTTGGTCACACGGTCGAGAAAATAGCGGTCGTGGGTTACCAGCAGCAGCACTCCCACGTAGCGGCGGAGATAATCTTCCAGCCACTGGATGGTGTCGGCGTCAAGGTGATTGGTCGGCTCGTCCAGAATGAGAATGTCGGGTTTGACGATCAGCTCATGCGCAAGCGCGACCCGTTTGCGCTGTCCGCCGGAAAGCTCGCCCATTTTTGCCGCGGTATCGTCAATACCCAGCCGCGTCAGCACACTGCGCGCATTGGTTTCGATCTCCCAGCCGCCGGACATTTCCAGCTGGTGCTGGAGTTCGGAAACACGTTCGAGCAGTTTCGCGTCCGTGCCGCCGTGGCTGGTGAGATCGTGACACGCCGCTTCGTAATCGCTGATCACCTGCATCACGCCGCCGCTGGCGGCAAAGATCGTTTCCAGCACCGTCGCGTTTTCATCATAAGCGGGATTTTGCGACAGGTAGGCGAGAGTTTTCCCTTTAGCGCGAACGGCCCTGCCGGTATCCGGCTCTTCAAGCCCGGCGATCACCCGCAGCAGCGTGGTCTTACCGGAGCCGTTAGCACCGATAATGCCCACTTTATCGCGGTCTTCTAAGCCCAGCGTCGTGTTTTCGAAAAGCGGCTTAAAACCATAATTTTTGCTGACATTTTCCAGCGAGATAATATTCATGAATTCCCTTTAAATTTAGCAGAAGATTATAAAACGCGTCGAAGCGGATGGTATGATTACTTTCTTAAATTCGTGTTATTTGTGTAATTAGTGGCTAATAATGAATGCACGGTTTTGCCTGTTAATAAAAAAGATCGACTTTTTGGGCAAAAGCCGGTTTTTATAAACAGCCCGGTGACGCTTTATGATCAAAAGAATTTTATTCTGTATAAGTTTTAGCTTTTTTTTATTACTGTCGACAACCGCGATACAGGCGGATGAGATCGACGATCTGGTCAATGCGCAAATAAAGAAGCGCAATATACCGGGGCTTTCGCTGGCCGTTTTGCGTGACGGCCGAGTAATAAAAGCGGCGGGTTACGGGTTGGCGAATATCGAGCTGGGCGTGCCGGCGACCAAGGACACCGTCTATGAGATAGGCTCGATATCGAAGCAGTTCGCTTCGGAAGCGGTGATGCTGCTGGTCGAAGACGGCAAGCTCACCCTCGACGACCCCATCAATAAATACTTGCCTGCCAATGCGCCCGACAGCTGGAAAACGGTCACCATTCGCCAGGTGCTCAACCACACGGCGGGTCTAAAAGATTGGACGGAAGTTAAGGAGTTTTCCTATCGCCGCGAATACACCGCCGAGGAATTTATCGATCTCATCAAAGGAGCGCCGCTGCAATACGCGCCGGGCACGAGTTGGGCCTATACAAATACCGGGCCGCCGCTCCTCGGCATGGTAGTGGAAAAAGCGAGCGGAAAGCCTTACGAAGAATTCGTGTCGGAAAGAATTCTCAAGCCGCTGGCGTTCCCAAGCATCCGTTTTCGCCACCAGGCAGAGATAGTGGCAAACAGGGCAAGCGGTTACGAATTTGCCGGCGGAAAATTTACCAACGGCGAGCCTTTCCGCCCCGGGGTGATAGCGCCGAGCGGCGGAGTGCTGGCAAACGCGGTCGATCTGGCAGGATGGTTCACTGCCGTGCTTACAGGAAAGCTGATGAAACCGGCGAGCCTCGAACAAATGCTTGCGCCCGTTCGCCTGGCCGACGGGCGGCGGGTAACGCATGGCTTTGCTTTTTTCACCGATTCATTTAACGGACACAAGATGATCTTTCACCACGGCTCGACGGTGGGTGGTTTTGGCAGCGTGGTGCGCTACTTTCCCAAAGAGCGTCTCACCATCGCCATCATCGGCAATGTCGAGGACGGCGGCTGGGGGCCCGAATATATTTCGCAGCGAGTGGCGAATTTTTACATCCCGGGCGCCTATCTTGGCGGTCTCAAACCGGGCGCCGACCCCGATCCAAAATTCACTGACCAATTGCGCCAGCTGCTGCAGGACATCGGTGACAATAAGACGTCAGGTACGTTAACCGCCTCCTACGCCGCGCGCATTTCCGCGGACTTTCGCAAACAAACCGCGGCAAACCTGCAAAACATAAAGTCCTTTTCCTTCCTGGCCTCAGAAAACATCGGCGAAGACCATTTCATTCTCGACCCGACACTGGTTAAGTTCGTGCACTATAAACTCATCACCGGCGACCGCACGTTCTACTACACCTTCAGGCTGGATAAAGACGGAAAGGTAGGATTTATCGTAGTGAATGAAGAGTAGGCAGAAACGCGAACGGAAGTGAGCGTGTTCCAGAGGATTTATGTATAAAGAAGACTGGGATGAAAACGCTTTCCCTTTAGCCTATCTGATAACTGTCAGATGCTATGGAACGTGGCTTCATGGGAACGAACGCGGTTCGGTCGATACGCATGGTAAGAATGTCTACGGCACTTCAAAGATTATTCCGAATCTCCATTTGGAACAGCAGATGAAAGATAATCTTAATAGATCGCCGCTTTCCTTTAATAAAAAACAACGAAAAGTAATTGAAGATACCTTCAGAGAAAGTTGTAAATTCAGAGGATATGAATTATACGCGGTCAATGCTCGAACCAATCATGTTCATGCGGTTATTTCCGCTGAAGTACAACCTGAGAAAATCATTAAGATCCTCAAAGCACGATCAACCCGAGTGCTCCGTGAATTGGGGTTAATCGCGGACGACGTCAGTCCTTGGTCTCGTGGAGGAAGTAGAAGATATCTGTGGAAACCTCATCATTTGGACCGTGCTATTGATTACGTTCTTTATTGCCAGAGCGATCATCCATTTGAACTGAATGATTAGTAGAATTGGAATCTTTATTTGTTTTTCCTGCTCTAAACCCGATCATGCAGCTGAGCAAGAACACGCTCACTACCGTTCGCGTTTCCGCCTTCGAACCTGCGTTTCCGTCGAACCCTTGTTCTCCTTTCGCATTTCCACCGTAAATTGCTAAAATCACATCAAGCAATAAAGTTTTCGGAGGAGCTCATTTGAGCTGAGAGGTGTGGTGAACACACGACTCCTGGAACCTGATGCGGATAATACCGACGAAGGGAGAAAACAAATGACACAGGAAAAAACCGCTAATTTAAATGGTGCGGAAAAAAAGGGCAGCCCGGAAAAAACAGGTGAGAAAACCAGCAGCGAGGTGAAGCTGCCGAGTTCCCGCAAGATCTACGTCGAAACAAACGGCAATACCCAAAACAATTTGAAGCACAATCTGCGCGTGCCTTTTCGCGAGATCGCGCTTTCGCCTTCCAAAGATTTCGACGGCGAGCTGGAAGAGAATCCGCCGGTTCGCGTTTATGACACGAGCGGCGCCGTGGACCGACCCTGAGGTGAGATGCGATGTGCGCGAAGGCCTGCCCGCGCTCAGGCGAGATTGGATCGTGGGCCGCGGCGACGTCGAGGAATATGAGGGCCGCGAGATACTGCCGCAGGACAACGGCTATCTGACAAAGGGCGCCGAAGAGATCGCGCAGCGTAAAAGACCACGGCAAGCTCGAAGAATTTCCGGGCTTAAGACGCGCCCCGCTACGAGCAAAACCCGGCGAATGCGTGACGCAGATGCACTATGCGCGCCAGAGGCATCATCACGCCGGAGATGGAGTACGTCGCGATCCGCGAAAACCTGGGGCGGCAGATCGCTTTTGAGGCAATGCAGCACGGCGATTACGAAGCAACGACCGCTCGTCGCTTTATCACCAACACACCGGCGAATCTTTCGGTGCATCGATTCCCGAATTCGTCACGCCGGAATTTGTCCGCGACGAGGTCGCCCGCGGCCGCGCGATCATCCCCGCTAACATCAATCACCCGGAATCGGAACCGATGGTCATCGGGCGAAATTTCCTGGTCAAGATCAACGCCAATATCGGCAATTCGGCGATCGCTTCGTCGATCGAGGAAGAGGTCGAGAAGATGCGCTGGTCGACGCTGTGGGGCGCGGACACGGTGATGGATCTCTCGACGGGCAAAAATATTCACGCCACGCGCGAATGGATCCTGCGCAACTCGCCGGTGCCGATCGGCACCGTGCCGATCTATCAGGCGCTGGAAAAAGTGAACGGCAAGGCGGAAGACCTGACCTGGGAGATCTATCGCGACACGTTGATCGAACAGGCCGAGCAGGGCGTCGATTATTTCACGATCCACGCCGGCGTGCGGCTTGCCGTATATTCCGCTGACGGCGAAACGTACGACGGGCATCGTCTCGCGCGGCGGCTCGATCATGGCAAAGTGGTGCCTGGCGCATCACGAAGAAAGTTTTCTCTACACGCGCTTTCGCGAGATCTGCGAGATCATGCGCGCGTATGACGTGGCGTTTAGCTTAGGCGACGGCCTGCGGCCCGGCTCGATCGCGGACGCGAACGACGAGGCGCAGTTTGCCGAACTCGACACGCTCGGCGAGCTGACCAAGATCGCCTGGGAGATGGATTGCCAGACGATGATCGAAGGGCCGGGCCACGTGCCGATGCACCTGATCAAAGAGAACATGGACAAGCAGCTTGAGGTCTGCGGCGAAGCGCCTTTCTACACGCTCGGGCCGCTGACGACCGATATCGCTCCGGGTTACGACCATATCACATCGGTATCGGGGCGGCGATGATCGGCTGGTTCGGGACGGCGATGCTTTGCTATGTCACGCCAAAAGAACATCTCGGCCTGCCGAACAAAAAGGACGTAAAGGAAGGCGTGATCACCTACAAGCTCGCGGCGCACGCGGCCGATCTGGCAAAAGGACACCCGGGTGCGCAGTATCGCGACAACGCGCTTTCGAAGGCACGCTTCGAATTTCGCTGGGAAGACCAGTTCAACCTTGGCGCTCGATCCGGAAGTGGCAAAAGAATTTCACGACGAAACTCTGCCGGCCGAGGGTGCCAAGCTGGCGCATTTCTGCTCGATGTGCGGGCCGCATTTCTGCTCGATGAAGATCACGCAGGACGTTCGCGATTACGCCCGAGAACAGGGCGTCGAGGAAGAGAAGGCCTTGGCGGTCGGAATGTCAGCGAAAAAGCAAAAGAGTTTGTCGCGACCGGCAGCGAGATCTATCACGGCAAATATCCCGAGGGCGCAAAAGAGCATCATTGATCTTTGGCGCTGCAAATTACCTTAATTTTAAAGGAAGACGGCCCGCAGGCTTTTAAAAAAATATAACAGGTCCATTAATACGAACCTGCACAATATTTTCCCGATTTTACGCGACAGGGCTTGAGACGTCTTTATCGTTGTCTAAAAGACGTAAAAGAAAATCCGTATTTTTCCGACATTCTTCTTCTATTTCTTTATCTAATTCAATATCATGGCTATGTCTGATCGAACAGTGAGGACACTTACCGACGTGCTCTTGTATCGCTAACGAGATCTGCTGGCGCTGGTATCTCGAAATGTTTACAGCCTCCGGAAATTCGGCCTTGAAATCTTTATCATCAAGCGCAAACATGGACAATAAATATTCCGCACCGGAAGCGTCTAGCCAAATACCCAAAAGCGGCGCCGAACATTTATTTGCCAACAAAGAAATTTTCTGTTCTTCAAATCTTGAATCCAGATCCGGCATTGTCTGGCGTACCAAATTGGCGATAACGTACGCTATATCTAGTTGCGTTTTCATATATTCCCTCCCAAAATTTTGACTGAGTATGGCCATTAGCTCTGAGCACAGCAAAGCCTCGAAAGGATTCGTAAACACAAATATTGATTTTAACTTTGCGTAGAATCCTTGTCGAGGCGTCAATGCCTATGGTGAAGCAGCTCAGAGTATTGGTGAATAAGCGCCCATTTTGGCAGGAGAAACAATCGGTCGCGAAAAGACGGTAAACTATCACTGTTCCGCCGATGAGGAGGCGGGCATACAAGTCGGGTGATAATAATATCGCGAAACAAACTCATGGTGTTTTCCTTTTTCGGAATATTCAAATTTCTGCAAAACAATTCGTATCAAAAAAGTCCCTTTTCCGGCGCATCCCGCAGCCGGTAACGGAGTTTTGCTTTCAGGCCGCCAAACTTAACTTTTACGCGTTGGAGGCTTATTCCCAATTTCCCGGCCATTTCCTCGTAACTCCAGTGTTTCAACCACATTACCAGGATATATCTTTCCGAGACCTCCAAATCGCCGGCAAAAATTAATACCCGCTTAATGAACTCCTCGTCTTCCAGTATCTGCTGTTGGTCTGCCGGCAGAAACAACGTCTTATCTTTCAATTCTTCGCCGGTTTCCTCATCGTCAAAACTCTGCTGTTGGAGCGCGTCTTCTTCTTGATTTTTCTTATTCAAGGCAGCGTGTTTCATTACGATGAACAGGTAAGCCAACACGTCTTCAACTCCCTCAAAATCTTTTTTGTAACGCAGGCCCCGGTACAAAGTTTCCTGTATCAGCTCCTCGGCGTCTTCGATGGATTTTGTTAACGAAATTGCCCCGGGTTTGAGCTTTCGGTATAGTTCCCGGCACTGTTCTTCTTTTCGTCTCTCTTCTTCTTCTTCTCGCAGATGGTCATCCTCCGAAAAACCATCATCGACATTTTGCACTTTTGCATACGCTTTATTCATGTCCTTTCCTCCCCAAATAAGATCCCTGGAGGAGAGCAGAGTCGCTAATTCTGACCGGTCCCCTGGAAAGTCATCGATTTAAAGATCCAACTAACCACTTCGTCTATTAAGTACGTTTTAGCCGTTGCTAAAACAAAATCAACTGTATGAATAAAAGCTGCGATTCGGGTATCTGTCTTCCCCTTATATAAACGTCCGAATATTTGTTAAAGAGAAATATCTTGGGATTTTTAAAAATATTCTTTTGTGTTCTTAAAGAACATCTGCTCACGCTAAAAATAAAGCCTGAACAGACAGGAGCTAATAAAAAGATGGCTCAGCGTTATTGAAAAGTTGTCCGGGTCGGAGAGAAAAGCGACTTTATTTCGAACCGAGCGTTTTAACAGTGTTAAAGGCCAGAGATTATTAGAAAGGAAACAAAACCAATGGGACACGTTATCTCGATAAATAGCAGGAAGTTTTTAGGGTCTGAGTTCTATGCTCATAACCAGTACGGCAAGCACGAGCTTTTAAAAGATGTTTCGTCCGTTATGACAATGACAATCTTATTTCCGGTCCTGTGCGTTATGAGCAACGGATCGATACCTTTATTAATGGCCACCGTAAGCCTGATCCTCGGCGTCAGCGCCGGGTTAATCATTTATTACTTTTTCCCTTTTAAGATCATGTCGTTCGTACGCGCCGGAATCGTATATAAAGTATCACCCGATAAAGATATCGAAATGAGAAATGCCGCTTAACCCTTCTTTTACCTGCCAGATTCCTTCCTTAAAATGGCGTTATGTGCCGGATCACATAACGCCATTTCCTCTATAAAAAAAATATTTTGCAAAATCTTTTTAAAATGCCTCGATCATCGCTCTTTACCCATGAGAGATAAAGTAACTATTAAAAAGTGACTTTGGAATTTATAAATCAAGGAGATATAGCTATGGCAACGCGAGTAGAAAAAACAAACACGCCGAAGTAGACGTACAAAACAAACATCATAATGGTCATGAGCATCACGAGGGTCACCAAGATCACAATTACTCGTCGGAAACCAGCCATGATAAAACCAAAACTCACAAACCCGTAAAAGGGGAAAGGAAAACTTCCATGAAAAACACGCTTAGATCGAATTTGGCCGGATCGGCCTTGATAGTAGCTCTCGTATCGGTTGCGAGCATAGTATCTTCCGCTAATGTTCCGGTCGATAAATGCGCGGTTGGCGTACAGGTTGCATCGGCCGGCAATGCTGTTAATGACGTGATTGAAGTAAATGTGGTCGGCGCCGAAGTCGCGGTTGTCCGGGATATGGACGCGGTTGAAAGTGCCGGTGTGGTTCAGGCTCTTGGTGTCGCGGAAAGCGTCGCCAACATGGATACTGACGTTCCCGTCGAAGCTCAGGATGTACCGGTAACCGCGGTTTCCAAGGTGGTTGACGTCGTGCGTGACACAGTGCTCGGCGGCGTTATCAACGTGAGCGGATCCGTGGACGTTGACGATGAGGTAGCCGCGGGCGACGTTATGGTCTAGTTGTATCCCTCTTGATAAAAAAACGCATGTTTTCCCGGGCAGACGCAAATCTGTCCGGGCTTTTTATTTAATTCGCTTTCAACTGTGATAATCTCTCTCCCGTCCGGAATTTTTTACGCATACCAGTGATCGACGAACAGATTACCGAAAGTCCGATCGAGTTTGGCAGCGATCGCCGTACCTCGGAATGGGACATCAGAATGCCCCGAAGAATTATTTGTCGCTGGTTTTAGCGCAAGGCGGAAGCGCGTTTTTTGCGTTTGCATCCGTCTGGCTGCTGACGCGTTCGCTCGGTTCCGAAGGGTACGGGGGCGTTATTGCCGTCATCGCAGCCTCGCAAATGGTGCAGGTCCTGGTGAATTGGACCAACACCGCCGTGGTCCGTTTTGGCGTTGAGGAATTCGTCGAAACCGGAAAGATCGCGCGCACATTTTGGCTGCGGTTCTTTATCCTGGTTCCGAATTTAGTCCTGGTCGTGCTCGCGGCAAAGCTGTGGTTTCCGCTGTTAAGCGATCTGTTCAAACTTTCGGAAGGCGTTTTGTGGCTGATACTGATCCACCTGGTGGCTGCCACGCTTTGGCTTCATATTCAATCCGCGCTGCAAGCGGTAAAAATGCCGCGGCTGCAAGGCGGACTTTTGATGGCGGAAAGAGCGCTGATATTCGTAAGCCTGCTGGTGGTACTCTTCGCCGGCGGAATGACGCCGGTTTCAGCGCTCCTTTGTTACGCGATCGTTCCTTTTGTCATCACTCTGCTGGGTTTCGGTTTTTTGCGAAAATTCGTTATGGCGCGTTTTTCGGCCGAACGCGCATTCTGGAAAAAGGTAATTGTTTTTTCATTGCCGCTGCTGCCTTTTACGATCACCGCTTATCTTTCCACCGGCTATCTGGATGCAGCTTTTATCACCAAGTATCTTTCCACGCGTGAATTAGGCATCTACTCGGTCGCTACTCAAATAAACGGGCTGTCTCTGCAATTGCCGACCCTGGCCAATACATTGCTTTTACCGTTGTTTGTTTCGCTGCAGAGGGAAGCGCAGACGGCGCGGTTGCGGCGTTATTTCCGGCATACTTTTCCGACACTTATTCTCGCCTGGGGATTTTGCATGACGCTGGCCGCGCTGGCCTGCTGGTACCTGGTACCGGTTATTTTCGGCAAGGAATTCACCCCTTCGACAACGCCGCTCTGGATCTTATTCACATCTTCGGTGCTGGCTTTGCCGTTTCTGATGGGTTACGCCTCGCTTTCCAACGCCACCTCGACCACTTATATTTCAATGTGGAGCACGACGGCCGCCGCGCTGGTAAATATCGGTTTTAATTTCCTTTTGATCCCGGTCTTTGGGATGCAGGGATGCGCCTGGGCGACGGCCCTGATGTATCTCACCACTTCGGTGGTTTTTATAATCCTGGTGCGCCGGGTAATAATACTTCCGCTTTCCTGGATATTTTTTGCGGCTGTTCCGGGAGTGGCGACAGCGGCCGTTTTATCCGTGACCGGAAATCCCTGGTGGGCGGCGGCGGTTTGCTCAATTCTGACTTTTTCGATAGCTTATCTATTTAAAATATCGGTAAAAGATACCTTCGCTTTTTTACGTAATTTCAGCAGAATCTAATGTTAAAGATGTATCACAAAGAGGAGCACTCAGGCAGCACCCCCGATTATTGGGAGGGCAACTGGGAGAACGCCCAGTTTGAAAGCGCGGTCAGGTTTTGCCTGATCGATCCGCTGCGCCGCCTGTTCGATAAATATTCCAAACCGGGATCGCTGATGCTCGAAGGCGGGTGCGGAATGGGACAATATCTCGCATTCTATGCCGCCGAGGGCCGGCGTGTGGTGGGGCTTGATTTTGCGCAAAACACTTTGAAAAGGCTGCATCAGCGTGACAATTCCCTGCCGCTGGCTTGCGGTGATGTGTCAAAGCTCCCTTTCGCCGATGAGACTTTCGATCTTTATTATTCCGGCGGCGTGGTCGAGCATTTCGAGGGCGGCGCCGAAGCATCTTTAACAGAGGCGCGAAGGGTAATAAAAAAAGACGGGGTGTTGCTGATCAGCGTTCCCTACTTCAGCCCGCTGCGGCGGGCGCTGGTGCCATTTAAAAGAAAGGACTGGCGAAAGCTGTCCGGGCCCGAGGTCGATAAAGAAACATTTGCCGGCGACAAAACATTTTTTCAATACGCCTATCGCAAAGAAGAGTTTGAAAAAATGCTTCGCGCGGCCGGGCTTCAGATCAAGGAAACCGTGGGATATTCGGTTCTCTGGGGGCTTTATGACATTCCTTTCATGACCCCGCCGGACAACAACGGCGTCTCCCCTACTGATGACGCCGGTCAGGCCGGCGCGGCGGCGGCGCTGGATATCAAAGCCCTGATAGAAAACGAAAAGCGCAGTTCTCTTCTTAAACGGTTGGTAATTAGCGAGGACACCGGTATTCCGGTGGCCGGTTGGCTGGTCAGATTTATGCAGTGGTCTTCGGCTAACCTGGTGATGTACGTCTGCACGCGCGGGTAAGGCCGGGCGCGCTAATTATGAAAAAGATCTTTCATATTATTCCCACTTTACAAGGCGGCGGCGCCGAACGTTTGCTGACAGACGTCGTACTCGGAACATCGAACGAAAATTTTCAACATGTGGTTTGTACCCTGAAAAGCGCGGAATTTTTCGGGCCCCGGCTGCGCGAGCGCGGCATAAAATTATTCGAGCTGGATCTTCCCGGGAAGCGCCCGTGGTTTTCCGGAGCGAAAAAAATAAACCCGATCGTAAGAGATGAAAAACCGGATCTGATCCTGTCCTGGCTCTATGACGCCACTATCGCTTCCCGGATGGTAATTTTAAGAAATAGAAAGATCCCGTTGATAACGACCCTGCACGCTTCGGATTATGATCCGGAAACCATTCGCGCCGGAAACTGGCCTCCCCGCAAAATGGAAGCTTTCCGGTGGATCGACCTGGTCACAAAAAAATTGACCGATCCTTATTTTGTCGCGTGCTCTCGTCATGTCGCCAGCTCCTACGAAAAAAGATTGGGCGTCAAACCTGCGCGGATCAGGGTGCTTTATAATTTCATCGACCCCGATTCATTAAAATGCGCCCCGGAAGAACCCGCGTCGGTCAGGCGCTCGTTTGGCATTCCGGAAAATGCTTTTGTCTATCTCAATATCGGCCGGCTCGACCCGCAGAAGGGGCAGACATATTTGCTCCAGGCTTTTCAAAAGGTACTGGCCGAAGCTCCCGATTCCTATCTGGTCGTGATCGGCGAAGGAAATCTCGAAGGATCTTTGAAAGACGAGGCGGCGGCGCTTAATATTTCTTCCCGCGTTCTTTTTCCCGGCCGCAGGCGCGACATCGGCGCCTGTCTGGAAATGGCGAACGCTTTTGTTTTTCCTTCTCTTTTCGAAGGCTTGGGTATCGCGCTGGTCGAAGCCATGGCGAAAAATCTTCCCTGTATCGCTTCCCGTATCGAAGTGCTGCAGGAGGTAATCGACGAAAACGAGTCCGGGCTGCTGGTCGAACCGAGTTCGGTTCCTGAACTTACCCGGGCCATGCTGCGGCTTTACGACGACCCGGAACTGCGGAGATCTCTTGGCAGCAAAGCCTTTAACAAGGTGAACGCACAATTTTCCAGCCGTGTTTTGCTGCCCCAGTGGGAAAACTTATACAACGAGATTTCCTAAATTCAGGGATTGTATTTAAAGTATTAAATTCGATATCGAAAAGCTCACGGCAATTTTATGGATCAAGATCTAACGCCTAAGGCCGATTCCAAACCGGTCTATGTTTTAGGCATAAGCGGAAAATATAACCAGGGCGGCGGGGGCGGCGACGCTCACCATCCGGCGGTCGCGCTGCTCAAAGACGGCGAAATTGTCGCCATGGAAAGCGAAGAGCGCTTCGTCCGCGTCAAACACGCGATCGGGCACTTCCCTGTCAATTCCATAAATTTTTGTTTGAACTTCGCCGGGATAACCTGCGAGGACCTAAGCGCCGTGGCGTGGGCAAACGACCCTTACCTGGCGGTAGAGCGTTGGATCAAAGCCAACAACACCACCGTTAAAAAAGCCGCTTACGGTGTAGTAAAAAAACTTAATTCTTCGGCCGGCAATCTCAAAAAAGGCCTGCGTATATTTGATCAGACACTTAAACCCTGGGAAGAAGAAGAGAATGAAAAATCCGGCTTTCGCGATAAGCTGCGGTTCGATATAGATAAAATACCTTTCTTCCGCGTCGATCATCATTTGTCTCATGCGGCTTCGGCTTATTACGCCAGCGGTTTCGAGGAAGCGACCGTTATCACCTGGGACGGCAGCGGCGACGGCCTGACTGGTTCGGTTTCGCACGGCCGGAACGGCGAGCTGGAAATTCTCGATCAATTTACCGATTTTTCTATCGGGGAATTTTACTGGGCGATCCATCGCTTCTTAAAGTTAAGCGATGAAGGGTCGTTGATGGGCCTGGCCGGCTACGGCACCCCGCAAGGTATTTTTAATGAGATCGCCGACCCCGGCCGGCTGTATATGGACTTGACGCAGGTCAGCCGCGCCGCCGTCAGTGAAAGTTCGATGGGTTATGTATCGAATCTCGTCAAACTGCTGGGCCCGCCGCGCCTTCCCGACGAACCGCTCGAAGAGCGTCACAAAAACCTGGCCGCCGACCTGCAAAAATTGGTAGAGGATTTCGGTTTCGAGGTCTTAAAACGGGCAGTGAAAAAAACCGGCTGCCGCAATGTCGTTTTTGCCGGCGGTGTCGCGCTTAACGCCACCATGAACGGCAAGATCGCGCGTTCCGAATTCGTGGATAAAATCTTTGTCCAACCCGAGGCAGGCGATGCCGGGGGTTCGCTGGGCGCCGCTTTTATCGGTTACCGGCAGCTCGGCCATAAGCTGATGCCGAAAGTAATGGAGCACGCTTATTGGGGGATCGAATATAGCGATGAAGAGATCGAAAAGGCGCTAAAGATAACCAAGATAAAATACGAAAAACTTTCGCGCGAAGCTTTGATCGAAGAAGTAGCCTCACTGCTGGCGGATAAAAAGATCGTCGGTTGGTTTCAGGGGCGTTCTGAATGGGGGCCGCGCGCGCTGGGATCGAGATCTATCCTGGCCGATCCCCGCGACCGCGAAATGCTGGCCGAGGTAAATGCGGCGGTCAAATACCGCGACGGCTGGCGGCCTTTTGCGCCCTCGATGCTGGAAGAAGTAGCCGGCGATTACATGGAAGACATCGTTTACGCGCCGTTTATGATAATGACCTTTCCGGTCAAGGAAGAAAAGAAAAAGGCCATTCCGGCGGTGGTTCACGTAGACGGAACTACGCGCCCGCAGATGGTTCGCCGCAGCGTCAATCCGCTCTATTACGATATGATCAAACGATTTGGCGAAAAGACCGGCGTACCGATGGTTATGAACACTTCGTTCAATCTAAAAGGCGAACCGATAGTCAATTCCCCGCGTGACGCCATCAGGACATTCTTTAGCTCCGGCCTGGATGTTTTGGCCGTCGGCAATTACATCGTCAGGAAATAAGTTAATTTATGCGGCGAAAATTGCTCGAGCTTTTGTGCTGTCCGAAATGCTTCAGTGAGCTTAACTGCATCGCTGAGACTGAAGAGACGGATGAGATCATCGCAGGCAAACTGCAGTGCTCCGGCTGTAATGCGGAGTATCTGATCAAAGATTCTATCCCTCGTTTTGTACCGCAGGATAATTACGCGGAATCGTTCGGTTACCAGTGGAATCTTTTTAGCCGGACGCAGCTTGATTCTTACAACGGCACGGAGCAATCGGCCAACCGGTTCTATTCCGAGACCGGCTGGACAAAGGAAAGTCTAAAAGGTAAATGGATACTGGATGCCGGCTGCGGCGCGGGCCGTTTTTTAGATGTTGCGTCGCAAAATGAATGTGATGTGGTAGGCATAGACCTAAGCTCGGCGATCGACGCATCGCGGAAAAATCTGGAAGGAAGAAAGAACGTTCATTTAGTGCAGGCCAGCATCTACGAGCTCCCCTTTAGAAAAGGCGCGTTTGACGGCTGTTACTGTATTGGCGTCATCCAGCATACCCCCGATCCCCAAAAAACGGTTTCCGCCTTGCCGCAGTTCGTCAAAAAGGATGGAGATATTGTCGTCACCATCTACGAAAGAAAACCCTGGACATATCTTTTCTGTAAATATTGGTACCGCCCTGTTACGCGTAAAATGAAAAAAGAGTCGCTGCTGCGGCTGATCCGGGCTTTGATGCCGGTCGGCTTTGCGGTATCGGACGTTTTGTTTCGCGTTCCGGTCCTGGGCAGATTTTTTCAATTTGTGATACCGGTGGCCAATTACGTGGGTAAGACCGATCTTTCGCGGGCCCAGCGCTATGACTGGGCGATACTGGACACTTTCGATATGCTTTCGCCGACCTTCGACCAGCCGCAGACGCAGGCCGAAACCGAAAGCGCCTTGACCTGTGCCGGCGTAACCGGTATTCGCCGCCTTCCTAATGCCGGGCTGAACCTGACCGGGAAAAAATCCTAATACGGTAGCATTTACTAAAATTGCCTGTGGTTTTACTATTTATTCGCCACGAATGTCACAAATAACACGAATTAAAAATTCTTTATTCGTGTTATTTGTGACATTCGTGGCCGTATCCGTGACTTAATAAGCAAAGCCGTGCAAAGTTAAGAGTTGATAGTTGCAAATAACCGATGCCCGTCTCTGAAAACAATAAAACCCTCTACATCTGTTATTTTGGCCTGCGCGAACCGCTGGTTCAAACACAGGTTGTTCAGTATCTGAGAGAACTCACGAAGCTGGACGGCCTGGCGGTGAGCCTGCTTACGTTTGAACCGGATTTCAAAAATAGCTGGTCGCCGCAGCAGATCGAGGCGGAAAAGAAAAAGCTTGCCGCCGAAGGCATCGAGTGGCATGCGCTGCCTTATCATAAATGGCCATCGGTTCCCGCCACGCTTTATGATGTTTTTCGCGGCACGCTTTTCGTGCGCAAGCTGGTCAAGCATAATGGCGTCAATATCCTTCACGGCCGCATCCACATACCGATGCTGATGGCTGTGCTGGTAAAAAAGCTCACCCGAAAAAAACTGAAGCTGCTCTTCGATATCCGCAGTTTTTTTCCCGAGGAATACACCGACGTCGGCCGCTGGAAAAATAACGGCCTGCTTTATAAAGCGGTCAAAAAAGTAGAACGCTGGCTGCTGCGTGAATCAAATGCCTTCGTGATATTGACCGAAAAAGCCCGTGATATTTTGTTTCCCGAAAGCCGCGAGACGGGTTTTGATAAAGCGGGCCGGCCGGTCGAGGTCATTCCCTGCTGTGTGGATCTAAAAAGATTTACCGCCGCCAGTGAGGTTTCGAGAAGCAAGGTCCGCGATGAATATGATTTGCATGGACGTAAAGTGATCGTCTATATCGGCGCGCTGGGCACTTGGTACCTGGTAGATGAAATGGCCGATCTGCTGCTGGCCGCGCGCGAACAGGATAAAACGGTTTTCGCTATGATCCTGACCCAAAGCGCGCCGGAGATAATGGCGGAAAAACTTGCGGCCCGCGGTTTTTCCGGGCACGATATGCTGATCAAAAAGGTCGCGCCAAGTGAAATCCCCGGTTTTCTGAGCGCGGCCGATGTGGCGGTCTCTTTTATCAAACCCTGTTATTCCAAGCTTTCTTCCTCGCCGACCAAGATGGCGGAATACCTCGCCAGCGGCCTGCCGGTCATTACCAATGGCGGCGTGGGCGACGTGGCGGACCAGGTAGACGCCGATAAAACCGGCTCCGTGGTCGCGGAATTTAACCGGCCGGCCTATCTTAAGTCATTGCAGGAAATAGAGATATTACAACAAACTTGCGATCTTCCGGAAGTTTGCCGGAAAAGCGCAAAAGACAGATTCGACCTTGAAAAAATCGGGGGGAAAAAGTATCGTTCTATCTATCGCAGCCTGATAGTAATGGAATGAAAAAAATAGCCGCTCTGGTGCCCAACAAACTCGGCAAATCCCCCGGACAGAGATTTAGAATAGAAGCATGGTCGAAACATCTGCCGGATTACGGCTGGACGGTGGATTTCTACCCGTTTGAAACGGATGAGCTGGATAAAGTTCTTTACACCAAGGGTAACTATTTGAAAAAAGTTTCCGGGCTGATATCGAGCTATCGCGGTCAATTGCGCAATGTTTGGAATAAACCGGAATGCGATATTTTGCTCATCTACCGCGAAGCGGCCCTGGTCGGCCCTTCGGTCATCGAGCGCCTTGCCCGGCGATTGAAAGTACCTATTGTCTATGACATTGACGACCCGGTCTTTCTGCCCTACCGGAGCCCGGTCAACAGCTGGTTCAGCCTGCTGAAGTTTTCACGCAAGACGCATTCGTTCTTTCGCATGGCCGACCATATCATCTCGATAAATAATTTGATGGCTGACTATGCGCGAAGGTATAATTCGTCGATCTCGGTCGTACCTAATTTTGTGGACACGAATGAATTTTGCCCGGCTGGATCAAAGAACGGCGGACCGGCAAAGATCGTCTGGACGGGCAGTATCGGAACGGTCAGAAATCTCGCCACCATTGCCAAACCGCTGCACGATCTGCAGGCGAAATACGATGTTCCGCTGCGCCTGATCGCGAACGAAGAGCCGGTGGTCGAAGGTGTGAAAGTAGATTTTCGCAAGTGGTCGCCGGATGTGGAGATCTCAAATCTTCAGGATTGCGACATCGGGCTGGTGCCCTTGCTTGATCTCCGCTGGAATCCCTGGAAATTTTTTCTTAAAACGGTGCAGTATATGGCGGCCGGCCTGCCGGTCGTGGCACGCAGGATGGGTTCCAATACGGAGATCATCCAGGATGGTGTCAATGGATTTTTAGTAGAAACCGAAAAGGAATGGTTTGACCGGTTAAGCCTCTTGATCGAGAACCGCGAGCTGCGCGAAAAAATGGGCCGCGCGGCAAGAAAAACAGCGGTCGAAGGCTATTCCCTGGAAACCCAGATGCCCAAGATAGCCGAGATATTTGACGGGGTGTATGAAGGCGCCCTCCGAAACAAAAAACGATGACAGTATCGGAAGATCAGCAGAAACAACTCGCCGTGGAAACACATTCGGAACAGGCCGGCCTGTTTGCCGAGCGCTATTCGACCATCGCCGAAGACCCTTATCAGAATTGTTTTAAATACAGCCGGTATTTGCTGGACGGGTGGCTGGACAAATTTATCCCCGAGCGGGGAGATGGTTTAAAGATGCTCGACCTGGGATGCGGGACGGGCTATCACCTGGCAAAATACCGCGAGCGCGGATTTGAGCTGACCGGTGTCGACGGGTCGGAAGAAATGCTGGAACAGGCGCGGGCCATCAATCCGCAGATCGAATTTCATCAGGGTGACGTAACCGATGTGCCGCTGCCCGATGCTTCTTTCGACTATCTTGTCTGCATCGAAGTTTTGCGTTATTTGCCTGATATCGGATCATGCGTAAGCGAGATCTTCCGGGTATTAAAACCGGGCGGAACGGCGCTTGTGACCGCGGCGCCCCCGCTCCAGGCTAATTTATACCCGCTGGTGAATAAGATCACGGCCTCGGCGCAGGTGGGAAACCTGACCCATCTCAAACAATTTTTTCACTCGTCGGGAAAATTGACCCGGGAATTTAGCGGAGCTGGTTTTACAGGTGTCGAAGTACACGGCGTCTATGGCGGTTCGATGGTTTGGGTTGAGCGTATCGTGCCCGCCGTGGTCCCGCCGCTCTTAAAAATTTGGGAACAGATCGATAAAAGGACCGTCGATCTGCCGGTGCTCAAACATTTCTCGAATATGTTCCTGGTTAAAGCTATCAAGCCGTAATGGCCGCAATAGCCTATACTTACTATGAAGGAGTTAAAAACGTTTGACCGCGGCATGTTCACCATCAGCCTGGATCTGGAACTGGCCTGGGGCACGGTCGATGTTATCGGCCCGGAAAAATGGAGCGAGCTTTATCGGCGCGAACGCGAAGTAGTTATCGGCAGGCTGTTAGACCTCTTTATCGAATTCGATGTTTCGGCGACCTGGTGCATTCTGGGTCATTTGTTTCTGGATAAATGTGCGCCGGAAAGCGGGCGAAAACACCCGGAAATAGTTCGCGCGCACCACGCGTGGCACCCCGAAGATTGGTTCACAAACGATCCCTGCAGCACCGTGGAAGCAGCGCCGATCTTTTACGGCCGCGACCTGGTAAAACAGATACGGGATTGCCGTGTCGCACAGGAGATAGGTTCCCATTCGTTCTCGCATGTTATTTTTGGCGATGCCGGCTGCTCGGCGGAGGCAGCGCGCAGTGAACTAAAGGAATGCGTAAGATTGGCGGAAGAAATGGGGATCGAGATGAGCTCGTTTGTCTTTCCGCGTAATGAGATCGGGCACCTCGGCCTGCTGAGCGAGTTTGGCTTTACCTGCTATCGCGGCACCGAGCCGAATTGGTTTGAAAATATGTCCTATCCGCACCAGGTCCGGCGAGCGATGCGGCTGTTGGATGTATTACGCGCGGCCGCGCCGCCGGTGGTTTTGCCTGAGCGCGACGAAAAAGGTTTGTGGAATATCCCGGGTTCGGCGATGTATTTTCCGGCCCATGGGCTGCGCCGTCATATCTCGATCGGGCGAAGAACGAAGCGGGCGATCAAAGGCCTGGACGCGGCCGCGGCGCAAAAAAAGATCTTTCACCTGTGGTTTCACCCGACAAATATGGCCGATGAACCGGACAGGATGTTTGCGGGCCTAAGAGAGATACTCGAACATGCGGATTCCCTGAGACAAAAAGGCGAATTGGATATCCGGCCGATGAAGGCACTTATCTCTTAAGGAGATTACGGATGCGACCACGAATGACACGAATAAAATTTGTAATTAGTGGCTAATAAAAACCGGCTTCATTAGGCAAAGCCGCTTAGGGAAACAACTTTTATAAGATGACTAGACACAAAATATTGGTAACAGGCGGCGCCGGTTTTATCGGCTCACATTTGGTAGATGCCCTGGTAGAAGCCGGGCATCAGGTACGCATACTTGATTCTTTGGTGCCGCAGGTGCACGGGGATAAAGTGCCGGAGCACCTCAACAAGGAAGCCGAATTTATCAAGGGTGATATCTGCGACCCAGGCGTAGTCGCGAAAGCTTTGGAAGGGATCGAGGTGGTCTATCACAAAGCCGCTGAGGTCGGCGTCGGCCAATCGATGTACGAGATCACGCGCTATGTAAAAGCGAACGATATGGGAACGGCCGTTCTGCTCGAGGAAATGATAAAAACCCCGGGCCAGTTCAAAAAATTGGTGGTGGCTTCTTCGATGTCGATCTATGGTGAGGGTGCTTATTTCTGTGAGCCCTGCGGTAAGAAGGTTTTTCCATACATTCGGCCGAATGAAAGCCTGGCTTCGCACCAGTGGGAATTTTCCTGTCAGGCGTGCGGCAGCGAACTGCGTCCGATCGGGACCGCGGAAGACAAGCCGCTCTTTCCTACTTCGGTCTATGCCGTATCCAAGCAGGACCAGGAACAATATTGCCTGATCGTCGGCCGCGCCTATAAGATCCCGGCCGTTGCCTTTCGCTATTTTAATGTTTATGGCACGCGGCAGGCGTTATCAAATCCCTACACGGGTGTTTGCGCGATCTTTTCTTCCCGCCTGCTTAACGACCAGCGCCCGCTGATCTTTGAGGACGGGGGACAAACCCGCGACTTTGTTCATGTTAGCGATATCGTCCAGGCCAACCTGCTGGCGCTCGAAACAAATAAAGGCGATTACGAAGCCATTAACGTCGGAACGGGCCGCTCTATCTCGGTCCGCGATATAGCCGGTGCGCTGGCCAAAGGTTTGGGTAAAAATATCGAGCCGGAGATGGTCGGCAAATATCGCGAAGGCGATATCCGGCACTGTGTGGCGGATATTTCAAAAGCCAAAGATTTGTTAAACTACCAACCGAAAGTGGGCCTGGAAGAAGGCCTCGCGGCGCTGCTGGATTGGGTTAAGAACCAGGAAGCCGTCGATCATGTCGAAGCCGCCAAAACAGAACTGGCCGCGCACAAACTGGTGCATTAAACCGCCTCTTGAGGTTTGCCTGATCACATATGAATAAGACCCTGCCGATCTTATGTTTTATCGCGGCTATTGCAATTATGGCCGCCGCTTTTCCTGAAGGCGTGGTCGGGGTCTTGCTGGTCGTGGTTTTTAGCACCGTAGTAATTCTTGTCATTCGCCAAAATGCCGACGAAAAACATTTCCTGATAAACATATTTCTTATTGCCCTTTTGATCCGCCTGCTGTTTGCCACGGTCTCGTATGTTTTTAAGCTGCAGGGATTTTTTGGGGAAGACGCATTTTTATACGACGAGATGGCAAACCGGTTGACGCAGATCTGGACCGGCGCAACCCCCGGCACGGATCCCGAAAGCATGGCGGCGATGAGTACTGCACAGCCCGGATGGGGGATGAATTATATCATCGGCTCTATTTACCTGGTTTGCGGTAGAAATATGCTCGCCGGCCAATTCTTTTGCTCCGTAATAGGGGCCGCCACCGCGCCGATGGTCTATACCTGCGCTTCTGAGATCTATCACAATCAGCGGGTAAGCAAGATCTCGGCTATTCTCGTTGCGCTTTTCCCGGCTTTTATCGTCTGGTCGTCTCAATTGTTAAAAGACGGCATCATCATTTTTTTGCTGGTATTGGCGATGACGATGATCCTCAGGCTGCAGAAGAAATTCAACTATTTTGGGATAGGGCTGCTGGCGCTTTCTCTTTTCGGGATACTGGCTTTTCGCTTTTATATTTTTTACATCGTGGGCGTCGCCGTGGCGGGGAGTTTTATTATCGGCACCAGCAGTTCGACCAAGTCGATAATTCGCGGATTCGTTTCGCTGGTGATCATAGGCGGAGTCTTGGCATATGTCGGCGCCTTGCAAAGTGCCGGCACCAGCCTGGAAAAATACGGGTCGCTCGAGCGCGTTCAGGCCAGCCGCTCGGATTACTCCCGGTCTAACTCGGGATTCGGCGAAGACCTAAACGTCTCGACCCCGATGGGCGCCCTGGCGGCAATACCCACCGGCTTTACCTATCTTATGCTGGCCCCGTTTCCCTGGGAAATATCCAATATCCGGCAGGCCATTACGCTGCCCGAAATGCTTCTTTGGTGGGCGTGTATCCCGATCTTGCTGAGCGGCCTCTGGTTCACCTTGAAGACCAAGCTCCGCACGGCCATTCCCATTCTTCTTTTTTCGTTAATGCTGACGCTGGGTTATTCGATATTTCAAGGAAATGTCGGCACGGCATACCGCCAGCGGGCGCAGATCCAGGTTTTTCTATTCATGTTCATTGCCGTGGGTTGGACATTGACACTGGAACGGCGGGAAAATAATAAACTCCTTAAGAATGCGAAAAAAAGGAGACTTCATCACTACGAAACGAGGGATGAAGATCCTAAAGAGATTCTTCCAAAGGGCGAAAAGGAACCTGACGAAAAATAGATGTGCGGAATTGTAGGATTTATTAACGCAGACGGCAGGGCGGTCGATTCCGCGCTGCTGGAAAAAATGAACACCGCCATCATTCATCGGGGGCCTGATGAAGATGGGTTTTACGTCAACGAAAATGTGGGGCTGGCGATGCGCCGCCTCTCTATCATCGATCTCGCCAGCGGCAAGCAGCCGATCCATAATTCAGACAAAACGGCGTGGTTGATCTTTAACGGCGAGATCTATAACTACCAGGAATTAAGGGAAGGCCTGATCAAAGAAGGTGTCGAGCTTTATACCAAAAGCGACACCGAAGTGGTGCTGCAGCTTTACGACCGTCATGGGCCCGATTGTTTGCAATATCTGCGCGGGATGTTTGCTTTTGCGATCTGGGATACGCGCGACAAGTCGCTTTTTCTGGCTCGCGACCGGATCGGCAAAAAGCCGCTGCTTTACTCATATCAGCCGAACGGCGATCTTATCTTCGGCT
This sequence comes from uncultured Acidobacteriota bacterium, assembly GCA_963766895.1. Classification (GTDB taxonomy): domain Bacteria; phylum Acidobacteriota; class Blastocatellia; order Pyrinomonadales; family Pyrinomonadaceae; genus DASYKT01. The sequence goes on from CAVYCB010000002.1 coordinate 36,295, forward strand.
CGGAATTTCAGGCCCTGTTGAAACACCCGTCCATCTCGCGCGAGATCGATTTCGAAGCGATCCATCATTATTTAAGCTACATTTGCGTCCCGGCCCCGCTGACGGCGTATAAGGCTATTCGCAAACTCGAGCCCGGGCATTGGCTGCGCTGGAAAAACGGCGAGATAGAAACCAAACGCTATTGGCTGCCGGATTTTTCCGAAAAGCTGGACATTTCCGAAGGTGAAGCGCAGGACGAAGTGCTGCGAATCTTACGCGAATCGGTCCGACTGCGAATGATCGCCGAAGTGCCGCTCGGAGCTTTTCTCTCCGGCGGAGTTGATTCGTCGGCAGTGGTCGCGCTGATGGCGCAGGAAAGTTCCCGTCCGGTCAAGACATTCTCGATCGGTTTTGAAGAGCAGGATTTTAGCGAGCTCAAATACGCGAAAAAAGTAGCGGATCACGTGGGCGCCGAGTATCACGAATTCATCGTCAAACCTAACGCGATGGAAGTGCTCCCAACACTGGTGGAGCATTACGGCGAGCCTTACGCGGATTCATCCGCCATTCCGACCTACTACGTTTCAAAGGAAACCCGCAAGCACGTGACCGTCGCGTTAAACGGCGATGGCGGCGATGAGTCTTTCGCCGGCTACGAACGTTACGCGGCAATGCGGCTGGCGGAACGCTACCAAAAGTTTCCGGCATTTTTACGCAAACCCTTTGTCGAATTTCCTCTCAGCATGATGCCGGCGCCGCAAGGCTCGCGCAACCGCCTGCGCTCAGCCAAACGCTTTGTCAAAGCCGCCGCGCTGCCGAAAACTACCCGCTATTTGAACTGGGTGTCCGGCATCAGCCCCGAATTAAAAGACGAGCTTTACACCGAGGAATTCAAAAATATCGTCTCCGGTTTTCATTCTCGCCAAATAATCGATCAATGGTTTGACCGCGCGAACGGCATGGGCGTGCTCGATGCCTCGCTTATGACGGACCAGCAAACCTACCTGCCCAATGACCTGCTGGTTAAGGTGGATATTGCTTCAATGGCGGTCTCGCTCGAAGCGCGCTCGCCTTTTCTCGACCATAAATTGATCGAATTTGCGGCTAAACTGCCTGAAAACATTAAGGTTAAAGGTTTAGACACCAAAACTCTGCTAAAAAAGATCGCCGCCAAGCTCGTACCTGACGAAGTCATTTACCGGCGCAAAATGGGGTTTGGCGTACCGGTCGGCCGTTGGCTGCGCAATGAAATGAAGGGCTTTCTACACGAAGTTCTGCTTTCCGAAAAATCGCTGAATCGTGGTATTTTTAAACCTGAAGTCGTTAAAACCGTGGTCGAACGTCACGTTTCCGGTAAGGAAGACCTTAATTTTCCGATCTGGACGCTGTTGATGCTGGAATTGTGGTTCCAGAGATTCATCGATTAAAATACCGGTTAAGGAATAAGTTTTTTCAAATGACCGCAAACTTAGTTAGTGAAAAGTTTGAGGCAAAGCCAGTCTTTGCTCCGCCGCCATCTCCGTTGCCGGCGCCCGTTCTTTCGGTCGTCATGCCCTGTTTGAATGAGGCGGACACACTCGCGGTCTGCATCGACAAGGCCAGGCGCGGAATAAAAGAAAGCGGTGTTTCGGGCGAGATCATCATTGCCGATAACGGAAGTGTCGACGGCTCCATCCGGATAGCCGAAGAATTGGATGCCCGCGTGGTCCACGTGGAAGAAAAGGGCTACGGCAACGCGCTGATGGGCGGGATCGAGGCCGCCGGCGGCAAATTTGTGATGATGGGTGACGCCGATGACAGTTATGACTGGCTGGAAATACCCAAATTCGTCGAAAAACTAAACGAGGGTTATGACCTTGTCCAGGGATGCCGGCTGCCCAAAGGCGGGGGCCGCGTTCTTCCCGGCGCGATGCCGTTCCTCCATCGCTGGTGGGGAAACCCGATGTTTTCCATGATGGTCAAGTCGTGGTTTCGTGCTCCGATCAACGATGTGTATTGCGGGCTGCGCGGCTTCACCAAGGAACATTACAACAGCTTGAACCAGCGCTGTACCGGGATGGAATTTGCCACGGAGATGATCATCAAATCTAGCCTTTACAAGGCGAAGATCGCCGAAGTGCCGATCACCCTGCATCCCGATGGCCGTAAAAGCCACGCTCCCCACTTAAAGACCTTTCGTGACGGCTGGCGCACGCTTAGATTTTTTCTGATGTATAGCCCGCGGTGGCTGTTCCTGATCCCGGGACTGTTTCTGATCCTGCTTGGTTTTGTAAGCTACGCGATAGCGCTTCCTAATCTGCGGATCGGCGGTATTGGCTTTGATATCCATACCTTGTTGTTTGGCAGCATGTTCATTATTTGCGGTTATCAATCCGCCTTGTTCGCCATCATGACCAAGACCTTTGCGATCAATGAAGGGTTGATGCCGGAAGATCCGAAGATGAACAGATTTTTTAAGATCATCGATCTGGAACGCGGATTATTCATCGCCGCGATAGCCCTGCTTTTCGGTTTGATACTATTGATCATCGCGATCAACGACTGGCGTTTGGCAAATTTCGGCGCGTTGAATTATGCCGACACTATGCGCCTGGTCATTCCCGGCGCCACGCTCGTCGTACTGGGCTTTCAAACCATCCTCTTTGGATTTTTTGTCAGTATTTTGGGGATGAAACGAAAATAGCTTTATGAGCGATAAACCAAGCCTGATCGATGTCCAACGGCAGATCCGGAAAGACTTTAAGAAAGAGCAGGTCCAGGAGTGGATGAGGCCTTCCGCGTACCGCGTCGGGCTGGACCTGGTCGTGGACTGGTCGCTGATAACCGGCGCGTTCATCTTTTTCGCATATTTCGGGACCTGGTGGAGTTTCATTCCGGCTTTTATCGTGATCGGCTGCAGCCAGTACCGGCTGTTTATCCTGGGCCACGACGCGCTGCACGGCAATCTTTCTACCGATCGCGAGCGAAACAATTTTATGGCGCGCTGGCTGATCTATTCGCCGATGTTCATGGATTTTGCCGATGGCCAGCGCAATCATCTAAATCACCACCAGCTGCTCGGGACCGGGCAGGATCCCGACCGCTACATACACATCATCGACAATAAAAATTCCCCCGCTAAATTTTTGCTGTTCTGTTCGGGCCTGGCGACCTTTGGCAAAACCGTGCTGAAAGTTTCGCCGTTCGGCAGGAAAGCATCGCCGGCAGCTGAAAAAGCTGAGGCCGAAAAAAGTGCGTTGAAAGATTACATTATCGCGCGCATTCCGGTAATGATCTGGCAATTGGCGATTGTGTTCGCTTTTTGGATGAGCGGGATCTGGTGGGCTTATCCGCTGTTATGGATCGCGCCCATTTATTTTCTGGTATTCCTGCCGGATGAGATCCGTGCTTTTTGCGATCATGCGATCATCGATCTTGCCAGCGACGAAACCGATGCCGACCGCCTGGTCACCTTTGGTTCCAATCCGCTGGAGCGGCTGTTTTTCTCGCCGCATAATATGAACTACCATGCCGAACACCATCTGTGGGTGGGCATTCCCTATTACAACCTGCCGACGGTGCATAAGGTCGTAAAAGAGATCCCGGAAGTGACCGTGCGCGGCAGCTACCTCAGCTTTTTATCTCAAGTGTTAAGAAGCCTGCCTGTCAGATCGTCTGCGCCTGTCAGAACAGCCGAACCGGTAAGAACGTCTGAACCCCAAAGAACCTCTGAAAATGCCTGAAGCGACTTTAAAAATGGAAGAAGTTTCTTGCGGCGTTTGCAGAAGCGGCGACACCGCTCCCGTGACAGTCGGGAAAGACTATGAATACGGGACCACCGCTGACGTATTCAATATCGTCGAATGCACGAATTGCGAAAACTGGTACCTTAATCCGCGCCCGGTCAAAGAAGAATTGTCCGTTATCTATCCGTCGAATTATTACGCCTACAATTATTCGGAAACGGTCCATCCGCTCGCGATCAAAGCAAAAAATTATCTCGATAAAAAGAAAACCCAGACCTGGCTTAAGTATGTGTCGGCGGATAAACCCGTATTTCTGGACGTCGGCTGCGGTGACGGGCGATACCTGCGAATGCTCCATAGCTCCGGCGTGCCGGCCGATCAGCTTTACGGCGTGGAAATGGACGAAAAGATAATATCTAAACTGAACGCCGACGGTTTTAAAGGTTTTGCCGGCCGGATAGAAGATGCCGAAGAAGCGCTGCCAAAAAATTCATTCGATCTGATCGTTTCCCTGCAGGTTTTGGAACACGTCGAAGCGCCGGGCGAAATGTTAAAAACGATGGCGAAACTGCTGCGTCCGGGCGGCGTTCTGATCATTGAAACTCCAAATACGCAGAGCCTGGACACGCGTCTCTTTCGAAAAAAATATTGGGGCGGTTATCATTTTCCGCGCCACTGGAATTTATTTAACAAAAGATCGCTTACGCTTCTGGCGACGGGAAGCGGACTGGAAATAATGGAATTTAATTATTTGCCCGCCCACTCTTTCTGGATCTACTCTCTGCACCACATCGTGTTGGACAGATTCGGATGGCCGGGGTTTGCGAAATTCTTTGATCCATTTCGCAATATTCCTTTACTTGCTTTTTTCACCGGGTGGGACATTCTGCGGGCAAAACTTGGTTTTTCGACTTCGAATATCCAGATGATCGCTAAGAAGGCTGAAATATAAACTGACGTGAGATCACCGACCAAATTATTAGATAAAAACGCCCTGACGGACCGCGAGATCCAGTCTGCCTGGGAAGAGGCGTACACCCGTTTTGAAACTCCCGATGAAGAAATAAAGAAATTTGTCGGAAGGCTGAAAAAACTCGGGCAGCATGAATGGAAACGCGATACGCAAATCGTGGATATTTTTTGCGGCCGCGGAAACGGCCTGTGCGCGCTTGAGAGTTTGGGATTTACGAACTTGGAAGGCGTGGATATTTCAGCCGAGCTGCTGGCGCTTTACGCGGGCCCGGCGAAACTGTATGAAGCCGATTGCCGGCAGATGCCGCTGGAAACCGAAAGCCGCGACATTGTTATTGTGCAGGGCGGGCTGCACCATCTGCCGGCAATTCCTGACGACCTCGACCAGACGCTTTCCGAAGTTCACCGGATCTTGCGGCCGGGCGGAAAATTTATCCTCGTCGAACCCTGGCCTACGCCTTTTCTGTCGCTGATACATTTTCTGAGTGAGAGAGATTTGATAAAAAGAGTGTCGGGTAAATTCGATGCGTTTGCCGTAATGACGCATTACGAGGCGACCACCTATTTTCAGTGGCTGGGAAAAAGCGATCAGGTTCTGGCGCTCCTGCATAAATATTTTACCGAAACCTATTCTTCAAAAACACTGGGCAAATTATTTTTTATCGGAACAAAGTGAGCTATCAGTATGCAGCCCGACCAAAAAAGATTTTTCACGCCGGTAACCTGTCAGCTGATCATTTTTTTGACCGGGATCGCGGTAATGACAGCGGTGGTTTTCCTGACCGGGCCCGAAAAATATTCCTTTGGAGATTCCGCCGATTATCTTCGCCTGGCGGGCAAACTGCTTACGGAAAATATTTATTCTCGTGAACAGGGCACTTTCCCCTTTTTCCGCGCGCCGCTTTATCCTTTTTTTATTTACAGCGTCTGGTTGGTTTTCCCCCAATCCATTCTGGCAGTGAAACTGGCCCAGTGTGTTTTGCTCGCGATCACCTCGGTATTGCTTTTCCGCTTGGCGCTGATGCTCTTTGGCAATATGTGGGTCGCTTTCCTGGCCGGCCTGGCCTACTGCTTTAATCCTTTTGTCGCCCTGCAGGTCTCCGATATTCAGACCGAGCCTTTACATACGCTGCTCGTGGTTTGCGGAGTTATTTTACTGCTCAGATCTCACCGCACGGGAAAGCTGTCACTTTTTTTTCTCACCGGTATTGCCTGGGGGCTGGGAGCGCTCTGCCGGCCTTCGGCATGGCCGATAGCGTTGGCGATGTTTGGTTTCGTTTTCCTGCTGAGTATAAAAAAACTCGGCTTAGGCCGTGCATTTCTCCGTCCGGTTGTCGCCGCGCTGGGCCTGGCTTTAGCGCTCGCGCCGTGGACCTTGGACAACTACCGGCAAACCGGTGAGTTTATCGTGATAAATGATGCGGGGGGATTTAATATCTGGTTCGGCAACCACCCCGAACTCATGAAGTTTTACGACGGCAGCACGAATACCCCGGAAACTTTTAGCCGGCACATGAAATATATGACCAACGATCTGGGCAAACCGGGATTGATGCAAAACCAGATCGATGAATTTGAGCGTACGAACGGCTACTATTCGCTAAAACTGAAAGACCGCGAGAAACTCTGGCGCGATGGCGCCTTCAGATTCCTGACCGAAGACCCGTCGAGAACGGCAACGCTTTTCGCGCATAAACTCTGGGATTATTGGCGTCCTTATTTGCTGCCGAACGCCTATCCCACCTATCAGGTTTATATTTCTTTAGTATTCTTTTCCGTCTTGTATATCTTTGCTCTTATCGGCGGTGTGGTTTTATTTAAGAAAAAGGACGGCCGGTTTAACGCGGCATTCATCCTCTGGTTCTTTTTGGCCAGCACGGGGCTGCATGTGATCATTTTCTCGATGATCCGTTACCGCATGCCTTATATCGAGCCGTATCTGACCGTTTTGGCAGCCGGCGGATTCTGGTGGGCCGCCCACTCGTTGAAACAGCGCTTAAGGCCCGAAAAGGCGGCTGCGGCGTTATCGTGATAACATTACTTTCAAAAAAAGGGATCGATAGGCAATTATGAAGGGCGTAGTATTGGCAGGCGGATTGGGTTCGAGGCTTTATCCGCTGACAAAGATCACAAATAAGCATTTACTGCCGGTCCACGACCTGCCGATGATCTATTACCCCATCCGGGCGCTGATAAATGCGGGTATTGACGATATCATGATCGTAACGGGCGGCAACTCCGCCGGTGACTTTCTGAAACTTCTGGGCAACGGAAAAGAATTCGGGCTGAAACATTTGAATTACACTTACCAGGAAGGCGAAGGCGGCATCGCCGATGCTCTTTCGCTGGTCGAGCATTTTGCCGACGAAGAACCGATCTGCGTCGTTCTGGGCGATAACATCATCGAAAACAATATTCGACAGGCAGCGGACGATTACCGCCGCCAGGGAAAAGGCGCCAAAATATTATTGAAAAAAGTGCCCGACCCGCAGCGTTTTGGCGTGCCTGTCTTAGACGGCGACCGCGTGACCCGTATCGAAGAAAAACCTTCGGAGCCGAAATCCGATCTGGCCGTGATCGGCATCTATTTTTACGACGGTACCGTTTTTGAAGCGATCCGCAGCCTGGAACCTTCCGCCCGCGGCGAACTGGAAATAACCGATGTTAACAACATCTACATCGATCGCGGCGAGATGACCTGGAGCGAACTCGACGGCTGGTGGACCGACGCCGGGACTTTTGAAAGTTTATTGAGAGCTTCGAACCTTGTGGCGGAGAGCGGCGCAAATAACTTGTCTGGCGGGTCTAATGAGTCTGTCGAGTCGGCTCTTACCGCATAGCGGTACGGTGAATGTAGCCGTGGGTTTTAACCCACGGTAAAATAGGACGCAAATGTAAGTCGCGTCAGCGACGGCTGAAAATAGTAAATTTTTGCGCGTCTATGATACTCATTTGTCGCTGACGCGACACGGTTATTATTTTATGCTCCCGTGGGTTAAAACCCACGGCTATGATCAAAAAGCCGCTGCGCGGCTAAAAACTTGACAGACTTTTTATGAATTTCACTGATGGGGACATTAAAGACGTGGTTGTTTATCCTTTAAAAAAATTCTACGATGACCGCGGCTGGCTGTCTGAACTGTTTCGTCACGATGAGATAGCAGAAGAATTTTATCCGGCGATGGCCTATATTTCGGTCACCGAACCGGGCGTACAGCGCGGCCCGCATGAGCACGTCGACCAGGCCGACCTTTTCTGCTTTATCGGGCCGGGAAATTTTCAGTTTGGGATGTGGGACAATCGCGCCGACTCGCCGACCTACAATCACCGGATGATAATGACCGTCGGTGAAGATAACCCGCAGGCGGTGATCGTACCGAAAGGCGTGGTCCATACTTATAAAAACGTCAGTGACACACAAAAAGGCGTTGTGATAAATTGTCCTAACCGTTTGTATATGGGCGAAGGAAAAAGTCAGCCCATAGATGAGATCCGGCACGAAGATGACCCGGATACGATCTTTGTTTTAGAGAGTTTAATAGAGTCCGGAGAGTAAAGAGTATGAAGAGTAGTGAGCCTGGGGAGTAAAGTTTGAGAGACTCCCTGCTCTATAACTCCACGTACTCTATAAACTCTCTAACTCTATTAACAGTTCAGCAGCCGGCAGCGATATCCCTGCACTATCGTACAATCGCCAGCCGCTTCGGTGAATAACCGGTGCCGCCCGCGATTCCGCCGGCTGCTGTTTAGATCATCCGGATGAAAATCTTTCGCATCATCGCGCGGCTCAATGTCGGCGGCCCGGCGCGCCACGTCGTTTGGCTCACAAAAGAACTACAAGACGAAGAATTCAGCTCGATCCTGGTCGCAGGGACCGTTCCCGGCGGCGAAGAAGATATGAGCTATTTCGCCCGCGAAAATGGAGTGGCCCCGATACACCTTCCGGAAATGAGCCGCGAGCTCTCGCTTAAAGACGCCTCTTCTCTCTACAAAGTTTACCGGTTGATAAAACAGGAAAAGCCCGACGTGATCCATACTCACACGGCAAAGGCGGGCGTCATCGGCCGCGGCGCGGGCTTCCTGTACCGGTGGCTGACCTGGAAAACTCTCGTGGGCAGACCGCGGCGGGTAAAGGTCGTTCATACTTTTCACGGCCACATTTTTCACAGTTATTACGGCAAGTGGAAGACGTGTGTTTTTTTGCTGATAGAAAAATTTCTCGCCCGCTTTGCGACCGACAAGATCGTCGTCATATCAAACCAGCAGCTGGAAGAGATCCGGGGAAAATTCGGTATCGGTAAAAAGAAACAGTTTGAAGTTATCCCGCTGGGGATCGATTTCGAAGCGTTTGGAGACCCGAAAGCAAACCGCGAGGCTTTTCGTAAAGAGATCGGCGCGAAAGACGATGAGATCGTGGTCAGTTTTGTCGGGCGGCTGACGGCGATCAAAAATGTTCCGCTTTTGCTGGAGGCCGCCAGGCTCTATCACGAAAGCGCAAAAGACGGCCCGCCAAAGCTGCCAAAATTAAAATTTATGATCATCGGCGACGGCGAGCTGCGCGAAGAACTTCAAAGCACTGTCGAGCGATCGGGCATGTCGGAAGTGGTTACTTTTCTCGGCCACCGCGCCGACCCTGAAGTTTTCTACCCCGGATCGGACATCGTGGCTTTAACTTCCCTCAATGAAGGCACGCCGCTTTCGCTGATCGAAGCGATGTTCTGCGGCAGGGCGGTGATCGCCACCGCCGTCGGCGGGGTGGTAGACCTGGCCGGCGAAATTGTGTCGGAAACCGCCCATGAAACCGGTGGCTTTAAGGTCTGCGAACGCGCCGTTCTGGTCCGCTCGGGTTCCGCCGAAGGCCTCTTAAACGGGTTGCTCCATTTGGCGGAAAACGAAAAATTACGGGAAAAGCTGGGTGAAAGCGGTAATTCCTATACCGTGGTAAAATACGATAAAACAAGGCTGGTTGAGGATTTACAGAGACTTTATCGGGAGTTGGTATAACGCTAAACCTAAAAAAGTTCTGAGTTCTTGTTAAACTGTCGGCGATTTGGTTAAAATATCGCCTCTTCTACTTTTCGCGGGACATCTATGCTGCAAATTTCTGCAAACCCTTCCATAGTTGCGGCGACAAGCCTCTTTCTGGCTATCGCCCTGACTTTGCTCGTTCGCTGGTTTGCCCGAAAGTATAACTTCATCGCTAAGCCCAAGCTCGACCGCTGGCATAAAAAACCGACCGCGATGATGGGCGGTGTCGCCATTTACCTGGCCACGGTCTCCGCCAGCATTTTCTTTCTCTGGCCGCCAACCAATGAATTGCTGGTGATCCTGGCCGGCAGTTCTTTCCTGTTTCTGGTGGGGTTGGTCGATGACCTGCTGCACATAAAACCGTATCAAAAATTGATCGGGCAAGTTATCGGCGCGGTCATAGTGGTTGGCTACGGCCTGGTCCTGCAGTGGACCGGTTCGCAGGTGGCAAATATCTGTATCACGGTCTTTTGGCTGATCGGCCTCACAAATGCGCTCAACCTGCTAGACAATATGGACGGCCTTGCGGCGGGTATAGCGGCCATTGCCGCCCTGGCGTTGGGGGTGGTGCTTTATCTCAACGGGCAAACCTTTGAACTCATCCTGGTTTCAGCCTTTATCGGCGCGCTGCTCGGATTTCTCATCTTCAATTTCAACCCCGCTTCGATCTTTATGGGCGACTGCGGTTCGATGTTCATCGGTTTCTTTCTCGCGAGCACGGTATTGCTGAGCCAGTTCGGCGGGCGTTCGCGCAGTATACTCGCAGTTTTAGCGGTGCCTGTTTTGACGCTGTTCGTGCCGATCTTTGACACGGCCTTTGTCACCATCCTGCGAAAGATGCGGGGACAGCCGGCCTCACAGGGAGGCCGCGACCACACCTCGCACCGGCTGGTGGCGCTGGGATTGGACGAGCGCTCGGCGGTACTGCTCTTGTACGGGCTGGCGGTTTTTTCCGGCGGGCTGGCCTACCTGGTACGCGAACTAAGCCCCGCGCAGAGCCTCGGGTTGATCGCTCTGTTCACATTAATTCTGGCGCTGATCGGAGTTTACCTGGCAAAGGTAAAGGTCTATGAGTCCGAGCAGGAAGACCTGGTAACGGAAAAACGCGTTGCGTTCGGCTTTCTGGTTAACCTTTCGCATAAACGCCGCGTTTTTGAAGTGCTTCTCGACGGTTTTCTGATCGCGCTGGCTTACTATTATTCTTACGTCATCTTATTCCCGCGGTTTGAGGACACTTCGGATTGGGACCTGTTTCTCAAGTCTCTGCCGATCCTGATAATTTTAAAGCTGGTCGCTTTTCTGGTGGTCGGCGTCTACCGCGGGATCTGGCGCTACACCAGCATTAAAGACGTGGTCACCTTCGGTAAAGGCGTCGCGCTCGGTTCGATTCTGAGCATCTTAGCGATCTTGCTGATCTATCGCTTTTCGGGATTTTCCCGTATGTTATTTGTCCTCGACGCATTCCTGCTGATGGCTGCGGTCAGCACCAGCCGCCTGGCCTTTCGTTTGCTCCGCCAACTCTTGCCTTCGCCGGTAAGAGAAGACGGACGCCGCGTTTTGATCTATGGTGCGGGCGACGGCGGCGAACTGGTCTTGCGCGAACTGAAAAATAATTCTGACTGGAAATACACGCCGGTTGGTTTTGTCGATGACGATCCGTTCAAAAAAGACAAGGTCATACACGGGCTGCCCGTCTTCGGCGGCAACGGTTCTCTCCTTGAGATATGCCGGCAGAATCGGATCCAGGATGTGCTGCTGTCTTTTCGCCAGGTCGATCCGCAGCGGCTGGAAAAAATAAAAGAGATGTGCCGCAGCGCCGAAGTAAATTTGATGCGCGCCCAGCTGAAGATCGAAGTTCTGGACGATTTTCTCGAATAGCGTAAATAATCTTTAATTCGTGTTATTTGTGTAATTAGTGGCTAAAAATGACTTACGAATAATCGCCGGTAACGAACCCTGATGCCGTCTCAAATATCTTTTGAATTAAAAACTTTACCCGGTCGAATTCTTGTCCTGCTTTTCGCGGTGATCCTGCTGGCGGCGCTCGTCGTCGTGCTGCGCTGGTGCGTGGCTGATTCGGCGGCGATGCGGGTAGAAGATAAAGAGATCGCCAAACTGGCCGCCGCCTGGGCGCCCGACGATCCGCAAACCCACTATGCCCTCGCGGCGTTATACGAAAAAGGTTTTCTTCCCGAAGATACTTTGGCTGCCGCTCAGGCCTATGAACGGGCCGCCGCCCTTTCCCCCTCGGATTACCGTTACTGGCTGCCGCTGGCGCGCGCCCGCGAACACAGCGGCGATACCCCCGGCGCGGAGAAAGCTTTGCGGCACGCCCTGGCGCTGGCGCCTGATTATGCGCAGGTGCATTGGGCATTGGGCAACGTGCTGCTGCGCGAAGGCCGGACGGACGAGGCTTTTATCGAAATGCGGCGGGCCATTGAAAGCAATGCCGCGTTTGCCGTTACCGCCGCCGGCACCGCGCTGCAATTTTCCGATGAAGATTACCTCGCGGTGCTGGAAAAATTTGGCAATACTCCCGCAATGAAAGCCGCCCTGGCACTGACTCTGGCCCGCCAGAAAAAATTTGACGAAAGCCTTGCGCTCTGGAATTCCCTTTCCGAAGAGGAAAAAAATATTTCCTTCAAGGAGAACGGCGATCAGCTATCCGGCTTTTTGCTGAAGGAAAAGAAATTCCGTCATCTCGTGCAAATGAATTCCGCGTCCGGGGAAAAGAGCGGAGAAAACGGCGCAGCACGGCCGGCAGTCGGTGCATTTACCAATTCCGGTTTTGAAACGCCGATCGATATAGCCGATCCATCGCCTTTTAATTGGCAAATACCGGTTGGGGCGCAGCCGGCGATAGGCATCGACAACAAACAAAAGCACAGCGGCGGCTTTAGCCTGGTGATGATATTTGCGAAAGGTTCCGGTAAGGATTTTCGCCAAATTTCTCAGATCGTGGCCGTCGATAGCGGTTCGTCATACCGCTTCAGGGTCTTTATTCGAAGCGAGATCAAAACGACCGGCGCGCTGCGATGGGAGATAGTAGATATAAATTCCGGCGAGGTGTTAGGCGCGACAAAAGACATCTCAATCGAAAGTAATGATTGGGAAGAGCTAAGCGCCGATCTTAAAACGAGCGCGCAGACCGAAGGGCTCATCGTCCGGCTGGTGCGCAGCGGCTGTCAGAATTGTTCGATCGAAGGAAAGATCTGGTTTGACGATCTGGGGCTGGAAAAGAAGTAATAGTGCTTCAGCTTTGCCTTAAAGTTTTATTTCTGGAAAAACGATTTCCAAGGTTGTTTTAAATTGCCGCCAGCTTTAGCTAGTGGACAGGAAACTCTTTAGTTTCCTGGGCTTTAGCCCAAATAAAGTATGCGGCTAAAGCCGGCTGTAATGGCTGCTCGATAACCACTAGCTGAAGCTGGTGGCAATTTATGACTTTATAGGCAAGCCGAATAAAATTAATGAAAGCAGGGGAAACAAAAAATTCATTTACCGCCAGGCCGAAACGATTTGCAGCCGCGATCGTCGTTCTCCTCTGCCTGATACTTGTCTTTTCGGTCGTCGCCTATGGAGCGGTCGATGCCGGCGCGACCGGTTTGCTGGCTGTATTTCTTACCTTTGTGCTTTTACTTTGGCTCGCCGGGTCGCTGCGGTCCGGTGAATTAAGTTTTAGCGCCGATCCCACACAATTTGCGATCATCGGGTTAATACTGATCGGACTTGTCCAGCTGTTGCCGCTCGGCGGTTCCGATCTGGGAGGGGCGCTTTCTGTCCCGGCATCGCGGACCTTGTCGCTCGACCAGAACGCCACGCGTTTCGCGGTCATAAGGTTGATAGAGCATGCGGTCTATTTTGCCGCCGCGCTCAGTTTTTTTGCAGACAAAAAACAATTTCGCCGGGTAGTGAAAGCCGTTATTATTTTCGGCGCGCTGATAGCGGTTTTCGCAATTCTGCAAAAACTGCTCAACCCTGACAACATCTACGGCGCGCGGCAAACCATTCAGGCAAGCTCATTTGGGCCTTATGTCAACAGCCATCATTTCGCCGGTTTGATGGAAATGACACTGGGTTTAAGTCTTGGCTTGCTCTATGGAAAGAGCGTGAAAAAAGAACTGCGGGCCATATTTTTGCTGGCCGCGGTACTAATGGGCATAGCGCTGGTAATGACCGGTTCGCGCGGCGGAATGATCAGCCTGCTGGGCGTGCTCGGCGCGGTAACTATCTTTGCTTTCTTGAAAAAAGGCGCGCGCGGTGAGAATCGTAAAACGGGAGAGGCTTCGGATAAACGGCGAAAGTTATTGCTCATCGGCGGCGGCCTGACATTTTTTCTGCTGATCGCGGGTATTGCCGTTTTGATGAATGATAGCGCGCTGCGCGGGCTGGGGATTGAAACGGGCGCCGCCGACATCAGTAACGGCAGAACGCATTTCTGGTACGTCGCGCTGCAAATTTTCAAAGACAATTTCCTGCTCGGCGCCGGCCTCGACGCTTTTGGAGTTGCTTTTACAAAATACGACACCTGGAACGGAGTTTTCCGTATCGAGCAGGCGCATAACGACTATCTGCAGGTCCTGGCGGACGCAGGCGTTTTTGGCTTAGTGTGCGTTCTCGGTTTTATTTACTTTCTTTTCCGGCAGGGCCTGCGCGTATTTTTTCTGGCATCCGACCGATTCCGCAGCAGCGTGGCCGCCGGGGCGCTCGCCGGTTGTTTCGGAATCATGATCCACAGCTTTTTTGATTTCCCGCTGCGGACGCCCGCAAATATGTTCGTCTTTCTTACCCTGGCCGCGCTGGCGATCGTTCCGATCGAGACGGTCGAATCTCGTAAAAAATAGCCCGGATTTTAGCCACAGAGATAAGAAATCTGAACGTCGCAGATTCAGACATTGGCAATGGGTTAATTGAAGACGGTATGTCCGCGTAGCGGACTGTTGAGAATAGCCCGGGCTTTAGCCCTGGGTAATGACGATTAATTTTGATGTCAGCCCTGAAAGGGCGGCAGAACTGCCTGGGTTCTGCCGCCCTTTCAGGGCTGACACGTTTGGGGATTCGATATCCAGGGTGGCGCTCGCCCCATTTACTTACTTGGGCACTTACCTAGACTATTTTCTTTGTCCCGTTGGGGACTTTAAGGATAAATTTCAAACTGATCCATTCCCAGGCATTACTCATTGTCTCTGTGATCTCGGTGTCCTCTGTGGCTAATCATTTCTTACGCGAGAATACCAGCAGCGCATCGCTCACTCTTCGTTCGCCGTCCTTGTCGGAAGGGTGATTGGCCACTTTGCCGTCCACAAACATCGTGGTCGAACCGCCGCCGTCCAGGTTCATCCCGTCCGTTGCGCCAAATTCCAGCAGGAGCGCCGCCAGATCGTTCAGACTAATGCCGCCGCTCGCTTCGCTCCGGCCGTCGACCGTGATCATCAGAAATTTTCCGTCCTTTAATTTCGCGACCGCCGTCCGCGGGTGTTTTGTCTCGACAAAAGACTTGCTCGATTTTTCCAGCTCCCAGGTGATGTCTATTTTCCCGTTTTTGATAAGCTGCGGCACCCCGCCCACGATATCTTCGGCCCTGAGAAAATTGTCCGTTATCGCGCTGTTACCCGCTGCGGTAACAAAGAACGGGATCCTGAAAGGAAACACTTCTTTTGAAGATATTCTTATGCTGCTCACGTGATGCGCAAACTCTTTCATGCTGCTGTCGATAGAAATCACCATGCCGCCCTCGGGAATAGCGCTGTTCCCCTTTTCTTCGTTCACGGCTATTACTTTGCCCCGGCATCCGGGCCACTCCTTCGGGCCGCACTCGACCTTCATTACGATCTCCGCCCCGCCGTCTTTCGTCTTGGTCGTAGGGCCAAACTCCGGCGTGTACACGATAACCTCGCCCGCGCCGCGCTCGCGGTTGATCCCGGAAATACCGATCTCCGAATCAACGCCGTATCCCAGGACGACGCTGGTCTTCAGGTGGCGGAAAGCAATTTCGGTGTTTTTTTCTCCGTTGGTTATTAAAACCGCGATCCGGTCATTCAGCGATTCGCTTAAAAGCTTTCCGTCGATCTGAAAAATTCCCGCTGCATCGCCGGCAAATTCACTTTTATCCAACCTGAAAAATCCGGCGTTGATCGCCGCAAATGCTTTGTGCTTTCGCGCCATCGCGGAAACCGTCTCAACCCCGATGGCTTTATCCATCCCGTGAACCACATCCAGCCTGACCTTCGTCAGATCGAGCCGCAGCAGATTCATCCTCACCGGGAGTTTGTCGATCTGGCGGGTCAGCTCAGCGTATTCAATGCCATCCCGAAGCGTTTTGAAATCCTGAGAGAAATTATTTACAGGGATAAAGAGGATGAACAGGATAAAAAGAAACCATGTGATCTTGTTTTTCATATTTCGCTTTTTTCGTGCGTTTCGTGTAATTCGTGGTTAAGTAAAATTATTTAACCACGAAACACACTAAAAACACGAAGCATCATTTTTTGCTTTCTCAAAGCCTTTACGCAAGAATGTTTTTACCAAATATGAAACAAGTGGGCGAACGCATCGGGCTTTTGAACGACAGGTCCGAGAATAAAAACGGCGAATACGTTCTCTATTGGATGCAAATGTACAAGCGCGCGACGCACAATCATGCGCTGAATTTCGCTATCGAACTAGCTAATGAGTCTGAAGCTTCCGCTCGTCGTTTATGAAGGCTTGAAATATTATTACCCGTGGGCGAACGACCGCATACATACATTTATCCTCGAAGGCGTGGAAGAAAAACGAGCGGAATTTGCCGCTCGGGGCATCCGCTATATATTTTACTTACAAAAAGATAAGGCCTCGCCAAAACATACCGTGGCGCAGCTTGCCCGCGACGCCGCCGCTATCGTGACCGATGATTTTCCCTGCTTTATCATTCCCCATCACAACAAGGCAGTCGCCGAACGGGCCGACATTCCGGTCTACGCGGTCGATTCGAACGGCATCATTCCGATGTCGAAATTTGAGAAAGAAGAATATGCCGCCTATACCATTCGCCCGAAAATTAGAAAGCTCTGGCCTGAATATTCCAAAGCCTTCAAAGACGCGCGCGAAAAGATCGATTCGCTAAAACTAAAAGTAGATTGCCCCGATACGCAGGTCACCGGTGAGAATATCGCGGAGCTCGTGGCCGCTTGTGATATTGACCATGCGGTAAAACCCTCATCGCTGTACCGCGGCGGAAGCGCCAATGCCCGGGCCCGGCTAAAATTATTCCTGAAAGAAATTTTCCCGACATACGATGAAACACGCAATGAGGCTTCGGTCGACGGCTCCAGCCGCCTGAGCATGTATCTTCATTTCGGTTTTATCTCTGTTCATGAAATTGTCGAAGCGGTCAATAAGCTGAAACACGCGCCGAAAGAATCTAAGAAAGCTTTTCTCGAAGAGCTGGTCGTGCGCCGCGAGCTTTCATTTAATTTCACCCGGCACAATGCGAAGTATGACTCGCTGGAATGCCTGCCGGCATGGGTACAGCAAACGATGCGCGAACATGTCGATGATAAACGCGATTTCATCTATTCGCTCGAAGAACTGGAAAATTGCCGGACGCACGACGAGATCTGGAACGCCGCCCAGCGTGAACTGGTGGAAACGGGCGGGATGCACAATTATGTGCGAATGCTGTGGGGAAAAAATGTTATCGCCTGGACAAAAAGCTATGAAGAAGCCTTCGCTATCCTTGAGCATTTAAATAACAAGTATGCGCTCGACGGCCGCGATCCTAATTCTTATGCCGGAATTTTATGGTGTTTCGGAAAGCACGACCGCCCGTGGTTCAAGCGCCCGGTGTTCGGCAAAATAAGATATATGAATTCAAACGGCACCGCCCGCAAGATCGACGCGCCAAAATATATCGAGTGGTCTAAAACCCTGCGCCGTCCATAAGTAATGTTGCAGTCAAAAAGCAACGGGTCAGAACCGGGAACGCAGTGACCGGGTTCTTATTTAGACGGGCTAGATGCTGTTAGTTTTTTACCCGGTCACTGCGTTCCCGGTTCTGACCTCATCACGAAAATCATCCGTTTCATTTATGTAAAAATCCAAAGGCGTGAACTTTGAACATACGTTTTCAAAACTCACGCCTTTGATCGGGTGTATTTCTTTTATTTTACAGCACTACACTGGACGCCAGAGCTTCCTCTGTCTCGTCTTCCGTATCGCTGCTTAACGAAGAGGTATCCGCGACCGGCTCTTCATATGACACCGGCGGATTGCTTGTGTGGATGTAGCCACGCGATTTAGCTTCGCGTTCATCCTTGGCATCGCGCGCTTTTAGCATATGGCAGCTTCCTTCAAAAACAGCCCCCGGTTCGATCACGATCTGCGGGCTGGTAATATTCCCCACCACCTTGGCCGCGCGGCCGAGTTCTATTTTTTCAGAGACGGTAATATCGCCATTGACCGCTCCGTTGACCACTGCCGACATAACCTCGATGTCTGCGTCTACCTGACCGTCCGTGCCGATGATCAGCGTGCCTTTTTCCGAGTGAACTTTACCAGTGAGATGGCCGTCCACCCTTAACATTGCTTGAAAACTGGTTTCGCCGGTGAGCGTCGTGCCATTGCCGACGTAGCCGCTCAGACGGCCTTCTTTTATATCACGCGCCATAGACTCACTCTCCGACACCACTTTTCCATCGGTTCGTAAGACCGATTCTGTTGCATACAAACTTCCGTTGGTGTTGTTAAAAGTCTCCTGGGGTTGAGACTTCTCCGACGGATCCTCATACTTCGAACTTTTTCCCATTCTAATCATTTGCTTTTTCGATACCTCTCCCTTGAATTCCGACAGGACGGTGCCCGCAGGATTCTCGTAATTTGAATTCAAATTTTAGGAATGTGATTCCTGACCTAAGTTTGTGAACAAGAAAGGCAAATAACGCCTAAAAGAGCTCTTGCATAAGCTAAATCATACGAAATAGCCTCTGCCGGTGTCTACAATTTTCTCGTTTTTAAAGAAAAGTTAAGTTTTTGATAACACGAAGTGTCAGACGGAATACACTTATCCTGCCTCTTTACACTTCATTAATGGGAAAAGGTTCCATTATTTTTTATGATTTTTAGCTTTGCCTCTAAAGGCGCTTGAGTGTTAATTTTTCACCGCGTTAGCGGTGCGTTGATAATAGCCGTGGGTTTTAACCTACGGTGGAATGAAACAAGATCAATCGTCGCTGCGCGACGGGTGACGTTATTCCACCATGCCGTGGGTTAAAACCCACGGCTATTATCAACGGGACGCTACGCGTCCAAACCCTTCCCAACCTGAGAGATGGTCCACTCGCGTAATAAATAAATTTGCAGGTCCGGAAGGGCCGCTTGCGCCCGCTCTTATCTCCCTCTTTTACATTGCCACTAGCTTTAGCCCAAAAATAGAGATTCGGCTAAAGCTAGTGGCAATTTATAAATAATATGTAAAGAAAGAACCACCCCGTCGCACGAAGCGTGCGCCACCCCTCCTTCGTAAGGAGGGGAGCTAAAGAAAAACCGGTCGCTACTGCTCCCGGTTCTGACCTCATTATCTACTTGCCATATTCAAATCCCATTCAAATCAGCACGCAAATCCTGATTGCCTCAAATCTATTAACGACTAAATTTTCCGGCTAAGCTATGCTTTCAGGTGGCCTGAGATCGGAAAAGAGCGGCAGGTACCTGAATTTTCCGGTCTCAATGTTCTTTTTTAATTTAGCCCGCGGATTTGTGAATTTTACGAGATTTCTGTTTCATTTTGTTTCATTTGTTTCATTTGTTTTACTCCCCCTGAAACATGAAACACACTTTAGCCTCCGGGCGCGCGGAATGGTCTTTAAACCGTTACCGGCTGAAGCCGGCCGCAATTTATGACTTTAGAAACTTTTTATTTTCCGTTTATTTCGATATCGGTATGCAAAATGTCCTTATAAACATCGACCGAAACCCTTTTCGCCGCCGACGGAAGCTTGATATTACTCAGGTTCATCGTATTATTGCCGATGATAGTTATCCGGCCGACGTATTTCCAGCCGCGCCCAAAATCCATATAAAGCGGCACTACCGAAGCAAAGCCGTCCGAGACACCGGATTGGGTCAGTTGGCCGTTAAATATAACTTTTCCGCCGCTGGCGGCAGTTTCGTACGTAAGCTTGAATTCCGGGATCTCCGTACCATATACCCACTGGTTAAAGAACCAATCCATCTTGCCGTTTCTGGTCACATTCATCTCCGGCGTGATGTATTTCTCGGTGATCTTTTTCAGGTCTTCAGTAGAAATATCCTGGGTTTTGTGAGACTTGATAAAGTCGGTCATCATAACCTTGAAGCGCGCATCTCCGGTGCCGCCCTTATGATCGAACATCATCATTCGGATCATATGCAGGATGTAGGCGCCCTTGAAATGTGCCGCGACGTATCCGGCGCCGCCTGTCTTGGGGGAATTGAGGCGATAGCCTTGTATCGCGGGCCCGATCGTATAAGGCTTTTTCTCTTTGGTGAGCGGCCCGGCTTCCACTATTCTTTTGCGCTGATTTTCCCAGAATTCGGTAAAGGCGGAGGTATCTTTATTCGCATACTGAAGATAAAGCGAGGTTGCGAACTGGGCGAAACCTTCGCTCATCCACCGGTCGTGATAGCTCGTCCATCCCAACTGTCCCCACCACTGACGCGCCACTTCACGCGGAGTGATCTCATGCCAGAAAGCTTGTGTGCTGATACGCCGGCTCATAAACGTCGTCCGGTGGGTAATATCCATGAATACCGGGTAGGGGAGATAAATAAGCATCGGCGGCGTTTGGCCGGAACCGAACGTCGGCTGCTGGGCTATCGCCAACCGGTCATAGCCGTTTCTTCCAAAGTAGTTGTTATAAATGCGCATCGCATTTTGCGCCTCGGTCAGGACCATCTTGCTGCCGCTCATGGTGTTAAGAGAGTCTATACCGCGCTCCGGAGCGAAATGCTCGCCATCGCCCCCGAACACAAAGTCACTTAAGTTATTGCGGTACTGCATTAGTTTGAGCTGCGCCGGAATCTCTTTATTTGCATAGACTTCTATATTGTAACCGGCATTTGCGTCCTGGATCTCAGTCAGCTTGAAGTCGCCGTAATTGAACGCCGCCGTCGCCAGCTCTTTGTCACCGGAAGTCCACCTGGATGTTTTTTTATCTCCTTCGATCTGTTCGGCGCCGACCCGATTACCGGTGCCGATAAGCGTGAATCCTTTCGGAACATGAAACGTCAGGTCGAATTTCGCCCGATCGCCAAAGGCGGTGTTGGGATTATTGGGATACCAGGTTCCGCGCGCCTCCGGTTGTAGCAAGAAGTTTCCCGCGCCTGACTCGATCAGCGCATCTATGCCGTCATATTCCACCGTCACCTGAAAAGGCTTGCCCGGTTCCATGGGCTGCGGCAGGATCATGCCGAAATCCGCATCCTCGTCCTTCTTTTCCTGAATGTAGTCCCATTCGGAATTGTCCGGGCCGCGCACGCTCCGCACCCGCATCGCGCTAAAAAGATCGAATGGTAAAAATCTGATATCAGGTGCGCGTAACTGCAAGGTCATGACATCTTTGACTATCAGGCGGGTTCCCTGGATGGTAGTTTCGAGCTCGTGTTTTGTAATGTCATAGAGACGGCGGTCGGTCCAGCTGTTGGCGGTACCTTTTTTGTATTCATCCTCAAGATGAAAAGCGGTCCAGATACCGCCCGTCGTATCGTTGTAGCTGAGAAGCTCGACCTGTTCGGGATAGACCTCAGCGATCCCCAGCGGATCGATGGTGTAGACGAGGTGGCCGTGTGCCCTGCCGTCGATAAATGCGGTGAAAAAGCCGGGACGCGCCGGCGTATAAAGATCGGCCAGAATACGCGAGGAGATGTTGCGGCGAAAGTGTTTTTTCAGCAGCATTTCCTTGTCACGAAACAGATCGCGGGCGGTGGCGGCTAACGAAGCATCGGTGTGTTTTACATTCGGTGAATTCTTGATCTCCTCTTCGGTCTTGTCGGTAAAGATCATCACCAGCTCGCCGAATTGCTCTTTTACCTCGTCCGCTTTAAGAAAGATCGAAAGGCTTTTCTTTTCGATCTCATTTGGCAGTGTCAGATAGAATTCACCGTCACCAATAAAAACCGCACCGGTATTGCGTCCTCTGACGGGGGTGCGAAAACATATATCGCCGCTCTTGAAAACAAAAGTTCCCCGGTCCTTTTTCATGTTCAGATCGATGACCTGAACACAGTTGTCAAAAGAATTACGATCTAATGAATTCACTTTCAGCTCTTTATAAACCAGGTCGGAGTTGGCCTCCTTGGCCGTAACGGTGACCTCGCCCACTATTCGCGGCGTTTCGGTAGGTCGCGGGTCCTGCGCGGATACGGATCTTGAGTAAAAAGCTAAAACCAACAAACAGAGTAGAATAGAGTTTTTCATAACCATGAAAAAGTAACCGGCTGGTATTTCAAGGGAAGAGAAATAGCCTTGGTAAACTAGCTCAAAATAATAGGTCATAGTACGGCCATTTTTGCAAAAAGTTTCCTGCGGTTTAGCTGGTGGGAAGGCAAAAGATCGCCGCACCGGTATTATCCGATGCGGCCTCTTCAGTAGAACTATCTGATCGCGGTCACAGCTACTTTCCGTTCACCGTGATCCTGGTGTTAAGAATATCTTTAAAGGCATCGACCGCCACCTTTTTGGGCGCCGAAGGAAGCGCAATATTATTCATTTCCAGCGTGGAATTGCCCTTGATCGCTATCCTGCCGATGTATTTCAGCCCGATCCCAAAATCCATATAGAGCGGCATGAGCGAGACAAAATCCTTTGATACTCCGGCCTGCGTGACCTTTCCATTGAAAATGGTTTTACCGTCAGCCCCGTTGCTCACGGTGTAATCGATCTTAATTTCGGGAATGTCGGCGCCATATACCCAGCTGTCAAAGAACCAATCCATTTTGCCGTCGCCCGTCACATTCATTTCCGGCGTGATGTGTTTTTCGACAATGCGTTTGAAATCCTCGGTCGAAACGTCCTGGTTATAGTGCGTCTTGATAAAGTCGTTCATCATTTTGCGAAAATTAGAATCCCCGGTGCCGCCCTTATGGTCAAACATCATCATCCTCAGCATATGCAGGATATAGGCGCCCTTCGGGTAGATCATCGATTGGGCGATGGCGCCGGTCTTGGCGGTGTTCAGGCGGTACCCCTGGGTTACCGGGCCGACCGTATAAGGTTTTTTGCCCTTGGTTGCCGGCGTGGATTCGGTGATCTGCTTTCGCTGATCTTCCCAAAAATCATTGAACTTGTTGACGTCTTTTTTGACGTATTGGATAAAAAGCGCGGTTGAAAACTGGGCAAACCCCTCGCTCATCCACTGGTCGTGATAGCTCGTCCACCCGATCGTGTGCCCCCACCATTGATGGGCCACCTCGTGGGCGGCCACTTCCCGCCAGAAACCGTCCGTCCCGCCGCGAATACCGAAGAGCTGGGTCCGGTGCGTTTCGCCCATAAAGGCGAAGTAAGGCATAAAAACGAGCGTCGGCCACGCCTGCCCGAAAAACCCGGCAGGCTGCTGGGTCATGGCCACTCGCTTGTAAGGCAGTTTTCCAAAAAAATTGCTGTAGATGCGGACGGCATTCTGCGCCTCGGTCAGCACTACTTTAGCGCCGGCACTTGTGCTCATCGATCCGAAGGTCGTGCCGGTAACGGCCCCGGCGCTTTCGGCCTGTTCGACTTGCACCTGTATTGCTTTCATCTCATCCGGGAGTTCGCGATTGGCAAACACTTCCAGGGCGAGCCCGGTGACGTCGTCAGCCACGTCGGTTTCTTTGAAATCGCCATAGTTAAATCCCGCCACGGCGATATTCGTGCCCTCTGTGGACCATTTGGACACTTTCAGATCGCCGGCCACTTCTTCTGTTCCGACGCGGTTACCGGTAGCGATCAAAACGAATTTTTTCGGATAGCGAAAAGTAAGATCGAATTCCGCCCGGTCGCCAAACGCCGTGTTCGGATTATTCGGATACCAGGTAGAGCGCGGAAGTAATATATAGTTGCCCTTACCGGCCAGGCGCAGGGCCTCCGAACCTTCGTATTCGATCATCAATTTAAAGGGTTTCCCGGGCTCCTGGGCTTTCGGCAGGATGACCCCGAAATCCGCATCTTCATCCTTACTTTCCTGAATAAAGTCGATCTCGGTGTTATCCTCGGTGCGGACGCTTTTGACCCGCAGGCTGCGGAAAAGATCGAAAGGGATGAACTGGACGCTGGGGGCCCGCATCTGCATGGTAAGCACGTCTTTAACGATCAGTTTTGTCCCCTGGATCGTTGTATCGAGCTCGTGTTTGGTGATGTCGTAAATACGGCGGTCGGTCCAGCTATTCGCGGTGCCTTTATTATATTCTTCCTGCAGGTGAAAAGCCGTCCATGTGCCGCCGGTATTCTCTGCATAGCTAAGAAGCTGTACTTGCTCCGGATAGACCTCGGGTATTCCCAGTGGATCGATAGCATAAACAAGTTTCCCGTAACTTTTGCCGTCGATAAAAGATATGAAAAAACCGGGGCGGTCAGGCGTATAAAGATCGGCCAGGATACGGGACGACATGTTATAGCGAAACTGCCTTTTCAGCAGCGACTCTTTATCGCGAAAGAGATCGCGGGCACGCACGCCGCCTTCGGCGTTGCCGCCGGCTTTCGCATTCGGAGAATTTTTTATCTCCTCCGCCGTCTTATCCGTAAACATCATTACCAATTGGGCAAATTGTTCATTTACCTCGCCGGCTTCGATAAAAATGGAAATGCTTTTCTTTTCGGTTTCGTTCGGCGGCGTCAGATGAAATTCGCCGTCTCCGATAAACACCGCGCCGGTGTGGCGTCCCTTGACCGGCGCCAGAAAACATATCTCGCCGCCTTTAAAGACGAATGTGCCGCGATCTTTCTTAAGCGTTAGATTGGTGACCAGGACGCAATCGGAGAAAGAACCCGGTTCGAGTGACCTGACCTTAAGCTCTTTATAGAGCGGGTCGGCATTGGCATTCTTGGCCGTTACCGTCACTTCCCCGACGACGCGGGGTGTTTCCTGGGGTTGCGGGTCTTGCGCGAAAATTGAAGGAGCAAAAGAGCCGAGCGCGATAAAATACAATAAAATACTTTTTTTCATAGAGCTTTTGAGAGCAGAATCAAGGTTCTGCCGGTTTGGTTTTTAAGGGTTACGGCCCATGGAAAGAGGGCCGCTTAAACTTTGCAGACATCATAGGTCAAGACCGGCCTATTTGCAAAAAAGCATATTTCCTGCCATTTTTAAATGTTTTAGGAGTATAAATTGTTTACGGAAAGCAAAGTAAAGACCAAATTATTACGCCAGATGGGCCGCGCCATCCGCGACTTTAACATGATCGAGGAAGGCGACCGGGTGATGGTCTGCCTGTCCGGCGGCAAAGACAGCTATTCATTGCTGGACCTGCTGCTGGACGTGCAAAAACGCGCGCCGGTGAAATTTGAGATCTTAGCGGTCAATCTTGACCAGAAACAGCCCGGTTTTCCCGGCCACGTGCTGCCGGAATACCTGGAAGGTATCGGTGTCAATTACCGCATTGTCGAAGAAGACACGTATTCGATCGTCACGCGGCTGGTGCCCGAAGGTAAAACTTTCTGCTCAGTTTGCTCGCGTCTGCGGCGCGGCATTTTGTACAACGTCGCCGTCGAAGAAGGCTGCACCAAGATCGCCCTCGGCCATCATTCGGATGACGTGATCGCTACCTTTCTGTTGAATTTGTTCTTTGTCGGTCAGTTAAAGGCGATGCCGCCGATCCTGCGTTCGGACGACAAACGCAACACGGTGATCCGCCCGCTTTGCTATTCGAAAGAGAGCCAGCTCACCGCTTTTGCCGAAGAGATGCAGTTTCCGATCATCCCCTGCAACCTCTGCGGTTCGCAGCCGAATTTAAAACGCGCCCGCGTAAAAGAGATCGTCGCCGAACTGGAAAAAGAGATCCCTCACATTCGCAGCACCATCCTTACCGCGCTGACGAACATCACGGGCTCGCACCTGCTGGATAACGAACTGTATGATTTCAAGAACTTTGAGCCGCTGGTGAAAAAGATCCCGCCCGGCCACGGCAGCGTCGAAAAAGAATTAGACGCCGTTTTTGATCATAGCGAGGCAAGCTTTGCCAAAGACCTGCGATCTACTATCGGCTTATAGGCTCACTATCAACTATGCACTGTGAACTATTAACTGTATCAAATGAAAAACAGTTAATAGTTCACAGTGCATAGTTGATAGTTCAATTTGGAACCCTCTCAGGTCCGGAAGGTTGCTTGCGCCCGCTCTTAAATTCTATTATCACGCCTACATCTTCTTCAGCTTAAACACATCGTCTTTGATCTCGACGTTATGTTTCACTTCTTTGATAGTCGTGACGATGTTGCCGCTCGAAGGCGAAGAGTTCACTGTTTTGAACGGCAGTTTTACGCCATCGACATCGCGGTAATCGGAAAACGTGACCGTAAAAGGGTACTCGATACTGCTCGTGCTCGACGGCTGGACGCCTTCGTGTTTTAGCAGCAGGAAAGACTTGGCCGAGTAATATTCCGTGTATTTCGTGCCTTTTTCCGGTTCGAAGGAAACCACGTAGCATTCTTCGCCGGCAACCTTGGCGGTGTCGACCACCTGGATCTTCTTGAAGCTGGTTTTCCAATCCAGCAGCGAATAAAAATCCGCTCCTAATTTAGCGTCTTCCAGGCGTTTGCCGGCATAGGTCGAAACCGGGGCGAACGAATAGTATTCCTGGCCGCCGGTGCCGTCAAAGTATTCGATCGAGTCGGCAATGTCTTTGCCGAGGGCGGTCATGGTCTGTCAGCGTCGCGGTTTTATTCGGCGCCTTGGCATAGGAAATTCCGTGGGCTTTGACGCCTTCGTTTTCCAGGTCCATTTCAAAAGTGCTGACGCGCGAATTAAGCTTGCGCCAATTCGCTTCACCGCCGGATGCCTCGACCACCTTTGCCATCAATTCATCTGACGTGATCTTTGGCGCTTCTTTAACGCCCGTGTATTTAAATTTGACGTTGCCGGTTGGCTGGACCATTTCGATCCCTTCGAGCTTGCCGTCGGCCGCGCGCGTGACTTTCAGGCCGTATTCGTCCGGCAGCGGGGCCGCGCTGTAAAGGTCTTTGGTCTTTTCCTTTAACTCATAAGGCGGCTGTCCCGGGACCACCAGCGAGATCTTGCCGGCCTCGTCTTTTATCTCGACCGAGCGCCCGGTTGCGCCCTCGTATTTGCCGATCAATTCTTTGGCGGGATTTGGCCCCACCCCTGTTATAGAAGTCGTTGTCAGTCCCACACTGCCATCATCTTTTATCCGCGGCAAGGTGTAATTTCCCTGCGGCTGCTGCAGGTAGAGTTCGGTGGCGTCGCCCTGCTCGGGATTGAATTTGACGGCAAAACCATCCGGGGCTCCGCCCAATTTGAACTGCCGCGGCGCGGTCCTTTCCAGCGTATAGGCAGGTTGTCCCGGCACGTTCAAGGTCATGTGGTCGCCCTCGATCTTTACCTCGACATCCATTTTGGCTTCGGCAAAGCGGTATTTGCCCGCCATTCTTTCCATCGTTTTCAGCGGCAGTTTGCCTGAATCTTCCGGCGTTTTTTCTCCCAATATTCCCTGCCAGACGATCGGCATCAGCTCACCGCCCAGCGGCGATCCGGAAACATTTGTCAGCATGACAAATCCCAGTTTCTTTTCCGGTATCATCGCTACCAGCGAATTGAAACCATCGATATTGCCGCCGTGCTGGACCACTTTCATCCCGTTCCATTCCTGCAGGAACCACCCCAGCCCGTAAGACGACGTGCCGCCTATCTTCATTTGCGGCTTGATCCATTCCTGGTAGCTTTGCGCTGAAACAAGGGATTTGCCGTTTACCGTGCCGCCATTTAAGACGAACCGCAGCCACTCGGCCATGTCTTTCGCCGAAGAATTTATCGACCCCGCGGGCGCTACCTGATCGATATCGCGAAACGGCAGCCGCTGTGTTTCTTTCGTGTCAAAATTGTATTGATAGCCATAGGAAAAATCTTTTACTTTTTCCATCTGCTTCATCGACAGCGAACTATTTTTCATCCCCAGCGGTTTAAATATTCTTTCGGGAATAAATTTTTCCCAGGGCTCTTTCTGCACCGTCGCGACGATCTCCCCTGCCGCGGTGAACATCAGATTCTGGTACATAAATTTTTCGCGCAGGCCCGCCACCGGTTTGGCTTCGCCGGCGACCTGTATCAATTCCTGGCGCGTCAATTTGCCGGTGACCATTGCCAGATCGGTGCGGTTAAGGCCCGAGCTGTGGCACATCAGATCGCGCACGGTGATCTTCGAATCGATGTCCGGGTTGTTGATCTTAAAATAAGGCAGGTATTTTTTTGGCGAATCGTCTAAAGAAAGCTTGCCTTCATCTACGGACATCAGCGCGGAAAGCGCGGTAAAAGCTTTGGTGGCGGAGCCGATCGCAAACTGCGTATCGGGCGTGACCGCGATCTGTTTTTCAAAATCTTTATATCCCAGGCCTTTCATATAAATGATCTGGCCGTCTTTTACTATGACCAGTGACATTCCCGGGATACCGAGTTCTTTGCGGCGTTTTTCAACCTTTTCTTCGATCCCCGAAAGCCGCGCCTGCAGGTCGCCGACGGTCTGCGACGTTTGCGCGGCGCCGGCGGCGGGTGCGGTTTGGGCGTAGCCGAACTGCGGCAGAAACGTTGTAAAGATTGAAAATAATAGGCCTAAGCTAAGAAAATACCGCGTAAAGATGCTTTTATTCATATTTTATTTTTATCCGGTTATATTGATACTTTTATCGATGTAACTTACGAAAAAACCGGGAAAAAGGTTTTATTTTTAGTCGTCTCCAAAACGTTCTATCGCCCTTAAAACCCGTAACGTGCTGCGATTGATATGCGCCCTTCAGGCCGGCAAGCTAATTCTACGGCCTTGGATCGATCTTAATAATTCATCTAATGCCGCGCGGTCGCCCGCCAAATTGTTCGAACGTTCGCGCGAGATCATTCGTACTTAATGTCAGAAAAAGCATTTTTCCGGTGTTAACATATCGGAATCCCAATACGTCTTATACTTAACGGTTAGAGTAGGTCAATTTGAATTGTCGATTAATAAGGCTGTTGTGTCAGTAGCCCGCGCGTTAGCAAGGGCGCCCTTCCTTACGGTCGGGCTACTGACACTTTCGCCGAATCGTTCAAATTAGGACACTACATAAACGGTTTCGTTTATCAAAAGGACAATATAGATGAAGAATAAAATTTCGATCTTATACGCCGCTGTGTTTCTGACATTGATCTGCCTCACTGCATCTGCCCAGGAAAGCGGGCAGGAAAGCGTGATTAAACGCAGCGAAGGCGATATCTGGTTTGAGCCTTTTAAAATAACCTCGGCCGGGAAAGCCTTCGATGTGGAGTTGGGCCGGGTCATTGTCAGGGAAAATCGTGCGAAGAAAGATTCCCGGCTGATCGAACTGGCATTTGTCAGAATGAAGAGCACGGCGGAAAAACCCGTCAGCCCGGTCGTGTTTTTAGACGGCGGCCCCGGTTCGTCACCGATAGGGTTGGCGTCTATTCCCACCTTTATGGCCTTGTTTCAAAAACTGCGCGAGGCCGGCGATGTGATCCTGCTCGACCAGCGCGGTATCGGGCGTTCGAAACCGAATCTTTCGCGCGCTTCTGCGGAGTCCCTGCCGGTAAATATGTTTGCCGACAAGGATGTCGCACAAAAAGCCTTCAACACCCGCGTGAAGGAAGCGGCGGATTATTTTCGCTCACAGGGCGTGGATATCACCGGCTATAACAGCCGCGAAAGCGCGCACGACGTGGATGACCTTCGTAAAGCTCTGGGTGCCGCCAAAGTGAACCTGGTCGGCTTTAGTTACGGAACTCATTTAAGCCTGGCGTGCCTGCGCTATCACGGCACGAACATCGACCGGGTCGTTCTTTTCGGCGCCGAAGGCCCCGACCATACGGATAAATTGCCGAGCACATCGGACAAGTCGCTCAAAAAACTCGCCGAGATCGCCGCTGCCGATTCGGAGATCGGCGCTAAAGTACCCGATCTCGTGGCAACCTTAAAACGGGTGCTGGACCGCCTGGAGAAAGAACCGGTCACCGTTACCGTCACCGACCGCCGCGGTAATAAACCGGTGGAGTTAAAAATAGGAAAGTATGGTTTGCAGTTTCTGATCATGCGCGATCTGGGTGATTCCAATGACCTGCCGATTTTTCCTCTGTGGTTTTATACAATGGACAAAGACGATTATTCGATCCTCGCGCGTTTTGCGGAGCGGCGCTATAACCAGTATGGCGCGGGCATATCGATAATGACTGTCATGACAGACGGCGCATCCGGCATAAGCAAAGAGCGTAAAGCGCGGATCGAGCGTGAGGCAAAAACCGCCCTGATGGGGGACATAGTGAATTTCCCGTCTTTTGCGATCGAAGGCGTGACGGAAGGCATCGATCTGGGCGACGAATATCGCCGCCCTATACGAACGTCGGTGCCAACGCTTTTTGTCAGCGGCGCGCTCGATAACAATACTCCTCCGTTTCAAGCTGATGAGATAAGAAAATTTTTCACCGCCGGCACTCACATCGTTATCGGGAACGCCGGCCATGAAAGTACGCTGACCGATCCGCGCGTGCAGCAGGCGGCGGTAGATTATCTGCGCGGGCAGGACGTAAGCAAGGCGCAGATCTCATTGCCGCCGCTAAAATTCGTTCCTATACCCGAGGAAAAGAAACCGTAAGTTAAAACGACTTTGCCGATAAAGTTGTCGTGTAAAAAAGCGCCCGTAAACCCGGGAGCGCAGGCATCTTGCCTGCAAGCGTGGCTTGTTCGCGCTAGGTGGTTAAAATAAAGTGAATTTAGATCGCTGCGCGACCCAAGCAGGCAAGATGCCTGCGCTCCCAGGTTAACACTTTATTTAACTAGTATGGCCTTTATAGGCAAGCTGCTAAAGCTCCGAAAAAATTCGATAAATCTGCATTTTGGATTTACAATTTGCAGATATGGAGCGATTGGCGGACGGGGCTTACGCTATTGGCGGCGAAATATCCATTCCCGGTGAAGGCACCTCGCCTTTTGTGGTCGGCGCCGGCTGGCTGCTCGAGGTGATGGAACTTAAGTCCGGCGAATACTTTTTCTTTTCCGACGGTGAAAGGGTTCCGCTAAGATCGAAACGCTTCGGTATTTTTTATCCTCCGTTTTCACTGGTAAAACTCCACGTCAAAGATCTGAAGGGAAAATTCACCGGCATCGGCGGTTTCACAAATATCCCTTCCGCTTTCTCCAACGAACCTTTTATTTTCGAAACGGATTTCGACCGTCCTTTTACCAGCATTGAACAAGCGCTCGAGGTATTCGGTTCATCCGGTGGCCGCGCGCGGATAGCGATCAATACAAAACCATCCCTGCTTTCGCTCAAGGCCAAACGGCTGATCGATGAAAATTACCAGGTCTTTCCCTCGGTAACCCGCATTGCCGCACGGTTAAAAGTCACACCGGAACATTTATCACGGCAGTTCAAGCGCGATTATGAATTAAACCCGAGCAGCTATCTGCACCAGGTCCGCCTTGCCGAAGCCACATTTAAACTTTCGATCGGCGAAGAGATCGCCGCTATTTCGCACGATGTCGGTTACAACGATCTGAGCCGCTTTTATAAACAATTTCGCAAAGCCACCAAAACCTCGCCGGCGAATTGCAGGCTTACCCTCAAGTCAAAACGTTAATAAATCAATAGCTTTGCTTATAAGATCACGGATAACCGCCACGAATTAAAAATTCTTTATTTCGTGTTATTTGTGTAAAATTCGCGGCTAAGGCAAAGCCTAAATCAATATCAAAAAACGCCAAGACAGTTAATGGCGGCTTTAATTAAGATCTATTTGTATTTGTGGAATATTTCGTTCCTGACGGAACTTTTGGAGAAAATGCTCATGAGAAAAATAATATTTGGCGGGGCAAACAGTCTGGATAATTACATCGCCCGCAAAGACAACGCCGTGGATTGGCTGATGTGGAGCGACGAAGCCGCGGAGATAATGAAAACTTATTGGAAAAGGTTTGACGCGATGCTGATGGGGCGCAAAACCTACGAGGTCAGCCTTAAAATGTATCCCCAGCCAAAGGGATCGGCAAAGAAAAAACAAAGGTCGGATCCCTATGCGGGCATCAGTAGTTATGTTTTTTCGCGGACGCTAAAGCCCGGCGAGCACGAAGGTGTCGAGATCGTAGGCAGTAATGCGGTGGAATTTGTCAAAGATCTGAAAACCCAAAAAGGCAAGGATATCTGCCTGATGGGCGGCGGCGATCTGGCGAGGTCTTTTTTTGAGGCCGGTTTGATAGACGAGATCGGTTTTAATATTCACCCGATCCTGCTCGGCTCAGGAACGCGGCTGTTTCACGAGATGAATCGCCAGATCGATCTGGAGCTGCTCGAATGCCGCCCCTTTAAGAACGGCTGTGTCTATGTTTCATATAAAATAAAGAATTAAGCGGTTTACGTCGCCTGAATTATGCGCGACGGCTTGCATCCGGTGTCATAATAACTTCGAATACATATAGTATGAGTTTTAACCGGGCGACATTGGCAATTTTTGGCCCCGTGCTGATCCTGACCGGCACGCTGGGCTTTCTCTTGTCACCCGAACTTACCCCGACCAGCGATGCCGCGCCCTATAATATCTTTCATATTATTTTTGGCGTGATCGGCTTGGCCGTAGTGCTCACGCGGCTGGAATGGCCCGCGATCCTCTTTAATATCGTCTTCGGCACGCTCGACCTCTACCAATTCGTCGCGAGCTACGCCAACCTCTATCCCAAACAGCTCTTCCAATGGACACCCGCCGATGATGTGCTGCACATTGTGCTCGGGCTGCTACTCGCCTTTCTCGGCCTCTACGGCTATCTGACCAACCGTCCGGTTCCCGTCCGCCAGATCTAAGATCGGAATCTTTAATTCGTGTTTATTTGTGTAATTAGTGGCTAATAATGAAATGTACGGTTCGCCTGTTGAATCAAAGCCCGCTCCGCCCCGTTCCCGTTAGTGTTTGCAAGAAATAGAAAATACCGCGTTCTCATAATTAACCCGCTCGGGCAGCACTATCTAAAATTCAGGGGGACGCTATGGGATTGGCATATACCACACGAAATTTAACCGCTTTTTTCCTGCTCGCGCTGGGGCTGCAGCTGTTTTTTTTAAATACCGCCTCAACAGCCGCAGCGGCGCAGCAAACCGTGTTGGAGACAACGAAGGTAGCCCTTGTTGGCTGTGTTAAATTCGACCCTGAAAGAGCTCAGGATGAAAAGGGCGGGTACGTATTTGCAGATCAGGACGCGCTCGAGGCGGCTTTTTACCGGACCGATGAATATAACAAGGTCTGCCGGCAAGAGGCCGGACGCATCGATTTCGCCAAATACAGCCTGCTCGGCGTGGATATTCGCAACGCCCAATGCCACGAATTTCCCCTCGAGCACAAAGTGGTCAAAGACGATGCGGCCATGCTCTACCGGTTTCAGATCACCCACCCGCATCACTATTCGCCTTGCGCCGGAATAACCACTCATGGTCTCTGGGTCCTCGTGCCGAAACTTCCCTCGGGGTATAAGGCCGTTTTTGAGATCAGCGAAAGGATGACGCCAGAAGAGGAAGAATACGGCGGGAGGTCCGGGTTTTTTACGCCGGCGGGATGGGCTCGTCACCCGCTGACTGCCTGCGAATAGATAATCGTGTTTATAACGAAGAAAGCCTGAAAAACCTCTTGAGCTTTGACCAGTGCCGGAAAATATTTGACGCCGATAAGGTCGATCTGAAGAATCAAACGCTGATCGGGTGGCAAGCCCGCGGCGATTGCCAAATGCTCGTTGAAACCGGCCTCTATCGCGACGACAAGAAAAAATTATTTACTTTTCTGATAAAAAATCGCTGGGGCGGGTGCCGCGCCGCCGGCTGGCGCGAGGGAATGTTCGCCATCCCCAAAATACCGGACGACTACAGCGTACAATTCGTCGAATATCAGATGAACCTTCGTTCGGAAAGCTTCAGCGATGATTTTGATAAGCACCGCACCTGGTCTGCCGGCGGGCAGGAACTCTCGCCGAGGCCGAATATCAGCTTTGCCTCGCCGGAAAAAGTGACGGGGTGGTGGGAGCACCAAACCCCAGGCCGGACGAAACGGAAGTAAAAATACTGCGTAATGCCGGTTCGCGGTTCTATCGATGCCGCGGCGACATAGGAGGCATTTATACCGAAGCGGAATATCAGGCCCTTTTGGCGAATAAAGAATGTACCGGGCCGCAGCAGTTAAAAGCCGATCTCAAAAAAGAAAGTGTGATCGGATTTAGCGCCGGCGGCGATTGCCACGTCAGCGCCCGGGCGAAAGTTTTTCGTAACGACACGGCCAAAACTTATACGATCCGGGTAAATAAAATTTACGGCGGCTGCCGCGCTGCGGGGCAATACCGCGGCTGGATCGTGATCGAGAAAATGCGTCCCAATTACCAGGTGAAATGGGAGCACACAACAACCGACGAAAGCGGCGTGACCGAAAAAGAAGACCCTGCCTCATACCTGCATCCGCAAACGCAGGAAACCACCGAGATCGATATTGACGGCTGTATCCAGCTGTACCGGCAAAATCAATTTGTCATCAAAGACAACGATTCTTTCTTAAAAGCCATTCGCGCCGACGCCAGCAACGATCACTGTATCAAAAACTTAAAGGGGAAAATAGATTTCAGTAAATACTCGCTGGTGGGTTTCGATATCAACTCCGGTTACTGCGGCCTTCCCATCGGCCTGACGCACAAAGCCGTCCGCGACGACGCGAAAAAAACAGTCACTCTACAGATCAGCTACTTCGCACCGCAGGGGACCTGTCGCGCTATGTCCAGCTACGATCTCTGGGTAACGGTGCCGAAAATTCCGGAAGGCTATGAAGTGAAATTTGAGACCGTACCGATTCCTGGAACCGACCGCGACGATCAGTAATAAGAGCGGGCGCAAGCAACCCTTCCCGACCTGAGAGGTATCAGGCTTCAAAGATAAATATGAGATCTAAATAAATTTGCAGTCCGGAAGGGCCGCTTGCGCCCGCTCTTATGAGAATCGGATCAGCTTTGTTTTGATAGGCAAAAAAGACTTATAAGCAGTGCCAATAAACTTAAAGCTTCTTTTCCCGTATACACATTGCAGCCTTTTTAAAATTTCGAGGTAAAGAATGTACAACAAATTGTTTTGCATCCGGCTGATCGTACTCACTATTGTGCTGAGCGCTTCTTCCGCGTTCTCCCAAAACACAAACCCGTGCTATCACAAGGAATTCGAAGCTCTCAGATTTCTCGAGGGAAATTGGGACGTCCAGTCCAGTACCAGGGCGGGCGACGGAAGTTGGGAGAAAACCAAAGCCGCTTCGCAGATCGGGCCCGAACTGTCCGGCTGCCTCTTGAAAGAACAGTTTTCGGGCTCGCGCAGCGGCCGGCCTTTTAACGTTCTTGCGTTGATCGCCTATAACGGCACTTCCAAAAAAATGCAGCGCGCCTGGAGCGATTCTGAGCACGGGCTTTTGATCCTCTACGACGGGGACAAAACGGGAGACACCATGACCTTAAATTCCGCCGTAGACCTCGACGGTAAAAAGGTGCTTTTGAGGATTGCTTACACTGAAATAAAGAACGATTCGTTCAAGATGGAATCCGGGCGTTCTCACGACGAAGGCAAAACCTGGATAACTACTTCGACGCTGCTCTATAAACGAAAGAAACCTTAAAATCCCCCTCCTTTTGAAGGAGGAGTGCCGCGTCCTCGCGGCGGGGTGGTCACTCTTAGTTTTGGGGCCACGCCTTGTTAGCCACGAATTTCACAAATAACACGAATTAAAGATTCTTATTCGTGCTATTTGTGACATTCATGGCAATATCATCTCTCTATAATTTTCTTTAACTCCGCCAGCACAATATTCATTTCTTCCTCGACGTTAAATCGTCCAAACGAAAATCGGATCGCGCCCATTGCTCGTTCGTAGGGGATATCCATCGCTTGCAGAACGGCTGACGCGGAGTGGTTATCGGAGTTGCAGGCCGATCCGGTAGAGACGCACACTCCCGAGTCGTTTAGTTTGGCAAGGATGGCTTCGCCGTTGACGCCGGCAAATGAAATGCTCGAAGTATTTGGCAGGCGAAAAGCGCGCTCGCCGGTGCCGTTTAGAGTAGCATTTGGGAACGCGTTAAAAATTTCTTCTTCAAATTTGTCGCGCATAGCCATGACCCTCTCCATCGCGGAGATATCTTTTACCAGGTCCGCGGCTGCGCCGATCCCCGCTATATAAGGAACGTTTTCCGTTCCCGCACGGCGTCCGTTTTCCTGTCCGCCGCCGATCGCGATCGAAGGTAAATTTATCCCGTCTCGCACATAAAGAGCGCCGATGCCTTTAGGCGCGTGAAACTTGTGGCCCGAAAGCGAAAAAAGATCGACGCCCGAATCTTTTAAGTTAATCTCTATCTTGCCCGCGGCGTTTATGCCATCGACGTGAAATAGCGCGTGTGAGCTTTCTTTAACCACCGCCGCCGCCTGCAGCATCGGGAACAAAATTCCCGTCTCGTTATTTGCAAGCATTATTGAAACGACTGCCGTGTCGGGCCTGATCGCATCGCG
This sequence comes from uncultured Acidobacteriota bacterium, assembly GCA_963766895.1. GTDB lineage: Bacteria > Acidobacteriota > Blastocatellia > Pyrinomonadales > Pyrinomonadaceae > DASYKT01. Next base: position 72,700 of record CAVYCB010000002.1, read on the forward strand.
CAATTCTTCCAGATCGAGCAAGCCTTCTTCGTTTACGCCCAGCCAGGTTACGGTATGCCCGGCTGTTTCCAGCTTTTGGCAAAGTTTGCGGACGGCTTCGTGCTCGACGCGCGTGGTGACGATGTGTTTTTTATCCGGCTGGGCCGCAAGCGCGCCCAGGATCGCCCAGTTGTCACTTTCCGTTCCGCCGGAGGTAAAAATGACCTCTTCGGGACTGTCCGCGCCGATCAGCTCAGCCACCTGCAAGCGCGCTTTCTCGGCCACTGAGCGCATTTCCCGCCCAAACGTGTGCTGCGACGAGGGATTGCCGTAAAGATCGGTCAGATAGGGCTGCATTGCCTCGAAAACTTCGGGCGCTGTGCGGGTCGTGGCATTGTTGTCGAGATAGATCATATTAGGCAAAAACGGTGCGAAAATTCGGTCTTAATGATTAGGAAATACTTTACAACATTTGTAAAATACACAACACTTTCTCCAATGACATCGGCAGTTTTAAAAATAAAGGAAATCGGCGGAAATGAATGGGAGCTTGACCTCTCTTCCGGCGCGGATGTCACCATCGGCAGATCGCGTGACAATAATGTCGTTTTAAACGATCAGCGGGCCTCGCGCCACCACGCCTTTATCAAACACGACGGCAATGATTTTGTCATCATCGACGGCCATTTGGACGGCGGCGTCATTCGCCCCAGCGTCAACAAAGTTTTTATCAACGGCATCGCGCATCTGCAGAAAGTGCTGGAAGAAGGCGACCGCATCACCATCGGCGGCAGCGAGCTCGGGTTCGCGCTCAAGACCGAAGAAAAAAAGGTCGAAAGGCCGTCGACGGAAATTCGCTACGACGATAAACCGCTCGGCCACACGCAGCTGTTAAAATCAGCCAACGAAATAATCAGCCGGAAAAAAATTACCGAGGTCACGGGCGATGCTTCGCCCGACGAGATAAAAGAACTGCGCCGCAAAGCGCAAATTTTCGAACTGCTTTACGAGATGAGCAAAACGCTCGGCACGGTGTTTGACTTAAAAGAGATCTTTGTCAAAGCGACGGATTTGATCTTTCGCGGAACGCCCGCCGACCGCGTCGTCGCGCTGCTGGCGGACGAGACCCTGGACGGAAAAATTCTGGAATACAGCCTGTTCCCGATGGCCGTGAAACTTCGCGCACGAAACACTGGAAAATGCGACCGGGAAAAATGACGATTTCGCCGCACGATCACGCAAAAAGTGATGCGCGGAAAAAGTCGCGCTGCTCTCGCAGGACGCGAAAACGCGATGAGCAATTTTCCGGGTCGGAATCGATCGTTTCGCAGGGCGTTCGCTCGACGATTTGCGCGCCGCTGATAACCGAATCGAACGTTCACGGCGTGGTTTATGCCGACCGGCTCGACCCGTTTGCCGCTTTTAGCCCGACGATCTGGAGCTTATCAGCGCGGTCGCGGCGCAAACGGCCGTTGCCGGTCGAAACCGTCAAAGCGCACAAGCGCCTGGCGCGTGAAGAAGTGGCGCGCGCAAATTACAGCCGGTTTATGCCCGAATACGTCGTCAAACAAATGCTGGAAAATCCCGGATTCGTTCCGACTCGGCGGCGTCAATCAGACGATTACGGTTCTGTTTGCCGACATTCGCGGCTTTACGGCGATTTCCGAAAATGAAAATCCGGAAAAAATCGTCGGACTTTTGAATCGATATTTTACCGCGATGACCGAGATAATTTTCGCGCACGGCGGAACGCTCGATAAATATATCGGCGACGGGTTTGATGGCGCTTTTCGGCGCGCCGACACGCCACGCCCGACGACGCGAAAAAACGCTTTGAACGCGGCGGTCGCGATGCAGCGCAGATTGAAACGCATTAATCGAAGAAGTTCGAAGCCGAAGGCTTTACCCGAGATCGGCGTCGGCATCGGGCTGCACACGGGCGAAGCGACGGTCGGCTATATCGGTTCGGACAAGCGTAGCGAATACACGGCCATCGGCGATACGGTCAATCTCGCCTCGCGGCTCGAATCGAACGCGACGCGGGGGCAAATTTTGATCAGCGAAGCGACCGCCGCCCGGCGGCGAAAGCTCTAGCCCGCTTATTTCCGCAGAGAGCCGTTGAAGGTAAAAAATCGCTTGCAGCCCGTATCGCTGTTTGAAGTAAAATGGAATTAAGTTAGAATTAATGAATCAAAGATTTTCAACGAATTCGTCTTTAATCAGATTAAATTCGTAATATGTCGATAGTCAGGCAAAGCCTCTATGTATGAATGTCGTCACTAAAAAAATTAGTTACCGATTCGATGGCGATTGATATGGGCACCGCCAGCACGATTATTGCCGTCAAAGGGCGCGACATCGTTCTGGACGAGCCGTCGCTGGTCGCCGTCAACGAACTGACCGATGAAATCGTCGCCTACGGACAGGAAGCCTACGATATGCGCGGGCGCGAAGGACGCGAGTCGTGGTTGTCGCGCCGCTCAGCGGCGGCGTGGTCGCCGATTTCGAGCGCACGAAAAAAATGCTCGCGCATTTCGTCCAGAAAGATCGAAAGCGGCGGTTCGCAGGTCGCCGCAAGCCGTGATGAGCATGATCTCCGAAGTGACGCACGTCGAACAGCGCGCGCTGCTGAACGCGGCGGAAGAATGCGCACATCGGCAAAGTTTATATGATGGAAGAAGGCTTGGCGGCGGCATTCGGCGCGGGCGTTACGCCGCGCGACAAACGCGCTTCGGCGGTCGTTGACATCGGCGCGGGCACGACCAACATCGCCATCGTCGCCAAAGGCGGCGTCGTCCATTCGCGATCGGAGCGCATCGGCAGCGACGAAATCAATTCGGCGCTGATCAAATCACATCCGCCGTCATCGCGGCCTGCAGATCGGCGAGGAAACGACCGAAATGCTGAAAAGCGAATTTGCTCACCGCCATGCTGCCCGAAGATATGGCCAAAGCAGATATCCGTGCGCGGGCGCGACGTGCAGACCGGAAGCCCGGGCGCGCGTGGAAGTCACCGTCGGCGAAATTTACCCGGTCGTCGAAAGCATCGTGCGCCGCGTCGCCGCAAATCGTCACCGACACTTTGACCGAGCTGCGGCCCGAAGTGGCGGCTGACATTTACGACCGCGGCATTATCTTTAACCGGCGGCGGCGCGCTTTTCAACGGCATCGACCAGTATTTGCGCAACCGCAAATCTGCCCGTCATCGTCTCCGACGAACCGCGCTATGCTACCGTGCGCGGGCTTCTGAAAATGTTCGACGAACCGGAACTGCTCGAAAAAGTTTCGCGCAACGAACCTCATCTGTTGCAAAATGCCGAAATTCCGTTTGAAGCTTAATTTCCCAGGGCGTATGCTCCAGAATATTTTCAAGTTCTTTAAGCAGCAGCTTCTCATCTTTCGTTTGTTCGGCATCCCGGTTTTTATCGATTACCGCTGGTTTTTGCTTCTGATCCTGATGACGGTCATCACCGCCCTTAGTATTCCTTCGGCTGCGCTTGATGATATTACCGGAAAACTTATCCTCGGTTTTGCTACTACCGTGATCCTGTTTGCCTGTGTTTTCGGGCATGAATTGGGACACGCTCTGGCCGCGCGGATCGAAAATATCCGCACTCTTGAGATCGTGCTGCATCCTTTCGGCGGCCTGGCGCGCCTTAGCCGCGAACCGGATACGCCGCGGGCCGAATTCCGCATCGCCATCGCGGGCCCGGTCGCGAGTTTTTTCATCGCGATGTTTTTTTTCGCACTGGGGCTTTACTCCGGTACGATGCAGGCGCCGGCCCTGACCTTGCTTCTCTACCTGCTTTTCTTTTTCAACATCCTGCTGGCGGTATTTAATCTTTTTCCCGGCTACCCCTTAGACGGCGGCCGCGTGCTGCGGGCTTTCTTATGGAACCGCGGTTACGATCTCAATGAAGCCACGATACTCACCGGGCGCAGCGGGCAGATCATCGCCCTCGCGCTGATGATCTTCGGGCTTTTTGTACTGATCACCCGGCTGGATTTTACCGGCCTCTGGACGATACTCGTCGGCCTGTTTCTTTTCGACTCCGCTTCCGAGATCATCACCTATTCACGCACGCAGGGAAAAATGACCGTCGCGCAGATCATGACCCCGCCCTTCACCCTCGACCCGGAGCATACCGTCAGCCGGTTCATTGACCGCACCCTGCCGCTGGTCAGGCAGCCGATCTTTCCCGTCGCAAAGAACAAGCAGCTCTTCGGAGTGCTGATGCTGGAAGACCTGAAATCATTGGCGCGTGAAAATTGGCATGAAACACTGATCGCCGCGGTAATGCGCCCGGTAAAGCCGGAATATTTCGTTGAAAAATCGACGCCGGTAAAGGAAGCCCGGGAATTGATGGCGGGAAACGGCATCGACGCACTCTGTGTGATAGACGAAAAAGGAAACCTCATCGGCTTTCTACAGCCGGACAAGATAAAAAATTAAGTTGGCGATGATCTGGACGCGTAGCGTCCTGTTGATAGTAGCCGTGGGTTTTAACCCACGGTCTTTGATAGAAACAATTACGCGTCGCATCGGCGACGGCTGATTCAATCGTCGCTAGCGCGACGGAGGCATCATTTTTATCTTTTCCGTGGATTAAAATCCACGGCTATTATCGGTACACCGCTGACGCGGTGAAAACTTGGAGGCTGAACCGTTGAGGTTAGCTCACAGTGCATCAAAATGTTCTTATCTCCTAATGTTCTCCTTTTTCCGACATCCTGTTAAAATTCAAACACTGATTTCGCAGGGGGATTAAACTATAAATGCTAGCCGTTATAGGCGCGCTGATCGCCAATGGTCTAATTGCGATCCTAAAATTTATCGGTGCCTTTATTACCGGTTCTTCGGGCATGATGGCCGAGGCCTTTCACTCGCTTGCCGATACCACCAACCAGGTCTTTTTGCTGCTGGGGCTGCGTTTTTATAAGAAGCCGGCTTCGAAAAAACACCCGTTCGGTTATGGTAAAGAGCGCTTTTTCTGGTCTTTTATCGCCGCCATTTTCATTTTCGGCGTGGGCGCCACTTTTGCAATTTATGAAGGAATTGCAAAAATTCGCGTCCCCCACGAACCCGATTACCTAATTTGGGCGTATGGTATCTTGGGAGTATCCTTTATTCTAGAGGCAATTTCTATCGGAATAGCTCTCTACCAGGAGGTGGGTGAGGCGCGCCACGAAAAGATGTCGTTCTTTGAATACCTGAAAGAATCCAAAGATCCGACCGCAAAAACGGTGATCTACGAAGATTCCGCGGCGCTGGTCGGCATCGTTATCGCGGCCCGGGCCTCTATCTCGGCGAGATACACGCCTGGCCGGGCGATGGCCGCTACTGGGATGGAATAGCCTCTGTCCTGATCGGTATCATATTGGCGATAGTGGCATTTGTGCTGGCGCGTTCGGCCAGGGGGCTGCTGCTCGGTGAAGCGGCGACGAAAAAATCGACCCAGGCCATCAGAGCGGCGATCAAAGCGCACCCGAATGTAGAAGGAGTGGTGGAACTTTTGACGATGCACCTGGCGCCAAAGCAAATTTTGGTCAACGCGCACGTCAATTTAAAGGACGAATTAACAACCACCGAAATAGTAACTACGATACGGGAGATCGAGAAGGAAATTCTGAAGGCTGAGCCTATGGTTCACCGGATATTTCTGGAAGCCGCGGATACCAAGGGAAATATCTAAGTACCGCCGCAACTAAAGTTTTAAAAAGGCGTCTAACTGGAAGCCCGAAAGAAGGAAATTATTGGAAATTGAAGGAAGGAAAAGTTAGGGAGATAGGGAATAGGAAATTAGGAAATTTGGGGAAAGCCGGCGGTTTTTCTTTCCTTTCCTTCAATTTCCAATAATTTCCTTACTTTCCCACCATTTCCCAAACTTTCCCTCCTTTCCCGGATTTAAAAATGCTGCTTTTCGCACAGCTCAGTGATTATTTTGTAAGGCTGACCAGCGCGCGAAACCTGATCGATATAGCGATAGTTTTCGTTATCGTTTATATCATTCTCAGGCTGGTGCGCGGCACTAGAGCTATGCCTATGGCCTTCGGTATGATCGGTGTCGGGTTGATCTACTGGCTGGCGGTTTTTTACGAACTCACCACTCTCGAAGTATTTTTGCGCGGGGCCCTGCTCTACCTGCCGGTGGCGATCATCGTTCTTTTCCAGTCGGAAATAAGACAGGCGCTTATTTATTTCGGAAACCGCCTGCGAATGCCGATCATAAGGCGGCAGACAGGCCTGTTGGGCGAAAATATTTATGATGAGATAGTGCTGGCCGCGACCACTCTGGCATCGGAAAAAACTGGCGCGCTGCTTGTTATTGAAAGAAACGTAGGCCTGCGTAATTTTGTCGACGCCGGGGTAGAAGTTGACGCCAAGCTGCGTTACGACCTGCTGGTAACCATCTTTAATCCGCAAACGCCGCTGCACGACGGCGCGGTCATCGTTCAGCGTGAACGCATCGCCGCCACCTCGTGCTTTTTGCCGCTGACGCAAAATCCGCGCCTGGCCAAAGACCTCGGCACGCGTCACCGCGCCGCGATCGGCATTACCGAAGATACCGACGCCATAGCGGTGGTCGTGTCGGAAGAAACAGGATTGATCTCATTCGTCAAAGGCGGCGATATTATCCGAAATCTCGACCCGATGACGCTGCGCAATTTACTGCTCGAGGCAATGGAAATTCCGCTGATCGAAAGAAAGCGCGAACGCACCAAGACGATGAAAGAACCGGAAACGGAGATCACTTTAGGTTAAGAAATGGCATTTCGCCTTCCAACTGAAAAACTCGATCCGCGGGAGCACCTGCCGCCGCTGGCCGGGCTCTGGCTGCGAAAGATCTTTCTGGAAGATTGGAGCACTAAATTAATTGCGCTGGCGATCACGCTCGCGCTCTGGTTCGGCATCAGCGGCCAGCAAACCCCCGACACGCGCCCCTATAGCGAAGTGCGGCTAAATTACCGCGTCGCCGGCGATCTCGACATCAGCAATGAACCGCAGCGCCAGATCGACGTAACGATTTCCGGTGACAAAGGAAAACTCGACCGCCTGCCCCGCGGCGACCTGATGGCGTCGATCGATCTTTCTTCCTACAACGCGGGCGAACGGTTGGTCCAGCTAAGGCCGGATAATATTTCGCTCGAGCTTGCCTCGGGCAACGATCTGCCGACCGGGCTTAAGATCATCGATATCAAACCGAACCTGCTGTTGGTGAAACTGGAAAAACGCGAAGAACGCGAGGTGGATGTAAAACCTGAGTTCGAGGGGAAACTTCCCGATGGAATGGAAGTCTACGAAGAAGGCACGGTCGTGACACCCGCCAAAGTAAAAGTGCGCGGGCCTTCCAGCTATGTTAATTCCATCGACACCGTTTCCACCGAAAAGATCGCGCTCGACGGCCACAAATCCGATTTCACCTATAAACAGATAGCCATCAATTTGCTAAATCCAAAGATCACCGTGCTGGATACGGTCGTCGATGTGTCGATAAAGATCGGACCAAAGCGCAGTGAACGAAATTTCACCGTTCACGCTGGGTCGCCCTCGGGAACCGCGCAGGTATTTACGGTAACTTTGCTCGGGCCGCAGGCAGATCTCGAAAAGATCACCGCCAAAGATATCGTCATTGATTTTTCCACCGACCCGGCCACGCCATACGTGAAATTGCCCGATGAATTCGGCAAATTGGTAAGCGTCAAAAGCATCAAATCCCTTACAAGCGGCTCTAAATAAAAACTGAAAACGGCATGTCCGCGTAGCGGACTGGTGAAAATAGCCCAGGGCTTCAGCCCTGGGTAACGAACGATCAATTTGGTTGTTAGCCCTGAAAGGGCGGCAGAGCTTGATTGGATCTCTGTCGCCCCTTCAGGGCTGGACGCTTTAGAATTTCAGATACCCAGGGTGGCGCTCGCTTCGCTCACTTACCCTGGGGCTATTTTCTCATGTCCCCGCTGGGGACTTTAAGACAGATTCTAAACTGATCCGCTACTCGAAAATATTTTTATTGACAATCACTTATCCCAAAACCTATCCTTGAGAAGGGAAAGCTTTTCCCCCAAACCTGCGATCCGCTGCTCGCGCTAGAGCAGATTACCTTGGATCAAAATCTACCGTCCATTTAAGAGACTACTTTTTAGGAGAACAATCGTAATGCGTTTTTTTGTGCCCGAACGCCTTTCCCGGCGTTTAAATACCCGTTCTTTGTCCGCTATCTTTATTTTCATCGCCGGTATCGCTGTACTGGCACTTCCCTTTGGCATTTTTAATACCGGGGCCTCGGGTACGATCAGCGGAAAGGTTTTCCAGGATTACAACAGTAATGGGACCTTTGACACCACGTCGACCATAAACAACAGCAGCGGCACCGGCACGGTCGGGACCGCTATTGATATCGGCGTGCAGAACGTGGAAGTTCGCGCTTACGATTCGGCGGGAACGAACGTTACCACCGGCGGGGCCGTCTCCACTGATTCGAGCGGAAATTATTCGCTCTCAGCGACCGGAACCGGCCCATATCGCGTTGAGTTCACCAACATCCCGGCGGGTTATAACCCGTCCGCGCGCAGTACCGATTCGGTCCAGGGCGGCACCGCGACAAACTCCGGCACGACCGTGCAGTTCGTGCTTGACGGCGGCACCTCGAATGTAAATCTCGGGCTCGTGCGTCCCGAAGAGTATTCTCAAAATAATCCGACGCTGGTCACGAATCGTCTGGTAGGCGGTTCGCAAAGCGGCGCAAATGCGGCGGAAGACGTGCTGATGAGTTTTCCCTACTCCGCGGGAACTTCATACACTGACGCAACTGCGACCAACTACGACAACCCGGCAACGCACACGGTCAGCCTGAACGCGAACCAGATCGGAACCACTTTCGGATTGGCTTACACGCGCGGCACCAAACGCATTTACGCCGCTTCATTCTTCAAAAAATATGCCGGCTTCGGCCCCGGCGCGAACGGTACGTTTAACGAGGGTGGCGGAGCTTCAGACGATCCGGCTGCAATCTACCTCATCAATCCTGCTACTAACGCGGTGACAACCACATTCACCGTAACGGGCGCGGGAACCAATTCTCACAACGTAGCAAATTACAGCACGGACAACGGCGATACGGCTATCGACGCCGTCGGCAAAACCTCGCTGGGCGGGATCGCCCTATCAGCGGACGAAACAATTCTGTATGTGATGAACCTGCAGAACCGCACTCTTTATGCATTGAATTCTTCGACCGGCGCGGTGATAACCAGCCAGGCCGTTCCGACAACCGGTGTTCCGACACCCGGCGGAAGCGCCGCCGATTGTCCCGCTGCTGATGTCCGGCCGTTCGCCGTTCATTATTATCGCGGGCAGATTTACGTGGGCCTGGTTTGCTCAGCGGAATCGACACAAAATCTTGCGAATCTTCGCGCCTATGTTTACACGGCAAATCCGTCCTCGCTCGCATTCAGCGCTTCGCCTGTTTTCCAGATGGCGCTTAACTACAATCGCGGCGTCGCAAACCCCAGCTGGGGGGCGGATTGGAAGGCGTGGCGGGGAACCGCAACGGCGGACTTTGCCTATGCCCAGCCCATGCTTGTCGATCTGGATTTTCACAACGAAAATCTGATCCTCGGCTTCAAAGATCGCGCCGGCGACCAGTATCTCGATAACGCGACCAACGCCAAACGCACCGCGGGCGAAGTTATCCGGGCCTGCGGTACCGCCGGTTCATGGACCGTTGAAAGCAACTCCCGCTGTGGAGGCGCCGGAACCGGGCCGCAGAATAACGGCCAGGGTGTAGGCGACGGCGAGTTTTATTTCGAAGACGAATTTTCCCTCGGCGGCAATACCGGCAATTTCCATGATGAGATAACCTGGGGCGCCGTGATGCAGCTGCCCGGATACCCGAACGTCATGGCTTCGGGCCTGGACCCGATCGATCGCGACATTAGCAACGGAGCGACCTTTGACGGCGGCTTCCGCTGGTTCAACAACACGACCGGCGCCACTAACAAAGCCTATCGCCTCTACAACGGCACCGGCGCCGCCAGCGTACCGGATTTCGGAAAGGTCAACGGCCTTGGCGATATTGTCGCGCTATATGACGAAGCGCCGATCGAGATCGGCAACCGCGTCTGGCTCGATGGCAATGCCAACGGCGTGCAGGATGCGGGCGAGGCGGGAATAGCGAGCGTGACCGTTCACTTATTTAACGCCGCCAACTCGCAGATCGGCACCGCGGTGACGGATGCCAACGGCGAATATTATTTTGTTTCTTCGACCTCGGCCGACGGCAACACGACCGACAACATCGGCCAGATCAACGGCGGAATTTCGACCGGTACCAATTACCAGGTCCGCTTTGACCTGGCGGCGAATTACACCGGCGGCGGGCCGCTCAACGGCCGTTTCCTGACCTCGGTCAATGCCAGTTTTCAAAACGGCAGCGTTGACTCCAACGACTCCGACGGCCAAAACATCGTAAACCCGACAGGTTCACCGGCGGGTACTTTCCCGGTCATATCTTTGACAACCGGAAGCGCGGGAAATAATGACCACACCTTTGACGTAGGTTTTTCCGCTACCAGCACTTATTCATTGGGCAACCGCATCTGGTTTGACACGGACAACGACGGCCGCATCGACGCCGGCGAAGTAGGCATCGACGGAGTTTCCGTTTCCCTCTTTGCAGACGCGAATGCCGACGGAACGCCCGATACACCGGGCTCACCCGCGGGCACGATGACGACTGCCGGCGGAGGCTATTATCGATTCGACAGCCTGGCCGCGGGCAATTATGTCGTGCGCGTCAATCCCGCGAATTTCGATAACGTAGGCGACCTGCTCTACGGTTATCAGAATACGACCGGCAATGTCGCCGCCGATTCGGATTCCACCACTGCGTCGAACGGCGAGAACGGTATTAACCCCGGCACGGCTAACAGTATTCAGACGAACGGTATCTTGTCTAATTCCATCACGATCGGCGCGGGCGTCAGCGAGCCTGTGGGCGAAAGCGATCTGAGCGGTTCCGGACAAGGTTCGCCCGATGGCTTTGCCGATATGACGGTCGACTTTGGTTTTTATCGCTTGTGCGTCGGAAACATCGTCTGGAACGATATGGGCCCCGGCGGCAATCGCGATAACGGTATTTTTAACGCCGGTGAAATTCCCAAGAATGGCGCGCGCGTTCGTATCTACGATACGGGCGGAACCGAGATCCCGGTCGGCGCGGACGGCATTTTAGGCACTGCCGACGACGGAGCCAACGGTGTCTTGACCGGCGCTCCCGGCACTTATCAGCTCTGCGGATTACCGGCGGGCAGCTATCGCGCCACGGTCGCCGCGGGTCCCCAGAATTCGAGCACGCCGACAGACGCGACGCCGAATAACAACGAAGACTCAGACGATAACGGCGGCCCGACGGGCTCAGCCATCGGCAGTATCCCGACGGGAACGATCGTCAGCAATCCGATCGCGCTCACACCGGGTGCGGCGGGTGCTTTGACCAACAACACCGTCAGCAACGCTGCCGGTTCGACGACCGACCCGACGCTCGATTTCGGCTTGGTAACGCCGCCCTCAGCGGTGACGATGTCCGACTTCCGCGCGCTCGCAACCAGCGGCGGAGTGGGCCTGGCGTGGCAGAGCGGTTACGAGGTCAACAATCTCGGCTACCGCGTCTGGCGCGACAACAACGGAAACCGCACACCGGTAAATAAAGAACTGGTAGCCGGCAGCGCCTTACAGATCGGCGGCGCGGCTTTGACCGCCGGTAAGGAATACCGGGTGCTCGATCATTCGATGAGCGCGGGCGCGAGCTACTGGCTGGAAGCCGTTGACATTGATGGTTCCAGTGAATGGTTTGGCCCCGTCACAGCGGTTACGGGTGAAGCGCGCATGCGCGGAGCCGCCGAAGCAGACGAAGCCGCCGAAGCTTTCACCGAATTTGCCCCGACCCTGGCGGAATTAACCGCGGGAAATTCGGGCAGCCAGAGAGAATATCTGCAATATCTATCCGGAGCCGGAAATTCGGAAGCGGCCCCGGCCTTAGTAAATCAATTTGCCGGCGACAGCCATGCGCTGAAGATCGACGTCAGCCGTGACGGCTGGTATCGCTTGAGCGCCGCGGAACTTTCCGCGCATGGCTTTAATGCCGCACAGATGGGCAGCTGGCAGATGTTTGCCGATGGACAGGAACAGGCGATCTTAACGCTCAGCGATGGTTCGGTGGAATTTTACGGACGGGCGTTAAGTAATCCCGAAAGTAATACTCGGGTTTATTGGCTCGTCTCCGGACAAGGGTCTCCGCGCCGGATCAAATCTCAGAAGATCGAATTTGATGAGAATGTAGCGGAAGGCGTTACGCGGCTGACCGTCGAACGTCAGGACCGCACCGTTCGCGCCACCACCGTTCACAACGGCGATCGCGAAAATTGGTACGCCGCGATCATTAACGGGCAGGAATCACTCTCCAGCCTGAATCTAAACGATGTGGCACCTGAGAATGGCGAAAACGGAGAAACTGCCGTGGTCTCGCTTAACATTCAGGGCTTGACCGGCATTAATCACAACATCGCCGTGACCCTAAACGGAAATGTCATCGGGCAGATCTCACTTGAATCTTCGGCAAGAAACGAGTGGAGCGCCATTGTTCCCGCTGCCGGGCTGCAGAACGGTGAAAATCTCATCGGCCTGCGTTCGCTTAACGGCAGCAGCGACGTCAGCCTGCTGGAAACTGCCAGCATCAGCTATCCGCGTCATGCCAAAGCGATAAACGATCAGATGCAGCTTCAGCTGGAAGCGGGCCGTAGTATCAAGCTTACCGGCTTTAGCGGCGAGATGGTCAACCTTTATGACATCAGCGATCCGGCGCGGCCCGTCCTCTACGGCGCGATCGGAAAAGCGGAAGAAAACGGCACCTACAGCATCACCGTTCCTGCTTCGCCGGTTGTTCGCAACTTGCTGGCTTTGGGAATGTCGGTTGCCCCGCTCGCGTCCGATGCGATGAAACTAAACAGCGCCTCCGCGCTGCGCGGTTCGTCCAACCGGGCTGATTTTGTCATCCTCGCTCCGGCCGGGTTCCACCAGCAATTGTCCGCGCTGAAAACCAAACGCGAAAGCGAAGGCCTGCGCACAATGATCGTGGATATCGAGGACGTCTATGACGAATTTGCCGCGGGTGTGCATACCGCTCAGGGCGTCAAGGATTTCCTGCAATATGCGAAAGAAAACTGGAATACCAAACCGTCCTATGCTCTTCTGGTCGGCGATGCTACCGCCGATCCGCGAAATTATTCGGGCCTGGGCGGCGCCGGAGCGGACATCATTCCGACCGGGTGGGTCGATACCGATACGATGGAAGCGAGCAGCGATGAAACCCTGGCCGATCTTAACGGCGACGGGATCAGCGAGATCGCTATCGGCAGGCTGCCGGTCCATAACACCGGTGACCTGGCCGCGATGCTGGCAAAGATACTTTCGACAGAACCGATGAAGCTTTCGGCTGCTAACGGCCGCGGCGCTCTGACGGTGGCTGATAACAATATCGGTTACGATTTTGTCGCCGGTAACCAGAACCTTCGCCAGGCGCTTCCGGCTGATATGTCAGTCGGGGTGATAAATCGCCAGGATGGTGACGCGGCAGCTGTCCGTCAGCAGATCATCCAGCGCATCAGCGCCGGCCCGCTGGTGGTCAATTTCTTTGGCCACGGCAGCACCGGTGTCTGGACGGGCGGAAACATCTTTAATCTGAATGATGTTTCGGCGCTGACAAACGAACAGCGTCCTAGCCTGGTAGTAATGCTTACCTGTCTGAACGGGGCTTTTGCCGAGCAAAACGAAACGATAGCGGAAGCTTTCTTGAAAGCGCAGCACGGCGGGGCGTTTGCCACCTGGAGCCTGACAAGCATGAACTATGCCGATGTTCAGGAAGCGATGGGAACCATCTGGTACGGCGCGCTGATGAATGGAAGCCGGCTGGGCGACGCGGCGAAACTGGCCAAGTCGGCAGTCGATCATCGCGATACCCGGACCACCCTCGTACTCCTCGGCGATCCCACACAGCGGATCGTCACGCAGCGGTAAAGTGTCAGAACCTTATGCTCCCCTCCTGCCCGAGGAGGGGTGGCAGCCGCTTCGGCTGACGGGGTGGTGGGAGTAGCGACCGGGTTTTGATCTGAATTAACTACGTACAAAAAAAGGCAGAGCTTGCGGGCTCTGCCTTTTCTTTCCTCAAAAGTCCCCGACGGGGACAAAGAAAATAGCCCAGGGGTAAGTGAGTGAAGCGAGCGCCACCCTGGGTGTCGAGATTCCAAAAACGAGCCCTGAAAGGGCGACAGAACTGACTGGAGTTCTGTCGCCCTTTCAGGGCTAACAATCAAATTGATCGTTCGTTACCCAGGGCTAAAGCCCTGGGCTATTCTCACCAGTCCGCTTCGCGGCATGTCTCTTTTTGTTTGTAAAGAACCGCGCATTACCGTTAAAATGCCTAACATCAACTTAACCAACGGAAAGCGCTTTCTTAAGAATGAAAAATATTTCGTTTCGCCGCATAGCACCTGTCCTTACTGCATTGATATTACTTTTTCCAATCAATGCCTGGGCGCAGAAAAACCGGCCGGCGGTTACCGCCGGGCTGACCACCGCGGTACAGGTCCAGATCTTAAAAGCGGAAGATGAAAGGCGCTGGGACAAAACGCTGGAGACGTTTTTACACAGCACCGCGGCGGCGATAAGAAAACGCGCGGCGCTGGCGGCCGGGCGCATCGGCGATGAAGCAGCCGTTCCGGCTCTGGCCGCATTGCTGGAAAAAGATGCGGACGTCGGTGTGCGCACGATGGCAGCTTTTGCGCTCGGTGAAACTGAATCTGAAAAAGCGGCCGACGCAATTCTAAAAGCGCTGCTGAACATAAATGAAAATGTTCAGGTGCGCGCCCGCGCTATCGAAGCCGCCGGTAAGATCGCTGCCAATATCGCTGCCGCAAATAAACCGACGGCCGAAAAACTCGGCCAAGGCATCCTGCACGTGCTGGATGCCGAATCACAAAACCCAACGCTGAACAGCGAGCTTATTTTGCTTGGATTGACCGCGGCCCTGCGCGTGCGTCCCGAAAAAAGCGATCAGACAGTAGCGAAATTTTTAAGCGATGCGGATCCGCGTGTGCGCGCCGATGCGGCCGGCACCTTGGCGCGGCTACGCGCAAAAAATGCGGCAAAAAATACAAGCGACGCGCTTCACGCCCGGCTATCAGATAACGATCCGGTTGTCCGCGCTAATGCGGCGCGCGCGCTCGGCGCGGCGGAAGATAAAACGGCTTACAACCTGTTGCTGGGAGCCATTGGCGACGCCGATCTGCGTGTTCGCGTGAGCGCGATCCGGGCACTGGGAAGTTTGAAAGATGCCAATGCCGCTGAAATTTTGCTTGGGCGCGGCGGGCGGCTTTTGGATGACTACAAGAGATCAAAGTCCGCTGCACCTTCGGAAAAGAATGAATTGCTTGAGATCGCCGGAGTACTGGGCAGGCTTTTGCCGAATTCCAACAACGAAGCCGCCGTAAAGTTTTTGAAGGACTTTGATAAAGCAAATGGGCAGATGTCGCCGGAAGTAAAGATCGCGCTGGCCCAGGTTTCACCGCGCGGTTTTTATGAAACGCTGGACGAATACAATAAGTCAAAAGGAAACTTCCCGCCCGACTGGCACATGATGAGTTCGATGGCCCAGGCCCTGGGCGAGCTGGCAAAACTCGAAGCCGCTAAAGATGGCGAAGCGAATAAAGATCTGCGCGACCGCGCGATGGGTGAGCTCAGCATCTGGCCGGCTGCTTATTTTAATATGAACAGCGTCGATATAAAAAAGGCGCTCTCCCCCGAACAAAAAGCGATCATTAAAGAAAAAGGCGCGGGAATTTTTGGTCCCGATGGCGCAACCACCCCGAACGTTTATATGCCCTACCCGGACATCCTGACAGCGTTCGCCGCTTTTAAGACCGATTCTCTGGATGTGCTTTTACGCGGAAATCTCCAGCTTAATGACGTTTTTATTCGCGCCGCGGTGGCCGGGCTTTTGGCGGAGCAGCCGGCATCGAAAGAAAACGTCGGGGCTTTAAAGACCGCTTTTACTAAAGCTCTTTTGGCCGATAAACAATATAACGACGCGCAGCTGGCGATAATGGACGCGCTATTTAAATTGGACAAAAAAGAAGCTGTCGGATCCTTGTTGGTCGCGCTAAGCGCGCAGGATTATCTGGTGCGGAAAAAAGCCTTTGAACTGCTGCGCACGCCCGGGCTGGAAAAAGATTTTCCCGGCCTGCCCATGTCGCTGGAAAACGCGGTCGCGAAAAAGAAAGACCGCGTATTGCCATACTCTCCCGCCTTTGGCACTAAACTCGGCCAGGTACTAAACACCGCCGTGGATTACACCCGCGCGGCCTCGCGTAAAAACGGCGGGCCAAAGCCGTGCTTACGACCGAAAAAGGAACTTTCACCATCGACTTGCTGCCCGAAGACGCCCCGCTTACCGTTGATAATTTTATCAAGCTTGCGCGCGCAAATTATTTTAACGGCGTGCCCATTCACCGCGTGGTGCCGAATTTTGTGATGCAGGACGGCGACCCCCGCGGCGACGGAAACGGCGGCCCCGGCTGGTCTATCCGCTGCGAAATAAATATGGTTTCTTACGATCGCGGCGCCGTCGGCATGGCGCTTTCAGGAAAAGACACCGGCGGCTCACAGTGGTTTGTCACCCATTCACCGCAGCCGCACTTAGACGGCGGTTACACCGTTTTCGGCATCGTCAACGAAACCGATATGAAGGTCGTCGATAGGATCGCGCGCGGAGATAAGATTATTAGCATTAAAATTATAGAAAGAAAATAAGCCACGGGGTTCACTGAATATCCGGGGAAGAAGAATTAAAGTGCTGTCTGAAGTTTTGGTGCTGAGAAGGGAAATGTCATTCGAAATAGATGATAACTGATAGTTGATAGAGAATAGATCGAATCTTTCAGTTATCAGCTATCATCTTTTATCTACTTGCGAATGATGCGAACGCCGCAGCTTTAGGACACTACCGGAATTAAATTAAACTGGTCGTCTGTTTTTCTCTGTGAACTCTGTGTTCTCTGTGGCTAAAAATTATGAAAAAGATCGTTGCCCGAAATTTATTACTGATCTCTTTGGTTTTTCTCTTTTCCTTTTCTATCCACGCGGAAAGAAAAGAGCGCTTGCTGGACACCTGGCAGCCAACGCATTTTGAGATCAATTTAACTTTTGGTGATGCGCTTACCGAACTCACTACGGTCACCACGGAAGTCACCATCTTGATACGCAAAAACGATGTTTCGCTGATCGACTTCGATTTCGGAAAGATGCCGGTAAAAACCGTCACGGTTGACGGGCAAACCGCCAGATTCGAGCAGTACGAGAATAAACTTGACGTCCGTCTTATGCAGCCCGCGAAAGAAAAGCAGCAGCTAAAGATCGCCATCACATATTCGGGCAAACCGGCGGACGGCCTGATCCTGAAAAACGATCAGGACGGGCTGCCTTCCGCTATCGGCGACAACTGGCCGGACCGCGTTCATCACTGGATACCGTGTTTCGATCACCCGTCGGCGAAAGCCTCGGTGCGTTTTACCGTGACCGCCCCGGCAAAAGACGATGTCACCGCCAACGGCGTGCTGGAAGTAAAAAAAGATAACTCCAATTTGACCCGTACCTGGATCTATTCTGAAACCGCGCCGATCTCGCCCTACAACATGGTCGTCGCGGTCGGGCAATTTACCGACGCGCAGCTAAAGACGAAGTTTAAGTTCCCCATTTTGTATTACGTCACGCATTCAGACGGTGCGGTTGCCGAAAAAGGTTTTTCTTCCGCGCCTGCTTCGGTCGATCTGTTTAGCCGGCTAGTCGCGCCTTACCCTTATGGCAAACTCGCGCTTATCGTCGGCGCTACTCGCTTTGGCGGGATGGAAAATGCCAACACGATCGTTTTTGCGCCTAACCTGTTCAAAGATTTCGCGACAAAAAAGCCGCGAGGGCGTAGCTTTAATATTCCCAGCGGTGTCGAAGGCGTGGTCGCGCACGAGATCGCGCACCAATGGTTTGGCGATTCGGTAACGGAAGCGACCTGGGCCGATCTCTGGCTGTCCGAAGGTTTCGCGACCTACTTCGCCGGGCTTTTTCTGCAAAAATATGAAGGCGAGGCGGCGTTTCGCGCCTATATGAAAGATAACGCGGCGGAATATTTCGCCTACGAAAAAACCGCGCGCACCCCGATCCACGACACCGAAACCGAAGACCTGTTTGCGCTGCTCAATAAAAATAACTACGAAAAAGGCTCGTGGGTGCTGCACGAATTGCGCGGCATGCTGGGCGATAAAGTCTTCTTCGCGGCGCTAAAAAATTATTACAACGAGCATAAGGGTTCGACCGCTACTTCGGAAGACCTGCGCGCGGCGTTTGAAAAGGCTTCGGGAAAAAATCTACGTGAATTTTTCGACCGCTGGATTTACGGGTCCGGGCATCCTGTCTATAAAATATCCTGGGCGCCAGTCGATGCCAAAACGATCGAGCTTACCCTCGAGCAAAAGCAGCCTGATGCGGCTTTCCTCTTGCCGGTGACAGTGGAAATAATCACCGCGCGCAGCAAACGCCGCGTTCAAATAATGCCCACCGGTAAAACGTCCTCAATAAAATTACGCAGCGCGAAACCTACCGGGATCACCATCGACCCTGACGCTTTTATTCTGAAAGAGGTAATATCGAATTAGAGAAAGATCTGCCACAGAGATCACAGAGGGCACAGAGAAAAAAAGGCAAAACGTTTTGTTTAGTATTTATCTGCCTCTGTGAACTCTGTGACCTCTGTGGCTAAAAAAGATCTCCGTGGCTAAAATTTATGGAAGAAATACCGGTACTTTCAGAACTTAAGGAGCGCAAGCAAATGCGCCGGCAGGTTGAGATCGAGCAGGGCCTGGAAACGCTCAGCCGCTATCTTGACGGGCTGTTTCGCATTCCGGGCACCGGTTGGCGCTTTGGCTTAGATGCCTTAGTCGGCCTGATACCGAACTACGGCGACATCGCCACCACGTTGGTTTCTTTTTATATTTTGATCGCCGGTGTGCGCTATGGCGTGCCCAAGATCACACTGCTGCGCATGGCCCTCAACATCGCGGTCGACTATGCCGTCGGCGCGATACCTTTTATCGGCGACGCTTTCGATTTTGTCTGGAAAGCGAATAAATGGAACATCGAGCTCATCCGCGAACGCGCCACCGGGCACGGCAAAGGAACGACGAGCGATTGGATATTTATCTTTGTACTGATCGGAATTTTACTCGCCGTTCTGATCGGTTCAGTGGTGATAAGTCTATTTATTATCGCGCTCTTGATAAGAGCGATTTTTGGCGGGCTTAATTCGCTTTAGAATAAATTGTCAGAACCGGGAGCAGCGACCGGGTAAACAGTTTAGAGTTCAAACTTTAGTTTGTCTTTTATCCTGACCAAGACAAGCTAAAGCTTGAACTCTAAACCTTTTTATTCCGTTCGACTGCTATTAAGCCGCTGCGATTTCCTGCGCCGGAAACATTTTCTCGAGCGCCGTAGTCAAAACCGAAACGCCGTATTCGCCCGCGGCGCGGGTTTTCATTTTTCCTTCCGCGTCAAAGAGATAATAGACCGGCACCCAGCCCTGCTCATTTTGAAACGCATCCTTAAGCTTATGCTGGTTATCGACCGCGCAATGATCATCGATCGAATGTTCGGTGATCGCGGCTTTCACCTGTTCGAGATCGGTGTCGGCTTCGTAGCGCGGCATATGCACCGCCACAACCTTTAAGCCGCGATCTTTATATTTCGCTTTCAGCGCGATCAGATCCGGCATTTTGTCTTTGCAGATCCCGCAGCTCGTCGCCCAAAAATAAACCAGCGTCGGGCTGCCCTTAACGAATTCTTCGGCCTCATGCTGCAAACCATTCAGCCACTCCGTTGCGCCCTCAAACGAAGGAAGCGCATCTCCTATTCTCATTGGCATAACTCTTAACCTCTGTCGATATCCCCTTGATCTAATATTTAGGATTTTAGATTTTGGATTTTCGAAAGAGCGCCCGGGATTCCAGGCATCCTTTTTCTGATCCAAAATCTAAAATCGCAAATCCAAAACGCTTACACTTTCAGGTTTTCCTGGCCCGGCTTCCAATCGGCCGCGCACAGTCCGCCGGTCTGCAGTCCCTGCAGCACGCGCAGGGTTTCATCTACCGAGCGTCCGATGTTTAAATCGTGCACCACCGAATATTTCAGCACGCCTTCCGGATCGATGATAAAGAGGCCGCGCAGAGCGATGTTCGCGTCTTCGACCAAAATGTTATAAGCGCGCGAAAGCTTGCCGCCTACATCCGAAGCGATCGGGTAATTAACACCTTCGATACCGTTCTTGTCCTGCGGAGTTTTGAGCCACGCGCGGTGCGAGTGGACCGAGTCCGTCGAAACACCGATGACTTCCGCGCCGACGCCGTTTAATTCTTCCAGACGGTCTGAAAAATGGATCAATTCCGTCGGGCAAACAAAAGTGAAATCGAGCGGGTAAAACAAAAGGATAAGCCATTTGCCTTTATAGTCGCCCAACTTAACGTTTTCGTTAAGCGTTTCCATGTTCTTGGTCGAGGGCATGTTGAAATCCGGGGCCGGTTGGCCGACCTTCGCGATAGTTGCCGGAGCCAAAGCTTCCGATGCTGTTCCTGTAGCTGCCATAGTTATTTATCTCCTGTTATTTGAATTTAATTTGATAATTACCTTATAAAACTCCCCTCCTTACGAAGGAGGGGTGGCGCTCTTAGCGCCGGGGTGGTTCTCCCACCTCATAAAACTCCCCTCCTTTTCAAGGAGGGGTGACGCTTTAGCGTCGGGTGGTTACTTCTTCTTCACAAAACTAACTCTTCACACATTCCGGGCACAATCCCCGCAAAGTAAATTCCAGCGATTCGGGTTTGAACTTCGAATATTTTGCCGCCTGCGCCACCAGTTCCCGCGGGTGCTCCATTTCGATATCGACCAGCTTTCCGCACCCGGTGCAGAGCGCATGATCGTGCCGCGCGGTTATCCGGTCAAAGCGGCTCGCGCCGTTGCCGAAACTTATCTCCGCGATCAGCCCCGTGTCCTTCAGATAGCGCAGAGAGTTGTACACCGTCGCAAAAGAGATGGTCGAAAGCTTTCGCTTGGCTTCGCCAAAAACCTCATTCGCCGTCAGGTGCCCCATACTGTCCTTAATGACCTGCAGCACCACCTCGCGCTGCTTCGTCAACCCCGCGTTCTTCTCGCCTGTATTTTTATTCGTTTGCCTGGATCATAACCGTCAAGTTAGATTTAGAATAATTCTAATTCCAAATTTTGTCAAGTTGCTCAAGCTTGGTTTTTAAACTGATTTTCTGAAAAATGGGTTAAAATACGATGATTGTTTTAATATGTCCTCTCCATTCCAGAAAAATCTGATCGATAAAGTACGTCGTGTCCTTGAGCGAGAAGATACAGTACTCTTCATAGGATCTGGCGTTTCAACTTGGTCGGGCTCTGCCTAGCTGGAATAAATTAATTGAAGAACTTGCGCAATTTGTAGAAGAAACGGGCACTCTGCTGATATCGTAAGAAAAGAACTTAAAAACGGCGATCTTCTTTTGGCCGCCAGTTATGGGGTGGCCAAATTAAGTAAGTCTCAATTTGCTAAGTTTATTCGACAATCGTGCCGATTAGGAGAAGCCGCTCCGCACGAAATTCATCAAAAACTTGTCTTCCTCGGACCGACCTGTTTTATAACTACCAATTATGACAGTCTGATTGAGGATAGCTTAGTTAAGTGGGTTTCAGAGAAACATTTTTCAGTCGTTTCAAATAAACAAATTATAGAAACAGCAGATATAATTCAAGCAAGAGCGAATAATTTTGTCTTTAAACCTCATGGAGATGCTTCAGATGCCGAAAGTATAATACTCTCCAAAGAACAATATCGGTTGTTACTAGGTGAAAAACCTCATATCTTTGAAGCCTTAAAAACGCTACTAGTTAGCCGCCCTATTGTTTTTGTTGGTTTTGGCCTTAGAGATGTGGATTTTTCCTACATAAAAGATATTCTTTTCAACACTTATAAGGGCGGAGCAATAGATCACTATGCAATCATGGCGAATATTTCCTCGGACGAAAGGGAGTATTGGCATCAACAATATGGAGTTCACATCCTCTCGTATGAAGTAATTTCATCTCCCGAAGGAAGCACCGACCATTCAAATTTATTGAAATTACTCGATGATTTATCGCAAGCAGAGCTGGAACAGCAAGAGCAGGAATCTCCTGAATCTCCTACTTCATTAATCTCAGAAGGTGAGATACTGGCTATAGCTAGATATGCTGCGCGTTTATCAATAAAGGAAAGACTAAGTACTGATATTGAACTTCCGCTAGAAGTAAATTCCAATTATAAAGGCCAAGCCACATTCGATTCCGAATCATTACTACCGTTTGGCGGAATGCTGGTCGATAAATTTCTTGATAACTTCACCGAAAAAGTTGTTTTACTTGGACATCCCGGAGCCGGTAAAACGTATGCCTTAAAAAAAGTTTGCGCAACGATAGCTGAGAGACTTCAAAAGACTTGTCTGGAAGAAGCTGCTGATTTTTCAAGTATACTCATCCCGATTTATTTAGATTTAAAGTTTTACAAAGGTAATTTGTGGCAACTATTGGAACAAACTTTGCCATCGGAAATTTCGTTGGATAAACTAATTCAAAATCACAAAATTAAATTCTTTTTGGATTCTTTTAATGAAATCCCAAGAGAGTATTTTGAATCCAGTGATTATGAAAGAGATTTCAATGCCTTCTTTGAAAGAATTGGTAAATCTTCAGTGGTTATAGGATCAAGAACAGATGAAGGTCTACAAAAATTTGATCTTCCGACTGTGAGACTGGAAGAGATAAACCAGAATTTTGTAAAAGAACATCTCTCTAACAAAGGACTGTTTTTAGAAGGAGTTTTTGGACGAGATTTAATACGTCTTTTGCAAAAACCTTTATTTTTTAAATTATACTCAGAAAACAAAGTTACAATTATCGGAGATACCCATCCCAGTCAAATCTACAGGTCGCTTTTTGCAAAAATTTCCGATGATTTTAAGAAAACTCATGATAAAGATTTGGACATTGAAAAAGGTCTTTCTTTGCTTGCGTTTCGAGCGATTGAGGACGGTCAAGAAGCAATTGATTACGAGCAATTGCGAATCACAATTCAAAGCTATTTTGCTGTAAATAATATTGATTATCTAAAAACAGAAGATTTGATAGCTTGGCTTATCAACCGTGAACATCGGAGTACCGGTCCGCCGGACAACGACTATCCTTTTTTCATCAGTCCGTAACCGAGTACCTAGCTGCGATTGAACTCGCAAAGCAATATGAAATAAATCCTAAAATATTGACAGAAGCGCTAAAGTTCACAAGGTGGGATCAAACATTGTTTTTAGCTTTGGCCTTTCTGAGTGAGGAAAAGACAGAACAGTTCATTCGGGAGGTTTTCAAAGCAGACTTTTCTTTAGCGATTAGAGCGGCAAAGTTTGTCGAATATTATCGTGACGACATTATTCAAAAGATTTTGGAAACAATCCAATCTGATTTGGAGTTTGATGAAATGCAATTTTCTCATTCACTAAATCAGTTGCCAGTCACAAATACGCACATAACTGTACTTAAAGCATTAGTATTAAGAGGAAATATCCTGGGTGGCGTTGCCCTGAGCCTTCTATTCAGCATCCCTGGTACGCTATCTAAAGCCGATCTATTCAAGGAACTCTTTGACCATTTGGAGGAATTCAATTATTGCAGTCAAATCGCAGATATTTTACGTAACCAAGTCGACAAGAAAGATCTCTCTTACATTAAATCTCAATTAGAGAATTATAGTTCTAATATCGCTGAAGATTTAGACGAAAAGTTTTCAACTCATGCACTTGAAATAATATTAAGGTCGTTTGAACTCGATAAAATACTTGAAGTATTCTTACCGTGGCAAGACCTTAACAAATTACAGCTTGAATTATTCTGTGAATATCTTCGGCATGAGACATCGGAACCTGCATTTTCCCATACAACAGATATGGTTAAAGCCGGAATTAAAAGTGCAGTAGTATGCCTGCATTTTCAATTACATAAAAAAGTTAGCGTCCAGTGTTTTGATCAAGAACTGATTAAGTCTCTTATCACAATTTTAGGTGATGAGGAAATCGGAGAATGGGCTCTAGGAGCTTTATCTGGGGTGTTGGAGTCTCGTCCCGATCTTTTGGAAGAGTTTAAAATTCAAATTCTACAATCTCGCGGGCTAATTAAATTAGCGCTTCTTTATTGTATTCCAGATGCGAAAAATGAATTCCGGGATGCTTTATCAAAATTCAGCGATTCTGCTCTTGAGTTAAAGAATGAGCCTTATCATTTATTTAAGTCAATGCATAATCTCGATTGGAAAGAAAATGAAGCAATATTATTTAGGTTCTTAGATGTAAACATTGACACTCTAACTCTAGCTATCACCGAAAGTCTTTCTTTAAAGCTTGAATCAACTTTTTCAGACGAATTTTTTATTCCTGTCGATAAGTGGTTGCAAAAAATGTCAAATCCAACGAATTGCACTGAGGAACAAATAGGCACTTTTTGGTGGAGGTATCGAATAGGGTGTTTTTTGACTGACCATACTTCACCAAAAATACAATCTATGTTTATCGACGAGTTCAATAATGAGACATCTCCGCATCGAGCGATATTAATTCGATATATTCTTCCGAGACTCGATAACCTCAGCACAGATCAACTTACTGAAGACGCTATTGAGTATATGCTCTCAATACTACATCAAAAGTCTTTTGGATTCTTCCCTGACGAAAGAGATTTCATTGGACAGATAGTTACGGAACACTTTGTTGAAAACCACCTCCTTCCACTCCTTTCTACAAACTCTAAAGAATTAAAGGCAAATTTACGAAAAGTTCTAACTACAGCAGGAAAATCTCATAAGCGACGCTATGTAACCGAGAATTTGGACATTGTGTCCTAAAGTCTAAAAATACATTTTAAGGCTGAAAGATGCTATTGAATTGCGGGCCCGTTTAATTTAATTTATTCGCAAGCGGAGCGAACCGTTCCTGCCTTTTTGACGGCAAGCAATTTCTGCAGATCTTTTAAATTATAGTGGTTAGCGTGATTCACCGGCTATTCTTCCAAAAACCGCCGATTGCGCGCTTTAGGGTTAAAAACATCATCTACGGCCCAAAAGCCGCGATTGATGCGTTCCATTTCAAATTTATTAACCTGTTGTAGATGTGGAGCTTGCGGCTTCGGAGTGTTCCAGTGTTCCGTTGTCGCACTCCCGTTCCAAGTGGAACACTTTTGATAGTGTCTATGCCTCTCTCTTGTCATTTAGCGGCTGGGCGAGGGGGACGAATCTGTCGTCTTCGTAGCACCAGGCCCAGTACTCATTTGGTTCGAGTGAAGCGATGACGGGGTGGTTGGTGGCGTGGAAATGTTTGGACGCGTGGGTGTAGACCGACGACTCACAGCAGCCGACGTGCCCGCAGCTCAGACAAAGCCGCAGGTGGATCCACTTGTAATTATTTTTGACGCATTCTTCACAGCCTTCGGCGGAGCGCGGTTCAAAGACCTGCATCTCTCCGGCGTGCTTGCAAGGGGTCAGATGCTGGGGCCCATCTTCCGCGGTGACCTCTCCTCCAAACCGATTTTCCAGCAGGACGCTGCTGGCCAGGATAAGAAAAAACCCGGCGACCGAAAGCACCGGCGGCAAAAACCCTCCGGCGTAGATCAGCAAAAGCGAGACGGCGAGCGAGGCAAGCCGCGCGTAAAAAAGATTGCAGTTATCCGATACGATCTTGATAAGGGTGATCACCGCCAGGTACACGCCGATGCCGCCGCCTAAAAGCATCAGCGTAGGAAGATGAAGATGCGCGTCCGAAGTTTCCTTGATCGCGTGTTCGACCCCGATGCCGACCGCAACGATGCTCGCCACGATAAAGAAATGCCCGTAGAGATAAATAAAGCGCGCAAAAAACGACTTTGAGTCGACCGCGCTGTCTTCGACAAAATCGAAATTTATCCACCAGATCGCTGCCGCCATGGCAAAACCGATCACGGCCGTGGTAACCGTCGGCAGGGTCCAGACCGTTTGCGAAGCGCCGTTTGCCGTGGCGATGACCGCTTCGCCCAAAACGATGATCGTAAAAAGCCCCAGGCGCTCGGGAATGTGCGAACGGTCGAGCGGCAGCGAGGTCACCCTTTTCAGATTCAATAGCGGAGTGATCAATTCCATCAACACGGCCGCGGCCCAGACAAAATACCTTGCCGGCGGCGGCAGAAACATGGAAACGATCCACAGGCCGGCGGCGATTCCAAAACCTAGGATAAATTGCCGGGCATACGAGCGCGCCAGCGGAACGTAATAAGCGGCGCGGATATAGAGCACGACAAGGACGCTGCGCACCAGTACGTAACAAATAACGAACGGGAGATCGCCCGTCACGGAAAAAGAATTTCCCAGGCAAAGGGCCAGCGCGGCTACTGCCAGCATTCCCGAAAACGTCAGGATGCGGTAGGTTGTCTCGTCGGTTTCAAAGCGGTCCGAGTAAAATGTGTATCCCACCCACGACCACCAGACCGGTATAAATAGCGCCAGGTATTTCAGCATCCCGCCCCAGTCCGAATGTTCCGCCAGCGTTTTCGCGATCTGTGAAACCGCCAGAACAAAAACCAGGTCGAAAAACAGTTCGAGCCAGCTGGCATGACGCTCACCCATTGTCGGGTCGAGCGTGCGCAGGCGCGGGCGGTTCTTTATCCGCATTGTTACAGAAGGTTGTGCCATGTTTCGATGTAGATAATAAAATACACTGAAAACCTGGTGATCTGAAAGGAAAGCGGTATTCATTATTAGCCACTAATGTCACGAATAGCACGAATAAGAATTTTATTCATGCTATTCGTGACATTAGTGACAGATATATCCGCGACTTTATAGGCAAGGCGTCAGTTCAAATAAGGTTTGGGTTTCACAAAACCGGTGGCGGAAGCCCGGTTTCCGCAGCGTTTGCTAAGGCCGGTGATGGTCACGCTGGCTTTGATCTTCTCGCCTTGATAGCCGAGTGTGTCAACTTTTATTTCGGCAGTTCCCTGCCCCTCGAGGATCTCGCCATTTGAAAGGGTCCAGCGGTATCGCAGTTTTGACTTGTCCGCGCCCGTTACTTTAGCGCTAAAAACCATCGGGTATCCGTCGATCACGGCGACGGGCGATGTTTCGACCGCGACCTTCGGACATCCGACAACAATTTCATCTACCTGTACAGCTTCCCAGCGATCGCCGGACGCCACCTCACTGGCCAGATTTTGGCAGCCTTCGGCGAGCCCGCTGATCTCGACGATCGCGCTAACACCGGAGTTAAGCGCATTGGTTCTGACTTTTATTTCCCTGGTTCCCTGACCTTCCAATAATTCGCCGCTGCTAATAGACCATCGGTAGCCGGGAGCGGCTCCTTCAACTTTGCCGTCGATCTTTGCCGTAAAAGTAATAACTTCATTAGCTTGAGGAACTTTTGACGGCCCCGTTACATAGATCACCGGACACGGCGAAGAATTACTTTGCGCGCAAACATGAATACAAAACAATGCCGGCAGCAAAAGTATGAACAGGAGTTTTTTCATAAACATTAAAATACACTAAAAAGCGATGCGGGCGTGAATAAAACCCGGCGGATAAAAGTTGATAAAAAGCTGACAAAAAAATGGCGCCCCTTGTGGAGCGCCCAGGAAAAATTGGCAGTACTCAACCTATAAAATCAAAACAAAAACTATTGCGCTTTTTTCGGCGCGGCAGCGGCCTTGACCGTGCCGGTAGGAGCCGCAGGGGCGGCGGCAGGAGTGGGCGCGGTGCCTTGTACCATCGGCGAAGCGGCCGTCGCGATCCGGTAAGCAGAACGCGGGGCAGCCGGAGCATAACCTTCGGCCTGCATTTTGTAATCGCCCGGTATCGTGAAAACTGACGGGTCCGGTTCGTTGCGGCTAATATTGGTCAGCTTATAAACCTGGTCGCCGTAGCGCGGATCGCTGTGTTTGGAATAAACGATCAGCTGCAGGTCTTTCGAATACCATTTTTCATAGACTATCTCTATCGGGCGTTCATTGCCGATCGCGCCTGCCGGAATGGTGGTGACGTTGCGCGTTCCTTCGGCTTCTACACCTTCAAAGTTTTTCGTTCCCAGTGATTCGGTATTGAACGCATACCCGCTGCCCCTGCCCTCGCCGGAGTGCAGCACGGTTATCTCCCCGGCCGGCACCGTGGAAGCAACGGCGATCTTACCCACCAAAGCTTTTTCCAGCTCGGCCTGCGCCGCGGGCGACTGTGCCGAAGGCGCGGTGGTAACAATGGTCATCGTTTTCCCTTGTGCGGCCAGCGTTTTTTCTAATTCGACCATCGCCTGTGGAGACATTTTTGAATCCATAACCGACAATTCTTTTAGCTTCGTACGCAATTTTTCATGATCTTCCCCCTTGAATGCGAACGGCAGCTTGATCGCCCATTTGCGAACGGTTTTATCTTTATCGTTCAGAATAAATTTGGTTCCCGAAACCGGATCGGTGATCGTTGTCGCCATCACGCCGGAATAATATCCGATCGTGCTGGCGCCTGAATTTACCGCTCCGTCACGGCGAAAACGCCCTTCGCTATCGCGATACATTTTCGCATTGGAGGTGCGAACGATACGGTTGCCGTCAGAGAGCGTCTGCACGCTTTCATTCGAAACCTCGGCATAAAAAGGCGCGCCTTTGACCACTTTTTCCGAGCTGGCCAGAAGTTCCGCATAAATTTTAGTGTCTGCTAACTGCGCGGTCCTGATCTCCGTTTGCCCCTTGGTGACCACGATGCATCCGCCAATAAAAAAAATCGTCAATAAATATTTCATCACTTTTCTCCTAAACTGTGCCTGTAAAATTCAAAAAATTATTTGACTAAACGAAAGCCCCTGGCCACGCCGTCCGAGCTTATCAAAAGATCGGCTTTGACCGTGCCCGTCCGGTTGTCATCCGCCAGATCGACGCCCATCGAAAACAGCGACGACCGCGGAAGCTCTACCCTGACGATCTGCGCTCCCGGCGCGATCTCATTCGAGCCGCCGGTAAAAGTGAGCGGATAAAATTCCCCGTCAGATTCGTAATGGGCCGCTTCCCGCGCCTTTTTCCGGTAACTAACTCTTGCCGTGCTCGGCTCCGCCTTATAAGCCGGGCGATAAATAGCAACCCCTGGCTGTGCCGGAGTTTCGGCATTGGTGGCATTGGCGACATCAATAGTAGGGCGCGAGGGCCCGCTATCACCCGGCGAAGACGTCAGCGCTAC
Organism: uncultured Acidobacteriota bacterium; assembly: GCA_963766895.1. Classification (GTDB taxonomy): domain Bacteria; phylum Acidobacteriota; class Blastocatellia; order Pyrinomonadales; family Pyrinomonadaceae; genus DASYKT01. Next base: position 102,089 of record CAVYCB010000002.1, read on the forward strand.
CTGCTCCGGCTTTTTCGCCATTTTTGGCTGCGAAATATTCGTCGCGACTCCGGCCTGCCTTGAATAAAGATAGAACCCGCCAAACGCAAACACCGCGATCAAAAGGGCGGCAAAGGCGGCGGCCGCATTCGGCTGCGCTAAAAATAAAAAAACAGCTCGCCAATCAAAACCTGCCGCGGGTTTTGCCTCTTCGGCCCGTACGCGGTTTTTTATAGCGGAAAAAAGATGCGGCGCGGAAATTATCCTCTCCAGCTCGCTGTGCGGTATCCTGCTTAGTTCCAGCAGCTTGCGGCCGGCCTCGTCTAATCTTTCGTCTTGTAATTCGTGTTTTTTCATTTCACCTAAATTGTTCGCCGTCCAAAAGACGTTCGGTATCGCCGAACGGTTACAAAAATTTACGGAGAATTTTTCTCAATGTTTTTCGCGCGCGATGTGCCCGAACTTTTACGTTCGACACGGACCAGCCGGTGATCACCGATACTTCTCCCATGTTTTTTTCTTCGACATATAACATCTGCAAAAGCGCGCGGTCTTCGGCCGGCAGGTTCGACAGAAGTTTTTCCGCCAGGTCGCGATTTACCAACGTTTCTTCCGTACCCGTATCGCTATAGCCATCGCGGCGGGAAGTAAGAAATTTGTTTATCTCAGCTTTCTGTATTTCACCCAACTGGCTCTCGGCGCGGCATTTTTTTGTGCGGAGCGTATTGAGGCAAGCATTGGTCGTGATCCGGCCCAGCCAGCTGGCAAGCGAGAAATCATGCCGGCCGCGGAAGTTTTTCAATTCGAAAAATACTTTGGCAAAGGTGATCTGGATCATTTCTTCGATCTGCTCCGGCTGCTGGAAATAACGGGCCGCGGTGGCGCCCACCAGCCGTTTGTATCTTTCGAACAATTGTTCAAAAGCCGTTTCGTCACCGGCCAGAACAAGCTCGACCAGGCGCCCATCGGAGGTGCCGGCGGGGTCGGTAGTGCCGGTGTCGGAACACAACGGTGCATCCGTGCTGTTGGTTTCAGCGCGCGGCATCATCAGGTCGTTTTCCCAGGCTGTCGGGTATCCCATTAAGTCTTTTGCCAGATCAGGTCCGGATAGATTTCGCCTAAAAGACGTTTGATAGCTCTAATTGGTTACAACTTTATCTGAATTTGTATACGGGCGAAAGAAATATCAGGTTGCGCATTTCGTAGCGATTGGATAGTTCTCTCTTTTTTCTCAGGTTGTTAAGTCTTTGGGGGTATGGGTTCAGAACCGGAAAGCTCCCCTCCTGCCCGAGGAGGGGTGGCAGCCGTTTCGGCTGACGGGGTGGTGGTAGAGCGACCCGGGTTTCTTCTTTGTTTTTGCTTTGTTCGTGTTGTTTCGTGTGTTTTCGTGGTTCCAGTCTTAGAATGCTTTATTAACCCATACCCCACGAAAACAAAACAGTTCAGAGTTCAAACTTTAGTTTGTCTTTGATCTTAAGAACAAGACAAGCTGAAGCTTGAACTCTGAACCGTTTACTTAAACTCGCCTCACGCGTTTCGCTTAGATGGGGTGGTTCTCTCTGCCGTTTCTACTGTTTTTTTATCACCAGTTTTCGCCTGCCTTGTATTACCAGGCCCGGGCGGCGCGAGGTCACTTCGATGCTGCGGGTTTCTTCCTGTTCCACCTCATTTAGCGGGCGTTTAGGAGTATAGGTAAGCGTATATTGCGAATCGATATTTTTTGCCAGCACATCGGTCTTTTCCTGCATTTCCTCAGTAGTTTCGGGCAAAAACATCTCTCCGTTGGTGCTGTCTGAAAGCTCCGTCAGTTCGGCTTCGCTTTTTTTAAGTGCCGCGGAGCGTTCTTTTTGTTTGCGGATCATCGCCTTGTCCATATTGATGGAGCCGAGGCGCGGTAAACGCATCGCATCCTGGATCGGCCCGGGCATGGTTATGACAACCTCTTCCGGCAATCTTCTTGGCGCCGGTTCGCCTTTCTGAAATATGCCGCCTTTATTTACCGGCAGATCGTTTCGCTCCATTAGCGTGTAGCTGAGCACGTGGACGTTGATATTGGTGGAAAGTACGTTTTTTATCGCGGCGGCTTTTTCCTGCGGCGTGGCGGTGCTGTCCACCCCGTCAGTGATCAATACGATGTGGCGATTTTCCAGCGGCGCGCGTTCCATAAATTTGACCGCCGTTTCCAGCGCCAGCACAAGCCGCGCCCGGCGGCCAAAGCCGAGCTTTTTAGTAAGGATCTCCAGCAGCTGTGTTTTATCAGAGGTCCATTCCGCCAGGATGTTGGCCTTATCGTTAAATTCCATCAAGGCCACGGAGTCTTCGGCGTTTAAGGCACTCACCATGCTTTTGGCGACCTGACGGGTTGCGTTCAGCCCTTTTATCCGGCGCTCTTCGCCGCCGGTATCCACTATGATCAGCACGCTCGCCGGAACGCGGCGCAGGCTGTCAGCCTGGTGAATGCGGCCGTCTTCCGTGATCACCAGGTCTTCTTTTTTGACATCCGAGGCAAATTTGCCCGTCTTGTCAAAAGCCGAAATATTCAGTCTTATTTCTTCGGTAAACACTTTGTCTACCTGATCTTCCGCGGGTTCGGGCGTCGGGGTGGGACGCGCCGCGCCGGACTGCCCATTGGCGGCAAAGGCCGTAAAAAAGATGCAAATAACTAATATAAATGTGTTTAAGCGGTCGCGCATTATTTTCCAGTCGAAATTGATTATCCCAGATTATGATGTCCGGCGGGCCTAAAAATATGCATGTATCCCTGATTTTCTTTTTGAACGGGACTTGCCCCCATAGGTCCGCCAGGCGGTTTTTTTCGTGTGTTTAGTGTGTTTTGCGGTTAATTCTTACAATTGTCTGGACACAATGGAAAACTGCGAGCCTAACCACGAAGCACACTAAATACACTAAACAAGAGCTGTTGATCTTTCAGCTTTAGGTCGACGCGATCGAACTTCATAGCAGCAGCTTTCGAACTCACGATCCGAATATTTTCTTTAAATCAAAAAAGGCTATCAAAGACGATTTTATGGAAACCAGATCCGTTTAACCTTTTTATTAGTTACAAAATGTATTTTGTTTTGCCGATCGGAGATTGTAAGATTCAGGTATAGCAAAATTTGAGAGTGCCTTTTTTATTGTTTTACCTGAAAAAATGTCGAATGAAGTAGAAAAAATTTTAGCGGAAGACAAAGTTGCCCCGGCAGAAACTGCTGAAACCACGCAGCCGGAAAATGAGTTGAACGAACCGCGCTGGGCGGTCATCGGCGCGGGCGACCGCACCGTTCGTCATTTAACCTATGAACAGGCTATCGAGTGCCGTAACGTGCTCGACACCGAAGGGATTTTTGGGCTCGTCATCGTCACCGATGAAACCGCCGAACGCGTCCTGGCTGCTCAGGTCGGGTCTTGAATTTTCAATACTACCTTTCCAAAACTCGCATTTGATTCCAAATATTTATACGCTTCCTGTACGTCCTCAAGCGGAAATATTTTGTCCACATTTGGCTTTAATTTGCCGTTTTCAAACAGGGGGACGACCTGTTCGGCAAACGCTCTGGTAGCCTCCGCTTTTTCTTCGTCAGAACGCGGACGCAAAAGAGTGCCGGTGATCCTGGCGCGTTTGCTAAGCGCAAGCCCCATGTTAAATTCGGAGATCGCGCCGCTCATCAAACCGACCAGCATCAATCGCCCTTTTAGTGCCAGGCTCCGCAGGTTGGCGTCAAAATATTTCGCCCCGACCAGATCGAGAATGACGTCGGCGCCGCGCCCACCGGTTTTTTCTTTAATTATTTCCGCGAGATCCAATTCGCCGTCTGTTAAGATCGCTTCATCGAGCCCCAGTTTTTTACACGCTTCCAGTTTATCCGCCGTGCGTGAAGTGCCGATGACCCGCGCAGAATTCGCTTTTGCCAGCTGCAGCGCGGCCAGCCCAATGCCCGACCCGACCGCGTGAATAAGCAATGTCTCGCCCGCTTTTAAACCGGCCTGCGTAAATACCGCATCGTGCGCGGTGATAAAAGCTTCGGGAATTGCGGCGGCTTCGCTGTAATTCAAATTTGCGGGAATTTTGACCAACAGAGATTCTCGGCTTGAAAGATATTCCGCCTGCGCTCCCCCGCCAATGATCCCGAAAACACGGTCGCCGGTTGTAAATGTCGTTACTGCCTCGCCCACTTCAGCCACGTCACCGGCAAATTCCAAGCCGGGAATTTCCTGCGGGTGCCCTGCCGGTGCGGCGTAGTGTCCCTTAAGCTGCAGAAGATCGGGGCGATTCAAACCGGCCGCGCGTATGCGCACCAGCACGCGGCTGCCCGCGGGCGTCGCCGGACGCGGGACGTCGCGAATTTCGAGATTTTCCGGACCGCCAAATTCTTTTATCCAGACCGCTTTCATTTTATGGCCTCATAGTAGCTAAGTGTTCCCAGGCTCGTGTTGATAAACCCGACTTCCCTTGCACCGTGAAAGCCTGCCTCCGTGATGTAATCGGGTATCTTGCCTGCGACGTTGTCGCGGGTGGTTTCAAATCCGTCGATTAATTGCACCAAGCCATAGCCCAGGCGCATCAGGAAATTTTTTGCCTCGCCGAAATCGCAGATCAGCAGCTTACCGCCCGGTTTTAAGATACGGTGCAATTCGCGCAGGCTGTTGCGCTTGGTTTCCGCGTCCAGGTGATGAAAGACCAGCGAGCTAACAACCTTGTCGAAAAAATCGTCTTCGAAGGGAAATCTCCGCCGTCGTACAAACGCAGCTCGACATGCTCATTCGCCCGGGCCAGCTTTTTTTCCGCGATCGCTTTTACTTTCGGATCGATCTCCAGCCCGTAAAGTTTCACGTCCGGACAGCGGCGTTTGACCTGGACCATATTTTGCCCGGTGCCAAACCCGAAGTTAAGTATCGTTTCGCCCGGGCGCGGCCCGACAATTTCGATCGTCCGCCGGCGAAACTCAGCTTCAGGCATCGTGATCCGAATGGCCAGATCAAAGAATTTCGTCAGCCATCCATAACCCAACGCCGGTGTAAAATCTTGCCCGCTTGCCATCATCAAAAACCAAAACTTATTTAGACTTTAGCAAAATTCCGCGGGTGACGTGAAACACCGCTCCGATTACGAAGATGGTATATGAATGAAACGCTAATAAGTAATATAAGGCTGTAAGCTGACAGCTATTGCTATCAGCTTGGAGTGGTTTTATCAATTGACGCCTATTTATTGACATCGCCCGCTTGAAAATTCAAAATTAAAAGTACGAAAAGGAGAATTTTTTATGATAGTGGTCCGTGACATATTTCGCTGCAAACCGGGCAAAGCCAAAGTTCTGATCGAGCAATTCAAGACGGCGATGCCGCTGATGATGGGCGAAGAAAATATGGGTAAGGTGCGTATTCTGGTCGATGCCGTTTCGACCTATTGGACGGTCGTGATCGAATCCGAAGCAGAGAGCCTGGCTGAATTTGAAAAGCGGATGAACGAAATGAAGCCCAGTCCGGAAGCCGAAAAAGCCATGGAAAATTATATGGATAACGTGGATGGCGGCCATCGCGAGATATTTCGCGTCGCCTGACAGCGCCTGACCGCTTTTTGATATTTGACACCGGCCGCTTTAAAACGCAGAATTAATACGTCTTAATTTATGCATATAAAGGGGTTTAGGATGTTAAAGAGTTTTCGAATGTTATTGCTGCTGGCGGCTTTTGGGATAGTTTTTGGGGCGGCCACATCAAGCTTTGCGCAAAAGGTCGGCGGTTATAAAACGGCGCCGGTAGATGCCGCTGACGTAAAGGCCGCGGCTGAATTTGCCGTAGCCGCGCAAAACAAGATCGATGATTTTGGCCGTACGCTGATCGAAGTATTATCGGCGGAAAAGCAGATCGTTGCCGGCGTTAATTATCGCATGTGTTTAAAGTCTAAACTTGGCGGTGATGAAGGCGAGATCCATTTCGTCAGAGCAGTGGTCTATATGGACCTGAAAAAAGTTTATAAATTAAAAAGTTGGGCCGATGATGAAACGTGCAAGAAAGATGAATAGATCAGTATCTACATTATTGATGACGCTGGTGCTAGGGCTGGCCTTTTCAACGATCACGCCGGCGCAGGAGGATTTTCCCGATGATAGTGTAGTTTACCGGAAAAATTCGCCCGGCTTTTTTAGTTACCGCGAACCGGTCTATAAAGGCAGGATCGCCGCGGTCAAAATAAACTCCAAAGACTCGCAAAACTATCGCACGGTGCTGCGCGAGAGCGTAAAAGAAAATGGCGTAAATTTTGCCGGGCACTATACCCTTGCGACGTGGGGCTGCGGCACTAACTGCAATCAGATGGCCGTCATCGATGTAAAGACCGGCCAGACCTATTTCACGCCCGGGTTGATGTCGGTGGTGATGGGCGTGCCAAACCAGTCGCTCGATATGACCGAATTTAAACCCAACAGCCGTTTACTAAAGATCGTCGGGCGAACCAACGGCAAGGATTACGGCACGTGGTTTTACGAGTGGAAAAACAACCGATTCAAATTGGTTCGCGCCTATAAAAATCAACAGGTAAAATAAGCTCTCTACGCGACGAGGTGGTTGTTTCAAAGCACCCCTCCTTACGAAGGAGGGGTGGCGCGCCTTGCGCGACGGGGTGGTTGTTTCAAAACTCCCCTCCTTACGAAGGAGGGGTGGCGCGCCTTGCGCGACGGGGTGGTTCTCTCTTTTTGTCAAAAAGTTCAGTTCAAGTTTTAATTTGTCTTTTGATCTGAAGAATAAGTTTGAACCTGGAACCTGGAACCTCGAACTTTGAACCTTAACTAACGCCCTTGCTTGCATCCCAATTCCCCGCTATTTTTCGAATAATTACGATCTGCCCGGTATGGTAAGCATTGTGGGTCATTATGTGCGCCAGCGGATATAGCCAGGCGTCGGTATAGCGTTCGGACACCTGCTCGTTTAATTTTTCATCGGTGATATTTTCCAGCGCGCCTTTCCAAAAATCCATCACCGCAAAAAGTTTGTCGAGCGTTTCCTGCCACTCTTCGTCGGTCGCATTCTCTTTCGCCTGGAAAGTTTCGCTGATAATGACCGGTCCCTTTTCGTTCTTCTCGTTCAAATAGCGTTTTCGCCAGCGGTCGTTCCAGTACCAAAGATGATAGACCATCTCCCAGACCGAATGCTCCGTTCCCTGCGGCTTCCACAGCGCCTGCTCCGCCGTCATATTTGCCACCGCATTTTTCAGCGCCACAAACCAGCCGTTCACTTCATAACCGGTATTGAATTGTTCCAATAAAACTTTTTTTGTCATTCCCCTAGATTACTAGAAACCTGCCCGTTGTCACAATTTTAAGGGCGATGGTGTGTAAAAAGTGATCCATCTCAATCATATGTTTTACGGAGAACTTCGCAGCGAAGCAGCCTCTCTTAAATAAAACTACTTCTTTCCTTTCGGCAGAAACTCTTTCGGTATCGGATTGTTCGGGCGTTCTTCGTCCCAACTGGCCGATGAGATCCACCAGCGCGTGCCGTCCCAGAAAAGCTCTATGCTATTGATACCGCGTCCTTTTTCCTTGCCGTCATCCGCGGAAAATTCATAGGTGGAAAACACGTGCGCGACATTGCCGAATCTTCTCACCACGCGGTTGATCTCGTGCTCGGTAAAACCGCTGTTAAGAAAATATTCATTGGTGGCGTTGACGTATTGCTGGTGCCCCATAATTCCCGCGCGGATCTTTCCATCCTGCTCGTCCATCCCGACAAAACGGACATCGGTTATATACAGCGTTTTATCGCGCTGCCACTGCCGCGGAGCGCCTTTCGGGCCGGAGATGGTTTCGTAAAACGCCTTGACGATGCCGTCGATGGTAGAAACATCTTTCGGATCGGCCTCGATCCTTTTAATATGCACAGCCTTCTGATCGGCGTCGCATTTTGGTTCAAGCGTAGAAGCGCCGTTAGCTATCTTCCAGCCATCGGCCGTGCGGACTAAATTAAAAGTGTTTCTTCCGCAGTGCGAAAATTTACCGCCTACTGTGAACGTGTAACGCCCGGTGACGATAGCCATGTCGCCATCGACACGCACGTCCGGTTCCGGCATGCTTTCGATAAACTCCGGCGCCTTTGCTTCGGAGATCAGCTTGGCAAACTCGTCGCCCGAAAGCACCCGCGTCGTTGATGGGCCTTTGCCGTCGCGCGGCTTATCTATCGCGACCAGCTGTCCGCCGGGCATAAAGACCGCTTTGATCTGGTCGGCGCTTTTGGCTTTCATCCCGGCCCACAGCTTGTCGATCGCTTCTGCGGCGGCCTTTTGGTCTTCCGTTTGCGAAAAGGCCGGAATAACAAAGATAGATAGTAAAAGAAGCAGTGATATCTTTTTCATAAGTTTTTTATTTGTCCGGAGCTTTGCCATAAAATCATCTTGACGAATATGGCGGCTATTTTCGTGCATTTCGTGCCTTTCGTGGGTTAAACTCTTAAAGCTCTTCTAAACATAATGAATAAAAACTTAACCACGAAACACACCAAATACACTAAGCAGAAGCCGCTGATTTTTCATCTTTAGATCTCTTTAGCTTTCAAAAACCGTTTTTGTGTTGTTTCGTGGTTTTAGTTTGAAATTATTTTTGGCTCTATAAACTACACCACAAAATCACTCAAAAAACGACTTGTTTATCTGCGCGCAAGCAAGTTTAATGCTCCTTAGGCACGGCCGCATGCATTTTCGGCGCGGCGTCATCCATCCATTTGTTCATTTCTTCCTGCGTGTAATATTTGCCCTTGAGCATAACGCCCGCGCGTTTTTCGGTATTGGAAATATTATCCAACGGATTTGCTTCGAGCAAAATTAGATCGGCGCGTTTTCCTTTTTCGATCGTCCCAATACTGCCCAGCGTGCCAAAGAACATCGACGGATTAACGGTCGCCGCCTGCAGCACGGCAAAATTCGGCAAGCCGGCATCGGCCAGCGCGCGCATTTCACGATGCTCGGAAAATCCGTAAAGCCACAAAAATTCCGGCGTGTCCGAACCGGTCATAATTTTACCGCCGGCGTCGTAGATCGCCTTGATCAGCTTGTCTCTGATGGCTATCCATTTGGCGCGTTTTTCCGGCGCAATTTCGCGCAGCATCTTGTTGTTTTTTTGAAAATTAATGTACGTATCCTGCACCTTCGCAGGGTAGAAACGAAAGTCAGGTTGGGCGCGGATCGATTCTTCGCTGCGCGGCAGCCCGAAAGTGTTTTTCATAAAATGCTGCGTCGGATCGACGAAGGGATTTGATTCGACCGTTTTCCGCGCGACATCGGGGATCCTGCTTTCGTCTATCACACCCAGGCTGTCCCAATTTTTTACGTTGTAGATGTAGAGGTCCGAAACCGAGCCCGTCAGCCCGGAGCTTTCCGGCACCAGCAATTCCAGGTAGCCGTCCAGATGTTCGATCTGCTGCCTGGCTTTCCACGCGCGCGGCACGCCGACAAAGCGGCTGTCCGCGTGGCCGACGACGCGAATGTTTTGCTTCGCGGCCTCATCCACCGCCGCCTCGTAAACTCGAGCGTCGATGAAGGTTGTCACCTTTATAAAATCGTAGCCGGCGGCTTTCGATTTGCGGATCGCTTCGCGCGCTTCCTCTTCGGTCTTGACGACGAAATTGTTTCCCTGCTCGCGGCCGGTCAAATGCGGGCTGGCGGCATAGATCGTCGGCGCGATTATCTCGCCCTTGGCCGATCTTTGTCTGAGTACTAACTGCTCGGGCGTTCCGATCATAAACCGCACGGTCGTCACGCCGTTGGCGACCATGATCTTCAGCTCGTCTTCGGCCATCGAGTCCGGTATCTGATCGTCGTCCGACAACATATGCGCGTGCATATCCACTAACCCCGGGATCAAATATTTTCCGCGCCCGTCGATCTTCGTCGCATCTTTAGGGATCTTGACCTTCTTCGCATCGCCGATCTCCGTTATCAAACCGTCCTTCACCACCACGGTCTGGTCCATCAGCACCCGCTCTCTATCCATCGGGATAACGTTGACGTTGGTGAACGCAACCGTCTGCGCATCGGTAATTAAAGTAAAAGAGAGGGGCCAGCGTGAAAATCAATAATATTTTCTTCATATAGTTATATTCGGCGACACTCGTGCCGCCTCAAATCTGTTTTTGGTTTTGAAAACTACCGGAGAATTCATATTGATACGGAAGTAGCCTTATTTGGGTTTCAACTATATATTTTCACAAGGCTTGCCTTAAAATTGGGATATCAATTATTTCAAGTTAGTAAATAAAAATATGGTGTAAAAACATCTGATTTTCATAATTAAATTTATCTTGCAATTAGACTTTTTTGATATAAAATTACTTTTACACAGATACTGTTTTGCATTTTCGGTGCCAGCATCAGTCTACAAAAGGAGACACCATTATGCCTTCCATCGGTATTCACCTTCTGGTCTTGGACGACGTTGTTTCTAAATTAGGGGAAAGCCAAAACTCTGATGACCAAGCTCTGCATGATCATATAAATAGAAATCCTGATTTTGCTGCGCTTGGTGCCGTGGGACCAGATTTATTATATTTCTGGGGAATTTTGGCAAGGATCTTGCGTCTGCGATCGCTAATGTTTATAACGTTTTTAACTCGATAGGCCATGTACTCAATCGAGCAAGTGACGTAGCAAATAATGCCGGATTGCCCAATCTCGGAGATCGCGTTCATCAGATTGCGCAACTAGCTCAAGCAAATCTTATGACCGCTGAGGCATTGCTGACTTCTTCAGTGGTAGACATTCATAATTTGATCTCTCGAACTTTCGTTACTCCTTCTCCAATTCAAGATGATAAACCGGAAATAAAATGGGAATGGGGTGATTTGCTCCATTGGCGAACGACCGGGCGCTTTACGAGAACTATTTCTGAAATTGCCAGAAAAAATAACAATCCTCAATGGCTAGCTTATGCTTGTGGTTACAAAACGCATGTGGCAACTGATTTTGTAGGACATCCATATGTTAATCAGGTGGCTGGGGGACCGGGCCGTTCCTGGGTAATAAGACACCATCTGGCGGAAAATTTTATGGATGCTTATGTTTTTAACACAAGAGGGCTGGACATTAATACCGCCCGCGTTCAGCGGCGCATGGAACCGCTGAGAGGAAGTCCTGATTTTCATAATTTAGCCCAATTGTTATCAGGACAGCTCTTAGATGCAGTTAATTCTTCGATCAACACTCCAAATCGTCTTCCTACTCAACCTTCTGTTGAAAAAATCGAAGATGCTCTTGATACAATGCTAAGTTTGTTCCGATTTGTAACCGAAGATAACTTTTTAGCTCCTCCAAAACGGCCTGACATAATTATTCCTCCGCTTCCGGGCGCAACTAGGAAGTATTACCCGAACATTGGGAAGTCTTTTACCTTCATCAAGTCAAAATTTCACCCTAACAGATTTTCTTAAGGCTTTGTTGTACGCAATTCTGTTAATGCCCGCCATCATGACAGATTTAGTAAGGGCTGCTGCGGATATAGTGGCCGGAGTATTAAGCTATCCAGCAGCCGCTCTCTTATATTTAATACAGCTGGCGGTATACCGTCTGTATAGATTTATCAGATGGTTTTTGGTTATTGCCGGGGTTCTTTTTCCCTACACGGACGAGCTAAATTCCTTTGTTGGAAAGCAATTCATATCGTGTCGTAGAAATGACGGAGACGGTTACCCGCGCCAGCTTCCGGAGATTCGCGTTTCGAATGAGGTCTTGAGAATTGCAAATTCCATATTCAACCTTCAAACGACGGATTTTTCTTACCTGTCGTATCCGGAAACGTCTGTTGAGGCACCGTTTGCGTTCTCCTCTCCTTATCCTGAGGGAATACATCCGTCTTATTTTATGCAGGATTTGAAAATGGACCTTAGCTTTTTATTACAATGGCAGTCTGTCAACTCTCCCAACGATCTGCAAAATTTGGTTAATCCAATTATTCCTAATCCTGGCGAGGTTCCAGTAATGGCTGGGTTTGGGAATGCCGTAGACTTGTCTCTATTTTACTTTAAAAATGAAGCTTTATTTGACAACGTTAATTTAGACGCCGACCGCGGATACGCGTTTAAAAATCGGACCAGCGATGGAGGAATTTCAGCCGGTAATCTGATTAACGTCAGGTTTATTAAAGGTGCGTAATGGTGAATGAAATTATATTAAATACTCAGGATAATTCTACAGAATCGGAATTGCGTGATGCCGCCAGAATGCCGAATCTAAAAGTAGTATCAGAATTAAACAGGAATATTTTGGCAGCTGAGTTCTTCGATGATGATATACCAAAATTTGTACCTTGGATTCTTATACCTGCTTTTGCAAACGATATGGGAAACAGGCCGTCAACGCCAATGGTAGACTTAGGTCCTGATTCTCCGAATATTTGGTTTGAGGAATATATGGAATCAGGTGATGCGGGACAAGTCATTCCAAATCCCGAGCCAGGTGGTAACTATCAGATTGCGGTACGTGTAGAGAATTTAGGCGCGGCTCCTTCTTTCGGTGTTTGTATTGATTTTTTCGCCTGGGTAAGAACGAAAGTACAAGACAATAGGACCATTCATGTTTATGACTTTGTTTCGTATGCCCCTCAAGTTACCGTTTTTGAAAAAAGTGTTGAAATAATACGATCAAAAAGATGGTCTCCGGGCGGACCCGGAGGGCTTTTTCCTGGAGATATAATCGTTAGAGCTTACGATCCGCTTTTTGATCCCTTTAATCAAACAGAACCAATGTTTTATGTTCAAAATGATCGACACTTAGCACATTGCTCATTTAAATAGAATTAAACATTTGAGCATCGAAACTAAATTCAATATTTATAGTTCAACTGTAATTTAGCTCTCCCTCACCACATTCTCCACGGTAAATCCGTAATCTTCTGCCGGGCGGAGGTACCAAATTTGTCGACGCCCAAAATTGCGAACATTTAACAATTTAAAATCCCAAAATAAGTCAGGCGGAACAAAACCACACTTCCGTCGTTTGGAATTTCCTTGTATCCTCATTGGCAAGGCACTTTGGCCGTCGATCTTTGAACCTGAAAATCACAACTCTTTCGCGGTTTTGCAAAGCTGCTTTTGGTTTAATTTTGGGATTTGAAAATTTTACGAGATTTCTGTTCCAGAATCGTTCCAGTGTTCCACTTGCGCACACCCCGGAACGTGGAACACGTGCTCCGAGGTCTCTGCGCCGAACTAAAAAGAGTCGCGCGGATATTATCGGCGGCTCTTGCGTCAACAATTTTGTTGTTTGCTTATTTTAGGAGTGCTTTTGCTTTCTTCACCACATTCTCGACCGTAAACCCGTAATCCCTAAACACATCTTCCGCCGGGGCCGATGCTCCGAATCTGTCGACACCCAAAACATCGCCGCCGTCGCCGACGTATTTTGCCCAGCCCAGGGAAACGCCGGCTTCGATCGCGAGGCGGGCGTTAACCTTTGCGGGCAGGACCGATTCTTTGTACGCAGCGGATTGCTCGTCGAAAAATTCCCAGCACGGCATCGAGACGACGCGGGTCGGCGTGCCCGTCGGCATTTAATTTTTCGCGGGCCTGCATCGCGAGGCCGACTTCGGAGCCGGTGGCGATGAGGATGAGTTTCGGCGCGGCGCTTTGCCCGCTTTTGTCTTCGGCTTCGGCCAGGATATAGGCGCCTTTGTGCAGGCCGTTTGCGTCGGCAAATTTCTTGCGGTCGATCAGCGCGACTTTTTGCCGCGAGAAGGCGAAAGCTGTCGGGGCGTTGCTTCGCGTTTAAGCGCCGCACGCCAGGCTTCGCGGGTTTCGTGCGCGTCGCACGGGCGGATCAGAGCGAGGTTCGGGAATCGCGCGCAGCGCGGCGAGGTGTTCGACGGATTGGTGCGTCGGGCCGTCTTCGCCGAGGCCGATCGAATCGTGCGTGAAAACAAAGAGCGTCTGAATTTGCGAAAGCGCGGCAAGACGGATCGCCGGGCGCATATAATCCGAAAACGTCTGGAACGTGCCCGCCAAATGGGATGACGCTGCCGTACAGGGCCATGCCGTTCATCGTCGAGCCCATCGCGTGTTCGCGGATGCCGAAATGGATGTTGCGGTTCTCGTACGCGCCGGCCTCGAAAATCGTGCGAAGATTTGATGTACGTGTTGTTCGACGGCGTAAGGTCGGCCGAGCCGCCGATCAGCTGCGGGATCGATTTCGGCGATGGCGTTGATCACCTCGCCGCTGTAGGCGCGCGTCGCTTTGGCCTCGGCACCGTCGAATTTCGGCAGCGCCTTTTCCCAACCGTCGGCGAGTTTGCCGGTGCGCGTGTCGTTCAGAGTCTTGCCCAGCATCGGGATGCGCCTTCGCGTATTTTTTGACCAGCGCTTCCCAATCTTTTTCCAGCTGCGGCGCCGTCTTTAACTGCCTGCGCGGAAATGGCGTCAGCACTTCTTTCGGAATATAAAAGCTCTTGTTCTCGGGCCAGCCGAGATTGCGTTTTGTTTCTTTGACGGCATCTTCGCCCGGAGCGTCCGAGTGCGCTTTGACTGTGCCCTGTTTCGGCATTCCGAAGCCGATGATCGTCTTGACGCGGATAAGTTTCGGTTTGTCTTTGATCTTTTGCGCGTCTCTGATCGCGTTCTCGATCGCCTTGATGTCGTTGCCGTCCTCGACCTCCGAAACATGCCAGCCGATCGCCTCGAAACGCTTCGTCACGTCCTCGCTAAACGCGAGATCGGTCGAGCCGTCGATCGTGATCTTGTTGTCGTCGTAGAGATAGATCAGATTATCGAGCTTGCAGATGCCCCGCCAGCGAAGCCGATTCGTAACTGACGCCTTCCATCAGATCGCCGTCCGAGACAGATGCAGTAAATGAAATGATCGATGACCGGAAAGCCGCGGTCTGATTGAACGTCGCCGCCAGATGCTTCTGCGCGATGCCCATCCCGACGCCGTTCGCAAATCCCTGCCCGAGCGGGCCGGTCGTGATCTCGACGCCGGGCGTCAAAATATTTTCCGGATGCCCCGGCGTTTTCGAATGAAGCTGGCGGAAATTCTTCAGCTCATCGAGCGACAGATCGTAGCCGGTCAAATGCAGCAGCGAATAGATCAGCATCGAACCGTGCCCGGCGCGAAAGCAAAAATCGGTCGCGGTTGAACCACTTCGGGTTTTTCGGATTGTGCCGCAGAAATTTTGTCCACAGCACATACGCCGCCGGCGCCATTCCGAGCGGCAAGCCCGGATGGCCGGAATTTGCCTTCTGCACCGCGTCGAGCGAAAGCGTGCGGATGGTGTTGATACAAAGCTGGTCGATGTCGGTTTTCGGTTTTGCGGTCATAAAATATTATCTGATCACGTAAGGGATCTGCTCTTTCAGGTACTCCGCCGGAATAACGGTCGAGCCATTTTCCATCGGCATGTCGGCTCCCCTGGGAATACGATGAAGGCGAATATTCTGGAAATCGTCTTTACTTTCGACGAACGCGAAAGTTATTTTGGTCAAATCCATTTTTCGAAATAATATATGGTTGAAATACAATTTTACCAGCCGGACTTTAGCGGCATGACTATCTTTTTTGCGCAGAAATAGCTGTATCAGCCCTTCACTTTCGGGATCGTTTTGCAACTCGACAAAAAGATTATCCAAACGCCCGCGAATTTCATCAGCGCCTAAACTATTAAATTCTTCATAACAGAGGCCGCATACGTGTCGCTGCACTGCAAATGTATCTGATAGGGTATCCGCACATTGTTTTGGCAGGCCGCTTACCTTGACGGTGGCCGTGATATTAGTGCTTGGCATTCCGTCTGTAGATATCTCGATCCGTGGAGTTCCCTGGCCGCGAGAAACAGGCCCGGCGGAAAGTGTCCAAAAATACTTGTATTCACCGTTCAGGCCATTACCGACAGTTACAGACATAACAGCACCCTGGCCGGAAGTTATAGAACTGGAAGGACCGATCACTTTGATCTTCCGGGCAAGCGGGATCATCAGCTTGAGCCAGGGCCGCGGAACAAAAAGCAGGAGAGCATCACCGCGCTAATTACTAATTGTTTCACAGAGGCTTTCATAATTTTTAGTTTTATCTTTTGCCGGTTGAAATATGTTTTGCAGCTGCTCAAAATCTTCCAGTTTGATGGGCAGTCCATCGCTTATTTTTGTTAAATCCGCGCCGCCTGGAAGAAGCCAGAATACGATCGACAGATCAGGTTCCGTTGAAACGACGATCGTAAGGCGGGCAGCAGGAAAATTTCGGAATGCTACATAATCACGCAAATATTTAATGTTGCGAAGCGGATCCTGGTCGCTACGAAATACAATGATACCTTCCGCCTCTTCATCCTTTTGAATTTCAACAAAAAAATTATCTAACCTCGCTTTTGCCCGCTCCGGCCAAAAACACTAAATTCATCTCTTTTTATCGGGGAATTGTTTTCATGCATGTACGATTCAGAAGCGAATTTCGGGCATTTTTCCGGCAGCCCTTTGATCTCGACCGTGGCATAAACGGCATCTATCGTGGTACTGCCAACCAGGATCTTTTTGCTTCCCTGCCCGGAAATAATTTTGCTGCCTTTAACGCTCCAAAAATATTCAATATTGAATTTTTCCGTTTGTTTATCCACCACCGCCAAAAATTCCATCGGCTTTCCGCGCAGCACGATAGTTTCAGGGCCGCGTACAGAGATCGACGGACAGTCGTTATGATCCGTTTGAGCAAACGCCGACAAACCAAGAACACAAATAAATATTGCGGCGATAATTATTCGTTTCATCGTTTCAGATCAACCAAGTAATTTCTTGTAGGCGTCTTCGTGCCTGGCGCGCGCCTGCCGGTAAATTTCATGCCGGCCTTTATCAAAATTGAACTGCTGCCCCGGTGGTGTTTCTATTTCCTCGATGCTCTCTATTTTGCCAATAGTTTCGAGCGCAAGCAAAACCGCGCCGCGGCTGAAGAGGCTTCGCGCGTGTCGGGCAGACTCAAATTTTGCGCCAGCACGTCGGCGATAATCTGCGTCCAGACGGGCGGATTCGCGCAGCGCGCCGCCGGACGCGATGATTTCCGTTACCGGACAAACCGTTTCAGCTGTTCAAAGATTTCGGCAAAACGAAAAGCGACGGCTTCCATAGCGGCGTGAACTATCTCAACCGCCGTCGGTGTTTGATGCGTCAATCCTAAAATCGCGCCCTCTGCGTTTTCGTGATAGCCGGTGCTGCGTTCGCCCGCGAAAAAAGGCAGCACCGTAAGGCCATGCGAGTCGGGCTGCGCGGCGGGCGATTTCGGCTTCGATCTCATCGTCTACTCCGGCGATTTTCAGCGTATTTTTCAGCCAGCATAAAGCCCGCCGCCGTCGGAAAGCGCGCCGCCGGTGATAACCCGCCCGCGGTCGATACGGTAACACCACAAGCCGTCCGGAATTTCCATGGGTGGTTCACCCACGTAGCAGGTGCGCATCGCGCCCGACGTGCCGATCATCAGCGCCGCTTTTGATTTTGTCGTACAGCCCGCGCCGATGTTATTTGCCGCGCCGTCGCCTATGGCCGGAAACCATTTCGCGTTTTTTAGTTTTTCCCAGCGCGCGGTTTGAAACGTGCCGCTGCTTTGGGCTATCACGGGCAAATTTTCCCGCGCGATCCCCAGGAAACTTAAAAGACCGTCGTCCCAATCACATCGCCTGACATCGAAAAGGCCCGTACCTGAAGCCATCGAAACACTCGTCACGGCCTCATTCGAAAGTTTCAGCGCGAGGTGGTCGCTAAGCGACATCCATTTATCCACGCGGCCAAAAATTTCCGGTTGTTGCTTCCGGTACCAGAGCAATTTCGCCGGCCAATAACTTGCATGAAAACGAGCACCGGTACGGTTGTGAATTTCACCTTCATCAAAATGTTCGCGCAGATCTTGTACCGAATCTTTTGCCCGGGTATCGGCCCAGGTCAGGACCGGCGTCACCGCGTTACCGCCCTTATCAACGCCGATCAGGCTGTGCCAGAAACAAGACATCGCCACGTATTGGACGGGCGTGTTCTCGGCGAGTGCCAACACCTCATCCACGGCCCGGAAAATTTGCTCAAGGGCTTTTTCCGCGTCGATCTCGGCTCCGCCCTGTTCGGTAAATTCGATCTGCCGGTCATTTTTGACCACGGTGTCCGGCAGCCGCTCGCCGGTTTCATCATAAACGGCGGCGCGCACGCTGGAAGTACCGATGTCTAACGCCAGGATCAAGGTTTCTCACTTTGAAATATTTTTTGACGGGTTCTGGTTTCCGGGGTCGCCAGCCGTCTTATTTGCTGCCTTATTTGCGGACGGCAAGTCATTCTCGTTCTTTTCGTATTTCCCTGCCGATAAGTCCTGAACTTCGAACCGCTTGTTCAGCGCATCATACTGCCCGGGATAGAAGCGAAAATTCGTGCCCATTATGACTGCTCTTCCCTCGTCCGATACCAGCCTTTGATTTGTTTCCGTCGGCGTATTTGCGCGAATAAATTTACTGTCATCGCCGTCGATCGCTTTGCCGTCACGGCGCCGCAAAACAAATATCCAGGTGTATTCGCTGTAGCGGACCGTCGCCACATCATCGTCAAAAGTTTTCTTTTTTACTTCGATGGTCGGGGCCGGCGTCTCATTGCCCGGCCGCGAAGCCGTATTGTTTTCCGGCTCGCAGGCAAAACAGAAAAGCGCCAGGGCCGGTAGCCAGGATCTTTATCGCAAAACTCGCAAAATTCATTGTTCGTTCTTATTATCTTCCGGCGCGTTATCATCCGGTTCCGCCAAATTGTTATCGTTCTCTTCGTCTTCGGCTGCTTTTATTTCTTCCGGTGTCGGTTCGCTGTCGTTGTCCGCGCCCGCCGCTTCTTTAGGCGGTTCGCCCTTTTCGTCGCGGATCTTGAGAACGTAATCTTCATCGTCTTCGTAGACCTTTTCGACCCAGCCGCTTTCCATCGCCTTGGCATACATATCCGGGTGGCGTTTTATATCGGAAAAGATATAGTGCGAGCCGAATTTTTCGCGGATGATCAGCGCCGGGTCGTCGTGTTTTCCGTTGGTGATATCGTCAAACAGCCGGGAAAGATCCGGATTCTTGCTGTACAGATAGGTCGGGTCGAGGCCGGAAACATAGGCGTGTTTCTGGTCGTAATAGAACATCTTCGGAAAATCGTCCCAGTCCGCGTTAAAGATCAGTTCGCCTTCGGGAATATTATTTTTCACCCACTCCATGGCCCGGCGGTGTTTATCGGCCTTCTCGTTATTACTTATGCTGGTGATCATGCCTTCCTGCCGGACACCTTTTAACCCGAATCTTTCCAGATCGTAACCGATAAAATTGTGATACATCACCAACAAAAAGCCGAGGCCGATCAGGATGGACGCGACTTGTTTCGGCGCCGCCCATGGATCTTTTCTGGCAGCTTTAACTTCTACATCAAGAAATGGTTCGAGATCGCGGCGGAAATCTTCCGGGAGTTCTACAACGGGCGCCGCCCAGAACGCCTGCCAGCTAAAGGCCGCAAAAAGGATGGCGAACGGCGGGAAATATTCGGCAAAGCGCTTGGATTTGAACATCGCAAAAAACAGCACCGTCGTGAACATCAAAAAGAAACTCGCCTTTTCAGGCAGCTTTCCTTCCTTGGGCCCAAAAAATATGTACCCCATCAGCATCGCCAGCATTGCGATCGTCAGATGTGTGATCAGCTCCCAGCCCGAATACGGGTACCATTCGCCGCCAACCCCGACCACGTAGTCACCCGAACTGATCTTGGTAAATGCGTGTTCGAAAAATAACTTCAGGTTATTGGGAAAATATGGATTGATCACGTTGCCGAGCAGCATCCCCGCCGTTGTGTATACGAATGGCCGCCATTCAAGTCTTTGCTCGTTCCACGCCAGAATAACGGTCCAGACCGCGGCAGCTCCCCACAGCAATGGATAAAGACTGTAGGTCCAGACAAAAACGAACATCAGCGGCAGCAGCCAGATATATTTGCGTTGGAACAGTAGATAAATGCCGAGTACGGTGTAAATGATCGTGAGCGGCGGCGCCTTGGCCATGTTCATCCGGTAAAAGAACGGATTGGCGCAGGTCAGCAGCGCGCCCAGCCACAACAGCAGATAATTTACCCGGTAGCGGTACATCATCAGGTAGACGCTGAAAATAGCGAGGCTGCCGAAAATTACCGCGGCAACCTTGGCCGCCAGAACGGGCTCAAAAAACCAGAGAAAAGGTATCTGCAGCAGGTGGAAGAGAAAATGATGGTCAGCGTAATCCTGCGAGTTTAAAACCGTCAGCGGCAGCCATTTGAATTCCGGCAGCCACTTGCCCTGGCTGAAATTTTCCCAGAGGAGCTGGCTCCAGCGGATGTGGTAATAGCCGTCCCAATCGCCGCAGCATACCGCCGCGGTGGAAAACTGCAGCCGGA
This sequence comes from uncultured Acidobacteriota bacterium, assembly GCA_963766895.1. Taxonomy (GTDB): domain Bacteria; phylum Acidobacteriota; class Blastocatellia; order Pyrinomonadales; family Pyrinomonadaceae; genus DASYKT01. The sequence goes on from CAVYCB010000002.1 coordinate 122,444, forward strand.
CCATGATGATAATAATGATGGCCAGCCCAAATATAAGAAAGACCATGCGGATAGCATCGTCTGAGCCGAACCACTCCGCCCAGCTCCGCCCCTGCGGTTCATCCCGGTCAAAGTCGTTTTTTTCAACTTCCTGCATTATCTATGGCATTTCCTTAGAAGCTTTTTAAAAATAAAGTTTGGATCGATTTATCAAAATATCACGAAACGGCTCGGAGAGTTAAATTCCAGCCGCCTTAAGCTTAAATTTTTACCCGCCGCTTGCTCTTTTCCCGCAAACTGTGCCAAATTCAAGTTAAGTTTTATCTTAAATTTACTTAGCAGGGAGCTTCTTTAATGCCGACAATTACCGCGGAAACTGCCCAGGATACTAAAACCATCGATACGCCCGGCGGCCGCCGGCTCGTGCTGATACTCGAAGACGGCGGTGTAGACATCCTTCACCGCTGCGGCGGGAACGCGCGCTGTACCACCTGCCGCGTCGAAATACTCGAAGGAACCACCCCGCCGATGGGCGATACCGAGCGCGAATGCCTGACGTTGCGCGGCGCTCTCGAAGAAGGCTTTCGCCTCTCTTGCCAGATCAAGGTGGCGGACGATCTGAAGGTAAAAGTTCTAAAACAGGTCAGCACCGAGGGAATGGATGCCGGCCCGCGTCCCGAAGAATGGGAATAACTATTCATTACTAATTGTTAATTTATTCATTGTTTTAAAATAATGAAAAGAGACAAACTGAGCCAAAATTCGCCGCTGAGCCGGCGATGGCGGCGATCATAAGGAGAACATCATGGGTTTGAACACAGTTTATAAAGCAAAGAGCTGGGATCTGAGCGATCTCACCGGCATTTCCAACGAAACCTTGGCAATGCATTTTAAACTTTACGAAGGCTACGTTACCAACACCAATACTTTGAACGAAAAGGTCGCCGGCCTGTTAAAAGACGGAAGTCTTGACCCGGCGAATATGGCGGCTTTTTCCGAACTCAAACGCCGCTATGGATTTGAGTACAACGGAATGGTGCTCCACGAATATTATTTCGACAATATGCAGAAACAGGGCACCGGCGATCCGGAGGGCAGCACCTCCTTTGCCAAAGCGGCGGAAAAAAGTTTTGGCAGTTACGATATCTGGAAAGCTGATTTCACCAGCGTCGGCAAGATGCGCGGTGTGGGTTGGGCGCTGGCTTTGCAGGACCCAGGCACCGGCGAACTGTCCAATCACTGGGTTTCGATGCACGAAGAAGGCAACGTCGCGGGCTACACTCCCGTGCTGGTGATGGACGTCTGGGAACACGCGTTCATCAAAGACTATGCCCCGGTCGACCGCCCGAAATATATCGAAGCGTTTTTCTCGAATATCAATTGGGATACGGTCAACGGCCGCCTGAAATAATTTTTTGCAACCGGAGTTTCCCAAAAGCGTGTCAGATGGCACGCTTTTTTGTTGCAGATAACTTTTGTCTGGCTTAATTGTGTGTAACCACCGGGCAAGAGGTAGTGTCCTAATTTGAGTTACCGGAGCTTGAGTGGAAATGATGTGTCAGTAGCCCGACCGTAAGGGAGGGCGCTATGGCAAAAAAGCGCCCGCGCTAACGCTTGGGCTACCGACACTGCGAGCAACTCAAATTAGGACACTACCAGGCAAGAAAAATCATTGACATTTGACGATCCCGTGTGCCAGTATCGAACTCTGTTCATTTTACTTCCGAATCACCCACGAAAAGGAGAAAATGTATGTTTAAAAGGTCAATCTTGTTAGTAGGTTTACTGTTCTTGTTTTCACTTTCCACACAAGCTCAATCATCTTGCAGCTGCAGTGTCGGCAATGGGGGCTGCTCCGCCAGCCAATCCTGCGGAAAAGGACAGACCGCTGTCTGTACCTGCTCAGCTACCGGCTGCAGTTCTACCTGCGACGGAGAGCTGATACTTGACCGGCAAACTCCCGGTACTTTAATAGACAACCTGAAAAAGGCCGATCTTGACGGCATCGGTGAAGTTCTTACCAGGGCGCTGGGGAAAAACATCACTTTTGTGTCGTCCGGTAAAGGCAGATTGAATTATCCGGAAGTCCGGGCCGGATCGTCGCACTGGGACATCCTGGAATTTCTCTCTACCCGGGGAGAACTTAAAATAAGCGGACACGACATAGATTTTTGGAGAGGAGTTCGCGGTACCTTGTTAAACGGCGGCCAATTTACCATTTGCTTTGGAGAATCTTCTGTCGGTAGGATCCTCGATCATGTCGTCTTTATCTCCGGAAAAGATCTTAGGATAACTTCCGGCGATCCGCAGACGCGGATTATGGGGCCGATCATCGGCAATAGCCTGGAAGAGATACTGGCGAATTTGAGCAAATCAGGCCAGGTCACTATCGAAGAAAACTAATCATTCCCATATCTGAACAGGAAATGCGCCTGCCGTAAACCGGTAGGCGCTTTTTTTGATCCTTATAAATCGTATCGGCGGTATTCTAATTTGCGGCGCTGAGATGTTTATTTGCGCCTTTTACCTAAGGTAATTTACACGCCGGGACGCGAAGATCGCAAAGTTAAATAAATAAGCTTTAGACTTAATACGGCGTTGCACATAAAGTCATAATCCTAAATTTATAAAGTTCGCTGGATTAAAAGATCGACGTTAACCTGGGAGCGCAGGCATCTTGCCTGCAAGGTCGCGAAGCGATCTAAAAAGTCTTTGATTTATGCCAGTTAGCGCCAGCAATCGCGCTTGCAGGCAAGATGCCTGCGCTCGGTAGTGGGTCAGTTTGAAAACGATAATGTCCGCGTAGCGGACTATAGAAAATAGCCCAGGGCTTTAGCCCTGGGTGCTGACCAATTTGAAGTGCCGGCCCTGAAAGGGCGGCAGAAATAGCCGGATTCTGCCGCCCTTTCAGGGCTGGATCGTTTTGGAATCATATACCCAGAGTGGCGGTCGCTCCGCTCACTTACCCTGGGCTATTTTCTTTTGTCCCCGCCCGGGGACTTTTAAGGACAGATTTCAAACTGACCCCCACTACCGGCTCTTATTAACGCGTCCCCCGCGCAGAAGCGACAAGCGCGGCGCCAAAATGCTAGAATAGCCTTTCGCTATGCAGGAACAAGTTTTAATTCAAAACTTCATTAAGAAGAAAAAAGAGCGGCTAAAAAAGCCCGACTGGCTCAAGATCAAGATCGGCGATCCGACCAATTCAAACGCCGTTTTGAAATTGATCGAGGGGTTGAAACTCCATACGGTCTGCCAGGAAGCGCGCTGCCCGAATATCTTTGAATGCTGGACGGACAAGACCGCTACTTTTATGCTCGGCGGCGACACCTGCACGCGTCACTGCGGATTTTGCGCCGTCAATAAAGGCAAGCCAATGGAGCTTGACCCGCTCGAACCGACGCACGTGGCCGAAGCCGTGCAGCACTTAAAACTCGCGCACGCCGTCATCACTTCCGTCAATCGCGATGATCTGCCCGACGGTGGCTCGGCGCACTGGGCGGAAACGATCACTAAAGTCCGCGAATTAAATCCCGAATGCAAGGTCGAAGTTTTGATCCCGGATTTTAACGGCGACGAAGCGGCGTTGGGTGCCGTGCTCGCTGCGCGCCCCGACGTGCTCAATCACAACACGGAAACGATTGCCCGTCTCTACCGCCGCGTCCGCCCCGACGCCAAATATGATCAAACACTCGAACTGCTCGACCGCGCGGCTCGCTTTCGCGATCAGCACTTTCCCTCGATGCTGACCAAGAGCGGCATCATGGCGGGCCTCGGCGAAGAGTTTGAAGAAGTGGTCGATCTGATGCGCGACCTGCGCAGATCTGACTGCAACATCATGACCATCGGGCAATACTTACAGCCCTACGAACGCCGCCTGCCCGTCGAGCGCTATGTCACCCCCGAAGAGTTTGCCGAATGGAAACGCATCGGTGAAGACATGGGCTTCAGACACGTCGAGTCTTCCCCGCTGACCCGCAGCTCTTACCACGCGCGGCAGCAGACCGAAAGCGGCGGAGAAGCATAGCGCGCTATTTTTCGCCAAGCCGTTCGGAGAGTTTAAATGATCCTCCTGCAATCAACCTGGAACTCAATTGAGATCATCAAAATAGTGATCGGCGTACTGACTCCGCTGGTGCTTTTGTTTTTGGGTATTTGGGTGAACCGCATAGCCAAACGAGTGGAAAACACTCAATGGGCAAACCAAAAATTGATAGAAAAGCGAATAGCTATTTATGATGAACTGGCTCCCTTAGTTAACGATCTCTACTGTTATTACCGGGGCGTAGGAAATTATAAAAAGATCACCCCGGCAGACGTGATAGACATAAAACGAAAACTGGACAAAAGGGTATATGTATATGCCTCCCTTTTTTCGTCGGAATTTCTTGATATTTACAAAGAGTTTATCAATTCCTATTTTATTCCGTTCGGCGGCGAGCGCGGGGAAGATGCCAAGCTGCGAACATCCATAGAACATCCCGTGGGCGGAGACAGAAGAGAGGTGTCGGCTTTCACCTGAAAGCCTGAGTGGGATGAGTTTTTTTGCGACAAAGATGAGTGTTCGTCTTTGGACTTGATAAGAAGTTCTTACGACAATTTAATGTTCCGTTTCGCTAAAGAGTTAGGCGTCGGCCTTGGCCAAAACAAAGTGGGGAAATAAGGCGAGGGTCTCCCCGAAGAAAACAACCGTTTCGTAGTGCGCGCATCTGCGGGTATATAAAAGCCTCAAAATGCTATATGCGGCGCAATCAACAGATTGGGTTTTCCGCAATTATCTGAAATAATATAGGCGTTATGGGAATTACTCTGCCGCTAAATAAAATGACTACCGCTGAGAAGCTGGAAGCGATGGAAAGCCTGTGGAATGATCTCTCACAGAATTCTGAAGATTTTTCATCACCCGAATGGCATGAAGATGTTTTAATGAAAAGAGAACAGGCAGTTAAAAACGGTGAAGAGAAGTTTTCCGACTGGGAAACTGCAAAGAATAAAATACTCAAATCACTTTCATGAAGATCAAAATTCTGGACTCCGTCCGGAACGATCTAACAAACGGTTATCAGTTTTACGAGGAGCAAGTATCCGGCTTAGGGGTCTATTTCTCGAATCCCTATTTTCAGATATTGATTCGCTTAAAATCCGTGCCGGGATCCATGTGATCTGTTTCGAAAAATTCTACCGCTTGCTTTCCAAACGATTTCCCTTTGCTATTTATTACCGGATAGAAAATAAAGAGATATTAGTTTATGCTGTGCTTGATTGCCGCATGAATCCCACGTGGATAAAGGATCACTTAAGATAAACTAATGTTTACAACTCAGACTCTGTTATCAATTTTGACATTGCTTTTTGCGGTCCTTACGATCCGTGCCTACCTAAGATCAGACACCGTTCAGAAATGTATTTTCAAACCGCTGGCGATGCTGTGTATTATTGCGATCGCATTGCTGCAGCCGGATAGCGATCCGCAATTTTATAAGATAGCAATATTGATCGGGCTGGGATTTTCACTGGTTGGCGATATTTTTCTTATCTTTGACAAACAGCTTTTTCTGCCCGGGCTGGTGGTTTTTCTGCTGGCGCATTTTTGTTATGTGGCGGCGTTTTACCAGCTGCCGGTGATGCCCGGCGCGATCTATTCAGCGGTGCCGTTCGTGCTTTTCTTTGCGGTTTTTATGCGGATCTTGTGGTACAGCCTCGGCCCGATGAAGATCCCGGTTTTCGTCTACGCGCTGACGATCTGTATGATGGGCCGCTTCGCGCTGAACCGTTGGCTTAACATTGGCGACACCGGCACGCTGCTGGCCTTTGCCGGAGCGCTCGCCTTTATTCTGTCCGATTCGCTGCTCGCTTACGACCGTTTCAAAAAGCCAATACCGAAAAAAGACATCTATATCCTCGGCACATATTTCCTGGCGCAATGGCTGATCGCCCTGTCGATATAAATTTGCAGTCCGAAAGGGCCGTTTGCGCCCGCTCTTATTCCTCTTTAAATTGCCACCAGCTTTAGCTGGTGGTTAGCGTCAAAAAATAAAAGAGGGCTTTAGCCCAATTCTTTTTAGTTTGGGCTAAAGCCCAGTCATGAAATCTAATTTGGCCCCACTAGCTAAAGCAGTGGCAATTTATGGCTAAAAGCCCGCAAATAAAACAAAACTTCCAAAGCCTTTCTCCCAAAAATAATATCTATCGGCAATAATACCCTCGCGGTATTTCTGTTTTGCGGGGTTCACCGCCTTCGCCGCTCTTTTCAAGCCGCTTTTATTTACTTTTGGGCGATCGCTTATGATTTTTAAGATTTCTGTTGCAAAAGTGTTGCAGGTGGTGCAGTGGTGCACACTCCCTGCAACACTGCACCAAAAAAGCTCCCCTACTTTTCAAGGAGGGGAGGCACGGCAAAGCCGTGACGGAGTGGTTACTTCTTTTGCTTTACTTAGCACGCTCCATAACTGTCGCGTTTCTGCCTAAACTAGTTTCCGCCCATCAGCGTCCTCACCGCCGCATCGAGCTGCGAATCCTTTCCGGTCATCGTTTCGCCGATGGGGCGCGTTACCTGGACATCGACCGGGCGCGGGTTTAGTTCCATATCCTTGCCGTCGCTGCCCAATATGAGCTGACGCGGCAGGCGGAAAGTGGTGCCTTCAAAAAGCTGCGTGTTCCAGGTAAAGATGATCCAGCCGGCGGTCGGCTCGCCCACTACTTTGCCGAGTTTTAGCGAACGGTAGCCTTCGGTAAAATCTTCGGCATCCGAGAGCGAGTGCTGGTTGGTGACGAGGACCGTCGGCCGCTCAAGCGCGCGCTGCCCGAGCGCCGAACGCGAAGGCACATTCCACAAACCGCGCTCTTTCATCGTCAGGTAGCCGCGCCGCGAGAGGATGTCGATCACATACGGATTGATAAAACCGCCGTTATTGTTACGAACATCGATCACCACACCTTCTTTATTCTGATTCTCGGTATCAAGATCGATGTAAAGCTGGTTGAGCGATCCCTGGCCCATATCGGGCAAATGAACGTAACCCAGCCTACCTCCGCTAATGCGGGCCACGTAAGCGCGGTTGGCTTCAACCCATTGACGATAGAGCAGATTTTTCTCTGCCCCGGTGCTGACCGGTTTTACGATCACCTGGCGCTTATCGGCTCCTGTAGCCGCCGCGCCGGTTTTTGAAATGCCCAGCACCACGCGTTTGCCGGCCTTGTTTTCCAGCTGCTCGTCGAGATTGGTTTTGCCGTCGATGTTCACACCGTCAACGCTCACCAGGTAATCGCCAACGTTAATGTCTTTTACCACCGCCGCGGGACTGAGCGTAATAACTTCGGTGATCCTGAGTTTGCCGTTCGTTTCATATTCGCCGCAGTCAAAACGCAGGCCGAGTTTGCCGACCGGCGCCGCGGTAAAACCCGACGGTCCCGTCACGCCCAAATGCGAGGCGTTCAATTCGCCGACCATCATATTCATCAGCCGGCGCACCTCGTCCATATTGCGCGCGTCACCTACCAGCGGTTCATAGGTTGCGCGCACGGCGTTCCAGTCCGCGCCATGATATTTATCGTCGTAAAAATTGTCGCGCATATAACGCCAGCCCTGCTTGAAAACTTCCATCTTTTCGCGGGCAAATTCGACGTTCATTTCGAGATTCAGTGCCAGCGGCCGCACTTCACGGCGCTCGAGTGTCACAATATTTATCCGGCCGTTCTCGATGTAATAGATCTCTTTGCTGTCGGGCGAAAATTGCGCATTGGTTTTAAAACCGGCGGTCGAGGTCAACTGCCGGGCGGATCCGTCGGTCGAAAGTTCATCCAGCGACAGGGTGTAAAGATTGAACTGCCCCTCGGCCGAAGCAAGCACAAGCAAGGTTTTCCCATCCGGGCTGATGACCTGTCCGCCGTCATTAACACCGGTATTGATAATGCTCAGGCGTTTGCGGATATCTTCAAAAATGATCTCGGTTTTTTCTTCCTCTTTTTTCGGTTCGCCAGCCGCGACCGGAGCTGCTGCCGCCGGTGTCGGTGCAGCGGACGGGCTCGGCTGCGGCGTGGCTGCGGGCGTCGGGCTCGTTGTCGGCGGCGGTCCTGGCGGACGGGTTTGTTTGGGGTTCTCCTGCCGGAAAAGATCGCGGAATTGGTCTTCGCGGAATTTCGGCGTGCGCAGTTTCAGGTCTATCCGAGCGATCGCTCCGTCCTCGGTCCGCTGGCTAGTATCAAACAAAATATATGAACCGTCCGGGCTCCAGGAAAGCGAGCCGCTGTTTGAATTTGCCAGGAAACTGACCGGGCGCGGGGCACCGCCGCCCACGGGCACCACGCTGACGTTCGTATATGAACGCGTATCCGGCGCGTAGGTCAGATAGGCGATCCACTTGCTGTCCGGCGACCAGGAATAGCTGTCTTTGCCTAAAAGCGGGACAGGGTCGGTAAAGAATTTGCACAACTCGCGCTCCTGTTTGGTCGCAGTGTCATAGATCATCAGCGCGCGCGCATTGCGAACGAAGGCCAGCAGTTTTCCATCGGGCGAAAATCTGGCGAGCGCATCGATATTGCCGCTATTATTACTGCTGGTGAGCCGGGTTTCCGTTTCGGTCGAAAAATCGTACTGGTAGAGCGTGGTTGAACCTTCGCGCTCGGACGAATACACAAGCGTTTTGCTGTCCGGCGACCAGGTAACGAAAGATTCGGGCGACATGGTATTGGTCACGCGCACGGCGTCGCCGCCGTCTTTGGAAGATGCGGCAAAAACTTCCCCGCGCGAGATCACCGCCACTTTTTTCCCGTCCGGTGAAAGCGCAAGTTCGCGGACCTGGGTCGAAAGATTAACGCGGTCGTTGAGCGGGCTGGAAGCGGAGCCGCGCAAAGTTATCGTTACGGCTTCGGCCGCTCCTCCATCGGTTTTCATTTTCCAGATGGCAAAGTTGCGTTCGAAGACGATCTCTTTCCCGTCGTAGGAGATGCTCGGCCACAAGACGCGCCCGTCGGTAAAATTGGTGAGCTGCCTGGCCAGGCCCTTCGCGCCACTAACTGAAACGGCCCAAATGTTCTGCGCGCCGCTGCGGTCCGACATAAAGAACACGCGTGAGCCGTCCGCACTCACCATCGGCCACATCTGTTTTGCGCCGCGCGGTGTCAACTCTTCGTACCGGTCTCCCGTTTTTAACCAGAGCTCGGTCTCGTCGATATGGCTTCTGCCCTTGCGCCACCACTGCCCGGAAGAAAGGCCGCGCGCGGCAAACACCAGCGAGCCGTCAGCCAGCGGAGTGGCGCCGAATTCGTTGGTATAGCGATCGGAACTAACCTGCATCGGTGTCCCGCCCCCGGCGGAAACGCGAAAGATGTCGTTCATCCCGGAGATGTCTTTGCTGGTCGAGGAAAAATATATCCAGTTTCCGTCGCGCGACCAGGCTTCGAGCTGATCAAGGCTATCGTCAAAAGTAAGCCGCCGAAGTTCGCCGCTGTCTAAATTGAGAATATAGATATCGCCGGCGCCCGTGCGGTTCGAGGTAAAAGCCAGCCGCTTTCCGTCGGGTGAAAAAAACGGGCGCGATTCCGTCGCCGGGTGTGAAACCAGCAGCCGCGCCGTACCGCCCGCCGCCGGTACCGACCAGATGTCGCCGCCGGAAACGAACGCTATCTCCGTCCGGTCGGGCGATAGCGAAGGCTCTGTCATATATGGGGCCGCAGCTCCCGCAACCGCGCAAATCGATACCAAAAAGACAGTTAGAACAACTCTTGTCAGCGTCATATTTTTCCTTTTTTTACAATGAGTATCTTAGATATTTCTGAAACATTGATTATACGGGAATAGGAGAAAAATGTTTATGGAGCGCGGGCATCCCTGCCCGCAGCGAACGCTTCGCGTTCGAGTCCGGTTTATTCTAACAGCCTGAAAGACTGACTAATTTAGCTTGTCTATCGCCAAGCTTTGCGGGCAGGGATGCCCGCGCTCCACAGAAAAGAAGCCGCCCTTTTCAGGGACGACCTCTTCTTTTCCTGCGCACACCTTTTTCAGCCCTATTGAGCAAGCGCAGGAATGTTACCAAGACAGTGTATGGAAGCGAACAGAAAAGACAGGCGGATGACTTACTTTCCTGTTAAATTGCCACTAGCTTTAGCTAGTGGGTAAAAAAGTGGAAAAAGAACCGGGCTTTAGCCCAACCGGTGCCTTCGGCTAAAGCCGGTCAAAGATTGCTTCTCTCATAACCACTAGCTAAAGCTAGTGGCAATTTATTAAAACGTCCCAGCGAAATTTATATAAAGGAGCGTTAAAATACCCAGCCGTTTATTCCTATTTCCTCCCTTCCTCATTTCCTATTTTCTTATGATTCTCTTAATCTTAAACAAATGAGTTTAACGGGCGATCTGAGAAAACTTCCGACTGAAAAATCGCGTGCGGCACTGGAAATAAGCGCGGCGCTCGCCGGGGTCAGCCTGCGCGTGAGCAAAGAGTTTTTACAGGCCGTGCCGAACGCCGCGAAGGTTTTAAGCGCCGATGAAATAAGGAGTTGGGCCGAGATCGGGCGGAAGCTCGCGATGGGAAACGCCGACCTGGGAGCAAAGTTTTTTGCCGAGGGCGTGGAATATTACGGATTGGTCCCGGCGGCCGCGCGTTCGCTGGCGTTTCAGATCTGCCTGCGCCAGCTGGTGCTTTCAACCTCGGTCGCGCTGGAAACTTTTAAGAAGATCCCCCTATTGGCAGAGCAGGTAAATGACGACGAGCTATTCACCGGCATTTTAAAGGTCGGCATGGAAGTGGCGCAGCGCTCCGCCAAGCACAGCGCGGATTTTCTTGCCGCTACCCCGGCGGTGGCGGGCGCCTTAAAGCGATTCGAAGATGATAAAACTGCCGTTGCCGCGATAGATCTGGCTTCGCAATTTGCCGCGCGAACGGGCGGGATGACCTCCGATCTATGGGTGCAGCTGCCCCAAGCCTTAAAAGGCCTCGATGCTGCGGAGGCTGTGCGGCTGTTAAACACCGCCGAAGATTTTTTGCTTTATGGCGGCAGCGTGACGCTCAATTTTATTTCCGCCGGCGGAGAGATACTGCGCGTTGCCGGCGAGGTTTTCCCCGGCTGGTGCGAAGTGCTGCACACCATCGCAAAACACGGAAACGCCGTGCTGGTTTCATTCATTCGCAGCGGCCCGAATTTCTTTCGCCAAATGGTTTCGCACAAAAAACACGAAGACGCCGTACACATCTCTAACCGCGTTTTAGCGCTAACCGGGGAGATCGCCGAAACCGATGCCGAAAGCGCCCTGGCGTGTTTCCGTTCGAGCGCCGGCGCGCTGAGACAAGTTTCGCTGCTGCAATTTGAAGATTGGGTCAGGGCGGGTTTAAGTAAAAGCTCGGAATTTAACAATAACAAAGCCCAGCGCAGCTATTTTGCGCTCGAAACGCGCCACAGCCATGACCTGCTGCACGAAGGGCGCGAGGGGCTGCCGCTGGAAAAAGTGCAGACCACTTTGCGGCTTTATATAGAAGCGCTGACCAGGCGCGAGGTCGAGATCGCGCCGCTCGCCGCCGTGCCGCAGGAATCTCGCCTCAGCGACGGGCGAATGATCTACCTGCCTTCGCTGGTGGCGGAGTTTAACGATGACGAGTTGGATTTTCGTCTCTACAAAGTGCTGGCCGCGCACGCCGCCGGGCAAATTGAGTTTGACACCTATGAAAAAGACAGCGCCGGTTTAAAGGCCGCCTTTTCGGAGCTTTCCTTTGTTTATGAACAGGGCCGTGAAGCGCTGGATGCTTTTTCACTCGACGGTTATCTGCATGACCTCGGGCAGGAAGAGAAAATGCTCTCGCTCGAGGAAGCTGCCGGCGAGATAAAGAAACGTTCGCTGCCAAAAGATTCCGATTACCGCACGGTGCTTCAGGTATTCCCCGAACCGGGCCTGGCGCGCAAAATTTTCGGCACGCTGGAAAACGGCCGGATCGACCGGCGCTTGCGCGGAACCTATCGCGGTTTGATACGCGACCTGGACCTGATGGCCGCCAACGTCCGCGAAAAACGCCCGATGATCTTTGATCTTCCCATTCATCAGGTCCCGTTTGAACTGCTGTTTCAAATAACTTTGTGCGGCGGCGCGCTCGATGACGCCCGGCAGTTTTACGCGCAGATCGTCGGCGAACTGGAATCCGTTGTTTTCGACTACCTTGCTAAACCGGCCGCGACCGTCGCCGATACGCTGATGGCCACGGGCCGTATCTACACGATGTTTCAAAACATCGCGCAGGAAGAAAAACAGCAGTCCAGCGAAAACGAGGAAAAAGGCGAAGAACTGCACGAAGATAAAAGTTCGGAAGAATCCGTGCTGGAATCGCAGGTAAAACGCGACGACAAGCAAAAGAAACTGCAGGATGCGCGCGACCTGTTTAACGCCTGGAACAATTTAGAAAACGAAGATGAGCCCGACGATTTGGACGGCGCCGAGGCCTGGTCGCATTCCGAAGTGCCGGAGCAGCCGCTGGAAACCGGCGACCTGGCATTTTCCTATGACGAATGGGACCGCGACCTAATGGACCACCGGCTGGGCTGGTGCCGCGTGGTGGAAAAACAGATCAAGCAGGGCGACCGCAACTTTGTCGAGCTTACGCGCAGCCGCTACGGCGGCGTCATCTCGTCCATCCGGCGGCAGTTTCAATTGATGAAGCCGGAAAATCTCGCCAGAATTCATAAAGAGATCGACGGTGAGGAATTTGATCTTAACGCCGTGATCGATTACGTCATCGACCGCCGCGCCGACGGGATGCAATCCGACCGGCTTTATACAAAGAGACTTCGCCGCAGGCGCGATGTGGCCGTGTCGCTGCTGCTCGACCAATCGTCATCGACCGCGCGCACCATCACGCGCAACCCTCTGCAGCCGTACACGCACCCCGGCCGCCGCATCATCGAGATCGAAAAAGAAGGCTTGATATTGATGAGTGAAGCGCTCGAGGCCGTGGGCGATGTTTATTCCATCTACGGTTTTACCAGCGAGGGCCGCCGCAACGTAAAATTTTATATGGTCAAGGATTTTGACGAGCGCTATAGCGAAGAGATCGAACGGCGCATCGGCGGAATTTCTTTTCAGAACAACACGCGGCTCGGCGCTGCTATTCGCCATGCCTCGGCGAAATTACAAAAGCAGGAAGCGCGCACCAAACTTCTGATCATTCTGACTGACGGGCGCCCTTACGATCACGATTACGGCGACGCCCGCTATGCCCGCGAAGACGTGCGCGAATCCCTCACCGAAGCGCGCCTCTCCGGCGTCACGCCTTTCTGCATCACCATCGACCGTGACAGCGAAGCCGAACTCAAAGACCTCTACGGCGACGTCGGCTATACCATCATCGACGATGTGCTCTCCCTGCCCGAAAGAATGCCCAATATTTACCGGAGATTGACGAGTTAACGAAGTTTAATGGCTCGTTGAAACAGAAGTTTACGTGCTTTTGAAGTGGTTTGAAGTCGGGGATTGCTATATTCACCAATTTCACTTCTAAGAAAATCTTCTTCGATCAAACAGTCAATGATAACTTTTAGAACTTCCTCTTCCAATTTAGTTTTTTGACATAGATGTTCAATCGTTAGATGTTCAAATACGAACATTTTTTTCAGAACATATGTTTCTTTTTCCAATTCTTTTAGAATAATAATTACCGCTTTATCGTAACGCGTCAAAATATCAGATACCTCTTCAGCAATTTTCACTAACCCTTGTAATTCCTTTATTTCATCGTTCTTTTTCCTAATAATTTCTTTAATTTCAATGACATCTTCTTTTGCCTGGACTAATGACTCCATGAGTTCAGCAATCTTAAGTCTTAATTCAGCACGCTCGAAAGTTTTATCAATACTTATTAATGTTTTCGCAATATCAGTAGCAGTTTTAATACTTGTCAGAATTGTAGAGATTGTGGCAATGTCAGTCATAATGTGGGTGAATTATTATTAATGTAGGGCGGCCTAAGCAACTTTAATCTGCTGCTTTTGAAGCGCAATTTCGTGAAGAGTTTCGGGAGCGATATCCGCGCCGTTTTCCCAGCCAACGGTCCAGCCATCGAGCGAAAAATTCTTAAAATATCCGATGTCTTTTAATGGGGCAAAAAATGGGAATTTTTCTATCCAATCGCTGAAATCAATTTCGGCTTTTATACCGTCGCTAAAAGACACTTCCAGCGTATAACCTGAAATATATTTAGCCCCTGTAACTAAAACCAAGTCTTTCATCTATTTATTTTAACGGATCGATTTTACTAAATCCTCGTCCTTGCCGCATATCCTGCCAATTTTGCTCAAGCTCACTTTGATGCAGGTCTATCCATTCGCGAATGAGTTTGACTGCCGTTCTGGAGCTTATATTGCCTACCAATATATTGCCTCTAAAATCAAAGGTCGCCTTCTCAACCTTATACTCGGCATGAAAATGAGGCGGGTTATGCTCATCAAAGAACATTCTGATAACTATGCCAAAAAATGTGGAAATGATAGGCACGATTTTCCCCAAATTAAGATTTTAACATAGCTTTTGTGGAGGAATAACTTAATAAATTTCAGCGGTTGTAATAATACTTCTCAAACTCCGCGCAGGTTATTAATTTCCATTTGGGATCCGGGCTGCTGCCAGGAACATAAGCGTCGACCAGACATTTTCCCTGGCGGTATTTCTTCCCGTCAAAGTTGAAGTAGACGTGATGCGTATTGCCGGCGTCGATATGGCCTTTGAGCAAAAGGTCCGCGTAACCGTTCGTCCTGGTTTTTCTGATCTGGCTTCCCATTTCCGAAGCATCTACATAGTCCGTCGTCGCCAAAAGGGTCCTATACCGGCCGCCTTTTCTCTCAAAGATCCACATCATACAGTTGCCCACGCCGCCGCAAAACGAGACGGTCTTACCGCGCAGCATTATCTCCATCTGCCCGTCGCGGTTTAAGTCAACAGCCTTGTATTCAAACATCCCTGCGCAATCGGTGGTACCGTCTGAAACTTCGATACTTTCCTGGAAATCCTTGTCCCGTTTTAACTCGTCCCAAACGGGAAGGATCTTCTTATCGTGACAAAAAGGTTTGCCGACCGGCGTTTCAACCGCGTCCATCGCCCGCTTTTTGGGCGACCGGAAAATAGGCAACCCACCTGGTTTCTTCAACGGGTGGGGGTACGGCCCGCGGCAGTTCCGGCCGCGAATTTTGGGGGTTGCGGGTAAAGCTGCACGGTAATAAACAGGCTCGCCGTAAAGGTGAGAATAGCGACGGAAATATTTAGCAGATACCGGATCATCCTGGGTGTTCCACACCTGCAGATTAGCTTAGCGCCGCTTCGAATACAATACTTTTTTTAACTTTTTTAGGGTGGTGGGCCGCTAAATTATTGCGCGGGAAATTTCAGCAGCGCAAGCAGGTCTTTCTCTTCATTTTCGCTCACCGTTCTTAGATCGAGCGCCACTTTATCTTCCATCACCCGCGTGATGACCGGCGGCTTGCCCAAGCGCAGTTTTTCTTCTAGTTGATTTGCCGAAAGAGTTTTGTGAGTCAGAACAATTAGGCTGGTTTCGAGTTTCGCTTCGGGGGCCGCGCCGCCGCCGACGGCGGAAAAACCGTCGATCACATCAATGGTTAATAAAGAATTTTCGCCTGATTCACCACGCAGTTTTTCGACAAATATTGCAGCTCGGTGGGCCAGCTGCTCTTTGGTTTGCGAGAGCATTTCGAGCACCGGGATATCTTCTGATTCAGTGCCGCGCAAGTAGCTTTCGAGCGTCGCTTCGAGCGCCGCATAAGTGAGTTTATCCACGCGCAGCACTCGATAGAGCGGGTGTTTGCGCAGTTTTTCTACCACTGATTCACGGCCGACAATGAAGCCGGTTTGCAAACCGCCGAGGAGTTTATCGCCGCTAAAAGTTACCACGTCGGCGCCGGCGGCGATGGAATCGCTGATGCGCGGTTCGCCCTCCAGGCCGTAAGCGCCCAGATCGGGCAGCGCGCCTGAACCCGCATCTTCGAAAAAAGTAAGCCCCCGTTTGTGCGCGAGTTCGGCAAGCTCGGCAACCGATGGTGAAGAGGTAAAACCGATGACGCGAAAATTCGACGGGTGTACGCGCGCGATCAGGCGTGTGTTTTCCGTGACGGCGTTTTCATAATCCGAAAGCTTCGTGCGGTTTGTCGTGCCGACCTCGACCAGCTGAGTTCCGGCCTGTTTCATCACATCCGGAATGCGAAAATCGCCGCCGATCTCGACCAGTTCACCGCGCGAGATTATTGTCTCGCCGCCGGCGGCCCCACCTGCTAACGCCGTCAGCACCAGGTAAGCGGCAGCAGCGCAGTTGTTCACGATCAAGGCGGCCTCAGCGCCGGTCAGGCCCGCTAATAATTTTTCCGCCCGCGCTCCGCGCCTGCCGCGTTTGCCCGTGGCCAGATCATATTCGAGCGTGCAATAGCCGGCAGTTTCGGCGACCGCGGCTTTGGCTGCCTCGGAAAGCGGCGCGCGTCCCAGATTCGTGTGAATTATCACGCCCGTGGCGTTGATCACTTTTTGCAGGCGGGACCTCTCTTGCGAGTCCCACGCGGCCTCCAGGCGGCCTTCAGCTTCCTTTAACAGTTCTTCCCGGGAAAGGGCCTTATTTCCATTATCTTCTTTATCTTGAGCTATTTCCGCCCGCAGGCCGTCGATGGCCGCCCGCGCCAATAATGTCAGGTGTTTAACACCAATTCCGGAAAGCAGCCCTTGCCCTGTTTCAGAGCGCAGCAGCGCGTCAACCGAAGGTAATAAACTTAAGTGTGCTTTTTTCGTTGAAGTTTCCGGTCCCGACATCGTATAGTAATAATAGCTTATTTTTTGTTAAATGAGCCTCTTCACTTATCTCACGCTAAATTTCATTCATTCACATACGGTAATAAAATGGCGATACAAAACAAACTGGCGCGGCAGCAGCAAAATATGCGCAACCTCGGGAAAAACATTCTTGAGGATGTAGTGACGGTCGATCAGCATCTGGCCCGGCTCGAAGAAGATATCAGGAAGCTAAAGATCGATTTTGGCATCTATTTTAACGGCGGGTTAAAACGCGCGCCCCACGAAGCCCGCGGCCGCGTGGAAGCCCATATCAAGCGGCTAAGCGATGACCGCAGCCTGACCTATGCGCAGCGATATGTACTGAATAACCTGGTGTCGCGTTTTACGTCCTATCGCGAACTCTGGCGCCGGACGTTCAAGCAGCGCGGCGAAACAAATTTTTGATCCGGTAAATATTTTTGGTGATAAAAAAGCGGCCTCGCTGGGCCGCTTTTTTTATTTATGAATTTTGATCTTCGTGGGATCCCCGACCGAAACTTCTCTCGGTCAATGCTCGGTTAAACTTTGGTTACGTTTTCGGCCTGCGGTCCTTTCGGTCCTTTTATGACTTCAAATTCGACCTCTTGGCCCTGCGTCAGCGTCTTGTAACCATCTCCCTGTATCGCGCTGTAATGCACGAAAATATCAGAGTCTCCGGGCTGTTCGATAAATCCATAGCCCTTTGCATTGTTAAACCATTTTACTTGACCGGTAATTCTAGACATTCTTACAATTTCCTCCTACAAACTTCAATAAATTCTAAAACGACGGTTCTTAGGCCGATCGTATAAGTGAAAAAAACTAGTTGTCGAGATTGAGTGTTAAACCCGCCAGCACAGGATCAACACGGGAACGTATTCGCGAACAACTAAATTCGTTATCCAGGCAATCCGGGGAGAGTTGCTTGAGACAGCGAATGGTTGAGCTAAGTTCAAAACAAAACTAACTACGTAAAGAACTATGGGCACCTGACCTTGATACGACATTTCATTTTAATGATTAGTGTTTGAACGACCGTAAATTTATTAGAAACCAGCGTTTATGTCAAGAGTTTTTTCTCATTTTCGGTTAAAATAATCACGCAAACAGCTTTTTTTTCCAAATTAGCGATTTTTTACGTGTAAAACATGTTTTTCACCGATCGCAGGAATTAATCCGTTAAGCCTTAAAAGGCTATTTTTGTTCACTTTATATGTCAGACAACACCAACCCGTCGATCCGCGTTTCGATGATGCCGCATATGACCAATGCGCAGGGCACAATATTTGGCGGCGTACTACTTAGTTATATTGACCAGGCAGGCGCGATCGAGGCCGTGCGGCGAACGAATCACCGCCGGTTTGTCACCGTGGCTATGCGCGAGGTCGTGTTTCACCAGCCGGTTTACGTCGGCGACCTGGTGAGTTTTTATGGCGAAATAACAAAGGTCGGTAACACCTCGATCACGGTCAAAGTTTGCGTTGAGGCCGCACGCTTTAAAAATGCCAGCGAAACCGTGGAAGTGACCGAAGCCGAACTGACCTACGTGGCGGTTGACGAACACTTTAAGAAAGTACCGGCCTAAAGAGTTAAGTCCGGAAAGTCTGGCGAGTCCGGGAAGTCTTGAAGGTAATATTGCGACTGAGCTTCCGAGACTTCCAACACTTCCCGGACTGGCCAGACGCGCTGGACCCGATAGACTCTCCAGACTCTGACTGCTACACTCATTAAATGTATCCGGCAGGAAATTTATTTATCCCCGCGCCGCACGGCAAGCTTGAGGCCATTTTAAAAGAGCCTTCAGGAGAGCTGAAAGGCGTGGCGTTGGTTTGCCACCCGCATCCGCTGGGCGCCGGCACGATGCATAACAAGGTGGTTTTTCGCGCCGCCGCCGGATTGCTCGATGCCGGTCTGGCAGCGCTGAGATTTAATTTTCGCGGCGTGGGCGCAAGCACCGGAACGCATGATGATGGCCGCGGCGAACAGGATGACGTTCGTACGGCGCTGGATTTCCTGACCGAAAAATACCCGCAGAAACCTATCACGCTGGCGGGATTTTCCTTCGGCTCGCGTTTTGGCACCGAAGTGGGCGCCACGGAGACCCGCGTAGTGCGGATGATCAGTATCGGCGCGCCGGTCGATAAGTATAACTACAGTTATTTGAACACTTTAGATAAGCCGATACTTTTTGTGCATTGCGCGCAGGATGAATACGGCAAGGTCGAAAAATTGCGCGCGCTGGTTGAAAGCCTGCCCATTGCGGCGCAGGCAAGGCTGGTGGTCTTTGAAAATTGCGGCCATTTTTTTGATAGTAAATTGGATGATTTGAAAAAAACGATCACCGCCTGGGTGACGGAGCAAATAGATAAACAATGAGTAACGAATACGGCAAAAATGCGACCCTGTCTTATAACAAGTATCTGAAAGTGCCGGACCTGATAAAGCTGCAGGAAACTCTTTCCGACCCCGTCAGCCACGACGAGCTGCTTTTTATCGTCATTCACCAGACCTACGAGCTCTGGTTCAAGCAATTACTCCACGAACTCGACGCCACCATCGGCTGGCTGAATGAGGAGCGCATCTTTCGCGCCAATCACTCGCTGCGCGTGATCGTATCGATCGAGAAAATTCTTGTTTCGCAGATCCACATTCTGGAGACGATGGCGCCAATCGGCTTTCTCGAATTTCGCGACAAGCTTAATCCGGCGAGCGGTTTTCAATCGATGCAGTTTCGCGAACTGGAATTTGTTTCCGGCGCGAAGGATGAAAAAATTCTGAACACTTTTAAGAACGACGAATACGCCTATCCGCAATTGGTGAAAAGATTTGGCGCGCCGAGCCTGGCAGACACTTTTTGGGCCTTGCTAAGTAATAGGGGCATCGATGTTTCCGATCACGACAAACGTGTCGCGGCTATAGTAGATATTCTCACCCACCCGGAAAGCGACCACGATCTGTATCAACTGCAGGATCTGCTGATAGAACACGACGAGCATATTATTTTCTGGCGCTCGAACCACGTCACCATGGTCGAGCGAATGCTGGGAATGAAACCCGGCACCGGCGGCAGCGAAGGCGTCGGCTACCTGCAAAAAACCCTGACCAAGAAATTCTTTCCAGAATTGTGGGAAGCAAGGACTCACCTGCAGGTGCCCTTTTCTGATAAAATGTAATTAGAATGTTCGAGACGGTAAAAACAAACGACCCGGCAAATCTTGAGGCCATCCGGCTTTTTAATGAAGCTTATGCCGCGCAGATGGACGACGATTACGAATCTGCTATCAAGCTCTACAAAGAATCGATCAACACCGCGCCCACAGCCGAAGCTTACACTTTTCTCGGCTGGGTCTACAGCTTTCAGGGACGCTATGACGAAGCCATCGCCGAATGCCTGGCCGCCATTTCGATCGACGCCGGTTTCGGCAATCCTTATAACGACATCGGCAGCTACCTGATCGCAAAAGGCGACAATTACGGCTGCGTGCGCTGGTTCAAACTGGCGATGCAGGCCACCCACTACGAAGCGCGCGGCTTTCCGCATTTTAATCTCGCTACCGTGCTGGAAAAACGAGGCAAATTTTTAGAGGCCGCAAAACATTACGGCCTCGCTCTGAAAATGCAGCCTGATTATATGAATGCCTATAAGGCGCTCAGAAAAATGCAGGAGCGTTTGAATTAATTTACAAAGTCCTTAACAGCCACGAATGACACTAATTCACACGAATTAAGAATTTCTTATTTGTACGATTAGTGTCATTCGTGGCAAATAGTTATTCTCTCTCTCTTTAATCGTTTACTTTCTTACCGGCATTGCTGATCGCCTCACCGACCGAATCTACCGCATCCGAAACCCCGCGTTTAAATTTGCCCCAGGTTTCCTGGCCCTCGCCGGCGACGCGTTGTGCTTCGCCTTCGGTCTCTAAACGATCGTTTCCGGTTATCTCACCGGCTTTATCTTTCACGTAACCCTTTGCCTGTTCGTATTTACCTTTAACTTCGTCGCTGTTTGGTAATGCCATAATAACCTTCCTATTCTGTACGTCGCGTATTGTTTCGAGACGCTCTTTTTATAGTCAAAGTTACTTTTGCAATCGCTGTTCCAATCACTTTATTCATTATATTGATACTTATTATTTTTATTTCACGCATTACTTGTTTAGTGTTAATTTGATAGGACTGTTTAAACGGAGAATTTTATGAAAAAAGTCATTTTACTTTTATCGGTGATATTGATAACAAATATCCTAAACGTTTTCGGGCAGCAAGCCGGTATCTTGGGTAGCTGGAAGACTGGCGACATCGATACTCTTAATTATACGAAGCAAACGACCAACGCGCCCACTCCGAATAGCGAGCCGGTGAACACTTATAAATTCCTGACGAATGGCAGTTATGAGTACACTTCCTTCCGGCGATCTACGACCGGCAACTGTTCGCTGACGTTCTTTAATTTTAATAAAGGCAAATATGTGATCACGGGCGAGACCATCACGCTTACCCCCGGAAAAGATAATTTGAAAACCGAAAACAGCTGTGCGGCTAATAGTGTTTTTGGCAATAACATAGAGCGGAAAAAAGCGCCCGCTAAACGAAGCTACGAGTTCCGTACGACAACTTCTGTCGAGGGCAAAGAATTACTTTGCTTAAAATTTGAAACCGGCGAAACCTGCTATCACCGTGTTCGCGAATAAGCCTGAGGGTGCGTTTAAAGTCGAAGTACTGCCTGGGTAAGATCTGCCCGGGCAGTTTCTCTTTTTTCGCGAGGCGATCTATTTTCGTGTGTTTAATGTATTTCGTGGTTAAACTCTTATGCGTTTAAGTAAATGAACAAAAAAGCTAACCACGAAACACACCAATACACTAAACAGCAATCGCTAATTTTAGTATCGCCGATGAACTCTTAAGATCTTTTTTTGTTTCGGCGCCCGGCGCACGTCCAAAGTGAAAATTGTTAATATCAGTTTTAAAAACTTCCCTCCTTACGAAGGAGGGGTGGCACACGCTTCGTGTGACAGGGTGGTTCTCTTCTTTGTCTTTTTGCGCGGAAGGCCCGGTACTCTGCGCCTGTTAGAAAAATCTTGTTTTGTCCGCACCGGATGTGATATATAGGAACCTCACACGTTTTTCCCATTTCTTTTACATCAAAAAAGGAGGGCATTAATATGCCAGCACCAGCTACTGCAATGTCAACACCCGCTTCCGTGGTGGAGCCCGGCTATACCGGCCAGTTTGTATACGTTGGGGAGTTGATCCCAAACCAGGTACTCATTACAAACCTGGGTGAAACCGAGGCCGAGTACTGGCTTGTCAGCGGAACCGAGGGCTGGGCATACTACGGGACCGTCGCCAGGGGTGAAACATCGTCGATCATGGTGGAGTGGTTTTCGGGTGTCGGCACCTTCGGTAATCCCGGAAAATCGGCGATAGAGATCGGCGGCGACGGCATCTTCCCGTACGACAGCGCCACCGGTGAAGCTGTTAAAGACTAAATCGCTCTCCCAGCGTTCTTAATTTCTCCCGCTGCCAGAGCTAACAATTTGTTTTTGATCTTTAACCGCTCCGCGGGCGTGTTGAGGTGTGTTCGATTTGTAGTCTCGTCCAGGGGGTTAGGATTTTTCCAATTTTGATCCCGCGCTGCAATTCGAGTGTTTTTTGACAATAGCCCAGCCATTTATGGCTGGGTACAGATGGTCTAATGCATACTAAAAAGCTCCGCAGGGATGGATAGATTCTTTCATTCGTCCCTGCGGGACTTACCCGCTGTATAAAACTAAACCCAACGATAAATCGTTGGGCCATTTTCAATGTTCCTGCGGAACAATCATTGATCTTTCGGTCAGATTTGTATTAGCTCTCGTTAACCTTCAGCACGGCGAGAAAAGCTTCCTGCGGGATCTCGACGCGGCCGACTTTTTTCATGCGCTTTTTGCCTTCTTTTTGTTTTTCCAGCAGTTTGCGTTTGCGCGAGATGTCGCCGCCGTAGCATTTGGCGGTGACGTTCTTGCCCATTGCTTTGACGGTTTCGCGGGCGAGCACCTTGCTGCCGATAGCGGCCTGGATCGGGACTTCGAAACAGCTGGCGCGGGATGAGTTCTTTCATCTTGGTGGTGAGCAGGCGTCCCTTGGCGATGGCGGTGGCGCGGTGCAGGATCAGCGAAAGCGCATCGACGGGCTCGCCCGAGATGAGCACGTCGAGCTTGACCAGATTGCTTTCCTTGTAATCGGAAAAGTGATAATCGAGCGAGGCATACCCGCGTGAAACGCTTTTCAGACGGTCATAAAAATCAAGCACGATCTCATTGAGCGGCAATTCATAAACCAGCATTACGCGGCTGTCCGTTACGTATTCAAATTTTTTCTGCACACCGCGTTTTTCATCCAGCAGCGGCAGGATGCCGCCGAGAAATTCGTCCGAGGTCAGGATAGTGGCTTCAATAAAAGGCTCTTCTATTTTCGTGATGCGTCCGACATCGGGCATTTTCGAGGGCGAGTCAATTTCGGCAACGAGCGCCGTCCGTGGTGGTCACCCGGTAGCGCACGCCCGGCGCGGTAGTGATCAGTTCGAGATTAAATTCGCGTTCGAGCCGTTCCTGCACGATCTCCATATGCAGCAGGCCGAGGAAGCCGCAGCGAAAACCAAAACCCAGCGCGGTCGAAGATTCGGGCTCGTAAAAGAACGAAGCATCGTTGAGGCGCAGCTTGTCCATCGCATCGCGCAGGTCTTCGTACTGGGCAGCATCGATCGGGTACAGGCCCGCAAAAACCATCGGCTTAACTTCCTGAAAACCGGGCAGCGCTTCCTTAACCGGGCGCGCGCGATTCAGTGATGGTGTCACCGATCTGCACATCGGCCACGGTCTTGATCGAAGCAGTGAGAAAACCTACTTCGCCGACGCTCAATTTATCGATCGGCGTCGGGCGCGGGCGGTTCACACCCAGGGTTTCCACCAGGTAATCGCGGCCGGTATTAAAAAATCTTATTTTGGTACCGGTTTTCAAGGTGCCGTCGATCACACGAAACAGCACGATCACACCGCGGTAAGAGTCGTACCAGGAATCAAAGATCAGCGCTTTGAGCGGCGCATTGGGATCGCCCTTCGGCGGGGGAACTTTTCTTATGATCTCTTCTAAAACCTCGTCGATACCGATGCCGGTTTTGGCCGATGTCATCACCGCGTCCTTGGTATCGAGCCCGATGATGTTTTCGATCTGCTCCTTGATGCGGTCGGGCTCCGCCGACGGCAGGTCGATCTTGTTCAACACGGGGATCAGCTCGAGATCGTTTTCCATCGCGAGATAAGTATTGGCCAGCGTCTGCGCCTCGACGCCCTGCGAAGCGTCAACGACCAGCAGCGCGCCTTCACAAGCGGAAAGCGAGCGCGAAACTTCATAGCTGAAATCTACGTGTCCCGGCGTATCGATCAGGTTGAGTATATAATCCTGCCCGTCCTTGGCTTTGTAATCGAGCCGCACGGCGTGGGCTTTGATAGTAATGCCGCGCTCACGCTCCAGATCCATATCGTCTAAGACCTGCGCCTCCATATCGCGGGCGGAAACCGCGCCGGTGCGCTCAAGCAGGCGGTCGGCCAGGGTAGATTTGCCGTGGTCAATGTGGGCGATAATGGAAAAATTTCTAATGCGTTCAGCGTTCATATTACTATTGACGGCATTTGCGTCACTGATTCAAACTTATAAGATAACAAAATAGGCACAAAACTGCACATCAATAGGTAAGCTTGCCCGCGACCCCTTCATTCTCTATCAGTTTTCATCTATACGTTATTATCTATTCCGGAATAGATTAAAGATGATAACTGATAGATTATAGATAAAAGCAGTATCGGAATATTTTTGACCGCGCACAGGGAATTGATCATTTGTGATAAATTTCGACACAGACATTTGCACTGATTTTGCGGTAAGCTCTTCGCGCGAGTGGCTGGAAACAAACGGCATCGGCGGATTTGCCTCTTCTACCATTTCGGGCGCGAATACGCGGCGTTATCACGGATTGCTGGTGGCGGCGGTACGGACCGCCGGTTGGACGCGCTGTACTGCTGTCGAAATTCGAAGAAGTTTTAACCGTGGACGGCGAGAGTTTTCAGCTTTCCGCCAATCAATATCCCGGCGCTGTTTATCCCCAAGGCTTCAAATATCTGAAAAATTTCCGCCTCGATCCTTTTCCGGTCTGGACCTTCGAAGTTTTAGGGATCGAAATAGAAAAGAATATTTTTATGGTGCACGGCGAAAACACGGCCGTGATCCGGTACCGCATTAACGGGCAAAAAAGCCCCGATAAGATCACGCTTGAATTAAAACCCTTGCTCGCATTTCGCGATTATCACCACCTCGGGCGCCAACGCGTGATAAATACCCAGTTGTCCATCGCCGAAGATCATTTTTCAATCCATCCCGACACCGAGCTGCCGGCGCTTTGTATTTCACACGCAGCCGGGAGCGCTGCCGAAGTAACCGAAACCGGCGATTGGTACCACGATTTTGAATATGCGATAGAGCGCGAACGCGGCTTTGACTTTCACGAAGATCTTTACAATCCGTGTGCGATAAAATTCGACTTAACGGATGCCGGTGAAATTTCTCTTATTGTTTCAACCGGGCATAAAAACGCTTCCGCAGCAGCCGGTTTGAGACAAGCGGAGATAGCAAAACGCGAAGCGCTGATCGCCCAGTCAGACGCAAAAGATAATCTTTCTAAACAGCTGACACTCGCCGCCGATCAGTTCATCGTCGCGCGCGGCGAAGAAAAAACCGTTATCGCCGGTTATCACTGGTTCACCGATTGGGGGCGCGACACGATGATCGCCCTGCCCGGCCTGACGCTCGCCACCGGCCGGTACGACGTGGCGGAAAGCATCCTGCTGGAATTTTCCAAACATATTTCCCAGGGGATGCTGCCCAACCGTTTTCCCGACGCGGGCGAAGAGCCGGAGTACAACACGGTCGATGCCACGCTCTGGTATTTCGAGGCGATCCGTGCCTTTGCGCAGGCAACCGGGAATGCAGCTTTCGTCAAAGATCACCTGTACGAAAAGCTGCAGGACATCATTAATTGGCATATTCAAGGCACCCGCTACGGTATCAAGGTCGACCCGGCTGACGGGCTGCTGAGCGCCGGCCGGCGCGGGGTGCAGCTTACCTGGATGGACGCCAAGATCGGCGATTGGGTAGTGACGCCGCGCACGGGCAAGGCGGTCGAGATACAGGCGCTGTGGTATAACGCGCTGCGGATAATGGAAAGCTTTGCCGAAAAATTCGGCGACGACACCAGAAAAACCGACTACCGGCTTTTTGCCGAATTTGCCGCGCGGCATTTTGAAGACGCATTTTGGAATGAAACTGAGCAGTGTCTTTATGATGTGGTAAGTGAAAGTGCAAAAGATGCGTCTATTCGCCCGAACCAGGTCTTTGCGGTTAGTTTGCCGCATACGATGCTCTCGCCCGAAAAAGCGCAAAAGGTGGTTGAGAAAGTTCGCGCTGAATTATTGACGCCGGTAGGCTTGCGCAGCCTTTCGCCGAAAGATAAAAAATACACCGGAATTTATTTAGGTTCGCCTTTGATGCGCGACGGTTCGTATCATCAAGGCACGGTTTGGGGTTGGCTGATCGGGCCGTATATCACAGCGCACCAAAAAGTTTTCGGCGCGGACAACGTGCGAGAGCTGCTAAAAGATTTTGAGACCCATTTAACCGACGCCGGTCTGGGAACTATCTCCGAAATATTCGATGGTGATGCGCCGCATAAACCGCGTGGATGCATTGCGCAGGCGTGGAGCGTGGCGGAAGTTTTGCGGGTTCTTTAGGAGCGCACAATTCATTGTGCAAAGATGCCGAATAAATTCGGCGCTCCATTACCGCGCCCGGTAATATTCCACTCCCTCGCTTAACTCGACCGCAAGTTTTCCTTCGCCCTGCGCATAATCCAGGTGGGCAACGGATTCTGACACGGCGAGAAATCTCTGCGTCAGGTCTTCCATCACATGCGGGAAAAGTCTTTGCGCGATGCCCCAGGCAGTGGCCCCCTCTTTCGGCACCATACCGATAACGCGCGCTTGTCTTTCGTCGATCGCCCGCACATAGCGGTGAAATATTTCCTCAAAATCATTAACAGGTTCGCCGTGGCCGCCATACACCATGGTCGGCGCGCACGCACGCAGCCGCGCAAGGCTGACCAGGTATTCCGCCAGCGACCTGAAGCGTCGTTTCGGATCGACCGGGTCCAGCGACAGTACCGGATTGGGCGTGATGCGTTTTAGCACGCAATCGCCGCAGAGCAATGTGCGGTTGGCTTCGCGTAGAAATGAACAGGAGCCCGGCGTATGCCCGGGCGTATGCAGCACCTTCAGGCTTCCGCCCGCGAAATCCAATTCCATTTCATCCTGCAGCAGCGAAAATTCTCCGTCTTCGAGCGCGTCGGTCAGCATTCGAAAAGACTGGTAAAAATCCTGCATCTCGAGCCAGACAGATTCCGGAACGCCGGCCTTAATTATCAGCGAGTGATGCTCTTCTTTTGCCAGCCGGCCGAACAGGTGTCCCGTTTCCCAGCCGTGCACTAAAATCTCCGCGTCCTTGGCTTCGTCACGGACGGTTTTTGCCAATCCGCAATGATCTTCGTGCGCGTGGGTAAGGACGATCCGGCGAATGTCGGAAAATTTCACGCCGTGCCGCTGCAGTCCCTCGCGCAAAGCTTTGATGGCTTCGGGCGTTTTCGGCCCCGCGTCGATCAAAGTAAGCGGATCTTCTTTGATGAGATAAACGTTAACGTCGCCAACCAAAAAAGGCGTGGGCACGGCTATGGAATGTATCTGCATAACTATTCACTGCTTTTTAACAGTTAAATAGTTATAGCAGAAAAAGAAAATACACTAAAACCGGTTTCTTGTTTCGTAGTAATTCGTGGTTACAGCTTACGAAACTTAAGCTGTGGCCCCGGCGCTGCGTTCGCCGCGGGCCGCGGCAATATGCGGAGCGCTGTCCATATAATGCCGGTATGCCGTGATCTTTCCTTCTTCGTTAAAGGTCCAGAAGTGTATTTCTTCGTCGTCGAAATGCCCGCCGTTCGGCGTGTCGGCGGCTATCCGAAGCAGCGCCGAAACATTATTGCCGCCTTCGGTCAGCGAGATGATATCAAAGACCTTGAAATCGAATTTGCCCACGATATCAAAAAACATCGCCGCGCCTTCCTTGCCGCGCTGCGGTTGCAGCCACGGCACCCCGGCCCGCTGCGCCTCGGTAGGGGCCGTGCACACTTCCCATTCAACGTTGTCCGCCAGTTTGTTTAACACCGCCGGAATGTCGCCTCTGCCGAATTCCGCGTAAAGTTCTGAAATAGTGTCAAGATTTTTTCCCATTTTAGCCTCTCGAAATAATTTTTCCGGACAATATTTCGCTGTCCGGCGGGAAATGGATTCTGCGGGGGTAAACAGTTTAGAGTTCAAACTTTAGTTTGTCTTTGATCTTAGGTAAGACAAGCTGAAGCTTGAACTCTAAACTGTTTTGAAACTCTGCGAACTCTTAAACTATTGTTTGGCGCTTTTCTTCGCCATGGCCATCAATTCTTCCGGCATCCATTTGCCGACGCCTTTTTCGGTGATCTCGGTAATTCCTTTTTCGCGGTTGTGCCATTCCTTTACGGGCGCGTCTTCGCGGCCCCATTCGCGCTCATAGTTTTCCACCTGTTCCAGGCAGATGATCACGCCATGCGCCACTTCTTTCCAGTTCTCCGTTTGAATCCCGCGCAAAACGACCGGCAGCCCGGCGGTCCAGTCTTCTTCGGGCACGATGCGGTCCTGTTCAGGGATCGTCAGCCGATCTGTCGGCGGGAAAGGGCGCCCGTTAAATTCACTCGCCAATAGCGCCGCAACTTCTTTATATGAAAGGTTTGCGTTATCTTTCTTTATTTCCTTGGCCCGGCTATAAAGGCTGGACACCGTGATTTGATCGCTCATAGTGAAGATTATAAATTATCCCGGAAATTTTAACCACAAAGATACAAAGAAGATGAAAAATTAGCGGTTTTTTTTAGTGTATTTAGTGTGCTTCGTGGTTAGGCTTTAATTTCATTATTTTCAGGCAACTGTAGAGTTAACCACGAAACACACCAAACACACGAAATACCTGCCATATTCGCTCAAAGGGTTTTATGAACCAGCCGTTAAAATTCAAGAGTTTGGTCAGTCAAAAGGTTGTTTTTTGGCATCAAACGGATTAGTCTTTTACCGTTGAGGAATTATCTTAATGAACAAGCTTTTACTACCGGCAATTTTACTTTTATTATCCTTTACCGCTTTGGCGCAGAGCCATGAATACGCCCCGCTGCAGGAGCGCGACCTGAAATACAAAGACTGGACCTACAAAACGATTCAGGGCGATACGGAAGTCAACCTGCGCACCGCCATCAAAGGCAAAAAGCTGGTGATGGTCGTTTATTTCGCTTCCTGGTGCCCGAATTGGCGAAACCAGGCGCCCTTTACCGAAAAGCTCTACGAAAAATATAAAGGCAGCGGGTTTGAAGTGATCGGCGTCAGCGAGTATTCGCTGCTTGGGGATGTTAAAACCAATCTTAAGTTAAACAAGATAACGTTCCCGATCGTGGTCGAATCCGATTCGCGTGCGATGAGAGACAAAACTCCGCATTATGAGTACCGCCAGGAAACCGGTGACACGCGCAACTGGGGTTCGCCGTGGAATATATTTCTCCAGCCGGCGCAGCTGAAAAAAGACGGCGATGTGCTCGCCGGTAAAGCCTTTGTCGTAAATGGCGAATTGATCGAAGCCGACGTGGAAGCTTTTATCAGAGAAAAGCTCGGGCTGCCCAAAGAGGAAAAGAAAGCCGCCGCCGCTGTAGCTGTCACGGCACAAAATAAAGCGCCTGAGGCCTGTAGCGAAGACCCCAAGCTGCTAAATTTGAAAAAACCCTAAGGCAGATTCTGCAGTGTATCGGTCAGTTTATTGACCACCTCGAGCAGCGTTTTTCCCGCGGTATTAAATTGGCCGGCCACCGCCTGGTCTTCCGCGATCCCGGCGGTTTCAGAAACTCCCTGAATGAACACTATAAAAGGCCGCAGCTCAGGTTTGGCGTGAAAATCGCCTTCCAGCTGCGCCATTCCCGCGCGAACGTCCCTGATCGTTTGTAACACCGTCTGTTTAGCGGCGCGGTTTTTTTCCCTGACCGAAGGTGACGCCTTTGGGTCCTTATCGATATCCTCGATCGTCCGGGCGGTTCCGCCCAGCACGAAAACAAAGCGGGAGATGTTTTTTATCTGGTTGGCGACCTTCAGGCTTTCTTCCTTGACCGCAAAAGACGAGACCGGCTTTGGCGCCGCTTTTGGCGCCGGTTTCCTCACGGGTTTTTTCTGCGCCTGCGCCGGTATAGATAAACCCAGCAGGCAGAATAAGATGAGCGCGATCGGCCACAATAACTTAATTCTTCGATTTTTTAACATTTTCCCCAATACTCCCCCCTATGTTCCGTTGATAGCTTCTCTTTTAGATCTATCTTAAAATAGTCTCATAACCGGGATGAAAGAAAAACCCCTAAAAATTCGCCGTTTGGGCCGGATAGAATACGGTGAGGCTTTGCATCTGCAAAAAGAAGTGGAAACAGCCGTTATCGCCGGCAGTGAAATTGACACCTTTTTACTGCTTGAGCATCCCCATGTTTTTACGCTCGGGCGCCGCGCTAAAGAAGAAGGAGTGCTCGCCGGCAAACCCTTGCTGGAATCTTTGGGAGTGGCGGTCTTTGAAACCGACCGCGGCGGCAAGGTCACCTATCACGGGCTGGGACAGGTCGTCGGCTATCCCGTAATAAACCTTAGCCCCGATCGCGAAGACGTGCATAAATTTGTCCGTGATCTGGAAGAAGTGCTGATCCGCACAATGGGCGATTTCGGGATCGAGGCTTTTCGTATCGAAGGCCTGACCGGCGTCCATACCGCGGACGGAAAGATCGCCGCCATCGGTGTGCATATCAAGCGCTGGGTTACCACGCACGGCTTTGCGCTCAATGTGAATACCGATCTGAGTTATTACAATATGATCATCGCCTGCGACGGCGAGCCCGTCACCTCAATGGAAAAACTGCTGGGGCGTGAACTGACGCTGGCCGAGGTCGAAGACAGGATCATCGAACATTTCTGCGCGGTTTTCTCCCGCAAAGCAGAGGCGGGCGAGGCCGAAAAAGCAGCTATTAACTTTTAACTGCTAACCGGCTTTGCCCATAAGCCACGGATATCTGCCACGAATAACACTAACGGGAATCTTTATTCGTGTTATTAGTGTAATTCGTGGCTAATAAATGAACCGGCGTAAAGTCCAGGCGTAAAGCCCACGGCTTGACGGCAGCCGTCCGCTAAAGGTATTTTGTAAGTTCCCTTTTATTAAACATTTTAGGAGCACCAAATGCGCCGAACAACGGCTTGGTTCAGTCACAACCTTGGAATGGAAATGCCCTTAGTGGCATACGGGCACGCGGGCATACCGCTGCTGATGTTTCCCACGGCCGCGGCCGATTATCTGGAATACGAGCGTTTTCTGCTTGTTGACGTCATTCAGCCCTTTATCGAGCAGGGGCTGCTGCGCGCTTATTCGATCAACAGCGTCAACCGCTACAGCCTGCTCAACGACAAGGCTTCGCCGCAATGGAAAGCCGAGCTTTTGTCGCGCTACGACCATTACATCATGGAAGAAGTGCTGCCGCTGATCCGCAACGAATGCGGAGCGACGGCGCAGGCCGCTGACCACCGGCGCCAGCCTGGGAGCGTTTCTCGCGGCAAATTGTTACTTCAAGCATCCGGACGAATTTCGCGGCACGATTGCCATGAGCGGCAGTTACGACATCCGTTCGTATCTTTACGACTATTACGATACCAACGTCTATTTCAATAACCCGGCCGATTACCTGCGCAATTTGAACGACGATTACTACCTGCCGATGCTGCAAAAGGCTGATTCGATCGTCATCACGACCGGCCAGGGCTCTTATGAAGCCCCCAACCGCAGCCGTGAATTTTCCGCGCTGCTAAATTCAAAAGGAATACCGCACGTGCTCGACGTCTGGGGCCACGATGTAAATCACGACTGGGTCTGGTGGCGCAAAATGCTGCCGTATTTCCTGGGAAGATTTTTTGAAGATTAAAAACGGTTTAGAGTTCAAGCTTTAGCTTGTCTTAGAAAAAAGCCGGGCAAATTGCCCGGCTTTTACTAATCACTAATCACTTTTCATTGTTCATTGTTCACTAATTATTATCGTCCCCGCCTTTTTTACCCTTTTTCTTAGTGCCCTGCGGCGACTTTTCGGGCTGCGGAGTTTTCACGGTTTCGGGCCGTTTTATTTCCGGGATCTTCGGCGGATCGTCGCCGTTATTCTTGGGCTGCATTACCGGCGGAGCATCGTCACCGGTAGCGGGATTATCACCACCCGTGACCGGTGGTTTGCCCAGCTCGGTGCCGGCGGTCGGATCGGCCAGCGTCTTATCGCCCGTGTAAGTAGAATCGATAGCCTTACCGGCCAATTCCGCTTTTCGAGTTTTTCCAGTTCTTCGCGCTTACGCTGTTCGCTGCAGCGCCTTGATCTCCGAAGGCATCGGCGGCGCGTCCGGGAAGCTCTCCCTCGGCTTGTCCTTCATAAACGGAATCATAAACGCGTTGAAATAACGGCAGCGCGCCGTGTCCGCCGGTCATATCTCCGCCGAGCGATTCTTTTCTTAGCGGATTTCCCATCCAGACGCCGGTCACATAAGTCGGCGTATAGCCGATAAACCAGACGTCGGTATGGTCGTTAACCGTTCCGGTTTTGCCGGCCAGCGGCTGTCCGCCGCGCTCGCCCCCGGAGCCGTTCCGCCGCCGCTGGTCACGCCGCGCATCATATCGACCATCGTCAGCGCGACATATTCGCTGGTCACTTTATGACGTCGTCTTTTCCCATTCTTCAAGAGACGTTCCGTCGCGGCTGTAAAACCTTTCGGATCAGATGCGGCTGAACGCGAACGCCTTTATTCGGGAAAGCCGAATAAGCCGAAACCATTTCGATCAGCGAAGCTTCGCTCGCGCCGAGCGCCGACGGCAGGCTCGGGGCCATCGGATTAGTGATGCCGAACCGGCGAACCATCTGCGCGCCGGTCTGAATGCCGACCTGTTCGAGCAGATGAACCGCCGCCAGGTTATACGATTTCGCCAGCGCGATTTTCATCGGCACGTTCGGTGGCTCAAAGAGCCGTCGTAGTTGTGCGGCATCCAGCCGCCGCGTTTGATCGGCGCGCCGCTGACCAGTCATGTCCGGCGTCATTCCCCATTCGACCGCCGCCGTGTAAATAAACGGTTTGTAGGCCGAACCCGTCTGCCGCAAGCCCTGCGTCGCGTTGTTGAATTTGCTGGTGTGAAAATCGTAACCGCCGACCATCGCGACGATTTCGCCCGTGTGCGCGTTGATCGAAACGATCGACGCCTGCACTTCCGGCACTTGCGTAAGCTCGACCTCCAAAGTTTGATTTTCGGCATCGACTTCCTTGACCTCAAATTCCGCCAGCAAATCCCGACTTTTAATTCGTCCTTCGGACGTTTGCCGCTGCTGCCCATATCCTTGGCCGTGACGATCGCCTTATATCTGCCGAAACGCACCGTCGACTTCATCTTTCGCCGGCGTCGACCTTCGTCACCAAGCCTTTGATATATTCGCCTTTTTCGTATTCGTCGCCATACCAATCGGCGATGTTTGAACGAATGTCAGCTTTGCGCTGGATTTCCTTTTCGGTCGGTGATGCGGATTGTTGTCGTCATCGAGCAGAATGTTCTGATATTCCGAACGCCAGCCGCGCCCTTTGTCGTAAGCGCGCAAGCCTTCGCGGACGGCTTTGGTCGCCAGCTTCTGCGCTTCGACGTTGATGGTCGTATAAACCTTCAGACCGCCCTGCGCGACGCGCGTCGTGTATTTATCTTCCAGATATTTGCGGATTTCTTCGACCGGATAATCCCACGCGGTCGATTTCGGCAGCGATTGATAATAAGCCGTATCGGCAAGTTTGATCGGCTTGGCTTTGGCCGCGTCGACTTCGGCCTGCGAGTGATTTTGCCGAAATATTTCGCCATCTGGTCGAGCACGATGTCGCGGCGCTCTTTGGCTTTTTCCATATTGCGCGTCGGCGAATATTCGGGCGATTTCGGAATCGCCGCCAGCAGCGCGGCTTCTTCCAGATTCAAATCTTTCAGCGATTTTCCGAAATACGTCCGCGAACCGGCTTCAAACCCGTATGAACCCGCGCCCGAGAAAGACGTAGTTCATATACATTTCGAGAATCTGCCGCTTCGTATAAAGCCGCTCGATCTGCAGCGCGACCGCCCATTCGTTGACTTTGCGCGTGTAAGTTTGGTCTTTGTAAAGAAAAAGATTTTTGGCGAGCTGCTGCGTGATGGTCGAAGCGCCTTCGGTCCTGCCGGTCGTGATGTTCTTGAAAACGACGCCCGGCGATGCGATACGGGATCGATGCCGATATGATCGTAAAAACGATAATCTTCGATCGCGATCAGCGCGTCTTCGACCTTTTGCGGAATGTCCTTTTCCTTGATCGGAATACGTTTTTCGATGCGCAAACTCGGCCAGCACGGTTTCGCCGTCGTCGGCGTAGATCGTCGTCACCTGCGGCGGACGATAAGTCGCGAGCGCGGAAACTTCCGTCGCATAACGCGAATTATTCAAATAATAGGAAGCCAAAATGCCCGTCAAACCGCCCGCCGAAAGCGCCAGCAAAAGCGCCATCGGAAGCCAGACAAATCCCAGCCATCCTTTATTTTTTCCGGTAATGACTGGATCTGTTTCCTTACGTTCAAACCGTTCTTGTCCCATTCGCCATCGTTTAAACCTCCGATTGCGTCGCGTCGTTATTTTTCTTGTCAGTGTCAGTAGTCCGACGTTGGGACGTTTTCCACTTAAGTTGCAAACCGAGAAGCCCACGCTTAGCTTGCTAACACTTTAAAACCTCTTTTAATTAACAAACCGTCGCATTTTAACACTGATAACGAAACCGATCGCGATAAATGTCGAAAAAATCGCCGAAAGCCCGGCGCTCATCAGCGGCAGCGGAACGCCGATAACCGGCAAAAATCCGAGCGCCATCCCGACATTCATAAAAATCTGAAACATCATCGCTCCGGCAATCGCCATTATAACAAGCATTCCGGCCCGGTCGGGAGCTTGCCGCGCGCCCGCAATCAGCCTCGAGAGCAAAAGCAGCGTAAGCCAGCAGTAGCGAGATGCAGCCGATAAAGCCCGTGTTTTCCGCCGTCACCGCAAAAATAAAATCGGTTTGCGGTTCGGGCAGAAATTTCAGCGCGCTCTGCGAAGTTTCGGTATCGCCTCTTGATGCCGGTCAAGCCGCCTTTGCCGACCGTAATCATCGACTGCACCGTGTGATAGCCGTAGCCGCGCGGGTCGGCGTTTTCCGGGTCGAAAATAACGTTGATGCGCTCCTGCTGATAGGGTTTGATTTTGCCGGTCTTGACACCGACTATATATGCCACGGGCGATAAAACCACTATCGCCGACGATCGTCAGCACCACGTACCGGATCTTGATACCGGAGAGAAACAAAACCACCGCCAGGATCGGGAAATACGTCATCGCCTGTCCCGCGTCGGGTTCGAGCATGATCAAACCGACCGGCACGGCCAAGATCACGAAACCGATGATGATTTCCTTCAAGCTCAAAACCTTGGCCTTGCGCCCGCCGAAATATTTTGCGAGCATCAGGACCACCGGAATCTTGACGAACTCCGACGGCTGAAATTGTCCGATGATAGGAAGTTTGAGCCAGGCTTGCTGCCCGTTGACTTTCACCCCGAGCCCGGAATCAGCACCATTAGCAAAAGCGCAATTCCGATCGCGTAAAAAACCGGCGCGGCATCGATCATCCGGCGGTAATCGCTGAAAGAAACCGTCAGCAGCGCGGCCAATGCGATAAAAAGCCCGACGATTTGTTTCTGCCAGTAACTTTCCGTCGGCGGGGCGTTATAGATCTGCCAGACACCGAAAGACACGATCGCGATCGCGAGCAGCGCCAGCAGCCAATCGAAATCTCGAAAGCCTTTAAGTTTTGGTTTTTCTAAACCTGTTGACATAGCTTCTTCTCAAACTACCCTCCTTACGAAGTGTTTAGGCGGCTGGTCGCTATTATTAGCAGCTCGGGGTGGCTCTACTCTTTCGCACTTACCGGTTACCTATTTAAGAGCAACCGGCTGATCTGTCTGCGTACCTTTCTTGAGCAGATACGCGTCATAAACGCCTTTCACCGCCGGAGCCGCATAGACCCGCCGAATCCGGAATTTTCGATCAGCGCGATCACCGCGATTTCCGGTTTATACGCCGGGCCGAAACTGACAAACCACGCGTGGTCTTTATTTGCGCCGATATCTTTGCCGAGCTCCGCGACCTGCGCCGTTCCGGTTTTTCCGGCCATCTCGAAATCCGGTATCGCGATCGTGCGCCGGTTCCGCCGCTATTGACCACGCCCCACATTCCGTCGACCACCGACTTGTTCTGCTCTTCGGTCATCTCGATGATTTTCGGTTCCGGGTGGTTAAAAGCCGAAGCTCAGGCGGGCGGGAATATAATCCGAAGTGTCTTCTTCGCCGACCGCGCCGATCGCTTTGAATTCTTTCAGAAAATGCGGCACAAACATTTTTCCGTCCACGCCGACACTCGAAACGGCGCGAAGCATCGAAATCGGCGTCAGGACACCGTATCCTGCCCGATCGAGGCAAAAACCGTGCGATGTCGCTCCATTTGCCTTCTCGTTTTTCGATGATCGGTTTGCAACTATTTCGGCGTGTGGCTGATTTTTTCATTCGGCAGATCAACGCCGGTCGCTTATCGTATTCGAATTCCTCGATCATCTCGATCAAGCCTTCGATCCTCATCTTCAGAGCCAGACGGTAATAATAACCGTCGCAGGAATTCGTGATCGCGTAGCGAAATCGGCGGCGCGCCGTGACTGCCCTGATACAGCGCGTAAATTTGTTGCCGATCTGTGATGCCGCCGCCGCAGGCGACGTTGGAATTTTTGACCGTGATCACGCCCTGCTGCAAGGCCGGCGACCGATTCGGGAATTTTCCAGGTCGAGCCGGGCGGATAGCGTCCCTGAATCGCGCGGTTGTAGCGGACGGTTTCTGCGGTCGTGTAATAAGCGGCGATCTGCTTGCGGCCTTCGGGCGTCGTGCTTCCTGTGACAAAAACGTTCGGATCGAACGACGGCGGCGAAGCCATCACCAGAATCTCGCCGTTGTTCGGGTCCATCGCGATGATCGTTCCGCGTTTGGTGACCGACTGTGCCAGCTGTTCTTCGGCCGCCATCTGCAGATCGAGATCGATCGTCGTGACCAAATCCTGTCCGGCTTGCGGCTCGACGATTTCGATCTCTCTCTTGACGCGTCCGCGGCTGTCGACGATCACTTTTCGATAGCCGTCCTTGCCGCGCAGAAATCTCGTCGTAATATTGTTCGAGCCCGCCTTTGCCGATAATGTCGCCGGGAGCAAAGCCTTCCTCATATTCTTCTTTTTCAAGCTGTTTCGGGCTGATCTCGCCGACGTAGCCGAGAACATGCGCGAGTTTCGTTCCGAGCGGATAATGTCGCTGCGGCTGCAGCTCGATGCGCAGTTCCGGAAATTCCAGCGAATGCGCTTCGACCCAGGTGATGTCCTGGATCGTCGCATTTTCCTTCAGCACCATCGTTTCGAATTCATTCTGCTTTTTGATCAGGTTGAGGCGTTCGAGCAGATACTGTTAATCCATGCTCAGAGCTTCGGCATAATCGTCGACGCGGTCGTTTGGATTGATCTTTTTTATCGGCTCGTTTGCGAGAGTGACGTTGTAGGTCGGGCGCGAATCGACCAGCAGTTTACCGTTGCGGTCGAAAATCGCTCCGCGCGGCGCCGGGAGGCGGATTAGGCGAATGCGCTGGTTCTCGGCTTTGTCGGTGTAATAATCGCCTTTGACGATCTGCAGGTAATAGAGCCGGACGCCGAGAATCGTCAGCAAAATAAAAGCGATCATCTGAATCGTGCCGATCCGGATGCCTAAGTTTTGCGAGAAATCTTCAAATTTCATACTTTCTCACAGTCGAACTATCGTCTCCCCAGCTTGATCGGATTTCGCCGGCGGCTCTGGCGGCGCGGAAAATATTCCTTGGTGCTGCTGCCGCGACGGGGTTTTCTCCCGCCGAAAAAGTGTTTTCCATAAAAAGAAAATTATTGTGCCCGCGATAGTCGTACCGATCAGCGAGTACGCTACCGTTTCAAATACCGGCACGTCGGGCGTCTGCCCCATCAAACGATGCATCCCGTAATAGATCAGATCTTTTAAGACTAAGCACCCGCTATGACGGGAATACGCAGTAAAAGGTTGTCCAGGAAGACCCGGCGGGCCATCTCCGAAACGACAAATACAATCAGGGTTTTAGAGAAACCCGACGCGCCCAGCAGCCCGCCGCTTAAGGCGTCGATCGCGAGGCCGGAAATGGTGGCGAAAAGCAGCGCCTTGATCGTGTCTCGCTGCAGCGCGGCATAGACCACGATGATCAGGGGAAAGTCCACATAGCCCAGCGGCGGGTATACGCCGCGCAGCGTCCACTGCAGCAAGATGGCGATGATCAAGGCGACTGTGATCTTTAGACCCTGCATTATTTTTTACTGCCTCCCACGGTGGAGTTAGTGTTGGTATTCACGTTCGGCAGACTCTGGTCGAATTTCGGCCGCGGCGGCGCTTCGTAAAGCAGCACGGCGACTTCCTCATCGCGCTCATTCTGACAGTCGGGCGGATATAGATGACGTGCGGCATCGTCGCCGAACCCGAGCGGACCTCGACGATCTCTCCGATCTTGAAACCCGGCGGGAAAATGCCGTCCTGGCCGCTGGTAAATACCGTGTCTCCGACCTCGACCTTTCATAACCCGGGACATACCGCATCTCGAGCACGCCTTTTTCGCCAGTGCCGCGGATCACGCCCAGCGCGTTTGAACTGCCGAGTTCGCCGATGACCGCCGCCGCCGCCGATTTTTCATCCGGCAAAAGAATGAATTGCGCCGTCAGCGGGCTGACCGCGATCACGCGTCCCGACCAGGCCGCCGTTCGTCACGACCGGCATGTTGAGCTTGACGCCGTCGAGGCTGCCGCGGTTGATCGTCGACGAATCGAACCACGTCGAAGGATCGCGCCCGATCACCCGCGCCGGCAGAATCTTGTACTTTGATTCGTTTTGAAAGTTGAGAAGGGTTTTTAACCGCTCGTTTTCGGTGGTCAGAGTTTCAGATTGGCGGACCTCGCCTTCGAGCTGCATCACGCGCTCGCGCAGCTGGTCGTTTTCCGTGACCGCGGTACGCATGTTTGAGAAGGATTCAAAAAATCCGCCGACCGCGGACTTAAGGCTGGACCGGTGATTGAACAAAGACCGCCAGCGCCTGCGACCAGACGCGGACGACCATTTCGCCATCAGGGTTGCGGGCGTCGAACGCCATAAAGATAAAATTAAGCAGCAATAAGGCGGCCAGCACCCAAGGCGTTAATCTCCAGACTTCTTTCTGACTTCGTTCAACCATTGAAAAAGCGAATACTGCTTAAGAGCTTTTCCTTTTTTCAAACTATTTCTTTATTCCGGTTCTTTTATTCCGGTTCCCTGATTCCCTAATTTCCCCAATTCCCTTTTCCCGCTAGGTTCCGGTCATCAATGAATTGTCCCACTTGACACGCTTGAGGAGTTCAAAATCGGAAAGCATTTTGCCGGTGCCGAGCACCACCGACGAGAGCGGATCGTCGGCGATGCACGACCGGCAGGCCGGTTTCGATCATCAGAGCGCTTGTCGAGGTTTTTCAGCAGCGCGCCGCCGCCGGTCAGCACGATTCCGCGTTCGACGATGTCGGCGGAAAGCTCCGGCGGCGTGCGTTCGAGCGCGACGCGGACGGCATTGATGATCGTCGCGACCGAATCGGAGAGCGCTTCGCGGATTTCTTCGTCCGTGATCGTGATGGTTTTGGGAATTCCTTCGATCAGGTTGCGCCCGCGAACTTCCATCGAAAGCGGTTCGTCGAGCGGAAAGGCCGAGCCAAGCGCGATCTTGATCGCTTCGGCGGTGCGTTCGCCGATCAGCAGATTATATTTGCGTTTGATGTACTGCGTGATCGCTTCGTCCATCTCGTTGCCGGCCACGCGCACCGCGCGCGAATAAACGATGCCCGAAAGCGAGATGACGGCGATGTCGGTCGTTCCGCCGCCGATGTCGACGACCATGTTGCCGTGCGGTTCGGTGATCGGCAGCCCGGCGCCGATCGCCGCGGCCATCGCTTCTTCGACCAGATAAACTTCGGACGCTTTGGCGCGATACGCCGAATCTTCGACCGCGCGGCGTTCGACCTGCGTGATCTCCGAAGGAATTCCGATGACGACGCGCGGGCGCACCCACGATTTTCCGTTGTGCGCTTTGCGGATAAAATGCTGGAGCATTTTCTCCGTCACTTCGAAATTGGCGATCACGCCGTCTTTCATCGGGCGAATGGCGACGATGTTGCCCGGCGTGCGGCCGAGCATCTCTTTCGCGTCGCGCCCGACGGCTTCGACCTGATTGGTGACCTTGTTGATCGCGACAATCGAGGGTTCGCAGACGACAATGCCGCGCCCTTTCGCATAAACGAGCGTGTTCGCCGTGCCGAGGTCGATCGCCAAATCGCTGGAAAATAAACTAAATAAAGATTTTAAATGCCATCTAATAATATCCGTTTCTATAATTGCATTCAATATGGCGATAGATCTGTAAATTTGCTGCTCACAATGAGCCGAATAATCAAAATTTTAAACAAACTGCCAAGCAAATTAGAATACAAGAATAAAATGCATTTTTCTACTGCAAACACCGGAAAATCTCCCGTTTACGCAAATAATTCTTTGCCGGTACGTTTTTTATGCTGCGTTAAAAAATTGTCGATTTACTTTTGCGTCTTTGCGCCTGGAGTAAAATCTCCCGGCGCAAGGGACCCCAGCCTGTAAAGAGTTCCCCCGCGCCGCAAACTTGCCGCATTATTCCGACAAGAATTTATTGCTTTTTGCAGCTAATTGGATTATTTTCGACCTGCTAATCCACGTAAATTTCCGTTTGTTTTTAGAGAGAAGGTTCTAAGCGCTCGAAATGCTCCCGCGCAAAAGGGGACGCTTTCAGACTTTCCACCGCGAGAAACAAAAGAAGTCCTAAATTTACTCTCAAATTAACAATTATTTTAAAGCCGGAGTTACCCTAATTTCCGGAGGAGATAAATTTTATGAGTATGAGCACGAAACAGGCTCTTGCCGATCAAAAGGCCGGCGGCACTGATCCCAATAGCGATGCGGCTTTTGGTGAAAGGATGCGATACCGGCTGCAGGATATGATCGATAATCCCTACAGTTTTCTTCCCAGCTACACTACGCGCTATCAGACTCTTATAAAGTATGCGCAGTCGCTGACACCTCACCAGGCGTATGCAATGACAATGCTTCTGGAAAAGACGCCGCGCGTCTCTACCCTGACATGCCGCTGACCGCCGAACTGCAGTTCCCGTCGGTTAACGCCATTGACGTTACGTCACAGGTCGGCTGGTATTACTTCGCCGGGACATGTTTAGATGAAAACGACAAGGAGTATGGCATTCTCTGCATGCTGTTCCATTATGCGCTGCTGCCGCCTCCGATCGCAAAAAAGTTCGGGCTCACTGAAGTAGAGAATCAGATCGTTGATGTACAGCTTGCGGTTTCGGTCGAGGGCGGGCCGTTTTACCAGGTCGATCCCACGGTCACCGCGGGAACTTCCGGCAATGTCAGCGTTTCGGATAAATTCTATCTCACGGCCAACAACTGCTCCGCCGAATCAACCGGTGAGGATCTGTTTCCGATACGCCTGCAGGCAAGGGGAACGGATCTCGGGCAGCCGGTGCCAACCGACATCGCGATCGATCTCACTTTTAGCTCCGGGCGCGGCTATTTGCTGCAGGGGATGGACGGCGCCGTGCCGCTCGTTGCCGGGATGGGCACTCGTTATTACTCGATCCCGGGCATCGTGTTGGACGCGAAGAAGAGCAGCCTTTCAATTAGTTCCGGGACCACTCCCGTTAAAGACAGCATCCCTCTCAAAAGCGGCACTTTCTGGTTTGACCACCAGTGGGGATCGGGAATGGCGCCGAGCGGCCTCCCGCGTTTTGCTTCGACGCGTGCGACCGCTAACCTTAACCCGCAGGCCCCGCCGGGATGGGATTTCTTCGTAATGAACTTCGACGGCGGTTACGCGATGACGCTTAACTCTGTGCATACAGCAGACAGCGTAAAATATATTCACCAAACCGGACCAACTCCCCCCGCCATGCCGGCTGTTCCCGTGATCGGCAAGTACATGGACCCCTATGGGACGGCTTTCAATATTTCGGGGTTATTGACCGTGACCGATTGGCGCAAAACCACGCACTCGCCAAACCCGGAGAAATATCAAGCCGCATCGACTTGGGTGCCGCACGGCTGGACTTTTGCCCTGACGGAAAAAGTGGTTCCCGAGCGGCTGCGCAATTTCCATGCGAAGCCGATCACCGACGACGCCCAGGGGCTTTTCTTTAGTCAGGGATCGCTCTATGTCGAAGCCGCAACCCGCCTTTACGACGCTAACAATGAGAAGGTGGGTGTCGGGTATTCTGAGGAGGTTGGATGGGTGGACAATCTTCCGAGCATACTTCATTTGGCGGGCATGCCGACAACCGAGGAAATGCAGAAACTCTGCACGGCGGAGCCGCCTTCGTGGCTAATGAAGTTTTTCAGCTTCCTGTATATGCTCAAGCCGTCAGCGCAGAAAGAGCTAAAAGGAATAGGAAATTGCGCGAGCTTTCCACCCGGTCCGCGTTCTCGTGATTGCGGTAATTAAGTCTGAAGTAGGTTCCGTGGCTTGAAAAAAAAGGTGAGCAAAATTGCTCACCTTTTTTAACCTTCCTTCGCGATCAAAGGTTCGCTCACCCCGTCCTGGCTGGTATCGACACCGGTATTCAAGGGGACGGAATAATTGCCGCCGTTTGAAGAGGCGGAAGACTCCGGTTCGAGCGCCGCCTTGATAACCTCATCGATCTTGGTTACGGGAATGATCTCCAGTTCCTTGCGAACGTCTTCCGGAATCTCTTCGATGTCGGCTTCGTTCTGTTGCGGCAGGATGATCCGCCGGATTCCGGCGCGATGCGCGGCCAGAACTTTTTCCTTGATTCCGCCGACCGGGAAACACCAGCCCCGAAAGCGTGATCTCGCCGGTCATCGCCGTATCGGAGCGAACTTTTCGGCCGGTGTAAAGCGACGCCAGAGCCGAAGCCATCGTCACGCCCGCGCTCGGGCCGTCTTTCGGAATCGCGCCCGCCGGAACGTGCAGGTGAACGCCGTTTTGCTTTGATCACCTCCGGGTCGATGCCGAATTCCGCGGCGTGCGACCACAGATAGCTGCGCGCCGCCTGCGCCGATTCCTTCATCACTTCGCCGAGCTGTCCGGTCAGCGTCAGACCGCCGCCGCCCGGCAGCAGCGTCGCTTCGATAAACAGAACCTCGCCGCCCATCTCCGTCCAGGCCATTCCGGTCGCGACGCCCGCCGGCAATTCTTTGCGCGCTTCTTCCGGATAAAACCGCGGCGCGCCGAGATAGCTCTTTGACGTCCTCGGCGTGATCGTTACTTTTTCCGTCTCGCCCTGCGCGACCTTCAGCGCGACCTTGCGCGCCAGATTGCCGATCGTTCGTTCCAGCTGCCGGACGCCCGCTTCGCGCGTGTAGCGCGCGGTCAGCAGATTGATCGCGTCGTCGGTGATCTCAAGCTGCTCCGGCGTCAGGCCGTTTTCCTTGATCTGCCGCGGAATCAGATACTGCTTGGCGATATTCAGTTTTTCGCGATCGCTGTAACCGGCAAGCTGGATGATCTCCATGCGGTCGCGCAGCGGCGTCGGGATCGGCCCGAGCTGATTCGCCGTCGCGATAAAGAACACTTTCGACAGATCGAACGGCAGATCGAGATAATGGTCGCGGAAACGTGTTGTTCTGCGCCGGGTCGAGAATCTCCAGCAGCGCCGACGACGGATCGCCGCGATAATCGTTGCCGAGCTTGTCGATCTCGTCGAGCATCATCACCGGATTGTTAACGCCGGCGCGCCGCAGCGATTGAATGATCCGGCCCGGCATCGCGCCGATATAGGTGCGGCGATGTCCGCGCAGTTCGGCTTCGTCGCGCATGCCGCCGAGGGACATTCGTTCGAATTCGCGTCCCAGAGCGCGCGCGATCGAGCGTCCCGAGCGAAGTTTTACCGACTCCCGGCGGGCCGACGAACAGAATGATCGGGCTCTTCGAATCGGGCCGCAGTTTGACGACCGCCAGCGATTCCAGAATGCGTTCCTTAATGTCTTCGAGGCCGTAATGGTCTTCGTCCAGAATCTTTCGCGCTTCGTTCAGATCGAGTTTTTCCTCGCTCGATTTTTTCCACGGCAGCTCGAGAACGTATTCGAGATAGGTGCGGATAACGTGATAATCCGGCGCGGCTTGCGGCAGCTGCTCCATCCGCTTCAGTTCGCGCTCGGCTTCCTTGCGCACTTCTTCGGGCAGATCGGCCGTTTCCAGCCGCTCGCGCAGCTGCGCGGCTTCGGCCTTTTCGCCGGTTTCGTCTTCGCCGAGCTCTTTCTGAATCGCCTTCATCTGCTGGCGCAGAATGTAATCGCGCTGCGATTTGTCCATCTCGGTCTGCGCTTCGGTGGCGATCTTCGAGCGGATCTGCATGATCT
The DNA here is from genome assembly GCA_963766895.1 of uncultured Acidobacteriota bacterium. Taxonomy (GTDB): domain Bacteria; phylum Acidobacteriota; class Blastocatellia; order Pyrinomonadales; family Pyrinomonadaceae; genus DASYKT01. The sequence continues at coordinate 167,015 of CAVYCB010000002.1, forward strand.
CGAGTTCGCGCGCGAGGGCGGCGTGCGTCAGCGTCAGAAGCTCGTCGACCGTGCTCGCTTCGAGCATTTTCTGCTCGGTTTCGACGCCCGAGATCGAGCACCGACGCCGAGAAAATAAGCGAGCTGAACCGGGTCGTTCTGCGATCATCACCGCCATCCGGATTTCCGGCGGAACCTGCGGCAGCATGCGCCAGCGCCTCCTGGATCAAGCCCTGAATATTGCGTTTTAAGGCTTCGACCTCTTCCGCGTCCGACAACGGTCAGCGTCGGGCAGAATCTCGACCTTCGCTTTTAAGAAACGGCTGTTCCTGCGTCCACTCCAAGACTTCGACGCGGTCCACGCCCTGCACGATCAGCTGCATCGCGCCTTCGTTCCGCATCATCCGCTTGATGTTGACGATCGTGCCGACTTCGTAAAGGTCGTCGGACTTCGCATCGTTGCCCGGTCACATCCTCGGTTTTGGTCGTGATGCAGCCGATAAGTTTTTCTTCGGTCGCGAGCGCCGATTCGACCGCCTTGATCGAGCGTTCGCGCCCGACCGCCAGCGGCACGACCGTTTCGGGAAAAAGCGTCGTGTTCTGCAGCGGCAGAACCGCAATCTCAAATTGCTGCGGCAATTGCCCGTCGTTTCCTGTGTTTTCCGGTTTTGCGTCTTCTGCCTGAATTGTATTTTCTTCAGCCATAACTTAAACCCCTTAAATTCGATGCCTCTTTGATTTAGATTGCCTGTTTTCAGCCTTTCGCAAGTATATCAATAAGAAGCCCGTTCTCGAAAATTATGTTCGACGCTCGCGCCTTCGATCGACGCGGGAAACTGCAGAGTTTTTTCAAAGCGGCTGTAAGTGATTTCCATCTGATGATACGACATACCGACGCGCGCAGATTCTGTCGCGCCGCGTGCCGGCGATATAAAGAATATTGCCCTGGATCTCGATCTCGATGTCTTCCGCCGAAACGCCCGCCAGTTCGACTTTGACGATCCAGCCTTCCGGCGTTTGGTAAACGTCCGCCGCCGGATACCAGAGCTTGCCCGAGGGCTTAGCGTCTTTTGCCGAAGCCAGAAAGTGAAAATAACGATTGATTGATTCGCCATAAATCTTGTTCGTCCTTAGCATTTGTCCTTGGTCATTTGCGGCAAGATATTTCAAAGACTCAATGACTAAAGTACTCAATGTCTAACTTTTCCTCCAAAAGCCCGCTCCGCTTGAAATTTCTTCCAGCGTTTCGGCAATCTCGCGTTCGTCTTCCATTTCCAGCGCGACATCGGCCATCGCGATAATCCCGCCAAGCTCGCCCGATTCATTTACGACCGGAACCCGCCGCACCTGTTTGTCGCCCATCAGACGAATCACTTCAAAAACGAAAGTATCCGGTGCGGCGGAAAAGATCTCCGCCGTCATCACTTCGCCGGCGGTCACGGTGCTGGTGTCTTTTCCTTCGGCGACGGCGCGGACGACGATGTCGCGGTCGGTAATAATCCCCAGCTGCCGGTTCTCTTTTACCACCGGCAGAGCGCCTACGTCCGTCTCGCGCATCAGCGCCGCGACTTCGCGCAGAGTCATTTCCGGCGCGGCGGTGGTCACGCTGCTCGTCATAATATCGCGGCACCGGCGCCTGGCTCCGGTTGACACGTCGGCTCTATTTTTTTCGTTTTCCGGCATCTCAGTGCTCACCTAACTTTTGCAATAGCTATATTTTGCTTTTATCCGAAAACTAAAGCAAGTTTGCAGTGGAAAGGGCGCTTTGTTACCCTTTTTTTAAAGTATGGGAAAGGTTTATCAGAACAAACGGCAGCCCCAGCGCGAGGGAAAATTGGTCACTATCGGCAAGGCGGAGGCCGTTCCGCCCGGGCGCGGCGCGACCGTTCAACTAAAAGACGGCAGCGAACTGGCGCTCTTTAATGTCGGCGGTGAATTTTACGCCGTGGAGAATTTTTGCCCCCACAAAGGCTACCCGCTGGCCGATTCGCGCATCTATGGAAATATCGTCGAATGCGACCTGCACGGCTATCGCTTCGACGTCCGCAGCGGCGAATGTTTTACCGACAAGCACTGCACCATCGAGCATTACAATGTCGTGGTCGAAGACGGTTGGATTAAGGTTATGGTTTGAGGGGCGCTGATGAAATATATATTTTTTGCCACGATACTACTATTTTGCTCCGTGTATAACTCCGTGGCTCAAACTCCGCAAAAATGTAATATCCCGGATAACACCGGCGGAAAATATAAACTGAAATACGCAAGCTACTCCCGCGTCGATCAGCGGGATATCCTCTTTCTCACCGTCAAGGTCAAACCCGGCAAACTCGATCCGAAAGGCCTCAATGAGATCGGCCGCCGGATCAAAGAAACATATTGTCGCGACAATTACATCCTGGCGGAAATTCAGGACAGCTCGGTCAAGCTGCCGATGCTGGACGATCTGATGCCGCCGCGCCCATTCGGCCTCGCCACAAAATGGGTTTATTCGATCGATCGGAAAAAGGGAGAAGAGGAGATCGTCCCTGTGGACAAAAATGGTCAAGTAGATAAAACTCTTCGCATCGACCTTACCGGTAAATAGGAAACATTAATAGATGCCCTACGGTTTGCCAAAATTCAGGTCGATGGGCGAATTTTGGGACTTCCTGCCCGAAGATCAGCGCGAGATCGTGGACGTACTGCGGCAGATAGTTCTTGAAAATCTTCCGCCATATTGCATTGAGCGCCTTGCGTATAACGTTCCCTGTTACTACGGCAAACGCCGCATTTGCATGATCTGGCCGGCCGCGGTTCCGCGCGGCGGTATCAAGACGGGTGTTTTGCTCGGATTTAGTCAGGGCTATCGCCTTGCAGACGTTGACCGCTATCTTACTCATGGAACCAACACCGTCGTTTTTTACAAAATATATCGCTCGCTGAAACAGATCGACGAACGCGCGATCGTCAAACTTCTCCACGAAGCCGCTTTGCTGGATGCGGAATTTTAATATTTGCTGGGAGCGCACAATTTATTGTACCGGGTTTCCAAAAACTCCCCTCCTTATCCAGTAGGGGTGGCGCGCGCTTCGCACGACGGGGTGATGCATCCGGCGGTTTCCTGTTTTAATTTGCCGGTCACTTCGTTCCCGGTTCTGACTCGGGTTCCAGCAAAAACTTTTTCGTTTCCGGCGCGGCCAGTTTTGTATTCAGATCGTGCCCGGCAGCCTGGTGATAAAACACCGTGACCTTCCCGAAGCTTTTCGTTGCGTCTTCCAGAGCGCGCCCGTTCCTGACCGGCACCATCCCGTTTTCCACGCCGTAATAGGCCTGGGTCTGCGGCAGCCGCCGGCAAAATATAAAGCCGAGCTTTGGATCATCAGCCGCCGCACTTCAGCCGGAGTTTTCTTGCCTTCGACCGCTTTCGCCAAAAATGTCGCGACGAATTGTCCGCCGTCATCTTCCGGTTTCGCGCGATGAAGCAGCGCTTCCGAAACAACTTCTTTCTGCCGCCAGCCGCCCTCGCCCATCAGCCTGAAAAAATCTGCCGGCCCCGACCAGCTCACCACTCGCTTGATCCGCGGGTCGCGAATACCGGCCAGCATCGCCAGTGCCCCGCCGCGGCTTTTCCCGAAAGCGGCGATGCGCGATCTATCAGCCTGCGGGGTGATGCTCAGCGCGGCATTCAGAAATGCCAGCGCGTCATCCGTCGCGCCGTCCCATGAATCGGTCGGGTCGCCTTCGGACTTATACTCTTTGCCGTCAAACTGCAGAACCTCGCCGCGAAACGACGGCACCACGTAGATAAATTTGCCCTGGCTGTCGCCCAGTATCCTCGGCGACATTAGACGACCGAGATTTAACGGAAAGAAATCCGGCGACACGCCTTTGAGATCTAAAATTACCGGGAACAAACCCTTTTCCGCTCCCGCCGGAACAATGATCGCGCCGTAATGTTTAAAGCCGTGTACGGTATGCAAAATTATCCGCACCGTGGCTTTTGTTTGCCCCAGATCGATCTCGCCGGTCGCTACTTCCTGAACATTTTTGGGCGAGAGGTCGCGTTTTGCCCAATCGGCTTCAGCGGCTTTTATCTCGGCGGCAGTAGGAGGCGCAAAAACTTTGTCTAACGAAAAAGGCAGCTGCCATCCCGCGCGGCGTTCTTCGGCTGAAGCCTCCATCGCTCCCAGCCGTCTCAGGGCCGCCTTGGCCGTCTCATTTTTTGCATCCAGTTTGTAAGCTTTCGCGAAATTTTCGCGCGCGGCTTTGCGGTTGTCGATATTGACATAGCCCTGCCCCAGCGCGGAGTAAACGGCGGCTTCAGTAGGAAATTGTTTTGCCAGTTCGGTCAGATATCTGACGGCGTATGCGCTCTGCGAAGGCCGCTTATTCAAAAGAGATTCCGCCAGCAGGGCGCTTTTCTCGGGCTCTTTCGGATACGCGGCGATCATCATGCGCGCCGCTTTTTCGGCGCCGCCCTCCATCAAAAGCTCGACCGGCGTTTTTCCTTCGCCCGCCTTTGGAAAGGTGCCGTCCGCACCGAACCCTGCGATCGTGACCGCGTTGATACAGCCTTTGTCATCACGGGTAAATTCTATCCTGCGGTCGTCGCGCCCCTCGATGCCGAATTTGTCGCCTTCTTTTCTCTGCAGCACCTGGATCGACGTCCAAAAGATCGGCCGCGCCGTCAGTTCGCCGTCTATAGTGGTGAGAACTAACAGTGAGCCGTCGGGCAGCTGAAAACGCCCGGTGTATTGCGAGATATCTTTTGAATTCGTGAAAGCGCACTGCGCGGTTTGAGAACTAACAGAAATAAATCCCAGAAGCAGAATTATCAGCGCCCCGAAAAATTTTATTTTTGACATTTAAGACACACTTCCGCCCTTTTAGAATATTACACCGCCGCGGGATGAATTGTGACATGAAGGAGCGCCGAATTTATTCGGCACTAATATGCAGACTAAAGTCTGCGCTCCGCTTTTAACCATCCTCGCCGATGGCTTCGACCGGGCAGGCTTCCCTGGCTTCTTCGCAGAGCGCTAGTTCTTCGGGTGTGGACGGCTGGTGATAAACAAACGAATAACCGTTTTCATCGTTGCGCGTAAAGTTTTTCGGCGAGGTGTCGCGGCAGACATCGCAGTCGATACATTGGTAGTCAACGTAAAATTTGCCGCGTGTGTTTTCCGGCAATTTGTCTTCAATTTCCGCCATGAATTCTAATCGTGAACAGATAAACGGTTAATGATTAATTTCCGTGTCATTCATCACTAACCATTAATCATTATACTATTTCTCGGTGAGATTGATCATGCGCCGCAGCGCGACGTGCGCATAGTGTTTCGTTTCTTCGTCGACTATGATTTCGTTGACGACATTTCCGTCCAGTAGATTATCCATCGCCCACGCTAGATTTTGCGGCGCGATGCGGTACATCGTCGCGCACATGCACAGGTCGGGCGCGAGCAGGTGAATTTCTTTGTCCGGGAAAACGATTGCGCCAGGCGATTGACCAGATTCACTTCCGTTCCGATGGCCCATTTCGTGCCCGCCGGGGCGTTTTCGACCGTTTTGATGATAAACGAAGTCGAACCGTCCAAATCCGAAAGCTCGACGACTTCGCGCATACATTCCGGATGAACCAGAACCTTCACGCCGGGAATTCTTTGCGGATCTGGTCGACGTGCCACGGCTTAAAGCGCCCGTGAACCGAACAATGCCCGCGCCATAAAATCAATTTCGCTTCGTGCAATTCTTCTTCCGTGTTGCCGCCGAGTTCTTCGTGCGGATTCCACAAGAGCCATCTTATCGAGCGGAATGCCGAATTTCGCGCCCGTATTTCGCCCGAGATGCTGGTCGGGAAAGAAAAACATCTTGTCGAATTCTTTCAGATAAATGTCAAACAGCGGCACGGCGTTCGACGAAGTGCAGACCGACGCCTTCGTTGCGCCCGCAAAAAGCTTTGATCGCCGCGGTCGAATTCATATAAGTGATCGGCGCGACTCTTCGTTGTTTCAAAACGCCGATTTCCCGAAGCTGCTCCCACGCGTCTTCGACCTGTTCGACCGTCGCCATATCCGCCATCGAACAGCCCGCGCCCAGATCGGGCAGAATCACATGCTGGTGGGCTTTGCCGAGAATATCCGCCGATTCGGCCATGAAATGCACGCCGCAGAAAACGATATATTCCGCGTCGGTCTGCGAAGCCATCACCGAAAGCTGGTAAGAATCGCCCGTCAGATCGGCGTGCCTGATCACGTCGTCGCGCTGGTAATGATGCCCCAAGATCACAAGGCGCGAACCTAATTCTTTTCGCGCAAATTCGATCTTTTCGCTTATTTCTTCATCCGGCATTACCAGGTAATCTTCAATCGCCGGAGCTTTTTCCAAAACTGTTGTCACTCTATCGTCCTATCTTTGTTTGGAAACAAATGACAAATCTCTCTCGCCCTAAATTTTCCCACTTTGGGAAAAAAGACACAAGCGGGGAACTGGCAAACCCTATGAGCCCAACATAAGCCGTGCTTCGACAGCCGAATAACTGGAAGCTTTTGAGAGGTGATTAAACTTGCGTGACCAATGTTAAAAATTCAAGTAAATAATTTGCAGTCCGGAAGGGTCGCTTGCGCCCGCTCTTAATTTTAGCCCAAAGATTCTAAATAGGAATGGAGTCAGAACCGGGAACGATAGTGACCGGGTTCTTGTTTAGTTTGTTTGGTGTGTTTCGTGGTAAAGCTGTGATTCATCATGATTTGACAACTGTCAGGGTCTAACCACGAAATACACCAAACACGAAAGTAAACCCGGTCACGGTTATAGATACTGCTCCCGGTTCTGACCTCATTCTCTGCTGCTATATTTAAATTGACGGGCAAAGCCTTATTATCGCTAATCTATTAACGACTAAATTTCCCGGCTGGGCTATGCTTTCAGGTGGCCTGAGATGGGAAAAGAACAACACGCACCTGAATTTCCGGTCTCAATAATCTTTTTTAATTTAACCTGCGGATTTGTGAATTTTACGAGATTTCTGTTGCAAAAGTGTTGCAGGTGTTGCAGTGTTGCAGCCCCCTGCAACGCTGCAACACTCGCGAAATGGCCGCGGAATTTGAATCCTGAACCATTACCGGCTGAAGCTGACGGCACTTGATGACTTTAGAGGCAAAACCCATCAAACGATGTCACTTTGAGAAAGTTTTCGCGGGGAACACGCAAAAAAAGCTCCGACGCATTTTAAGCGCCGGAGCCTTTCCTGAAAACTGAGGCCGTTTCAATAGAACTGATCGGCCTCGGCTTGGATCACTAGCGTCCTACTACCGGAATATCGGTGGAAATCCCAAACTGCCGATATTCATAGTTAAGGTCGCTGCTTCTCCAGATGAACCAGTAGGTCATGCTTGGCCGGAAAACTGCAATGTCCATCTTGCCGTCACCATCATAATCGGCGGCTACCGGAATGTCTCCTTCCATGCCAAAGGGATTGATGCGATAGGTGCCCCTGGTAAGATCATACTCATACCAAACGCCGGTTGTCGGACGATAGATCACTATTTCTGCCTGCGCGTCGCCGTTAAAGTCTCCGGCTATCGGCGTATCGCCGTTTTGTCCGAAGATGAGCGCAGCTACCTGATTGTCCGAGCTGCGATAGACATACCAGGCGCCGTTCGAATTGCGGAACACGACCAGGTCGGTCTTGCCGTCACCATCGAAGTCCGCCGGAACCGGCGTATCTCCATTCAAACCGAATTGGTAGATCGAGATACCGTTGTCGCTGCTGCGCGTGATGTACCATGCGCCGTTCGAGCCGCGATAGACCGCGATGTCGTTGATACCGTCGCCGTCAAAATCTCCTCGCAGCGGCACATCCCCGGTAAGCCCAAATTGCCTGGTTGTAAATCCGCCGTCGGAACTCCGCTTGATGGTCCAGGTGCCGTTGCTGAAAACGGCGGCGTCGGTTCGGCCGTCACCGTCGTAGTCGCCTGAGACGAGCTTATCTCCGGGTTGTCCCAAAACCTGCATGGAGTAACCCATGCCTTCACCCGTATACCAGGTCGAGTTAGAGGGGCGAAAGACCGCAACTTCATTGCTGCCGTCGCCGTTGAAATCGCTTGCACTCGAATCGTTTCTGATCAAACCGCGGATCTCGCCACCCGGGTTTCCGCTGGTGTTGAAAATAGCGGAACACATACTGGCGCGCAGCATTTGAACTTGCGAGGCAGAGATCGCCGCCGTCGCTGTAAAGTGTCTCTCGGTGCCGCCCAGCGCGCCGAAGTTGTGGATCACGGAAGTGTTGCCCGCGACGTCGCAGAAGATCTGTCCGCCTGTCTGGGCGCTGGTCAGGTGTGTATATTCACCGGTGATCGAAACCTGGTCTTCCGTCGCGTTTAAGATCATTTGCACTTCACCGCGCGGTACGTTGTTACCGGTGGCCGGGACCGGCGGAATTCCTGCCAGGTGGCCTTCAAAACGGCGCCCTTGCGGAGTTCCGGTCGGTGTCGGGCTGGGCGTTCCGTTGCCCGCAAACGTTCCGGAGAGAACTGTCGTTCCACCGCTTTTCATAGTGATGGTATGGCCCGGGATCACGACCGGCACTATCTCACCGCGATCGCTGCGCAGACGCAGCCGGCCTTCGCCGCCGCTCTGCAGGATCAAATTACCTACCGCGGTTCCCTGCACCGTAACGTTTAACGCGGTACCCGCCGGAAGACTCACACGACTCACGCGGATCTCAAGTTCCGTGCGGCTGCTGTGAATTTCATAAGCGGCGTAACCCTGCGGCAGAATGCCGTTGACGGTGGGACCGCTAAGAATAGCGTAAATTTCATTTTCTCCACCCGGTGACGGGCTTGGGCTTGCGCTCGGGCTCGGGCTGGGCGATCCGGTCGGTGAGCCTGTCGGTGAAGCGCTCGGGCTCGGGCTGGGTGAGCCGGTTGGTGAGCCGGTCGGCGATGCCGAAGGGCTCGGCGTCGGATCAGGACCGCCATTAAACGCCCCGGAAACCAGAACCGTGTTACCGTCGCGAACATCGACCGTCGCACCGGCATCGATCACCGGCACTGCCTGCCCGTCTTCGGTTCTCAGTTTTAGCTTGCCTCGCTGAAGGCTGAGGGTCATGGTCCCCACCGGGCTGTTGCTGACAAAAGCGGTCAAAACTCTGCCGTTAGGAAGATTTACATCCTCGATCTCGACTTCCAATTCACGGTTGCCGTTCGCATCAAGCTGGTATTCCGACTCACCGTGCGGATTTACACTGCCCGTCGGAGATGCCAATACGGCATTTCTAACCAATATCGGCGGCACGTCCCCCGCGCTTACATTCAGCACGATCGGTATGACCGACCATATCATCGCCACTACCGCGACGATCGCCAGATTCCATAAGTGGCTTTTATTTTTAATTACTTGTTTCATTTTTCTAACCTTTCTCGCAAAAACTTTTACTGGCCGTTTGACACGGGGGATTCCGTATTTACAGTGTGGGATCTAGACAAAAAAAGACGCCGGGAAACAAATTTCTTTAAAATAAAAAAACCTGCCGTTTCCGACAGGCTTAGAAGAAAATAGAAAGATTATCTTAAACGTCCAGATTTTTCACATCGAGCGCGTTGTCCTCGATAAACTTGCGCCGCGGCTCGACCTGGTCGCCCATCAGAACGGTGAAGATACTCGTCGGTTTCGATGGCGTCTTCGATCCGCACCTGCAGCAGCGTGCGTTTTTCCGGGTCCATCGTCGTTTCCCAGAGCTGTTCGGGGTTCATCTCGCCCAGACCTTTGTAACGCTGGATGGTCAGATCCTTTTTCGCCATCGCCATGACTTTTTCGAGCAGCTCTTCGCGCGAAGCGATCGTTTCGGACTCTTGCCGTTTTCGCCGACCATGAACGGCGCAGGGAAATCGTTCTTCGAGTGCATTTCTTAAGCTCGACCGCCTTTTGAAATTCGACATAGCTCGCCAGGTTCCAATCGAACATGAATCGTCTGCCCGTTCGGATACGTGATGTCGATCTCCCAAAGCCCGTGTTCTTCGTCGTTCGTCAGCTCGGTGTTGATAACCGGCGTCGGCGAGCTTGCCTTCGATCTCCGCCATCAATTCCTGTTCTCAAAGATCTTTCGCAGCTTGATCTTGTTCTTCGTCAAGACGCCGTCTTTGCCGGCAAACGCTTCGAGCAGCAGCGTTAAGCAGCGTCGCGTCGTTGCCCAGGCGGCGCGCAAGCGCTGCGAGTAACGTCTTGATATTCGGTCGTCTGCTCGAGCAGCTTTTCGAAAGCTCGCGCCTTCGAACGTTCTGCCGTTCGAGGTCGATTTCACCGTCATATCGTTGGTCGCCATCCGCATCAGGTAGCGAAACATCTGCCTTTTCGTCCTTGATGTACTCTTCCTTTTTGCCGCGTTTGACCTTGTAAAGCGGCGGCTGGGCGATGTAAATATACCCGTTCTCGACCAGCTCCGGCATCTGCCGGTAAAAGAACGTCAGCAGCAGCGTGCGGATGTGGCTGCCGTCAACGTCGGCGTCGGTCATCAGGCAGATCTTGTGATAACGAAGTTTCGCGACGTCGAAATCGTCCTTGCCGATGCCCGTGCCGAGCGCGGTGATCAGAGCCTTGATCTCGCCGTGGCCGAGCATCTTGTCGAAACGCGCTTTTTCGACGTTCAGGATCTTACCCTTGAGCGGCAGAACGGCCTGATTCTTGCGGTCGCGTCCCTGCTTTGCCGACCCGCCTGCCGAATCGCCCTCGACGATATAAATCTCCGACAACGCCGGGTCTTTTTCCTGACAATCGGCAAGCTTGCCGGGCAGCGTCGAGCTGCCGAGAGCGCTTTTACGGACGATCTCGCGTGCCTTTCGCGCCGCTTCGCGGGCGCGCGCGGCGTCGACCGCTTTGCCGACGATCTTCTTCGCCACATTCGGATTCTGCTCGAAAAATTCGCCGAGCTTTTCGTTCAGAAACGATTCGACCGGGCCTTTGACCGGCGAATTGAGTTTGCCTTTCGTCTGCCCTTCAAACTGCGGCTGCGGGATTTTGACGCGAGATAACCGCCACCAGACCTTCGCGCACGTCGTCGCCGGTCAGCGCGACTTTTGGAGTTCTTCGTCAAGCCCGAACTTTCGGCGTAGTTGTTGATCGTGCGCGTGATCGCGCCGCGAAAACCCGAGAGATGCGTTCCGCCGTCGACCGTGTTGATGTTGTTGGCGAACGAGAAGATCTTTTCGTCGTAGCTGTCGTTGTACTGCATCGAGACTTCGATCGAAAGATCGTCGGCAATCTGCTCGAAATAAAGCGGCTCGTCGTGCAGCGGGCTTTTGTTCTTGTTCAGATGCTTGACGAATTCGGCGATGCCGCCTTTGTAATAAAACTCGTGCGATTTTTCCGCTTCTTCGCGCTCGTCCTTGATAAAAATGCGAATGCCTTTGTTCAAAAACGCTTTTTCGCGCAGCCGTTCCGACAGTTTTTCAAAGCTGTAAACGGTCGTTTCGAAAATGCTCGAGTCCGGCTTGAAAGGTGATCTTCGTGCCGCGTTTCGTCGTTGTGCCGGTTTGTTTGAGCGGCGCGTACCGGAATGCCGGCCTCGAATTCCATCTCGTGCGTTTTGCCGTCGCGCCAGATCTCGAGCTTCAGCCATTCGCTCAAAAAGTTGACGCAGGAAACGCCGACGCCGTGCAGTCCGCCCGAAACTTTGTAAGAATTCGAGTCGAACTTGCCGCCCGCGTGCAGAATCGGTCATCACGACTTCCGCCGCCGAGCGCCCTTCCTGCTTGTGAATGTCGGTCGGAATGCCGCGGCCGTTATCGATGACCGTGATCGAATTGTCCATGTGAATCGCCACCTCAATCGTGTCGCAATAACCGGCGAGCGCTTCGTCGACCGAGTTATCCACGACTTCGTAAACCAGGTGATGCAGACCGATTTCGCTCGTCGAGCCGATATACATCGCCGGACGCTTGCGCACCGCGTCGCGTCCTTCGAGAACGGTGATCGAATCTGCACCGTATTCTGTTTTTGCTTTAGCCAATTTATAACCTCTTCAATTTACTTAATTCTTTTTCTATAATCTCTTCTAATTTTCCCGCATCCGAAAAACTTAACATCATGCCGTTAAAAATAATGGTAGGCGTCGAATTTAGCGATTTTAAAAACTGGACGCGTTCAATATCGGTACTTGATTCTGCCTGTCACCCATTTGCTTCCATATCCGATATTGAACATTTCAAGGTCCAAGCCGAGTGTTTCCGCCTATTTAACAAAACCCGACCGAGCCGGGCGGTTCAAACTCCATTTGCCTTGATTTTTATAAATAAGCCGCATCATTTCCCGAAACTTTCCCTGCAATCCGGCAGCTTCAACCGCCTTTGCCGCCGCCGTCGCTCGTTTGTGAAGCATAACGAGCGGAAATATTCGGAAAACCACTAGCACGTCATTCGGATATTTTTCTAAAACATCATCGAGTTTTTCGTCAAATGCGGCGCAAGACGGACATTGATAGTCATTAAAAACTTCAATCCTCACTTTCGCGCCCGGATTTCCTTTCCACACGGCTTCGCGCCTTCTTTTGTCTCTTGTCCGAAAGATAAAAAGACCAAATAATAAAGTAAAGAGTCAAACTGAAAAAGGCTTTGTAAAAATCGCGCCATTTTCTCCGGACTCAAATTCTCTACAATTCACTATATGCTATTTCGCCAAAAATTAGTTGAAACGTGATTTTACCATTTTTCAGCAATTTAGGAAACCGGAAAAGATTTTTGATTAGAGAAACTTTCAGAAATTACTGTTCCCGGCTGAAATTCCGCCGTCCGCTACCTTGAAAATGGTCGCCGTTTTGCGCCGAATTTTTCGACAAAACTTTCTTTCGAAGTGGTGACGAAGGTTTGAGTTTTATCGCTCAGGTATTCGAGCAGCCCGCCGATGCGCTTATAGTCCAATTCGGCGTCGATGTCGTCGAGCAGAAACAGCGGATATTCCTGATGCTGCGAGTAATAAACCGAAAGATTCGCGAGCTGCAAAATAAGCAGCGCGCTTCGCTGTTGCCCGAACTTGGCCGTATTTTCGCAAATCGTGACCGTCAAACAAAATATCCAAATCGTCGCGGTGCGTGCCTAAAAGCGCGTGTCCGGACGACCATTTCGGCTTGCACGCGCAGCTTTAACCTTTCGGCTAAAAGCGCGGCGTAATCGCTCAGGTCGCCTTTGCCTTCGAGCGACGAAACATAACGAATAGAAAGCTACTTCTCTGCCGAACAGACGCCGTTCCAGCACTTCGTTTAATCTTTCGACGTAGCGAATGCGCGACTTATAAATCCGCGCTGCCAGATAAATCAACTGTTCGTTCCACGGTCTGGAGCATTTCGGCGGTCTTTTCCAAGCTGAATATCATTTTCCTGCGCCGATTGAAGCAGCAGTTTTTCTGGCGAATAACTTTGTTATAATCGCTAAGGTTTGCACGAACGGCGGATAAATCGCCGTAATTCCGCATCCAGAAAACGCCGGCGGGCTTCCGGCAGACCGCGCACGATTTCCAGCTCATCGGCATTGAAAATAACCGTGTGAAGCTGTCCCAAATACCGGTGAATCGTTTCTTTTTTGCTGTTAACCGAAAGTGTTTTGGTATTTCCTTCAGCGCGACCTGCATGACGCGTTGAATTTCCGCCTATTGCCGTACCTTGCCGCGGAATAATAGCGAGTTCCGCGTCGTATTGAATAGCCTCCTGCAATTGGACGGTTTTAAAAGAACTGGTCGTCGCCAAAGTGTAAATCGCTTCGAGCCAGTTGGTTTTACCCTCGTCCGTTTTCGCCGAAAATGACGTTTAAACCTTTCTGCAAAGAAATTTTCCTTGTAAATTGCGAAAATTTTCCGCTTCAAGCGATTCGAGCAGCATCCAAGAATCTTAGCATAAAGTTCTGAGTCTTTATTTATTCGTGTAATTTGTGTAATTCGTGGCTTAAAAAGCCGCTTGAGGACGGGAATTAAAACTGCAGCAAACTTACCGGTATTTCTTGAAATCTAAACATATTCATCGTTTTCTTTAAAAAGTGTTGAAAATTCTTTAACACTCGCTCATAATTAAACCGGCTGGTACCTGCTATGCGAAAAATATCCCTGATTTTATTGCTTCTCACCCTCTCGATCGCCGCTTTTGGGCAGCATAAAGCGCCCGCGGAAGAATTTAACGCCGTTTCCATGGACGGCAAAACCTTTGATCTCAATGAATTAAAGGGCCAGGTAGTGGCGATCGCCTTTTGGTCGACCCGCTGCGCTATCTGTCATGCGGAAATTCCCAAGCTTAATCAGCTGGTGGCGTCAAACAGGGGCAAAAACGTGGTATTTTTAGCCTTTACCAACGAAAACGAGTCTCGTATCCAGCCGTATCTAGCGAAAAAGCCTTTTGATTACAACATTATCCCTAACAGTTTCGGCACCTTGCTCAAATACGCCGAGAAGGATAAGAACGGCAATATCAATATGCCGTATCCGGCTTATTTTCTGATAAATCAGCAGGGTGAGATCGAATTCAGGGCCAATGGCTGGGACCAGACCGCAAAACTCAGTTCTGAGATCACGCGCCTCTTAAACGATCCCTCAAAGTAAAAATAGATCAAAAATTTATTGACCCGCGGCAATTTCTGAGCTAGAAATAAGCTCATATGAAACTGCGTCTGCCGGGTCTTTTGTTTATTTTGCTGTTTATTGCTGTGCCTCTTTTTGCCCAGAACATTGCTGCCACGGCTGCCACGGCCGCGCCAAGCCCATGGCCGCGTCTTTTGACGTAACTTCACTCAAAGGAAAATCACTTAAACTTAAGGAGCTAAAAGGAAAATACGTAGTATTGAACTTTTGGTATATACAGTGTCCCCCTTGTTTAAGAGAGCTGCCGCAGCTGAACAAATTAGTTACAGCCTACGGTAAGCGTAATTTTGTGTTCATCGCCTTTGCGCTGGACAATAAATATGATCTGGAGGGGTTTCTTCTTAAGAAACGGTTCACCTATGACATCATTCCGAAAAGCCTGGAGGTGGCATTGAAATATACCCGCCCGGGCAGCGATCAGGTGGTCTTTCCGACGCATATTGTCATTAACCCCAAAGGCGAGATCGAGTTCAGGTCCGAAGGCGCCAGCGGGCTCGTTCCGCTGCAAAAAGAATTAAAACGGCTGGCGGCTTTAAAATAAGATCAGAGTGCCCTCTTATACTTGAAAATAGAGTAAATAAAAATATGAAAATACTGCTTTCTCTTCTTCTCGCTCTCTTATTGGGATATTCGGCACTGGCGCAAGCGGTCACGCGGACCGTCACCAAAACCATCGTTCAAGGGCCGGCCCCTACGCAGAACGGTTCGATGGCGCCTGATTTTACGGTCACTTCGATCGACGGAAAAATGTTTGATTCAAACGCGCTACGCGGCAAAGTCGTGGTGCTGAATCTTTGGTTCGTCAACTGCCCGTTTTGCGTGCAGGAGATCGCGCTGCTTAATCCGATAGTAGACCAGTATAAAGAAGCGGTCTTTATCGGAATGGCGGTGAACAGTAAACCGCAGCTCGAATCTTTTCTGAAAAATTATCCGTTCAAATACAACATCATTCCTAACGCCGGGCAGATAATGCTTTTCAAATTCGGTGAAGCCGATAAGAACGGTAATTTCGATCTGAAATTCCCTCTCCACGTAGTGATCGACCGGCAAGGCAAACAAGTTCTAAAGATGCAGGGAATAAAAGGCGTCGACGCCGTCCGGCAGGAGCTGGAAAAACAGTTCGCGAAATAGTGAATAACGGTTAATGATTAGTGATTAACGATCCGGTTTGTTTAGAAGAGCTATTCTGACTCCGTTAATCACTGATCGTTATACGTTCACCGTTACCCTCCGTTTGTCTCATCCCGATATTTGCAGTATATTTTTTGTTTCCGCTTTGATGCGGAGGGGTAGCATAATTGGTAATGCAGTAGTCTTGAAAACTACCGCCCTTACGGGCTTGCAGGTTCGAGTCCTGTCCCCTCCGCCATATTCTTCTATAAGCAATTCATTCCGGCAGCGAAGTAAGGCGCATAATTCCATTCACGCATCCAGGCGGGATAGGTGTAGTGCTCCGCGAAGATCGAGTAACGGTTCCATTCAAAAAAACCGGCGCTGTCGGCCTTAATGTCGTTGTCGGGAGTGAGCAGCCGCACTATTCTTTCATCCGGCAGAAAGTTAAAATCGGCCAGGTCCGCGCCGCTCCTGCCTGAGGCGGTGGATGATACTGGTAAATGTGCTCCGGCAGGTGCCGATAAAGGTCTGCGAATTAGCGCATAAGATCTGGTTGAGCACCGAAATGGTGTTGAAATCGGTGGATCCCAATTCGCTGAAGTCGCGCCGGTATTCATCAAAGATCAGTTCGTCGATAAACCGGTATTTGAATGGCTTTAATATCTCCGCAAACAGGGCCTTCTCGTGCAAGCCGTCCGTGGCTACCAGTAAAGGCGTATTTTTATCCGCTATCATCTCGTCAAAATATTTGGTAAATCTTTCCACGCTCACCTTGTACCCGTCGCTGCCGTAGGCCGCCGGAAAATCGCCCAGTCTGAAATGGGTCGCATTGAACGCTCCGGCTTCCCCGGTGATCTTGGCGGCTAACTCCTCGAGGTCGTCCCGGTAACGGATCTTGATCGAATCCAGCAGCTGGTTTTTTTCCATTCTCGGCAAAAAATAAAAAAAAGTCGCGTTCATCAGGCTCTCATTGCGGCCGATCTCTACCAGATCAAACGTCTGCAAATGCTCACGGGTAAAAGCTTCCCTGCCCAGGCTAAAAAAATTCCAGATCATGGTGTTCCCGTATTTCGCTTTTTGTTCCTCGGTGGTCAGAAAGGTAAAGAAAAAGC
This sequence comes from uncultured Acidobacteriota bacterium, assembly GCA_963766895.1. GTDB lineage: Bacteria > Acidobacteriota > Blastocatellia > Pyrinomonadales > Pyrinomonadaceae > DASYKT01. The sequence continues at coordinate 183,817 of CAVYCB010000002.1, forward strand.
TCTTCCAGCCGGATCTTGTTTTTTACCTCGCGGTCGACTTCGTAGACCCTGCGGTTCGGGATCTTTACCAGGTCGGAAACGCGGCTTATCGGGCTCTTCATTAAAATTTCGAATTTGTCCCGCTCGCCGCTGTTCACGGCATAATCGGGCGGGAAATTCGACGGGCACTCAAAATCGAAAAAGAAATCCTTTCCCAGAAAGTTAGAAAGAGATATACAGAGCGTGTAAGGTATAACGTGGTTATTCAGGCCGCAGGTGCCATTAAGATAATTTTCGAAGTAGATCACGGTTTTCTTAAAAAGGTTTCACAGATTCTACGGGTGCTCAAAGGATAATTCAATTTAAGAACTTGAAATCTCCGATTTTGGTACAGTATCATCCGCCTTTTAAGGCTCTTGTCATGCGTAAGACGATCATAATTTATGGAATTTCGATGGCAGCGTTGATCGCGCTGTTGAAATACCTGGAATACAACTATTTCATCCGCGACCTTTCGATCGAATTTTATATCGGGGCGATCGCAGTGATGTTCGCTGCGCTGGGCATTTGGGTCGGGATGAGATTTACCAGGATAAAAACCGTTGTGGTCACGGAGAGCGCAGATTTTGAATTCGATCCCGGCAAATTAAAAACTCTGGGCATCAGCCCGCGCGAATTCGAAGTGCTCCAGCTTATTTCCGACGGGCTCTCAAACCAGGAAATTGCCGAAAAGCTGTTTGTTTCCCTCAGCACCGTTAAAACCCACTCCGCAAATCTTTTTATCAAGCTCGACGCCAGCCGCCGCACCCAGGCAGTGCAAAAAGCTCGTGAACTGCGATTAATTCCCTAGACTTTAGTATGATTTACTAAAAAACCAGCGAATTCATACTTTTGGCCGATGTTTTTACCCGCCGCAATACCGTAGATTTGGGAAAACTTTGCGAAGGAGCAGCTTATGAAAAAAATAATTATTACATTCGGCGTGATCTCCGGCCTGATCCTGGCGGGCTTTGTTTTCCTGATCTCAACTTTGTGCGGAAATGAGACGATCTCGATCGGACCATGGTGAGATCATCGGCTATACCACGATGGCCATCTCGCTTTCGATGATCTTTTTCGGCATCAAGTCTTACCGCGACAACGTCGGAAAAGGCAAGATCACTTTTTGGAAAGGCATTCAGATCGGCCTGCTGATAACGCTGATCGCTTCGGTCTTTTATTTTGCCGGCGCCGAGGCTTACAACGTCGCCAATCCCGGTTTTGTCGACAAGATAATGACCAAATTCACAAAAATGCAGACCGAGAAAATGCAGCAGGCGGGCGCGTCGCAGGAAGAGATCGATAAAACCGTTAAGTTTGCGGGTGATATGGCCAAAGCCATGGAAAACCCGTTTATCTTTTACGCCATCTGTTTGATGGAGCTCGCACCCGTGGGAATTATCATTACTTTACTTAGCGCGGCGATCTTGCGCAGAAAGGACGTATTGCCGCTGGAACCGGCTGCGGCATAGTTACAGTTATGAAAATTTCATTAGTAAGCATTTCAGTGAATGACCCACTCGCGGCGTTCAAATTTTACACAGACGTTCTGGGTTTCAAGGAAAAGATGTATATGCCGGAGATGTTCCTGGCTATCGTCGTTTCACCGGAAGACCCGGACGGCACGGCCATACTGCTCGAACCGCGCGGCAATTACGGAAGCCGTGAATTCTTCGACGGTATCTATAACGCCGGCCTGCCGGTGATCATTTTCGGTTCTGAAGATGTTCAAGCCGATCATGAAAAACTAAAAGCAAAAGGTGTGGTCTTCAAACAGGAACCGACAAAGAACGAATGGGGCACTCAGGCCATTTTTGACGATACCTGCGGCAACTATATCCAGATACACCAGCCTTAATATGGAGCGCGGGCATCCTTGCCCGCATCTTCCGAAAATTAGCTTATGCTGCATCTCAACATGAATGACCCGGTAGCCGCTGCGCTGGTAGCGGCTATTTGAACCTGGGAGTGCCGGCAAGATGCCGGCACTCCCAGGTTCAGAGGTATTCCGCCACTAAATTTGAATGGTTTTTGCGAACTGCGGTATTTTATGTTCTATGAAAAGAGCATTGTTCCTTTTGTCGTTCATCAGTATCCTGAGTTTTATCGCTGCCGCTGCTACGGTTGCCGCCGCTCAGAATAAGCCCCCCGCAGCTGCAGCCGCGCCGTCGCCCCAGTCGCCCCCTTCGCCGCTGTCGCTTGATGCCACGATCCAATCCGTCATCGCGGGATTTAAAGGCAAGGTCTGGATCTACGCCAAAAACCTCGACACCGGCAGAGACTACGCGCTGCGCGCGGACGAACCGGTTCGCACCGCCAGCACCATCAAACTGCCGATCATGGCAACCGTGTTTCAGCACGTCGCGCAGGGCAAGGTCAAGTGGGACGACGAGATCATCCTTACCAAAGAAAAAAAGAAAGGCGGCTCCGGCATCCTTTTCGAATTTTCCGACAACACCAGGCTCGACCTGCGCTCGGCCCTTCACCTGATGATCGTCGTCTCGGACAATTCGGCGACCAATCTTGTGCTCGACAAGGTTCCCGCCGACAGCGTCAATGAATTTATGGCGACGCTCGGCCTCAAGCAAACGCTCAGCCTGCGCAAGGTTTTCGGCGGCGGCGAAGCCAAGGCCTACGCCGACCCCGCAAATAAGCCGTTCGGTTTGGGCAAGTCTTCGCCGCGCGATATGGTCCGGCTGCTTGAGATGCTTGGGAAAGGTGAGGTTGTATCAAAAGAGGCTTCGGCCGAGATGATCGCGATCCTCAAACGCCAGCAGTTAAAAGACGGCCTCTGGCGCGGCGTGCCTGACAACATTTCGACCGCTTCGAAATCGGGCGCGCTCGATGCATTGCGCAGCGACGTCGGCATCATCTACAGCCCGAACGGGCGCATCGCGATGGCGATCACCGTCGACGAAATGCCGCTTGTTGCCTACAACCAGGAAAACCCCGGCCTCGCGCTGATATGGAAGCTTTCACAGGTGCTGCAAGACGGATTAGTAAAACCATAAGCTCCGCCAGTGGTAAGTTGTCACTAGCTTTAGCGGTAATAATATACTTAGCTCAGCGAACAGGTTTTAAGCTCCGTAGGAGCGTCATATTTATAGAAACAATGCGGGTGACCTTCGTGTATTTCGTGGTTAATTTCCGAAAGTTTTACCACGAATCACACTAAACGCACCAATGTATCGCTCATTAAGACCCGTTTATTCTTTTATGGGCAATACCGGCAAAGCCCCTGATCAAGTCGAGTATTATCACCACCAGCTAAAAGCTGGCGGCAAAGTTAATTGAAGCGGCCCAGGCAATTTTGTAACTTTTCTGTAATAATCCCGCCGGGCGGGAGCAAACTAATTGATTAAATTTGCCCTTGCCCTTAACATGAATGAAGATTCATTCACTTTATCTTTATGGCAAAAGCGATGCGCACCAACGGGCAGTCTAAAGCGGCGGTGACCGACAAATACGAAGCGATCCTTCGCGCGGCGACCACAGTGTTTGCGCGAAACGGTTATTTCAACGCCAAGGTGTCGGACATTGCCGGCGAAGCGGGCATTGCCGACGGCACGGTTTATCTTTATTTCAAGAGCAAAGAGGAAATTCTGCATTCGATTTTTGACCGCGCGATGGAAAAATTCATTGCCGAGGCAAAAGAAGAACTCGCCGCGCTCACCACGCCCGAAGAAAAAATCCGCCGCATCGCCCAGCTGCACCTGGAAAAACTGGGCGCGGACAGAGATGCCGCGATCGTCTTTCAGGTCGAACTGCGCGGCTCGACCAAATTCATGGAAGAATTTTCCGCCGCCGGCCTGGCCAAATATCTCGACATGATCCGCAAGACTATTGAAGAAGGACAAAGGCGGGTGTTTTTCGCCCGGCCCTCAATGCCAAGGTCTGCAGCAAGATGCTCTACGGCGCGCTCGATGAAATGGTGACCAACTGGATACTCTCCAAAAAGACATATCCCCTGGCGCCCATGGCTGACGTGGTGCTGGAAGTATTTTTCGACGGGGTGACGAGTAAATGAATCCCGGCACCACCACGGCGGTTAATATCGAGGTATCGCGAAAGCGCGCGCCTTTATCACCTGACGAACCGCAAACACTCGGTGAACTTTTCTTACAAGCTGCCGGGAAATATCCGCTTGATAATGCGCTGAATTATAAAAAGGACGGCGAATGGGCATCGATCTCTTCCGCGGAGATGATCGCGCGAATTGAAAATATCGCGCCGGGCTTTACTCGCTCGGGATGCCCAACATTAGTCGCGGCGATCGCGCGGCGATTCTTTCCGCCAATCGCCCGGAATGGACGCTGGCTGACGCCGGCTGCCAGTTCGCCGGTATCATCGACGTTCCTATTTACACTACGCTTTCGCCGCTTCGATCTGCTACATTTTGCGGGATTCCGGCGCGAAAGTTTTGTTTGTCGAAAACAAGAGTGTCTGGGAAACTATCCGCGAAATTTTGCCCGAATGCCCGGCGCTCGAGAAACTTGTGTTTTTCGATACGGCCGGCATCACGGAAGATATCGCCATTTCGCTATCCGAGCTGGAAGAAACCGGGTCAAAGCTCAAAACTCAAAACCCAAAATTGATCGAAGAGATTTCCCACGGCATTAAACCCGACGACATGGCGACGCTGATCTACACTTCGGGCACGACGGGCGAACCGAAAGGCGTGATGCTGTCGCACATGAACCTGATCTCAAACGTGATCGATGCCGGCGCGAAATTTAATTTTTCGGGCGATGACAAGCCGCTTTCCGTTTTGCCGCTCTCGCACGTTTTCGAGCGAGCCGGAATGTATCTCTACATTCACAACGGAATGCGGTCCATTACGCCGAATCAATCGATAAAGTGCCGGAAAATTTGCACGAAGTGCGGCCGACGATCTTTGTCGGCGTGCCGCGCATTTTTGAAAAAGTTTACGCCCAGGCAAAATTAAAAGCCGGAAAAGCGAGCCGTTTGAAGGAAAAGATCTTCGACTGGGCGATCGATGTCGCCAAGGAATAAGCCCGGCTAAAAACTTCGGGCCAAAACGTTCCGCGCATTCTGGCCATCAAACACAGCATTGCCGACCAAATGGTTTATAAAAAATTCCGCGAATTTTTCGGCGGTAATTTGCGTCATTGCATTACCGGCGGCGCGGCGCTTTCCGATGAGATCTCTCTGATCTTTACCGGCGCGGGCGTTTCGATTATGCAGGGTTACGGTCTGACCGAAACTTCGCCCGTCATCTCTTCCAACAACATTATCGACTGGCGGCTCGGCACGGTCGGAAAGCCCATCCCTAATGTTGAAGTGCGCATCGCCGCGGACGGCGAGATCGAGGCGCGCGGCCCGAACGTAATGCTCGGTTATTACAATAAACCCGAAGCCACCCGCGAAGCTTTTACCGCCGACGGATGGTTTCGAACGGGCGATATCGGCGCGCTCGACGCCGACGGTTTTCTGAGAATCACCGACCGCAAAAAAGAGCTCTTTAAAACTTCCGGCGGAAAATATATCGCGCCGGCGCCGATCGAGCAGATGATTAAAGTCTCGCGGTTTGTCAGCCAGGTCGTGCTGGTCGGCAACGAACGGAAATTTCCCTCGGCGCTGATCGTGCCGAATTTCGAGCAGCTCGAAACTTACGCCCATCTTAAAGGGCTGCATCTAAAAACCCCGGCGGAATTTTGCGCGGAGCCCTAAGATCAAAGATCTGCTTGAACGGCAGGTGACGGAAACCACCCAGGGCCTCGCGCAGTATGAATCGGTGAAAAAGATCGCCCTGATGGAAAACGAATTTACCGTCGAAGGCGGCGAGCTAACCCCCACCCTAAAAATAAAACGCCGCGTAATAGACGAAAAATACAAAGACGTGATCGACGGAATTTACGGCGTTTAATACTTCTTCCCCGGTTTAGAATCTAAATTCTGCGTGAGCGGAAGACGGAAGTGTTCACCTGTTCCAGTGAGCCCAAGTGAACACCCTGTTCCAAAAATGTTCCAGAAATGTCGTAAAATTCCCAAATCCGCAGGTTAAATTAAAAAAGAACATTGAGATCGGAAAATTCAGGTATCTGCGCTCTTTCCCGATTTTCATGCCGGCATCCGGCGCCACCTGAAAGCATAACTCAGCCGGGAAATTTAGTCGTCAAGGGTTTAATTTTATTCGTGTTATTTGGTGTATTTTGTGTTGGTGTATTTTGTGGTTGAATTTCCACTTGATCAATTGCCACTAGCTTTAGCTAGTGGATTCAAAATATGGGCAGTGTCCTAAAGTTGCGGTGCTTAGTTAAAGAGAGTGTCGTTCGGAATAGATGATAACTGATAGATGATAGAGAATAGATCAAATCTTTCAGTTATCAGTTATCATCTTTCATCTATTCCGAATGATGCGAACACCACAATTTCAGGCTGCCGACCGGCTTCCGGGTTCTTGTTCATTCTTACAAGCAAAAATTAATACATCACACGGTAACCCAGCCCGTTGGTCATGCTGGTTATTCCGCCCTTACCGGCGCCGATGGCTATTTCAAGGATGGTTTGAGCAATGCTCTTTTTGGCCTTATCCACTTCGATGATGTCGTAAGCTTCGAGCATTATATCTTTCTGCTTACCCGCTTTAATCAGGTCCAGATTAGCGGTCAGGATATCGCGATCGGTTTTGTCCGTTCTTAATCGGTAAATTTTTACGTCCTTGGATTTTGCCTCACGGGTAATGCCGCTTACCATCGCGATCGCCTGGGTCAGGGAAATACCGTTCTCCGTCAGGCGAATTCCCTGCGGAGCGCGCACTTCGCCCGTTACATACACAGGCAGCGCTTTTTGTACTACTACTATGTCTCCCGGATAAATGACCGGATTAGCTTCTTCTTTACCCATTTTTACGGCTGAAATGCTGTAAAAACGATATGGCATGCTGCCCTCGTCTTTTGCCGCGGCGATCTCCCCGGGCGCGCTGCAGATCGGGGTAGTGCCGTGAAAAACCTGTACCATACCGCCCGCGTCTTCCGTCAGGCCCCCGGTAAAAGACAAAAGTTCCAGCAGCCGCACCTGCCGCATCATCACTACCTGCTGCGCCGTTTTAACTTCACCCATTACGCTTGCCGGCGGGCGGCTTTTGCGTTCGGTGACGCGCAGGCTGACCATCGGATTGCGCAGGTATTTTGACATCATCTTGGCGACGTCCACCCGTAGGTCTTTTTCCGACAGGCACTTAGCGTTTAGCCGGTTCTCAAAGAAGGGGACCTGCACCATTCCTTCGTCGTCTATCGTGGCGTTAAAATCGAACTGCGGCTCACCCAAAACTTTTACGGCGATCTCATCGCCCGGCCCGATCAGATAGGCGCGCTGCTGCTCCGAAAGGGGAATTTCCTGTGCGGCGGCGGCAAAAAAGGTTAAAATGGTAATAAGCGGTATAATAAAGCTGAGAAAAATAAATCTTTTCATAACTGTTACCTTGTTTCCGCGTTGGAGCGGCATGAATTACAGAACATCAGATTATATCACCGAATTTGCGGTATCAAATAACTAAATTGGCTTGATTCTTGAAGTATTTACGCGCTTAAACGTGGGTTTATTTGTTGACAGTTCGGCTTTTGCCAAGTAATTTCAATATTTAGGCCAAATATTTTCTTGTCATGGGGAGTTTTACCAAAAAAGAAGAAAATCATATAGAGCATAATATATGGTTTTTGCGGCGTCCGTTTCAGTTCATAGCTGATTTCGTGGTGTTGTGTTCGGCTTTCTTTTTCGCCTACCTGCTGCGGTTGGATTTCAATCTTTCGGATTATCACCTTGATAATGCCTTAAACCAACTCCCCCTGGTGGTGTTGGTGCAATTTTCGGTGCTCTTTCTGATCGGCGCTTATTCCATTATTTGGCGCTATGTCAGCCTTGAGGACATCAAGGTATTCTTAAAAGCCGCGCTGGTTTCGGGTTTGATACTGCTCGCCTTCAGACTGCTGCTTTCCCCTGATATTTTTATCCGCTGGCAGGTGCCGCTCTCCGTCATTCTGATGGACACGGTGCTGGCTTTTGGCGGCCTGCTGGGTTTGCGTGTGCTGCGCCGGTTCTTTTACGAGCTCAGCGAGAAAAAGCGATTTACGCTCGCGCGGAAAAAGATCACCCGGCAATCCACGCTTTTTGTCGGCGCGGGCCGGATCGGCGCATCGGTGGTAAAAGAAATTGTCGGCCGCCGCGACGGCGAGTTCGACATCAAGGGTTTTATCGACGACGACCGGTTTAAAAAAGGCGGCAGCGTCAGCGGATTAAAAGTTCTCGGCACGACGGACGATTTGGCGCGGCTGGTCGATGAACTTAAGATCGACCAGGTAGTGATCGCCATCGACCAGGCGCAGGGCAAAGAGATTCGCCGGATACTGGATATCTGCCAGCGCCATTCCCGTCAAAGCGCGTATCGTTCCGAGCCTTCATGAGATCGTCCACGGCCACGTAAAGGTCAGCCGTATCCGCGACGTTCAGATCGAAGATTTGCTGGGCCGCGAACCTGTCGCGCTGGACGATCAAAATCTCCATGAATTTTTGACCGATAAAGTCGTGATGGTCACCGGCGCAGGCGGCTCTATCGGAGCGGAACTTGTGCGCCAGGTCGCGGCGTTTCGCCCGCGCAAGATCTTACTGGTCGAACGCGCCGAGTTTTTCCTCTTCCAGATCGAACAGGAAGTAAGGCGTGCTTTTTCCGAACTCACTTTCGTTCCGCTGATCGCCGATATCGGCGACGAGCCGCGCATGAGAGAGATTTTCGAAAATTACCGGCCCGCGGTCGTCTTTCACGCCGCCGCGCACAAACACGTTCCGCTGATGGAGATCAATTCGAGCGAGGCGATCAAAAATAACGTTTTCGCGACGGAACTCGTCGGCACCCTGGCGGGCAATTATGGCGCGAACGATTTCGTTCTGATATCGACTGACAAAGCCGTCAACCCGACCTCGGTAATGGGCGCTTCCAAACGCGTGGCCGAGATCGTGATCCAGGATCTGGGCCATCGTTTTGATACGCGTTATATGGCGGTGCGCTTCGGCAACGTGCTGGGTTCCGCCGGTTCGGTCGTGCCGATCTTTGCGCGAGCAGATACAAAAGGGCGGCCCTGTCACGGTTACCGACAAAGAGATGACCCGCTACTTTATGACCATTCCGGAAGCGTCACAGCTGGTGATGCAGGCAGGCGCGCTCGGCAGCGGCGGCGAAATATTCATTCTGGATATGGGCGTGCCCGTGCGAATTCTCGACCTGGCGGAAGATATGATCCGGCTTTCAGGGCTGCTTCCCTACGAAGACATCGATATTGTTTTTACCGGCGTGCGCCCGGGCGAAAAGCTTTTCGAAGAATTGGAAATGACCGGCGAGAACCTTGTAAAAACCCGCCACCCGAAAATTTTCATCGGCAAGATCGCGGCTTACGAACCGGAAAAGGTCAGCCACATCGTGCGCAGCTTCCGCGACGTGATAAAAGACAACAACGAAGCCGAACTCCGCCAGCTCTTTAACGAGTTTATCCCCGAAGCTCACATAGAGATCAAAAAACAGGAAGTGCTGCTTGTCGCCAAAGATAGCCCTTCCTCCAACGGCACCCAGCAAGAAGCCTCAACCCAATCAGCTTAGCCCATGGAGCGGCGGACATCCTTGTCCGCATTCAAATAGATCCGCGCCTTGATAATGAGGTCAGAACCGGGAGTAAGCTCCCCTCCTGCCAGAGGAGGGGTGGCAGCCGCTTCGGCTGACGGGGTGGTGGGAGTAGCGACCGGGTTTCTTTTTTGTTCGTGCTCTTTCGTGTTTTCGTGGTTCCAGTCCTAAATATTTTATATTAACCACGCTCCGCGAGCGCAAACGGTTTAGAGTTCAAGCTTCAGCTTGTCTTACTTCCAAAGTGAGACCCGGTCACTGCGTTCCCGGTTCTGACTTCATTACTCTAAAAACCTTTAGGCAAGTCTCTTTCGTCGTCGATGAGCAGATCCATTGAAACTTTGGCGAGCTTGGCGTAGGCAAGCGCAACCAAGTGAGGAGGCAGCCTGTCGCCGTTCTCATAAGCGCGTATCGAACTCCCGTGCCTCTCAACCCTGTACTGCCCTAAAACCTCACCCATTTTCGCCTGGGATAATCCTAATTTGCGGCGAACCCGTAGCAATTTCTCCGCTAATCTTTCGGTCCTTCGACCTTATTTTTGCCCATCAGAATCTTACGCTCCTTTCGGATAGCTCATTCCTTTGCAAAAAAAGATAGTTGGGGTTCTTTTCCTTTTCGGATTTGAGAGATAAAGTTTATTTGTAATTCATCTATGCCGAGAGAAATAAAAAACTAAGCAATGATGAAAGCCGTTGCGACATATACGCTCAAAACGGCCCAATTATTCTTTAAATCAACGTTAGGCGCTTCTGCGCCTAGTTCAATATTAGGCGCAGAAGCGCCCAACGTCAAGCCATGCTCCGACTTTTTCCCATTAGGAGGGTTTTTCTAATGAGCGGAAGAGTAGCGAGAGAAAGACCACAAAGGTTACCTGAAAAGCTCTTACAGATAAGATTAAGCTTACGCTTGTCTCAAAACGGAATGCTGAGAGCTTTGGAGCTTAGAGTAGAGCGCAGCGCAATATCCGGTTATGAGTTGGGCACGCGAGAGCCGACGCTGAATATACTTCTGAAATACGCACGCCTGGCCGGTGTTCATATGGAAGTACTGGTCGATGATGAGTTGGATTTGCCAAAGAAATTTCTAAAATAAAGCCGGCGGGCGCAAGCAACCCTTCCTGACCTGCAAATTTACTAAACTTTAAAGTTTCTACTAAATTGAGATTCTCTCAAAGACGATTGTCTGGGTTCATCATTCAAGCCTGCCCACCTCTCAGGTCGGGAAGGGTCGCTTGCGCCCGCTCTTAGAGAAAAGGTGATGCTTCTCCGATCATATTTCAGCCAACCATTTCGTGTTAAAATGTCGCAATGAGTGAAGCGTCTGATGACCTTAGAGTTCGCCGGATAAGATTTTCCGATCCGCATAACTTAATTACGACTCCTGCGGAGCGTATTGAAATGATGTGGCAGTTGGCACAGGACGCATGGGCATTCAAAGGAGAACCAGTTGCTAAACCAGGACCTCAAAGACATATTGTCCGCGTTTTACGAAGAGAACGTTGAATATATCTAAAAGTACCGATAATCAGCAAAGACCTTTTAATTAAAAAATAAGAAGCTCGCAAATAGAGCAAAATATAGAAATGACGTATTGTGGATGCGGGAAGGCGAAAAAGAATAAGAAATTCCGCGCCATAAGTCTGCGTTTTGAATTATTCTGTGCTCAAAGAAGTCTTATTTTTATGCTAATCTTTCTCACGAGGTTAAATATGACGCACACAGTTGAAGCAGTTTTCGAAAACGGTACTTTTCGCCCTATTGATCCGATCGAATTGAGCAATGGCCAACACGTCAAATTAGTTATCGAAGTAGCGGAAAACGATCCTCTGGCATTGGTGCAGGAAGTCTACTCAGGCCTTTCTGAAGAAGATATTGATGAAATCGAAAAAGTAATTCTTGACCGCGGGAACTTCTTCGAAAATTAATTCCACGAAAATGAAGATTTTGTTGGACAGTGATACTCTCTCAAATATGATGCGTCGGCATCCATCGGCTCTAAGAAGCGCTGCGAAATATCTGGATTCATACCCGGCCTTTACTTTTTCTATTATCACAAGTTACGAAATTTTGCGCGGATTGAAGATCAAAGATGCTTTTAAGCAACTGCTGGTGTTCGAATCATTTTCTGCTGCGAGTGAAATACTTCCGATTACACCAGCAATTATTTCTAAAGCTTCCGATATCTATGCCTATTTATACTCTACGGGAAATCTGATCGGTGATGCCGATATCCTGATCGCTGCTACTGCGTTAGTTGAAAAATGTACCTTGGCGACAAATAACGAAAAACATTTTAAGCGAATCAAAAATTTGAAAATTGTAAATTGGTTAAAATAGAGTTTTCAGGTAGAGACTATAATCCAACAAGTTATACTTAATACATAAATGAGCAAAAATCGCATTTCAAAAAAGGCCGGTAGTTTTACCGAATCGGTGATCCGCGAGATGACGCGCGAGGCGATGAAGTATGGCGCGGTCAATCTCGGCCAGGGCTTTCCCGATTTTGCCGCGCCCGAAGACATCAAGCAAAAGGCGATGGAGGCGATCGCCGCCGATCATAACCAGTACGCGATCACGTGGGGCGTGAAAGGTTTTCGCGACGCGATCGCCGCCAAGACCAAGTGGTTTCTGGGCTTGGACGTCGATCCGGAAACCGAGATCACCGTCACCTGCGGCTCGACCGAAGGGATGATCGCCGGCATGATGGCGTGCGTCGATCCGGGCGAAGAAGTCGTCGTTTTCGAGCCGTTCTACGAAAACTACGCGCCGGACGCGATTCTGTCAGACGCCGAGCCGCGCCACGTGCCGCTGCGGCGTACCGAGGAAGGTTGGGTCTTTGACCGCGACGAGTTGCGCGCCGCTTTTAACGAGCGGACGAAAGCGATCATCATCTGCAATCCGAACAATCCGACCGGCAAAGTTTTCACGCGCGACGAACTGGAATTTATCGCCGATCTCTGCAAAGAATTCGACGCGCATTGCTTTACCGACGAGATCTACGAGCACATTGTGTATCCCCGCGCGGGCGCCGATCTCAAACATATTTCGATGGCGCAGCTCGACGGAATGCGCGAGCGAACGGTGGTCGTCAATTCGCTTTCGAAAACTTATTCGGTCACGGGCTGGCGCGTCGGTTACTGCATCGCCCCGCCGGATATCACTTCGGCGATTCGCAAAGTGCACGATTTCTTAACCGTCGGCGCGGCCAATCCGCTCCAGCACGCGGGCGCGTATGCGCTGAGCTTGCCGCCGGAGATATTACGCCGGGCTGCAAAAAGAATATCAGGCAAAGCGCGACTTTATCGTGCCGCGTTTTGCAGAACGCGGGTTTCAAATGCGGCTATCCCGACGGCGCTTATTATGTGATGACCGATATCTGAAGATTTCGGTTTTGCGAACGACATCGAATTTACCAAACACCTGATCCGCGAGATCGGCGTCGCGGTCGTGCCCGGCTCATCGTTTTATCATCACGAAGGAATGGGGTCGCAGGAAGTGCGGTTCTGTTTTTGCAAAAAAGACGAAACGCTCGAAGCGGCGGCTGAGCGATTGCAGAAATTAAAGAAGGGTTGATCTTTAAAAGGCCTCTTCTTTTAATATCGTTAAGACAGCCGGCAGGTATCCGCTCTTTAAACTGAGCGCGATATCGTCGGCTTCTTCTTTGGTGAACCTGCCCTGGATCTGGCCGCTATCAAATATCTGGCTTTTGATAAAGGGCGCGCTGATCACCTTTTTATCGAGTACGACGCCTAAATACGCGCCGACATTTTTGCCTGTCCAATCACTGAATTTTAGCGCTCCTTCCGGCCTTAATGAGAAGGAGATGTAATAATCGTCAGTTCCGGCATAGGCCACCGCTTGTGCGTCGCGAATATCTTCGCCGGTCACGATAGCGGTTTTTCTTACGATGACGAACGAATTTTCACCCTTATCACTAAAGGCCAACACTTCCTGACCGTCAGCGGCAGCTTTTTCCGCATCGGCTTGCACCGGAAACGCTCGCAGCGGGGCAGGGTTCACAGGCGACACAATCTCCTTCAGCTCCAGTTGATAAGAAGTAAAAAGAAATTTTTTGGCTTTTTCCCAGTCTTCCGCCTCATAGATCTTTACCAGAATTCTGTCCGCCGCTTCCGGGTCGCGGGAAACTTTGCCGTCCAAGCTGATCGCGTTAAGTTTTGACTCGGTTATTTTTATTGCCCGTTCGGTAATATCCGTATTGCCATCGTCGGCTTTAACCGCGACGGTAAATATTTTTCCGCTCTTAGCCGAAGACAAAGGATCTTTTTGGCAGCCCAGCCCCACACCAAAGATCAGCAGCAACACCAGGAATAAAGTTTTGGTCGCATTCATAGATTAATAAAAGAGAAGGCCTTTGCAATATTACTTTTACCACAAAGGCCTCAAATATCGAACAACATTTTAAAGGCTATTTATCCGGCTGCGGCGTAATGCGCAGGTAAGGCTTTACTTCATTCCAGCCTTTCGGAAATTTTTCTTTCGCGTCTTCATTCGATAACGAAGGGACGATGATGCAGTCGTCGCCGTCTTTCCAATTCACCGGTGTCGCCACGCTGTGTTTGGCGGTCAGCTGCAGTGAATCGATCACGCGCAGAATTTCGTCGAAATTACGTCCGGTACTGGCCGGGTAGGTGATCGTCAATTTCACTTTTTTATCCGGCCCGACGACATAGACCGAGCGCACGGTGAGCGTGTCATTGGCGTTCGGGTGGATCATATCGTAAAGGTCGGAAACCTTGCGGTCGCTGTCGGCGATCAGGGGAAAGTTAAGCGCGGTGCCCTGAGTTTCCTCGATATCTTTGGCCCAACCGCCGTGCGAATCCAGCGGATCGACACTGAGGCCCGATGATCTTCACATTACGCTTATCAAATTCCGGCTTCATCTTTGCCGCCATGCCCAGCTCGGTGGTGCAGACCGGTGTGTAATCTTTCGGGTGCGAGAACAGCACGCCCCAGCTATCACCCAGCCATTCGTGAAAATTTATGCTGCCTTCGGTGGTTTCAGCGGTGAAATCGGGCGCGGTGTCGCCTAGACGGATCGCCATACTTTTTGCTCCTTTTAAGGTAAGTTCTTATTTACTTAATGGTAGAAGCAAGCGGCGCACTTTTCAAGTTTTTATTTTCTCGCAGGCGCCATTTGCCGTATAATGCGGGTATTATTTGCCCGTTACGGGTTTTTGCAACCTTTCGGCTGGCCCGTGCAACCTAAAAGTATTGTATTGCGTATTCTACCTATAATATTAAGAATCCTAAAAGACTTTTGGAGGTGCCATGTTAAAGAAATCATTGATCTTAGTTTCGCTTGCTGCGCTGGCTTACAGCGTTGTACCGGCCCAGCAGCCGGAGGTGCCGGCTGCTCCCGTTGGGCCCCCCGCGCCAAAGCCGTTTGAAAGGGCGATGCCCGTTTGGAACGAGGATGGCGGCTATCTGGGGATAATGACCGTCGCTATCACCAGCGAGAATCTTTCCAAATTCGGTTTAAAGGACGTCCGCGGCGTGGGAATTGAAAAAGTAATGGAAAATTCGCCCGCTTCGCAGGCCGGACTGCAAAACGGCGATGTCGTCCTGCGTTTTGACGGCGAAGAAGTAAAGAGCTCGGCAAAACTTTCGCGGCTGATCGCTGAAGTTTCGCCCGATCAAAAAGTGAAATTAACCATCCTGCGCGGCGGCAATGAACAGGAGATCACCGCCACCCTCGGCAAGCGTCCGGCCTTTAACTTTGAAAGGTTCGCACCGATGGGAAATTTACAGGCGCTCCCCGCTCCGCCGTCGGGTGAATTTAAACTCAGCGACGACTTCTTTAAGAATTTTCCTAAAGAGTTTCCCGGTGAGAGTTCATTCGTCTGGAACTTTTCTTCCGGCAGAAAACTGGGTGTAGTTGCCGAACCGCTCACCAAACAACTGGGCGACGCTTTTGGCGTGGCCGGCGGTAAAGGGCTTTTGCTGATGGAAGTCCGCGAAGACAGCCCCGCGGGTAAAGCGGGACTCAAGGCCGGTGATATCATTACCGAAGTTGACGGTACCCAGGTGTCCGACAGCATGGAACTGGTCCGCGCCGTTAATGCCAAAAAAGAAGGCGATGTCGAGATCACTTTTGTCCGCAACAAGGATCGCCGGACAGTAAGAGTTACTCCCGAGCAGGCCAAACAAGGCGAACTGCCGACCGTTTTTCATACCGTTCCGGGAACTAACGGCGAAAAACAAACCTTTGTGATCCCGCGCGCACCGGAAATGCCTGGCGCCCCGGTACAGTCCGGCACCATTCAGGCAATACCGGCGGTCCCGGCAACACCGGGCGTCCGCGTCTTCCGCCGGGTGATCTAAAAACTCTTCATTAAAAATTAAAAGGGCAAGGTAAATTACCTTGCCCTTTTGTTTTAATACTCGTAAACCTGGGAGCGCAGGCATCCTGCCTGCATGAACGCGAAGCGTTCGAATACCTTTATAAAGATCGGTCCATTAAGAAATTTAGCGCGGTAACCGCGCTTGCAGGCAAGATGCCTGCGCTCCCAGGTTTACACCTAGGGTTTTCCGCCGAGCCTCTGCATCGCCGCGACGGCTTGCGGTTTCGCTCCGCCGGCAATGTCGCCCACTTTTATCGTAGCTTCGTATTCAGCTTTGGCGGCTTCGATCTGCTCGTTAAATTCGAGGATCCGGCCGAGCCGAAAATGCGCCTGAGAAAGCACTACCTTGTCGGCGTCGCTCGATTGCGCGCTTAAAATAGAACTGCGGTAATGCGCGGCCGCGCGGTTTAAGCGCTCGTCCCTTACCGTCTCATCGATAGCTTGTGCGGCCGAGAGGTCCGCCGCCAGCCCGCGATAATAAAATATCTTTGGCTCGCCCGGAAACTCGACCTGGAGTTCTCTGAGCCGTGATTCCGCCCCGTCAAAGCTTCTCTGCCCGATCAATTCGGTGACATCTTTCAGCTTTGTCTCAAGGGCCCTGTCACGGGCAGATACGGCGACTACGTTTCGTACTTCGATCTGCGCTTTTCGCTTGCGCTCTTCGCGCGCGGCCACGGCACGTTTCCGCGCCTCGCCATTTTGCGTGAGCCGGTCGGATTCTTTTGACGGGTCGAGTGAAAGTATCATGTCCTGCAGCGCGCCGGATATATCGAACCCGGATTCTTCTATCCCTTTTAGCTGCTCGGCAAAATAAAACGACAGCACCGCGCCCGTTTCATATGCTTCCGAAAGACGCGCCGAAGTTTCATCGGCCAGCTGCGCCTTTACATCCGCCAACTGTTTTGAGATCTGCCGCTTGGCATTATCGTCCTTAGCCTGGTCGATCTGCTGACGGGCAATATAGGTTGCGGCCCTGACCCTGACAAACTCATCCTCGCGAGCCTCGGCCGCGGCGACCAGTGAACGCGTCACCGAAAGAAAGACATCTGGTGACACGGGCGCGCCTTTCTTTTCCCGTTCATCGAGCAGCTTTTTAATACCCTCGCGGAAAGGCACCAGGTCCTTTGAGTTTTTCAAAACCAGCGGGTCTATCACGAACTGCAGATAAGCGCGCCTAACTTCGGAAAGCGTCAGGTCGGTATTTGGCGGGGCGACCGCGTAATAATCATCGCCGATGTTGCGAAAATTCACCGTTCCGGGCACTGCCAACAGATCGGGAACAATAAAAAAGCGCCGGGTATGCCCTTTCTGCTCCGTCTTCTGTAAAGCGCTTTTTCCTTTTTCCTTGATCTGTGTCTTGACCGTTTCGGTATATTCCACTTCCGGCCTGGTGTGAAGGTAGGAAAGCAGATCGCGCGCCATTTCTATCGCCGAGGGCCGCATTGCGTCCGCGGCAGCCTGATAGGCGCGAACATAATCCGGCATTTTTTCCTCGATAGCGGAACGGCGATAAAATTCCCGCAGCAGCGGAGCGAAATCGAGAACGTCTAAAAGCTCGCCCGGCAGATCGTCGGTCCGCGGCGGATCGGCCAGATCCGGCACCGGTGAAAGCGAGTAGATCATCGTTATATACGGCGCGGACTGTTCGGCGGGCGTAGTACGATTCCTCATTTTATTGCCGCGCTCGAAAAATTCTTTTAGCCGCCGGCGAAGGTCCGGGTTCAGATTTTGCAGGTCTTCATGAAGCCGTCTGCGGAAAACGGAAGGCTCGCGTCCCGGCGTCGGGTCAAATCCGGCCGCATCGAGCGCCGCCATTAAAACGATCAGGCGCTTATCAGGTTCGATCTTTATGCCCTGTTCGGAAAGATCGAAGACCTGTGCGGACTTTGTTGCCGGCTTATTTTGCGCAGGCGAAGGCGCCGCCTTTTGCGCGCAAATGGACACGCCCAAAATTAAAACGAATGTTAAAACAAAAACTTTAGATCTCATTACGGAATTTAATAATTATAACCGATAAAGAGATGATTTATCGGCGGCAAAAGATGCTTACAATTGATCTTGTCGAATAAAAGGAAAACTCCAAGCCATGAACAGGTCAAGACTTGGAGGCACTCCAAAAAAACGATCGGTCAAACTTTGTTTAGTATTTGCTGAGCGCTTCCGCTTCGCTGTCGTAACAGTCAAAGACGGTCAAAAGCTTAGTGATCGCCAGCAGGTCCTGTATTTTCTGGGTCAGGTTCAAAAGCTTCAACTGGCCCTGTTCTTTATTGACGGCGGTAAAACTCGAAACCAGCTCGCCGATACCGCTCGAATCAAGGTAGCCGACACCGGCTAAATTCAATAGAATGTTCTTTTTACCTTCGCCTAACAGGCGGCGTACC
This sequence comes from uncultured Acidobacteriota bacterium, assembly GCA_963766895.1. Classification (GTDB taxonomy): domain Bacteria; phylum Acidobacteriota; class Blastocatellia; order Pyrinomonadales; family Pyrinomonadaceae; genus DASYKT01. The sequence continues at coordinate 202,208 of CAVYCB010000002.1, forward strand.
GCGTTGCGCAGGGCTACACTGCCCTCGCCGATCGTGATCTTTCCATTGAGGTCTAGGATGGTTACATCACCAGCCTGACGTTCTGTCATACTAAGTTCGCCCATATTATCTCCTCGTGAAGTATTAAATTTAATTGCGTTCTATGAAATTATCAACCTGAATTTAACGTTTTTTCACCATTTTGACCATGGTCCCGCCGCCCGGCGGATTTGACCATTCGACTTCGTCCATAAAGGAACGCATAAAATGAATGCCGCGCCCGGAAGCCTTTAACAAATTCTCTTCGGCAGTACAGTCCGCCACGTCGTCAACCGCAAAACCGCCGCCGAAATCGCGCACCGTTATCTCAAAGCTCTCCGGCGAATTACTAAAAATAAGCTCGACCTTCTGCGATTCATCCAGTTTGTTGCCATGTTTAATGGCGTTTGCCACCGCTTCGCGTACCGCCATATCCACACAAAAAAGCTCGCTTTCATCCAGCCCGCCCCGGGCCGCAATTCTGGCGGCTTCGGCCGCTGCTTTATCGACCGACTCGAGCTTGCTGGGTAAAAGAATTTCGGTTTTTTCCGCGATCAAATATAAATTCCTTATTAACCTGTAAAGTATTAACGATTTAGCACGCAAAAAGTTCTGATGTCAAGAAAACCCGGCAGAGCGGGCGCAAGCGGCCCTTCCCGACCCGCAAATTTATTCAACTTTAAGGGTAACCACTCGGGTTAGAACACCTTTCAGGTCAGGAAGGGTCGCTTGCACCCGCTCTTCAAATTTCTTACTTACTCTTCTTTTTCGCGATCCATTTATCGACATTCCGCTCTAAAATATCGAGCGGCAGGGCGCCGGAGAGCAGTACCACGTCATGAAATTCCCGGATGTCGAATTTTTCGCCGAGCGCATCTTTACTTCGCTGGCGCAGTTCTTTCAGTTTCAGTTCGCCTATCTTGTACGCCAGCGCCTGGCCGGGGTCGCTGATATAGCGGTCGATCTCGTTGACGATGTCCTGATCGGTCTTGGCGGCATTATCTTTGAAATAGTCGATCGCCTTTTGCCGGTCCCATTTGTAATAATGCATCCCGGTATCGACCACCAGCCGCACCGCCCGCCACATCTCATACGTCAACTGGCCGAATTTCGAATACGGGTCGTCATAGAGCCCCATGTCTTCGCCGAGGCTTTCGGAATACAGCCCCCAACCTTCGATAAAAGCCGTGTAACCGCCGTATTTGCGAAAATTCGGCATATCGCCGAGTTCCTGCTGCAGCGCCAGCTGCAAATGGTGTCCCGGCACGGATTCGTGCAGACTCAGCGCCATCATTTCCCACTTCGGGCGGACCTCGGGTTTGTAAAGATTCACATAATAACGGCCCGCGCGTGAGCCGTCCGCCGCCGGTGAATTGTAATAAGCAGTGGTCGTATCGGGCGCGATGTTGTCCGGGATCGGCACCACTCCATAAGGCGTGCGCGGCAAGGTTTTGAAAACTTTCACCAGCTCGGGGTCGATGCGTTTGGCCATCGCGCGATAGGCCTGGAAAAGTTCATCCGGCGTTTTGTAAAAGAATTTTTTGTCCGACCGCAGGTGATCGAAGAAATCATGCAGGTCGCCTTTATAACCCACCTGCGTTTTGATCTTTTCCATCTCCGCGCGGATGCGCGCCACTTCCGAGAGGCCTTTTTGATGGATCTGTTCCGGCGTCAGATTTGTGGTGGTATATGACCGTGCCAGAAAGGCGTAATACTCATTTCCATTAGGCAGCTGCCAGATGCCGACCTGCGGGTAACACGCCGGTAGATATTCTTTAACAAAATAATCTTTGAATTTACGGAATGAGGGAATGATGTTGTTTGAAATGGCCGTCCTGGCCGCCGCTTTCAGACGCTCCTGTTCCGCCGGTGAAATATCCTTAGGGAAAGTTTTCAGCGGCGCGTAGAACGAACTCTTTTCCGGATCGCTCACGATCTGTTTATCGATCTGCGCCGGTACGCGCGACATCACTGCCGCTGCGCGCAGGATCTTTTTCGCCTGGCCCTCGCGCATCAGCGCGATCGTCTGGTCCATATAACCGGGAAAAGCATTCAGCCGCGCGATCCAGTCTTCGTAATCTTTTACCTTGTCGAAGGAAATAAATTCCGCCAGCTCATCCTGCGTCTGTATGCCGCCCTGCTGTGACAGCGGCATCAGGTACGCCTGAAACTTGTTGCCCTCGATGTTTTCTTCCAGGTCTTTTTTAAACAGGTCGTAATTCAATTGGTCGGCGGCGGACAGCCGCGCGCGATCGATCTTTTTCAGCCGGTTCAAGGTAGCGAGACGATACCCTTGGCGGCGCTCATAAGATAAAAGGCTTCTGTCGATCCAGCGGTCGTTGTAGCGTTTGTCGCCCAAAAAAGAGGCAAAGTGCGGATTGTCCTTTAAACCCGCTTCCCACACTTCATCAAAAAGCGCATAAAGCTCTTTGGTCGGAACGTTCTTTGGCGATCCCTGAGCAAACGTAACAGAAACAAAAAGACACATCAGAACTGTAAACAGGCACAAATTCTTTAGCATATTTCCCTCGTCGAAAATTGAACTTGATAAGCTTGGCTGAATAATATCTCAGTTATTGTTGCAGCGCCAACATATTCCGGATAAACGGTTCAGAGTTCAAACTTTAGTTTGTCTTCGATCTGAGGGCTAAGACAAGCTGAAGCTTGAACTCTAAGCCGTTTTACCTTTCGGCTCGACGGTACAATTATCCGCTTCAAATGCTATATTCTTGAGTACTTGAATCGATGAAGATCAGTCCCGCGAAAAAAATAAACGGAACATTATCGCTCCCCGGCGATAAATCCATTTCGCACCGCGCGGCAATTCTGGCGGCGCTGGCCGAAGGTACGACCCGGATAGAAAATTTCGCGCCGGGGGCGGATTGCGCTTCGACCTTAAGCTGCCTGCGACAGCTCGGCGTCAGGATCGAGCGCGAGGGCGACACCGTCACTATTTACGGGGTGGGCAAGCACGGTTTGAAAGCTCCGGCAGGTGAACTGGATTGCGGCAACAGCGGCTCGACGATGCGGATGCTGGCCGGCGTGCTTGCCGGGCAGGACTTTACCTCGGTATTGACCGGCGATGAGTCTTTATCAAAACGCCCGATGCAGCGAATAATTGAGCCGCTCACGCAAATGGGCGCCGATATCGAATCTGCCCACGGACACGCGCCGTTAAAAATAAAGGGCAAATATCCGCTCAGCGCGATCAGCTATACCCCTTCTAAACCCAGCGCACAGCTCAAGTCGTGCGTTTTATTAGCGGGATTGTTCGCCGAGGGCCAGACACAGGTCATGGAAATGATACCGACGCGCGATCATACCGAAAGAATGCTGTCGCATTTTGGCGCTTATCCCGATTTTAAAATTGACCATGCCCGGCATATTACCGTTTTTGGCAATGTCGAACTTACCGCAAAAGATATGACCGTCCCGGGTGATATTTCCTCGGCCGCATTTTTTATGGTTGCCGCGGCGTGTTTGCCCGGTTCCGAATTAACACTGCAAACCCTGGGTTTAAATCCTACTCGCGCCGAGATCATCGAAATTCTCAAAAAATTCGGCTTGAGAGTCGAGATCAAAGACCGTGTATCATTCGGCCACGAGCCGGCGGGAAATATGATAATTCGCGGCGGCTCCAGGTGGGGACCTTCGCCGGCAGCGGATTCCGGGAGCCCAAATATTATTAAGGAAATACAGACCGCGTTTCTGATCGATGAGATCCCGATCCTGGCGGTGCTCGGAACACAGATCGCAGGCGGGCTGGAAATTCGCGACGCGCAGGAACTCCGCGTAAAGGAATCGGACCGGATTAAAAGCACGGTGGAAAATCTGAAACTGATGGGCGCAGCGGTCGAAGAATTTCCCGACGGCTTTCGTGTCGGCAGGTCAAGGTTAAAGGGCGCGGTGGTTGATTCCTTTGGCGATCACCGGATCGCGATGGCCTTTGCGGTCGCCGGGCTTTTAGCGGAAGGCGAAACCGAGATCGTGAATTCCGACTGCGTTGATATTTCATTTCCCGGATTTTTTGAGGCGCTAAAACAGATAACGCGCGAATAACTCGCAATAACTTAATGAACGAGCAGCAGCGAATCGTCATCACCGGTTTTATGGGCGTGGGCAAATCGACCGTCGCGCGCCACCTGGGGTTCATGCTTAAAACCAGGCGGATCGACCTCGATCGCTTTATCGAAGAAAGCGAGGGCCGGACGATCGCCCAGATCATCGAACAGCAAAGCGAGGCCGTTTTTCGTGACGCTGAAAGCAAGGCGCTAAAAACCGCGCTCACGGCCCACGACGCAAAGATCATTTCCCTCGGCGGGGGAACCTGGACGTTTGAGGAAAATCGAAAAACGATCCGCGAGAAAAAATGCCTTACCATCTGGCTCAATGCTCCCTTTGAACATTGCTGGCGCAATATACAGCGCTCGAAAAACAAGCGCCCGCTGCTGCGAAATAAAGAAAATGCCCGCGAGCTTTATGAAGACCGCCAGAAAGTCTATTGCCTGGCCGACTGGCATTTTGTCATCCACCCCGACCAGACCTCCCTCGATGTCGCCCGGCAGATAATTGAAGAAATCTTATAAAAAGCTTGCAATTCGTTTCCCAAATTGTGAAACTGGAATTGACAACGCAATACATTAAGGATACCTTGTCCGAACCCGAACAAACGGTTGTCCTGCAGCTATTGGATATTGTGTAAGCTATTGTAAATAGAATATATACAAAAACGCTCCGAGCTTGCTGGAAAGGTATTAACGCATACTGAAACATTGTTTTAGGAGGATAGAATGAAATTTAAGACATTAACGTTTTTAACCATATTGAGCCTGGCTACCGTTCTTTTACTGGGCGCCTGCACCGGCAGCACGCCGGCCAACAACAGCGCGGCCAGCACCATAAATAAGTCCACGCCATTGCCCACCACCACGGTTAACGCCGTGACCAATACGGGCGACAAGTCCAAGATCGAAGAAGCTTTGAAAAAAGCAGGATTCACTGACGTGACTGTGGATACATCAACCACTCCGGCCACCCTGCGCGGCTCCGTCGCCAAAGGTAAAACGACGGACATGATGAAAGTAGCCGTTGAGGCTTCCGGCAGCGGCAAACCGCTCAAGAATGAAACCACCGAAAAGTAACATAAGGAGTGTATAAAAATGTCTGCATTACAAGAAAAATATCAATCACTCACCGACATGGCCGGCGGTTACGGCCTGACCGTTGAGGAAGGCGAAGGATTCATCAGAATAACCGGCGCATTAAATTCGGCCGAGGATAAGAACGCGTTATGGGCCGAATGGAACCGTCTCGATCCGGACTATCGCTCCGGCGAAGTAGTGATCGACGCTTCAGCCCCGGAAGGGACCGTCTATACCGTGCAGTCCGGTGACAGCTTAGGCAAGATCGGCACCCATCACGGCGTCAGCTGGCAGGCCATTTACGAAGCCAATAAAGACCTGATCGGCGATAACCCCGACGTTATCCATCCCGGACAGCAATTGAAAATTCCGCAGGGATAAATTTTTATAGACTTTATTTGGGCACTTTGCTATCTTTGCGCGTGTAAGGATTGCAAAGTGCTTTTTTACAAGTATCTTGATCGGCCCGGTTTATCTTTATTTTTCGAGGAGATAGATATGCGTAAATTTTTCATTTCGATCGTACTTCTAAGTGCTTTTTCGATCGTTCCCGCCCAAAACAGAGAAGAAGTTCTGCAAAAATATGGCGCCCTCAGGCAGCAGGTAACCGCTCAGGAAGAGATAATTCTGGCACCTTCCGCAGAGGATAGTAAGGCGGCGGCAAAGGAAGGGTTATCCGTTTTCCGGCTGATGCCTCGCGAAACCTATGAGGGGAAACTTACCATTCGCGGCGGCGGCGCGTATTACACCTTTACCAAAAAGATCCAGGAATACAATTATGGCTCGGACATCGGACTTGAACGAGGTAATCTAAGCGTTGGTTTCGCCGGAGCAGACTACGGCTTTATTTATGATCTGGGCGAAACATCCCTGGAGTCGATCTTGAAAGAAAGCGAACCGGTTATGTTTCTCTCGGATTACAAGCCTCCGGCAAACGAACCGGAGATCAGAGTAGAGCAACGCAAAGCTTACGAATATCAAGCGAATGGATTCACGTATAAAAGCAGAGTGCCGTCGGTCATAGGCCACTCATATGTCTTACGCTCGATCAATTTCGATAGCTGGGATGTGTTGGTCGCTCTTAAAGTTTATCGAAAAGATACGGACGGTAGTTTAATAATATTTTGGAAGTTTTTGAAAGAGTTCGAAAAACCGGCTATTGCCCGTAATCAATAATTGGAAAAGCCTGCGAGAGATCGCAGGCTTTTTACTTGAGCTATTTTCCGGGTTTTCTCTCAGCCCAGATCTTCAATATCTGCGCGCTTACTTTCGGTTCGTCACGCAAACGTTTTCCCTGCGCCATCGTCCATCGTTCAAACCACGAGATGCCTGATTTGCCCGCGAAATTTTCCGGCGTGCTGTAGGCCTCATCCCTTAAAGCCTCGTCCATCGAAACGAATTTATACCCTCGCCGTTCGATCATCCCAAAGAGATCGTCCGCTGAATCAGCGACCAGACGGCTCGGCGTGAGCACCATGGTCTGCGCAATATCACGGCCAAACATCTCCTGTGAGTAAGCTTCGAAGTGGCCAAACATCTGGTCCATATACTTGATGAATTCTACCCGGATCTCGTTCATCGTGCTGATATCGTTGTCCATCCGCGCCATATCGTAGGCGTAGGAATACATCCATTCACTGTTATCAATGGTATATGGAATAGAACGCAATCCCCGTACTTTAGCCAGGCCTCAAAGCGTGTTTTATCTTCGGCTGACTTTCCGGTATTGAGATATGGATAGCTGAAATAATGGAGTTCAAGATTTTTCTCCGCCAAAAGCTTGCGGGTTATCTGCTCGTTCTTTTCAACGCCGGCCACGTAATCGTCATAGGGCGTATCGTAAAACCAGATGTGTTTATAATTGCCGATGCCGACCTCCAGGCCCGCGTCACGCCACATTCTTACAATGTTGGCTCTCACCGGGAATAGTTTTTCGCCATCCGAGATGCTCGAGCCATTGACGAAGCCGATCGCCGGAACTTTATGCTGCGTCAGTTTAGCGATCATTAAACGCGCGGTGGAATCCGCATCTTTTGGCGGGTCGCCCAAGCGGTCGACCGGCGGGATCGAGACAAAGCCGATCGCCAGTTTTTTATCCTTCGCCGTCTTTTGAGCATTGACAAGCGGCACCTGATTGACCGAAAATATTCCTATCAAAAGTGCCGAGATAAAGGCGAAGCCCAAGCATGCCGACCAAGCAGATGGATTTCTTTTTATCTCGGTTTTTTTCTGCAAAATTCTCTGAATTCTCAACATCAAATTACCTCCATTGGCCCCTCCAATTGCTAACGCGATCGACGGCACCTGTGTATTCGTCAGAAGACGAAGTTCCTCTAAATTAGCCAGCGCCTGAGCATAAACCACTCGCTTACCTTCTAACGCCAGCGACACAATATCGTCGCAGACAAACTCGCGTTCGCGGCGTATCTGCGCCGATATCCACCACACACCCGGGTGATAGAAAAATAATATTTCGATCAAACTTTGCGCAAAATTGACCAGGTAATCGCGGCGGCGGATGTGAATGAGCTCATGCGCGATAATGGTTTCCAGTTCCTGCGGATCGATCTGAAAAAAGACGCTTGCCGGGATCAAAATGACGGGTTTTAACCATCCGATAACGATCGGCGTTTCCACCAATTTTGAGCTGATCAATTTCACTTTTTGCGTGATCTCTAATTTTTCGCACACAGCGGAGAATTTTTCCCGCCAATACTTTTCCGGTTCAGATATTTGCCGAGTCTTAAATTTATGAAGCTGCCAGACCCCGCCGAAAAGCCGCAGCGTAAAACACGCGACACCCAGCAGCCAGAGGGCTACCATCCAGGGCATTTTTGAAGGAAGGTCGGCTGAATTGAGAATTAAATGGTAGTTCGACTCCGCCGCGACGTCTCCGCCGTCGTTGATATTCTGGGGCTTTTCATTTGGCGGAAATGCTTTCTCTCGTAAAAGCGAGTCCCGCGTTTGAAAAGCCTCCGCAGCGCTGATGCGTGTTTTGTGAATTGCCCGCCAGCCAGATAAAAGTTGTTACCGGCAAAAGAAAAGCGAGGCCCAAGATAAAAACCGAAACCGCGTAGCGAAAATGCGCCGAGGCCCCGGACGAAAAACGCAGAACGGCTAAGAGAAAAAATGCCACAGCCGCGATCTGCCAGATCGAATGAAGCAAAGCCCAGCCTAAATTTTCGATAAACAGGTAATTCATTCTCCAGCCGCCCTATCTTTCTCCGCGTCTTTTTCTGCTTGGCGGATCATCTTTCTGATCTCTTTTAATTCCTCGGGCGAAGCCGATTTTGATTCCAGCACGTGCTGCACTAATTGCGCCGCCGAACCGCGAAAAACCCTCTCCAGCAGATCGCTCACCAGATTTTTCTGCGTTTCCTTCTTAGCCGCCACGGCCCGGTAAATATGGGCCTTGCTGTGTTCGTCTCGTGCTACTAAACCTTTTTCCTGCATTATTTGCAGATGTTTTAAGATGGTCGTATAGAGCGTCGGCTTTTGCTTATTGATAACCTCGTGAACTTCTTTTACGGTGATCGGCCCTTGTTCCCAGAGCACTGATAATATTTCCAATTCGGCGGCGGTCGGTTTCATATTTTTACCTACGAACTACTTCGTAGGTAAATCTTATACGAAGGCTTTCGTAGATGTCAAGCGTTTATTTTGCATATCAAATAATCACTCGGAATAGATAAAAGATCATAGCTGATAGCTGAAAGATTCGGATCTATCATCTGTCATCTATCAGTTATTATCTATTCCGAATGGCGATCCATCACAAATTAACCCCACAGCTTTAGGACACTGACTATTTTTGTTACAGTTTAATTCTAAATGTCACTGGAAACTGACTTCATAGTGATCGGCAGCGGAATCGCAGGTTTGCGCGCCGCGATCGAACTCGCCGGAAGCGGCGCTCGGGTCACAGTTCTCACCAAAGACCGCACTGGTGAATCAAATACTGAATATGCCCAGGGCGGGATCGCCGTTGTTCTTTCCGATGACGACCGCGCCGAGCTTCATGAAGAAGACACTCTCTATGCCGGGGACGGCCTCTGCGACGTCAAAGCGGTCCGCACGCTGGTAACCGACGGCACAAAATATATCCAGGAATTAATGGAGTGGGGCACCAGGTTTGACCGCGAAGGCGGCAAGCTTGTCTTCACCCAGGAAGCCGCGCATTCCCGCCGCCGCATTCTGCACGCCAATGGCGATTCGACCGGTAAGGAGATCGCGCGTTCTTTGATCGCCCGCGCCCGCCGCGAAAAAAATATTTCGGTGATGCCGTTTGCCGCGACCGAAAGCCTGATCATGCAGGACGGCCGTTGCCGCGGCGTCACCTTTCTCGATCCGATCCTGCGCGCGCCGCGCGATCTTTTCGGGAAAGCCGTGATCCTGGCTTCCGGCGGCGCCGGACAGCTTTACCTGCACACGACAAACCCATCGGTGGCCACCGGCGACGGAATGGCGATGGCGTATTTCGCCGGTGCGGAAATAGCCGACATCGAATTTGTCCAATTTCACCCGACGGTTTTGAATCTGGAAAATGCCCCGCGGTTTCTTTTGTCCGAAGCGATGCGCGGCGAGGGCGGCGTGCTGCGAAATAAGGCGGGTGAAAGATTCATGGAGCGCTATCACGAACTAAAGGAGCTCGCCCCGCGCGACGTCGTCAGCCGCGCGATCGTGGCGGAAATGACGCGCACCGGAACGCGCACGGTCTTTTTGGATATGTCCGCTCACGATGAAAAATTCCTCGCCGAGCGCTTTCCGAATATTTACCAGACCTGCCTTAATTACGGCCTCAACATCGCCAAAGACAGGCTTCCGATCTCGCCTGCCGTGCATTATTTTATGGGCGGCGTGCGCACCGATCTTGAAGGGCGTTCGACCGTACCGGGCCTCTACGCGGCGGGCGAGGTCGCCTGCACCGGCGTACACGGGGCAAACCGGCTCGCGTCAAATTCTCTCCTGGAAGGCCTGGTTTTCGGCGCGCGCGCGGGAAAAGCAGCAGCGGAATGTTCGAAGATCAGAGTTCAGAGTTCGGAGTTCAATGTTCAGAGTTCAAGATCGAAACCCGGAACTTTGAACTCTAAACCCGGAACTTCGAACTTTGAACCCGGAGTTGCCACCGCCGTTCGCAAACGCGTCAAACGTTTGATGTGGGAACGCGTGGGAATTTTAAGAGAAGAAAATTCTTTAAAAAAAGCTCTCGCCGAGTTCGAACAGATATCGCAGGCGCCCTTGAGTACCGCTTCGCTAAATTTTGTCACCCTGGCCAAACTGATCACTGCCGCCGCGCTCTGGCGCGAAGAATCACGCGGCGGGCACTTCCGCACTGATTTCCCTGCGCGCGATGATGAACACTGGCAGGCCCATTCCATTCAAAAACTCGGCCGCGAGATCTCACAAAATAAGAAGATCGATTTTAACGCCGCCAAAGTTGGGCGGGTGAATTAAGGCTGCGGCAAAATCTGGTCCAGCGTCTCCAGCAAATCCTTGCCGCGCAGGTCGGGTTCTCCTTTGTCGGTTCGGCTGCGAGAGATGATCTTTCCTTCCGGGGATATCAGCAGCGTGGTGGGAAACGACGTGATCATCCATTTTTTGCCCAATATCTCCAGCGTGCTCTCAAAGGAAGCATGCGTCCAGTTCATGCCGCTTTCTTCCGCCGTCTTTCTGATCTGGCTCGGCGGGTACTCATCCGTATTTAAGCCTACTATTTCCAGATTTCTGTCCTTAAAGCGGTTGAAGGCTTCCCGCAGGTAAGGCAATTCATCGCGGCACGCCGGGCACCAAAAGCCCCATATATCGAGCAGCACATATTTGCCGCGAAACTCGGAAAATTTATGTTTCTTTCCCTTAAGATCGTCGAATTCAAAATCAGGGACGGTATTGCCCATCACCAACTCGATCCGTTTATAATCTTTCGCGGGATTTTCGCGAAGAATTATCAGGTCCTTTTGCAGATCGGCTTTTTTGGTCGAAACATACGTGTCGCCAATGCGAAAAACAGCCGTTTCTCCTTTGACCCGCATCGCTTCCGGCGATAACGAATCCATGTCTATCTTCCCGTCACCGTCGCCGTCGATCCCCAGCCATCCCAGCAGCGGATCGATACTTTTCCCGTTCAGGTCATAAGCATACTGGGCGAGAACTTTCTTACCTTTGATATCGACGGTGCCCCGCGCGTAGATGCCGGTTGACTGCTGCACGAAACGATCCCCTTCGGCCATCTTCGAGGTTCGGTATCCCCTAAAATAGCGCACGATGATCGGGCAGAAGGTAAAAGTTTTGTCCTTAAACGGAACTTTTATCGTCGCCTCATATATCCCGTGGGTTTCGGGGTCCGGGGATAGCGTAATTTTCTCGTCCGGTGAAACGCTTTTATCACTGTTAAGGTCGATGAACATTAGCGGGGCCTTGCCTCTTTCCTCGATCAGCACCGCTTTTATCGCCGGGGCGCCGGTAGCGGGATCGATCAAAGCGGCGGAGCTGACCTGCGCGTTTTCGCTGAGTCCCAACTGCGCATTTTTTTCCGGAGACACAAACTTAAAGGTAAGCCTTTCAAAAGATTCCATATCAGCCACCAGGCCGATGTCGAATTTTCCCGTGAATTCCGTATCTCCGGCCACAACGGTGAAAGATCCGATCAAAAGGACCAACAGGCAGACGATAATTTTTTTCATAAATTGTTACTTCTTTAAAAAGGGTGTTTTCGCCATTGCATTCTAGGAGAGTTGGGTTTTCAGGTCAATATTTTAAAGGACAAGATAGTGTCTTAATTTGCCTGCAAAGTTTCCCTGGGAATGAGGTGGAGCAGTGTGCGCCGGTGTGCGCCAGTGCCCACCTGCTCCAAAAATGCTCCAGAAATCTTAAAAATAAGAGGCCATTAGACAAATCTTCCAAAACTATAATTGAAAACTCCTTTTCAATGTATGACAGCGTTTTTTTACCGGAGTCGACGTTACCCATAAATACTGTTGAAGTCAAAAAGTAACGGAGTCAGTACCGGGAACGCAGTGACCGGCTTTTGTAAAAATTCTTAATATTCTATTTACAGACAATAATTTAGCAAGCTGAGCGAATCTTTAGCCGGTCACTGCGTTCCCGGTACTGACCTCATTACGATAGTCATCCCTTCCATTTATGGGCAACGCCACCGGAGTCTTCAAAGACCGCACCGCCAGTCTACATTCGCGAGGGAGAAAGTGCCACCGGCGCTTACGGCATTAATTACAGTTTATGAATAAATCGGCTTTTTGCGCGATCTTCGGCACGCACCGGGCCGCATCCCGGAACGCAACAATATCCGAACCTAAATTAGACACTACTAAAGACAAAGGCATTTCCGGCATAAAATTCAGCGCCGGTGATCTTGATCGGAGAAATGCGATCTTAGCGCCCGGCGTTCTTTCGCGCTAATATCGTCATCATAAATTTTGCGAAAAGTTTGAAAGGGCGTTTGCCCATAAATGAAAATAGATGATTACCGCAAATGAGGTCAGTACCGGGAACGTAATGACCGGCTAACAATGTCCTGGTTTGCTAAATTTTATCTGTAAATAGAATGGTAAGTTTATGCCGGAAGCCGGTCACTATGTTCCCGGTACTGACCCGTTTCTTTCTGACTTCCAATCGATTTATGGGCAAAGTCAATGAAAGGACATAAATGAAGAAACCATATTTTTTACTGCTGATGCTGGTATGTTTATTTGGCCTCGGTTCGGCTGCTTCCGCACAGGCCGTCGAGAGATCTGATACTCGAACGATCGAGGTGACCGGTTCTGCTGAAACTCTTATTACGCCAAATGAATTTACTTTTAGAATCACTTTGCGCGAACGGATCGAAAACAAGCAAAAAGTCACAATCGACCAGCAGGAAGCCCGGCTTAAGGACGGTTTGGCAAAGATCGGGGTTGATATGCTCAAAAGACCTCACCGTTTTCGATCTGCGTTCAAATTATGTGCCCATTAAAAAACGCAATCGGGATGTGCTGGGAACGAAAGATTACCAGCTAAAAGTTTATGACCTGGACAGAGTTGACCGGCTGCAGGAGCTTGCCGACAATCTCAACATCGATAATCTGGACCTGATAGACACCACCCACACGGAGCTTACCCGCCTGCGCCGCGAAACTAAAATGGAGGCCGTCAAAGCCGCGAAAATGAAGGCCGACTATATGCTCGGCGCGATCGGCGAGAGTGCGGGCAAAACAGTGTACATCAAAGAAATAGTCGCTGATGACGAACGGTCCGTTTCCCGGGGAGTTCTGGGCGGCTTTGCGAATACTTCTTCGAATACCTTTGCTGCTGTTGCGATACCGAGCGCAGATCCGGGAACATTAACTTTTACAAAAATAAAGCTTCGTTATGAGATATTGGCGAGATTCGAAATTCAGCAGAAATAAACCGGCCGAAAATGATCTCGTGGAGTACCGCGCCGATCTTCCCCGGTGCGGCGTGGTCCGTGCCGGGCGTCCGGCTAAGCAACCAAAGGCGAAAGATGCCGCATCAATAGATACAGCTACGAAGCCTTAAAAAATCAATATAAACCGGGGTAATCGAAGATGCGACCGAAATTTATCCTCCTGTTCGGCATGTTAGCCGTGTGCCTTCTCTCCGCCCACGCCCAGACCATAAATGAAGCGGAAAGCCGGGTGGTATTACAAACAAATACAGCCGAGATTTCACTGGCGGTGGAAAATTCCGGCGGAAACTTTGATGCCGATGCCCAGCTTGAACTGTTGGATATAGAAGGAAAAATCCGCGCGAAAACGTCGATGCCTCTGCGGATAAAACCCGGTAAAGAAAATTATCAAATTTCCCTGTTTCTCGGCGATCTCTTAAAAGACGTGGAGAGCGACATTATCTGGTACCGCTTGCGCTACCGGGTTGGCGCCGCCGAAGGCATTATCTCGCTCTCGCAGCTGGTGACGGATAATTTTGAGCTTCGCGTGATCGCCTCTGAAAGCGTGTTCGCCGGTATTAATTACAGGGCGCGTGTTTTGGCGACACGTCCGTTTACGGGCCTCCCTATCGCGGGGGTCGATCTGGAAATGGAGTTGGAACTTGAACTTAAGGGAGATGAAACCCCGCCGCTGAAATTAACCTCGAGCGGCAGGACCGATGCCGAGGGTTTCGCGGTGCTGGATTTTCAAATCCCGCTCGAAGCAGAACTCGACGAGGACGGAGAGATCAAAGTGGTCGGCCGTAAGAACGGCCTCGAGTTTTCCGCGAAAGAAGACCTGCAAAGTGCGGGCAACGATTCGAATTTCCTGATCCTCACCGATAAACCTATCTATCAACCGGGCCAGGACCTGCGTATCCGCGGCATTCTCTTAAAAGGGTCGGAGACAAGAAAGGCCGTTTCCGGCGTCGAATTGGTTTTTTCTGTCGAGGATGAAGAAGATACTTTGCTCTATCGCGAAACGGTCAAGACCTCTGAATTCGGCATAGCTTCGATGTCGTGGAAGATCCCGGAAAATGCAAAACTGGGCACTTATAAGATCCGGATCAAAAGCCCGGACGATGAACTCGCAGTTCAAAAGGTCAAAGTTTCACGCTACGACCTGCCCAATTTCACAGTCACTGCCAAACCGGATAAAACCTATTACCTGCCGGGTGAAAAAACAGCCAGGGTCGAGGTAATTGCCGATTATCTTTTCGGCAAGCCGGTCACCAAAGGCAAAGTTCGCGTAGTCCGTGAAAATGAGCGTGAATGGAACTGGAAAGAGCAAAAATACGATATAAACGAAGGCGAATCTCACTCCGGCGAAACCGATCAGGCGGGAAAATTTACCGCCGCATTCGATCTTAGCGGCGAGCTCGATGATCTGGACGATGACGATTGGCGCAAGTTTAAAGATGTGCATTTCGCGGCCTATTTCACCGACGCTATGACCAATCGGACCGAACAGCGCCGTTTCGACGTTCGCGTCACCAAAGAGCCTATCCACGTCTATTTTATCGGTGAAAATTATAATAATAATCCGAATATGCCGATCAATGCCTATGTCTCTACTTTTTATGCCGATGGCACCCCGGCGATCTGCAATGTTGAGATCAAAGGAAGCGAGGAAGACGAAAATAAATTCGAAAAAGCTGCAGCATTTAAAAACGAATTCTTTCGGCATAGGCAAGCTGAATTTCCGGCGTCCCGCTTTTGCAGACAAAGATTCAGACATGGATCTGAAGATAACCGCCGCGGACGGTAATGGAAACAAAGGCACCTTTTCCGACGAAATCAGATTTGACGATGACGATGTCCTGCAGATCCAGACCGAACAAACGATCTACAAGCCCGGCGAGAGCATAAACGTCACGATCAATTCCACTCAAAAAACCGGCAAGGTCTATCTCGATGTAGTGCAGGGCTGGTCTGTTATCGATTCGTATTCTACTTCGCTGGCGGACGGAAAAGCCAAATTAAGAGTGCCTTACCAGCCGGCCTTCAAAGGAGAGCTTAAAATAGCGGCCTATCTTGAGGCGGAAAACTACTATGATCTCATCCACGCCGCGCGGGGAATTCTTTACCCGTCGCCGCAAAATTTAAAACTTGATGTTAATTCTCTCAAAACGGTTTATAAACCGGGTGAGGACGCGGCGATCAATTTCGATATCTGGGCGCCGGGCGGAAATCCGGTGGAGAGCGCTTTGGGAATAGTTATTGTCGATAAAGCGGTCGAAGAACGGGCCCGGACCGATGGTGAATTTAACGGGGCTTTTAGCGGCTTTAGCGGGTGGATCGGCTACGGCAGCAGTTTCGGTGCGATCAATATCAAGGACCTTAACGAACTGGATCTGTCCAAACCGGTTTCCGATGATCTGCAGCTGGTCGCTGAAGCGCTTCTGCATGACAGTTATTACTACCCCAATATTTTTTACAGCGAAAAACAGAAGACGCCGGCCGTCTCAGTTTATGCGAAATACTTCCAGGCCCAGTTTGCCCCGGTAGAAAACGCTTTGAGATCGTATTACATTCACCATGATCAGGCGCATCCCGTTGACGAAGAGTCGCTCAGGAAAATACTCGCCGAAAATTCGATAGACCTCGGCGCCTTTCGCGATCCCTGGGGGCAAAATTATCGCGCGGAATTCACGGTCGAAAAAATAAGCGATATAACGCGTTTTATTTCCGCCGGCGCCGACAAAAAGTTTGATACGAACGATGATTTTGCCGCTTCGAGTTCAGGCTTCCTTTATTTTACGGCTGCCGGAAACAAGATCGACCAGGCGCTTAAAAATTTTCACACCCGTACCGGCGGCTATATTTTCAATGAAAAAGATTTTTACCGCGAGTTGGGTGTCTCTGAAATAAAAGACCGTTTTGGGCGTCCTTACCAGATAATTTTTGTAGTTTCCAACCGGTATTACGATATCCGGATACACAGCCTGGGCCCGCAGGATGCTTCATCCGCTGATCGCGGTTTTGATATCTGGACCAGCCGGATCGATTATTTTTCCGACACTGAGTTGAAGATCAAAAACGCTTTACAGGCGGCAGCTTCTTTTCCGAAAAACGTGGAAGAATTAAGGTCATTATTAAAAGCTTCCGGGGTAGATCTTAAAAATATCCGCGACGGTTACGGGGCCCCGATCTACATTACCCAGCAGCAAACATCCCGTTATGCCGACAAGGTCAGTATCGAAAATATCAGCAAATACGGCGATGAAATCCCGCAAACGCGAACGATCATAACGCCGGTTACCCAGCAGCTCCTGCAGTTCACCTTGCGCAGTAAGGGAGTGGATGGGAAAGAAGGCACGTACGACGATTTTACCCTGGCGCAATTTCAGCATGTGCTCTCGGAGCAAACCAGGGACGAGCCAAAACTGCCCGCCTCACAACCGGCCCGGCCGCCCCAACCACCCCAGCCGCCGATGCAGCCGGTCGTCTTTCGCAGCGGTACCGGCGCTCTCGCAGGCGTGGTGTTAGACGCGAATGGGGCGGTCGTACCCGGCGCCGCTGTTTCCGCGACCAACGATGTCTCAGGGCAGGTCCGAACTGCCACTTCCGACTCTAACGGAAAGTTCCTGATCGCGAATCTCGCCGCCGGAAGCTACACTTTGCGCGTCACTTTGCCGGGTTTTATGACCTATGTGATGACAAACGTAGCGGTAAAGGCCGGCAGCACGGCGAGCGTAAATGTAACGCTAAGCCCGGCCAACGTCAGCGCTACCGTGGATGTCAGCGCAGGTGCCGACACCGTCGATACTACAAGTAATTCGACAGGTACCGTGGTCTCCAGCCGGACAGTGAATGCTTTACCAAACAAAAAAGGTAAAGATGGTGAAAAAGACGGTCCGGAAGGAGACCCCAAAGATGGCGCAGACCTCAGATCTACCCCGAAACTGCGCCAATATTTTCCCGAAACGCTCGTCTGGTCGCCCGAGGTCATTACCGACAAGAACGGCAAGGCTGAACTTAAATTCAAATTCGCCGATAACATCACGACCTGGAAGGTCTACACGATCGCCTCAACCAAGCAAGGTAAGCTTGGGGTCGCCGAAAAAGAGCTGCAGGTATTTCAGCCTTTCTTTGTCGATCTGGAACCGCCGAAATTTTTGACGGAAGGCGATGAAATTCATTTGCCGGTAACGGTCAGAAACTACACGCCTGAGAAACAACGCGTCAGCGTATCGATGGCTAAAGGAGATTGGTTCAGCTTTCTCGCCCAGTCCGAACAACAGATCGACGTATCATCCGGCAGCGCTAAAAACGCCGTCTTTGGTTTCCGTGCCACCGCCGCGGTCAAGGACGCTAAGCAAAGGGTGACCGCGGTCGCACAAACGGATTCGGACGCGATCGAAAAGCCGGTCACGGTGAAACCGAACGGCCAGGAGATAGTCAAAACCGCTTCGCAATTTTTTAGAGAAAAAGCGGCCTTCAGCCTGGAGTTCCCCGCTAACGCTTTGCCGCAAACGCAGAAAGCGGAGTTAAAGATCTATCCGAATTTGATGGCCCACGTCAGCGAATCGGTCGAGGGGCTTTTAAGGCGGCCTTACGGGTGCGGCGAGCAGACCATCTCTTCTACCTATCCGAATTTGATGCTGCTGAAATTTTTAAAGGACGAAGGTAAGCTAAAACAAACCGCGCAAAAATACCTGCGGCAAGGTTATGAAAGACTGCTGGGTTACCAGGTATCGGGAGGCGGATTTTCTTACTGGGGCGGAAAAGACCTGCCCGACATCGCGCTGACGGCTTACGCGATCCGTTTTTTAACCGACGCCCAGGAACATATTTCGGTCGACAAGGACGTCATTCAAAAAGCGCGGACCTGGTTAATAGCACAGCAGCGCGACGATGGCAGCTGGACCAAAAAATACAGCTACGAAACTACCGAAGATCTTAAACGCACGAAATTATTCACTGCTTATGTGGCGCGGGTATTGGCGATGTCCCCGAGAAAAATGAGCCTGCGAAAAATGAACTCGCGAAAAATGAGCCCGCGAAAAACGAGCCTGTCCTGCAAAAAGCTCTGAACTATCTTAAAACCCGAGTAGCCGAGATCGATGAACCTTATTCCATGGCGCTTTTGGGGCTGGCGTCTTTTGACGCCGGTGACCGCGAAACCTCTGCGGCAATGGCGGCAAAATTGGCCCAAATGGCGATCGGCGAAGGCGATGCCGCCTATTGGAAGCTTGAAACTAACACGCCCTTCTACGGCTGGGGCACTGCCGGCCGGCTTGAGACGACCGCGCTGGTACTGCAGTTATTAGCCAAACTCAGGAGCGAAGACCGCTGCTATAACGAACTCATTTCCCGGGGCATGATCTTTATGCTCAAAAACAAAGACCGTTATGGCGTGTGGTATTCGACACAGACCACGATCAATGTTCTCGACGCGTTTTTGACTCTTCTCAAGTCGGACGATGCAAACTCAGCCCAATCCGAAACGCTCTCGGTTTTCCTTAACGGCAATGAGATACAAAATATCTCCATCGCCTCGGATAAAATTGACCCCATAATAGTCGATGTAAGCGATAAATTAGCGCCGGTTGAAAACCGCCTGGAGATAAAAACTTCATCAGGTTCACCGCTGATGTCGCAGCTGGTTTCCACGCATTATATCGACTGGAAAAACTCCGAGGCCTCAAGTACCACTGTTAACAGATCCAGGGCGCTGCGTCTCGCCTATACCTGCGACAAACAAACCGCCGCGATAATGCAGGAGATAAATTGCGGCGCAGAAATGGAACGGGTCGGTTTTCAGGGTTATGGAATGCTTCTGGCCGAGATCGGAATTCCGCCGGGGGCCGAAGTAAGCCGCGAGTCTTTGGAAAAAGCGATGGACGCGGACCAGAGCCTGAGCCGCTATGATATTTTACCGGACCGGATAGTGGTCTATATGTGGGCAAAGGCCGGGGGCTCAAAACTTAACTTTAGTTTCCGCCCGCGGTACGGAATAAATGCGCAAACGCCCGCTTCCATTGTCTATGATTATTACAACCCTGAGGCCCAGGCGATCATTGCGCCGCTGAGATTTTCAGTTAAGTAATAACTTTGCCTATAAAGTGTTATATAGGCTCTGGTTTAATAGCCAGGCTGTCTTTGACCATTAAATAGCTGTTAGCTAACAGCTATTAGCTTATAGCTAAACTGGTTTATCGGTAAGTAAGGTCAATCTTCGAACTGCAGTTCGGCGATGATCTCTTTCATATACTCGCGTCCCTGCTCTACCGCGTCCGGCGGAAGTGAGATGGCTCCGACCACGGCGTGGCCGCCGCCGCCGTATCTTTCGCAGATCCGGCGATATTGTGAGTGCGCTCGCGCGGCGACCAGGGATTTGAACCGACCGAGATCTTGGTGCGAAATTCGCTCATGCGTCAGCGCCACGTTATAAGTCGTCTCCGGATAAAAATAATACGGGATGAATTTGTTGTAACCTTCCATGCCCGTCTTCGACCAGGTCGAAACTGACCACGCCGCGCTCGTATTTCGCCTTCCTCTTTATCAGCTCGACGGTTTTCCAGTGATGCTGATCGAGGATCGGCTGCGATTCTTCTTGCACTTCCGCGCTCTCGACGATTTCATCGATGCTTTGCTCGGTCAGGCGGCGAATGATCATTTCGACGAAATGCCGGGTCATTCTCGCCCTCGATCACCTGCATCAGCTTCAGCGCCGGTGCGCGAAGTTCAACGCACTGCGCGGGAGATTCGTAAAGCGCCCCATCGATAATGTGCGCCCAATGGATCAGGTCGTCGAGCGTTTCGTCTTCGAAATCAAACTTTTCTTCGGCGATGCGGGCGATAAATTCAGCAGCAGGATTTGCTGGTAGTATCGAGAAAATTTTTATCGGAACCGCGCTGTCTGAAATAATGCTCTCGTCTTCGGGAGTAAGAAAGGCCGATTGGTGATGATCGAACCACCAGGTCGAGCCGGTCATCGGCGCAGATATTTAAAATCGACGATGGCGTTTTCGTCGCCGTCGAACTGCCCGCGGTCAAACGCATTACCCGCGCGGTGCATCGTCGGCGTATAAGAAAATTCGGCATCCGGATGAATTTTAGCCGCGATAAAATTTGGTAAAAACCGCCGCCGAGGAAACGCCGTCAAAACAATTTCCGTGATAAAGTATGCGAAGATTCATTGGTTCAAAACAATCTAACAATGTAGTTGCCAGAGCACAAAAGGTCAAGGCAATATGGAGCTTGAGCGCAAAACTCCCCTCCTTACAAAGGAGGGGTGCCGCTTTTAGCGGCGGGGTGGTTCTTTTTTATCCGATCTGTTCCGAAAATTACTTATGAGCGAAGAAATAATTATCAGGATCGCAAAGTCTTCCGATATTGAATCGCTTATCGCTTTCAACCAGGCAATGGCGCTGGAAACCGAAGGCAAACAGCTCGACCCGGCGATTTTATCCACCGGCGTCAGCGCGGTTTTTGCGGATGAGAAAAAAGGTTTTTATGTCGTGGCGGAAAGCGAAAATAAAATTGGCGCCAAAATTATGGGGGGATTGATGATCACCTACGAATGGAGCGACTGGCGCAACGCGTGGTTTTGGTGGATACAAAGCGTTTATATTTTGCCCGAAGCGCGCGGCAAAAAAATCTACAGCCGGTTATATGATTTTGTTAAGCGGCGCGCGGCGGCTAACGGAAATGTTTGCGGATTCCGTCTCTATGTCGAAACGGAAAATTCTCATGCACAAAAAGTATATGAAAAAGTGGGAATGGAAAGTTCCCACTACCTGATGTACGAACAATCGCTTTAAGATCAATTAGAGCTGCTCACCTATTCTTTGTGCCGTTTAACAATGTTTGACACCATTTCAAATAAGGTGTACCCTCGCAATATATATCGTATTTTCTTAAAATAAAAAGACCGGACTCCCTCATTTAAAAAAATAAATAGGAGAAATCTATGCGAACCTTGATGTTATTCGTAATGCTATTAGTGTGTCTATTTGTCGGCGCCGGCGGCGCCTTTGCGCAAGGTACGGGATGTGTGGGAATGACCGGAATGCGGGATGACGGCATTTACTATACCGATTGTTTTCCGCTCTGGTCCGGCATCGACAGCTCTGATGATGATCGATTGCAGAGAGCGGTGTACACGGCTACCGGAAAACTGGTCTTTAACGAAATAGTCTACTATGTCGACGGTCCGATCAAACTCAAATCAAGCTTGATCATCGAAGGAGTTTCCAACAGATCGAATACTCCCAGCCCGACCCCCCCTACGACGCCTCCCGCTACTCCGACCCCGACCCCGGCCGGAACTCCCTATCCCGCGCCAACCATGTATATCTCGCCCAGGATCGTGGCCATCGCGGACAATTTCAACGTCTTCGAGTTTGATCCCGGCATAAATCAAGTGACCATCCGTGATATCGGGTTTTCTTATTACAACCCCAAGAACCCAAACTTGGCCGGGACCAACAACGCGGCCATTTCCGCCTACGGGGCGAACAGCAATGACCCCTCCGGCTTTGAAAACAATTTTTCCAATTTAAATATTTACAATTTCTATTGGGGAATAAAGGTGGATACCGGCGGCACCAACGGTTGGATGTTTGACCAAATTCATCTTAGCGATACCACAATAGACGCCTGTCATATTGGCGTCTACCTTAATTCCAGCAATAGCGGATGGCAGATGGACAATGTAGATTTTTCTACCCCTGTTGGCGGCTACGGGATCTACATCGAGCGCAGCGGTTATGTCTCGATGAATTTAGTGGTCGGTAACGGCAACACCGTTAACGGACAGCCGGGTTCCGAAACATTTATTTATGTGAAAAGACACAGCTCGATGAATATTACGGGCTCCAGTTATGAAGCTTACAAAAAGGCGTTGCATATCGACGGAGTGCAGGACAACAAGCAGTCTCCGATTACCTTGCAGGGCAACGGCTTTCCCGCCTGTCCCTCTGACGGTGTTCCGTCGGCGATCATCATAAACAATGCGACGGTCGCTTCGATAGGAAATAATTACACCTGCTCTCCGCTGATCGCCCTGCGGAGATACTCGGCTGGGCCGACGTATCGTCCACCGACGACAGATTCTGTAACGATGACAACACCGGGTGTTTTGACTCGATGTCTGGACTGAGAAGTGAATGGGCGATAAAGAGTAACCGCGTGGTGCTGAGGATCGACCACTCCACCGATCCGGGTGAGTGGTTTAAGCCGGTCACCGAGCTTCTATCCAGTATTTATTACGAGGAAAAGCAGTATTACGAGCGCCCGCTGCTGACCTTAACCTCCACTTACTACACTTCCGGCGACGGGCCGACAAAATATAAATATGAATTTTCCAGAAGTGCAGCCGACGGAAGACTGGAAGTGGAAGGCGACCAGACCGGATACGTGGGCTATTACTTTAAGGGCGGCCCGGTCAGGTTGGAGAATTACACTGTGAGTTCTCTGCCCACTACCAACGTCGCCTCGGGAGATATGCTCTACTGTTCCAATTGCACGGCCCCGTCGACACCATGCGCCGGCTCGGGCAGCGGAGCTTTGGCGCTAAGAGTGGGCGGCGCCTGGCATTGTAAATGATATTTCTTAAAAAGGCTTCGCGCATTCGCGAAGCCTTTACCCGATCATTTTACAAATAAACTATCTTTCGATACTCGCCGGCGGCGGATAATAAAACCCGCCGGACGTTTCCAGTGTTTCCGGGTCGAATTTCTTTCTCGCCCCGCACTTGAGACAAGTGCGATAGCCGATGCCGCCATGCGAAAAAGGCCGGCTTAAACTTTTATGCGGACAACCGAAAAGTTTGGCTAAAATACCTAGTTTTTTACCAAACCCGTCTGACGGCGTTGAAATAAAATCGTTAAGGCTCAACTGTTTGGGCATCTTTCCTATCGTGGTCGCCATAAAATTCTCCTCGCGGTCGGGATCTTTTTATCGTTATATTGTTTTTTAACGTTCGCGCGTAAAACTTGCTTTTATTGTGCAAGCTCTGTGCCATTGATCATAAAAAATTGCATTGTTTCCTAAAGTAAGAACCAAAAAGACTTGGCTTTTTTGGCACAAAATGGGCAGTGTATTTTTTTAGTATTTCTTTATTTTTTTGGATATTTTTATGTTCTATTTTAATGCACTATGAATCGTTTTCGATTAGTGTTCTAATGTCTCAATGACCAGGATCAGTGAAGCTGAATTTGCGCGGATCGTCACCGGGATAAAAGAAGACCGCGCAGGTATAATCAAACATAATCCGATAGGCACGCCGCAGGAAATACTGCTTTGGATGCTTTTGAGTTGTTTGATAAGTTTTTTGAATTTAACGGAAATTGAAACTCCGTGTTTTACCGGCACGCCGACCGCCAAAACTTATCGCGATGCAATACTTTTTGTTTTGCGTGAAAGAAAAATTGAAAATTTCGACGCGGAAAAATATTTGAACCAGTTGGCTTAGATTTTTTCGCGTGATTAGTATGATCAGTGGTTATCGTTTTTATCGGCTTAAAATTTTTAACCACTAATCACACGAAACGCACTAAACAGAACCGATGAAAATCGAAACTTTTATCTTGACTGCTTTCCAGCAAAACACGCGTGTGGTTGCGTGTGAAAAAACCGCGCGCGCGATCTGCATCGATCCCGGTGAAGCCTCGCCTGAGATCGTGCAGTTTATCAAAGAAAATAATTACACTCTCCAGGCGATCACTCTTACACACGGGCATCTTGATCATGCCGGCGGCACTTTGTATTTAAAAGAGCAATTTCCCGAGGCAAACGTCATCGTTCACCCTGACGAAGAAGAACTCTATTACGGCTTGCCTGAGCAGCCGGCCTTTCTCGGCATACCTAAAGCGGCGCAGGCTTCATTGGGTATGGATTACGCTCCGCCGCCCAAAGCCACGCGTCATTGGCAGGACGGCGAAACCTACGAACTGGGCGAACTGCGTTTTAAGGTGCTGCATTGCCCCGGCCACACGCGCGGCCACGTTGTCTTAGCGGAAGAAACCGAGCGCAAAGTGTTCGTCGGCGATTGTCTTTTTCGCGGCTCGATCGGGCGGACCGACCTGCCCGGCGGCTCTTACGAGCAGTTGATGGACTCGATCACCAACAAAATACTTACACTCGGCGACGATATGGAAGTTTATTCCGGCCACGGCGAGGTCACCACTATCGGCTTTGAAAAAGCTCATAACCCGTTTCTAACCGGCGTTTACCAGGTCGGCAAGGGAAGATTTATTTAACAGGAGCGCCGAATTCATTCGGCAATTTATGCCCAATAAATTGGGCGCTCAATATCGCTCCATAAAATAAAACCGGAGCGAGAGTGCCCTGATTTACCCTCGCCCCGGTTTTTTTCCTTTGCTTCAAAGAGGCAAAGAGGAATGTTATTTATTTTTTCTCGACGATATCTTTCTTAAGCGCCGCGACCGCGCCAACCAGTTCGCCTTTTTCTTTCGACGGCACTTTGAAATGGTCGAGCGTTTCTCCCAGCAGTTTTACGCCTTCTTCCCAATCTTTTTCATCGATCCCCAGGCCTGCGTGGGTGGTCTTCATATCGCGCCCGATATACAGGCACGGGCCGCCGGTCGCGTTGCAGATAAAATCCACAAAATGCTGGCGCAGTTTCTTTTTCGAATCTTCGCTCAATCCCACGACAAAACGTCCGAGTATCTTGCTCTTGCCGAGGCGTCCGATGAAATCGTCAGACACGGCGGCGATCGCATCATAACCGCCTAAGCGTTCGTAGAGAGATTTTTGCTCCGGTTTAGCGGCTTCGGTTTTCGTTTCGCCGTCTTTCGCCGGCATCTGGGCCATCTGACTGTAAGCCGCCTGTGTGCAAAGAGAAACAGCGAGTAGAACTAACATCAAGGGTAAAAGTTTTTTCATTTGCGGAGAATCCTTTCCTGTTCGTGAATCCACGTTTTGCATATTTTTCGATATGAAGGCGGAAACGGATGCAGGAAAAATTATGGGTGTGTTAAATATCGGCCGTGATCAAGTCCGCGCCGTTATTCACGAATAATTTCAGGAACCGGCCAAATTTGTTATTATCACTTTCAGAAACCCTTCTACCGGTTCGGAGAAAAAATTATGCGAAAATTCTTTGCGCTTTGCATCTTATTAAACTTGTGTGTTTTAACAACTTTTGCCCACGGTGATGACAGCCATTTTGATAATAAACAGGATGTAACTATCAAGACCACAAAGGTCGCGGGTAATGTTTATCTGCTGCAGGGACGCGGCGGAAATATCGGCGCGCTGGTCGGGCCGGAAGGCATAATGATCGTCGATGACGATTTTAAATCGGTGAGTGAAAAACTCGCTGCCGCGTTAAAGGAACTCGGTTCGGAAAAACCTCGATTTATTTTCAACACTCACTGGCACGGCGATCACACCGAAAACAATGTGTTTTTCGGCAAAGAGTCGATCATCCTGGCGCATATCAATGTGCGAAAGCGCCTCTCGCAGGTAAATAAGATAGAAGGTGAAGAAGTACAGCCTTACCCGTCATATGCCTGGCCGATGATCACTTATTCCGACAGCATCAATATGCACTTTAACGGAGAAGAAGTGCGCGCCGTCCATTACCCCAACGGGCACACGGATGGCGATACGGTCATCTTTTTTACTAAATCTAACGTGGTGCACCTGGGTGATGATTTCTTTGTCGGCCGGTTTCCCTTTGTCGATCTCGAGAATGGCGGAAGCGTCGAGGGATTGATAACGAACATCGCGGCCTTGATCCGCCAGATTCCCGCAGGCGCAAAACTCATTCCCGGCCACGGTGCGCTATCTACTATCGACGATCTGAAAACTTATCACCAGGTTTTGGTGGAAACTTCGGATATCGTGCGCGCCGCGATGAAGAAAAAGAAAACTTTGGATGAAATTAAAAAAGCCGGGCTGCCCGATAAGTATAAAGAATTCGGGTCGGGGTTTATTAAATCCGATGTCTGGATAGAAACGGTTTATAAGAGCTATTCGGTAAAATAGATCTCAGGCAAAAAAACGGTTTAGAGTTCAAGCTTCAGCTTGTCTTGTTTCTAAGATCAAGACAAACTAAAGTTTGAACTCTAAACCGTTTGCTTTTCACGCGTCCCTCCTGATAAAAACGCGCGAAAATACTAGTTAGGCAGCAGCACGGCATCGATCACATGGATCACGCCGTTTGACTGGCGCACGTCGGCGATCGTCACTTTTGCTTTACCGCCTTTTTCATCGGTCAGATAAAGGTCTTTGCCGTCCATCCACGCGGTCAGCGTTCCGCCGGCGACCGTTTTCAGCATCGCTTTGCCGTTGCCTTCTTTGATGGCCTTGGCGATCGACTTTGAATCCCACTTTCCAGCCACCACGTGATAGGTCAATATCTTCGTCAGCATCGCTTTGTTTTCCGGCTTCAACAGCGTTTCGACCGTTCCCGCGGGCAGTGCGTCAAACGCAGAATTGACGGGCGCGAAAACCGTGAAAGGTCCGGCGCTCTGCAGGGTTTCGACCAAACCGGCGGCTTTGACCGCGGCCACGAGTGTCGTATGGTCTTTTGAATTCACGGCATTCTCGACGATGTTTTTCGTCTTGTACATCGCCGCGCCGCCGACCATCGGGTTTCCCGTATCATTCATCATCTGCGCCGAAGCAAATGATGCGCCGACCGCAAACAGTCCCATCACAAACAAAATAGATAATGTAAATTTTTTCATTTCTTTAGATCCTTTTATTATTGGCTTATCAAGCCTTGTTTTTTCTTGACTCGCTATTGGTTTCGCCTCAAGAACTGAGTTGGATTTAAAGGGGTTGCTTTTATGGAGCGCGGGCATCCTGCCCGCACGGAAGGCACCGCGTTCGAAATTATTCGATCAGCCGCGGATGGACACGGATTTACACAGATCGTTTTAAAATTCATGATCCGTGCGTATCCGTGAAAATCCGCGGCTAAATTCTCAGACTGCGAGCAGCCTTTGCGGGCAGGATGCCCGCGCTCCACAAAAAAGCGTGCCGGTCGAAACCGGCACGCTCCATAACTGTCGCATTTCCGCTTGGTCTAAGCCACGGTTATATCTTTGCTCAGATAAACATCCTGAATGGAATTTAAGAGTTCCACGCCTTCGTTCATCGGGCGCTGGAAAGCCTTGCGGCCGGAGATAAGCCCGGTGCCGCCGCCGCGTTTATTGACCACGGCCGTGCGCACTGCGTCCGCCAGGTCGCTCGCGCCTTTTGACTCGCCGCCGGAATTGATCAAACCAGCGCGTCCCATATAACAATTCGCCACCTGGTAGCGGACGAGGTCGATCGGGTTGTCGGTCGTCAGTTCGTCATAGATTTTTTTGTGCGACTTACCGTAGCTGCCTTCTTTGTTCAAAGCCGTATAGCCGCCGTTTCGCTCGGGTAATTTCTGCTTGATGATATCCGCCTGGATCGTCACGCCGAGGTGATTTGCCTGCCCCGTCAGATCGGCGGCCGTATGCATATCGCCTTCCGCGGTTTTGAATTTCGAATTGCGCAGGTAGCACCAGAGGATCGTTGCCAGGCCCAGTTCGTGCGCGTAGGCAAAAGCCTCTGCCACCTCTGTGATCTGACGGGTCGATTCATCCGAGCCGAAATAGATCGTCGCACCCACCGCGACCGCGCCCATATCGCGCGCCTGGTGGACCGTGCCGAACATTACCTGGTCAAATTTGTTCGGATAGGTTAAAAGCTCATTGTGATTGATCTTTACAATGAACGGGATCTTGTGGGCGAATTTCCGCGCGACGGTGCCCAACACGCCGTAGGTCGAGGCAACTGCGTTGCAGCCCCCTTCGATGGCAAGTTTAACTATATTTTCAGGGTCAAAGTAAGCCGGATTCGGCGCAAAACTGGCGCCGGCGCTGTGTTCAATACCCTGATCGACCGGCAGGATCGACAGATACCCGGTCCCCGACAGCCTTCCGGTATCAAATAATGACTGTAAAGAACGCAAAACGTTGGGGTTACGATCCGAATAAAGCCAGACCCGGTCGATAAAATCCCCGCCAGGCAAATGTACATCGTCTTTGGAAATAGTATTACAAGTATGATTCAGCAAAGTATCGGCGTCACTGCCCAGATATTCCTGAATTTTACTCAGTTCGATAGCCATTAACTTAACTCTCCTATTTAACTAAGTTAGATAAAATATACTTAAATTAAAATGCTTTAATGTTAATTGTACCATAAAATTTATTGCGCGAGCCGACACATTTTGTCTTGCGCCCATACCCCCTCTAGTGTATTATGCGTTGTTTCCCCGGCAACTGATGATCGCTGACTTCAGTTAAAGTGGTATTTTTTTGAAGTTAGTTCTTCTCTTTTTCTTAGCCGTCCTGAAAGGTTTTTACAAAATTTATGTCCACCCTCCGAATGACTTTTAAGCTTATTCTTTTCTTACTTTTGTGTCTTCCTGCCGCCGTTCTGGGCGGCGGCGATAACGACTGGCGTCCGGTCACACCGGCCGAGCTGGAGATGAAAACCCCCAAGGTCGAAGCCGATGCCGATGCTGAAGTCATCTTCTGGGAGGTCAGGGTAGACGACAGCGACCCGCAGAGCCTGGTGATGAAGCACTATATCCGGGTCAAGATCTTTACCGAACGCGGCCGGGAAAAGTACAGCAAACACGATATTCCCTTTCCGGAAGGCGTAAAGATCAAAGACATAATGGCGCGTGTGATCAAGGCTGACGGCACTATCGTTGAATTAAGCAAGGCCGATGTTTTTGAACGGGAAATAATCAAGACGGACAAGATCAAGGTCAAAGCCAAGTCGTTCGCCGTTCCTAATATCGAACCCGGTGTGATCGTCGAATACCGCTACTCGGAAGTTTTCGCGCACGGCTGGGCCGAAGACATGCGGATGGTCTTTCAGCATGATGTGCCGATCGAAAATATCTCCTATTACTTCAAACCCGCCGGCAGCGTCCGCTACCTGACGTTCAATATGGAGAACAAGTTCATCAAGGACAAAGACGGATTCTACCGCGCGAGCATGCAGAACGTTCCGGCCATCAAAGCTGAGCCGCAAATGCCCCCGGAAGATGAAGTTCGTTCCTGGCTGCTGGTTTATTATGAAACGGACCTTAAAGGCACGTCGAGCGATTTCTGGTCGCGGGCCGGTGGAGCGATCTCCCGCAACTGGGAGATAAAGGATACGCTCAAACCCGGCAAGGACATCAAAACCGCGACCGAAAGCATTGTCAGCGGTATTACCGACCCGGAAGAAAAGATCGCCAAGCTCTTCACTTTTTGCAAAACCAAGATCAAGAACATTACTTTTGATACGCAGCTTACCGATGAGCAAAAAGAAGAGATCAAACCCAACAAATCCACCGCCGATACTTATAAGAAACTGCAGGGCACCGCTGTCGATATCAATGAACTGTTCGCTTCGCTGGCGACCGCTGCCGGTTTTGAGGCGCGGCTGGCCTTTGGCGGCAACCGCAGCGAAAAATTCTTTAACCCGAACCAGGCGCATGAATCGTTCATTCACTTTTCCGCGATCGCGGTCAAGATCAATGGGCGCTGGCGCTATTTTGATCCGGGAAGCATGTTTGTTCCCTACGGGATGCTGACCTGGAACGAAGAGGATACGGCGGTCCTGCTGCTGGGCTACAAAGACTTTCTCACCACCGAGACCCCGTTTTCGGAGCCGCAAAACTCCGTCGCTAAAAGGAACGGCAGGTTCAAATTAAGCGAAGACGGGACCCTGGAAGGAACTGTCAGGATCGAATATTCCGGCCATTTGTCGCAGATAAATAAGACCGAAAACTATAAGGAATCAGTTAATAGGAGAGAGGAAATATTAAAAGAATCCCTCAAAAAACAGATGGGATTGGCTGAGGTCTCGGATATCTCTATTGAAAATGTTAACGATCCGGAAAAGCCATTCACCTATCAATATAAACTCAAGGTTCCAAATTACGCCCAGAAGACCGGTAAGCGCATGTTTTTCCAGCCCGGTGTTTTTGAATACGGGGCAAATCCGACCTTTGCTTCTTCTTCGCGAAAATATCCGATCTTTTTTCACTATCCGTGGTCAGAGGCGGATGATATTGAGATCACGCTGCCCGCAGGTTATGAATTGGACAGCGCGGACGTGCCGGCCCCCGTCGCCGACCCGGGAAAGATCGGCGTACTTCAATTTAAGATGAGTTTCGACCCGAAGACCAATGCGGTGGTCTATAAGCGTGATTTTTCGTTCGGCGGCGGCGGGAATGTTTTATTTGCGCCGGATAATTATATGCCGCTAAAAACTTTGTTCGAAATGTTCAATAAATCCAACACTCAGGCCCTGACATTAAAGCAGAAGCAGTAAAGGAATTAGCTTTACAGATCGTGATACTTTTATGAAATTTTTACTTCGTTTCGCCTGTCTGGCTTGCGCGGTTCTTTTTATTCCGGCACACCTCTTCGGCGGGGGCAGGGGCGGGGGCGGGGACGGGCCCGTGGAATGGCGTCCGGTAACTCAGGAAGAACTGCAGATGAAAACCCCTAAGGTCGAGGCCGACGCCGATGCCGAAGCGATCTTTTGGGAAGTGCGTGTCGATGATAAAAAAGAAAGCAAAGTTTCTTACGATCATTACGTCAGGGTAAAAATATTTACCGAGCGCGGGCGTGAGAAATTCAGTAAATTCGATATTCCTTTTACCAAGGGCAAAAGCGTTGAGGACGTAGCGGCCAGGGTCATCAAGCCTGACGGCACGATCGTCGATCTTGCGCCCGGTGACATTTATGAACGCGAGATCGTTAAGGCCGGGAAAGTAAAAGTTATGGCCAAGTCTTTCGCCGTTCCCGGAATAGAACCCGGTGTTATAGTTGAGTATCAGTATAAGGAAGTTTTTAAGGACTCGTGGGCCAATGGGATAAGGCTCTTGTTTCAACGTGATATTCCGATGCAAAAAGCGGCGTATTACATTCGGCCGCAAAAGGGATATACCATGAGTTTTAATTATTACAATATCCCTGACACCACCCTGTTCACCCAGGACCCCAACAGCAAGGATTTTTACGTCGCCACGATGAATAACGTCCCTGCTTTCAAAACGGAACCTTATATGCCGCCCGAGGATGAGGTGCGCCGCTGGGCATACGCTTCGTACCGGACCTTCGCTTCGACATTGGTCTGGGCTAATCTCAGCCTTACATTTGAATATATATTGAAAGGGCGCGTCAGCAATCCTTCCAAGGCGGTTAAGCAAAAAGCCGCGGAGATCACGGCGGGCGCCGCCACGGACGAAGAAAAGCTTCGCCGGTTATACGACTACGCTCAGAAGCAGATCAAAAATATAAATTTCGATCGGTCCTTCACTCCGGAACAGCGGGAAAAAATTTCCGATGACACAGCCGAGGACACAATTAAAAAAGGAGCGGGAAATTCGTTCCAGATCAACCTCCTGTTCGGATCGCTGGCTTTTGCATCGGGGTATGAGGTAGGTGTGATCCTCTCCGGCGATCGAAGTGAGAATTTCTTTGACCGTGAAAAATATCCTTTTAGATCTTTTCTTCATCCCGCCGCCATGACGGTTAAAGTAGGCGGCAAATGGAAGATGTTCGATCCCGGAACTCCCTACATTCCTTTCGGACGGCTGGTCTGGTATGAAGAAGCCGTAAATGCGATGATGATAGGGAGCGGATACACCTGGATCCGCATTCCGCTTACCGAACCGGGCGGATCTATCCAGCGAAGATCAGGTAGACTTAAGCTGTCCGAAGACGGCACTCTCGAAGGTACCGTCAAGCTGGAATATAACGGCCATCCCGCGATCTTGCGGCGGCGTGACGAGTTTGACGCTTCGGCGGTGAAACGCGAAGACATCATTAAAGACGATGTCAAAGCGCGGATGAGCTCGGCGGAAGTTACCAATATTTCCATCGAGAATTTTGATGACAACTCAAAACCGCTGGTCTATTCCTTTAACATTCGCGTACCCAATTACGCGCAGAAGACGGGAAAGCGCCTGTTCGTCCAGCCGGGGTTTTTCGAATACGGGGTAAAGCCGGCCTTTAGCGCCGCTACCCGGATAAATAGTATTTCCTTCCCTTATTCCTGGGCGGAAATCGACGATATTCAAATTCAATTACCCGCGGGTTACGACCTCGACAATGCCGATTCCCCGGCGGAGGTCACGGATCAGAGTAAGATCTGCAGCCTGCGTGTTTCAATGAATTTTGATAAACAGGCCAACCTTCTGACATATCGCAGAAACTTTTATTTCGGGGCCGGGGGGAATGTCTATTTTCCGCCGGAATCCTATAATTCGCTAAAAGGATTGTTTGACGGATTTTACAAAGCCGACACACACGCTATCACTCTTAAACAGAACCAGTAAGTTGAGGAAAATTTTATGAAACGCCGATTGTTTTTTCTGCTTTTTTTGAATGTCTTTTTGATCGGCACCGCTCTGGCCGGTGATGAGACTCCCGGCTGGTTGATGCAGGCAGCTTCATTAAAACCTCCGGTTTACGATAAGGATGTCCCCGCCGTCGTACTGAGAAACGAACAGCAAACCGTCTATGGCAGCGATGGAAAACTGGTTGTCACCGAAACTTACGCTATCCGGATATTAAACAAAGACGGCCGGAGGCTGGCGCGGGCTACCGTCTTTTACCTGGTGAGTACGGGAAAGGTCCGGGATATGAACGGGTGGCTCATCCGTCCTGACGGCACTACCAAAAAATACGAGAAAAACGCTATTCTCGACATGATCTCAGACCCTGATGATGTCTATAACGAAGGCCGTATCAAGAGCATCAACGCATCGGACGATGCCGATTCCGGGGCGGTTTTCGGCTACCAGATAACCAGTGAAGAGCGCCCGCTTTTTTTCCAGGACACGTGGACCTTTCAGGGCCGCCTGCCGACGCTCTCGTCACGCTACACCCTGTCGCTTCCTGCCGGCTGGAAGGCATCGAGCGTAACTTTTAACCATACTGATGTTCAGCCGCAGGTTAATGGTTCTACATATACCTGGCAATTGGACAACCTTGCGCCGATCCCGCCGGAGCCCGCTTCGCCGTCGGTCCGCAATCTTGCCCCGCGGTTGACGGTCAATTACTTTTCGGAGAATACCGCCGGCGCGACCGGCCCGAATTTTACCGGTTGGAAAGAAGTTTCCCGCTGGGTTTCCGATCTGCACAGTTCGCAGGTAGTGGTGGACGATGCGGTAGCCGGCAAGGCACGCGAACTCACCTTAAA
This sequence comes from uncultured Acidobacteriota bacterium, assembly GCA_963766895.1. Lineage (GTDB taxonomy): Bacteria > Acidobacteriota > Blastocatellia > Pyrinomonadales > Pyrinomonadaceae > DASYKT01. The sequence continues at coordinate 235,979 of CAVYCB010000002.1, forward strand.
TGCCAAAACCGAGCTGGAAAGAATTCAGGCTATCGCCGCCTTTGTGCAGAATCTCCAGTACATTTCGATCGATATCGGCGTGGGTTACGGAAACGGCATCCGGCCGCGCGCTTCAAACCTGGTCCTTAGCCGGGGTTATGGCGATTGCAAGGATAAAGCAAATCTGATGCGGGCGATGCTGAAAAGCCTCGGCATCGAAGCCTATCCGGTTGCTATCTATGCGGGTGATCCTACCTATGTGCGGGAAGAGTGGGCGTCGCCGGGACAATTCAATCACTGCATCATTGCCATTAAGCTAAGCGCCGCATCGCAGGCCGCGACCGTCATCGATCATCCGAAGCTGGGAAGGCTTTTGATCTTTGACGCGACCGACCCCTATACCCCGGTCGGCGATCTTCCGGAGAGCCTGCAGGGCAGCCTGGCCCTGATACTGGCCGGTGACGACGGCACCCTGAGTAAAATGCCGGTCACCCCGCCCGAAGCCAACAAGCTTGATCGCTTTACCGAATTGACCCTTGACGTCGACGGCAACCTGCAGGGTGTTATTCGTGAACGCTCAGTCGGCCAGGCAGCCGTCAGCGAGCGGGCATTGAAGCGTCTTTTGTCACCGCCGGATTACAATAAAAGGATCGAACAATGGATCGTCAACGGCATCTCCACCGCGCGTTTGAGCAAGATAAGCCCGGTCGATAAGATCGCCGAAGGGCGTTTTGAACTCGACGTCGAACTTACCGCGCCTTCCTACGCTCAGTTAATGCAGGGGCGCCTGATGATCTTTAAACCGGCGGTCGTCAGCCGCTTGAATTCCCTCTGGCTGACCGAACCTACCCGCACCAGCCCGGTAGTGCTCGATCCCTATTCTTTTACCGAAACCTCGACGATCAAACTTCCGGCCAGCTTCACGGTTGACGAAATGCCCGACCCTGTCATCCTGGAAACAGCTTTCGGAAAATATTCCAATAGCTACCAGGTAAAAGAAGGCAGCCTTCTTTTCACGCGTAATATGGTATTGAATTCGGCGCGGATACCAGCCGATAAATATGCGAGCGTAAAAGATTTCTTTATCAAGATACGCAACGCCGAACAGGCGCCGGTGGTCTTACTGAAGAAATAAAATTCCTGTCAGTAGCGTCGCCGTAAGGCGATGCGTGATGTTACAGTGATAACGACGCATCGCCTTACGGCGACGCTACTGACCTGAAGAATTTTCTCTTACTCCGGCGACGCTGCGGGTTTTGGCGGGCCCGGCAAATTGGCTTCGATCTGCAGAACGACCTTGATATTATCATCCACCGCCGAAGTGCCGTCCGGCAGTTTATTGTTGTATTTAACGTTATATTCCTGGCGGTTGATCGTCGTTTCCGCGCCGATACCCATCCGCGTGCTTCCATTCTGGCCTTTCACAAATCCGTAAATATCGAAAGGAAAAGTGATCGATTTGGTCACGTCTTTCATTTTAAAATCACCCGTCACCATCCAGACCTTGCCCTTCTTTTCGATCTTGGTACTGGTGAAAGTGACGTCCGGAAAAGTTGCCACGTCAAAAAAATCGGCGCTGCGCAGGTGATTATCACGCGGCGCGATGCCCGTATCAATGCTCGTCGCTTTGGCGGTAAAGGTGACCGAAGATTTGCTCGCATCGGCCGCATCATAGGTGACCGCGCCGGTGAAATCGCGAAAGAATCCCGGCACTTCGATCAAGCCCATGTGGCGCACCTTAAACCCGATGAACGTGTGCGCTTTGTCAAAAGTATAGGTCCCCGACGCACCCGTAGCATCCGGTTTAGCGGCGGCAAAACTTTCCGCCAACGACGGCGTTTTCGCTGTTGTGAACATAGAAAAAACAAGCGCTCCGCCCAGCGCCAACATCGCAAATAATAAAACTCTTTTCATTTCTTAAAACCCTTTCTTCATGTAGCGCCGGCGCCCTGGCCGGCTGTCATGACGGCATCTGCCGTCACATTTTATGTTGCTGTTTGTTAATAAATAATAAGATAACCGCGCCTTTATTAAAAGGACATTCTTATCCACAAAACTCGCTCTTTAACATTTTGAATATCTCAACCATCGCCCGCGTATCCATCGCGCAATATTCCAAAAGGCCATCGCGTATGCCGCTCCGCTCTTCTTCGGGCATTTGCCCGTCATGCAAACGAAGCCACATAGCCGCGGCGGCCATGCCTTCCTTTATTCGCAGATGTTCATAGGTCATTTCCGGCAGCAGAACGGGCAGCACATTTTTTATCGAATAACTTCCCCTGAATTTCGGGTCGATGTAAAGCCCTTTGCTAAAGATCCCCATCAGATCGAACGTCCGCCGTGTTACGGAATCAAGGTACCCGGCAAACTCCGGCGACCGCCCGCTCATATTTTTATTGTTCGTATTTTCGTAGGCGCTCCATGCGACGATCGTTCCCCGCGCTTCGTCTATTACTTCGCGCAGCGCCGTTAAAAGTATCGACGTCGGGTCTGGCCCTACGTCCGCGAGAAACTCATAGTGCGCTGGTTCCTCACCGTCACTTTCCAATACATGAACCGAGAACTGGAACGTCGCGACCTGGAACGGCCGGTAGCCGTCATAGATAGGGATTGCCGGATTGACCGTTTCGTAATCAAGAAAATAGACCGGGTATTCCAGCGCGCCGAGCTTTTCCCGGATCTCTGCCGCGGAAACATAACGCTCGGCGGAACGCACGATGTCGACCTGCCGGCGCTGGCGCGGCGTAAGCTCAAGATCGTCCGGAACATCGAGCATATTCAGTATCCCCATTTCCAGCAGCCGGCCGATCTTTTCCGCCTTAAGATTACTGATATCAAAGATCGTATATTCGGGCAGGTCTGTGTGAAAATGCTGGATGAACGTGCAGCCGAGTTTGTCGCCGCAGTAACCGGCGATATTTTTATCGGGCTCGGTTTCCAGATATCGCAGCGCGTTTGAAATGTGTACTTTTGTTTCCGCTAACTTCTCATCTACCAATTCCGTCACATCGACAATTTTCAAAAGGTTTTCCGGTTCGATCTCTCCCTGCCTGACGTATTCCTTATTGACGTGAACGAGAAAAGTTTTACCAATCGGCGTTCCCGCCATTTCCGCCGCCACTTTCTGAAAAGCCAGATCGTAAATATGCTCATCTTTGACGCTGCCCGAAGATTTAACTTCGTAGATAGAGCCATCGGCATAGATGTCGGCTTTCGCAATAAACTGCTCGGTTTCAAAACTCTTTTCAAATTCGCAGCCGCGATAAGCGCCTCGCTCAAACATTTCCTGCGCCAGAAGCTGCACCCGGTAACCCATTTCTTTCAGATGCTTAACTCCCACGCTGTCCGGCGCGGTGAACAGCTCCGGTTTGTGGTGCTGCAGCCAAAATTCCCGTGGGCACTGGAGATAACTTAAATATGCGGATTTTGAGAGTTTCATATGTATTCGTTATAACAATTATTTTCTAGCCAGGATCAGTAGAGCGTTGAGCTTTTCCAGCATTTCCTTACCAAGATGCCCCAGAAGCTTTCTCGGCGCCAGGTCTATATCAGCGTCCAGGGCTTGTAAAACTTCGCTTCCGGCTTCGGTGATCCGGACAATTATTACCCGTTTGTCGCGCGCATAACGCTCCCGCCTGATCAGCCCGCGCTTTTCTAAACGGTCAAGCAGACGAGTGATATCAGGGTCCCTGGTTACCAGGCGCTCGCCGATCTCGCTGCAGGCCAAGCCTTTACCGCTGCCGCGCAATATCCTTAACACGTTGTATTGTATATGGCTTAGCTCAAAAGGTTTGAGCACCGTAGAGATCTTTCCGGTCAAAACATTGGCGTTCTCTGCAAATTAAGGAAAACCTCCTCTTCCAAACTGGAAAAAGGCTTATTTTGCTTGATTTCTATTCGCAGATCTTCGGGCACCAGATAAAAATAGTTGTTATAACGAGTATTGTCAAGCTATTTATTACAAACCAATAAATTAGGCTTTGCCCTCTAAAGTCGAAGGAGTCTCGGAGTTTTATAAGCAAACAAGTTATCTGTAAAACATTCGGCTTTACCTGGGAGCGCAGGCATCTTGCCTGCGCTCCCAGGTAAAGTCGATCCTTTAAATTCAGCGAGCTTACTAATTTAGAATTGGGACTTTAGAGGCAAAGCCAATAAATTACTGCAATTATCTCAGCAAAAAACATTCAAATAAGTGGTCTTATTTCTTTCAGGACTTCGCCTTACATATTGGGGGAGTCATTAAGAAAAAACTTTTATGAGATCAAAGTCATTATCGACATTATTTATTTTATTTTTGCTGGCGCTGTCGGGTGCTGTGTCCGTCTTTGGCGCTGGTGTGAAGACTTCACGAAAAATGGTGCTGGGCGAAACGCCCGTGCAGGTCAATATTTATGAGAACGCCGGTTCGGGTTAACTTTTATCGCGCCGCACCACAATGAACAAACCGGGTTAGATCTGGCCAAAGAATATATCGAAAAATACGGCGGCCGTTTGATCGAGATCGAATCTTACGACGCCAAGGGCAGCCCGGCGCGTTACATTACTTTTACCGCGAACGGCAAAACTTACACGATCGATCCCAATCGCATCTTTACCGCCAACGGCCGGAGCTGCAACGCGAGTCTTTCCGAAGTCGACGCTGCGGTCGCGTCGTTTGCCGCCGGTGTTTTGGACCTGCTCCGTATAGACGGAAAATTTCTCGTCGCGGTTCATAACAATACCGATGTCGATTCCAAAGCTGAAAGTTCAAAGCCGGGCGACCTGACGGCTTATGCTTTCGTCAAGGCATCTTTCTCAAAAGAGCTGGCCCACGGAATTTTCCAGGACCAGGCCGACGGCGTTTATCTTTCAAACACCGAAGACGACCAGGATAATTTTGTTTTCCTGTCGGGCCCGCGATACGTCGGCTACTTTGCCGAAAAAGGTTTTAACGTGGTGGTGCAAAAATCCGCCGCCAAATTGAATTCTCAAAAATGCAGCGTCGATGACGGCTCGCTTTCGGTTTATTCGGCCCAGCAAAACATTTCCTACATCTGCCTCGAAGCCGATGCCGTAAGCGGCGGCTATCGCCAGCGCCAAATGCTCGAAGCTGTTTATCAATTGGCGAAAATTGAAAATGCTGTTGACGCTCAGACCGTGGCGAAGAAATAGATCAGGCATCAATTGTCCCTTATAAACTGCCCCTGGCTTTTTAGCCAGGGTTTTCTGCATCTTAGCAATAAATTCCATTTGACCGAAAGAATGTGTTAATCTTCTTTCGAAATCGCGTTATGGAAATTTCCGTCATCATCCCAACCTTCAACGAAGAACTGATCATCAAGAAAACTCTCGACGCACTGTCGCGATTGGTGAACGTGTCGGAAGTTGTCATTGTCGATGGCGGCAGCACCGATAAGACGCTAGAGATAATCGAAGCTCACACGGGACTGAAAAAACTCAAGCTGATAAAAACCGGCGAAGCCGACCGCAGCAAGCAGCTTCACGAAGGAACGCTGCACGCCGAAGGCGATATTTTCTGGTTCATTCACGCGGACACGCGCCCGATGCAGGGCTGCGGAGCGAAAATAAAAAGCGTGATGAAATACAGCAAAGTGGCAGGCGGCAACTTCGAAATACTTTTTGACGGCGAAAGCCGCTGGGCGCGTTTCCTCAACCGGCTTTACCCCTATCTGCAGACAATGGATATGGTCTATGGCGATTCGGCTATATTTGCCGGGCGCAGTTTCTATGAAAAGATCGGTGGTTTTCGTTCCGCCTACGGTATGTTTGCCGACGTCGCTCTCTACAAGCGGCTGCGAAAGACCGGTGAGTTTATCCACCTTGCGCAAAAGGTCACCATCTCGCAGCGCCGCTTTACCGACCGCCCGTTTTTTTGGAAGATGGCCGGCTGGCTTTTCCTGCAGAGTTTATACTGGGTCGGTATTCCGGCAAAATTTCTCACGAAGTATACAAAAACGAAGCGGTAAATTTCTGCTTGCCTTCTCTGAACCGGCGCGCTATGATTTTCTGTATAGCCCTCTTGTTTTGAAATAATAAATATCTCTCCTAAACGAGACTCTCCTGAGATCTTAAGAAATGGAAGGGGAAATCTGTATGTTCAAGAAACTGATCGGTGTGTTCGTCCTGATGTTTTTGATGGCGATCGCTATTCCTGTTTTGGCGCAGAGGTATGACAGCTGCAACCGTCGCGGTCATTCCTATTCTCGCTATGACAGGGGCAGAGATCACGGCTATCGCGGAGATCGTGGGCGACGAAACAACAGGCGCGCTTATTATGGTGGAAACTATGGTGGAAACAACGGGTATTATGCTCCGGCATACTATCCGCGAACCTATTACGCGCCAAACTATTACGTAGTCAGGCGCCCGGTCCGCCGAGTATATAACAACTACGGTTACCGGCCGTACAACAGGCGCAGCCGCGGCCACGTCAGTTTTACGATAGGGTTCTAAAACCGTACAAAACTGACGAAATGGTATAACAAAGGACCATGGCAAGTCGTAAAGGACGGGCCATGGTTTTTTGCTGGCGTTTTTATTTACCGGGTGTAACTTAGCCAATGATTAGCCTTATCACTATATTTTTGCGGTTCATAACAAAATGTTTGGATCTATACATACCGGAGGAACGCTTATTGCTGTCATAAACGGTATTCCGGGTAAATTATTGCCCGAAAATCCAAAGGGGGAGTTTTAATTGTGATGAAAAAGAGAATAATGGCGGCGTTCATAGCGCTGTTTTTGCTGGTAGGAATGATACCGTTTCTGGCCACTTCGGCCGAAGCGCAGACTAGATATTATTACTATCGCGATCGACGTGGAAAAGTTCATAGGACAACCAAGAAACCGAGTTTTTACCGCAGGCATAGAAATGCTTCTAATATCGGTTTAGCAACGGGAGCAGGCGCAGTGATCGGCGCGCTCGCCGGTGGTAGAAAAGGCGCTTTGATCGGTGCCGGCGTCGGCGCCGGAAGTGGTGCCGTGTACACCTACAAGATCAAAAAGAAAAAGAGACACTATATCAAGAGACGTTACTAGTAAGCAGTAATATTTTGTAAGGTTAAAGCCGCGTAAGTTCATTCGTACGCGGCTTTTTTGCGTTCACAGTAAAGATACACGAAATCGTGCGTGCACCTAACTATTTGGTATAATTGAGTTTAGCGGCACAAAAATAAATATTTTTGGCAACGCTATGATAAATCCCGCTCATCTTATCCCCGTAACGAACGAAACGGACGAAACGGATCGATCGTTACAAAAACAAGCGAGGTTCTCTCCTCACCGGTTAACGGATTTTGGAGAAAAGGAGACTAGAGAGATGAAAAAGAGATTAATAGCAACATTCATAATGATCGCCATGATGGCAGTAATGCTGCCGTTTTCAGTTACGACAGCGAGCGCGCAAACCGGCAGATATTACAACAGCAGCCGCAATTATAACCAGCGCGCCTACAATCAGCGCGTTTATAAAAAGCCGAGCACTTATAGCAAACACCGTAACCTGATCAACATCGGCGTCGGGACCGGCGCGGGAGCCATCATAGGCGCTTTGGTCGGTGGTAAAAAAGGTGCTGCTTTAGGCGCCCTGATCGGCGGCGGCGGCGCGGCGGTTTATAGCTATGGCATCAAACCGAAGAAAAAGACTTACTACAATCGCAGATACTAATCCTCCAATTAGTTCTTCGAAGCAAAAGCCGCAGTGAATTTTCGCCGCGGCTTTTTAATGGCTATAAAATGTCAACGGAAACTAAAAGTGAGTGGGTAAATTTGAAAACGGTATGTCCGCATAGCGGACTGGTGATAATAGCCCAGGGCTTCAGCCCTGGGTGACGGCGATCAATTTGAATTGTTAGCCATGAAGGGGCGGCAGAACCTAATCGGTTGTGCCGCCCCTTCATGGCTAAAATCGTTTTGGGAATCCCGATACCCAGGGTGGCGCTCGCTTCGCTCACTTACCCTGGGCTATTTTCTTTTGTCCCCGTTGGGGACTTAAGAAGTTTCAAACTGACCTACTACTTAAAAGCTGATAGTTGTTTTCCGATAAGTGAGATCCATTTTAATAAACATCAATTCTTTGCCCCTATCAGGTAAAAAACAACTTCTTCCCCGACGACGCGCGCCGAGTGCAGCGTTCCGGCGGGCAGAAAATCGCGGTCGCCTGGGCCCAGTATAAAAGTGCCTTCATTTTCCACGGTAAATTCTATCTGCCCGCTGATGATGCAATGCGATTGGTCGTCGTCGTGCCGGTGCATTCCATAAGTGATGCCCGGGCGGTCGCTCCATTCAAACACGCTGTACCCGTCGGCCTCCATCTGCGTGCGCAAAGCCTTTCCTGTCGGGGCATCGGAAGCCGCCCATTTTTCTATTCGATATTTCCCGCTCATTTGGTTGCCGTTTCCCCTCCCCGTAAAAGGCGTTTTATCATCGCGATCTGCCCGCGGTGATGGGCTTCATGATCTATCATCCGCTGCAAAATGGAACGCAAGTTTAGCTCCAGGGGCGCACCAAAATCATCACGCAAGTGCAGCACTTCCAGGTCCGCGTCGGTTTTTTCACATAAAAACCCATGGGTCATCTGCGAAACCTTCTCTCGCCTGCCCATACAATACTCAGCAGTATATCCCCTATCAAAGTCAGCTTCCAAGGTGTCGCACCAGTGAGCAAATTTCTTTTCTTCTTCGCTTACCTCTCTCTTTGCCACCACGAGCTGCATCCAGTAAAATTCCGCCTCGCCAAGGTGCAGCGTAAGCGCGCCGATCGAATGCATGCCCGGCAAAACTCTGCGGGCCAACTCTTCCGGGCTGAGGTCCTCGACAAACTGGCGAGTGTAGGCCCGCGCTTTATTCCACGCCGCCAGGTAATAACCGATCTCCCGCGAAAATCCCGGCAACGGCTCTAGAATATCTTTTTTAATCTTCATCCGTTACTCTTTCAAACCAGACTCTTCAATCATTAATCATTAATCACTATTCACCATTCACTATCCACTATTTACTATTCACGCCGCCTGCCCCGCGGCATATCCCGACGCCCAGGCCCACTGGAAATTATAACCGCCCAGCCAGCCGGTGACATCGACCACTTCGCCGATAAAATAAAGCCCCGGCACTTTTTTCGCTTCCATAGTTTGCGAAGAAAGTTCGCCGGTCGAAATACCGCCTAGCGTAACCTCCGCTTTATCGTAACCCTCGTTACCGGCAACTTTTATCCGCCAGTTTTTCAGATCGCTGCCGATCGACTCTATCTCAGATCTCGTCAATTTTTTCAGCGCCCTGTTCGGAAAAGTTTGCGCCGCAAAAACTTCCGAAAAGCGTTTGGGTAAAAATTTACCAAGAAAATTTTCCAGCGTGCGCTCGCTTTTTGCCGCCGCCTCGACAAACTCGCCTTCGTCCAAATCCGGCAGCAGGTCGATCACGATCTCTTCACCGCTCACCGCGTAATTCGAGATTTGCAAAACGGCCGGCCCGGAAAGTCCGCGATGAGTGAACAGGATATTTTCGCGAAACCGGCGCTTTCCGCCAGACACAGCCGCAACTACTGCCTCGATCGAAACCCCAGCCAGACTCTTAAAATCTTTACTGCCTGCAATTACAAGCGGCACCAAGGCCGGCCGCGTTTCGGTTCGGGCCAGGCCAAACTGTCCGGCTATTTCATAACCAAAAGCCGTGGCGCCGATCTTTGGAAACGATAACCCGCCGGTCGCGATTACAAGACTGTCGCAAGAAAATTCGCCTTTGCCGGTTCTGAGCAAAAATTCACGGCCTTTATTTACTTCTTTGACCGCGCAGCCGGTAATTATTTTCGTGCCCGCGGCGCTGCACTCCTTCAAAAGCATTTCCACTATCAGCCGCGAAGTCTCCCGACAAAAAAGCTGCCCCAGTTTTTTTTCATAAAATTCGATGTGATGTTTTTTTACCAGCTTGATAAAGTCGTCCGGCGTGTAGCGCGCCAGCCCCGATTTGCAGAAGTGAGGATTTTCAGATACAAAATTCTCTGCACTCGTATCGATATTCGTAAAGTTACAGCGCCCGCCGCCGGATATTATTATTTTTGGCCGGCCTCGGCATTGTGCTCAATTACCAGCGTTTTACGGCCGCGCTTGCCCGCCTCGATCGCGCAAAACAAGCCCGCCGCACCACCGCCGATGATGATCACATCGTATTTCACCGTTTAATAATAGGCGCGACCGTGACATCACGCAATGATCAATTGCCGCAAAAAAGCGCAGAAGGCATAAGGATTTCTGTGTTCTCTTCTGTGACTTTTGCGCCTCTTCGCGGCCAAGAACTCATACCAGATCAGTAAAAAAGAAAAAGAAGAAAGCCGCAGCGTGCTCAGCCGAAATGCCTTTGGCTGAGCCGATCGAGTTTCCGCTCGAATTCCTGACCGACCCGCCGCTGTCCACTTTTCCGATCGAATTACCGCTTTTATTTCTGACATTACCATCCCGGTCAACCTTGCCGATCGTGTTGCCGCTGCTGTCGCGAATGCTGCCGTCGCTCTCAATCGAGCCGATCGAGTTTCCGCTTTTATCGCGCACCGAGCCGTCGGATTTAAAATACCCGATCGTGTTGCCCGAGGAATTTCTTACCGATCCGTCTTCTTTCATATAACCGATGGTGTTTCCGCTTGAATTGCGAAACTCTCCTTCGTCCATTAAAGCGGCAAAAGCCTGCGCGTTCACTAACAGGACAAGCACCAAAATGATGCCGGCTTTCAACAATTTTTTCATTTTTCTCCTTGGAAAAGCGCGGGAGAGAGCGCCTGAAATCGGGTAAAGCAAGTCGCGGTCACTATGATGTCACAAATTGCGTATTGGTTGATACAAAAAAGCCGGACGAAATAAAATTCATCCGGCTTTTCCTCACTATCACTATACGTTATCAATTATCCACTAAAACACGTATTTATTTGCCCCGATCAGCGTATCGGCGATCCGCTGGCGGGCGGCGATCGTATTGACCGGCGAATTGTTCTTCGTAAAGCGTTTCAGCGCGACGAGCAGGGTGCGCACTTCGTCGCCTTCGGCCATCGCGGCGATAGTGTTTTTTGCTTTCATCTCGATACGCTGGATGGCGTCGTTGCAAAAAACCTGCGCCATGTCGATCTGCCGCGCCGCAGCTTACTTCGCTTCGCTTCGGCCAGCTTCTTGCGCGCGCAGGATCGGCGGTTTCCATCTGGTAAGCGTCCATGATGATGTCCGCGGCATTGAGCAAAATTTCCTGCTGTTCGGCAGGCTCCATCATATATTTCTGCGCCGCGGTGCCGAGCACCATCAGGGCGACCTTCTTGGCGTTTTCCGCGAGTTTTCGTTTCGGCGGCCAGCAACCGTCTCGTCTTCGTCAAAACGACATCTGCGGGTTCAGCATCTCGTCCTGCAACGCCTTGGCCGCCTGGATCAATGCCGAACTTGCCTTTCATCGCACGCTTCATCAGCTGCCCGGGATGAGCATCCGGTTGATCTCGTTAGTGCCTTCGAAAATGCGGTTGATGCGCGAATCGCGGTAGGCCTTTTCCGCCGGGTAATCCGCCGAGTAGCCATAGCCGCCGTAGATCTGCACCATCTCATCGACCACATAATCGAGCGCCTCGGAGCACGCGACCTTGTTGATCGAAGATTCGACCGCGTATTCCTCGATCGACTGCAGTTTTTTCTGCACTGTCCGCGCCGTCGCCGATCAGGGCGTCGATCATCCCGACCGTGCGATAGGTGATGCATTCGGCCACCCACGTGCGGATCGCCATCTCGGCCAGCTTGTGCTTGATCGCCCCAAAGCCTGAGATCGGCTTTGCCGAATTGATCGCCGCTCGTTCGCATAGCGGACGCTTCATGGATCGCCAGCTTTGCGCCGCCCGTGACCGAAGCGCCGAGTTTGAAACGTCCGACATTCAAGATATTAAAAGCGATCTTCGCGCCGTCGCCGACATTGCCGATCAAGATTCGTCGCCGGGAATTTTCGCGTCGCGACAAAATGAGCGGCGTGGTCGAGGACGACTTGATGCCCATCTTGTGCTCCTCGTTTCCGGGACGGCAGTTTTCGCTGCGCTCCACCACAAAGGCCGAGAATTTTTCTTTCTCGCCGTCCACCTTCGCAAAGACGATATAGACATCGGCAAAGCTGCCGTTCGAGATGAACATCTTTTCGCCGTTAAGCGTGTAGGTCGTGCCGTCTTCGCTCAATTTCGCGTTCAGTTTTCGCGCCCAGCGCGTCGGAGCCGGAGCCGCTCTCGGTCAGGCAATAGGCCGTGACCACTTCGCCCGAGATGATCTTCGGTATCCATTCTTCTTCAGTTCTTCGGAGCCGAAATAAAGGATCGGCAGCAGGCCGATCGACGTTTGCGCGCCGAAGGTCGTGCCGAAACCGCCGCCGCGGCCGATCATCTCGGCGATGACCACGCCCGACGTCTGGTCGAGCGCCAAGCCCGCCGTATTCCTCGGGAATCGTCGCGCCCAGCAGCCCCAGCTCGCCGGCCTTTTTTCACCAGCTCGCGCGCCACTTCCCAGGCGTGCTTCTCCATCGCCGGCAGATTCGGCTGGACCTCGTTATCGACGAATTCACGCGTCGTTTCACCGATCATTCTCTGCTCGTCGGTAAAATCCTCGGGCGTAAAAATCTCCGCCGTGCCGCTTTCATCGATCAAAAACTCGCCGCCTTTTATATATTCTTTTTCCATTTTTGCTTCCATGAACTTTTCCTTGTCAATAACTGATTTTAAATAATCAAACATTATACTGAATGAGCGCTCATTCAGCAAGAAAAATAAGGTTGGCTTGCCTGTAAAGATAAACTCCCGGCATTAGTGTGCTTTCGTGGTTTCAGTCTTAAATCCTTGCTTATCTATGTTTAACACTGGAGCCACGAAAGCACACTAAAAGACACGAACAAAACATATGACTAATTCCTGACTCTTAGACTCGCCACCAGGTTTTGACTTCGCAACTACGGCAATCGCACTATCCTTCGACAAATTCCCCGAAATACATCGTCGTTCCGGGTTCGGGATAGTGATGGCTAAATTGCTCCGGTGTTTGGGTCACCACCTTGTCCCCGGTGTTAGAGTAGTGCCATATTTTATCGCCGATAAATATGCCGATATGTTTCTTCGGCACATTTGCCATTTTCTTTTGTGCCAGGTTGACGTTGTTCTTGTGCGTGATAAAAACCAATCCGCTCATTAGCGACGCCGGTTTGTTTTCCCATTTCCCGACGCTTTTACATCTGGGAAATACTTCCTGCACGCGAATATTCGCCTTTTTCTCTTTACTTCCTTTACCGGTCATTGAGAAACAGGTGAACCCAAATTGATAGCCGATCACATGGCTGACAAAATGCGCGCAATGGTTAATAGCGGCATCATGAAATTTACACGCGCATATTTCATTGATGGCTTTTCCCAAGAAAGCATTCATGCCGCCGGTGGAAGGTACAGTGAGCATATATTTTGTCCTTTTATTTTTATTTTTTAAAGTGGCTTTGTCTCTCAAGCCGGGTGAACGACACAGTTTTATTTCTTTGTTCGGTTCGTGCCGTTTCGCGTGATCTCGTGGCCACGGTCTTAGAGTTTACCGTTCTTTTTTTCGAGAAACCCGTCACCCTGTTAAGGCGTAGCGATCGTAATGTCCGATTCATCGTCTACGTTGGAAACAGTGATCGTCTTTGACGGATGCAATGGATCAGTGACGACAATAGTTAAGATTCCTGTTTCCTTATCCAACACGCCGCTCTCGATCGACCAGCCGGCGAGATGGGTAAAGTCATCATTTATATCAATCTTTCTGGCGGTGCCGCCGCAGGAAAGATCAGCGCCATGAACAGCACTAAACCTGAAATAGATATCAACACTTTTTTCATGAAAAATTCTCCTTTTTATTTTTTTACTTAAACTCCGCGATAAAGATGGGATCCGCGAACTCACACGAAATGCTGAAGCCGGTAAAAACCGATCGGGCTTTAATGCTGCATTGAAATGGCCGCCGCAAACGAGCGGCAAACAAAGTCACCGCATCATTTTAGCGTATCTGGGCGGTCCGTGGCTGCGTTTTACGCGGCTTTAGTAGAATGCCGAAAATTTAACCACCCAACGGGATGAGATATTTCTAAGCCTGGCTGATCATCTTCTGCAGCACTCCATATGTCACCGTCTCGCTGATATTTTCGACGAACTCCTTGTTCTCTTTGGCGACGCTGGCGATACCGTTTTTAAGCAGGACCGGGAAATAATCCAAATCTTTTGCGCCGCGGTATGTCGAAAGAACGCAGTACTCCGCGCAGAATCCCGTCATAACGACCATATCGATTCCGGCATCTCTTAACACCTGGTCGGCAGCGGTCTTGTTAAAACTATTGCCGTAAGTCTTATTTATCTTTACGTCACCCGACCCGGGTTTCAGCACGTTAATAAATTCGTACTTCTCGTTTCCCGGAACCGCGCCATCTTCCTCATCTTCGTTATAGACCCATATGACCGGTAACCTTTTTCGCGAAAAAAAGGAATGACCGCATTGATATACTCCGCCGCCGCGTCCATCTGCGAAACGGTCGGGCCGCCATAATATGCTTTCTGCATATCGATGATCATTAAAGCTGCTTTCATAACAGATATTGCTCTGGATTTTCTTCCAATGTAAAAATGCTCTCTGTGCTCTCTGTAGCTACTCTTTCAACAATTCCCGTCGCTCTTTTGCCGGTTAAATCCTAAGGAGTGATCCATCCTGCCCGCACATTGAGAGAGTAATTAGCCCGTGCTGCGCGGCGCGCCGCGTTACGGAACAGAAATACGGTTACTTTGTAGTCAATATTCTCGTGAATGCTGCCTTCCCACGATCGAATCGCGCCGCCTGCACCGTTAAGGCTGAAATATACATTCGAATTTCCCGAGGTTAATTTCACCCGCACGCTCTGACCGTTCCTGACACGAAAGGTATAAGTAACGGTCTCATAGCCCTTGATCACGCCGTTATTTGTCACCTGTGAAGCATTACGCGGAAAGTCGATGCGAACATTCCTGTTCTGCGCCGATGCCGCTGAGTAAGACAGCGCCAGCACAGCCAACACAGTAGGCAAAAAAGCTAAATGCAAAGATCTGCGTAACATACTACTCACCCTAAATATTTAGATTCTGTTAACTCATTAATTCAAAAATTCCCGCCGCGCCCATGCCACCGCCAACGCACATCGTCACCATTCCGTAGCGCGCGTTGCGGCGCTTCATTTCCTGCAGGATCGAAGCCGTCAATTTTGCTCCCGTGCAGCCGAGCGGGTGGCCGAGCGCGACCGCGCCGCCGTTGACATTGATCTTTTCCGGATTCATTTCCAGCAGCTTCATCACCGATAATCCCTGCACCGCAAAAGCCTCGTTGAGCTCGATAACATCAATATCATCAAGGGTTAACCCCGCCAATTTCAGCGCTTTCGGGATAGCGTAAACCGGTCCGATGCCCATCTCTTCCGGCAGGCAGCCGGCCGTGGCAAACGAAACGAACCGTGCCAGCGGAGCGAGTCCCATCGACTGCGCTTTTTCGGCGGACATCACTACGACCGCCGCCGCGCCGTCCGACATTTGCGAAGCGTTTCCGGCCGTGACCGTTCCCTTTGCGTGGAACGCGGGCTTGAGTTTCGCCAGGCCTTCGAGCGTTGCGTCGTAACGGACGCCTTCGTCCGTTTCGAAGACGATCTCTTTACGGCGCACGCGGCCTTTCTCATCCAGCTCGTCGACATAGACGTTCATCGGCACGATCTCGTCTTTAAATCTTCCCGCCTTGATCGCCGCCGCCGCTTTTTGATGCGACCCCAGCGAAAACTCATCGGCCTGTTCGCGGGTGATCTCGTATTTCCGCGCGAGATTTTCCGCCGTCAGCCCCATGTTCAAATAATAGTCCGGGTAGGTATCGACCAGTTTCGGATTTGGCCGCACGACGTTTCCGCCCATCGGGATCATCGACATCGTTTCCAAGCCCCCGGCCACGATCACTTCCGCGCCGCCGGTGCGAATGCGGTCGGCCGCCAGCGCGATCGTCTGCAAACCCGACGAGCAATAGCGGTTCACCGTCATCGCCGAAACTTCTACCGGCAGCCCGGCTTCGATCGCCGCGGTGCGCGCCACGTTCATGCCCTGCTCGGCCTCGGGAAACGCGCAGCCCATGATCACGTCCTCGACCTGCGCCGGGTCCAGTCCCTCGGCACGCGCGACCGCTTCTTTTATCGCCGCCGCCCCCAGATCATCCGGCCGCGTATTTTTCAGAGTGCCCTTCGGCGCTTTTCCCACAGCCGTGCGCACGGCCGATACGATCACTGCTTCTTTCATAATTCTCACTCTTTCAACCTGTTTTTAACAGGCTCTCTTTATAAATAGCCACGTGCTTTAGCGCGTGGTCAGCTAATTAATTCCAAGCAGCCGCCGCTGCATTTCGTCTTTAATATTCACAGGTTGCTCATAAATAGATAATTCAAACTTTTCAGCAATGCATTCAAACGTTGAATCATGAAGTGTGATGATAAAATGTCTCAGCCCTTGTAAAAACCTTTCTCTATCATGACGCTCATGTACAGAATTTATTTGTTCTTGTCTTCTTATCCACGATGAGTTCTCAACTTCAAAAAAGCCATACCAACTTAATCCTCGGCTATACAGAGGGTGGCCACGAATGACTTCTTCATTCGGATGCCCAAAGATATGCGATAAGCAATGTTGAAAATCAACCAGCGCCACACGTTCCGGCTCCATGTCTTCTACCTTGGTATTTTCCCAATCGACATTGTGCAGCATTCGATATGCTAAAAGACATTTACCTTCAGCGCTAAACACGATCGGAGACGGATCTCCAGTGTCCATTTTCGGAAAATCGCTTAATTGCTTGATCCTATCTTTTTCGTCTACCTGATACATTCTTTCAATAGCTACGTGCCTTAACGCACTATTTTCAATTCTGCTTATAAACTTTCCCGTTCCTCATTACGAACGTCACATTTTTTACGGTCGTGATCTTTTCCAGCGGGTTGTCGGCCACGGCAACGATGTCGGCTTTCATTCCCGCTTTTAATGCGCCGCGGTCTTTGTCCACACCCAGCAGTTTTGCGGGGTTCGTAGTCAGCGCCTGCAAGATCATGTTCGCCGGTATGCCCGCCGCGACCCAGTTATCTACCGTGTCGATCGACAGACGCCCGCGCGGATATTCTTTCGTGCTAAAGATGACGTCCGGCCCCCACACCATCGTCACACCTTGTTTTAAGGCGCGCTTCACCGGATCGGCAAACATTTTTTCGTCGGATTCTTTATTGCTGCCCGGCTCACCCGAAAGCACGGCATCTATCTCGGTAAAAGGGATCGGAACGATAGGAATGCCTTTTTGTTTGGCGATCGCCAGAGCTTCGTCGCTGATCTTTACCGCATGTTCGATCGAGTCTACCCCGGCCTGCGCCGCGCGCAGGGCACCGCGTTCCGTCCAGCAATGCGCCGCCAGTTTCACGCCGGCATCGTGCGCTTCCTCGATCATAAATTTGATGTCATCGACGGAATAAATATACCGCTGGTCATCGACCACGATCTTTATCACGCGCGCGCCATAGTGCAGATTTTCGCGAATGGCTTTCCGCATCTCATCGCGCGTGTCGGCAAAGGCATACTCCGGCGTGGCCAGGTCCTGCTTGTCTTCCTGCAGGTGAAATTGCCCGCCATACGGCGCTATTATTCTGCCCGCGGTGATCATCGTCGGGCCGGGTATCAGCTCCTGGTCGACCGCGCGACGAACCGCGACACAGGCATAATTTCCTTCATTGCCCACGTCCCTGATGGTGGTAAAACCGTACTCCAGCATCGATTTGGCATTGACCGTTCCCTGTATCGACCGCGTCGAATTAGAATCGTAAAGCGTGGTGATGTAATAGTACCCGGCATCGCGCTTGTGCTGCAGGTTCATGCAAAGATGCGTGTGCGCATCCATCATTCCCGGCATCACGGTCTGCTTAGAAAGATCTATAACCTTTGCCCCTGCAGGTATTTGCACGTCGGCGCCGATGGCTTTTATATCCTGCCCATCGACCAGGATGATCTGGTTATTGGCAACCGTACCCGTGGCCGGATCGACCACCTTGCCCGCGCGGATGGCTGTCACCTGGGCCGATGTCCCGAGCGCCAAGGCTGAGACAAACATTCCGAATAAGAAAATTTTGTTGATGTTGTGCATCTTTTTAAATTGCCACGTGCTTTAGCGCGTGGTCTCAAGATCTTTCTTTTACATAGCCACGTGCTTTAGCACGTGGTCAGCGTCAAGTAAAAATGCTCCGGGCGCTTTAGCGTCCTTTTTTATTGGCTTAAGCCGTTTCGCAAGCCCGTTAAAACGGGCTAAAATTCTTCTCGCCTATCAGGACCACGCGCTAAAGCACGTGGCTATACCGAATCAATTTTTATCCCAACCTCAATTTCTTCCACCTGTAAAATATCCTTCAAAATTCCTGGCGCGATCTCAACCAAAAATCCGCGCTTGCCGCCATTGATGTAAATTTTTCCGAGTTCAAATATTGTTCGCTCAACATAGACCGGCAGTTTTGTTTTCGTTCCAAATGGCGATGTCCCGCCGACCAGATACCCGGTCAGCTTCGCCGCCTTGTCCGGCTCGACAGGCGCCACCGATTTCACATTCAAATGCCGCGCCAGTTCTTTCGTCGAAACCGAATAGTCGCCGTGCATCAGCACGATCAGCGGTTTCTTCTCGCTTGTCTCAAAGATCAATGTCTTAACGACCGCGTGCTCGGCCACGCCCAGCTGCTTTCGCCGAATGCGCCGTGCCGCCTTTCTCGACATAGTCATAAAGATGCGGCACGAAATCAACCTTCTTTCTCTCTCAAATATCTGACGGCTTGCGTTACCGGATAATCCATAAGAAATATTTTACAGGGATGAAAGAGATAAAAGGGATTTCAAAAATCAAATCTTCCCGTTTTCCTGTTTTCCTGCTTTCTTATCTTCCCATTGTCTTTATCTCCTCCATCCCCTTTATCCCTGTGAATTAATTTCTCTATAACGAAAACACTCGCGCGTATGATCATTCACCATGCCGGTTGCCTGCATAAATGCATACATGATCGTCGACCCTACAAAGTTAAATCCGCGCGCGCGCAGGTCTTTGCTCAACCGATCAGATATTTCGGTTTTCGCCGGCACGTCCGACATCGCTTTAACCTTATTATTCAAAGGCTTACCGCCGACAAAACCCCAAATGTATTTATCAAAACTGCCAAATTCTTTCTGCACTTCGAGAAAAGCCCGCGCATTATAAATGGCCGAATTTATTTTCAGGCGATTGCGGATGATACCCTCGTTTTGCAAAAGTTTTTCGATTTTTTTGTCGGTGTAGCGCGCCACTTTTGCCGGCTCGAAATTGTCGAACGCCGCGCGATAGCTGTCGCGCTTGCGCAGGATCGTGTCCCAGCTGAGGCCTGCTTGCGCGCCCTCCAGGATCAAAAATTCAAAGAACGTGCGGTCGTCGTGCACCGGCACGCCCCACTCCTTGTCGTGATATTCGATCGCCAGATCGTTCTTTGCCCAGCTACACCGTTTCATAGGGTTTTACCTGTTTCATGAAGTTTTTATCACCAGCCCCTTATCCGGTTCAGCGTTGTCATAGACGAGCTCTTTTTTCTCTCGCGCGCTGCCGTAATTTATTTTCATTCCCTTTTTGGTAAAAGCGATCTTGCTGTCGTAATAATTGTAGCTGCACGATTCGTAGATCTCGCTTTGAAATTCTTTTTCCTTCAAAGTTTTATTTGCTTTTATCCAAAGTATCGCGCACGGATGGTCGCCGCCGCACGGGGCCATCGGGCCCGAGATCGGCGATCCGCTGCAAACCTTTACGACAAGGTATAACGATCCGTCTTTTTCGGCGCTGAAAAGAACTTTGTACCGGTGCGGCGGTTCGCCGGCCAGAACGCCGTTGGTCCCGGCCAAAACTTCGTCAAGATCTGCCTTCGCCGACTTTTTCCCATAGACCAATTTTATTTGCGAAGAACCCCTGACCGGCACCAGCTGCAGCTTGCCTTGCGCGGCCGATCGCTGTGCTGTAAAAAACAGCGAACCAAAAACAAGCATTGCCGCTAAAAATATTTTCACTGTTTTTCTATCCTGGTCACTGTCAGATAGCAGACGTTATATTCCGGGTTTGACGAGTTCTTCGCTACGTTCATCTTGCCCACCAGTTTTATCTTGCCGGCCATGTCGACAATATTGCCGCTGTTGTCGCGGATCTTGATGTCTTCTTTTTTATAACCGCTCTGAAGTTTTTCGACCGTGTTGGCCGAGCTTCCCTGTTCGATGTCGGCGCTAAAGCCTTTTTCGCCGCCGGGATTTTCCAGCACGTTGAATCCGCAGCGGACCGGACCGCCGCCGGTGTTCGAGCAAAAAACGCCGCCCTTATCATTTAAATAGCCGCTGACCTCGATATATTTTTTTTCGTTTTCCACATCACAGGCGTGGGCGTATTCCACCGGCGTTCCGGTCTGCTGAACGCATGAAACAAACATGCAGCAGATAAAAATAATCCCTGGTAACAATCGGTTTCTCGTCACGTCTTTTTCCCTTTTATTGATATTTTTATGCTCCGGTTTCATTCGTGTAATTTGCGGCTATCTACTCAAATCTTAATAGCGGCAGCAAAATCTGGAAACCACTAAGCCCACTAAATAACACGAACAGCACCGGCGTATTTTACGCAGCATTATTTTTTTCGCCACATAGATCGTTTTTTCTATCAGAGCATGAACCGTACCCTCTTTATTTGCCAATTCGACGTTATAGATGCGGTCAACTTTCTTCTCATTCTCAAGAATGCGCCTGATCTCATTCAGCTCATTATCGTCTATCAAAAACCTGGCAAAGAGCGTTTCGCGCCCGGGCCTTTTAAATCTGATGTTCGCCGCCTTGTCCCAGACGGTATATCCGCTGCCCAGATTTTTTACCAGCATCAGCATATAGATCGGGTCGATCGCGGCGTAGATGCTTCCGCCATAGATCGTTCCTACATAATTTCGCGTGCGCCACGAAAGCGGCAATTTGACCCGCACTTCGCGGTAATCGTCCGCGATATAGGTGACCCGCCCGCCGCTGCCGCGATACGCCGGGAAGATGTTGAATTTCAACCGGTCGATCCTGGTCTTAAAACTCTCGGGCATATTTCAAATATGGAGCGCGGGCATTCCGCCCGCATTTTTACGCACCCGCTTACGCAGGCGCTAACGACATGAGAGCCGGCTACTTAGCTGCGGCGACCTGATCACCGCGGAAATCCATCCGCCTCCGTCACACGCTCGGCCTGCAGCAGATGTCGCTTGTCATGCGTGACAATAACGCGAAAGCCGTCCATTACGCTGTAGGTAATAAAAGATGCGATCGGCGAAGTCATTATTGTTTTTTCCGCATCGATCTTACCGCTGCCCTGCATTACCGCTGAGGCTTTCTTTTGAATATCCAGATATCTTTCCACTATATCGGCTTCAATGTCGCTTTGCTCCGGATCGATGATCGCCGGATTCTTCATCTTTTTCGGATTTTCCGGTGCCACGGCTTTTAATAAAAATCCGCCGAAAAATTTTGGCAAAAACGGCAGGCGTTCGAAAAATGTCGTCTTATGCCGGCCTTCTATTACGGGCAGGATCTTTTCCAAAAGCCCTTCATCGCCCTTGATCAAATGGTCTAAGCACTGCCCGACACTCCAGCTTTCCGCCGACGGTTTCCAATTCAACTGCTCTTTGCTAAGCGCGCCGAATTTCGCCCGCGCCTCGGCAGAATTACTTTCCACCCCGGCGATCAGATCTGGAAGTTCAGCGTTCATAATTTCTAATTCAATTTACAGGGATGAAAGGGATAAAGGGATTTAAGATTTGCACCTCAAATTTCCCGTTTCTTTTTATCTCCCTCATCCCCTTTACCCTGTAAATTTTAATTCCTCAGCGGCTTGCCGGTCTTCAGCATCGCCGCGATGCGTTCCTGCGTTTTCCGCTCACCGCAAAGCGAAAGAAAAGCCTCGCGTTCGAGATCGAGCAGGTACTGTTCGGAAACCGTTGTCTGATGATTCAGATCGCCGCCGCTCATCACATGTGGCCAGTTTTTTGCCGATCAGCTGGTCGTGATCGGAAATAAATCCGCCCTGCCTCATCATATGCAGCGCCAGCTTCATCGCCGCCTGCGGCCGATTCGCCGAGCACCAAAATGTCCGTTCGTTCGACCGGCTGCAACATAACCCGAGCGCGTCGAGATTCAAAACTTCCTGCTTGGCGTCTGCGATCAGCCGGTCGCCATTCATCGAAATCGCGTCCGAGTCGCGCAGAAATCCCCAACGCTGCGCCTCCTGCGCCGAAGTCGCCACCTTGCCCATCCCGATCAACTCGAAAGTCTTCTTCAAAAACGCCAGCGGGTCGGCATCCGGCGCCTTCGCCGCCGCGTCCATCGCACGCATCGTCATTTCCTTCGTGCCGCAGCCCGCCGGGATCAGCCCGACGCCGACCTCGACCAGCCCGATATAAGTTTCCGCCGCCGCCTGCACATGATTGCCGTGCATCGCGATCTCGCAGCCGCCGCCGAGCGTCAAGCCCGTACGGCGCGGTCACGACCGGCTTCGCCGAATAGCGCAGCCGCATCACCGCTTTCTGCAGGGCGCGGACCATCATGATTGATGTCGTCCCACTCTTCTTCCTGCGCCGCGAGCAGGAGCATCATGATGTTCGCCCCGGCCGAGAAATTCCCGCCCTGGTTTCCGACGACGAGGCCCTTGAAATTCTTCTCGACTTCGTCGATAGCGAAGTTCATCATCTGAACGGTGTCGCCGCCGATCGAGTTCATCTTCGAATGAAACTCGAGACACGCCACGCCGTCGCCGAGATCGATCAGCGAGGCCCCGGGATTTGATCTTGATCACGCCCGTGCGGTCCTTTGACCGATTTCAGGATCGATCACGCCCGGGCGCTCCGGCATCGGCTTGTATTCGCCCGCGACCAGATCGTAAAAAGACTGTCTGCCCGTTCTCGTTCTTGTAAAACGTCTCCGCACCCGACGCGAGCATCTTCTCGACATTCGCCGGAACGGCCTGGCCTTCTTCCGCATCCGCTCGACCGATTCGCGCACGCCGATCGCGTCCCACGCTTCAAAAACGCCGATCTCCCAGCCGAAGCCCCACTTGATCGCGTTGTCGATCTCGACGATCGTATCGGCGATCTCCGGAATGCGGTTTGCGGCGTAGCGCGAAACTGCGCGACGATGGTTTTCCACAGAAATTCACCAACGCGGTCGTCGCCCCAGACGAGCGTTTTCACGCCGCGTCGGCAGTATCTTCGATCGCCTTGGCCGCGTCGAGCGACGGAAATTTCGTTTTCTCCTGCGGCTTGTATTCGAAGGTGTTCAGGTCGAGTTCGAGAATCTCGCGTTTGCCTTCCGCGTCCTTCGATTTCTTGTAAAAACCGCCCTTCGTCTTATCGCCGAGCAGCTTTTTCTCGAGCATCGTCTCGATCAGTTCCGGCATCTGAAAAACATCGCGGTCCTCGTCGTCGGGCACCGCCGGGTAGAGATTGTTATTTACGTGGGCCAGCACATCCAGCCCGACAAGGTCCGACGTGCGAAACGTCGCCGACGAAGCGTGGCCGATCGCCTTGCCCGTCATCTGGTCGACCTCGGTCGGCGTAAAGCCCATCGCGATCATCTCGTGCACGGTCGCCATCATCCCGAAAGTGCCGATGCGGTTGGCGATAAAATTCGGCCGGTCCTTTGCCGGCACGACGCCCTTGCCCAGCCGCTGGTCCAGAAAGCCGGAAACTTTGCAGGCCATCTCGCCGCTCGGTCTCGTGCCGGGAATGATCTCGACCAGCTTCATATACCGCGGCGGGTTGAAAAAATGGATGCCGAGGAAATGCTGTCTTGAAATCGTCGGAGAAAGGCTCGGCGATCGAATCGATCGGGATGCCGCTCGTGTTCGAAGCGATGACCGCGCCCGGCTTGCGGTGCTTTTCCACCTCGGCGAAAAGCTTGTGCTTGATCTCGAGATTTTCGACCACGGCCTCGATCACGAGGTCGCACTCCTTGATCTTGGCCATATCATCCGTAAAATTGCCGGTCGTGATCAGCTTCGCATTTTCGCCGAGCATATAGGCAGCCGGGCGCGCCTTGGCTAAGCCGCTAAACCCTGCGTTTGCAATACGATTGCGCACTTGCGGCGAGTCGAGCGACGCGCCCCTGGCCTCCTCTTCCGGCGTCAGCGCCGTGGGCGCAATGTCCAAAAGATATGTGGGAATGCCCGCATTCGCCAGGTGCGCCGCAATGGTCGCGCCCATCGTTCCCGCGCCCAAAACAGCCGCTTTTCCGATCCGTAACATGTATGTGTATTATACCTTTCCGCTAGAGATAACTATGGCAGAATTATAACTGAATGAGCGCTCATTCAGCAAGTATTTAGGAGGTTGTATTTGATGTCGACCCGGATTCAGCAAGAAAATGGATCCGCGTGCACAGAAGCCAATTAAAAGACGCGACCGATTCCTAAAACTCCCCTACTTACAAAGGCTTTGCCCTAAAACCCCTTAAACCTTAAATACTTTTGGGGCAAGCTTAAGGGGTTTTGAGGCAGACTGTTATTTTAGCAGAAATTCCGGTGTAATCCCGAACTCATTCATCGAATGAATCAGGCAAGAAATATTGTGACAGATCACTTTGCAGAGTGCTTCGTTTTTCTGCGCCGAAAACGTTTTGCTTTTCAGCGTCCCGCCGAACTTCGCTTTTAATGCCCCGAACGCGGCTTCGATATTTGAACGCTTGCCGTAGTTCTGGATGAACTCGGCGCGGTGCAGATTGAAGTAGTGAAAAGCATTTGTCCACGCGGTTGAAAAACGCTTTCCTGAATATCGTATGCCGCTGTGGTGACTCTTGAACGGGATAAAAATATCCATTCCGTTCTGTGCCGCGTAATCAAAATTGCTCATTGTAAGCCTTATCTCCGCTCACGCTTTCGACGTTAAAGTGTTTACGTGTTGCATCCAGTACCGATGTAAAATGAAGCGTATCGTTTGAAGTTTTGTCGGTGACATCGACCGCAGTTATAACGTTCGTGCGAGTACCCACCGCGCAATGAATCTTTATCCAATTTCTGTTTTGGAGTTGCTTCACGTCTTTATGTTTCGCGTGATGCCAGCTAACTTGATTTGAAATGCTGAGGCCAGTACTGTCCACAGCGAAATCCGTCTCTAATGACGCTAGCGGCTTCGCTGTGGCTTCGACAAGATATTCCAGATACGGAGTAAGGCTTTCCCGTTCAAAGTAGCGGAGCAAGCTGTTATAGTGCGGCGCATCGTTGATGTAATTCTTAACTTTCGCGTCTATAAGATCGACCGTGAAACGTCGTGCTGACATCTGCGAATAAACTTTGAAAATTGCGGCAAAGATCATATCGCCTAAATGAAGTGACGGGCGGCCAGTGGCGTTGTCTGATTCCGAAATGTCGCGGGTGAGTTCTGAAAGCAATCCCAAGAAACCGTGTTTCTCGGAAGTCTGACTTTTGTTGTAAGCGGTCCAGTTTTGCGCGTAAGTGGTGCGCGACGGCATCTCGGTAACATTGGACGGTTTGTCGATGCGGCTGCGGATTCGGGCGGCGTAAAGATGTTTGCAGGTTTCGCGGCGGTAGGTGAAATCTCCGCAGGTGCAGGTGTTGGCGGTCAGATCGACTTTATAGAAAGTCTGACCGTTCGATGAGCGGATTAGTTTTTCTTTCGCGTACCGATTAAAGAGGTCATTATCTTTGGCGAGTTCGTTTGCTTTGAATTGGCGGCTCTGGATTTGGTAGGTATTCATTTTGTGCTTCTTTCTTCGCTTTCGTTTGCGATTCTTAGCGAAGTGAGGCACAATGAACTTGTCGGTAACGGTGTGCTCAACCACGCTGTTATCAAATAGGCTGGGTTGAATGTTTCCGCATTCGGCTCGGCCTTTTAATTTGTCAATGTATTGCTTTCTACTCATACATAATACAAAATTTCATCCTTGAAATCAAGCAAAAAAGATGATATTTTAGAAAGTTTTCACACTTTTTTCGTAAGAATTTTAGGCTAGACAAAGCCCAGGAAAGAATGTATTATTCAGACAGTTCGAGGGCTTTACCAAAAGGTAAAATTCGAGCTTTGAAAATTTGGCACCCCCGGCAGGACTCAAACCTGCGACCTATGGGTACGAACCAATTGCTCTATTCAGCTGAGCTACGGGGGCTAAATTTTCAACTAAAATGTAATATAAGTTTTGACCCGAACCGATCCGCAAAAATCATCGGGTCATTTGCTTTTAAAACCTCCATAAACCAGAAAAGGGGCTAAATTTTCTAAGCACGGATGCTCAGTCGATTTAGCCCCTCCCCCGGAGAAACAAAATTTTTTTTCACGCCGCCTCCCCCAGAGGCGATGCTTTAATTTATCAAAATACGTCTATTAAACGTATGAGGTAAACTACACCAAACGACCTTTAAAATCAACTACTTAAATACTCATCTTTTTTGGTAGATCCATCTCATCATCTACCAGGCATTCCATCGGAATTCTAACGGTGCGGGCATAGCACAAAATAAGCTGTACGGGCGGCGGTTTGATGTCTCTTTCAAATTCGGAAATTTCAGAGGCTTGTAAGCGGCCCTTGTAATTCAATCTCGTTACCATTTGCGTCTGACTCAAGCCTAAGAATAATCTGATCGCTTTTAACTTTTCAGCTAGTCTTTCCGGTCTGGGTCTGGTGGCGCGTCCCATTAGACATCACCTCCCAAAAACGACCCCTTGAAAGTTAAACTTGATACTACTACGGGATAGTAGTAATGTGTTCTCATTTATCGGTGTTGCCGGATGCTCTCTGCTTGAGAGTCCGGCTCGCATTTATAGCGGTTCCGATCTTACATTCTGCATATTTTGGGCTTTTATCTTAACACAAAGAGAGGGTTTCAAATGACAAGATTCATTCTGATCTTGGTCCTGATGGGTTTGTTTAGCGTAACGGGCATTTCTCAGGGCAGCAGTAAGCCTAAAGTTACCCCTGAAGAAGCCGCGTCAGCTACCTATATACTCGGGCAGAATATTGAGGCCACCACTAAGGATGGCCGCGAAGTGATCTTAAAAAAGAACGGAACCTGGGTATTTAAGACTCCTAAAGAATTACCGAAAAAAACGCCGCCCACGGTATCCACTAAAAGTCCTTTCATCACGGGAGATGAATATACCTTACTGAGCCGCACCAAGGAGGTCACATACGGCTATGCGATCTATTATCAGGTTTGGCGGCTGAGAAAAGACGTTTTAGATAACGTGAGTGGCTGGCTGAAATATATTCCGAATAATACGACGGCTTTTGTTAAAAAGCATAAAGTACCCGCTAAAACCAGTTACTTCTTACAATTCACCACTGCCGACTGCGCCGATCGCCGTCTTAGCACTGAAACTATTGTGTTTTACGATGAGCAAGGTAATCCATTGCCGAGTCCTAATAGCTTTCTCCTTAGAAATTATGGTGAACCTGTAGTGCCAGGATCTGTTAATGAAAGCATCTTGGAAGGACTTTGCTCCCCTGCCTATATCAGAGTGCCCGGCAGGTAGGCGCGCCATACTTTTGAGGCAAACTTAAGCAGTTCTAGGGCAAGGTTAAACTTTTTAAGGAGTTTTAGGGCAAAGCCACTTACAAAGGAGGGGTGGCGCACGCTTCGTGCGACGGGGTGGTTCTCTTGTATCAGTATCACTGCGGTTCTGCCGCCATGCTATGCGGAAAGGCTACATGCGCGTCGATTGCCACGCCGCAAATTTCCATTTGCCTTTTTCTTTGATCCAGACGGCGAGAAAGCGCACGTCGCCGATGTT
Source organism: uncultured Acidobacteriota bacterium (assembly GCA_963766895.1). GTDB lineage: Bacteria > Acidobacteriota > Blastocatellia > Pyrinomonadales > Pyrinomonadaceae > DASYKT01. The sequence continues at coordinate 263,809 of CAVYCB010000002.1, forward strand.
GACTGGATTGCCGTTCACTGCCGCTTTCAATGCGGCGATGCCGGTGATGAGCGCGGTGTTTTTATAGACGCGGATATTCACATCGCGGCGGTCGATAGCGGTATAGGTACGGGCGCCGGTGCGCAGGTTATCGATAAAAACTTTTTTGTTTTCGGTGACTCCGTTGCTGTGGCCATAGGTCATATCGCCGGCCAAAAGCTCTTCCAATGCCTTGATATCTTTTTTCAGAATAGCTTCGATGCGGCGGTCCTCGAGTGTGCTGATCACCTGGGTTTCTTTGACTGATTGCGCGAAGGACGTGGGCTGATGGAAGCTCGTCAGCAGGCTAAACAAAAGCAAAAATACCAGCGTTCTTAACTTCATAGATTGTGAATCTCGCTATGAGAATATCGGGTGCGACAAAAGGTTTGGAGTTCAAGCTTCAGCTTGTCTTATTTCCAAAAATTAAGACAAACTAAAGTTTGAACTCTGAACCGTTTTCTCATCTAAACACCAGCCTGCCGAATTTTTCCGGCACATGAAAATCGTCTTTTCCGTGGGCGACCATGAGAGCAGCGCGGCCACCGGTTGGCTCCACACGGTTAAGGTTCATCAGCCAGGTGTCGCCCGGTTATGGCGGAAAGTTTGGCGCGGTCACTTCCTGCCCGGCTAACTTTTGCCGAGGTCCAGCGCCGGCTTGACCTGGCCGCGGTGGCAAGTGGTGCAATTAATTATCGAATTCGGGCCTTTTAGATTCTTGATATTTTTCAGCAGATCGCCGTTAATGGTTTGCACCATTTTTGCCATATCGCGCGCGGTTTGTTTGGTGGTCTTATCTTCTTTTTCCCATTGTCCCGCCACGTGGCAATGCGTGCAATCAACACCCAGCGAACGCGCATAGCCGAGCTCCATGATCTTTAAAACTCTCATCGCCGGTACGCCTTTGAACGTCTGAATGTTTTTGAAAACCGTTTCAGCCGGTTCCTGCTCTTTGCCTTTTATCTGCGCGGTCAGATCGGCAATGGCTTTGGCTTGATCGAAAGGCGTTGCCTGTGTCGCCGCGGGCGGGGTCGGGCTCGTCTGCGCGGTTTGCGCGGTTTGCGCTTGGGCCACGCTATTTTGTTTCCAGATGGCAGCGGTAAAAATGATCAATGCAACGATGATGATCGAAGCCTTGATAAGGTTCTGATACGAGTTGTTCACGGTTTGTTTCTCCTGTCCGGATCTTAGAGAATGATATTGCTCATTTTACGCCAGTTTTCACAGTTTGTTTCTGATTTCTTTTGTATTTCCGGCGTATTTTCCCTACAATTCATCGAACGCTCTACAAAACTCGGGCTGGTTTGATATAACACTCTTTTAGTGGCCTTTATGATGGTAAAAATTTTCTTCTTTTCATTTATCCTGCTGGGAAATTGTCTGGCAATTTATGCTCAAAGCGATTTCCCCTACGACAAATATTCGCCGCGCACCATGGGTGAGATCGAAGAGCTTAGCCTGGTAATGCAAAACAGCATGCCGGACGCTAACATCAAGACCGGAGGGCTTATCTTTGACGCCGATTTTTTATATTCGCATGTGCGGATGAAATTTATGAACAAATCACGGCCGGTATCAGCCGAAAGAAAAGAAGTGATGGGCGTTTGGCAGAGGACATTTTCCCTGGACGAAAAGACAATCGCCTCTTATGAAAGCGAATACCTTTTCCGGGAGTGCAATAAAGATTATTGGATCGCGGTGCAAAAACCGGTCGCGTCTTATTTTCCAAAAGAGTTAAAGGAAGGCGATATGGTGACCTTGTACCTGATGCGCGCCACCGGCAAAAGGGCCAAGGGCTCCGACGTTTGGGATTGGATCTACCTGGTTAACGAATTTATTAAATAAAAATGCGTTTTGTTTTCTCACGTCTGTTTTTTATTTTACTGGCGATCGGTTTCATACCGCTTTCGCTGTCGTGGAATTTTCCCGTCCTGCGCTGGTTCGTCTTGGGATATGACGTATTGCTTATGGGGCTGGTAATAACAGATTGGGTGATCAGCCGAAAGATCCCCGCCGGCCTAACGATAAAACGCGCCATAGAAAAACGTTTTGCTTTTGGCGATGCGAACGAGGTAACGCTCGATATCGAAAACGGTGCCGGGCGCGATCTGAATTTGACCGTTAAGGACGAATACCCCTCGGAGATGAAACTCGAAGGCGTTCGCGAGGCCCGCTTTAAGGTTGAAAGACAAACCGCCGCGCATTTTTCCTACCAGCTCACCCCGCCCAATCGCGGTAAATATATTTTTGGTAAAACAGTGGTGAGGTTTCTCTCGCGGCTCGGCCTTATCTGGTGCCAAGGCGAATTTGATAATGTTCAAACTGTAAAAGTTTATCCGAATATGCGCCGCGCAAAAGAAATGGAGTTAAAAGCGCTCGGCGCCAACTCGATGGTAGCGGCGCAGCGCAAAGCCATCCGCCGCGGCGAAGGCCGGGAATTCGAGTCGATGCGCGATTACGTGCGCGGCGATGAGCTCCGCCATATTTCCTGGTCCACAACGGCGCGGCGCGGGCGGCTAACCACGCGCCAGTACCAGATCGAGCGCGATCAGACAATTATCATCGCCATCGATTCCGGCCGCCTGATGACCGGGCGCATCGAACAGGAATCAAAGCTCGATTCTGCTATCCAGGCGGCCCTGGCCCTGTTGTCGGCGGCGGCGCGCGGTGGCGACCATGTCGGCGTGATGACTTTCGTGCGCCGCATCCGCCGTTATCTTCCGCCCAAGCGCGGCGTTGAGCACACGGACGCCATACTCGAAGCGCTCCACGATCTGCAGCCGGAAATGATCCAGCCTTCATACACGCGCGCCTTTCAACACATTGCTTCGAATATCAAAAAACGCGCGCTGGTCGTGATCCTCACCGATCTGGTCGATAAAGACAGTTCGCGTGAGCTGCTCGAAGCTTTGAAACTTTTGCGCCCTCGTCATCTGCCCTTAGTGGTCACCATCGGCGACCGCGACTTAAACACTGCCGTAAGCAAAGTTCCCGATTCGCTGGACGAAGTTTTTGTGCAATCGGCCGCTGAAGAAATAATCCACCAACGCGAAGCGGCGCTCCGGCTGGTTGAAACGCAGGGCGGATCTGGCGCTAGATGTCACCGCCGCCACACTCGCGCCGCGTTTGCTGCAAACTTATCTGCGGGTGAAAGAACGCGGCCTTTTATAATTCCTAAACTCCCCTCCTTACAAAGGAGGGGAGGCGCGGCTTCCGCGACGGGGTGGTTCTCCTCTTGTCAGTGCCGCCTACGGAACGAACCGGGTTCTTAAGACGAAATAACATATGATCCAACCCCCGGAAATGAAGCTCGATCGCCCGATCAAGGTTCACGGCGGCACCTCGGCCACCGGTGATGTCTGGGCGATGTTCACCGCCGCGAGCGAAGGCGATCTGGAACAAATAAAACATCTAACGCATCGGCAGCCGGCGCTCGTAACCTGTATGTACGATTACACGACGCCGCTCCATTTCGCCGTGCTGCAGGGTCAAACCGAGGTCGTCAAATACCTGGTGCAAAGCGGCGCGTTGGCTAGCGATTATCTGACCCACCCGTTTCGCGATTCGTTGGTTACAATGGCCGAAGATCGCGGCCTAATCGAGATCGCCGAATTTTTGGAAGCAAGCTTGAGCGATGCTTCATTGACACGGGAACTCGGTGACACAGGCGGGATCGATTATGGCAAAGATGAAATTCAAAAACGTTTTGAAGACCGGGTAGATAAAAGCGATCACGCCGAGGCCGAAGCAATGTTGAAAGAATACCCGGAACTGGCCCGCTATGAATTCGCCTTCTGGGGCGAAGGCATTATGGCAGTCCCGGCTAAATGCGCGGACCGCAGGATGCTGGAAATTCTGACGGATCACGGCGCCCGCGTTCCCAGGCTTTCGAAATGGGGCGCGCGTTATTATTTCAAACACTATCAGATCGCAGAGTTTCTTTTAGCTAACGGCATGGATCCGGATCATATGAACTGGCGCGAGTTTACTCTTTTGCACGACATGGCTTTTACTGGCGAGGTTGAAAAAACGCGGTTATTGCTCGATCATGGAGCGGATATCAACGCTATCGATAGCGAATACTCCTCGACACCGCTGGGTTATGCGGCGCGTTGGGGAAAGAAAGAAATAGTTACCTTGCTGTTGGAACGCGGCGCCGATCCTAACAAAGCGGGCGCCGGCTGGGCGAGGCCGCTGGTGTGGGCAGAAAAACTGGGGCATACCGGGATCGCAGGCGAGCTAAAACTTGCCGGGGCTTTGTGTGGCTGATCAGGCGAACGTGTCGGTAGCCCGACCGTGAGGGAGGGCTCAGCTTCTAAGAGCCTCTGGATGAGCCCTTGCTGACGCGCGGGCTACCGACACCGCGCCAGCAACATAAATACATCACGACCAAACATCTTATGTTGAAATACGCGCGACATATTTTGCCCCTCATTTTTATTGCTATCGCCTGCTACGCTGCCGGAGCCTGCCGCTCTGCCGAAAGCCGTTCGTCTGACACTGCCCCCGACACGGAGCCCACGCAGACTTCCGTTAAATACGAGTGGGTCAAGGTCACTGACAAGGCGAAATATAAAGTCGGTTATAACTATCCTCTCTACAGCATCAAGAATAAACTCTGGGCTTTTCATGCCGAGGAAATTTTTTCTTCCGCCGATGATGGTAAGACCTGGGCCAGGTTAAAGCTGCCTTCTATCCGGCGCGACGTCTACCAGGCACAGTACGTGAAATTGGGCGACGCGGTTTATGCCTTCGGCCGCAACAGCGGTAATTACGAAAAGATGAGTTTCGCGCCCGTTGTTTCGCGTACCACCGACTTTGAAAAGTGGGAAATGCTTTCGGAAAAGTCGAATTTTCCTAACAGGATATTTGCGGACGTCGTCCAGTTCAAAGGAAAATTCTGGCTATTGGGCGGGTTTGATACAAATAATTATTACAACGACGTCTGGAATTCCGCCGACGGCATCACCTGGACACGCGTCACGGAAAAAGCTCCGTGGGAGGCGCGCAACACTTACGGTCGCGTCCTCGTTTTTAGAGACAAGCTGTGGCTGATCGGCGGCGGCAAGATCGACCAGCCGCCCGGTGATGACGTCTGGAATTCCGATGACGGCGTTAACTGGACGCAGGTAACGGGTAAGATGTACGCGCAGCCTGTGCTCGGCGGAACGCCCGTCGTTTTTGACGATAAACTCTGGATACTGGGCATCAACCGCAACGACACTTTTAGCAACGGCGTGCTCGTTTCTGAAGACGGCAAAACCTGGAAAGAAGAATCCGCGCCCTGGTCCCCGCGCGGCGGCGTCGCCGCCTGCGTCCACAACGGGCGGCTCTATATGACCGGCGGCAAATACTCCGTCACCGAAAACGGCCGGATCAGATTCATTTATAGTAACGATGTTGGTATATGGCTATAACTGGCTCTCAGATACGTTCGAAAAAATAAGAAATTTTGAACCTGCAAGAAGAGGCTACGAATTTGAGAAACTTTTTGTGGAACTAATGAAGATCAGTGAAATTACTATTGAACCGGGGTTCTCAATACCTGGGGAGCAGGTGGATTGTGCTATTAAATATGATGGTTGTTATTATTTGGTTGAATTAAAATGGACTGAAAAAAAGACCGACCGAAAAGAAATTGGGCACTTCTTTTACAAAGTTGGGGGAAAACTTGATGCTAGAGGCATTTTTCTCTCAGTCAATGGGTTTTCAGAAGGAGCTATATCCACTCTTCCAAAAGGAAAAGAATTAAAAGTTATTTTATTAGATGGAAATCACTTTGCTAATGTAATTTATGGACAATACAAGTTCAAGGACCTCCTTGAACATGCTATTCGCACGGCTTCGCTGCGCGGAGAAATTTATTCAGTCACTTTTACAGAAGTAATTTTTTGCCATTTTTAATTATTCATTATTACTATTCATTGGGTTTTTTCAGAGTTTCCTGAAAAACAGTTGGAGGAGCGTTTGCCCATCATGTCGATTAATTAAATGTCCTCCAAGAATGACCTTTAAGGATGTAACTTCCGGACAAACGTAAATTTGATGTAAACTGCGATTCGTGCTATTCGTGAATTAAGCTTAGAATCGTACAAGGAGTTTTTTTGATGGCGCTTAGCCCCGAACTTTTAGAAATATTGGTCTGCCCTGCGGATAAAGCCAAGGTTGAATTAACGGCCGATAAGAGCGGGTTGAAATGTACCGAGTGTAAGCGGGTATATCCTATCCGTGAAGATATCCCCGTGATGCTTGTGGAAGAAGCAACTATCGAAGACGATACCCCGCCCAGTGCCTGACCGGTCGCCTACATCCGCATCGACTGCGACGCAGCAGCAGCTTGAACCGCTCTGGGATTGGAACACGACCGAGCGTATCTTGCTTATTCGTCTCCGTTCTATCGGCGACGCGGTTTTGACAACCCCTACCATTACGGCATTACGCCGCTTTTTACCTGACGCGCAAATAGATATCCTGCTGGAAGATTGGGTGGCACCGGTGCTCGAAGGCTTTCCGGGCCTCGATAATATCATCACGTTTTCACCGGGCGACGTTCTTGGCCGTTTTAAAACGCTCCGAAAGCTTCGCCGAAATAATTACGACGTTATCTATAACCTGCACGGCGGCACTACCTCCACATTTCTGACCTGGCTGGCTGGGTCAAAACATAAGGTCGGATTCGGGCATTACCGGTACGGATCTCTTTATGACCACCTGGCCATTCCGGCGCTCGATTTCTGGGAAAGCGCCGATCTGCATTCGGCCGAGCAGCAGCTCGCGCTAATTGGCTGGACCGGAGTTCCGGTAAGCGACCGCCCGCGGACATCGCTCGCCGTCGCCGCCGAGGCCGATAGGGCAATTGCCGAAAGACTGAAAAGTGCCGGCGTCGCGGACGGCGCGCCGTTTGCCCTCTTTCACCCCGCGGCCGCTTTTTCCTCAAAGCAATGGGCGGCGGAAAAATTTGCCCGGGTGGCGGAATATTTAAGCGCCAAAGGATTTGCCCTGGTTGCGGTGGCTGCCTCCGATGAAGAAGGCGTGCTAAGAACGCTGCGTGAATCGGCTAATGTCGGCATATCGACCTTTTCCGATCTGTCACTTCCGGAGATCACGGCATTGGCTGCCCGCTCCTCGCTCTTTGTCGGCAATGATAGCGGTATCGCGCATATCGCGGCTGCGGTTGATACCAGGTGCGTGGTTATTTTCGGCTCCTCAAATATCGTTCATTGGCGTCCCTATACCGGTGCGCCAAATGAAGTGGTGAGTTCGCCTAAAGGTATTGAAGATATTTCCGCGGATGCGGTGATCGAAGCGGTCGAGAAAATACTAAACGCCTGAACGCTAAAAAGCACGGGCTAAATTAACCCGTGCTTTTTAATCTATGATTAATGCTTTAATTATCTGGTGGGGCTGATAGAAGTCTCATCATCACCGTTGGTCAGAGTAAAGGCCGCAGCCGTTCCGACGATACCGGCAAAAACCAGGATCGGAATCCAGATTCCCATTTTGTGGTCGTCATCATCATCGTCCTTGTCCTGGACAGGGACGCCGTTGATAAAGGCCGCACCGTTTTCGGCGACTGCCTGGGTCGAACCCGAGCGAACGTCAACCGAGATGCTATCGCTCTTGGTCGCGTCGTTAGTGACCAATTTATCTGCGGTCTTGATATTGACCGTTACACCTTCGTTATTAAAAACCTTGACCTGTCCGGCGGAAAGTTCTCCGGAGATACTATTTTCCGTAAAGCTCAGGTTCAACGTAGAACCCGGTAATACAGTTAAACGGCCCAGTTTTCCAAGATTAACGACTGCCGAGCCGGTCGCCGAAGTGGTGATCACGGCAGATGAAAGGAATGTACGTCCGCTGGACGCTCTTTCACCATTAAGCAGTACTGCAGGATTTTCACTATCGTTTCCACCTGAAACGATAATTTCAGCCGACATTGCTTTTGCTCCAGGCACTGCCAGAACCAACGTCGAGGAGCTAAGTAATACGGCAAAGACCAGGCAAATAGCGCTCAACTTCATTAGCCCGGATGATACGTGGTTTTTCATAAATACCTCATTTCCCCCTCATAAAATATTTAAGTCCATACTTTAACCTTTAGAAAACTACAAGTCAAAGTTTTTTTGAAAAAAAAGGACAAAAAGACAACTTGAATATAGCACAGGTGTTTTTACATGTCTATCTAAAAGTGAAATAAAGCTTTCAGGGCACGGTATACTGGGTATCTTTTCATACCGAACGGCCCTTTGCCTCGTTCCAGAGCCTGTCCATTTCTTCCAGCCCGGCAGATCCAAGTTCTTTATTTTCCGCCTTCAATTTTTTTTCAATATAGCCAAATCTCTTGCGGAATTTGCGATTGGTCCGTTTCAACGCCGTCTCCGCATCGACTTCCAGCTTGCGCGCTAAGTTTAACAATGCAAAGAAGATATCACCTATCTCACCTTCGATCTCATCAATGTTGCCGCTAGCCATCGCAGCTTCCAATTCCGCAAATTCTTCTGCTATTTTCTCTTTAACCTGTGCCGTATTTTCCCAATCAAAACCGACTTTAGCTGCTTTTCGGGTTAATTTTTGCCCCTCAAGCAGGGCGGGGAAATTCAGCGAAATATCTTCCAGGATAGATTCTTTTATTTTTTCTTCTTTTCCCGACGCCTTTCGCTGATCGGCCTTTAACTGGTCCCAATTATCGAGAACATCACCGGCGGTATGTAATTGGGCGTCGCCAAAAACGTGCGGGTGGCGTAAAACCAGCTTTTGCACGACCTCTTTCATTACTTCATCAATGGTGAAATCTCCGCGTTCGGCGGCAATTTCCGAATGAAAAATGACCTGCAGCAAAATATCGCCCAGTTCTTCGCGCAAGTGGTCGGTATTTCCTTCGGCGGCTTCCTGAATGGCGTCGAAAGTTTCGTAGGTTTCTTCAATTAGATAAGGCGCCAGTGACTGGTAGGTTTGTTCCCGGTCCCACGGACAGCCCCCCGGCGCTCGCAGCCGCGCCATTATCGCTACTAATTCATCAAAATTTGCCGACATATTTTGGTTTTCAGTGTAACTGTCATATTAACGTATGGGCAAGCGCGGAATTTCACGCTTTTCGGGCGAAAATGATAACATCGATATTATTTGTAAAAGTTATGAGCGAACACGAAGAACAGGAAGCTATTTTTAAGGTTACCGACCGGCGTTTGTTTAATGCCGACGGATCGGTGCGCGAGGGCGTCGTGATTGAAAAGCCCCCCGAAAAACCAGTGTCTGAAACTGAAGAACCGGCAGCAGAGGCCGCCCCTGAAGCGGCTGGAGTAGCGGGAGCGGCGGAAGCGGTTGACGCGGCAGAAGCATCTGCGGTGCAGGAAGTTTCATCCGAACCGGCCACGCCGGAAGCGCCGGAAGCATTCGATGATGACGAAGAGGAAGAAATTCCGGGAGAGCAGGACCCGACGAGTTTTGTGAATTTTATGATGTCGCTGGCTTCGCAGGCAGCCGCGGCTTTAGGCGCTATGCCTCATCCCGTCACCGGCCAGCGCTCGCTCGACCTCGATCTCGGTAAACATTGGATCGACACGATGGCGATGCTCAAGAATAAAACCAAGGGCAATCTGCATCCGAAAGAAGAGCAGCTTTTAAATGGATTGCTTTCCGACCTGCGCATGCAGTTTATCCAGCTTTCCCAGGCGGCCGAGGAAAGACTCAAACAACAAGCGGCGCAGAAATTTTCATCCAAGGATGTTTTAGGAAGGTAGTTTAGAAAGTCATGAGTCCAGAGCGTCTGGAGAGCCTAAGATCCTCTGCCTCACGACTCTATAGACTGGCCAGACTACTCTGGACTTATGAAATTAACTTTTCTCGGAACTGGAACATCGACAGGCGTTCCCTCGATCGCCTGCGAATGCGAAACATGCCTTTCCGACGACCCGCGCGACAAACGGCTTCGCGCTTCCATCTTGATCGAACACGCCGGCAACACCATACTGGTCGATACTTCTTCCGATTTTCGCCAGCAGGCACTGCGCGCCAATATCAGGCGGCTCGATGCTGGTTTTAATCACACACTGCCATGTTGACCACGTTTTCGGGCTCGACGATATACGCCCGCTGAATTTCCGCTACGGCGCGATGGGCATCTATGCCAACGAGAGCCGCCTGGATAGATCTGCGCCGCATTTTCCAATACATTTTCGTGCCGACGCACATCGGCGGCGGCCTGCCGCAAGCTCATACCGCACACGGTTTACTCAGGCGCGCCGTTTTGCATCGGCAAGGAATTGACCGTCACGCCGCTTGAGGTCATCCACGGCAAGCTGCCCGTCATCGCTTACCGCTTTAACGATTTCGCCTACGCCACCGATCTAAAAATCATTCCGAGGAAGCAATGGACGGGCTTGCGCGATCTCGACGTGCTGGTGCTCGATTGCGTCCGGATCAAACCGCATTCCACGCATCTCGGTTTGGAAGACGCGCTCAGTATATTGAAAGGCTCAAACCCAAACGCGCCTTTCTTACTCATATGAACCACGACCTGATGCATGCCCGCGATTCAAAGCTGCTGCCTGATGGCGTCGAGTTTGCTTACGATGGGCTCATAGTGGAATGAAACCAAGATTGCTTAATTATGAGGTCAGTACCGGGAACGTAGTGACCGGCTCACGAGCATTAGCGAGTATCGCTTGCCGGGACGAATAAAAATTAACGGAGTTCGTACGCGTCAGTTATACAGACTCAACAACAATTCGCTTCGCTCAGAGCCGGTCACTACGTTCCCGGTACTGACCTGTTGCCATGCGTGAATCATAAATGAACATTACCTTCCGCCAAGCCAAAATCGATGACCTGCCTGCCATCGTCCGGATGTTGGCCGATGATTTTCTCGGCGCGGCGCGAGAGATCCGGCTGAGCCGCTTGAGGAAAGTTACCTCAAAGCTTTTAACGAGATAGATGCCAGCGACAGTAACGAATTGATCGTTGTCGAATCGGACGGGGCGGGGGGTATCATTGTGGGCACGATGCAGCTTACCTTTATTCCCGGCATCTCCCGTCTCGGCGCAAAGCGGCTGCTGATCGAGGCAGTACGCGTCGATAGCAAATTACGCGGCGCCGGGATCGGCAAAAAGATGATCGAATGGGCGATCGAACGCGCAAGAACCGCCGGATGCCAGTCTGTCCAGCTCACTTCTGACAACGCCCGTAAAGGCGCTCACCGTTTTTACGAAAACCTCGGCTTTAAAGGCTCGCACCTCGGAATGAAACTGTCTCTCGATTAGTTACCGCTTTCTTTAAGCCTCTTAAGCAGCGCCGTGGTGAGTTCGATAAATTGCCTGATCCGCTCGAGGGGAATATTTACCGAATACTTTGCGTCCTTATCCGATGCCGCCCCTAATGCTGTCCGCACGACTTCCTGCAACTGCTCCGGCAAACTATTAATTACAAAATTCGCCGCTTCCGGTTTCGACGCGATCTCACCCGTGGCGTGTGAGTAAAGAATGCGGCATAAGGTCAGCACCGCATAGGCCCGGTATTTCGGTACATCGCGCCATTCGCTCAGCGGGTTTTCGATCTCTTCACGCAGGTAACCGGTTTCACGCACCAGCGCCTCATACAAAATTCGGGGAGTTATTTCCGGCACGAATTCGGACGGCGGCCGGTCGCATAAAACGACACCGCTTTTCAGAATATTCATCCAGACGATGGGATTCCCGTCTGAGCTGCCCCGGTCGAGTTTTCCAAACTGGTAAAGACACGCCTTTGAATTCATGACCAGCACCTCATCCCGGAGTAAAAACTGCATCTGCAGCTGCTCCGTCCACGGATTAGAGACTCTTAACCGCGCCAGCGAATTTCCCAGCTCCGTGAATTCGTCATCGCTTAATTCCCCCGGCGTTACCACCAGGCAATCGATATCGCTTCGCTCAGGGTCGAATGCGTTCTGGGTGAGCGAACCATACAAATAGATACCGGTCAGGTTGGCGTCCAGAATATTCTGAAGGCTAACAGTAATATCTTTCAGCAGAGCGTGTACTTCTGGCGGCGCTTGTTTCATAATCCTTTGATATAAAGAATACGCCGAATTGCGCATTTCGGTTCGCGGGAATGAAAACAAACTTAAGATGGATCTGGAAACACAGCGGCTGATCATCAGAAAACTAAAAGACAGCGATCTGGAAGCTTTTACGGCATATCGCTCCGACCCGGAAGTTTGCCGCCTGCAAAGTTTCGATCCCTTCACGCTGGAAGACAGCCGGGACTTTATCGCCAACCAGAACAATGAATTCGGACAGCCCGGAAAATGGACACAGCTTGGCATCGCGCTTAAAGGAAGTGATGAGTTGATCGGCGATATCGGCCTTGAACCGGATATGAATGAGCCGCGGATAGTCGAGTTCGGCGTCACACTTTCTCCGCTCCACCAGAGGAACGGCTACGCGCGCGAAGCCTTGACCGCGGTTTTTAACGAACTTTTCCAGTTTTACGATATCAACAGGATCATCGGCGTAACGGACACGGAAAATGCCGAATGTATCTTTTTACTTGAGAAAATAGGCTTTCGCCGGGAGGGCCATTTCCGCCAGAGCTATTTTGATAAAACAGGGTGGCGTGACGAATATTTATACGCGCTTCTAAAAATTGATTTGCCGCGTAATTTGTCGCCTCAAAACAGCGCTTAAATTCCCCCTCATCTGTGCCGTAATTTACAGTTCGGTAACCTCCAATCAATATTTAATAAATGTTACAAAATTTTGCAACTTCTGTATTTTCTGTATTTAAAATCAGTTATACGTTTATTTAAAATTTAAAGTGATACTTTAAGGGTAAACCACTACATATTGTGTTGACAAATCCCTTTTTGTGCCATATATTCTAACTCCGTTGTTGATACAAAATTGATATTTTAACCGTGATTTTCGTGAAGTTGTTTGTTTTTCCGCGAAAATTCAGCCGCCCGAAGATAATTTTCAGCGCGGGCTTAGGGCGTATAAAAAGAAGTTTGAAGACCTGTCCGGAAATTTGCGCTCCTTAATTTCATAGGCGCAGATCGATCTAACGAATTTGCAGGGAGTAAGTGATGAAACGGTGTCGTTTTATGGCGGATTTGCTTCCTCAAAAATAAGATTTCCCGGAACTTCCAGCTTCACAAAATTTACAAAGAGTTGAGAACGAAATGAATCCTGTCGGACAAGTTACGCAAGTTATGGGGGCAGCGGCCCGCCAGGCGGAAGAAGTCACTCCTACCTCTATGCGCGTTCGCAAGCGCAACGGGTCGTTTGAGCCGGTCGATATAAATAAGATCGTCCGCGCGATCTCGCGCTGCTGCGCCGGACTGACCAGCGTCGATGCGATGCGGATCGCGACGAAAACGATCAGCGGTTTGTATGACGGCGCGACGACGCAGGAGCTCGACAAGCTTTCGATCCAGACCGCCGCCAGCTTGATTTTCGAAGAACCGGAATATTCGCGACTCGCCGCCCGCCTGCTCAACGCAGTACATCGAAAAAGAGGTCGCGCAACCAGGAGATCCATTCGTTTTCGCAATCGATCGCCTTTGGCGTAAGAGAAGGCCTGATCGGCCGACGCGTGGTGCAGTTCGTGTCGGAAAACAGCCGCAAGCTCAATGACGCGATCGACCAGACGCGCAATGACCTATTCGAATTTTTCGGCCTGCGCACGTTATACGATCGCTATCTGCTGAAAAACCCGACCACGCGCGACGTGATCGAGACGCCGCAGTTTTTCTGGATGCGCGTCGCCTGCGGCCTGGCGGAAACGCCCGCACGAGGCGATCGATCTTTACCATCTGTTCTCTTCGCTCGAATACGTTCCGATCGACGCCGACGCTTTTCAATTCGGGCACCCAGCACGAACAGCTCTCGAGCTGCTTCCTGCTCGATTCGCCGCAGGACAGCCTCGAAAGCATCTACAAGAAATATTCCGACGTCGCGATGCTCTCGAAATTTTCGGGCGGCATCGGGATCGCCTATCACCGCGTGCGTTCGCAAGGCTCGCTGATCCGCGGAACCAACGGCCATTCGAACGGCATCGTGCCCTGGCTAAAGACGCTCGATTCATCGCGTTTCGGCCGTCAATCAGGGCGGCAAGCGAAAAGGTGCGTGCTGTGTCTATCTCGAAACGTGGCACGCCGACATCGAAGATTTTCTCGAGCTGCGCGACAACACCGGCGACGAAGCCCGCCGCACGCACAACCTGAATATCGCCAACTGGATCCCCGACCTGTTTATGAAGCGCGTGTCAGGCGGACGGCATGTGGTCGCTGTTCGATCCGAAGGTCGTGCCGCATTTCCCCGATCTTTACGGCGAGGAATTCGAACGCGCCTACCTCGAAGCCGAGGAAGCAAGGCCTGTTCATGCGGCAGATCAAAGGCCCGCGATCTGTACGCCAAGATGATGCGCACGATGGCGCAGACCGGCAACGGCTGGATGACGTTTAAAGACGCCAGCAACCGTAAATCGAACCAGACCGCGTAAGCCGGAAAACGTCATTCATCTTTCGAATCTCTGCACCGAGATCATCGAGGTCACATCGGACAACGAGACTGCGGTCTGCAATCTGGGCTCGATCAATCTGGCGCGTTATGTGAAAGACGGCGCGTTTCGATTTCGAAAAACTGCGCCGCAACGTCGCCTCGCCGTGCGCCAGCTCGACCGCGTGATCGATCTGAATTATTACGCCATCCCGAGCACGGCGGATTCGAACAACCGCTGGCGCAACATCGGCCTCGGCGTGATGGGATTGCAGGACGTTTTCTTTCAGATGCGTCTGCCGTTCGATTCGGACGAGGCGCGCAAGATCTCGGCCAAGATCCAGGAAGAGATCTACTTTCGCCGCTCTCGACGCGTCGTGCGATCTGGCGGCGGAACGCGGCGCGCACCCGGCGTTTCACGAAACGCGCGCGGCGCAGGGCGATCTGCAGTTCGATCTCTGGGGCGTCACGCCGGAAGACACGACGCGCTGGGACGCTCTGCGTGAAAAGATCAAACAGCACGGCCTTCGCAATTCGCTGATGATCGCCATCGCCCCGACCGCGACGATCGCTTCGATCGCCGGCTGCTACGAATGCATCGAGCCGCAGGTGTCGAACCTTTTCAAACGCGAAACCTTGTCCGGCGATTTCGTCCAGGTCAATCAAATATCTCGTGCAGGAGCTGAAAAGAGCCGGCCTCTGGACCGACGAGATCCGCAACAAGATCAAGCTCGCCGAAGGCTCGGTCCAGGACATCGAAGAATTCACGGCCGAGCTGAAAGCGATCTACCGCACGGCGTGGGAGATCCCGATGCGTTCGCTGATCGACATGGCGGCCGACCGCGGCGCCTTTATCGACCAGAGCCAGTCGCTCAACCTATTCATGGAAAGCCCGAATATCGGCAAGCTTTCGTCGATGTATATGTACGCGTGGCAAAAAGGATTGAAGACGACCTATTACCTGCGCTCGCGGCCGGCGACGAAGATCGCGCAGACCAACGCCGCCGATACCGCGGCTAAAGAGACCGCAGCGGCCCCGGTAAAAGAATATACGGAAGAGGAAGCCATGGCCTGTTCACTGGAAAACCCCGAAGCGTGCGAGCTTGCCAGTAAGACAGAACTAGCCTGCGTTAGCTGGTAGCCGGAGTATTTCGAACGCTGATGCGTTCGTTGCGGACAGGATGTCCGCGCGCTCCCGGTACGAAAGGAAGATTATGCTGCTTAGATCCCGGATTTAATTTAACCCTTCGCCCGATGAAATACCCGGCGTTTTACGAGATGTATCGAAACTCGATCAAGAACACGTGGACCGTCGAGGAGGTCGATTTTTCGACCGACGTCAACGACCTGCGCAACAAGATGACCGACGGCCGAACGGCATATGATCAACCGTCTTGTCGCGTTTTTCGCGACCGGTGATTCGATCGTGTCGAACAATCTGGTACTAAATCTCTACAAGCACATCAATTCGCCCGAAGCGCGGATGTATCTCTCGCGCCAGCTGTATGAAGAGGCGCGTGCACGTGCAGTTTTACCTCACGCTGCTCGACACCTACATTCCCGATCATCAACGAGCGCGAAGCAGGCGTTTTCCGCGGTCGAGAATATTCCGTCGATCCATCAAAAAGGCGCAGTTTTGCCATGAAGTGGATCGATTCGATCCAGAATCTCAACAGCCTGGAAACGATCGACGATCGCCGGCAGTTTCTGCTCAACCTGATCTGCTTTGCCGCCTGTATCGAAGGGCTGTTTTTCTTTGCCGCGTTTGCCTACGTTTATTTTCTGCGGTCAAAGGGCTTGCTGCACGGCCTCGCCGCCGGGACCAACTGGGTCTTCCGCGACGAATCGGCCCACATGGGCTTTGCTCTCGAGGTGGTCAAAAAAGTGCGCGCCGAAGAGCCTGAGCTTTTCGACGAGGACATTGAAACGTGCAGATCGTCGAGATGATCGACGAAGCGGTCGAGTGCGAGATGCAGTTTGCCGAAGATATTCTTATCGCGGCGGCGTCGCCGGCCTGTCGGTCGACCGATATGCGCCAGTATCTCGAATTCATCGCCGACCAGCGCCTGGCGATGCTCGGCCTGCAAAAGGTCTACGGCGCAAAAAATCCGTTCATCTTTATGGACCTGCAGGATGTGCAGGAACTGGCCAACTTCTTCGAACGCCGCGTCTCGGCGTATCAGGTTGCGGTATCCGGCGACGTAGGATTTGATCACGCGTTTTAGAGTTGCAAGCTCAGATAAACGGTTTAGAGTTCAAGCTTCAGCTTGTCTTTTATCTTTTGAATGAAGACAAACTAAAGTTTGAACTCTAAACCGTTTTACACACTTTCCCTTTCCAGCAGCGTTTTTAATCTCAGCAGCCGTTTATCCCATTTTTGTCCGATCTGTTTGACCCAGCGGTCGATCTCATTTAAGGGGGCGGGCGTTAGGCTGTAGCGTTTCTCGCGGCCTTTTTGATGGACGGCGACGAGTCCGGCATCGCGTAGAACATTCAGGTGCTTTAAGATTCCCTGGCGCGTGATCGGGTAGCTGCCGGAAAATTGCGTCGCAGTGCGGGGGCTGTTTTCCGCCAGCTCACTGAGCAGTGCGCGGCGCATCGGGTCGGCTAAGGCCGTGAAAACTTCTGCCTGAATTGGGGTGCTCATTGCGCCCCGCCTTGCGGTATTTCGACATAATTCTTCAAACCCGCCAGCACGGTTTCGTATCCTTTGGCAGTCTGGTCAAAGCGTTTTTGGCGGATGTCTTCGGGTAAGGCTTCAAAGCCTGTTTCGGAAACCTTTACAAGCGTGCCGCCGTTTTCTTCCGTGAGTTCATAGGTAGTGAACACTTCGATATTGTGATACGCCTCCTGCGGCGGCCAGCGGAGGGAAAATTTTGCCGGCGGGTCGAGCGCGGCGATCGTCGCCAGCAGCTGGTCATCGGCCTCGCCGAATTTCACGCCCGCACCCACCTCCAGCTTTTCGATCTCCCAAAGGTCTCCGCCGCCCCACCATTTCATTATCTGATCGGCTTCGGTGATCGCCTGCCAGACTTTTTCCCGCGGCGCGTTTATCCAGACACTGCGTTCGACCGTCATTTTCTGCATCGTCAAGCTCCCAATTATGTGCAACTCGTAAGTTGCACATAGGATATTACGATCAGACAAACAAAAGCAAGCTTGAATTTTATTTATTTGAAGCCGGTGGGTTATCGTTCCGCAAAGTGCCGGTGAGCCGCTCGAAAACGAGATCAAGGCCTCGCTCGGTCTCTTCGCGCACGCCGCGTTCGGTCAGGGTCTTTAAGAAAAGCTCGTTGATACCGCCCGGGGTTGCGTGCTCCTTGACCAGGCTGTCAAGATCCTCGCCCATTTTTAGAGCTTCTCCGAGTCCAATGAAGATCGACGAAACATATTTAGCCGCACTATCGGCCGGCACACCATGCTCCTTTAGCCAGCCGGAGATGGTATTCAGATAACCGAAGTGGGCGGCGATCGTTGCGGTCGCGGTGGAGAATGCGTCAAACGAAGATTCGACAGTTACCTCAACACTTCCGCCTAATGTGTCGAACAGTTCCCTGGCAATGTCATTCGGCGGATAGATCGCCGTGATACTTCCGCGAACGGCGATCCGCGGAAGCGGAATAATTCTCACGACCGTTTTTGCCGGATAGGCCAACGATTTTAACTCGTCGAGCGGGACACCGGCCATGGCACTAATAACAACGGTCCCTTCCGAAAATTTCAGAGCCCCCAGCTCCGCGCGTCCGACCGCCAGCCTGAGGCAAATGATTGCCGCGTCGGTATTGTCTACAACGGCCTGATTGCTTTCCGCGACCTCGACAGTGTGGTAGATTCGCGCGAGATGCGAGGCCATCTCATGGTTGCGCGGCGAGACCAGTATCTCCGGGGGATCATCGTTATCTTTGCAAATACCTGCCCCGATCGCCGACGCGATAGCACCAACACCTATGAAGCCATATTTCATGAGCACCTCGTAGAACCAAAGATCTTTGAGTAATGATCAATCGTAGCAAAAACATTCAGAATTACGTAAAAAGACGCGAATGAGATATATTATTTCTATCGCGTGATCGCTGACCAATTCCTTTTATGAACAATCAGATCACAGATTTTATCAAACATCATTACCGGCATTTCAACGCCGCGGCGCTGATCGACGCGGCCGAAGGTTATATAACACATCTCGAACGCGCGGCGGCAAGATGATGATCACGCTCGCCGGGGCGATGTCGACGGCGGAGCTGGGCCTGAGCCTGGCGGAGATGATCCGGCAGGACAAGGTGCAGATCATTTCGTGCACCGGCGCGAATCTCGAAGAAGACCTTTTCAATCTCGTCGCGCACGATTTTTACGAACGCGTGCCGCACTACCGCGACCTCACGCCGCAGGACGAGCAGGAATTGCTCGACCGCCACATGAACCGCGTGACCGACACCTGCATCCCCGAAATGGAAGCGATGCGGCGGCTGGAAAAAGCGATGGTCGATGTTTGGACGGCGGCCGATGCAGCAGGGCGAGCGATATTTTCCGCACGAGTTCATGTACCAGGTTTTGAAGTAACGGAGTCGCTCGAAGAGTATTACCAGATCGACCTCAAAGATTCGTGGATGTACGCCGCGATGGAAAAGAATCTGCCGATGGTCGTGCCCGGTTGGGAAGATTCGACGATGGGCAATATGTACGCCGGCCACGTGCATCACCGGCGATATCAAGAACGTCCACACCGTGCGCACCGGCATCGAGTACATGACGATGCTGGCCGAATGGTACACGCAACGAATCGCGAAGATTCCTCGATCGGCTTTTTCCAGATCGGCGGCGGCATCGCGGGCGATTTCCCGATCTGCGTCGTGCCGATGCTGCACCAGGACCTGCAGCGCGACGGCGTCCCGGTCTGGGGCTATTTCTGCCAGATCTCCGATTCGACCACCAGCTACGGCTCATATTCCGGCGCGGTGCCGAACGAAAAAATCACCTGGGGCAAACTGGAAGCGACGACGCCGAAATTCATCGTCGAATCGGACGCGTCGATCGTCGCGCCGCTGATGTTTGCGTACATTTTGGGTTGGTAAAAAGTTTAGAGTTCAAACTTTAGTTTGTCTTCGCAACAAAGAATCAAGACAAGCTAAAGCTTGAACTCTGAACCGTTTTTTAATATGACTTCTTTCAAAACCATAGTCACCGGCGGAGCGGGCTTTATCGGCAGCGCCCTGGTGTGGCGTCTAAATCAGCTGGGCGAAACTGACATTCTGATCGTCGACCGGATGGATAGCACCGAAAAATGGAAAAATCTCGCACCGCTAAAATTCGCCGATTACCTCGACGCCGATGAGTTCATAAAAAACCTGGACAAATTCAACGACGCAGAGATCGTCCTGCACATGGGCGCGTGTTCTTCGACCACGGAGACCGACGCCGATTACATGATGCGCAACAATTACCAGTACACTAAGCAGTTGGCTGACTGGGCGGTGGCGCATCATATGCGATTTATCTATGCATCGTCCGCGGCCACCTACGGCGACGGCTCGGCCGGGATGAACGACGGTACGGACGAATTAAACAATTTGCGCCCGCTCAATGTTTACGGCTATTCCAAACACGTTTTTGATCTCTACGCGCAGCAAAACAAAATGTTCGACCGCATCGTCGGGCTGAAATATTTTAACGTCTTCGGTCCGAATGAAAACCACAAAGACGATATGCGCAGCCTGGTCAACAAGGCCTACGGCCAGATAAACGAGACCGGGAAATTAAAACTTTTCAAAAGCGCGAATCCCAATTACCAGGACGGCGAGTTCGGGCGCGATTTCGTGTACGTGAAAGACGCGGTCGAAATGACGCTGCATTTTATTGAGAATCATACCGGCGGTTTGTTCAACGTCGGCTCAGGCCAGATGCATACCTGGAACCAACTTGCCGCCGCGATCTTTGACGCGCTCGATCTGCAGCCGAACATTGAATTCATCGAAATGCCCGAGCACCTGCGCGATAAATACCAGTACCACACGCAGGCGGATCTCGGGCGCATTCGCGGCGTAGGTTTTGAAAAGCCGACCACCGATCTGCAAACGGCGGTGGCCGATTACGTGCAGAATTATCTGGTGCCGGGAAAATTTTTGGGAGACAATTGATTTTAGATTTGCGATTTTGGATTTTCGATTGAACGCGACTTTTTAGAACTGCACATAATCCAAAATCTAAAATCCGGAATCTAAAATCGTATGAACTGGTCCGGTAAAGTTTTTCTATGGGAAGAGCATGGCCTCTTTTTGGGAGCCGCGGGAACGGCCGACCTGCACGAATCCCCCGCGACAAAGATCTGTATCTCGCTCGAAAGCAATTTCGGTCTGCGTTCTTCTGAAAGCGCATCCTGGCAAAACTATAGTGCTGCAATAATTCCCGCCGGCGTTATTCACGCGATCGAGGGGCGCAAAACTAAAATGGCGATGTTTCTGCTCGCGCCCGAAGGTGAACTCGGACAACTTCTTATTCCGATGGTTTCTGAAAACCGGATCGCGGAGATATCCGACCGTGTATCAAAAGGAGCTCGTGATTGGATTCCTGCATTCGAAGCTTCCAACATCGACGATGAGGCGGTCGGCGAACTGTATCGGGACGTGATCACAGGTATTGCTTCTGACATTCCGAATTCGGAAACCCCGGTGATCGATCCGAGAGTTTCGCGGAGCATCGAGTGGATCCGGGCGGGGCGCGACAGCGGTATTCTGGTCAAGGACATTGCCGCCGAGGTTGATCTTTCCGAAAGTCGTTTTTCGCATCTTTTTACCGAGCACGTCCGCATTCCCGTCCGCCGCTACCTGCTCTGGCTGCGTTTGCGCGACGCGCTGCATATGCTTGCCGGCGGCGGATCGCTTACCGAAACTGCTCATTCTGCTGGATTTGCGGATTCCGCGCACCTGACTCGCACCTTTAAAACCTCGCTCGGGATCGCCCCGTCAGCGCTCGTAAAAGAGAGTTCACTGGTCTCGTTTCTTTAGTAGCAGAATCGTTCAATTATTTCTCCCGCGTTCTCGCCATAATCAATAATTAAAATGCGCAAAGAGCCACCTGAAGGCGGTACTCTAAACTGACATGAACGATAAACTGATCCATCCTGAGCCGCTAAAAATAACCGCGGATGAAACCGAGAGCTTCGACAACTGGGGCTTTCGCGACACGCGTTTTGCCATCAACGAAAACGGCGTGGCGACAATTTTGGGCGACCGTTACGAACTTAGCGGCAAAGAACTTTCGCGCCTGCTGCCCTGGATCCGCGAAACCCTCGAGATAGAGCTCGACCCCAAGGATATTCACCAAACGTCTTACCCGACGGAAATTCCGGCGGCCGTGGAAAACCCCGCTTTCAGCACGGAGTTAGGCAAATTTATCAGCGATTCGCAGATCGAGACCGGCGGTGAGATACGCCTGCGTCACGGCCATGGCCATACGCAGGAAGAGATGTTTGCCATCAAGCACAAACGGCTCGGGCGCATTCCGGACATGGTCATCTATCCCGAAGACGAGAACCAGGTTGCGCAGCTGATCGAAGCCGCGAAAACACATGACGCGGTGCTGATCCCATTCGGCGGCGGCACCAACGTGACCGATGCGCTGCGCTGCAGTGAAAATGAAAAACGCGTGATCGTCTCGGTCGATATGCGCCGGATGAACCGCGTCCGCTGGATCGACCCGGAAAATATGATGGCCTGTATCGAAGCCGGCGCCGTGGGCCGCCACATCATGGAGCAGCTGTCGAAATACGGTTACTCAATGGGGCACGAACCGGACAGCGTCGAATTTTCCACGCTCGGCGGGTGGATCGCCACCAACGCCAGCGGGATGAAAAAAAATAAGTATGGCAACATCGAAGACCTGGTGATCGACGTAACCGTCGCTACCGTGGGCGGCAAGCTTGAGCGCGCTACGCCCGCTCCGCGCGAATCCGTCGGCTCCGACCTGCGCCGCCTGATCTTCGGTTCCGAAGGCACATTGGGCATTATCACCTCTGCCATCGTCAAACTTTTCCCGCTGCCCGAAGCACAGGAATACGGTTCCGTACTTTTCCCGACCTACGAAGACGGCTATGCCTTTATGCACGAGCTGGCGCATACCTCGACGCCGCCGGCAAGCGTGCGGCTGGTCGATAATCTGCAGTTTCAATTCGGGCTGGCGCTCAAGCCTGCCTCAACCGGGCTAAAGGTTTGGAAAAGCCAGTTTGAAAAATTCTTTGTCACTAAGATCAAAGGTTTCGATCCGCTGAAAATGGTCGCGCTTACGCTCGTCTTCGAGGGGACAAAAGCCGAAGTTCAGCAGCAGGAATCTGACGTTTACCGCATCGCCAAAAAACACGGCGGGATGAAAGCCGGCGGTGAGAACGGCCGGCGCGGCTATCAGCTTACGTACAGCATCGCCTATATCCGCGATTTTTTGATGAACTATTACATCATCGCCGAATCTTTTGAAACCTCGTGCGCCTGGAGCGACGCGCTGAAAATTTGCGAGAACGTAAAACGTGTTTTGCGCGAAGAATACGAGCGGCGCGGACTGCCCGGAAAACCGTTCGTCACGTCGCGTATCACGCAGGTTTATCGTACCGGCGTCGCCATTTATTTTTATTTCGGATTTTATTACAAGGGAGTGGAAAATCCCTCGGAAGTTTATCTCGCCCTGGAAAATATCGCGCGGGCGGAAATTTTGCGTTCCGGCGGTTCGCTTTCGCATCACCACGGTGTGGGAAAGATCCGTCAGGCTTTTCTGCCGGAGGTAATGTCTGAAACGGCGTTGAATTTCAAAACGCCAGGTAAAAAACAGTTTCGATCCGAAAAATATTTTTGCCAGCGGGAATCAGGATCTGGGTTAGTATCGCCAGCGTCTCGGCGGCTTTCGGATGCAAGGCATCCGTAGCGGGCAGGATGCCCGCGCTCCATAAGTTCATGCAGGAAGTAAAAGAAATATCAAATTTCGATCCAAAGGCGCGCTTGCTTAGCCGCCTTGACCAGCCGGATGCGGGCACGATCTCTAAAACGAATCTGCAGGCGTTCATTTGCTGGCTGCTGCTCTTGCCGTTCGGCGGGTTACTGGTATTGATGATGCGCCTCTGCGGTTACAGCATCGAAAACATGCGCGAGGTCAGAAAGCAATATCGCGAGATCTGGGCGAATAAAGACAAAGATTCGCCGCTCATCATCTGTGCCAACCATCTGACCTTTATCGACTCGGCATTGATCATCTGGGGGCTGGCGTCTAACGGGTGGTATCTCTTTAATTACAAAGCATTTACCTGGAATCTGCCGGCCGGTGATTTCTTTAAGAAAAAGCTGCGATATCACCTCACGCTTTATCTCACAAAATGTATTTTTATTCATCGCGACGGTAGCAACGAACATAAAAATGACGTGCTGCGCCTGTGCCGTTACCTGCTGCTGCAAAATAATGTGGTGCTGATCTTTCCCGAAGGCCAGCGTTCGCGAAAAGGTTTTTTTGATCCGGAAAAGATCACGGCCGGCGTCGGCAAGATAATTTATTCGCTGGAGGGCGCTAAGGTGTTATGCATCCACCTGCGCAGCGATAAGCAAAATTCTTTTTCAAATTACCCGCCGCGCGGTTCGCGTTTCAACATGTCGATGAAAGTGATCGAGCCCGTTACGGAAAAAAGAGGCAAAGCGGCTTATAACGAGATCGTCGGGCAGATCGCGGGAACGATCAAGCAATTTGAGAATGAATATTTCGCGTCTCGCGCTGAACCTCTTAAGCCGTTCTTCTAAAAATGACTGGTATCGATGACAAAAAATGGGCGCTAATTACCGGCGCTTCATCGGGGATAGGCAAGGCGCTCGCTTTTGAATTTGCCGCCGCGGGTTTTGACCTCTTTCTCACCGCGCTCGAACAGGAACAGCTGGACCAGGTGGCCGCCGAATGCCGCAGCAAGTTTGGCATTGAGACGGAAACTGTCGCCGCCGATCTCTCTGATATCGGATCGATCAATAAACTGGCAGTTGAGGTTGCGGCCAGGCGTTTTACGGTCCTGGTAAATAATGCGGGCTTTGCACTTCACGGGCGGTTTGCGGAAACCGCCATGGAAAAAGAGATGCTGATGCTCGATCTTCAATTGACCGCGATGTTAAAACTCACTAAAGCCGCGCTGCCCGCGATGCTCGAACAAAAGCGGGGATATATTCTCAACGTCGCTTCGGTATATTCATTTTCGCCGGTCAAAAAACAGGCGGTCTACAGCGCGTGCAAATCGTTCATCTTTTCTTTTTCTACGGCGCTGCGTTCGGAATTAAAAGACACCGGCGTAAGTGTCACGGTTCTCTGCCCGGGGGTCGTGCAGACGGAATTTCGCGTCCGTGCCGGGATCGAAGATAAAAAAAATTCGGGTATGGCCGCGAAAGATGTGGCCAGGATCGCTTTTGAAGAGACCATGCGCGGTAAACACATCGTTATTCCCGGCTTTGTGAATAAGCTTTTCGTTTTTTTCTCGCGGCACTTGCCCTACAAAATGCAGACCGCACTGATCAACTATATCAACGCCAGACGCGGCGTAAATAAGTAGTAAATAGTTTTATTTTATAAGCGTAAAAGCTTTGCCTATAAAGTGGCGGATATCCGCCACTAATTACACAAATAGCACGAATAAGAATCTTAATTCGTGTTATTTGTGTAATTAGTGGCTAATAATGAACGCACGGTTTCCGGCTTTGCTTTTGCCGCGAATTCCCTTTAATCTTCTAGTTTCGCAATGAAGATTTTTCACGGAACAGAGAATGCTAATATCGCGCGCCCGACGGTGCTGACGCTCGGTGTTTTTGACGGGCTGCATCTCGGCCACCAGCGGATCATTCAGACCGTCGTCGAACGGGCAAAAGAGTTGAACGGGGTTTCGACCGCTATCACTTTCGACCCGCACCCGCGGGCGGTGCTTCATCCCGAATCCGCTCCGCCGCTGCTGCAAACCCTCGACCAGCGGCTGGCCGCGCTGGAATTCCTCGGTATCGAGCAAACAATTGTGATTCGTTTCAACCTGGAATTTGCTTCCATCCAGGCCGAAGATTTTTTGCGCGAGGTCATTTACGACCGTTTGCAGGCCAGAGAAGTGTACCTTGGTAAAGGTTTTGCTTTTGGCAAAGGCCGCGCGGGAAACATCGAACTGCTTAGAAAGATCAGCAGTGAACTCGGATTTTTTGCCGACGAAGTGCCGGAGGTACAGCTTCGCGGAACGCGTGTCAGCTCATCGAAAATACGTGAGCTGCTGGCGGCGGGGCGGGTTAATCCGGCGCGCCGGATGTTGGGGCGCCCTTACGGTGTCGAAGGCAAAATTATTCGCGGTGACCGCCGCGGCCACGCCTGGGCTTTCCTACCGCCAACCTGCAGCCGCAAAACCGCGTCATCCCGCGCACCGGCGTTTATGTCACCGCCACGCTGATCGGCGATACCTGGCGGCGCAGCATCACAAACGTCGGGGTGCGTCCGACCTTTGGCGGCGACGCCGAACCCTCGGTCGAAACTTATATTTTCGCTTTTGACGGCGATCTCTACGGCGACGTGCTGCGCGTGCGCTTCCTGCACCGCCTGCGCGATGAGAGAAAATTCAGCGGCATCGACGAACTTAAAGCGCAGATCGAACGCGATTCCCGCCGGGCGCTCGGTTACTTTTTGCGCGGTGGGGTTAAGAGTAGTTTGGAAATAGAGTAGCCTGTAGCGCCGCCGTCGCCCGCGCAAAAGAACTGACGGCAGATACCCGCCAGGAAGCCCCTAAAGGCGGCATTCAAAACTTACTGCCTTTTGCCTCACGCAGCCTTTGGATCAGATCGTAATTTTTTGGATTTAACTCTAACGACCTTTCGAAATTTGCGATAGCCAAATCTTTCTTTCCCATCTGAAAATAGCTCTCGCCCAGGGCAAAGTAAGCGCGAAAAGACGCGGGATTTTTTTCTACGTCGATCTGAAAAAGAACAGCGGCCTGCTCAGGCTTTTTCTCATTCAATAACCTTTGCCCGGCTTCGAGCAGCGGCTGCTCTGTCCACGTATAACGATGGGCGGGTTCAGCCATAAATTCGCGAAAACTTTTTACCGCGGCGTCGATGCCGCCCTTGGTCAGCGCTTCGTCAAGGACTCGCTTAAGGTTTTTTGCGGCACGTAGTTAAGGACCGCTTCCATCGCCGGATCGCGGTTAAGGCGGTAATCTTCCGAGGTCAACTCCGCCGTAATTTCCGGCGCGGTCCACTCGCGCGTATCCCACGGGCTCCAATCCTGCCAGTAATAAACCGAAACACGCACCGTCATCCCGCTGTTGGGCAGCGTGATCTTGCGCGAATCGCCGTAGATGTTTCCTTTCGAACCGGACGGCTCGCCGACAAAGATACAGTTCGTATATTTCTCTAGATTATTGGCCATAAACTGTGCCGCCGAAAAAGTGCTGCGGCCGATTATCGCAAATAGTTTTCCTCTCTGATTTATCCTGGCCGACTTGATGATATCGAGCAGCAGCGCACGGTTAAGCTCGCCGTTTCCTCCGCGATTCAAACGCATATCGATAACCAGGCGCTCGACCGGGTTGGTTTCGACAAAAGCAAAAAGCCGTTTTGAAAACGCCGCCAGCGTCTCGTTATCTTTATTGCCGACCTGGTTGTATTGAAAATAAACGGTCCTCGAATCGGGCAGATATTCATACCAGAATTTACTCTGCGGATCTTTTAACCATAGAGGAGCGGCAGAAGCTGATGTGCCCGCGCTGCCCCGGCTGTCCGTCCAGCTGGTTTTTGGAAGCCAGCTCATATCCGTGTCTGGCCGGCATCATTTCGACGGCGCCGGCGGCCCTAAGCTCGACAATTTTTTGCCCGCTTTTAGTTTCAAAGGTGAACCTGGCGCTTTCCGCGTTATCGCTCAGCCCGAGCGCGTGCAAAACTTCCGGCATCACCAGCAAATGCGCGGCAAAAAATTTCGCATCCATTTCGTTATCGCGCCCGATGATCTCGCGGACGGCGGCATACGCCTGTAGGGCGGTGGCATTCCCGATCTTGATAATCTTAGCTCCCACCAGATCGGTGTGTTCCTTAGCAGCGGCATTTAGCGAACGAACAAATAGGCCATCCTGAAAAAAATACATTTTCACCGGAAAAACGTGGAATCCTATTTTCGGATCGCGGGTCGGGTAAATATTGGTATGGCCGTCGCCGGCCATGGCGACGATCCGCTGCATCTCGACGATGATCTGATGCCGGGCCAGCACGGGTATCCGGTCGTAAAGTTTTTTGACGGCGGTATCGAATTGTTCGCGCGTCATCCGGTGAAACAGGTCTTTATGAAACAAAGGCATTTGCCCGGCCATATAACGCAGGTCTTCGCGCCATTTTTCCGTTTCCGTTTTGCCGTTATCGCCGTTTTTCGGCGCAATACCCTGCGCGGCAAGTGCTTGCCCCAAAAGACAAAACAGCATGCACAAGACGATGCTGCGAACTAAATAATTGATTTTCGACATGGTAAATCTAATACACCGCCGCCGGAGGTTTTTGTGACAATACCGGTTTTTACTTATTTTGGAGGCATTGCCTCTCAAGTCATTAACTGCCGCCGGCTTGAGCCGGTAACGGTTCAGGATCCAAGATCCGCGGATGCGGCATGACATTGGTGTTCACCTGTTCCAGTGAGCACAAGTGAACACCCTGTTCCAAAAATGTTCCAGAAATGTCGTAAAATTCACAAATCCGCAGACTAAATTAAAAAAGAACATTGAGATCGGAAAATTCAGGTGCGTGTGGCTCTTTTCCCATCCCAGGCCACCTGAAAGCATAGCTCAGGGAGGGAAATTTAGTCGTTAAGAGATTCGAGATAATCAGCATTTGCGCGTCGATTTTGAAATATAGCAAGTGGCGTAAGTTTGCTGAGTTAAAAAATCGACGTAAACCTGGGAGCGCATGCATCTTGCCTGCTCGGGTCGCAAAGCGATCTAAAAAGTTTTTGATTTACGCTATTTAGCGCGAGCAAGTCGCGCTTGCGGGCAAGATGCCTGCGCTCCCAGGTTTAGCCCATTTTATTTTTTTGACCTGTTAAATACTTAACGCTGCCAAATGCAGATAAACTTCTCCAAACATTTCGACATCAAAATACGTTCATATAACGGATTTGTTAATATGTTTACAGGTACCGATACAATGACGGAAGAAAGCGGTCAGGGGCTGATAGTGCGGGAAAGTAAAGTCGAACCGGTTGCTCCGAACAGCAATGGGCACAAGGCTTTAACTCCGGTTGAACCAGCCATGGAAACCGCTGAAGACGCGGCTTATAGCCCGGAGTTACCAGGGCATTCGCGGCTGGTGGCGGCTGTTTAAGGTTTCGCGTGTGATCGGGCTGCTTTCGCTCTATCTCTACCTCGACAGGTACGACCTGCACCACGGGCACATGCGCCGGTTTGCCGCACAGCGGCTGGAAAAAGCCCGGCAATTGGGCCCGCTGGCTGTTATGCAGGTACGGCTTAATGGCGTCGGCAGCTGGTTTTTCGACAAAGTGCGTGCGGCTGACAAGCTGGTATGTCTATCGCGGCTCACACAAGGAAGAAGTACAGCAAAAACAGGCCGTCTGGCTTAAAAGACAAGCTGATCAGGCTCGGCCCTACTTTTATCAAGATCGGGCAATCTATAGGCACGCGCGCCGATCTTTTGCCGCTTCCTTTTGTTAAAGAACTCGGCACGCTGCAGGACGAAGTTCCGCCTTTCCGATAATGCCGAAGCCCACGCCCGGATCGAAAAGGAACTAGGGCGAACGATGAAGGAAGCATTTCTCGAGTTTGATCTAGAGCCGATCGCCGCCGCTTCCCTCGGTCAGGTTTATCGCGCGCGGCTGTCACTCCGGTGAAGAGGTTGCGGTAAAAGTGCAGCGCCCGAATCTCGAGGCGATGATCCAGGGCGATATCCATCTCTGCAAAAGATCGCCGAGTTCGCCGAGCGTTTTCCGCAGCTTAACGAGAACGCCGACTGGGCCGGAATGCTCCGCGAGTTTGAAGAGACCATCCACGAAGAGATGGACTATGCCCAGGAAGGCCGCAACGCCGAACGCTTTCGCGACAATTTCAAAAACTGGCAGAATATCCACGTCCCGACGATCTACTGGAACGCACACCAGCAAGAAGGTGCTGACGATGGAGTTCATTCACGGCACCAAGGTGATCGAAACTCGAGCATCAGGCAGCCGACAATCTTTCGCCGGCTAAGGTCAACCGGCTGTTGATCAAAACCTATCTGAAGCAGCTGCTCGAAGACGGCTTTTTTCACGCCGATCCGCATCCCGGCAATTTGCTCGTGATGCACGACGGTCGGCTCGCATTTTTCGATTTCGGCATGGTCGGCCGCATCACGCCGGAGCTGCAGTCGAAGATGATCGATGCGTTTTTCCACGTCGTCGGCAAGGATCCGGCCGGCATCGCGCAGGACCTGATCGAGCTCGATTTCTTCAAACCCGGCGATCGACCCGAACATCGTCCGACCCGTGGTCGAGAGGATGTTCGAGATTCATCTGAATTTGAAACTCAAGGACGTTAATTTCAAAGAGCTGACCTACGACCTCGCGGATGTGATGTACGATTACCCGTTCCGCCTGCCGTCGAATTTCACCTACATCATGCGCGCGCTGATGACGCTCGAAGGCATCGGCATCCTCACCGATCCCGAGTTCAACTTCTTCGAAACCGCCAAACCTTACGCCAAGGAATTTATGCTCCGCCGCGAGGGCAAAGAATTCCGCAAGCTAATTTTAGACAAGCTGATCGGCAAAGACACCGATGGCGATATCGACTGGGGCAAGATGTGGAAGCTCGCGAAAATGGCGGTCAAGGCATTGATCACGCCGTAACCTGGGAGCGCAGGCATCCTGCCTGCAAAGAACGCGTAGCGTTCTAATATCTGCCGCAAAAAGGCTCAAAAAACGCAAAAACCGCTTCTTTTTTTGTGTCTCTTGTGCTTTTTGCGGCTATCTGTTACTTCTTCAAGCTCGCATACACTTTCTCGACAAATTCAGTGATCTTGTCGTTCTCGATCCAGCGCGCGACGATTACGAGGTCGTTTTCCGGGTCGATATAAATGATGTTGGTGCCGTTGCCGACGTGGACGAAGGCGGCGGCGGGCGCGCTCGGGTAGTAGCTTCTGGTCGGTGTTGAGAAACCAGTTCATAAAGCCGTAGGTCGGCTGCGCGGTGGTCGGGTGTTTTCGCCTGCCGGACGAATTCCGCCGAGTAGAATCTGCTTATCGCGCCATTTGCCGCCGCGTGCCGTGAGCAGGCCGAACCGCGCCATGTCGAGCGCGGAGATGAACATCCCGCCGCCCCAGTGGCCGCCGCCGCTGACCGATTGCATGATCTGCGCCATCGATCACGACCCAGGAATTCTCATATCCCATACCACCGCCACGTGTTCGACGCCCCGATCTCGTCCATCAGGTTTTCCTTCAGCACCTGCGGCAGCGGCCGCCGCCAGACGTTGAGCGCCGCCAGCGCCAGCACGTTTACGCGCACGTCGTTGTATTCGTAGACCGTGCCGGGCTCGTTACGCTTGCGCGTCAGCCATGTGCTCGGGGTCCTTGTCGGGGCGGTCGGCCCAGTCCGGTTTGCCCCACAGCGTGCCTTCCCAATCGCTGGTCTGCCGCAGCAGGTGGTCCCAGGTGATCTTGCGGTTGTGCTCGGTGGCGAAAAGGTCGATCAGCCGCGAGTTGCCGAATTTACCCGCATCGTCGAATTTACGTGTTCGGGTCGTAAGGCAAGCGTCGGCGCGGCATAATCGCGCACCGGGTCCTGCAGGCTGCGGATCAGCTTTGCGGTCGAAACGCGAGGCCGACGGTGGCGGAAAGAAAGCTCTTCGTTACGCTGAAGGTCATGTCCACGCCGCCGGGTATCGCCCCACTCGGCGACGATGTAACCGTTGCGGAGGATAATCCCGGTCGCACCGCCGCGATCTTTGAACGGGCCGATCGCTTCGCCGAACGGCTCGCGGCCGAAGGTTTGGTAATGCGCGAGCTCGAGGTCCTTCGGCGATTTGGATTCGTTGGCGATGGCGAAATCTATCGCCTCCTTAAGTTTCGCCCCGTCAAAACCAGCCTGCTCCGGCGTCCGCCGCTCCCAATTACCCGCTAAAGGAAAATAAGGCTTTTGCGCTAGGCCGGTCAACGGAAATAGTAGAAGCAGACAGAAAAGAAACGCTTGTTTTGTTCTCATAAATTAAACACTTAAATCAAGTATGAAGTCAGAGCCGGGAGCCCCATTCGGTAGCCGCGACCGGATTCTTTTGTTTAGCCGCAAAAATGCGCAGAAAGCACAGATCTTTTGTCTCAACATCTGCTTTTTGCGTTTTGTGTGCCTCTTTGCGGCAATACTTTTTCAGATCTTCGGATATAGAAATTTTAACACTTTGT
The DNA here is from genome assembly GCA_963766895.1 of uncultured Acidobacteriota bacterium. Lineage (GTDB taxonomy): Bacteria > Acidobacteriota > Blastocatellia > Pyrinomonadales > Pyrinomonadaceae > DASYKT01. The sequence continues at coordinate 295,697 of CAVYCB010000002.1, forward strand.
CGAATCTCGCGCCCCAGGAATATTCATCATGCCGAGCTTTGGGCGCTTCCAGATAGCGAAAATCAGCCAGCGCGGCCTTGCGGTTTTTCTGCCAGCCTTTACTGCGCAGAATGTCCTGCAATTGCCGGGTCTGTGCCAGGAAATAGCGGCCTTCGCGGCGGCCCATGTCCAGCCATATTCGCAGCGGCAATCTTTCCGGCAATGCGGCTGCTTCGCGCAGGATAAAACCGTTTGCCCACCAGATACTCGGCGACATTGCCGCAACTCGCCCAAAAACATCGGGCCGGGTAAAACCCATGTGCAGTGCAAAAAGCCCGCCGAGTGATGAACCTCCGATACCGGTAAATTCGCGCTGCGGCAGTGTGCGATATTCGCGGTCGATAAAGGGCTTTAGCTCCTCGATCAAAAACCGCCCGTATTCACCGGCACGGCCTCCACCGTTGGCGCGGCTTCTACCGACGGGGGCGCTCACCGGCGTATATTCGCTCAGGCGGGCGGCGGTGTTGCTGACCGCGACGATCATCAGGGGCTGAATTTTCTTTTTTTGTATTAATCCTTCAGCCGTTTCGTCGGCCTGCCACGCCGTACCGGCAAACGAGGTCTCCGGATCAAAAAGATTTTGCCCGTCCTGCATATAAAGCGCGGGAAAGCGCCCTTCGGGGCGGGTGAAATATTCAGGCGGCAAGTAAATGCTGACATCGCGCTTTGCCGCGACGCTGCCTGAGCCGAACGCGTAATGATGTTGGATCTGCTCGCTTATCACTTTTTTATTATAAAGACTTAGCCGGTAAAACTAAGGAGACGGTTTAGAGTTCAAACGGTTTTGCACATAAAGTCAGAAAAAAGCTTAATTTTATTGGCGGTGTTGAGTCTCTAACAAGTAAAAAAATAAAATGGGCTAAACCTGGGAGCGCAGGCATCTTGCCTGCAAGCGCGATTGCCCGCGCTAACTGGCGTAAATCAAAAACTTTTTAGATCGCTTCGCGATCCAAGCAGGCAAGATGCCTGCGCTCCCAGGTTAACGTCGATCTTTAATCCAGCGAACCTTATAAATTTAGAGTTATGACTTTATGTGCAACGCCGGTTCAAACTTTAATTTTGTCTTATTTTTGCTGATAAAAGAACAAACTTCCGCCTTTTAAGCCGGATGGGAAGCCATTATTAAAGAGAATTTTTTAGTTGACACTTGGGCGCTGCGGGTATTAAATGTTTACTCTCTTTGTCTCATCTATGAGAATTTGTCGAAAGCAAGAAATATTGTATGGCCATTTCAGCAAATACTTTCAGCCGCTTACAGGTCTATGCCGCGGACCGGACGAGTAAGATAACGCGGCCTTTGATACTTTCGCGTGTCGCCGCCGGATTCCCTTCGCCCGCGGATGATTTTCTCGAAGGGCGCATCGATCTCAACACGGAACTGGTATCTCATCCGCTGGCGACCTATTACATTCGCGTCGAAGGCGATTCGATGATCGGCGCGGGGATCAAGCCCGGCGCGATCCTGGTAGTAGATCGCTCCGTCGATGCGCGCAGCGGCGATATCGTCGTGGCCCGGGTGGAAAATGAAATGTGCGTGAAAGAACTGGAAATGAAACAACCGGACAAGTTTCGCCTGCTATCGAGAAATCCTGCTTATCCGCCGATCGAGATCACGCCCGAAACCGATTTTGAAGTCTGGGGCCGGGTGATGTATTCGATCACCAGAACATTAAGTTACCGGAGCGCAGATTTTAATCTGCAAAGGCTGCTTGCAGCCTAAAGTATTCTAAAACGCTGCGCGCCGGTGCAGACTAAAGTCTGCGCTCCACCTCGCGCTCCATATGCCCGCATTTGCCCTACTTGATTGCAACAATTTTTACGCCTCGGTCGAGCGCGTTTTTGACGCGCGCCTGCACAAACGGCCGGTGGTCGTATTATCGAATAACGATGGCATCATTATCGCCCGCAGCCAGGAGGCAAAAGATCTCGGTATCGGGATGGCCATTCCCGTTTTTCAGGTCAGAAACCTAATCGAAAAACATAACGTCATCGTTAAGTCGGCAAATTTTGAGCTTTACGGTGATATGTCTGCGCGGGTGATGGAATTGCTGGAAGGTTTTTCGCCCGATATTCAGATCTATTCGATCGACGAAGCTTTTTTCCTGGTTCCGGATTCTGTGCCGCTCAAATTGCTCGGCGAAGAGATCAAAGAAAAGGTTAGAAAATTTACCGGGCTGCCGGTTTCGATCGGATTTGCCAAAACCAAAACGCTCGCCAAGCTGGCAAATTATATCTGCAAGAAGACGGGAGAGATCACCGATCTTTACAACGTCAGCGACATCGGGCTCGAACGCGCTCTGGCGGCCATTTCGGTAGAAGAAATTTGGGGAGTAGGCCCCAGCGCAATGAGGGAATTAAGAAAACACGGCATTACCACCGCGCTGGCGCTGCGCAATACCAGCCTGCGCTGGATACACGAAACGCTGACCATCTTGAGCGCGAGAACGGCGCTGGAGCTTCAGGGCAAACCTTGTTACAGCCTGACGCACACGCCCGATGAGCTAGCCGGCCGCAAGGCTGTTTCCTGCTCGCGCTCGTTTGGCAAAGTGGTGACCGACGCCCGGGAAATGCGCGAAGCCGTTTCATTCTTTGTCACCCGCGCGGCGCAGCGTATGCGCAAGATCGGCTTTGCCGCCGGGGCGCTCTCGCTGAAATTGAACACCGACCGTTTTGATAAACGCCGCGAGTACCGCGCGAATAAAGCCATCTACCGTTCGGTTTTCCCAAGCGATGCCGATGGCGAGCTGCTGCGATGGGCGATGGATTGTCTCGACCGCGCCTACTGCCCGGAGCTGGGCTATAAAAAAGCGGGGATCACGCTATATGACCTCGTTCCATTTCACTCGGCGAATGCGCGGCTGGTCGGCGAAAATCAATGCCGGCGCATGCACCATTTGATGACCACGGTGGATAAAATGAACCGCCGCTGGGGACGCGACACTGTCCACCCGGCATCGCTCGTGAAAAAAGCGATGAAAAAAGAAGACACCTGGCATGGCAGGTCCAACATGAACCGCAGCGGCGCGCACACGACGAGATTCGAAGAAATCTTTAATATCGCGGATTTGGGTTGAGAGCTTTTCGCATAATAAAGTAACATTCCACAATGGCTCATGTTGTCGTTATTGCTGGCCCGAACGGCGCAGGAAAATCTACCGTCGCCCCATACCTGCTAAGAGACGCTTTAGGTGTTTCGGAATTTGTAAATGCAGACACGATCGCACAGGGACTTTCGGCTTATGCACCGGAAAAAACTGCTATCGCTGCAGGTAAGATAATGCTTGAGCGCCTGAGTAAATTAGGAGATAGCGGTGTGAATTTTGCTTTTGAAACGACTTTATCGAGCAAGATTTTCTTTAAGTTTATCAGCGGCCTTCGTTCCAACGGTTATCAATTTACTTTGATGTTTTTATGGTTGGGCAATTCCGACCTCGCGGTTTCGCGTGTTGCCGAGCGTGTGCGAAAAGGCGGCCATAATATTCCCACAGAAGATATTAAAAGAAGATACACGCGGGCAACAAAAAATTTCTTTCATTTTTATAGGAAAATTGCCGATAATTGGTATTTTTACGATAACTCTCATCAATTAAAACCTGAGTTAATTGCAAAGGGAAAATTATCAAAAACATCGAAGGTATTTTCACCAAAATTGTGGCACAATATTAAGAATCGTTATGAAAAAGATAAATGATAAAATCTCACACACAGACAAAATTCAGAGAACTCTTTCTGACGACAAGACACTAACATCTGTTGTACGCAAAGCCGTGAAAGAAGCAGTAACAGAACACAAACGGTTGGGTAATCCCATAGCCACTCTTAAAAACGGCAAGGTCGTTTGGATCGAAGCTGAGTAGGCTTACCTTATTGATTTCATGTAGTTATCTTGCTTCGAGGCGCATCCGCATGCCGAATTTCGGCCTGAGAGTTATTTGGGGTTTTAGTCCTATTTTCTGCTCAGGCTGCAATCTTAATTTCCATTTGCGGGCGAGCGTAGCCAGCAGCAAAATCCCTTCCGCCCAGGCAAACTGTTCGCCGATGCAGCGCCGCACGCCGCCGCCGAAGGGAAAATAGATATAACGCTGCGAAGCTTCTTTTATACTCAATGTTTCCCAACGCTCGGGTTTAAACTCACCGGCATCTTCCCAATAGCGCGGGTCGCGGTGCATCACATATTCGCTCACCAGCACCAGCGAGCGCGGTGCAACTTTATAGCCGTTAAACTCGTGCTCTTCGACCACCAGCCGCCCGACAACCCATGCCGGCGGGTACAGCCGCATTGATTCCGCGATCACGGCCTCGGTATATTTCAAGTTCGGCAAGTCACCAAACGCCGGCACGCGTCCATTTAAGACGCGGTCTAATTCTTCGTGTAATTTTCTTTCCGCCTCAGGATTTTGCGAAAGCAGGTACCACGTCCAGGTCAGCAGATTAGCGGTAGTTTCGTGGCCGGCGAGAAAAAGCGTCAGGCATTCGTCGTGCACCTGCACATCGCTCATTCCGCTTCCGCTTTCTTCGTCCTGCGAGAGCAGCAGCATCGAGAGCAGATCGCCTTTATCCTCGCCGCTCGCCCGGCGCTCGTTGATAAAGCCGTAAATTATTTCGTCCAGCTTTGCCTTGGCGCGGCGAAAACGGATCGAATGCGGGATCGGCAGTTTTTCCAGTATTTCCGAAAAAGGCAGCAGCAAAAAATTAAAAAGGTTAACGATGGTGGTCATCGCCGCGCCGACCTCGTCCGTCTCATCGGTAATATCGGCGCTAAAGAGCGTTTTGGCCACGATCTGCAGCGTCAGCCGCATCATCTCATGATCGATGTCGCGCACTCCTTCATCTTTAGCGTCTTGCCATTCGCCCGACATTCGCTCGGCGTAAGCGGTCATTGCCTCGGCATAAGAGATGATCCGCTGTTTATGAAAAGCAGGCTGCACCAGCCGCCGCTGGCGAAGATGAAAATCTTCCTCGCTGGTCAGCAGGCCTTCGCCCAGCAGATTCTTAGCGCGTTTTAGCGCGCGGCCTTTGTGAAACTTATGCGCGCTTACCACCAGCACGTCGCGCACCAGGTCGGGATGATTCACGAAATAAGCCGGCATCGATCCCATCCGGAACGTAGTGACATCGCCGAGTGCCGCCATTCGCGACAGAAAAGCGGTCGGGTCTTTTCTGAACGTGCGAAAATGCCCGCCGATCAGGTCGGGCTTTACAGATGGTGGTAAACTATTGTCGGCCATTTTGTTAGTGTAATTTTTTACGACTAGTGATTAAATATCCACTGATGCATTTTAGAACTCTTTTCAAAAAATATATATGAAGAAAATCCTTTTGGTTTTATTGGTCCTGACAATTGCCTGCGCCGCCTTTGGGCAGGCGGACAAAGCCGCCGAGATAGCTAGCATCGATGCCTACACCAAAAAGGTCGATGCTTACGTAAAACGCAACAAAGCTCCGCAGCTTGTTTTTGCCGATACCGCTTCGCAAACATCGACCCGGTCAAAATGGCGTCAGTTTGATTCGGAAAAAGCGCTGGATAAATTTCGCGAAAAGAGCGAGACCTATGAGATCGCCTATTGCTGGAAACAATCGGGCAGGATCACGGAAGTAAGCACCACGCTTTTTAGCGGCTCGGGCGATTGGGTAAATTATGTTTATCACTATTTTCGTGCCGACGGTTCGCTCGCCAAGGTCGAATCCGACTTCCGCACTTTTTACGGGGACCTCATCGTCGAACAGGAAATGTATTTCAGCGCCGCGGGCAAACAGCTAAAGAAAGCGACCCGCTACCGCGATCTGAAAACCAAAAAATTTAAAAAGGTCGATCCGAAAAGCGATCCCATTTCGCTGAGTAAATTTGATATCTATAAGACAGTGAAAAAACTTCCCTTCGCGCCCCTGCTGGCCCAAAGGGCCCCGCAGCCAAAGAAAAAATAGATGAAAAAATAATGAGCTGGCTTAACAAAGTCTACAACGAAGATTTCCTAAGCGGAGTAAAACGCCTGCCTGACGCGAGCGTCGATCTGATCGTCGCCGATCCGCCTTACAATCTCGGCAAAGATTACGGCAACGATTCCGACCGGCAGGAATCGACGGAATTTCTGGAGTGGACCAGGGGCTGGCTGGATCTCGCCATTCCAAAACTAAAAGAAAGTGGCAGCCTCTATATCTTTGCCACCTGGCGCTACAGCCCGGAAATTTTTTCGTTTCTCAAAACCCATGCAAAAGAGCCGCTGACTATGATCAATGAGATCATCTGGGACCGTAAAGTCCCGAGCATGGGCGGCTCGACCCGGCGCTATAGCTCGGTGCACGACACCATCGGATTTTTCGCGCGCTCAAAAGATTACTATTTCGATCTCGACGCCGTGCGTATTCCCTACGATGCCGAAACAAAAAAGGCGCGCTCGCGCAGTATCTTTGTCGGGAAAAAATGGCTCGAGGTCGGCTATAACCCGAAGGACGTCTGGTCCGTTTCGCGCCTGCACCGCATCCATAGCGAGCGCGAAAACCACCCTACCCAAAAACCGCTCGAGATAATCGAACGCATGGTGCGCGCTTCCTGCCCTGCCAATGGCGTGGTCTTAGATCCCTTCGCCGGCTCCGGCACCACCGTCGCCGCTTGTCTGTTGAACGACAGAAACTACACGGCGTTTGAAATAAATGAAGATTATTACCGGACTATTTTGGATAGGATCGAAAAGATCACGAACGATGATAAAAAGCGCGTGTCCGTAGCCGGGGCGTAAGCGCGGGCGCCTTGTTGGTAGTGTCCTAATAAAGGGTTGTTAGGTAAAAGATAGTATTTAGCGCCCTTTTTTCTTTTGCTATTCATCATCTTTAAATGCTACTTTTGCGGCATTCCTTTAGGGTAAATTTGCTTGTATAATTTCCGTTTTCTTTTTTCTTGCTCCACAATGCGCCTATATCGCCCTAAAACCAAATATATCGTGATTATGGCGAGTATTATTATGCTGACAATAAATACCGTTAATGCTATGGAAAACACTCCTTCCCCGATTGAAGTTGCAGCAAGTTGGCAGACAAAGATTTTTGTTACGTCGATCATTTTTGCGGTTGTCGCCGCAGTGGTCGGCGCAATTTTCGCCGTTTTGTTGTTTAACGCGGGAAATGCATACCAAGCTGCTGTGAAGAATGAGGCAGAAGCTAACATTGCCTTAGCCAACAAGGAAGCCGCAAAGGCTAGTGAGGCCACGGAAAAGCTAAAAATAGAAGTAGCAGAAGCAAAGCAAAAACAAGCAGAAGCGGAGCGCCAATTACTCGAACTAAAAGAACGATTAAGACCTCGAGCCCTTAACCCGCACCAAAAAACTAAGTTATTGCAAAAAGTTAAAAATCTATCCATACCAAACATTACTATTGGTTATTTAGCAAGCGATGAAGAATCTAAAGCATATGCCCTTGAATTGGCAGAAGTATTCCGCGAAGGTGGTTGTAAAACGGCGACGGCCGCGCATATAACTACCGACCAGGTGACGGGAGTGTGTTTTATTTCTGCCAAGGCGGCAGACGTTGATACGCTTGAATTATTACAAGCGCTATGCAGTTGTAATATAAAGTTGGCGTTCATAAGTAAAGAAGGGGTAGAGAAATACGCAAACAAGCAAGGCTTTCCCACGATCTTGGTAGGAACCAAAAACTTGCAAATTTAGCAGCCACCCGTCTTAGGACACTACCGCCTTGGTAAAAATATTTCAATTTTGGCCGCAAAGTGCTATACTGCGCCAACCCTGCTAATACGCGAAATTTGAGTGTTATCGAGTACCCTGCATCCCTGCAAATTATGCATTCGAGTTCGAACCGGAAGCCTTTTTATGCGCGCTTTTGCTTCAAAACAAACCCCGGCTGAGGAAACCAAATCTACCGGGTTTACCAATTCCGGCAGGCAAGTTTCTCCACAGCTGACCGCGAGCAGCCGCTTGCAGCGCACCTGCGCGTGCGGCGGCGGATGTCCCAATTGTCTTGATAGGAATGATAGTTCTTACGCAATTCAGAAAAAATCGCTTGAAATAAGCAATCCGGCCGATGCGGATGAAAGAGAGGCGGACGATATCGCGCGCAGGGTTGTCGACGGGCAACCGGCGACAATACGCGAAACTGGCGCGGCCGTAAACCGGAGCGATGCAGGCCCGGCAGAAGCTTCTGCAGAATTTCATTCGACGCTGGAAAGCAGTAAAACCGGCGGACGTTCGCTCGACAGTTCCACGCGGAGCGAGATGGAATCTAAAATGGGCGTTGATCTCAGCGGTGTGCGAATTCACACCGGCGGCGCCGCTCACAAAATGAACGAAGACGTCAGCGCCAAGGCCTTCACCTACGGCCAGGATATTTTCTTCCGGCAGGGAGAATTCGATACCGGCTCAAGACAGGGAAAAGAATTGCTGGCGCATGAATTGGTGCATACCCGGCAGCAAGACGGGCGGTCGCTGGTTCATCGGCAGCAATCCGGTGACTGGCAAATCGACCCCTCTTCCTATTCTTTCAAAACTCAGGTCGAAGCAAACGCGCGCCTGAAAGAGCTGCAAGGAAAAGGGGAATGGGAAAATTACAGGGTTGTCAGCTTTACCTCAAAAGGGGCCGGCGAGCTTTGGCGCGTGGAAATAAAAGGCAGGAAAAAAGTTTCGACACCGACGGCAAAAACACCGGAAAATGCCTGGCAAAAAGATAACGCTGAAAAAGACGCCGATCTCTATTTTGACACTGAAAAAGAAGCGATCGAGCGCAGGAATAAGCTTCTTAAATCACAAGACCCGGCAAAGGAATTTCGTATCGTTTCCTTTACCTTGTCGGACAAGGTGACCGTGCGCTGGAAGGTTGAAGCGCGGGACAAAGTCAAAGCCTCGCCTGCCGTTAAAGAAGGTGCGAAAGACGTCAAAAAAGAGGGGCCGGCCACGGCGGGGGAGGCTCGGAAACCCGAAAGCTCGACAGGTGTGTTTACTGTGGGCGGGGACCCGAAAGGCGATAAAATTATGCGGGTCGCGTGGACGATCGACGACGGACCTTCAGGAACAAATACCGAAAAGATGCGGGGGATTACCAAAGAGAACACCGGAGTGCAAGGATTAAAAAATGTGACTTGGTATGTTCAGCGAAACAAGCTTAAAACGGATAATGATTATAAACTTGTTAAGGACCGACAGGACGAAGGCGGAGAAATTGCAATTCACTCATTCAGCCCGGAAGAAGATCATTCTACCTGGTTTCCCATCTCTGCCAAGGCGGTTACCTTTACATCGCAAACCGATCCTACGAAGACATCCAAGCCATATGGCACGCCGTATGAAGGCAAAACGGAAGGCGATATAATCAAAGACCTTACAACGTTTAAAGAAGATCTGGAGAAAAGGCTTTTTCGTGTAAGATTCGTCCGCTTACCGGGAGGACTGATCTCGGAACTGTTCGCCTATGCCAAAACTCTCGAACTTACCGGCGAAAAAAAGGATATCGAGCCCATCCTGATGTCCATTCTCCAGGGAAAAGATTATCCCAAAAACGCTTTTGACTTTGGCCTCGAACAAAAACCGGAACCCGATAAAAAAGCGGGAACGAAAGCCGAACAGGAGCAAAAAGCCAAAGCTGAAGAAAAACGTAAACAAGAGATCAGAGACGGACGCAAGACCGCGGCGAACCTGATCAAAAAAGACTTCCAGATCTTAAAAGCCGGCCTTAACGCGCTCAACCTGATCGAGTGGAGCGGTTCTGACGATCCGAACATACTTGAACGGCAAAGCTGGCAATCCGAAACATCCGGCGTGGCCGGGCGGAACGATAACACTACTAAAGTGGTAAGTGAAGCCAGAAAGGACCCGAAGAAGAAAGATAACAACCTGGCCGAAGCTAACGCCGGGAAGGGAGTATTTGAAAAGAAAATAGCGGGCATGAAACCGGGCGAGGCGCGTTCACTGGTTATTCTGGCTCATGATTCCTCAGCGGAGGATGCTAATGCGGTAAAGGCGGATATGGACGAAATGGAGAGAGTCGCTAAGGCAGAACATATAAAGATCGAATATCACACAATGTCTTCCCTCTTCCAAAACGTGACCAAACAGGACCTGAAAACGTTCAAGGTCCAATATAAGTAGTCCGGCGTCCGCCACCGCGGGTGGCGTTAGAAATCACACTATAGGGGCAACTCTTAAAAAAAATCATCTCTTAAACTTCAGCACCACATGCCTATTTGAGCCGGTGCCGGTCATTGAGACGCCGACGTATTTTGATTTGGCGCGGTAGCCGATGATGTATTCGACCTGGCCTTCGAACTGCTCGATGTTTTTCACGTCCATGACCTGGGTTGTGGCGCTCCTGAGATTCTGGCCGATCACACACGTCCAAAAGACCCCGCGAAAGACGATGCTCTTGAAATAATTTCCTTTTATGCGGAGAATTTTTTCGTCGCCATACATTTGAAAAGGGCGCTTGGCGTTTGTCACCGAATATTCCGGCGCGTCCGCGCCGACGTCAAAGGTCACATATTCGAAATTGCCCGAGCGGGTTTTGGAAACGCGCTTGATGGAGTTTTCCTCGGTGCATTTTCCCTGGGCAAAAGTAAGGTTTGATAAAACGAACAACATGGCACACGCCGCCAGAAGAATAAAGAATTTGTTTTTCATAGAATGTCCTTCAGTATAAGAAAGAATGGGATACACGCTCCCTAACGTCCGTGTTTCTGCCTGATCTTTACTATCTCTTAAATTTCAGCGCAACTTTCGTTGAGCCGACGCCCGACACGGTCGTACCGATGAATTTCGCTCTGGCGCTGTAGCCGATAATGTATTTCACCACGCCTTCGAACTGCTCGGCGTTTTTGATGCCCTGGATGGTGGTGGTCGTTGCCGAGAAATTTTCGCGGATCTTGCATTGCCAGGCGACACTGTGGAAAGTGATCTCCTTGAACGCTTTGCCCTTGATATAAAGGCGCTTTTCGCCGCTGTAATCGTAAAAGGGCGGCTTGGCATTTTCGACATTATACGAGGGATCGTTCGCCTTGAGTTCAAAAGTGACGTATTCGAATCTGCCCACGCGCGATTTGGTCACGCGCATGATCGAGCCAGGTTCGTTACAACTTGGCACCTGCGCCATCGCGGCGTTCGAAAACGCAAAAACGACTACGCACATTGCCAGTGCGATCAAAAACTTATTTTTCACCTCGTCACCATCCTGAATGCAATTTTTGATTTTTCACGTAAGCTAAAACGATAATGAATATCGCATCTTTATAATATTAAAGCAATTAAACGGTCATCGGATCAGGGCAGTTATGGAGCGTGCCAATTCTATTTCAAATATTTCAACATTCCAAGATTCCAGATAGTGGCCTAAATCTGTGGTGTTCGCGTCATTCGGAATAGATAAAAAATGATAGCTGATAACTGAAAGATTCGATCTATTCTCTATCAACTATCAGTTATCATCTATTCCGAACGACATTCCTTCTCAGCACCACAACTTTAGGACAACACCAGATTCCAGTTAAGTTCAGTGCTGGAATTTTGGAATTGCAAAGCGTGGAATTATGGAATTTAAAAGAGAACACGCTCCATAACTGCCCTGGTTTCTGCCTTTATACCGTTAACGGCAATAACCACAAAATACCGTCACACCGGCATTTTGTGGTTATCTGTTATTTATCTAAATTCAGGTTAGAGTCACCGTAGTGGTGTCTAACCGATCGGTCCGTCGGCAGGACAATATTCATTGGGCATGCAGCAGATATGGCTTTCGGGATACCAAAGGCCCGGAGCACAACCAACGACACCGGGAATGGGGATATCACCGGTGGTGGCAAGAACCACAAAAGTAAGAGCTAACACCAGCAAAAAGGTTTTAATCATTTTTTTCATCAAATTTTCTCCTGATTTTAATTATTTGTAGTCCGAATTCCTTACTGGTGGAAGAGGAAGTTCTTTGACGGGAGTTCGAGACAGGCCAAATATAGCAGAAAATGCCGGTGTTGAATACAGAGTTTATTGCAAATTGGCTTTTTTCGGGACATTTGTACCAACGGATGGTTGACGCTCCTACGGAGCTGGAATATTTATTAATAGGTCGTTTTCTATAAATATTACGTCCCTACGGGACTTATCTATCTAAGAAGTTTCTTCGGCAGATCCATCTCGTCATCGACCAGCACCTCCATATGAACTCCGGCCAGGCGGGCGTATTTTAAGAGTGTTATTACAGATGGTTCTCTTTTACCTATTTCGTAACCAGAAATCGAACTGCGGTCTATCCTGTCAGCCAGACCTAATTCCACCAGCATTTCATTTTGAGACAATCCCAAACTCAATCTTATTTGCAGAAGTTTTTTAGACAGTTTTTCCGGATGTTCTCTCGGAGCTTTTCCCATTAGACCAATCCTCCTAATGGGAAAGTAAAGTTTATCTTGACAATAGGGGCATTTGCCACTATTGTCTTATTGAAATAATTTTTGGCCGTTTTGAGCGGATATGTCGCAACGGCTTTCATCATGCTTAGCTTTTTATTCTCCCTAGCATAGATGAATTAAAAGATAACTTTATCTCTCAAATCCGAAAAGGAAAAGAACCCCAACTATCTTTTTTGCAAGGAATGAGCTATCCGAAAGGAGCGCAAGATTCTGATGGGCAAAAATAAAACCGAAAAACCGGAAAGATTGGCTGAGAAACTACGGAGTATCCGTCTCAAATTAGGGTTATCTCAGACAAAAATGGCCGAGGCTCTGGGACAGCGTGGCGTGAAAGCGCATCGAGGCTATATAAGCTTTTATGAGAACGACGTTAGAGTGCCGCCCATTCTGGTTGTGCTCGCATATGCCAGGCTCGCCAAAGTTTCAATGGATCTGCTCATCGACGACGATAGAGACCTGCCTAAAGGTTTTTAGAGTTAGTTAACAGAGCGAAGAATAAAAAGCACGAATCCGAAACCCAGTCGCTACCGCTCCCGGTTCTGACCTCATTTTATAGGCAGAGCCTTTCCCCATTTTACCTTTCTAAACCGCCAATGTACTATAAAATCTCTTTTGTATGCTTTTGAGCAAAGAACTTTATGCACTATCACTTAATCGGAATTTGCGGGACGGCGATGGCTTCGCTGGCGGGAATGCTGCAGGCGCGCGGGCATAAGGTGACCGGCTCGGACCAGAACGTTTATCCGCCGATGTCCACGCAGCTTGAAGCGCTCGGCATCGAGATTATCAACGGTTACAAGGCGGAAAACGCCGATGTCGGCGCGGATTGCACCATCGTCGGCAACACGATTTCGCGCGGCAACGCGGAGCTGGAAGAAGTTTTGAACCGCAAACTTTTGTACCGCTCGCAGGCGGAAGTCGTCAAGGAAGAATTTATTCGCGGGCGGCGCTCGTCTGGTCGTCGCCGGAACGCACGGCAAGACGACGACGACCAGCATCGCCGCCTGGGTTTGCGGAAGTCGGCGGGTTTGAATCCGTGCTTTTCTGGTCGGCGGCATCGTGCAGAATTTCGGCGCGAGCTTTCGCGTGACCGGACAGCGACTATTTCGTCATCGAAGGCGACGAATACGACACGGCTTATTTCGACAAAAAGCCGAAATTTATGCACTACCTGCCGGAGATCGCGATCGTCAACAACATCGAATTCGACCACGCCGACATTTACCGCGACCTGCAGGAAATCAAGTTCGCATTTTCGCGGCTGATGAATCTCGTGCCGGCCAACGGGCGTTTGATTGTCGGCGTCGATTCGCCGATCGTGCGCGAGGTCTGGACGAAATGCGCGGGCGGCTTTACACGCAAATCGAAACTTTCGGCACTCTCGGACGATGCCAAATGGCAGGCGCGCTACATTGATTTTTCGGGCGAGCTGACGCGATTTACGGTTTTCAAAGAAGGGGAGATTATGGGGCGAATTTGAAACGCACTCTGATCGGCGAATTCAACGTCCGAAATTGTCTGGCGGTGATCATCGCGGCGGATGCCTGGGGAATTTCGAAAGAAAAAATTCAGGAAGCGTTTCGCACGTTTCAAATCGGTCAAACGGCGCGTCGAGGTTCGCGGCGTCGAGCGCGGCGTGACGTGATCGACGATTTCGCGCATCACCCGACCGCCGTCGAAGAAACCTTAAAAGCCCTGCGCATAAAATACGAAGGCAGGCGCCTGATCGCCGTTTTCGAGCCGCGCTCGTGGTCTTCGCGGCTGGCGGTTTTCCAGGAACCTTACTCGAAAGCCTTTGATTATGCCGATTACGTCATCATCGCCGGAGTTTACAACACGTCGAAGGCCGGCGATCTCGGCGAGGTTCTCGATGCCGAAGAGCTGGTCGCAGACATCGCGGCCAAAGAAAAACCGCGCTTTCCTTTCCCGATGCCGACGCGATCGTCGCGCACCTCGCGCCCGAAATGAAAGATGGCGACGTCGTCGCGATTATGTCAAACGGCGGCTTCGGCGGCGATACATGATAAACTCCTGCAAATTCTAAAGGGATAAAGTGAAATATGCGCCGTTGTTTTCTGCCGCTTCTGCTGTTGATTTTATTTTGCTTGCCGGTACCGGCCCTGGCAAAAAATTCAAAGCGGCTGGAAACGCTCGCCACCGTTATCGCACATGGCCGGCTTTTCGGGCATATTTACGACAGCGCGAAAATTAATGATCGTTTGCTTTTGATCAGGATCGATAAGGTAGCCAGGGGCAGCATTGATTCTCAGTACCTTCTGGTAAATTACCTTTGGCGACTCGACGATAAAAATACGCCCATCGACCGCCGGGAACTTACGCAGTGGAATTTTTCGCTGACCAAAGACGATTCCTGCAAACACTCCATGCGCGAAGCGGAGATAGTGAGTTACACCGACGGCAGTCTCGAACCGCGATTCCTAAAAATGCCGGGGGTTAAGTTAGCGGGCTTTCCGTTTGACCATGCCCTGCCCTGTTACCAATTGAAACGGGGCAACTTTTCTTTTGTGCAGGCTTTTCCGGCGGCCGGCCAAAACGGCCTGAACGATCCGGACCAGTTTTTTCTGGAGAAGGATATTTGGAAAAACTACCCGGACGCCCCGGTACAAATTAATATTTCAGGCGGCGGAAGAACGGTTGCAATAAACAATATTTCCGATAACACGGTGACTTCTTATCTGACGGCGTGCGTCGGAAATGTGGAAACGCTCCTTTATAAATTTTCCGATATTATTGAAGAAAAAGAAAAGCTGCCTGCGCGAACCGCCTCCTTTGACTCAAATAGCGACGGCACCAATAGTCTGAAAAACAGATTCGGGACCTGCTACAGAAAAAATGCTCACCTGGCTGTTATCAAAGTTTTTTTCGCGGACGGCTCGGCCTGGGCATTGAAATAACCTATTGCGTCTTTTCGGTCGGTTTGATCACCGGCTGTTCGGGCGCGACCTCAACCAGGATCGCTTCATTTTTACCGGCCAGCGCGTCCAGCGCTTTACCGGCGCCGGTAAATTTCACTTCGGCATCGAGCACGCGGGTCACGCGCCGCGGCAGGATCGCGGGAGCAAGCTTGGCGATCGAATCGGCCAGCGCGACGATATCGCCGCCGCCCGACCAGTGATGACGGACGATGCCGGCTTCGGAACGATTGATCAGCCGCAGCAGTGTGAGAGAAACCAGGTAAATGTCATCTATTTGCCCGATAAAAGGAAAAACGTCGGGGATAAAATCGAGCGGCATTATGACGTAGATAATGGCGGCCGCAAAAAGGGCTTTATCCGTGGCGGGAACGCGCTTGTCCGAAAGCAGCCGGCCGCAAAGCTTGACCAGATTGGGCAAAAACATCAGCAGATTACGCATCCGCGAGTTTAGCTGCAGTTTGTCTTCTTTTTTCTGTCTACGCGACACGCGCTCCGGTTTATCCATTCTTTCCACCCGCTCCTTTTTTGCCATGCATTTAAGTTTAAAGACGACCGGGTATTTGTGCAAGTTTCCCGTAAAAAGGTTGTCTTTAAAAAAGAACGGCAATGCAAAAGGCGGTAAATGTAAATGAGTGCTGCCGGGGACGGTTTCGAGCAAAGCTTTTAAAGCTAAAGCCTACCGGCGAAATATAAATAAACATAGAGAACCACCCCGTCGCGCTGAAGCGCGCCACCCCTCCTTCGTAAGGAGGGGAGCTTAAAGAGGTGCTGCAAAACTCCCCTCCTTACGAAGGAGGGGTGCCCGAAGGGCGGGGTGGTTCTCTCATAAACCATAAGAAAATAGGAACTAAGAATCGACGGGACGTCCGCGCTCCAATCGTATATAATGAACTCCTGCATAAATCTATGATACTGGAAAAAATACGCCAAAGAGCCGCCGCCGATCAGCAGCACATCATTCTGCCCGAGGGCGAAGACCCGCGCACCCTTCTCGCCGCGGAAATGTGTGTCCGCGACCGCGTGGCCAAAGTTTCGGTCATCGGCAACGAGGAAAAAATGCGCGCCGCCGCGCGGGACGCCGGTGCGAACCTCAACGGTGTAAATATCGTCGATCACCGTGCTGCGGCGGATTTTGGCAAGATCGCGACACTCTTTCATGAGTTAAGACGAAGCAAGGGCGTGTCGCTCGAGGAAGCCGAGCAGACTGTGAAAGACCCGCTCTTTTACGGGAATTTGCTGGTGCGGTTGGGACAGGCGGACGGCTCGGTGGCCGGGGCGACCAATACCACCGCGCATACCGTTCGCGCCGCGATCCAGTGCATCGGCGTGCGCGCGGGCTTTAAGATTGTCTCGAGCTTTTTTGTGATGGTCGTGCCCGATACCAGATTCGGTTACGAAGGCGCGATGATCTATGCCGATTGCGGAGTGGTCATCGACCCGGGCGTAGCTGAGCTGGCGGAGATCGCGATCGCCTCGGCGGATTCCTGCCGCGCCCTGCTGGGGGTCGAACCCCGCGTGGCGATGCTTTCTTTTTCTACCAAGGGTTCGGCCAAACACAAGATGATCGACAAGGTGGTCGAAGCGACCAAAACCGTCCGCGCGCGCATGCCCGATCTGATCATCGACGGCGAGCTGCAGGCCGACGCCGCGCTGCTGCCCGACGTTGCCGGATCAAAAGCGCCGGGCTCCGAAGTCGGCGGCCGCGCCAACGTGCTCATCTTTCCCGATCTGCAGGCCGGCAATATCGCCTATAAACTGACCGAACGCCTGACCGGCGGCACCGCCATCGGCCCCATCCTGCAAGGCCTGGATAAACCCTGCAACGACCTCTCGCGCGGCTGCAAAGCCGAAGACATCGTCGACGCCGTGGCAATTACTGCGGTACAGGCGCAGGCGAGGAAGCTAAACTAATAGTGAAGATAAATTATCTTTTTAATTCTTTTGCTATTTGATGTGTATTATTCTGAGCAAAAAACATCAAAACGAATGCAAAAAGTTACAGATTCCGGTGAAAGATACGGAACTTTTATTTTCTTTTCAGAGATTTTAGAAGTGGGGTTTTTCATTTGTATAAATTATTACATTTTAGAATTATTTTGAAACTATCTTGTTCAAAGCGGGCATGGCGCAGGCTGAGGCGGGCAGTGAATTACACGGGCTTTTGCTAATGAGCGACAAGTTTTTTGATAGCTGATAGAGAACCCCAGTCCGACTGAATCGTTCTAAACGATTTGTAAAAATTCTTACGCCACTTGTCTTACTTCTGACGGCATTGCACTAAGAATAATTTCTTTCAACTCGAGTTTCGTGCTTGCCTGGTCAATATCGATTCCAACCAGATTGCCTTCGACGTCATAGTCCAAAATAACGCCTTCTGACACTTCGCGGCTGTCAACGCTAGGCTTGGAAGATAGGTCTATATAGAGCGAATCTGTATCTGAATAATATTTTAATTTCATTCCTTAAATCCTCTATCGGGAAAAGCATTATGGATCGTAACGCGGTCAGCTAGTGTCACAACTCTGAAAACGCGGTCGTCGTCGCCCTCTATTTTACCCCAAAACCGTACTCTATCGTCATTTTGCACTTCTATACGAAGCGGATTTTCAATGATTTGTATACACCATTCCTTTTTCAGATACCCGCGTTTGCGTAAAACTTCATTTTCAAAATAAGCAGTGAATTTATACTCAGGCATCCCTTAAAGCATACCATAAGCAGTAAGTATCATTATCCTGACTAAGAAAGGCCGATGGAGTACAGGTGAGACCCGGCAGAGAGTTAACGTGCATTACACGGCGTCCTGACGAATGACTTGTATAGTTCGATTGAACGCCGAGCCAAGTTAATTTTGACTCGGCGTAACAAAATCCGCCGGTTTACTCTCCCGGTGTCGGGGTCGGGGTCGGGCTTGGGTTCATAGCCGGATTATAAGCGGCCGACCAGACATAGGGGCCGCCGAGCGCGCACTGGCCGGTGGCAGTTCCTACCTGGTATGGGCCCGTGTATAGCGGGCAGCCGCATTGCACCAGCGGCAGGCCGGTTTTTGGATCCTTCTTGCCCGTCCGCTTGCAGGGCGCGGTCATGCACCCGGCATAGGCCGAAGGGGTCGGGCAATTCGTTTCACCAATCGGGATCTGTTTTTCCAGGTACAAGCTAAAGGTCGAGATAAGGTCCGCGCCGGGGATCAAAGTATTCTTATTGATATAGTCGCAAACCGGGGCTTCGGCTTTGCCTGTCGGAAGACAATCACTCCCGTCCTTACCGCAGGTTTTCACGGTCTTAAGATACGCTTCTTCATTCAAAATGTTATTGATATCGACCATATAAGGCTGTCCGGCAGGGATTTCATAACAGGTGCAATTTGCCAGGCCAAGCCCGTCCGGCGTGCAGGGCGTAACGCCGTTTGGACCCGAATAGTAGCAAAGCGCGATCGGGGCCGACCCTTTACATGCCAGCATGTTCGAAGGCTCTACAACCACGTCCGCCCAGGCGGGGCCGTAAGGCGTGGTCGGAAGCGTATTGAGTTTAAAAGGTTTGTTTCCGGTATACCGGTCAAAGCTAAAAGTCGCTTTTACGGTCGACTGCGCCGCGACAGGCGTCTGATCCGCCCGGTAAGATTCGTAAGAGATGCCGGCAGCAACTACCAGGCAAAACAGGCCGACAACGACAACTGCGGGGAAAAGTTTTCTGACCTTTTTCATCACATACCTCCATGCGTAAGCTAGTTAGAATGTACCCGCCGTCCGCGCCGGAATTTGGGAGAGGCGGCCGGGTTTTGCGACATATTCCTTTTTGGGCATCACTAAAAGATCGTTCGTTTTCCAATTTCAACCCGGCGGCCATGCGGCGTTGCGGGCAATGTTTATTCCCGGGGCATTATCGCGATTGTCAGTCATATCGGCTCCTTCTGTGGGTTAAGGCTCCACCTGTATGATCAATTTTCGGCTGTGTAACAGGAGTTTTTGGGCTTTCAAAGTTAAGCTATCATAGTCACTGAAATGCTGTCAATAATCCTGCTAATATGCGGTGGATCAGTTTGAATCTTAAAAGAATCGGTCAGGCTCTTCCCGGGAGCGCAGGCATCTTTGCCTGTAAGATCGCGCAGCAATCTAAATTAGCGTTTAATTCGCCGTCAAGTTAGCGCGACACGTCGCGCTTGCAGGCATCTTGCCTGCGCTCCCGGGTTTACGGGCACATTTTATTTCACACCCTAAATAAAATTAAAGTAGAATGCAGTACGCGTTTTGGGCTTTGCAAATCCGCGAAAGTTTATGAATCAACCCGGCAGCAATGAACAAGATCAGATCCCGGAGAAAACCAATGCCTTAAGCGCGGAGGCACTCACCTCCCAGTTACAGAAAAGCAGACGAAAGATATTTTGGAGAAACTTAGCTATTGTGCTGCTCGCCTGTCTTTTGGCGTTTTCATATTTACCGCGAGGACTTGAGTATTTGTGGCCGCGCACAGTTAACATCCCCGACTCAAACACTGTCGTCCGGCGCCAAACTCCCGCCGGCATCACGCAGATCTCGGTAAGCAAGGCCGGGAAAAAATATAGGGCTCTTACCGTTGACGTCAAAAGTGCAAACCTGGCCCTCTATTACCGTGACGAAAATAAAGAACCCTTTCGCAGTTTCGATCAACTGAGTAAATGGCTCTCCGCAAAAAGTGAGCGTCTTGTTTTTGCCACCAATGCCGGAATGTTTGGTAAGGGATTTTTTCCGCTCGGGCTGCACGTAGAACAGGGACACGTTCTGCAAAAAATGCATCTCCCAAAACCTGGAAATAACGTTGACGCGGATACGGTGGTCGGTAATTTTGATCTGCCTCACAATGGCGTTTTTAGAATCCAGGAAGGTAAAGCATCGATCGTGGAAACCCAAAAATTGGCGGGCGTGCAGGATTGGGAAAGCGTACAATTGGCAACCCAATCAGGGCCGATGCTGCTGATAGACGGCGCGATAAATCCCGGGTTTAACGAGAACTCCGGCAACCTGAAAATAAGAAGCGGCGTGGGAATTGTCGATGACAAAACGATCGTTTTTGCCATCTCCGATGATCCGATAAGTTTTTATGATTTTGCTCTGGTCTTTAAAGAGCAATTTAATTGCGGGAACGCTCTGTTTCTGGACGGCGCGATCTCTAAGATGTACATCTACGAATCGGATAATGATAATATCGATGAATCGATATTCGCCGGCATGCTGGCCATTACAGTTCCTAAAAAGTAAACAGTGCAAACATAGAGGCGGGTCTAAAGCGCCAGCAACTTATTTTACTTTCGAATTTTTTTTATCATTTCTTTCAAATTCACTTTTTTTCTTATAATAAAATTCTCTGGAAACTTTTAATTCTTTAATTCGATCCAGGTCCGTACTAAACTCGCTTTTAGCTTTCTTATATAGCCATTCGTAAAGCTGGTCTTTGGCAGCTTTGAATTCAAAATCTCCGTTGACTTTAAAAATAAAACGGTCTTCGGGATTATCCATTTCTTCTTCTATTTTGTCGGCAATACTGTGCCACCGCGTGTTTTCGATATCCTCCGATATTTTTTCCCAGAGCGCCCAGGACTCCTCGGCTTTTTTACGATCGTTCTTTAATAAATGAATTTGTGTCCGAAGTAAATAAACACGGCCAAAAACCGATGGAAAGCCGTGTTTTTCGTCTTGAAAACTTTCCTTGATCTTAAAGCAGGTATCTAAATATCCTTCTGCTTTTTTCAGTAACTGCGCTTCCGCGTGTCCGGAATTTCCTTCGTTTTTATTATACCGCGCCAACTCAAACCGGCTTTCCGCACCGGCCACAAAAGTTTCAATTTTGGTTACAATGTCATCGACTTGCGATCGGTACTTTATCTCTTTGCCGCCGTCGGGGAGCTTGGCCATTTCTTCGATTATATTTCCATCTGCGGCTTCGATGGCTTTTTTAAAGTCTTCTTTGCATAAGAATAAATAGCTTTCCAAAAGATGCGCCCTGGCTTCCCAGTACGTCCAGGAATCCGGAGAGGTCGTTTTGGTATTTAACTCTCGAATTCGGGCTATTACTTCCTGCAGCGCATCGAGAAAACTCTCTACGTTTTCTCTTCCCGGAATTTTTTCGTCTTTCTTTTTATCAGGGCCTGATGAATATAAATAAAAATAAGTCAGTCCTTCCTGAAAAAGTCCCATCAGAGCATGCCGGCTGTAATGCGCAAAGACCACTCCTTCTGAACTAAAATCAGTTTCATGCTTCGCTGATTCTTTAGCCCCATGTAATATTTGCAAAGCTCTGAACAATTTTGCGCGGTCGCCGAACCCGCTTAAGCGCAAAGCCCGGGCTCGAATGAGTTTTACAAAATCGCGCGTTTTGTCATGATTGGTCTGTTCCAAAAGTCTTTCGATAGTCGGAACCTCATGAAGAGCTTGTTTTAATTTTCCCTGCAAAACATACGCGTAAGATAAAAATGCCCGCGTGATACAGATCTTATATGAGACGAATTTTCTGAAATCTTCCTTTTTCTTCGGATCTTCCTCGCCGGTATAGTAGCTTTCTTTTTGCATCTGCCAATCTTCGTATGCGGGAATGGCTCTATCGAAAAACTTTTCGGCACGTTTGTAATCTGTCAATCTGACCAGCATCTCCGCCTTGATAAAATACAGCTGCCCCAGCAAGTATGAGTAGACAGGTTTCTCTTCAAGGCTAAACTTTTCTACACTATCGTTAATTTTGGAGATGACGTGCTCGCCTTTTTCCAAGTCCCTGCTGCGGTAATAAATGGTCGCGGCGCATAAAGCCAGTCGCAGCAGACCGCAACTCAAACTAGGGTTCGTCTCAATACTACTCTCCGCTTTGGTGATCAGTTTTTCGTAATTATCTTTAATGCATTTATTGATAACTTCACTTTTTGCGTCAAGGTAATCGAGGTAATTAAATAACGTCGCGTTAAATTCGCAAAAAAGTTCAACGTTGACCTTTTCCTCATAAGGGTCGGGCTCTAAGTCTGAAATAATCTGATTAAAATACTCCCAATTCAGGACCAGGTAAGGCTTAATAAACTTGTGCGCCTTCAGCACCACTTCGACGGCGTCCGGATCGTCCTGCCCTTTATGAAAATTGGCGATCAGAATCTCGAGTTTTTGCTCCAACTCAGCTTCAAACTTCTTAAGATCAGATTTCAGATTTTAAACTCGTCTATTACGCCCGGTTAATAAACCGGGCCGATTCTACCGACAAATGTGCCGCCGTAGCCGTTAGATGCTTTTTCCGGCTGTCGCGGTTCTCGAGCAAGATGAAACTATTGCCTGACGTTTGTGTAAACTCGTTTTTGCTTTACTTACAGTATATATAAATTCGACCGGAATGTCCAGAAAAATCTGTTTTCCGAACTTTTGGCGGCCTCGTTTTCGCCCTTCATTAATCTCAATTTTCTGTATAAAATCCAAAAATTTCGCTAAAATCCGGCAGATCCCCAAAAAGCCTCTTTCCGGTCTTGAAAGCTGTCTCTGGTTTCGTCCCGAGATTAACGACGCGTTGCAGCGATAAAACGCAGGCGGGCTTCATTGCGATTTTTAAGGCATAATGATTGCGTTAATGTTACCTTGGCGGCAAATTCACACAGAGGCCGTTCGGTAAAAGCGAACAAGACTGTAACAAAAACCGCACAAATAGATCTTTTGCAACTGAATATCGCTAGCAGAAAATGTCGAACGGTCAATAAATCGATTCGGCCGGTTTAAAGCTGAAATTTCACTGGAAAGGGAGAAAGGCTATGAAGAAAATTTTAACAATTATGGGTGCGGGGCCTAAGGCCATGGCCATTGCGGCCAAGGCCGCGGCATTGAAGTTTTTCGGTTATAAAGTTCCTGAAATTTGGATAATCGAAAAGAACGAGGTTGGAGCTAATTGGTCCGGAAGCAATGGCCATACGGACGGGGAACAGCAACTTGGAACGCCTCCGCTCAAGGATGTTGGATTCCCCTACATGATCAATTTCAGTAGCAGGGTAGTGAAATATATGATGGAGCAATTTTCCTGGATTGCCTTTATGCACAGCGGTGAACAGGAATGGATGAAATACGGTGATTGGGTCGACCGCGGCCAGCCGCAGCCCACGCACCGTATCTGGCATTTGTATTTGAAGTGGATCCTGGAAAAACTCATCAGCAACGGCGACGTCAAATATGTTCACGCCGAGGTTGCAAAACTTCAGGTCGGCGACGGCCGCTGGCAAATAACCTGCCAGGCGCCTGACGGCAGCATTCAAGTTATCGAATCTGATGGCCTGGTTATTTCCGGTCCGGGAAATTTCCACCCGATAAAAGGACAGGTAGAGCATCCGCGTATTATGGATGGAAAGACTTTTTGGTCTAACCTGGAAAAATTCGATGGTCTTCACGGAGATGAGGATGAAAACGCGATCTGCGTCGTCGGTTCCGGCGAAACCGCCGCCACGGTGATCACCGAGATATTGAGCCGTGTCGATACCTCTAATCCACCGCCGCTCTGGGTGATCAATCGAAAGGGTTTAATAGAGTCCCGCGGCGAGGGTTACTCAGAAAACTCTCTCTTTACCGATCCGGATGGCTTTAACTGGACCGAACTTAATCCGGAAGAGCGCGACCAGATCATAAAAAGGACCGACCGCGGGGTGTTTTCACAGGCCAGCCTGACGATCATTAACCAGTCCAGAATCGTACGCTGCAAGAGGGGTAGGGTCGTGGAAATAAATGTTGACGAACCCGAAGGTACTATCAGGCTTGTACTTTCGACCGACCAGAAAGGCGACGTTCTGCATGAGATTCCCGCCGGCTATGTTATCGTCGGCGCGGGCTTTAATCCGTGGTCGTTCACCGAATTATTTGACGACGAGTATCGCAGCTTATTGTCGGCGAATCGGCTTAAAACCCGCGAAGTTCTGGCGTCGTTAATAGCACGCGATCTCTCGATCAACTGGGAAATGGTTTCAAGCAAATTCGAGACTGTCCGGCAGCCCAAATTGTATCTCCCTATGCTTTCGGGTCTGGCCCAGGGTCCTGGCTTCCCAAACTTAAGCAGTCTGGGGACCTTGTCTGACAGAATTCTGGGTGGTTATTTAATTTCTGCTACGGCTAAGGAAAAAATTTTTTGAAATCATAAGTATACGTATATATGTACGCACGTATTGACATATATTCTTTATTTTACTAAACTTAGAATCAGGGTGGCTCTGTTTGTGCAAACAACAGCGGCCACCTGATTCTATAAATAAAGGATGGAGAATATGTGATGAATAGCATAGAAGACAACGGGAATGTAGATTCCCATTTAGTTTTACGAACGGTTTATATTAAAAAAAGCGTGGATGACATACTTAGAAAAATCGCTTTTAAGTTAGGAAGGAGTAAAAACGATATCATTCGACATGGTATCGATTTAGCGCTTAAGGAATTGGAGATGCCCCTTTCTAAGAAAACCGACATCATTCCCATCAACTAAAGTCTTAAACTGCCGCTGTGAGTTTCGTAACGAACAGCGGCTTTTCACTCCTTACCCCGAAATTTCACACCTGTCTTAATAAGAATTTGAATCCCTTTGAGCGTTTGGTCTTGCCCTGGCTCAGGCGAAAGTGTAATTTATGAGCTTATGGAAAATACAGGATCAGGATTGACCTATATTGTCACCAAGCAGGGTGACGGTGAGCAGGCGGAAGCCGGCAAGACCGTCAGTGTTCATTACACGGGCGTGCTTAGCAACGGAGTTGTTTTTGACAGCTCGGTTGAGCGGGGCGAGCCGATCGAATTTCCGCTCGGCCAGGGCATGGTCATCAGGGGCTGGGACGAAGGCATTGCGAAGATGCAGGTTGGCGGCCAGGCTTTGCTGATCATTCCGCCGGAGCTCGGCTATGGTGCCGGGGGCGTGGGCCCGATCCCGCCAAATTCCACGCTGATCTTCGTTGTCGAACTTGTCTCGGTCAAATAAATATCTTGGCTCTCGTTTTGCTGATATTAGCGGCGCTGCTGCTCTTGATGGTGGTATGGATAATCCTTCCGCCGCCAAGCAGATCTTTCTGGCTGTGGACGATCGGCGTCGGCGAATGGAGCCTGTGGTTTGGCGCGGCGGCGGCCGTCTATGCCGCGGCGGCAGTTCTGATCCGCCTTTACGAAGGCCACGGCTGGCTTTGGCTGCCGACGGCCGTTATCGCCGTCGCCGCGCTTGCGATCACGTTATACCCGCTGCTTAGCATCTTGCCGCTCGCGCGTGAGACTACCGTTTCTCTTTCGCTTCGCAGGTATTTTCGCGGCCTTCCCGCGCGGGATTATTTTTTCGCCCCCAGCGGTAAAGAATTTACCACACACTCTTATGCCGACACCCACGGCGACGGCGCATTGCTGCTGGACGTTTATTTACCGACGGCAAAAACTGAAAACAACGGGGCGAGCATTATCGTTGTTCACGGCGGTTCGTGGAACGGCGGTACCGCCGCAGCGATTTTCCGCGCTGGAACCGCTGGTTTTGCGACCGGGGATTTACGGTTTTTGATGTCGATTACCGTTTGTCGCCGCAGCCGAATTATTTGACTGCGCCGGCCGATATCAAAACGGCCGTCCAGTGGATCAAAGAACATTCAGCTAAATTTAACATCGACCCGGAACGGGTGGTACTGATGGGGCGTTCCGCCGGAGCCCACATCGCTTTACTTGCCGCTTATACAATGGACGGGGTGCGCGCGGTCGTATCGTTTTACGGCCCGGTCGATCTGCTCTGGGCATACGACGTCCGCGGAAATAAAAAAGTGCATGACGGCCCTGAATCGCTGATAAATTTTCTCGGCGGACGCCCCGGTGATTCCGAAGAGATGCGCAAACGATATGTGACGGCTTCGCCGGTGGGCTATATTAATGAAAATACGCCGCCGACTTTTCTGGTGCACGGCGGGCGCGATCGCCTGGTCTGGTGGAAAAACATGGAACGGCTGGGCGAAAAACTGGCCGCTGCCGATGTGCCGCACGAGATCTATTTTATCCCGTATGCTCATCACGGATTTGATTACAATCTCGACGGGTGGGGATCGCAAGTTACCGGTGAGTTAGTTTTGAGATTTTTAACCCGGCATTTAAGTAAATAGAAAATATATTTGGCTTTGCCTCTAAAGTCATAAATTGCCACTAGCTTTAGCTAGTGGTTAACGAGCCGCAATTTTACATCCGGCTTTAGCCAAATTCTTTATTTGGGCTATAGCCCTACAAATCTAAAGTTTTTCCTATCCACCAGCTAAAGCTAGCGGCAATTTAAAAACAGCCTTGGAAATCGTCAAATGTTTCCGGGAAATAAGACAATATATTTATTTGTTTTCTGCCAGCAACCCGCCATAATCCTTGATCGCTTCCCTTATCACATCGTAGGCGCCTTCGCGGCCGTAGTCATAAACGATCTCGCATTTGTTCGGTTCATTGGGTAATTGTTTGTAGGTGAGAAAGTAGTGGCGCAGGCGGTCGATTATTCCTTTGGGAAGATCCGCGATGTCCTTGTAATTTTCATAGACCTTGTCGCCCACCAGGGTCGCGATCAGCTTATCATCAGCCTCGCCGCTGTCCACCAGGCAGAGCCCGCCGATCGGCTGCGCCTTCATAATAATATCGCCGCGCGGGATATGGTGTTCGGAAAGAACCAGGATGTCGAGCGGGTCGTGATCGCCTTTTGCGATCGTCCTTCCCGATCTTTCACTGGCCAGCCGCGCTACCCCTTCGCCGCAATACGTCTGCGGAATAAAGCCGTAGTTGGCCGGCACGACATTGGAATACAGCTGCGGGCGATCGATCTTCAGATAACCCGTTTCCTTGTCAGCCTCATACTTTACAGTATCGCTCGGCACGATCTCGATAAAAACCGTGACCTCGCGCGGGGCATTTTCCCCGAGCGGAATTCCGTGCCAGGGGTGCGCTTTGTTAATTCTGAACATGCCCTATTATCGATGCTGATCGGTGAAATTGTAAAACGATTTGTTTTAGTAAAATGGGATTGGCGCTTTTATGGTTATTTTAAGCCAGTACTATCTTAATAGCCTTTTTCGAAGATTTGAACATTATAGCGAACGACCTTCGTGCGTTTCGTGTATTTCGTGGTTAAATCCGACATACACAAATTAGCGGCATAAGAACTTAACCACGAAACACACTAAAAACACAAAACCTTGTCGAGGCGCACTTCCTATCTTGCCCGGCCCGAAAGTTTACGCGAACAAGCTGGAAACAAATGCGATCAGGATCGGTATTAGAAACAAAATGATCTGCATAAGCCTTTAGAAACTCTTCTTAAAGAGATACGACATCTTGATAAAAAACGTGCGCCCGTTGCTGTGCAAACCTTGCTCGAACGAGAGCGGGCTGCTGCGCGGAACGAATGGATTGCGCCCGTTGACGTTAAAATTGTCGCTGTAACCCGCGTAGATGGCTGTGCCCGGGCTCGGCGTCCAACCGATCACGAGCTGCGGCAGCATACGACGGGCAAGCGTAGAATAATCCAGCCGCAGCCGCGCAAAAGTGTTGCGCGAAAATTGATAGGTCGAGCGCGAGCTAAAAAGATTATCGTCAAAAGCGACCAGGCCGGTATCGTTTCTCGTCAGCTTGATCTTGTTATAGCGCAGCTGGGTCTGAAAAGCGGTGGTCGGTTGGTAGCGCGCCACGGCCTCGACCATCAGCTGGTAACCGGCGCCGGGATCGAGCGGCGCGTTTTGTCCTAAGGTCTGCGCGGCAAAGCTGGCGCGGGGAAAATTCGGCCCGGCGCCAAAATCATAATCCATCACGCCCCAGGTATTGTCGGTAAATAAGAACAGGTACCACTTTTTATTCGGCGTGCTTTCGATAAAGGCCTGGAACGCGCGGAAATTTGCGCCGCGCTGGTCGCTTGGGCCGAAAAAAGCCCCGGTCACGCGCGTGGGCGAACGCATCGCGCCGAATTCGTGCTCATAGACGCGCTCTGCGCCGTATTGCAGATTAAGGCCGATGAACGTTTGTTTCTGCAGCGCCAACATTCCGCGGCTGTTCGTTATCCAGTACTGCATGCGGCCCTTGCCAGTCGTACCGTGACATTGGTTTCGTTCCAGAATTCTTTGTAAATGATCGCTTTCTTTGCATCTTTTTCGGTCCGGTACTGAATGTACGAACCGAAATAATTGGTATCGGTACGCGGCGTAAAACCGACGTCGGCGCGATAATCGGCCGTTCTGCCTTCCGCCAGAAAGTTCATATAAAGATTTCTGCTCGACCGCTCGAGATAGGCGCGATAGCCGACGCCGTTACCCGTCCGGTAAGAAACCGCGTCGAGATCGGAGTCGTAAAAACTATTTCGCGAATGGGTGCCGAGTATCTGAAATTCAGCGACGGTCTTTTTGTCCAGGCGAAATCTTCCGTCAAAGCCGCCGGTGTAATTGTGCTGATCGACAAAATTATATGATGTGCCAAAAAACCCGAGACTGTTTTCCTTGCCGATATCCCGCTTGAACCTGAGCACGCCGATGCCCGCATTTTGATTGACAAAACGCTCGTCGGTACAAAAAGGCTGGTCGGGATCGGCCAGGCGCGCCCGCTGGCATAGCAGCAGATTCACCGCGGTCATCTTTGGAAAGATTTCCCGGAGCATTGTCCGAGGCATATAGTACGCCGAAGGTGTTTTTTCCATGGCGGCCAGTCAGTTTCGCGGCGATGTCGGGGTCGACGATCGCGCGGGTGTTGACGACGCTTAACGGGCTTTGAAAAATATCTATCCTTTCCAAAAAGAAAGGGCGCTTTTCAGAAAAGAAGATCGGGAAACGCTGGTTGGCTGACGTCACCGGAGCATCGGCCTCAACCTGGGCAAAGTCCGGGTTGTAGGCAAAATCCAGAGTGATGGTCGGCGTCAGGCTAAATTTGGCTGTCACGCCAAACTCGCCTTTGAGCCCGTCGTTAACAAAGCGCCCGGTCGGGTCATTATCAAAAGTGAACCGTGTACGCCGGCCGGATTCGCTCAGCGTCAAACTCGGATTTATCTCCAACTGCCTGGTTGTCTCGATACCGTCGAGGCCGGTAATATGCCCGGCCTTGTTCAGCGAGCCCGAAACGCTGCGATTATTCGGCGTCCATGAATTTAGTTCATTGTTGGCGGATTTGACGCGCCGGAAAAGCATCAATCCCCATTGCTTGTCTTTTCCCGCTTCATAACGCAGAGATTTGAAAGGAATGGCGATCTCGATTGTAAATCCGTTCTCGGTCAGGACGCCTTTTGATTCCATGACCAGATCGACGCTGTAATCTTCACCGCGCCCCTCGGAAAAAGTTCCGTCGGCCTGTACGCCCAGCGGGTTTAAAAAGATCGCATACGCCTGGCGTTTGTCATTGAACGTATCGAGATACATACCGACATAATCGTCATCGAAAATATTATCGCGCCGCGCGACCGTAGCGCGCACGGTGTTGCGGTCCTGCACTATGCGAAACGCGATGTAAAGATTTTTCGCGTCGTATCCCATCAATACCTCGGTGGGAAAAGACGGCTTAAGGTTGTCGCCCGGCTGAGTTTGCAGAAAATCTCCGAAGACGGCCGCATTCTGCCAAACCGCATCGTTTAACTGGCCGTCGATCGCCGGGGAAGCTTCAAAATGCGGTATCGCGGCCGGTGTGTCTTTTTTTACATACTCCCGCACAGGCGTTTCCGGCTGCGAACTTTTTGGGCTCGCTGCTTCGGTCAAAACTTTTGCCACTTTTGTCGCTGTCGGATTTTGCGCCGTACCGGATGAACTTTCGGTTTCGCTATTGGGCACAACCGCCGGGGTAGGCGTCGATGTCTGGGCAAACGTGAACAGTGTAAGTAGAACGGTAAGAATGCAGAGCGTTGGAACGTATTTCATATAAAACCACACGTATAAATAAAAAAATGTCTTGCTATTATTTCTGAGCCGGCTTCCGGCGCTCCCAAAAAGTCAGGTTGCCTGCAAAGCCTTTACAACCAATAAAACACCGTGTGATCAACTTTTGTGACAGTAATAAACTTTTATTTAGTACGAATGTTCGAGTCCCGGTGGTAAATTCCGCACAGGAAAAAGGCGGCCCCGAGCACCGCCTCATTTAAATAATCGATCTTTTTCTGCTTTCTTATTTCGCTTCCGCCACAAATGCCACTATCCTCAGCGGGGCGCCGCTGCCGCCTTTTATTTTCATTGGCAGCGCGATGATGAAAGCGCCTTTAACGGGGACCTGGTCAAGATTTGCGACATTCTCAAAGGCGGGAATATTGTTGGTCATCAGCGCGACGTGGGCTTCGAAAGTGGTGGATTGCCCGTAGTCGATGCTGGCGGTGTCGATGCCGATCGCGTCGATGGTGCGATTCTGCACCAGCCATTTGGCGGCGTCCGGGTGCAGGCCGGGAAAGTGCAGGTCTTTGGCGGCCGCGTCGCCCTTTTGGTCGGTGCCGAGATATTGTTTTTTATCGGGCCAATATTTTCCAAAACCGGTTTGCAGCAGCACGATGGCGCCGCCCGGGATTTGCCCGTTCTGTTTTTCCCAATTTTGAATATCTTCGAGGCTCACCAGGTAATCACGATTACCGGCCGCCTTCTCCGATACATCTATCTTGACCGCCGGCGCGGTAAGCTGTGTCAGCGGGATCTGCTCGACGGAATGCCGCCCTTCGCCAAAGTGCACCGGCGCATCGATATGCGTTCCGCCGTGCTCCGCCGCGGAGTAGTTGTATGCCGAATAATAATAACCCTTGTCCGTCATCCCTTCGGCGACGGTCGTGCGCTTGAACGATTCCGCGTTGACCCAGTAAATGGTTTCATCGGAAAAATCATGCGTCAGGTCAACCCACGTTCCGGCGGAAAACGAAGCGAGCGGTGGGGGCTGTTGTAATTGTTGCTGTTGTGTGCAGCTTGCTAAAAAGAAATATGCAAGAACGATAAGTACCACCGGTTTGATCACCATATACACCTCCATCCCGTTTATACACGAAAATAGTGCACGAAGTGAACTTTCCGCACCTAAAACAGAATGCTCCGGTTAAGGATCTTTCTTTTACGCGTTTCTGTAAAGAAGCCCATTTCGCAATGATATTTGCTGTAATTTTAGTTTATATTAAACTAACCTGAGAGCGAAAATTATGGAGCCCAACTATTACTTTTTTTTCAGCTACGCGAGTAAGAATCATTCAAATGCTGAACAGCACCTACGGGGTAAAAACTGGAATTTTTTCGATCAGTTTTACGACACTCTCTGTCAGCAGGTCGGTGATATGGCAGCTAAATCCAAGGATGATGTGGCTTTTAGGGATAAGAAAAGACTTAAGACAGGAGATATATGGCGCAATGAACTTATTCACGGATTGCAGAAATCTTCTGTATTCCTGGCGCTGATCTCTCCTGATTATTTAAAAAGCGATTACTGCGGTATTGAATTGTCCTTTTTTAACAGGCGAATTCAGGAATTTGCCGGACAGTCACCTGATAAGCACGAAGTTCCTCACATTTTGCCAATTTTTTGGGAAGATTCCGAGGTTTGTTTTAGTGGTTTACCGGGAAGTATCGAAGATTTTTTCAAACGTTATAATTATAGTGAAGCCGGGATGCCTGATAATTATCCTGCCGTCGGATTGTCGCAGATCCTAAGACTCCAGGATGATGTCTCGTTCCAGCAAATATGTCGTTCTACGGCAAAAAGAATAGTGGAACTGTCCCATAGCGGGCATGTGTTACCGGAACTACCGGCACCTCAAGACTTTAATAATTTGGATAATCTGTATACCGAGTTAACTTTACAAGACAACCGAAACTTCATATGTGAAGGGCCGGCCAGCTCAAACGTAGTTTATCTTGTCGGCACCCGCAAAGAGTATGAAACGGAGCAGGTAAATAGTTTGTCTTTAGATGTATATCAGGACGAATGTCTAAGTTGGATTCCTTTCCCTGAAGATTCAAAGGACACTATCGAGCAACTCACTAACGAGGGAGCGAAAGCTGCAGATATAGGAAATTTGAAACAACCTCGGCTTTTCGGAAAATTTCATTAGTTTGCTTGACACCGCTAAGGAAAAAAATAGTCCGGTATTGATGGTGTTAGACCGTTCGTCCCTCTTATTAGAAAAATTTCACACAAAAATATCTATATACGCGGAAAAAATTTATCCAAACTGTGGACTGGTAACCGCTGGGGGCAAGGATATTTCAGATGAGCAGGTCCAAAACACCTTTAACTATGTATTCTCGCACAAGTTTGCTAATCATTTTTGGGATGTCCCGCTGAATAAAGAAAGTTATGTTTCTTCCGTGACACAAGCGCTTCAAGGAATAAAACAACAAATTATGGCGAGGGGGGCGACTATCCTGACAAAACCCTCCAGCCGAACAGTCCCGGGGCTTCACGGGCCCGGCAAATGATCAGTATGGCAACAGGAAAAATCATCACCTTCTATTCATATAAGGGTGGCACCGGCAGAAGCATGGCGCTCGCCAATGTCGCGTGGGTTCTGGCCTTAAATGGAAAGAAAGTTGCCGTTATCGATTGGGATCTGGAAGCCCCAGGTCTGCACCGATATTTCCTGCCTTTTCTTTCTGACCCTGAATTGGCCGAAACGAATGGTCTCATCGATCTCTTTTGGAGTTATACGGATCTGGTCCTGACTCCGAAAAAGGAGCTGCCGATGGGAGTAGATTCTCCGCTTAATTTTGCAGACGTGCAAAGATATGCCGTTCCTTTGGAATTCCCATTTCCGGAGGCTGGACGGATCCACTTTCTCGGTGCGGGAAAGCAAGGCCACACTTACGCGGCCAAGGTCCGCAATTTCGACTGGAACGCTTTTTATACAAGGTTGGATGGGGGAAAATTCGTCGATACCCTTCGTGAAAGATTAATTCAGCAATATGATTATATTCTTATAGATAGCCGCACGGGCGTTGCGGACACTTCCGGGATCTGTACTATTCAACTGCCGGATAGCCTGGTCCTTTGTTTCACGTATAACCGGCAAAGTATGGCCGGTGTGGAGGCAATAGCAAGATCGGTCGTGGAGCAAAGTGATCGCAAAATCATACTTCTTCCTGTGGCGATGCGCGCAGAAAGAGCGATCGAGGGATATGAGCGCGCCAGAGAGGTAGCGCAAAAATTA
The DNA here is from genome assembly GCA_963766895.1 of uncultured Acidobacteriota bacterium. GTDB lineage: Bacteria > Acidobacteriota > Blastocatellia > Pyrinomonadales > Pyrinomonadaceae > DASYKT01. The sequence continues at coordinate 329,156 of CAVYCB010000002.1, forward strand.
CTTCAGCCTTTACTCGAAAAGCAATTAGATAAAAAAGCTCTGAAACTCTACTGGGATAAATGTGAAGTGCCTCATTACCCGGATTATGCGTTCGAAGAAACTCTGGCGGTATTCAAAGACAAACCCGGGCGGCGCAGCACTTTGTTAAATGACATGACATGACCTGGCTGGCCGAAACTATAGCCGGCGAGTCCGAGGGGGTTTTTGAGGTCCCTGAAATGGAACAGGAGCTTCGCGAAACATACTTACGTCGTTTTGCGCTGAACGTATCTGGAGGTATGCGCTCCTTGAACGAAGCTAAAATGGTGGTCATCGGCCCGGCGGGTGCGGGTAAAACCTCTTTAGTAGAGAGATTGATTTTTGACACCTACAGTCCACAGACGAGCACACATGGCACTTTGATCAATTCTTGGGTATTGAATATAAACGAAGAAAATATTCAATTGAACGTGTGGGATTTCGGCGGGCAGGAGATCATGCACGGAACGCATCGCTTTTTTCTTACCGCGCGTAGTTGCTATCTATTGGTTCTTAACACGCGTGAAAAAGATCCTGACAGCGAAGCGGAATACTGGCTGAAGCTAGTTCAAAGTTATAGTAATGATTCCCCGGTGATCATTGTCCTTAACAAGGTCAAAGAATCCTTTCTATCCATTAACAAGAGAGCATTGGTTAATAAATATCCCATGATAAAGGCTTTTGTTGAAACGGACTGCAAAGACGGAACCGGTATTGAAGAACTCCGCAGGATCATCGAACAAGAAGTTTCAAACCTGGAAAGCACACAGGCGCTGATTCCGGCAGAGTGGTTTGCGATCAAAGAGATAATGATCAGATCGGACAAATATTTCCTCACCCGCGACGAGTACAGACATATATGCAGAGAATATGGAGAAAGAAGCGAGGAAGCTCAAAATACGCTGGCCCGGTATCTGCACGACCTCGGTATCATTTTGAGTTTCGAAGACAACCCGCGATTAGAAGAAATAGTAATTGGAAATCCGATGTGGCTGATGTCCGGGATCTACCAGGTTCTCGACTCGGTGTTTTTATCGAGGCAACACGGCCAGATCAGCTTGTCGGAGCTGTCTGAAATTCTTACTAACTATCCGCGCTCAATACATCATTATCTACTCGATGTAATGAAAAAGTTTGAACTCTGTTTCAGTTTCCCGGACGACGAATCGCGATATTTGTTTCCGGATATGCTTATCAACGAAGAACCCAATATCGAGTTTGATCGGGAAAAATGTTTGAATTTTGAATATCATTATTCGTTTTTACCGCCGGCTCTTATACCACGTTTTATTGTTCGAACTTATCGGCTTGTTTATCAATCACAATACTGGCGAACGGGCGTCATTCTGCAGTTTGAAGACTGCCTGGCCATGGTTAAGCTGGATGCGCTTGATAGAAAAGTATTGATCCTGATAAAAGGACAGGTAGAGTCGAGACGTCGTATGCTCGCCGTAATTCGGTCGGATTTCGAAGGTATTCACAGCAGCACTCCCAACCTGGAGATCAAGGAAATGATCCCAATTCCCGCTAACCCTTCAGTAACTGTGCTGTACGACACTTTGCTGACATTCGAAAAAAACAAAATGGACACCTTTCCTATTGTCATCAATGACCAGGTTGTTGAACTTGATATAAGGGAGTTACTGGCCGGAATAGATTTACCGAAACATAGCCGGCAAAACAAGAAGGCGGCTAGTAAAATACGCATTTTTTTGAGTTATTCTCATAAAGACGAAGTATGGCAGCGAGAACTCGCAACTCATTTGAAAATACTGCAGCGGCAGGGATTAATTGACGAGTGGGCGGATAGGACAATTGAAGCCGGTGAAGATTGGAAACTTCAAATAAATGAAAAGTTGGACCGCGCCGATATCATCTTGCTTTTAGTGAGCGCTGATTATTTGGCTTCGGATTATGATTACGGAGTAGAAATGGCCAGAGCCCTTAACAGGCAAAAAAACGGAGAAGCAACTGTTATACCGATAATACTGCGTGATGTTAATTGGCAAAGCTCGCCTCTCGGTAAATTGCAAGCCCTACCGAAAGACGGTATACCTATTTCACAGTGGCGAGACCGGGATTCAGCCTGGCGTAGTATTTCAGAAGGGATCGAGAAAGCCGCCGATCTTTTGCGAAGCAAAAAAAGGTGACCTTTAAGGCCACCTTTTTTTGGTTAAACCACAGAAGTTGTGGCTGTAGTTTCTATTTTCCGCCGGCGGCAAGTTTTCCGATCAGCGAGAAGAGCGGCAGATACATCGAGATGACGATCGATCCGATGGTGACGCCGAGAAAGGCGATCAGCGCGGGTTCGATCAAGGCCAGCAAGTCGGCGATGGCTGCGTCGACTTCTTCTTCGTAGAAGTCGGCAATCTTGCCGAGCATCGCATCCAGCGCGCCGGTCTGTTCACCGACGCCGATCATCTGCGAAACCATATGCGGGAATACGTCGGTGGCCTTTAGCGGTTCGACAAAGCTTTCACCGCGTTCGACGCCGTCGCGTACTTTCAGAATGGCTTCTTCAACAACGACGTTACCGGAAGTCTTGGCGGTAATATCCAGAGACTGCAGGATCGGTACGCCCGAGGAAAGCAGAGTTGAAAGTATGCGCGAGAATCTGGCGACTGCGATCTTTCGCAGGATGCGGCCCGAAGATGGGCAGCTTCAATAACAGCCAGTCGATATTCTAGCGGCCCTTTGGCGTCTTATAGTAAAAGAAGGTCCCGATCACGCCGGCAATTATTAATATTAAGGTTACGAGGCCGCCCCAGCCGGCGACAAAACCGCTGATACCCATAACGATACGGGTCGGTAACGGCAGCAGCTCGCCCGGGCCGAGCAAGCCGAGAAAGATCTGCTCGAACTGCGGGATCACGACCACCATGATCACGGCTATGGCCGCGATCGCGACCACGACCACCGCCGTCGGGATAGATCAACGCGGAAACGATGCTGCGTTTTAGTTTGACGACCTTTTCGATCAGTGTCGCCAGGCGCTGCAGGATAAGATCGAGCACACCGCCCGTTTCACCGGCTTCGACCATGCTCGAATAGAGATTGTCAAAAACTTTGGGATGGCGCGCCATCGAAGCCGCCAGGGTAGAGCCTTCTTCGACATTTTGCCGTACCTGCGCCAACACGTCTTTAAAGAACTGGTTCTTTTGCTGCTCAGACAAAATATCCAAACACTGCACCAGCGGCAAACCGGCATCGATCATGACCGAAAACTGGCGGGTGAAAACCGCAAGCTCCTTGGCTCCGACCTTTCTCCGGGCACTCAGCTTAGGAATGCTGAATTCGCGCCCTTTTTCATTGGCTGAGGTCATCACGATCTGCTCGCGCCGCAGCAGCATGCGCAGCGCTTCGCGATTGTCGGCATCTTTTTCGCCGGTTACGACCTGGTTCATCCGGTCACGGCCTTTAAAGACAAATGTAGGCATTTTCTTAGCTCCTGTTCAAATGGTTCAACTAACGGACCGGCGGACGCGTTCCGATAGAGCGTCCCTGGGCATAGGGACTGGGGTGTCCGCCTTTAGGGGCGGGCCCGCCCTGCATCTTGTTCTTAAATTGGGTGGACTGGTCAACGTAATTTGCGTTGACGCCGGAGCCGCGTTCGATCAGATCTCTCAACTCGTCGGCATTCGACGAACGCTCCAGCGCTGTTTCAAGCGTGATCTGCTTTCGGTGATAAAGCGTCGCCAAGGACTGGTTAAAGGTCTGCATTCCGAACTTGTCCTGGCCGGTCTGCATCATCGAATAGATCTGGTGGATCTTGTCTTCGCGGATCAGGTTGCGGATAGCAGCGTTCGGGATCAGGATTTCCAGCGCCATCGCGCGTCCCTCTCCTGAGGCTTTCGACAGCAGCGCCTGACACATAATGCCTTCGAGCACCAGCGATAGCTGGGTGCGGATCTGCGCCTGTTGGCCGGCCGGGAAAACGTCGATGATACGGTTGATGGTCGAAACGGTCGAATTGGTATGCAGCGTGGCAAACGTCAAGTGGCCGGTTTCCGCGATGCGCAGCGCCATCTCGATCGTTTCGAGGTCGCGCATTTCGCCGATCAGGACTACGTCGGGGTCTTGACGTAAAGCCGTACGGAGCGCGGCGCCGAAACAATGCGTGTCGGCATTGACCTCGCGCTGGTTGACCACGCAGCTTTTGTGATTGTGCAGAAATTCGATCGGGTCTTCGATCGTCAGGATGTGTTCGGTGCCGGTCGATGTTGATCTTGTCGACCATCGTCGCCAGCGTGGTCGATTTACCGGAACCCGTCGGCCCGGTAACCAGGATCAGGCCGCGAGGTTTTTTGCAGAGGTCGCGAACGATACTTGGAAGCCCCAGTTCATCGAACTGTTTGATCTCGTAAGGAATAGCGCGGAAGACGGCGCCGGTGGCACCTTTCTGATTGAAGATGTTGGCGCGAAAACGGGACAGCCCTTTTAAGCCGAATGAAAAATCGAGCTCGAGATTTTCTTCAAAGCGGTGCTTCTGCGAATCGGTCAGAACGGAATAGGCAAGCCGCTTGGTGTCCGCCGGGGTCATATTGCGGTAACCGTCCAGCGGCTTAAGATGCCCGTCAACTCTGACGCGCGGCGGATTGTTGGTCGTCAGGTGCAAGTCCGAACCGCGCATTTCGATCATTTTGCGCAAAAGTTCGGGCAGGGAAAAACCTGAGCTGCCTGGAGTCTGTTCGTTATCCATAATACCTCTAGTGGGTGTTGTTTTTGCGGCGGAATAGTTTCAAACCTTCCGCCGCATAGGGTTGCGATCAATAGGGAGTGGTTATTAACGCAGTGCCGACGCTGACGCCTGCACCGGACGAGTAAGACGGTGAAGCGAGTTCAGAACTTTTTCGGAATCCTGAGCTACTTTTTCCGCTGTTTCAGCCGAAGCGCTGGTGGCCAGGCTATAAACTTTGCCGTCGGCTTCCATAAAGTAGAACACGCGCGACTGCACGCCGCCCGCTCCGGGCGATTGCGCCATAACCACGTAGACCTTTTTACCGTCCACGTCTTTCTGAAAGTCATTAACGACCCAGCCGTTGTCCCTGATCATCTTGTCGATGACCGTGCGGCGCAGCGCGACCGTTGAGACTCCGCCGACACTTCTGATCTTCGGTCCCGAATCGCCGTCCGCTCCCATCGCCGGGCTGACAACCTTGAGGTCGGCCGACCCGACGTCCGTACCGTTGTTGTCGGACAGTCTGAACTGTACATCCGCGGCGGAACCGTTACGTTTCCAGCCGACCGGCGCCGTTTCACCCGACGGTAAAACGTTGGGCTGGTAAGTATCGGCGGCCATGACCACAGCCGCGCCTTTTGTCTTGCGCGATTTGGCGACCGTGACGGTCGCTTTTACCGGCTGTCCCGAAGCATCTTTTGCCAGCGTCAATTCAGTGCTGTTGCCGGCTGATGCCGCCTGGCGTGCTTTTAAAGCGCGTTTGCGAGCCATCAAGGCTCTGCGGCGTTTTTGCTTGGCACGATAGATACGCCACCAGGCTCTCGAATATTTTTTGATCTTCTTGCGTTTTTTCTTTTTCTTATTGTACTTTGCGGATGCTTCGGACTGATCGGTCATCAATGTGACCACCGTTCCGAAGGACATCAATAAAACCAGTGACAATGCTATTGCTCGCAACATAACCCCTCCGTTACTTCTTAAAGAACTGTCTCCTTAAGTACTTCTTCGATCGTCGTTATACCGGCGCGGATCTTGCATAGACCCGATTCACGCAAACTGAGCATTCCCAGTTCGCTCGCCTTTTTCCGGATCTCCAGCGCCGTCGCGCCGATGATTATTAATTCACGCAATTCGTCAACTACTTCCATTACTTCGTACAGGCCGACCCTTCCCTTGAAACCCGTGTTGTTACAGACCTGGCATCCGCGGCCTTTGTAGGTTTTAAGAGTAGAAATTTCCTCGGCCTTGAAACCTGCCTCGAGCAGAGCTTCCGGCGGTAGGGTGGTTTCTTCCTTGCACTGTTCGCAAATGCGGCGGATAAGCCTCTGTGCCTGGATGATGTTGACGCTGGTGGCCACCAAAAAGGGTTCGATACCCATGTTGACCATACGGGAGATAGTAGAAGGCGCATCGTTCGTATGAAGAGTTGAGAGAACGAGGTGCCCGGTGAGAGCAGCTTTGATAGCTATTTCGGCGGTTTCAAAATCACGAATTTCACCAACGAGGATGATGTTCGGATCCTGGCGCAGGAACGAACGCAGGGCGGCGGCGAAATTAAGGCCGATCTGCTCTTTCATCTGCACCTGGTTGATTCCCGGAAGATTGAATTCGACCGGGTCTTCGGCGGTCATGATATTTGTTTCCGGCGTGTTTAGAGTTTGCAGCGCCGAATACAATGTGTTCGTTTTTCCGGAACCGGTAGGCCCGGTAACCAGCACCATTCCGTACGGCTTCGAAATATTGCGCTGGAACATTTCCAAACTCTCTTCTTCAAATCCGAGTTTGGTCATATCGAGCATCAGTTTGTCTTTATCGAGCAAACGAAGCACGACTTTTTCGCCGAAAAGTGTGGGCAGGGTCGACACGCGGAAATCGAGTTCGCGCCCGCGGTTGTCGATCTTTACCTTGATCTTGATGCGCCCGTCCTGCGGCAGGCGTTTTTCTGAAATGTCGAGTTTCGCCATGATCTTTAAGCGCGAGATCAGGGCGTCGCGAATGCGCATGGGCGGGTGCATGATGTCATACAAAATTCCGTCGATGCGAAAGCGGATGCGAAAATCTTTTTCGTACGGCTCGATGTGAATATCGGAAGCGCCGCGGCGTAAGGAATCGACCAGCAAAACATTTACCAGGCGAACCACCGGAGCGTCTTCACTGGCGCGGGCCAGGGCGCCGAGATCGATCTCATCGTTTTCTTCGACCAGCTCGAAATCTTCGGCATCGTGGTCGTCGAATTCAAAACGGTCGAGCGAAACATTCAGGTCTTCCTGGGAAATGTTTTCCTTGCCGGTTTTGACCTTGCCGTTTCCGTTGTTTAGCTTGGGGCCTCTCCCCGGCTGCTTGCTGGCTATTTTGGCGCCGATCTTCTCGAAGTCGCCTTCCATTATGGCTTCGGCCAATTCTATGTCGGTAGAGCCGCTGTAATACTTGGAGATGGAAATATCGACCGAAGTCTCGGATGCGACCACCGGTTCCACGCTCAGTCCCGTCATGAACTTGATATCGTCCATGGCGAAGACATTGGTCGGGTCGGCCATCGCGAGGGTCAGGGTGGCGCCTACTTTTGAAATCGGCAGGACGGAGTATTTCAGGGCCACTTCCTGTGGGATCAGGTTGATAACTTCTTTTTCGATCTGGAAAAGCTCTAAATTTACCGAAGGAACGCCGTATTGCCGCGACAATACCGCGGTAATAACGTCATCCGAGATAAAGCCGAGTTTGACAATGTTGGACCCCAGCCGTCCACCGGACTGACGCTGGTAGTCTAATGCCTCTCTTAACTGCTCGGAGGTAATAAGATTTTCTCTGACGAGAATTTCGCCTAATTTCGCCGACATTTATTTCGTAAAAGGAGCCGTAAATCCTTAATATTTCATATTTAACCTTGAGGAAGGCTGTTTAGGACATTAATCGGGAGGTTTGTTAAAACTTCTAATAACGATGATAAACACCGTTGTATCTATAGTATATTTTTGAGGCTGGGAGTGTCAAGCTGTTTTTTCGCAAATTGAACGGTCATTTTGATCTAAAAAGATAAAAGCTGCGCGATCTGGAAAACCGCGCAGCCTTTTTGTTCTTTGGTGTCTCTATACTCTTTACGTTTTCTTTTTCGCCGGAGCTTTACCGGTCGTTTTGACCGGGGCTAATTTCTGCTCGGTCTTAAGATATTCGATGGTATTTTTAGCATCCGCCTTCAGTTTATGGGTATCCGGGGCGACATCGACAAAATGCTGCAAAACATTAAGGCCTTCCTGGAGTTTGTCCTTATTATCGGTATTGAACCCGATATTTACCGTGCACAGGCCGGCGCCGGCCAAGGCATCCGGATCATCGGGTTTCTCCGCCAGGATAAGGTTATAAGCCGTGACGGCCTTATCACAATCACCGGTTTCGCGAAAGACATCAGCCATTTCCATGCGAAAAGCCGTCTTTTTATCCGGAGCGGGCTCAGCCGCAATGGTCGCATCGTACAAAATCGCCAATTCATCCATTTTTGACGTATCCAGCTTTGTTTTGGCCAACAAGCGTAAGGCTTCCCGGACGGCATTATTCGCATCCGCCTTGTATTGCGGAAGTTTATTGGTAATTTCCGGGTCAGTGGAGCTGGCTTTAGCGGTCAGGGCCAGGCTGGCCTTGCCCGATTCATATGAAGCCAGAAGATCGGCTTTGGCCGCCGCCTGATCGGCAGCGTCCTTGGTCTTATTAAAAGTATTGTAACGGTCGATGGCCCGCTGTCTGAGCGCAACAGCCCTATTATTCAACAAGATAGGAGCACTGCCCAGGTATTCGGGGTCGGCGGTTATACCTTCGGTATATTTGGTGATCGCCGTGTTGTAATCTTTGGCCTGGAAGGCCGCATTTCCTTCTTTAACCGAGGAATCGATTATCTTATTGACGTCCAGGATCTTGCTGTTCTTGGCCTTGACCTCGTCGATCTTTTTTTGCTGTTCTTCCTGCGCCTTTAGCTGTGCCGGAGTTAGTTTGGCCTCGCTGCCCGAGACCGCATAATTTCCCGATGCCTTTAACGCCACGGCTTCTTCCATAGTGAGCCGCTTGCCGTCACCCACGCTTAAGACAAAATCGAATGACTTCTGGATACTTCCCTTGATGTCGGGAATGATATCCGGCGCGGCGCCGGGTGCGCTGGCGGCAAATATGAAAATTCCGCCGAAGGTAAGCCCGGCCACATTGTATTCGCCTTTTTTATTGGTCTTGGCGGAAATGCCTTTAAGGCTGATGTCGGTACGGAAAACGTCGATCACCGCGCCCTCAACAGGCACCACAGTTCCGTCCGCCTGCCGCATTTCGACCTTGCCCCGGGCAATGAACGCTTGCGCCGAAACACCGATACTGGCCCCAAGAACCACAGCAATAATAAATAAACTTGTTATTAAACTTTTACGATGCATTTAGCTTCCTCCACTATACTCAGGGACAACTTTTCTTCCCCGCTTAAGATGTCGCGGGCGGGATATTAGTTGTTAGATACTAAAATTTTAACTCAAATTTACCGAAAATGTAACTGCTAACTATTCACTAATAATGGCTTTGCTTATAAAGCTGCGGATACTAGCCACTAATTACACGAATAACACGAATTAAAGATTCTTATTCGTGTTATTCGTGTAATTAGTGGCTAGTAATAATATACGGTGGTCGCGTATGGCAGCGGGTCTTCGACGCCGGCCTCGCGAAATCCCCTCAATCGCAGTGCGCAGGAGTCGCATTTTCCGCACGCGGCCTCCACTTCCCGGTAGCAGGACCACGTCAAATGCAGCGGGGCGCCAAGCATTAGCCCCATGCCCACGATCTCGGATTTTCGCAAATTTATGATCGGCGTAAATATTTCGATCTTTGTTTCCGGCCGCGTACCGGCCTCGATGCTCTTATTAAAGGCCGCGAAAAATTCGGGACGGCAGTCAGGGTAGCCGCTGGAATCTTCCGCTACCGCGCCGATGTAGATCCTTTCCGCACCGATGACCTCAGCCCAGCTGGCGGCGATCGCCAGCAGGTGCGCATTGCGAAACGGCACGTAGCTGGTCGGGACAACTTCCGAATCGATATCGGCCTCGGCCACGGGGATCGCTTTATCGGTGAGTGATGAACCGCCGATCTTCGCGAGGTGTTCGATCGAAACCGCGAGACGTTTAGACCCTTTATCGATGCCGTAGAAATCCGCGATCTCTTCAAATGCGCGGCGCTCTCGCGCCTCGGTGAGCTGGCCGTAAGAGACGTGCAAAAAAGCCGGCTCAAAACCGTCGCGTTTGGCCATGGCCGCGGTCACGCACGAATCCATTCCGCCCGAAACCAGGCAAACAGCCACACCCTTAGAATTTTCAAACTCCTCTGGCATCGGCCCCCCAAATGTATTTGTGCAGCTGCAAATTTAATCTTACCGGCAATCCGCTTTCGGTGATCCAGCCGGCGACTTCCGAAAGATCTGTCAGCCCAAAAACGGGCGAGATCAAAATCGCCCGCGCGCGTTTTTCGAGTTCGTATTTTTTGACGATGCCTGCCGTGAATTCCCAATCGCTTTTATCGGCGATGACAAATTTTACTTCATCTTTTTCCGGGCGCAGCCGCGCGAGATTTTCCCAGTGATTCCGTTCCGCTTCACCTGAAGCCGGACATTTCACGTCCAGAATTATCTGCGCTCTTTCGTCGACATTTTCAGTAGAGACAAACCCGCCGGTTTCGATCAACACTTCGTAGCCTTTGTCGCACAGCAGCGAGATAAATTCAAAAGCATTTTTCTGCGCCAGCGGCTCGCCGCCGGTGACCTCTACCAGCGAACAGTTCCACGTTTCAAGCTGCGCCAGGACCTCGTCAAAGCTTTTTGTCTCTCCGCCGGTAAAAGTGTATTCGCTGTCGCACCAGACACACCGCATCGGACAGCCGGTCAGCCGCACAAAAGCGCACGTTCGCCCGGCATGCGTTGACTCTCCCTGAATAGAGAGAAACATCTCAGTGATCCGCAGAGTGTTTTTCACCAAAAGAATTTTGCGGTAGAGTATGCGGTTTGACAAGTACGCAGCGGGAGCGCCGAATTCATTCGGCAACGAACGCGCAAGCGTTCGAGGTCAGAACCGAAACTCGTGCCGAATGAATTCGGCGCTCCATCAAAAACAAAAAGCCGCCGGAATTTCTTCCAACGGCTTCTTGTTCCTAAGCTGACTGATAAAGTTTAGACGCTGGCGCCCGGATAACCATTACCCAGTTTGCCTTCGTCGCCTTCTCCCAGAGCATTGACCAGCTCATAGTGGAAGTAATCGAAACGTCCGGCCACGGCGGGCTGTACGCGTTTGTCATACATCTCACGCGAGCGGTCGACCGCTTCCTGCAGGCGGTTATAGATATCGCCATTCTCACGACCTTCTTTTACCTTCTGCTCGTTATAAAGTTTGATCTCCGAAACCAGCAGGCGGGCAAAGCGGCGCGCGTCATTATGCAGACGGCGTTCTTCGTCGCTTACCTCGATCGGAAGATCGACGTTGCGTTCACTGAGGCGGCTGCGCACCGGGGTTGACACCGGCTGGACCTCTGTCGTTACCGCTGTTTCCACCGTAGGCTCGGCCTTAAATGATTCAAAAGAGGCTTCCTTGCCAAACGAAGGGGCTTCCGTAACGGGCGCGAATCCTTCGAAGGACGGTGCCGGAGAGGCTTCATAGCTCGGTTCAACCTCGAATTTCTGGGGCTCAAATGTCTGGGGTTCGTATTCCGGTATGGGTTCTTCCTTGTAATCCGTCTGGAAGTCATAGCCGTTGGTTGAAGCGGTTTCTTCCACTTCCACGGCCGGCTCTTCGATCACTTCAAATGATTCGCTGACCGGCTGCCATTCGGCCTGCGGTGCTTCTTCTACTTCCTCGACCGTTTCTTCGGCTTCCATGGAAGGCGCCGGGGTTTGATAAAAAGTTTCGACCGGCTGTTCGATCGGGGCCGCATAAACTTCGGTTTCGACGGCCTGATAGGTATTTACCGGTTCTTCTTGATGAACCTCCTGGTATGAATGTGCTTCTTCGTACTGCGGGGTCTCTGCCGTGTAAGCAGGCTCTTCGGATCGGAGCAGCGGTTTCAACAGCTTCAGCAACTTCAGGGGCCGGTTCGTTAGTGACTTTATGCGAGGCCAGCAATTCGACGCGCAGGCTGGCAACTTGCACCAGCGTCTCAAGCGCATCTACATTGACCGGTTTATTTTCCACGCCTGAATCAGCGTAAAGAACCGCAACACTGCGTCCGCGTACTACGAGCGGCACCGCGTACATCTTTTCCGGTTGGCCAAACTCGACCAGGTTCAAAAATTCATTATCTTCGGCATATTCGCCAAATGAAGATTCTTTGACCGCATTGTCTTTAACGGCTTCATTAATGACGCTCGGGTCGGAAACTGAAAAAGAAACGTGCTTGAGCGCTTCGTCCGCTTCATCAGATGTACCGAAAGTTCTCCAGCCGCCAAAGCGTTCGTTCTTGAGAACGAAAAACGCGCCGCGCGGGGCAAATTCAGCCGCGTGGCCGATCAACGCCTTGAGGATTTCGACTTGAGATCCTTTTTCGCTGACGTCTCTGATAGCGTCACGCAGGCCGGACATACTGCCGGTCATGGCGGGCGCGGTTTCTACCGGCTGGGCATGCTCTTTTTCATACTTTTCCGCTTCGGCAAAAGCATTGGCAGAGATCTGCGAGCCTTCGTCACGCGCCAATTTTAAATGCTCGGCGACGATATCGGCAAATGCGGGTTTAACCGCACCCTGGGCATCAAAATGTTCGCCAGCTTCGCTAAAAACTTTGGCGAATTCTTCTTTATGCCGGTCGATTTCCTCATCGATCTTTGCTTGAAGCTGAGATAGTTTTCCTTTAAAGCCCTCTGTTACTTCTTTCAGATAGCTTTCGAATTCGGCTTTCAAGCTGACTTCAATTTCTTCACTGTTCACAATGAAATCCTCCGTTAAGATACAAACCCGGATGGGGGGTAAAATTAGGTTGGCTCAAGTAGATATGTCTGGTCCGTAGGTGTCAATTCCCTCCTAGCGGAGAGAACGCTTTTATGATTATCTAACTTTTGCCCGGTTTATGTCAACAACTCTTTTTATGACATCAGATAAAATTCGTTTTACACCTATAAACAAAGGGTAAAAATGAATAAGAATTTCTTTTTCCAGCTTAATTCTGAGCGTTTTTTAAGAGAATTTCAAGTCATTTTGACTGAAAAACGGTGTGGAGCGCGGGCATCCTGCCTGCATCTTATTTAGAGGTGCCCAACTCACGTGATAAATAATAAACATTCAAGTAAATAAATTTGCAGATCCGAAAGGGACGCCCCGCGCCCGCTCTTATCTTAAGTCCCGTAGGGACGTCATATTTATAGTATGGATAATAAATAAAACCCTAAGCTCCGTTAGGAGCGACATATGACGTTCCTACGGAACTCGGGTAGATCAATTTCTACAACTCGTTGCTACAAATATAACGTCCCTACGGGACTACGGGATTAGACCTGCCTAAAGGTTTCTAAGGGGAAATGAGGTCAGAACGGGAAGCAGTGACCGGGTTTCGGGTTTGCGTTTTTCGATCTTTTGGCCCCTCTGCGTCAAACGGATTAAGTCGTGCCTTCCGATCAGCGCTGATATACCCTGAGGATCGCGACGGACCTCGCGTAACGTTTAACGAAATTAATCATCTCCTATAGAGAACCCGTACTCAGAAGCCGTCATAATCTCCCAGACGCAAGTTTGCCGGCTTTCCCCGAAAGCGTCTTACCACTGACGCGGTACCGCAAACCCTGTAATTGGTCACTGCAGGAAGGATTTAAATTCAAATGAAACATGGTAGAAATGTATTTTCGTTACTTGGCCTGATCGCGGCGATAGTTTTAACGAGCGCCGTGCATACGGTAATTGCTCAGCAAGGTCAGTTCATTTCGAGAGAAGATGTCGAAAAGGCGAAAGCCGAAGCTAAGAGCGGCAAAAAATCTGACACGGCAAGAGCGGCTGCGCCTGAGCCCGCGGAACTGGGTTGTACCGGTCCGGTTAGCCGGGTGCTCGATGTCGCTTTCGAAGGACTGAAGTTTACGCCGGCAAACTATTTTGCCCTCCCGGGCGGCGGCGAAGGCGGTGGTTTTGATAAGACCCCGGTCCTGTCAGCCAAAGTAAAGCTCGTAGAAGGTACGTGCCTGAATGCTCATTTCAGCGCCATTGTCGGCGGTGAGCAAACTTACGGTGTTGCGCCCCTGGCTTTGTTCCAGGTTTCGCTCACACCGGCAGTAGCCGGCGGCATGCCGCGTCATATGGTCGGACATTATGAGAACCCTTACGGCACTCCCAACGGCCCGGCCATAGCGGAAGAGGCGGAGCGCGATGTCGATATGATCGCGGGAAACTTTTTCCAAAAAGTGGGAACGGGCCCGCACGAACTTCCCCCGGGCGATTACTACGTCGATGTGTGGTGGTCTGGGAACAGCCCCAATGGCGCCCTGGCCATGGACTTTGTTTTGAAACTCTATTTTAGATAGAGAATGTTAACCGGCGGGCGGCTTAGCCGTCCGCCGTTATGTATTGCGCCTATAAGCAAAAGGTAAAAGTAAAAACCCGATTTCCCTTTTTAGTTCGATCTTAGGTAGTGTCCTAATTTGAGTTGCCGGAGCTTGAGTGGAAATGATGTGTCAGTAGCCCGACCGTAAGGGAGGGCGCTATGGCAAAAAAAGCGCCCGCGCTAACGCTTGGGCTACCGACACTGCGAGCAATCCTCTTTTTCAGTTGCCGCAAATACACCAGGAAATTAATTAAAATGTCATTTAATAAAGAGATCGAAGCCTATTTGAATCAAAATTGGGAGTTTTTCCAAAGTATCGAAGATTCCTTAATAGACCGAAACCCGGTAATTCTTACCGACCTCTTAAATGATGGAAGCGAAGTTACGGCTCCGGATTCCTTGCAGCAAACTGCGCTTTATGTAGCCAGAGTGGCTCAAGGAGATTGGACCTCTGCGGAAGGGTTAACTTCTATTGCTATCTCTCTTATGGAAGTTATTGAATTTTGGGAAAACATTTTCGATAGACACCGGCGGGCGGCAGCCGTTTTCGCCGCGGCGGAATCACGTCCCTATTGTTTGATGCTGCGCAGCTTTTCGACCGTCGGTATCCCGGTCGAAGAACATGACGCCAGGGTGGTAATCTACCTGAACAATTCGGGTCTTGACGCGAATTTTGCGGCGGCTTTGGAGCCGGAATCCCAGTGGCTTAATCCTCTCAACTGTATAAATACCGATGATTTGCAACTGTTTGGAGCCGGTGTTTCGTTACCGTCCTTCCGCGTTCACCTCGTGAATTGGCAGGAGATACTTAAAGATGCCATAGCCAGCAGCGGTGCAATATTGTTATATATCGACAAGGACAGTCCGGGCGTTTTGTTTGAATTGAACCGGATACGCGATAGCGGTCTTGAACCTCATACGGTCGTGGTTTATCGCGAAGCAAAACCCGATTTTACAGAAGACGACCGGTATGCGGCGGTGATGTCGTTGGATGAGTTTATCGATGCTGATAACGAAAAGACCGGACCGGGTAAGATCTCCGATACGGCAAAAAGAACTCTGCAGGATATCATGGCTAACGCTGTCACCCGGAAAGCTCCTTCGGAAAGGCTTTTATCAATGCCGTGCAACCTGGTCGACCCGGGCGCTCCGGCGGTAGATGACGGCAGCGATCCCGATCAAAGTTTTTTCGTTACGGCATGGACCGCCAGCGCCTTTGTCAGTTATATCGATAACATGCCGACGGCCTATTTTCTCTGGAATGAGATAGCGCGAAACACGACCCATCACGGCATACAGCCCGGTATTGATGATATAAACAGACTTTATCTTTCGTTAAGAAAAGCTTTTTATGCTTCGGCGTGCCTCGGCTTTACCGCGTCGATGGCCCTGACGTTAGGGCTTCTCTGCCGGGTTTCCGCGATCGTAAGACTTCCCGACACCGATAATCATGCGCGAATCGAACCCTATATGCAGATCCTCGATATAGCCAAACGTTTCGATGCACTGACGAAATCCGGTATTTGGGGTGAGAAGATCGAGGCCTATCGAAAAACAATTCTTACGCTTTTGTAAAAAGACTGCCGTTCGATCTTAAAGTTTCCTCGCGAAATGACGTCCCGGCAGCGCCCGGACCAGATCGCGCATTTCCATCGCCACCAGCGCACTGGTTACGTCCGTGATCTGCAAACCGCTTTGTTCCAGCAGCTCATCTATATGAACCGCCGCGTCGGGCGCCAGCAATTTCCAAACCTGTTGCTCGACAGCATCCAGATCCGCCGGACGCAGTTCGGCCTGCATCGGTATCGCTCCATTCTCGCCTTTCGTCAGCGGCGGTGGCAGGATCGCGGCGGCGATCTCTTTGGGAAATTCAGCAACGACGTCCTGCCATTGCTGGACGAGTTTTGCGCCCGCGCTCTTTATCAAAAAATTCGAACCGTACGAATTCGCCGACGTGATATTTCCCGGCACGGCAAAAACCTCGCGGTTCTGTTCCATCGCCAGGCGCGCCGTGATCAGCGAGCCGCTGCGGTCGGTCGCTTCCACCACCAGCACACCTAAACTCAATCCGCTGATGATGCGGTTGCGATAAGGAAAATTATCCTTGAGCGGCGGCGTGCCTAGCGGAAATTGTGTGATCAGCGCTCCGCCCCCGGCGAGAATTTCTTCGGCCAGTTTTTTATGCTCTTTCGGGTAGATCATGTCCAGGCCGGTGCCCATCACCGCTACTGTCCGGCCATTTTTGGCGCCTCCCGCCCCCCCAGCCAGTGCCCCGCGATGCGCCGCCGCATCTATTCCGCGCGCAAATCCGGACACCACCGTCACACCGCGCACGGCAAGATCTTTGCCAAGCATTTCCGCCGCGTTTTGCCCGTATGTCGAGCAGCGCCGCGAACCGACGATCGCCACGCAGGGCGCTTCGAGACATTCCTGCCATGCGCCTTTTACGTATAAGACTATCGGCGGATCCGCCGTTTCGCGCAGCAGCGCCGGGTATGTTCCGTCATCGAGCACCAGCACATCACCGCCCATCTCACGCAGCGTGTCCAGCTCTTCGGCGGCCTTATCGTGAAACTCTTTTCTGATGATGCTTTCAACCGTTTCCGGCCGCAGGCGCAAAGATTCAAGCTCGCTGCGGCGCGCGCCAAAAACAGCCTCGGCCGAACCAAAACGCTCGAGCAGCTTCGTCGCTACGCGCGGCCCGACACCGGGAGTCATGTTGAGAGATATCCAGGTCTTCATGTGTCGATTTTAGATCTGTGATTTTGGATTTTAGATTTCCCTGATCTTAAAGTCTTGATCGATGCAACGATCATTGCTACGACTTCGTTGAAGTCTTTTTTCAATTCCGCAAGTCTTTCTTCTCTTACGAAACCGGCCTCGATGAGTAATTCCAGCCAATACATGCTTTCGTCGGCTTCCTCTTCTACGATGCTCAATTTATTTATCAGATCGGCAGTAGATTTGGCTCGACAGGCTGCCCGATAATTTGCTCCCACCGAAGTAGCCGAGCGTAAAAGTTGTTCACCTAAGATATTTGTAGAGGTGTTTAAAGAAAGAGATTCGACCAGGCGAATTGTTCGCAAGGCAAGGTTCTTGGTCCTATATTTAAATTCCTGTTCGTTCATAGTGGGAGCTATCACGAAAAAATTATTCCTGATTATAATCCAAAATCTAAAATCCGCAATCTAAAATCGTGCTTGACACTTCAGTAGATTCAAAACTACCTTTATTAAACCCTAATCCGGAGGCGCATCTGTTCTGGTGAATGGCGCGGTCTTCAAAACCGTCTGTGAGACTGTGAGAGCAGGCTCAGGTGGGTTCGATTCCCACACGCCTCCGCCAAAAAAAGCGGCTTATCGCCGGCCTGTTAAGGTGTCATCACAAAATGATTGACCGAAAGTAAGAGTCGAGTTTATACTACCCTCGCCCAGCAATACTTAATTCTAAAATCTTACTTGGAGCCGTGTTATGAAACGCCTGTCGAGTTTCACAATTCTTTCGTTTCTTTTGTTGCTATTCTGCCTGTTACTTTCCGTGACCGCGGCGGCGCAGCAGGATAAAAAAGCTGATAAAGAAACGCGGGAACGAGAAAAACGTGAACGCAAGGAAAACGAGAAAAAAGAGCTCGAGAGATGGTCAAAGCTGGTCATTACTTCCGACCCGCCGGGAGCGGCCGTAGTCTGGGACGGCAAAACGCTCGGCCCTACGCCATATACCGAACAGGTAAAATATGTTTATTTTTACCACGGTCCGCGCCTGGCCTATTCCACCCGCTTTGTCCGCCACGTTACGATGACGGTTTCCAAAGAAGGTTATGTTTCCAAAACCATCGTGGTAACCAAAGGGCCTTTTCGCTGGGTCAGTCTCGATGGTTCGAATTGGTTCGATTACTTTGTCGTCAGCCAGCCGGAATTTCATATCAAGCTGGAAAAGATCGGAGAATTCTTAGGCACGAATCCCTTTGCGCTGAGAAATCCGGACGGCGGCAATGTTGCGCCGCCTAAACCCACCCGCCCGCAGGTCTCGACGGAGGATTTGGTCAGCAGAACTCTGCCGGCGGTAGTGACCGTGAAAACGCCAAACGGCACCGGCAGCGGTTTTTGTATTCTTAATACCGGTATCATCGTTACCAACAGGCACGTGGTGGAAGCGTTTCAGAATGTCTCGATCGTCACTTCAAAGGGCGAGACGATCCCGAGCAAGTCTGTCTATATACACCCGACCAAAGACCTGGCGCTGATCAAAATAGACACGGCAAATTTCCCGTTCATCCCACTGACCAATCCGGCGTATGTAAATGTCGGCGCGGACGTGGTCGCGATCGGCTCGCCCGGTGTGGGCGGCCTGTCGCTGCAAAACACGGTCACCAAGGGGATCATCAGCTCTTTCCGGCAGATGGACGACGAAGGCTTGATGTTGCAAACCGACGTGGCGATAAATCCCGGCAACAGCGGCGGCCCGCTGCTTAATACCTATGGCGAGGTGGTCGGCGTCAATACCATGGGCGCTTCCGGTAAAGAGGGCTTGAACTTTGCCATTTTCACCAGCGAGATACTGGCGATGCTCAAAGAGCATTTCAATTTCACGCCGGTCTATGCGGAAGCTGCTGCTTCTGCCGTGAAAGAAGAGGTCAAGGTTCCGGTACAATTTAGCTCCGAACCGGGCGGGGCCGACATTTATGTCGATGGAGATTTTGTCGGCAGCACTCCTTCGAAGATCAGCCTGGCGCCGGGCGAGCATACTATCAAGATCACGCGCAGCGGTTATACTGCCTGGGAAAGAAAAATGAAGATCGAATCCGACAGCGCGCCGAACATTAACGCGGTGCTGGAAAAACCGGAAGCACCGACTGCGGCTCCGGCAACTCCAGCTGAAGTCAAAAAGCCTTAGGAAATTTTTATGGCCAAATACGAACCAAAAACAAAAATAAATGACGCCAGTGTCGAAGATTTTATAAATAGCGTCGAAGACGAGCAGAAACGCGCCGATTCATTTGTCGTGCTGGAAATGATGCGCAAGGCAACCAAAGCCGAACCAAAAATGTGGGGCTCCGCGATCGTCGGTTTCGGCACGCGCAAATATAAATACGCCGACGGGCACGAGATGGAATGGTTGATGATCGGCTTTTCCCCGCGCAAGGCAAACCTGACGCTTTACGTGGTCGATAATTCGGCCGAGCAGAATGAGCTGCTGGAAAAACTCGGCAAACACTCCACCGGAAAAGGCTGCCTCTACTTCAAACGGCTTTCGGATGTGGACATGAAAGTGTTGAAAGAGGTGGTCGCGGCTTCGGTAAAGCGGATTAAAGGTAAAAAATAGTTATGAACAAACATCTTCCATTAAAAATAGCTCTCACGCTGTTAGCCGTTTCGCTGTGTATCGCAGCCCATTTTTATTACAGCGCATCTTCGACTAAGACAGATTCCGCCTTGACCGAGCCCGGCGCGGCCGATCAGCTGCCCGAACCGTCGAAACGTAACGAAATGGTGCTGGGGGCTAGTGTGCCACCACAGGTCGTTAAGCATGAAGGAAAGGTGAATGGCAGGATCTCCGACATAAAATTTCAAAGCGATCTGGAAACCTCGATCAAGACACAGGAAGCCCCGGAACTCTGGCTTGAATATGCCGATAAAAATGGCGGGGAAGTTACCTTAAAACTGCCGCGTAAGGCAAACGATATACTCCGGCGAAGGTGGCAGAGGACTTTGGAACTTTCCCTGAAAAATGTTTCAGCTAGTGATCGGGAAGCAAAGCTTGATATTAAAAAAAATTACCTTAATGATGCTGCTGTAATGGCTGTGCAGCTTCAGGAAATTCAAATATCTACTTCCCTGGAAAAGCGTAAAATATCAGAGGACGAGTCTTTTGCGTTGGTTCACCGGATGGCAAAGTATGCTGTGGAGCGCTTTACGGAATTGAATGCCATGTCTGAACAGGTGATCGTGCAAAAAATCCGTTACTAAGTTTCTTAACCTCCGACTCTCAAAGTATAATCTTCTTTTTCGCACAAGATCAGGAGATCCTTTTTTGCAGCACGAACTCATCCTTATTCTCGATTTCGGTTCGCAGTATACGCAGCTGATTGCGCGGCGGGTGCGCGAGCAGGGCGTTTATTGCGAGATCGTTCCCTTTCATCTATCCTTTGGAAAAGATCGTCGAACGCGCGCCGAAAGGCGTGATACTTTCCGGCGGCCCTTCGAGCGTGAATGAAGAGGACGCGCCAACGCGTATGCCGCAGATTTTTTTGACCGGGTGAAAGTTCCGATCCTTGGCATCTGCTACGGCATGGGGTTGATGGCGGCGCGATCTTGGCGGCGAATCGAAGCCGGCCGCAAAGCGCGAATACGGCCACGCCAAGCTGAAGGTCTTAAGCGGCGATTCGAATATTTTTAGTAACTTGCCATTCGAGCTTGACGTCTGGATGAGCCACGGCGATCACGTAACCAGCCTGCCCGAAGGGTTTCATACTACGGCACACCGGACGGCGGCGACGTCATCACCGCCATCGAAAACAGCGAAGCGAACGATTTACGCCGTGCAGTTTCACCCCGAGGTTTCGCACACGCCGCTGCGGTAAAGAGATCTTGAGAAATTTCCTTTTCGACGTCTGCGGGTGCAAAGGCGATTGGACGCCCGCCAGCTTTATTACCGAAGAGATCGAAAGATCAAAGCACTGGTCGGGCCTGACGATATGGTGCTGTGCGGGCTTTCCGGCGGGGTCGATTCGACCGTCGCGGCGGCGCTGGTGCACGAAGCCGTGGGCGACCGGCAAACCTGCATCTTTGTCGATAACGGATTGCTGCGCGCGGATGAATTTGAAACCACGCTAAAACTTTATAAAGACACGATGCACCTGAAAGTGATCGGCGTCGATGCCTCGCAGGAATTTTACGCGGCGCTCGCCGGCGTGACCGAGCCGGAAAAAAAGCGCAAGATCATCGGCAATCTCTTTATCGAAATTTTTGAGCGCGAAGCGAAAAAGCTTCGGCCCAATTCTGCAGGTGCAAAGTGGCTGGTGCAGGGCACGCTCTATCCTGACGTGATCGAATCCGTAAGCTTACGCGGGGCGAGCGTCACGATCAAGACGCATCACAACGTCGGCGGCCTGCCGGAAAAAATGAACCTGAAACTGATCGAACCGCTGCGTGAATTATTCAAGGACGAAGTGCGCCGGATCGGAAAAGATCTCAGTGTGCCTGAGGAAATTCTCACCCGTCATCCGTTTCCCGGCCCCGGCCTTGCGGTCAGAATTTTAGGCGAGATCACCGAGGAGAAAGTTAAGCTGCTCCAGGCCGCCAACCGTATCTTTAACGAAGAGCTGCATGAGTTTGGCCTTTATCACGACGTCTGGCAGGCTTTTCCCGTCTTGCTGCCGATCGAAACCGTCGGCGTAATGGGCGATTTCCGCACCTACGAACGCATGATCGCCATTCGCGCCGTCACCAGCACAGACGGCATGACCGCCGATTGGGCCCGCCTGCCCCACGATTTTCTGGCCCGAGTTTCCTCGCGCATCACCAGCGAGGTCCGCGGCATCAACCGCGTCGTCTATGACATTACCTCAAAACCCCCGGGCACAATCGAGTGGGAGTGACCGGCAGACACCGATTAGTTCATTGTTAGCGATCGGATAGGCAATTCACCAGGCTGCTGTGAATGTAGCCTTCTTTTCTACAATAAGGAGGATGGTCGCATGCGCCTTTCAACATTTTCACCTTGTACCAGGTAGTGCTGTCCGATTCTTTTCCGGCGTCTCCTTCGATAACGGACAATATTTCCAACTCGGAGTTTTTATGCCATATCTCGACTTTTTTGTCCTCGCCTAATCGCGGCGCCGAGCGTAAATTCGCTCCTTCATTCAGATAGCCCTCTCCGTCACATGGCATATCATCTTCGGAAAGTTCTTCTTCGGGAGACGGCGATGGTGTGGCTTCGGGTCCGAGCAACTGTATGTTATTGGACTGCAGCAATTTTTCACTCTTTAAAACCTGGCAGGAGGTCTTAGGTTTTTCAAACGGAAACTTTGTCGTCCAACCGCTGCCCTGCGTTGATTCAAATTCCCAGACGCCCTTTTTCTTCCTGACATGAATTTTAGACGGAAGACCATATTTAGACAGCACGTTCCCTTCAAAATTTTCTCCGTCCTGCCATTTACTATTTTTCCGGTCGTATTTGTACAGAAAATTGTTTTGGTCGTTTTCCGGATCGAACAAAGCAAACACTATGTAACCCTGGTAAGTTACGGAATTTAAGATATCGCGCGGCAATATTCCTTCGGGCTCGAATCTCCACAATTTTTCCTTGTACAAACTTTTCACATCATGACTATGAACGAACTCGAATAATTGCTTTTCGCCGTTTCTTTCAAACAGCCCATACCAGCCTTCTTTTTCTTCTCCGTCACCGCAACTTAAAAAATTATTTGGCAGAATGTCTTTTTTAATTTCATCGGACGCTTTTCGGATTTCATAAGCGCCCATTTCAGTGGTTTTTTCCGGGGTCGACGAAGTGACGGGGGTTTCTTTGTGTTCGGGTGTCTGGCAGGCTAATATCGCCAGTAAAATAACTGCGGATGCCAGTAAAATTCCGCCGCCGGATTTAAATCTCCTCTCGTTCATAAAATTATTTGCCTGAATGTTCTTGCCGGATAGAGTCGATTACATATTTTGCCTTACCACATTCGATGAATTTAACTTTGCCTTTTTTACAAAGATCGCAAAATAATCGCTTCTCTTTCGTTGCCGGAGCCTCTTCGTACCATACGGAAAAAGTGTTTTCTGTTAGCCCCGAGCCTTCTATATCAACTGATTGCCGTCCCTTGACCGACTCGAAGATGATATGCTTGTCGGCAGATATTAAATAGGTTCCTTCATAGCTGTTGTTTCCCTTTGTCTTAAAATCGTCGGAGATTTTCAAGCTGTCTGCCCGCACAAGATTCAGACCTGAGACCGCATAAACGTTCTGGTCCAGCTCGATAAATGCCTGATTTTCGCACCTGCTGAAATGAAAATCCGATTTTATTTTTTTTCCTTTCAAAAGGGTCCTCGCAATGGCCGGAAAATATAAAATGACATTGAATTTCCGGGCTCACGTCCGACCATCTGAGCAAGCCGGCCGTCTCCACATTATTAAACGTTAGCAGGGCGGCAGTTTCAGGCCCCCCGGCCACCAGTTTAGTAGATGATTCCGGGATTTTCACTCCTTTTGGCGTCTTTGTGACAGGGTTTAAGATATACCACAGGCCAAACACGGCCGGCCCGGCTAAAGCCGAAAGCACCAAAAATGTGAATACTATTTTAAGCAGCTTGCGTCGCGACTCAGCGCGTTTTTCGTCCGCACGTTTTTTGTCAAAAAATTGTTTTGCAGCATCCCGTTCATTTTTGATTTTTTCTTTCTTTTTATTCGGAGTTTCTTTTTCGACGATCTTTGTTTCTATTTCCCCCGGAATAGTGAACAACAGCACCGATCTTTTATACCCCGTGAGAAATTTGTTCAGATCGTCATGCATTTCCCTGGCAGTTCTATACCGGTTGGCCGGTTTTTTTGACAGAGCCTTAAAAACTATATCGCGTAATTCTGAAGGAATGATGCCAGGTAAAGGTTTGGGGTCGTTATCCGTTATAGCGGCTCGCACAACCTCGACCGGATTGCCTGGAAACGGCAATTCATTTTTTAATATCTGATACAGGATCACACCTATCGACCAAATATCGGTTTGCTTATCACGCGTGCCTTGGAAAGCTTCGGGGGCCATATAGGCAGGCGTGCCCATGATTTGGTCGCTGAGGTTCACCGATCTGATAATGCTGGATATGCCGAAATCCGCGAGCAGCGGAGTCTCTGCCTGAAAGAGAATATTTCCGGGTTTCAGATCCCGATGGATTATTCCGCGAGAGTGAAGATGTTGCAGGCCGGATAAGATACCCATTCCTATCTGAACCTTTGTTTCTAATGTGGGATTTTTTTCTCCTTTTTCCTCCAGCCACTCTTTGAGCGAGCCGTTCGCCGCATACTGGCTAACGATCATCAGATAATCGCCGTGGATATCGGCCCCGATAATCGAAAGAACGTTGGGATGGCCGCTGGCCTTGACCCACAATTCGGCTTCTTTTTTTATTTGTTCAAAAGAGATACTGCCATCGATTGGAAACTTTAACGCTACCTCCGTAATTATTTGCGTTTTATACTCAGCCAGCCAAACGACGCCGAATGTGCCGCCACCCAGTTTCCTGACCAATTTGTAAGGCCCTATTTTATCTCCTTGTTGTAACATTTTTTAACTCTTTTTTGACATGGGATTATGAGCACCAGCTATTTTGCTGTTTGTGAAAGTTGTTGTCAATTTTCTCTCTCTACCGCATATCGCGCCTTTGATTTAACCGGCAAGAATTACCGCACTTATATTTGGATTTCCGGTAGCCTCTGGCGGATAACAGGGACACGCGTAAGTCTGGCGCCTTTCTCCCTTCTATTGTGTGCCGAAGTTTCCGGGCAGGTATCAATAATCGCACTTTTCTGTAGCAATTTATACCCTTACTGTTGCAATGCTTGAGATTACGCGACTCTGTTGTAGAATATTCCATTGCTTTGAATAATTATCGGACCGTTACTTATGACAAAAACCGAAGCAGTTTCTCCTGAAAGGGTCAAAACCGGCATCGCGGGGCTCGATCGCATCTTAAACGGCGGGCTCCCGCGAAATCGCCTGTATTTAGTGCAGGGTGAGCCTGGAACCGGAAAGACGACGCTGGGAATGCACTTCATGCTCGAAGGCGTCAGGCAGGGTGAACCCTGCCTCTATATAACTCTTTCTGAAAGTAAGGAAGAGCTGGAGTCGGCAGCGGCTTCGCACGGCTGGTCGTTGGACGGAGTGATAGTTCAGGACCTGACCATCTCCGGCGATACCCTCAACAACGAGACCAACTACACCGTTTTTCACCCGTCCGAGGTCGAGCTGGACGAAACAACCCGGCTCATGCTCGAGCAGATAGAGCGGGTAAAGCCAAAAAGATTGGTTTTTGATTCGCTTTCCGAAATGCGAATGCTGGCTAGCGATTCCCTGCGGTTCAGACGGCAGATACTTGCGCTTAAACAGTATTTTATCCAAAAAGACTGCACCGTGATGCTGCTTGACGATAAAACCTCGGAGTTTACCGACCGCCAGCTCGAAAGCATTGCGCACGGGGTGATAGACCTTAAATATGTTCCGCCCGCCTACGGAAAGCAGCGGCATACGCTGCAGGTCATTAAAATGCGCGGGGTGAATTTTCAGTCCGGCGCGCACGATTTCAATATCGAGACCGGGGGAATCGCGGTCTTTCCGCGGCTTTCGACCACCGATAGCGCGCCTGAGAGCGACCGGAAACAGCTTTTGAGCGGTGCGCAAAAGCTGGACGAATTGTTGGGCCCGCTAACTTATGGAACCAGTACGATCTTAACCGGGCCGGCCGGCGTTGGTAAATCTACTCTTGCGCTGATCTATGTAGATGCCGCTGCGCATAAAGGCGAACGTTCCGCTATTTACCTTTTCGATGAAAGCATTGAAACGCTCTTTAAACGAACCGCGTCATTGGGCCTCCACATCCAAGAACACGTAGAGACCGGGATGATCGTTTTGCGGCAAATAAAATTGGCGGAGCTTACACCCGGTGAGCTTTCTTATCTTATCAGTCATGAGGTTGAAGAAAACGGTATTCGCCTGGTCGTTATCGACAGCGTAAACGGATACCTGATGTCCACGCCGCAGGAAAATTTTATTACCATGCAGTTTCACGAACTGTTGGGATACCTGAATCATAAAGGCATCATCACCATTTTGGTCGTCGGCCAATACGGGCTGATCGGACAGATGCATTCGCCGATCGATATGAGTTATCTGGCTGATACGGTGGTGCTGCTTCGTTATTTCGAAGCGGAAGGAAACGTGCGGCAGGCGATATCCGTTCTGAAAAAACGCACCGGCAAACACGAGCGTTCCATTCGCGAGTATCGGATAGATCAAGGGGGAATAGTATTGGGTCAGCCGTTAGCAGAATTTCGCGGGGTATTGACCGGTGTGCCGGTGTACCAGGGAAAAGACCAGGACCTGATGCGAGAAAAGTGACCGCAAACGGTGAAAATCTTGAAAATCGGGTCTTGATCTTTATGCCGACCGGGCGTGACGGGCTATTGGTTCGTGATGCGCTGCAAAAGTCGGGTGTGAACGCTTACGCCTGTTCAAACCTCGAAGATTTTAAGCTAAATCTGCCGCTCGGCAACGGTGCCGTATTGGTAGCCGAAGAGGCGCTGGTAGAGGGCACCTACGATTACCTGGCGGAAACCAGCAGCCGCGAACCGGTTTGGTCTGACGTTCCTATTGTTCTTTTCGCTGCCAACAGCCAAAGCGCGGAGCGTCTGCTAACGACGATCGGCAGCCGGCTTAACGCGACCATCGTCGAAAGGCCAATGCGCATGACCATGCTGATCAGCGCGGTCCGGGGTGCGCTGCGGGCCGGGCCAGACAGTATCAAACCCGCGATCTTCTGGCCGAATTAGAACAAGCCGATAAGCAAAAAGATCTTTTCCTGGCCACGCTTTCACACGAACTTCGCACGCCGCTTAATTCTATCCTGGGATGGATCCAGCTCGCCCGCGGCGGTGCCGGCAGCGAAAGCGATCTGACGCATGCTCTCGATATCATCGAACGAAATGCCAAAAATCAATCCGAATTGATCTCGGATATCCTGCTAATTTCGCGTGTCATCACCGGTAAACTCGAGCTGAAGCTCGAACCTATTGACATCGTGTCGGCGATTCAGGCGGCCTTCGCGATCGTCAGCCCGTCTGCCAAAGAAAAAAATATCCGGCTAAGCCTGGGAGTTGACGCCGGAAGCATTGAGGTCAGCGGTGACGCCGAACGCTTGCAGCAGATATTTGGAAACCTTCTGTCAAACGCCGTCAAATTTACCCCGGAGCATGGAAAGATAGACGTTACGATCGGACAAAGCGGCGGCAGCGTTACTGTTGAGATACGCGATAACGGAAGCGGGATAGATCCCGATGTTCTGCCTTATATCTTTGAAAGGTTCCGCCAGGCGGACAATTCCTATAGCCGGGCCATCGGGGGTTTGGGATTGGGCCTGACGATAGTGCGCCACCTGCTCGAACTTCACCATGGAACAATAAGCGCCAAAAGCGCCGGCCCGGGGCAAGGCGCATCCTTTACGGTCACTTTACCGATCGCGGCCGAAAGGGAGGCTCCGGGCCCGAAGGAAAGAGAGAGTTCCAAAAACGAGGACCGGGAATTTCTTAAAGATGTAAAAATTTTGCTGGTAGAAGATGACAAGGATTCGCGGGATATGCTTGCGATTACTTTTGGACTTTACGGTATGGAAGTTATGACCGCCGCATCCGCTCCCGAGGCCCTTGAGGCAATGAGCTCCTTTCAGCCCGAAATACTGGTCAGTGATCTCGGGCTTCCGGGCGAAGATGGATTTTCACTCATTCGAAAGATCAGGTCATTGCCCGCAAGCCAGGGAAACGCGATTCCGGCCATTGCCCTGACCGGGTATGTAAGCCTTCAGGACCAGGCGATAGCTCGGCGCTCCGGATACCAGGAACATATTTCCAAGCCCGTCGATATTGAAAAATTGGCGGATGTGATCTACCGGCTGCTAAAGAAAAATCCCCGCCGAATAATTAATACCTGACTTACTTCACCCGCTTGATCGGAAGCTCCTTGCCGTCGGCACGCAGGAATTTTCCGGTGTTGTAGGTGTCGTCGTCAAAGGCGAAGGTGTTCTCAAATCCGCCGTCTTTATTCTCGCTGGAAAACGAAGGGTTGCTTTCGTCGTCGTTGGCATAGAACGTCTCCACGCCTGAGCCTTTTGCCCAGCGAACTTCAAAGGCCATCTTTATCGCTTTGACCGTGCAGGTGGTATCGCCCACCTGGTATTTGCCTTCGAAGCGGTTGTCGGGTGCCATTTCGGCTTTGCCGGAGTATTCGTCCCTGAGCCATTTGACCAGCGTGCCCGCTTCGCCGTAATCGATGTCGTTTATCTTCCACCCTTTTTCATGGGCGCCTTTCTCCTGAACCAGCGAAAACTTGAGCGACTGTTTTTGGCCAAAGTTGTCAAAGGTAACGGTGACCGTCGCCTTGTCGCCTTTAACATCGACCGCACCGACCCTAAAGTTTTTGATGTCGGTATCCTGCGCATTATAGAGCGGATCGCCGTCGAGCACGCCGACCTCATTTTGATTCTTTCGCGTCGCGTCTTTCCAGATCAGGTCGGCAGTCGCTTTGGTGAAATATTTATCCACCAGCGCGCGGTTCTTTGATTGGAAAAAAGGGCTTTTGTGCGCGTCGTGCTGCTTATAAAGATCGGCAACCAATGCATCGGGCGCGGTGGGCAGCGCTCCTGAAGCGGCCGGGCCCTGATCGGCTGCTTCGGCTGCCGGGGCCGTGGCGGTGTTTGCATTGCTTGCCTGGTTGGCAACGCCGGCCGATGAGCACGCAATAGATAAAACCGTGGATAAAAAGATGAATGCTAAAAGTTTTTTCACAAAAATATGTTCTCCCGATCTTATTTTGTCGGCGCGGGCGCCGGCGGACGAATGCCCGTGTAATGTGCCGAGGCGATCTTCCACACGCCTTTTTCTTTGCGGCAAACATAGGTCGCGCGCATACTGCGCGGCGGGGCCGTTTTGCCGTCCGTCGTGATCAGAAAGTTAAGCCGTACGATCACTATCGCAAACTTGCCGTAATCGCGAATGGAAAATTCGTCGGCGTCGTTTTTAATTTCCATATTCTTCGGCTTTAATTCCGGTTTGTAAAAGCCGAGCATTTTTTCGCGCGGGTCAAATTCGCCGAGCGGCGAGATCTCGATGTAATCGGACGTGGTAAGTTTCTCCAGCGCCGCCATGTCAAAAGCACTCTGCGCATCGACCATCTGCTTGACCACGGATATCAAGGCAGCCTCGGTTTTTACATCCGGCTTTTTTTGCGCGAATACCGATCCGGCCAGAAGGATCAACACAATAGCCGTTAAAGCCGGCAAACTTTTAAAATTCATCATAAAGATTTTGGTTTTTATCTCTAAAGCGGTGTTGCCCATAAATAAAAATAGGTAACTATCGCTATGAAGTCAGTACCGGGAACATAGTGACCGGCTCGAATAATTTTTATCAAATCAGCCAGACATGAATTAGCCGGTCACTACGTTCCCGGTACTGACCCGTTGCCGGTTTAAACCACGAATCACACTAAACACACCAAACGTATCAAGTAAATAAATAACCTCTATTACTACGTCAAAATTGCTGCCGCAGTTCGCTGAAAAGCTCGACCAGGTCCGGCAATTGATAATGCGCATTCAGCCCGCTGGGGCTCGGCAAGATCCATATCTTGGTATCATTTATTTTTTCTTCCTGCAAACCGAGCCTGGCTTTTGGTTTTTTGAACGCCTTGCGATAAGCAGTGACGCCCAGCACGGCCAAAAATTGCGGCCGGTATTTTTTCACTCTCTTTACCAGCGCTTTCCCGCCTTCGGCCAGTTCGCCGTCAGTGAGTTCGGCGGCCGTGGCGGTGGTGCGTTTGCAAAAATTGGTGATGCCGTAGCCAAGCTCCAGGAGTTCGCGCTCTTCCGAAGGGTGAAACCGGCGCGGAGTAAAACCGGCCCGCTCCAGTACTTTCCAGAAACGATTTCCCGGGCGCGCAAAATTATGGCCGGTTGCGGCGGAATAGAGGCCGGGATTGATACCGCAAAATAATACTTTCAGATCGGGAGCGATTATGTCAGGCGTGGTGCGCTCCAGCGCCCTTTGCAGATCTTCCTTGTCAGGCTTTTGTTTTAAATGTGTCCACAACCCCATAGCGCTATTTTAGCAAAAGCGCTGCGGGGCGCGACATTCGAAACGGAGGTTTTTAGAAAGGGAGTTTTTCCAGTTTTCTTTTCTGTATGGTGTTGGTTACGCCGGCGTCTTTTACTTCCAGGGGAGTTTCAGTGATCATCAGAAGTCCCACCGTAAAGGCATCGTCCACCTGTAAAATTATATCGATGGTCCGGCTTTTTTCCCGGTCGAAGGAGTCGAAAGACAGGCCCTCATCTTTAAAGGGTTTAAACCCCGGCTTTTCTTTCACCTCGATATCAAAACTGCCGAAAGCGGGAATAGCCGCCCGGTAAACACCTTCATCATTCGTCATTACCGTGAACTTTTCTTTTCCATTATTGGACGTAATGACAACTATCATGCCCGGAACGATGGCCCCGTTAACATCCGTTACGGTTCCATGCAGCATGGCGTATCCATCCGGCAGCGGTTTTTTTGCAGCCTTCACGGCTGCGCTGTCCGGCACGCGTTCGCTTTTCTTTTGATCGGTTTGCGCAAAACCCGCAGAGAAAAGTCCTAATATCGCTCCCAGCAGCGCGCCGGAATACTTCGCCACTCGCTTGCGGTATTTGCTTACGCCCACCGGGCAATCGCGGGTGAGCACGGTCCCGTCCGCTCGCTTATATACTCTCCCGCAAACGCGCCCGCCGGAATTTCCGATCAAACTTCGAACTTCGGCCGCCGTCATTTCCGAAATGTTATAAACGTTCAGCTCGCAGAGATCGCAAAAGCGCGTCCGGTCATCGCCGCTCATATTTTCCCACCCCACCGGGCAGGGTTTTGCCACTTTCAGATCGTTTATGTCGAAATTTTGCATACCCGTTTGTCTGATGAGGTTAAGAGTTTTCCGGTTGCTTAGCGGGGATTTTAGTAATGGTGTAAATGTGTGCTGCCGCGCAATAAATCGCCATGCGGAAGCCCGACCGTTAGGGAGGGCTAATTTTCTCACGCAATAAATTGAGCCCTTGCTAACACGCGGGCTTCTGCCTTCGCCGATTCAAAAGATCCACTTACAATTTACAATTAGCAACACGGTTTATACATCACTACCGGACTTTATTCGCCGAAAGGGGTGATTTCTGGTTAAATAAGAGCAATGTCGAAACAACCTGAAAACCTCTCTCAAAAGGTGGTCGAATTTCGCGAGGTCGATTTCGAGATCGGCGGCGCGAAAATATTAAGCGGCCTGAGCTTTTCGGTGAGCCGCGGCGAGACACTTGTTTTGCTCGGCGAATCGGGCTGCGGCAAAACTACCACGCTAAAGATGGTCAACCGGCTGCTGACGCCAACCCGCGGTGAAGTGTCGGTCGACGGCAAAGCCACCACCAAATGGGACCCGATAAAACTGCGCCGCCGGACGGGCTACGTATTACAGGAAGGCGGGCTTTTCCCGCATTTTACGGTTGAACGAAATATCGCGCTGGTGCCTTCGCTGGAAAAATGGAGCGCGGATAAAACGCAATACCGCACCGAACAATTGCTCGACCTGGTGGGGCTTGAACCAAAAAAATTCAGCAGGCGTTTCCCGCGCGAGCTCTCCGGCGGGCAGCAGCAGCGTGTCGGCGTCGCCCGCGCATTGGCCGCCGATCCGGAATTACTTTTGCTCGATGAACCCTTCGGCGCGCTCGACCCGATCACGCGCAGCAATTTGCAAAAAGAATTTGCCTCGCTGGTAAAACGCTTGAACAAAACGGCGATCTTTGTCACCCACGACCTTCGTGAAGCTTTGACCCTGGCCTCGCGTATCGCGCTGATGGAAAAAGGTAAGATTGTCGTACTTGAATCGCCGGAGAATTTTGTAAAGTCGGACCACTCTCTGGCGCGGGAATATCTGGAAACAATAAAAACGTGATCAGAAAAGATTTCGCTTAGGCATCCGGTCGAGCATTTCACGCGTGATGACGGTCTTACCCGGCACGGACGAAGGCGGCGGTACAATAACAGTGACAAGTCCGGTGAACGCCACGTACCTGGTCAGTTTTATGTCGAGCGTGATCTGTTCGCCGTCGGCGATCGTGAATTCCGCGATCTCCGAATGGGCATATCCCAGCAGGTCAGCCTCGATCAGGTAGATGCCCGCGGCCAGCCCGTCAAAGATATATTTTCCGCCGCCGTCCGTCCTGGCGTTGATGATGTTCTTAACATCGTCCCTGCCCGAATTTTTCGGATATATCATGATGTCGGCGCCCGCCATCACATTTCCCTGAAGATCGGTCACCGTTCCCATCAAGATACGCTTGTCCGGTGAAAGTAATTTCTTTTCACCTTTGAGTCCGGCTTCGGAAACCGGTTTTGCCGCGCTATCGCTCCGCTCGGTGGTTTGCGCCACCCCAACCGAAAATAACCCCAGCATGGCGGAAAGAGCGGCGCCCGCAAATCGTGCCGCGCGTTTTCGCAGCGCCCGTACGCCTGTCGGGCAATCCCTGGTAATAACGGTGCCGTCAAACCGGCGATAGATCCGCCCGCATATCCCGTCCGGCGAGCGGCCGATAAGCGCGCGCACTTCCGTCCTGGTCATTTCCGAGACGTTGTAAACACTGAGTTCACAGGACGCGCAAAACCGCTTTCGCTCGTCGCCGGCCATGTTCTCCCAGCCCATCGAACACGGCGCGGCTATCCGCAGGCTATTGATATTGAATTGTGTATCTTTCATTTTACTTACCGGACCTTGTCAAGAGATGCGGTGTAATTTGTATCCAGTTGCTTTTGCCTCGCATCTTTTCTGCTACAATTTTGCCTGTCCATGTCTTTTTTCGACTTTATACAACAAAACTGGGCGGAGTTACTCGCTCTAACGCGCGAGCATTTGATATTGGTCGCGCTCTCGACCGGGCTGGCGGTTTTGATCGGCATGCCGCTGGGAATTCTGCTGACCCGTATCAAGTCTCTGCGTACGCCTGTGCTTGGCTTTGCCAATATCATGCAGACCGTGCCCAGCCTGGCGCTTTTCGGGCTGCTTATTCCCATTCCATTTATCGGCGGTATCGGCGCGCGTACGGCGATCATCGCGCTGGCGCTTTATGCGCTGCTGCCGATCATTCGCAACACGGTGACGGGAATTCTCGGTGTCGATCCGAAAGTGCGCGAAGCGGCGGTCGCGATGGGCATGACCGAGTGGCAGATCCTCTGGCAGGTAGAGCTGCCGCTGGCGATGAATGTGATGCTGACCGGCGTGCGCGTGGCGGTAGTGATCTCCGTCGGCGTGGCGACCGTAGCGGCGGCGGTCGGCGCGGGCGGATTAGGCACATACATCTTCCGGGGCCTGCGGCAAAATGACAACAACTTGCTGCTCGCGGGTGCGGTATCTTCGGCGCTGCTCGCACTGATCGCCGACTTTGCGCTCGAACAGATCGCGCGAATGTTTGCGCCGGAAAAACCTGCCAAAGGCGCAATGGTAGTTTTAAGAAAGATCGTTTTGGCAGCAGCCGTTTTGCTGGTCGCCGTTTTGATCGGCCTTAGTTTCTTACCCGGGAAAACCACTTCTTCCCCGGCTTCTGCTTTTGGACAAAAAATAACGGTCGGATCAAAAGACTTTACCGAGTCTGTGATCCTGGCGGAAATTCTGGCGCAGATGCTGGAAAAACGCGGCATCACCGTAGAACGAAGGCTTGAACTAGGCGGTAATCTCGCGCACGACGGCCTGCTGGCAAAGCAGGTGGACGTTTATCCCGAATACACCGGTACCGCTTATACCGCCATTCTCAAACACGCACCAATCACCGACAGCCAAGCGGTCTATGACCAGACAAAAAATGAATACGCCGAAAAATTCAACCTGGCCGTCAGCCCGCCGCTTGGTTTCAGCAACGGCTTTGCCGTGCTGGTGCGCGGCGACGAAGCGCGAAAATTGAATTTAAAAACTATCTCAGACGCCGTGCCGCACGCCAAAACCTGGCAGGCGGGTTTTGGGCAGGACTTTATGTCGCGGGCCGATGGTTATCCCGGTTTTTCCAAAGCCTACGGGTTATCTTTTAATAAACAGCCGCGAGAAATGGACCTCTCACTTACCTACCGCGCGCTGGCTTCGCGTGAACTGGACCTGATCGCGGGCAATGAAACCGACGGCCTGATCAGTACGCTCGACCTCTTTCAGCTCACAGACGACAAGCACTATTTCCCGCCGTATCAGACCGTTTTCATCGCCCGCAGCGAAGTTTTAGCAACTCTTAACGAGGTTTTTGAGAAATTAAAGAATGCTATTTCTATCGATGATATGCGGCGGATGAATTACGAGGTGGACGGAAATAAAAAGACGCCGAAAGATGTTGCCGGTGAGTGGGTGCAAAAGCATCTGTAAAATTGAAAAAGGCAAGCTTTTTTGGGAGCGCAGGCATCTTGCCTGCAAGCGCGGCTTGTCGCGCTGACGTTTTGAGTCTTCGTCTTCAGACGGCTTTCGAACGCATAGCGTTCGTGCAGGCAAGATGCCTGCGCTCCCAGGTTAACCGTCGCGTTACTTCGAACGATTTTGAAAACTGACGTCTTAATGTCAAAATTCTTTAGGCCTTTATTAATCCTTTTTTGCAAAAAACTGATCTTATGAAAAGACATTTTTCTTTACCGGTTTTCTGTCTCTTTTTGTCGCTGTTCGTTTTCAATGTTCCAGCGCAATACGACATCGTCCCGAAACCAAAGTCCGTTAAATACTTAGGTTCGAAATTCGAATTGAACCGGCAGACGCGCCTGATCGCCGATGATGAAGCGGGTTTTAAGATCGCCGCATTGCTTAACGAATACCTGCTGAAAAATTACGGTTTCAAATTGCCGCAGCCCGCCGGCGTTCCGCGAAACAAACAAAACTCCATCGTCATCGAATCTCAGTCAATCGTTCCCGCCGGGTTAAAGGATGAAGCGTATGGAATATATATCGTCCCGCAGGGCGTTCTGCTGGCCGCCGCGGCGCCGGCGCATTTTATGCCTTGCAAAGCTTTCTGCAGATGCTGCCCGCGGAGATGAAAAATGGCAGGGCGACGCTGCCCGCGGTGGACCTGGTGGACGAGCCTCGTTTCCGCTACCGCGGAATGCATCTCGATGTCGGCCGTTATTTTATGCCCGTTGCATTCCTCAAAAAATATCTCGATCTGATGGCGCAATATAAATTCAACTATTTTCACTGGCACCTGACCGAAGACCAGGGTTGGCGCATCGAGATAAAAAAGTATCCGAAGCTGACCGAGATCGGCGCCTGGCGCAAGGAAACCGTAAAAGAGCGCCAGCTTAATCCCTATGTCGGCGACAATTTTCCGCACGGCGGTTTTTACACCCAGGAGCAGGTAAAAGAGATCGTCGCCTATGCCAAAGCGCTGCATATCACGACCGTTCCGGAGATCGAAATGCCCGGGCACTCCTCCGCCGCGATCGCCGCCTATCCCGAGCTGGCGTGCAAGGAAGACAAATACGAAGTAACCACCACCTGGGGCATTTTTAAACAGACTTACTGCCCGAAGGAAACTACCTTCAAATTTCTCGAAGACGTGCTGACCGAGGTCATCGCGCTATTTCCCGATTCGCCCTATGTTCACGTAGGCGGAGATGAAGTGCTCCAGGACCAGTGGAAAGAATCGCTGATGGTGCAGGAACTAAAGCGAACTGAAGGATTGAAAGATGAGCACGAAGTTCAGAGTTATTTCATCCGCCGGATGGAAAAATTCCTTAATGCAAAAGGCAAACGCCTGATCGGCTGGGATGAAATTCTCGAGGGCGGCATCGCCCCTAACGCTACGATAATGTCCTGGCGCGGCGTCAAAGGCGGTATCCAGGCCGCCAAAGCAAAACATGATGTGATCATGACGCCGACCGATTTTGCCTATCTCGATTACGGCCAGGGCGACCCGCGCACCGAACCGCTTAACATCGGCGGCTACGTGCCGTTGGAAAAAGTTTATTCGTTCGACCCGGTTCCCAAAGAGCTTTCCGAAGACGAGGCCAAATTTATTATCGGCGGCCAGGGAAACGTCTGGACCGAGTATATGAAAAATCCTGACAAGGTTGAATACATGGTTTTTCCGCGCATGCTGGCGCTCGCCGAATCCGTCTGGTCCAAGCCCGAAGTGCGTGATTATAAAGACTTTATCAAGCGGCTGCCAAGCCAGCTTGCGCGTCTTGATAAACAAAATGTGCTCTATCGAATCCCCGAACCCGCGGGGCTCATGAATGTGATCTTAAACAGCGGCCAAACCTCGGCCGAGGTCGCGTTGAACCCGATTCCCGGGAGCAGGATCTTTTATACGCTGGACGGAAGTGAACCGAGCGAATTTTCTAATCCGTATACCGCGCCGTTAAAAATTTCTTTAACGCCAAACAGCAGCGCGGTCTTAAAAACGATTGTGATGATAAGCAACGGGCGAAAAAGTTCGACATACTCGGCCGTGATCACCAACCGTAAAATGCTGGATGCCTCGGCTGTCGATCCGAAGATCGAGGGAATGACTTACCAGGTCTACAAAGGAACCTTCAATAGCGTGCAGATATTGGACGGCGTCGAGCCGCCGGTAAAAGGCGAGACCAAAACCTTCGCGCTCAGGCCGCTTAATGAAAAAGAAAATTTCGGCGTGATCTGGGATGCTTACATTAAAGTTCCGGAAGACGGCTTGTACGATTTTGCCATCGATTCCGATGACGGCGCGGTACTCATGATCGACGATCAAACCGTTGTCGATAACGACGGCATTCATACGCGTAAAACTTCGAGCGGCGACGTTCCGCTGGCCAAAGGTTTTCATAAAATACGCGTGAAATATTTTCAAAAAGACGGCGAGATGCTGCTCAACCTGCGCTGGGGAATTAAGGGAAGAAATTTAACAGGGTTGAGCGGCTTGTTTCACTAAACCGGGAGCGCGGAATTTATTCCGCACGAACGCTTCGCGTTCGAATGCGGGCAGGATGCCCGCGCT
This sequence comes from uncultured Acidobacteriota bacterium, assembly GCA_963766895.1. Classification (GTDB taxonomy): domain Bacteria; phylum Acidobacteriota; class Blastocatellia; order Pyrinomonadales; family Pyrinomonadaceae; genus DASYKT01. Next base: position 366,137 of record CAVYCB010000002.1, read on the forward strand.
TCATAATTAAATAATGAATCAAAACATTTTCAGAGAATACGACATTCGCGGGATCGTCGGCCCGGATCTAAATGCTGAAACGGTAGCGCTTCTTGCGCGCGCGATCGGCAGCTTTTTCGCGCTGCGCGATGCGAAACGAATTGCCGTCGGTTTTGACGCGCGCGAAAGCTCGCCGGTGTTTCGCGATCTGTTGATAAAAGGTTTGAACGGAGCGGGACGAGACGTGCTCGATATCGGCCGCGTGCCGACGCCGGTTTTGTACTTTGCGGTTTTTACCAGAGACGTCGATGGCGGCGTGATGATCACCGGTTCGCACAACCCGGCCGACCATAACGGTTTTAAGATCAGCCTTGGCAAAAACAGCATCCATGGCTCGCAAATTCAGGAAATAAAAGAGATAGCGCTGGCGGGGGAGTTTGCAGAGGGTGCGGGAGAGGTCGAAACTGTTGACGTTTTGAAAGATTATCAGTGGGAAATTTTAAACCGCTTGCAGATCGGCGAGCGGAAATTAAAAGTCGTGGTCGATGGCGGAAATGGGATGGGCGGCGTCACCGCGGTGCCGATCTACAAAGCGCTGGGGATGGATCTGATCGAGATGTTTTGCGAACCCGACAGCACGTTTCCCAATCATCATCCCGATCCAACCGTGGTGGAAAATCTGCAGGATGCCGTGCGCGCCGTGCGTGAAAATAACGCCGACCTGGGGCTGGCTTTTGACGGCGACGGCGACCGCATCGGCGTCGTGAATGACAAGGGCGAGATCCTCTGGGGCGATGAACTGATGGTTCTTTTTTCCCGCGCGCTATTAAAAGAAAACCCGGGAGCAACTATCATCGCCGAGGTCAAATGTTCGCAAAAACTTTTCGACGATATTGCCGCGCACGGCGGAACACCGCTGATGTGGAAAGCGGGGCATTCACTAATCAAAGCAAAGATGAAAGAAACAAATGCGGCTCTGGCCGGAGAGATGAGCGGGCACATTTTTTTCGCCGACCGCTTTTGGGGATTTGACGACGCGACCTATGCCGGCGCCCGTGTGCTGGAAATTCTCTCGCACACCGATAAGCCGCTTTCCGCATTACTCGCCGATCTGCCCAAAACTTTTTCCACGCCGGAACTGCGCGTTCCCTGCCCCGAAGAAAAAAAATTCGAGGTCGTAAAGGCGATCACCGAAGAATTTCGCTTAACGAACGAAGTGATCGATATCGACGGCGCCCGTATTTTGTTCGAACACGGCTGGGGATTGGTGCGGGCGTCGAATACGCAGGCTATTTTGGTGCTTCGGTTTGAAGCTGACAGTGAAGAAAATTTGAACGCCATAAAAACAATGGTCGAAGACCGGGTCAATCAGCTGGTCCGTTAAAATGTTGGATCATTCGCTATACATTCAATTGCGCGCCATTTTGACCTCGATACATGATAAAATTGATTTTGATGGAAAGAGAAAATAAAAGTGGCCTATCCTTAGACAAAACCTCTTTTTCGGTGACTTCACTCGAGGCTTCTAATGACAAGGAATTCTGGCTAAGCCAATCTCCCGAAGCACGTATTAATCATATAGAAACTCTGCGAAAAATTAATTATGGCGATGCAGCTTCCGAAAGACTTCAGCGAGTTTTTGAAGTTGTTCAACTCAAAAAAGGTTAAATATCTGCTAGTGGGTGGATATGCCGTCGGCTATTACGGTTACCCGCGCGCAACCAATGATATTGATCTTTGGGTTGAAATGAGTCCGGAAAATGCTGAAAAGATCGTCCACGTATTGCGCGAATTTGGTTTCGCTCAAGAGACTCTTAACACTGAAATCTTTTTAAAGGATGAGCAAATTATTAGGATGGGAGTTCCGCCGTTAAGAATCGAAATTCTCACTGGAGTTTCAGGCATCAAATTCGCCGAAGCTTTTACTGAAAAAGAGACAGCAAATTTTGCTGACCTTATGGTCGATATCATCAGTCTTGAAAATCTGAAGACCAACAAAAAAGCTGCCGGCAGACATAAAGATCTGGACGATCTGGAAAACTTGCCCTGATTGATTTGCTGAGCGTACTAAGCAACCCTTAAAGCCTTTTCACATCTAACCTTACAACTCTGTCGTTATTTCTTTTGAGGTGAAAAATATGAAAATTGTTTCCGCGAGGTTCATTTTGGGCCTTCTGTTGCTGTCTTTTTCGATCACTGCCATTTCCGCCCAATCCACGCCAAGCCCAGCTGTGACACAGGAAATGCGCGCCGAGGCGAACAGGTTTTACCAGGCGCAGGATTGGCAAAATGCCGCTAATGCCTATGAAAATATCGTCAAGCTGGAGCCAAATAATCCGAACGCGCATTACCGCGCGGGCAATTCTTTGCTCAATTTAAATAAAAACGCCGAGGCCGTGGCGCATCTGGAAAAAGCATTCACGATCTCGCCCAACGCGATCTTCGCGCAGTTTTTGGCAAAGGCCTATGCGCGCACGGGCAGCAAGGACAAAGCCTACGAAGTGCTCGACAAAAGCTTAGGCTTGGGCGGCATCTCGCCCGAAGCTTTGAGTATTGATAAAGATTTCGACGCGCTAAAAGCCGAGCAGCGTTTTAAGGACCTGCTGCAAAAAGAAGATGCGGCGGTCAATCCCTGCAAGGCAAGTCCGGAATTTCGCCAGTTCGATTTTTGGATCGGCGAATGGGACACAAAGAATCCACAGGGAGTGCCTTCGGGTTCCAGCAGTATCCAGTTGATCCTGGGTACGTGCGTAATATTTGAAAACTGGGCATCTCCGGTTACCACCGGCAAGAGTTTTAATATTTTTGACGTCAACGACAAAAAGTGGCATCAAACCTGGGTCGACGACAAGGGCACTTTTACACACTACATCGGCGAATTTAAAGACGGCAAGATGATGCTTGTTAATGATTCCGTGGTGAATGGTAAAAAGACACTGGCGCGGATGACCTTTAGCAAACTGCCCAATGGCGATGTGCGCCAGCACGGCGAAAATTCGAACGACGACGGCAAAACATGGACCACCACTTTTGACCTGACCTATTCAAAAAAGAAGGCCTGAGTTTGACGGTTCAGCCTGCTTTTGGCTTATAATAACGTTGTGAAAAATTTCTCGAAAATAAATAGCATTATTATCTACAGGGACTTTGCCGGATAAAAGGCGAGCCAAAGATAAACTTTGCGCAAAAGTCCCAAGCTGACCATAGCTTGGGACTTTTGCTTTGGGAAACGGCTTTTTTCGCCGATAAATGTTAAGATTTCTATCTTTGAGAGACGATGTCAGCAAGGAAAATCATGCACCTGCTTACGTAGGCGCTACTGACATGCTGACTACTGACCTACTAACACTATGTTATGACTGAACCTTTAGACCTAAAAAAAACAGTTAACCTGCCCAGAACGGATTTTGCCCAGAAAGCGAACCTGGGGCAGAGCGAGCCTGCGCGCCTCGATAAATGGAAGGAAATGGGGCTTTACGAGCGAATCGCCGAGACGCGTGAGGGCGCGCGAAAAATTCATCCTGCACGACGGGCCGCCGTACGCTAATGCCGACATCCACATCGGCACGGCGCTTAATAAGATCCTAAAAGATTTCGTCGTGAAATCGCGCTCGATGATGGGTTTTGACGCGCCCTATGTGCCGGGCTACGACTGTCACGGGCTGCCGATCGAAACTTACGTCGAGAAAAAGCTGGCCGCGAAAAGCAAGAACAAGGACGACATGCCGGTCGACCACTTTCCGCCGTCTCTGCCGCGAGCACGCCGAACACGCAATGGACGGCCAGACCCGCGATTTTTCCCGGCTCGGCATCCTCGGCGAATGGGAAAATCCTTACCTGACGATGTCCAACGAGTACGAGGCGACGACCGCGCGGCTGTTCGGTAAATTTCTCGAGCGCGGCTATGTCTATAAAGGCCTGCGGCCGGTCTATTGGTGCATGCACGACCAGACCGCGCTGGCCGAGGCCGAGGTGGAATACAAAGAGCACACCGTCCCGTCGGTCTATGTAAAGTTTCCGCTAAAAAGCGACCCTGCGCAGATCGACGGAGCAGCTTGCGGGCAAAAATGTTTTTGTCGTCATCTGGACCACCACGCCGTGGACGCTTCCCGCGAACTTAGGGATAGCGGTCCATCCGGAATTCGATTATTCGGCGCTGGAAGTTGGTGGCGAGGTTTATATCGTCGCCAGCGAACTGGCCAAAGCGTTTTGCCGAAACTTTGCGGTTTAGGCGAAGCCAACGAGCTGGCACGATTTAAAGGCGAAAAGCTTGACCGGCTGGAAGCAAAACACGCCTGGCTCGACCGCATTTCGCTGATAATGAACGGCGAGCACGTCACACTGGGCGAGGCCGATGCTGAGATCGAGCTCGACGTGAGATTCGAGAGTAAGGCTGCCGCCAAATCCGGCACCGGCTGCGTGCATACCGCTCCCGGCCACGGCGCGGACGATTTTCATATCGGCAAACAATACGGACTGGAGATCTATTGCCCGGTCGATAACGCCGGTGTTTTTACCAGCGAGGTCGAGCATTTTGCCGGCCAGAATATCTTTAAGGCAAATCCGAAGATCGTCGAATTATTAGAAGAGAGCGGCATGCTGCTCTTTACCGAAGAGCTACCAGCACCGCTACCCGCATTGCTGGCGCTGCAAAAATCCGGTGATCTTTCGCGCTACGCCGCAGTGGTTCATTTCGATGGACGAAAACGCGGCGGATGGCGACGTGGTTCGCTGCGTGGAAATGCGCTGCGCGAGATCGAAAAGGTCAAATGGCATCCGGGCTGGGGCGAAGGCCGCATGCGCAATATGTTCAAGGGCCGGCCCGATTGGTGCGTTTCGCGCCAGCGTTTGTGGGGGGTGCCGATCCCGGTTTTCTATTGCAAGGCGTGTGACGAAGCCGTCGCCGACCCGAAGATCATCGATCACGTCGCCGATATCTTCGCAGCAGGAGACGGCCGACGCCTGGTACAACCGCGAGGCCGCAAGCGAACTGCTGCCCGAAGGGTTACAAATGCCGCAAATGCGCCGGTGCGGATTTTACGCAAAGAGACCGATATTCTAGACGTTTGGTTCGATTCCGGTTCGAGCTGCGTGGCGGTGCTGGAAACACGCGGCAACCTGCGTTTTCCCGCCGATGTTTATCTGGAGGGCGGCGACCAGTTTCGCGGCTGGTTCAACTCGTAGCCTGATGTGCGGCATCGCGGCGCACGATCAATGCGCCGTATAAAGAGATCATCACGCACGGCTGGGTCGTCGACGGCGAAGGCAAGCAGATGCACAAATCGAGCGGCAACGCCGTCTCGCCCAACGACGTGATGAAACAAAGCGGGCGCTGAGATCCTGCGTCTCTGGGCAGTCGACGATGGACGTGACCGAGGACGTCCGCGTATCGGAGGAGATCTCTAAAACGCATCGTCGACTCTTATCGCAAGATCCGTAACACGCTGCGCTACGCGCTGGGAAATCTCGACGGCTTTGACCCCGCGAGCGACAGTGTTGCTTTTGATGACCTGCAGGAACTCGACCGATGGGCACTGGCTTCGCTCGACGCGGCCACCGCGAAAGTTTTAGCGGCCTACGAAGGTTACAACTTTCAGACGGCGACCAAAGAACTGACGAATTTTATGAATATCACGCTCTCCGCGCGGTATTTCGACATCATCAAAGACCGTCTTTATACCGCCGCGCCGAGATCGCTGGCGCGCCGCTCAGCCCAGACCGTTCTGCACCAGCTGGTCGATGCTCTTTGCCGCTTGCTGTCGCCGATCCTGGCTTTCACTTCGGATGAAGCATGGGAAAATTTGCCCGGACAGAGTGTGGGCTCGGTACATTTGGCGGTGTTTCCAAAAGCAAGTGAAACTGAGAATTCCGGATTACTGGCTGACTGGGAACGGATCTTTGAAGTTCGCGACGAGGTTCTAAAATCGCTTGAAGAATCGCGTAACGAAAAACTGATCGGTTCCGGATTGGAAGCGAAAGTTGTTTTAACCGCTGACGGAAATACTTTTGAATTTCTGCAAAAATACGCCGGGCAGCTGCGTTATATTTTTATCGTGTCGCAGGTAGAGCTTGTGCAGGGCGATGCGCTGAAGGTCGAGGTCAAAAAAGCCGATGGTGAAAAATGCGAGCGCTGCTGGAATTATTCGACCGGCGTGGGCGAATCGGATAAATATCCGACCGCCTGCGAAAGGTGCACTGAAGCGCTGGCCGAGATACAAAAGGCAGCGGGGGTTTAAAATATGAAAACTAATACTAGAACCACCCCGCCCTTTGGGCACCCCTTCTTCGTAAGGAGGGGAGTTTGGAGCCGCGTTTTAAGCTCCCCTCCTTACAAAGGAGGAGAGGCGCGTTTTTTAGCGCCGGGGTGGTTCTCTCTTTTATTTATTTTCGCGTTTACCATTTCAATCTCAGCCCAGGTACACACACCGGAAAAAGGCTCGGCGGAACGCAAGGCTATTCTTGCTGCCCTGCGCTCACCCGTCGAAAAGGATCTGAAACAAAAGATCGTTTTTAACGTTGAACATTTTAACGTGTCAGGAAGCTGGGCATTCTTAAGCGGTGACCCGCAAAACGAGAGTGGCGGCCGGCCGAATTATCGCAGCACCAAGTATTGGGAAGCGGTCGATGCCGGCGCGTTTGATGATAATTTTTTCGCGCTCTTAAAAAAGACCGGCGGAAAATGGAAGGTGGTAACTTACGCCATCGGCTGTACCGATGTTTGCTACCTGACCTGGTGGAAAGACCACAAGGCGCCCAAAGTAATTTTCCCGTATACTGAGTAAGATAATGGCAGCTGATTTTCAGACAATTTTTTCTTCTCCTGCTGAAGTTTATGCCGAAGGACTGAGGTTTTTTCGAGGTGAAGGTATGATGAACGACGCACTGAAACGCATAGCCCATGATTTGGATTCTCACGGCATAGAGTATTCGGTCATTGGCGCGGTGGCCCTTAATCAACACGGCTATCGCCGCTTTACTGAAGACATTGACCTGCTTTTAACCAAAGGTGGTTTAGAAACATTCCGTGAAAAACTGGTCGGCCTTGGCTATTTGCCGGCATTTCAGGGTGCGCAGAGAAAATTCCGTACAACAAAAGAAAATGTTCCGGTGGAAATTATCACGTCGGGAGAATTTCCCGGTGACGGGCTGCCGAAACCCGTTTCGTTTCCCGATCCCGGTGAGCATTCGATCGTGATCGAGGGCATTAAGACTATCTCGCTGGAAAAATTGATCGAATTGAAACTGACTTCGGGCATGACTGCCGGTGACCGCCTTAAGGATCTGGCCGATGTGCAGGAACTGATAAAGCTGAAAGATCTGGATGAGAGTTTTGCCGAACATTTGAATGAATTTGTGCGGGAAAAATATCGCGAATTATACCGGGGCGTTTCCGGCGCGAAAGAACGGGAAAATTTTTAAGGAGTATAGTCATGAAAAAAATAAGCGCTCTTATCTTAATGTTAATGGTTTTAGGCTCAAGTATTTTCTTTGCTTCGGTTTCCAGTCAAAGTGAAGCGCAGGCCGCTGAGAAAGAAGCGGTCAAAGTTCCGCTCAACAATTATCTTCAGGCGCACGCCACCGGCAAGGCCGAATTTGTCCGCAAGGCTTTTCATCCCGATGCAAAACTTTTCTGGTATCGCGACGGAAAGATGATGACGCGCACGGCTGAGGAATTCGCCTCCGGTTTTAGCGGCGCGCCCGCGCCCGACGAGGCCCAGCGCAAACGCAATATCGACACTATCGATATATCGGGAAATGCCGCCATCGCCAAGATCACGCTGGATTACCCGTCGGTGACTTTTACCGACTATATGTCTCTGCTCAAGGTCGACGGCGAGTGGAAGATCGTAAACAAAACTTTTTACGCGGAGCCCAAGAGCGTCCCGACCGCAAAACCCAGTGAATAGAAGTGAATAGAAATACTTTTCTTTGGAAGATCGGCTACCTGCTGGCCGCCGGTGCCGTCGTGCTGATCGACCAGTCCAGCAAGGCGTGGGCCGCAAGACGTCTGCGGTTTGACGGCAAGCCCTACGAAGTTATCGCCGGTTTTCTGAATTTCGATTACGCGGAAAATAACGGCGTGGCTTTTAGCCAGCTGCAGAACGGCGGCGACCCCGGGCGCTGGGCGCTCTCTGCGCTGGCTTTGATTGCGGCACTGGCGGTCTTATACTTCTTTTGGCGGACGAAGCGCACTGACGACCGGATTTTAGGCGCCTGCGCATTGCTGCTGGCCGGAATAATAGGGAATCTGACCGACCGTATCAGGCTTGGTTTTGTCATCGATTTTATCGACGTACAATTCGGCGGCTGGCATTACCCGACCTTTAACGTGGCGGATGCGGCCATCTGCGTCGGCGCGGGGCTGCTGCTGCTGGATATGTTTTTAAATGGAAAAAAAAGATAAAGCCGAACCCGGCATCGACGAGCAGACGGCAGCCGGCAATTAACAAAAGCTATGTATCCTGAAATTATCGAGATCTGGGGTTACCCGGTTTATTCCTACGGCGTGCTGCTGGCGGTCGCACTGGTTCTGGCGCTGTTTGTGGCCGCGCGGCTGGCAAAGCGCGACGGTCTCCCCTCGGAGCGAATGTACGATCTGGGTTTGTGGATACTGCTCGCCGGGCTGCTCGGTTCCAAACTTTTACTGGCCTTGCTCGACCCCAACGCAAACATTTTCTCATGGGATTTCCTGCGTTCGGGCGGCGTGTTCTACGGCGGTTTTTTGGGCGGGCTGTTAGCTGCCGCGATCCTGATCCCGTTCTATAAACTGAATTTCTGGAAAGTGGCCGACGCTTTTGCGCCCGCCATTGCTTTGGGACAGTTTTTCGGGCGGCAGGGATGTTTTGCCGCCGGATGCTGCTGGGGCAAACCGACCGGCCTGCCGTGGGGGGTGCATTTCAGCGACAAGGCGCACGAGATGACCGGCGTGCCCGTCTACGATTACACCACCAATTCCGCCCTTCACCTGCACCCCACACAGCTTTACGAATCGTTCGCCATGCTGGCGGTCTTTGCGCTGCTTTATTTTCTGCACAGCCGCAAAAAATTCAACGGGCAGATCCTGATCCTCTACATGATCCTCTATCCGCTGATCCGCTTTACCGTCGAGTTTTTCCGTGACGACCCGCGCGGCGATCTTTTTGGGCTCACTACAATGACCGGCCTTTCCACTTCGCAGATGATCAGCCTGCTGGTCGCGGTTGGCGCCGCCATTTTTTTGGTGATGCGCCTGCGCCGGGCGTCAAATATAAAAACCCCAGCGGCAGATGCCGGCGGTGCCCAAATTGACTGAAGAAAATCAGGTTTTGATTTTGGCTCCCGACGAAGCCGATAAAGGAAAACGGCTGGACGCCTACCTGGCGGAAAAGATCGCCGAAACTGTCGCCGAAAAAATTGGCGGTTGGAGCCGCTCTCGCCTGCAGCGGCTGATCGAAAACGGCGACGTCTTGGTCAATCAGAAGACGGTCAAATCTTCATACAGATTAAACCTTTCCGATGAGATCGAGGTCGAACTCATTGCCGCCGCCGTAGCTTCAAACCTTTTCGCACCTGAAGATATCCCGCTCGACATCGTTTATGAAGATCAGGACATCGCCGTAATAAACAAGCCCGCCGGAATGGTAGTGCATCCGGGAGCGGGCGTCCCAGGCGGCACGCTGGCAAATGCGCTGGCGTTTCACTTCGCCGGGCTTTCAAAAACCGATCCCAGGGGTAATGAAACGCGGCCCGGGATAGTTCACCGCCTCGATAAAGACACATCGGGTTTGATCGTCGTCGCGAAAAATGAGGCCGCCCACGAACATCTAAGCGAGCAGTTCAGCAGCCGCACAGTTTTTAAATCCTACCTGGCGCTGGTTCATGGGCAAATGGAAGCGGCCCGCGGAAAGGTCGAAGAGCCCCTCGCCCGAGATCGCAGCAACCGTTTAAGAATGGCGGTGATAAGAAGCGGCCGCGGCGCTCTCAGCCTCTGGCGGGTGCGCCAAAGCTTCGAAAAAGTCACGCTGCTTGGTGTCGAAATAAAGACCGGACGCACGCACCAGATCCGCGTTCACCTCGCGCATATCAGACACCCGGTCGTAGGTGATGAACTCTATAACGGCGGTCGCGACAATACGATCTCCGATCCTAAAATACGCAAAGCTGTCGCGGGCCTGGGCAGATTTTTTCTCCACGCCGAACGGCTCGAATTTGATCATCCCGTAACCGGAGAACGGATGAAGTTCACGCAGCCCTTGCCCGAGGAGCTTAATGTGTTTTTAAAGATTCTTGAATAGGAGTAGCACCGGGTTTCGGATCCGCCGGCAATATGGCGGCTGTGCCGCAGTGATGCGCGGTAAGCCTATGGCTTACCGGAAGCGGATATTTTATTTTTGAGGAGGCTAAGCCTCCTTGTATTTACTTGCAACTCTCGGAAAGGCAGAGCCTTTCCGCACAGCACGGCGGCAGAGCCGCAAAGTAAGTTAACTTTATTTCTTCGCGCTGTTAACAAATTCTAAAAACCTTTAGGCAGGTCTCTTTCATCATCGATGAGCAGATCGAGCGAGACTTTAGCGAGCCTGGCATAGGCCAGCGCAACCAGGTGAGGAGGCAGCCGATCGCCGTTCTCATAAGCGCTGATAGAACTCCGATGCATTTTCACCTTATACTGAGCCAAAGCCTCAGCCATTTTCGCCTGGGATAATCCTAATTTGAGACGAATGCTCAGCAATTTCTCCGCTAATCTTTCCGTTCCTTCGATTTTATTTTTGCGCATAAGAAATCTCCGCTCTTTATCGGATGCTAATTCCTTTGCCAAAAAGATGGTTGGGCTCTTTGTCTTTTCGGATTTGAGAGATAAAGTTATCTGTGATTCATCCATGCCGGAAGAAGATAAAAGCTAAGCAATGATGAAACCGCATAAGGGTAATTTCAGTTGAGCGACGGCCTATACGTTCAAGTAATTTTGGCGTATTCCGTAGCTTCAAACATTCTAACTGCATATGTAGGTAAAGTCAAGGCACTACTCATCGAGGAGGAAAATCCTGATGAGTAGTAAGAAGCCGGAACAACCTAAAAGAATAGCCAAAAAAGTGACCCGGATTCGTCTGAAATTAGGTTTGACGCAGGAACAAATGGCAGTTGCGCTTCAGGAGAAAGCGGCAAAAGGTGTAAAAATTTATGCGGGTTATGTGGGCCTTTACGAACTAAGTAAACGCACGCCTCTTCCATTGGTAATTCTGGCCTATGCCAAAGTTGCGGGAATTTCTACTGATGTATTGATTGATGACGAATTAGATCTGCCGACGAAATACAAAATAAATTAATACGGCCGCGCTCCCTGCGGTTATACCCCATCGTCAGCTTTTTGCTGACTTTTACACCTTCGCTTCTTACCGGAAGCCGGTCACTCTCCCACCACCCCGTTAGCCGAAACGGCTGCCACCCCTCCTCGGGCGGGAGGGGAGCCTACCGGTACTGACCCGTTACTTTGCCAATCTTACCCGCGGCGGTTAATATTACTCCCAAACTCAATAGTAATTTCACCCCTGCCTAAACGTGGTTCCCAAGCAGGATTTCCCTCTAACTTCAGACAAAAGGAGATTCCCATGTACAACATATTACTGACGAACAATTACATTTATTCCATTTTCATGGACGGCGGAAACCGGATCATCGCCGCGCCGAACGGCGGCAAGGGCACCTTACTCGATTGGGGAAGCCATGCCCTTAACCTTAGCTGGATGGGAGACATAAATTTTATCGACATGGCTGATTATAAGATCGATAAATATACAAATAAAGACCTTCCCTGGACCAATCTTAAATGGGGCGGCCTGATCAGATACCGGGGCCTCGAAGCTTATTTTCGCTATGAAAACCAAGGCGAAGTCAAAGTGGACATCGACCGCTTTGGCGGAGTTAACCTCAGCTTTAAGCAGGGCGGGATGATGGTCAAGATGGACGATCTGAGGGTCGTTCCATACGCTTAGACGATGTAGTATTATCTGCCACTAATGTCACGAATAACACGAATAAGAATCTTTAATTCGTGTTATTTGTGTAATTAGCGGCTAATAATGAATGCCCGGTTTTATAGGCCCCGGAAAAACTTAGTAAATTCCCCTTTTTTGCTATACTAGATGATTCCGCTGCTCGCTTAAAAGGCAACAAAATATTGGCTCCGGGCATCGAATTCGTGCGAAGGCCCGATCTGTTTTAACTATTTTATGAAGAAATCATCCAAGCTGTTTTATTTACCGGCAATGCTGGCCGCCCTTTTTCTGCTGCTTTCCGGGTCCGCGGAAGCTCAAAATCCGGCCGCGACCCCAAGGCCAAGCCCGACCCCGCGCCCTGATGAAGTGGTCAAGATATTCGAAGTTCGCCTGCCGGTTACAGTCAAGAACGGCAAGGGCGAATATGTGCCGGGGCTAAATCAAAATGATTTTGTCGTGATGGAAGACGGTATTCCGCAGGAAGTCACCTTTTTCAGCGACGAGAAAAATAATCCGCGGGTTTTCCTCGGTGTCCTGATGGACACTTCGCCGTCAACGGCCGGCAAGATGAAATTCTCCAAGGAAGCCGCCCGGACCTTTCTTTACACCGTCACCCGGCTGCGCAAGGATAAAGCGGCGTTCATGACCTTTGACCACGAAGTGACCCTGCGCCAGGATTTTACCGATAAAATGGACCTGCTCGATAAAGCCGTGGAAAACGTCAGTAAGACGGGTTCGCAGACGGCGCTTTACGATGCGATCTGGCAATTCTGCAATGAAAAACTCCGCTCCGCCCCGGGAAGGCATGTGCTGGTGGTGATCACCGACGGCGATGATACTTTTAGCCGCGCGGATATAAACGATGCCATCGACCTGGCCCAGCGCACGGAAACGACCATTTTTGCCATCTCTACCAAAGCCGGTTTTTTGGGCACCGTGCCCGGCGTGGATGCCGGCCAGATCAACGATAAAGGGGATAAAGATCTGGTGAAATTGTGCCAGGAAACGGGTGGCGAAGCTTTCTTTACCGGGGACATGACCGCGCTCGAGCGCGCTTTTACCCGCATTTCCAAAGAGTTGAGTTCGCAATACATCATTACCTATCGCCCGAAAAATCAGGAGTATGACGGCACCGATCGCGCGATCGAGGTGCGTTTTACCGACCGGCAAAAACAAAACGATTATAAGATCCGCACGAAAAAGAAATATCGGGCCGTAAAGGACAGCCTTAAGTAAGCTTTTGGCATCTTATTTTATTCAAGTTACTTATTCGGGGTTTTATTAAATGAAGAGATATTACGGTTTGCAGGTTTTTCTTATTTTATTCGCGATCGCGGTTTTGGCCGGCGTTTCCGGCTACCAGGTCTCACAAGCGCGGACCGATAAGGATACCTCTTCACGGCCAGGGCCAACCCCGGAGCCGACACCGGTCCCTCCGCCGACGCCAACCCCGGAAATTATCGATGAAGATGATGAACCGATAAAGATCGAATCCGAATTGGTGAACGTGCTTTTCACCGCGGCCGATTCGAACCGCCGTTTTATCACCGATCTGAAAAAAGAAGACGTCCGCATTTTTGAAGACGGAAGGCCGCAGCAGATATTCACTTTCTACCGCCAGGTCGATCTGCCGCTTTCCCTCGCCATCCTGATCGATACCAGCCGCTCGCAGGAGCGCACCCTTCCCGAAGAGAAAGAGGCAGCTAAGGGATTTTTGGAAGACGTAGTGCGTTCCACCAAGGACGAAGTGGCGATCCTCTCATTTACCGGGGAAACAACGCTCGAGCAAGGCCTGACCGGAAATGTTCAGCGCCTGCAGCGCGCGGTTGACCGCGTACAGTTCGTTCCGCCGGCCGGATATATCGGCGGCGGCGTATCGACCGGCACGCCTCCGATAAACGGCTCCAGCGGCAATATCATGGCCGCTACCGCCATCTGGGATGCGATCTGGGTCGCTTCAAATGATATTTTACGCACCGCGCCTTTAGGAACGCGGCGGGCGATCATCCTGATCACGGACGGGGTCAATACTTTCGGTTCCAAGAAATTTAACGATGCCGTGGACGCGGCGATCAAAAGCGACACCCTGATCTACTGTATCGGTATCGGTGATGATTTTGAGTACACCGGCGTAGATAAAGGGGTGTTGAAAAAACTTTCCGAAAGCACCGGCGGCCGTTCTTATTTCCCGGAAAGCGAACTCGATCTGCGCCGCGCTTTTACTGAAATACAACTGGATATGCGTTCGCAATATTTGCTTGCCTATGAACCGTCAAATGCAAAAAAGGACGGCACCTATCGAAAGATCCAGATAGAGATCTCCAACCCGGCCTATTCCAAGAAAGTTAAGTTGGTGCATCGCCAGGGCTATTTCGCCAAAACCGATAGCGGAAAACCCGCGAAGAAATAGAGTTAACCTGGGAGCGACCGGTTTTACGGTCGCTCTTTACTTTGCGGCTAGGCCGCAGTGATGTGCGGAAAGGCTCTGCCTTTCCGGGATTCGGCCTTTAATAAATCTTCGGAGGCGGAGCCTCCACCTAAATAAAAATCATACCGGTAAGCCGTAGGCTTACCGCACAGCACGGCGGCCTAGCCGCGAGAAGGATGACCTTTACACCTCGCAGTATTTGACTTAGACGCTTTCTTTGAGTCAAATAACCAAGTGCAATTTCCCTTCACACTTCCGGAAAATAAAGAGTTCGATGCGCTCGGCTTCGGCACTAATGCCGTCGACCATCTGATCGTCGTGCCCGAATACCCGCAGTTCGATTCCAAGATCCATTTGACGACACATATCCAGGCCGCCGGCGGGCAGATCGCTTCGTGCATGGCCGGTGTTAGCCGGCTGGGATTTAAAGCCGCTTACGCCGGGCGGTTCGGTTCTGATCGCGAAGGCGCCTTCGGCCTGCAATCTCTTTCCGATGAAGGCGTCGATATTCGTTTCAGCGAAACCACCCCCGGCGCCCGTACACAGATCGCCTTTATTCTGATAGACGAGCGAAACGGCGAGCGCACCGTCATCTGGCACCGCGACAGCAAATTGGAATATAGCGCCGGCGATGCGCCCATAGCCGCGGCCGGCCTCACCAAAGTTTTGCACGCCGATGCGCACGATCCTTTTGCCGTAACGGAAATGGCAAAGGCGGCGAAAAAGGGCGGCGCGGTGGTCACCATCGACATCGACGAAATGTCGGATGGCGTAGCGGAAATGCTTCCTTTTGTCGACGTACTGATCTCGTCCGTCGAGTTTCCGGAAAAACTCACCGGCATTCGCGACCGCCGCACCGCGCTGGCAGAGATCCGCTCGCGCTTCGGCTGTACCATCGTCGGCTCGACCAAAGGGGTCCGCGGATCGTCCGTACTGGTCGGCGATACCTATATCAAAACTCCCGCTTACGACGTTCCCGGCGGCTGCGTAGATACCACCGGGGCCGGTGACGCCTTCCGCGTCGGCCTGATCTACGGCCTGTTAAAAGGCGCCGAGATCGAAGAAAGCCTGAAATATGCCAACGCCGTCGCCGCGTTAAAATGCCGCCAATTAGGCGCCCGCACTGCCTTACCCACCGAGAATGAGGTACTTAGCCTTATTAGCAGCTAATAAACAGTGTTAAAAAAGTTCTTGAAATATCCCCTGCAAAAATGAGAAAATAGACAGACGGGTTCTTCCGGGAGCCCATTTGCCATCACAAGTCGAAATTAAAAAACCAGATCTCTCCTACTCTCAATGGACTCTTTAACCGGAATTATCGTTCAATTTGCGGGAATCTTTTTGATAACCCTGCTATCGGTATTTTTAAAACGCTCGCTCAAATCGACCGCGCTGAACTATTGGTCTGCCGGTTGGGGGGTGCTCTCACTGGCGCTGCTCAGCCTCATTTGCGGGGCTGCCATGCCGCAATACTCTGCCTTCTTTTATTTCGGCTACTTCTTTTGTGAGTATGTTTTTTGTTTTTTCCTGATAGCGGGCTGCCGGAATTATGTTCTCAACCTGCGCATCAGTAAGCGCTTTTCGCTTTGGCTCCTCTGCGGGGCGCTGGTGGCGGGCGCGCTGGCGGCGACCGGAAAAGACATCGATAAGTATTTCTTCCTTCATGCGCTGGCGCTGTCGGTCTTGTTCATGTCGGCGTTTTACGTTTTGAAGTATGTCAAAAGATCGCGCCAGAAAAGTTTCGGGCTGCAGGTTTTTCGCGCCGGGCTGCTCCTCTTAACGCTCGACACTCTTCATTATTTCGTCATCTCCGGATTAAGGCAGACGCCCTACGCAATACCGCTTCCGGAAGCTTATTTCACCTTTAACAGCCTGATCGACCTGGTAGTAGAAGTTGTGCTCGGATTTGGAATGATCATCGTGCTGCTGGAAAAAGTGATCCAGGAAGGTGAAAAGACCAACCGCAAATTACAGGATGCTCATTTCCAGCTGGAACAGCTGGCGCAGACCGATCCGCTCACCACTGCCTTTAACCGTCACGCTTTTTACAGCTTTATCCAGAAACAGCATGCCGACAAATCCATTCGCGGCTGCGTCTGCGTGCTCGATATCGACAGCCTCAAACCCATCAACGATATTTACGGCCACAGTGTCGGCGATCTGGCCATCAGGGCGGTCGCGACCGAGATTCGCGCGCTCATCCGCGCGGACGATCTTTTGTTCCGCTGGGGCGGCGACGAATTTTTCGTGATCATGGTCGGGATGAATCTCGAGCTGGCCGACCTGCGGTTTGCTACGCTCGAAACGTCATTGATGAATCTGAAATTTCACAGCCTGGAAGAAAAGATATCGGTGGGAGTTTCATACGGCATCGCGGAATTTAGCCACGCCAGTGAACTGGAAACCGCCATTACCCACGCCGATGCCGAAATGTACAAGCAAAAAACGGAACATAAAAAATCCGAAGATGCCGGTGTACCGCTCTACGGCGGCGGCGTGATCAAGGTGCCTGATGAGATGCGGCCAAGAGCTTAGGCGATTTTAGATTGCGGATCTGTGAGTGCGGAATGCGGATTTGGCGATGACCGGGTTCTTATTCGTCGGGCGGGATGCTGTTAGTTTTTTCGCTGCGCTCATTTACCCGGTCACTACCGTTCCCGGTTCTGACCCCGTTGCTTTTTGACTTCAACGGTATTTATAGGCAAAGCCATCCAAAATCATTTGAGTGCATATCTCTGAATAGTGAACAGAAGCTGAATGCCTTTTTCGGCCAGCGCCAGCATTTCGTCCATTTGCTCGCGGTTAAAAGGCTCGCGCTCCGCCGTTCCCTGCAGTTCAATAAATTTTCCCTGCCCGGTGCAAACGACGTTCATGTCCACTTCGGCGATCGAATCTTCTTCGTATTTCAGATCCAGCAGCGGGGTTTGCTCAACGATGCCCACGCTGATGGCGGCGACCTCGCTGATCAGGGGATTTTTCTTTAGCTTTTTATCCTGCTCAAGCTTTCTCAGCGCAAGGGCCAGCGCGACATAGGCGCCGGTGATGGAAGCGGTGCGCGTTCCGCCGTCCGCCTGTAAAACGTCACAGTCAACGGTTATCGTGCGCTCTCCCATTGCCGTCATATCGACAATCGTTCGCAGGCTGCGGCCGATCAGCCGCTGGATCTCCTGGGTCCTGCCGGAAGGGCGCTGTATTTCACGCTGGCTGCGGGTGTGAGTGGCGCGCGGCAGCATCGAATATTCAGCCGTTACCCAGCCGCGCCCCTGGTTGCGCATGAACATCGGCACTTTTTCTTCGACCGACGCAGCGCAGATAACTTTTGTATTGCCGACCTCGATCAGCGCCGAGCCTTCGGCATATGGGACAAAATTCGGCGTGATCTTTGTCTGCCGGATCTGGTCAGCAGTGCGAGAGTCAGTTCGTGTGTAAGTCATAATTTATTCTACCGGGATGAAGGAGATGGAAGGATAAGAATATCTATTCTTTGTGTTCTGCTGCTTTTGTTAAATGCTTTTTATCTCCTTTATCCCTCCGTCCCCGTTAATTTCACAAAAGCTCGATCGCTTCCAGTTTAGCAGGTTTCACGCCCAAAAATCTTTCCGCCACGCGGGCAAAGCGCTCGGCCGCGTCGGTCACATAAAAATGGTCCATGTCGTCGCACAAATGGCGCTCACCGGAGATAGTTTCCGTATTGGCTAAACCTTTTTCATTTAGCAGCTGCGCCGTTTCTTCCGCCGCCGCCAGTCCTGAATCTATCAGCATTACATCCGGGCCGACTGTTTCCTGTATCACCTGCCGCAGGATGGGATAATGCGTGCACCCGAGCACCAAAGCCTCCACCCCGGCCATTTTCTCCAGGTATTTTTTGGCGATGGAATAGGTTTCGGGCTCTTTCGTCCAGCCTTCTTCGGCCAGCGGAACAAAAAGCGGGCAGGCCGATTGAATGATATCGACCTCTACTTCCGTTCTTCGTATCGCTTCGGCATAGGCATCGCTTAAAACCGTGGCTTCGGTGGCGATCACGCCTATTTTGGGTTTAGCGCTTTTGTTCCGCGTTTCCGCGACGGCTTTGCGCGCGCCCGGCCCGATCACGCCGACCACATCCAGCCCGATCTTTTCCCTGATCTTCGGCAGCGCCAGCGCAGACGCCGTATTGCAGGCCACCACCAGCATCTTGATGCCGCGCGAAGCGAGAAAACTCGAATTCTCCAACGCATAACGCTCGACCGTCGCCAGCGATTTTGTCCCGTACGGGACACGCGCCGTATCTCCCAGGTAGATAAAGCGTTCATTGGGAAGACGGCCATGCAGCGCGCGATAGACGGTCAGCCCGCCCACACCGGAGTCAAAAATGCCTATCGGAAGCTCCCTCATTCTAATTAAAAGTTTCTTTTGCCAAAGAAAGTGAAAGGATAATTTCAGATCCGCTAAAAGTCAAAAAACTTTTTTTGCCAACGCCTGGCTGGTCTCATTTACCCCGGTCACGGTTCAGAAATTCATTGGGATCAAGCTTTAATTTTTCCCAAACCGAGTGCAGGTATTGGTAGGTAGGAAACCATTTTGAATCTTCGGTATTCGGTTTGGGAACATTTTTGACAGGAGTCTTGTTCTTGCCCGCCTCTTCCTCGGCGGCTTTTTCCTCCGCATACCACAGCTGCCAGAGATATCTGAGCAGTGAATAAACGATCGTGCATTGGCCGCAAACGATCAATAATTTCAGATCCTTTTCCTGGCCTTCGAACCACAGCGTGGTTTTAACAGCTTCCGATCTTTTGGAAAGTTTCTTTATTTCGTCCGTCGGCTCCAAACTGGGGTCTAATTCCCAGACGGAAGGTATTATCGGCGATATTGTCGGGTTTAAGTCATAGATCAGATTAAAGACGACCTTATTCTCTCGGATCGGATCGCTCTTAATAAGAGTAAACTGGAGCTGTCGGACGCGCTTCATAAAGACATCGGCCGACATCGTTCCCAGCGAGGTGAACCGGGCTTTTGCCATGTTGATAAAATCCGGCATGGTCAGGCGCTTTACCCAATCCCAAAGCTGAAATTTCCCTCCCGCGACCACGATCTCCTTATTCTTTTTGAACAAGTTGTAAGCCCATATCAGGACCACCACGAATACAACAAAAACTATGATCGGTGCGAGGTATTGAAAGATGATCCGGCCGGCGTCAGATCCTGCGCCCGAATACCGGCGATAAACCAATAGATGAGCATTACCACAGACGCTAAGGAAAAAACAAAAAGCGAGACTGCCGCCCAGAACAGCATATTTATTGTCAGCCACCCGTATTTTTTATCGGGCCTCGGGTAATTGAACATGTCGTTGTCTCGTGCCGAGGTATCGGAGATGACAAACAGGTCAAAGCGGTCGTGTTTATTATTGTAGAGATCATCGTCCGCCACAGTTGCGCTGTAAGTTCCCTGGTTATCAAAAACGCCGCCGTCCATCAGCGGCAGGGAAATACACTTGCCTCTGGCATCTTCCTTAAAACCGCTTTCCCTCTCTTTTCCGCCTACTTCGACATTTTGGGTGAGCTGGTGTCGAATATCGGCAAGTTTACTTTCCCAGCGAAAATCGCCGGGAAACCGCAGCGGCTCGAAGACGGCGGGAAAACACGATGAGGCAGCCACGATATCAGCCAATAAGATCTCACCCGCGATCTTATTCGCGACTTTGAAAGTCCCGCTCCCGGAATTTACGTCGGGGTCATAACTGGCGCGAAAGCGAAAGGAATTGCCCCGGCGAAATTCGGTCGAGTTAAAGATCAATTCCAAAAAGCGTTTATCCTCACCGACCAGATCGAATAAAGGCCTGAATTTACGGCCTTTAAAAAGCTTGTCGTTATAGACCTCGGCCGCGGAGCGGATCAGGCTGACATTACTGGCGCCCGATGGCGAAGGGGTTTTATAAAGATCGTCCAGCGCCAGGTCGATGCAGTTAGTTGTTTTCAGAAATTGATAAAGATCTTTATAAAATTCGGCGTAGCTCTTGCCTTCTCTCATCCAGGCGGCGTAGGTGACGCCGGTGAATGTGCCGCCGGAGACAGTCGAAAAAAGTTTTACGTCTTTTAATAGATCGAGCTCGTCAAGCATATCGATAGTGCCGAGCGCGAAGGCGGCCGCGCGGTAGCCGCCGCCGGAAAGACACAAGGCGATCTTACCGAATGGAGAGGTGGTGTCGGGAGTCATATTATTTACCTGCCATTGTCAGTTTTTTTGGAGCAGACAGATTATATGATGATTTAGAGATCAGCGACAAAAAATTCACCCGGCGACGCAAAAAATCTGAGAAATGCTTATCGGGAGTTCTCTTATGTCTTTTTCGCTCAAGGTTTGAAACAGTATATATAGAGGTTATGGAATTGAACGAATAAGGGTGGAAAAATGTGCCGGAGGCACCGAATTTTACCTTAGACATTCGCCGCCGCGAAAGCGTATAATATTCATTGATAACGTCCCGGGCGTTGCATCAGGACGCTGGCAACCTTCGAAGCTTTTAGAGAATCTATCCTTTCGAAAATATTTTGTATACTTTTCCTGCTGTATTTCATCAACCATAACCACTTGCGGCTTGTAAAATTCCCAAGTCATTGTTACATAAAGTTTTAGGAGATAATAATGAAAAAAGTTGTACTTCTCTCGGTAGTAGTTTTAGCAAGCTGCTTTTTATTTAATAGCTCGGGCCAGTTGACCAGCGTCTCCGCGCAGAAGCAGACCGGCCCGACCAAGGGTAACGCCCCGGCAGCAGCAGTAACGGGCGGAAGTGATGCCGATATGGCCCGGGCCATCAAAAAGCTCACCGACCGTTCCGCCGATGGTTTGACGCAGAAGCCCGTGCCGAGCGGCGGCGTCGAACTGGACCTGGACGGGCGTTTTCAAAACGTGGCGCTTGGCCGGGTAGATGACGACGGCAGCATCGGCGCAGCCTGTGTGACCAGCCTCGGCGAAGCGAATGCGTTTTTTGGCCGTGATCTGGAAACGGGGCGGCAGGTGCCGAAAACAAAATTCCCGAAACCGACCGAAGCTGAAATTGCCGCGGCCCACGGAATGTCCCTGGAAGAATTTGAATTTTACAAAGCGCTTATTGCCGACGCCGCCAACCGTCCCAGCTCGGCCAATCTCGTCATCGTTAATAACGACGGCGCGGGCGAAGGCTTTAATGATACGTCACCGGCTTTTGCCGTCGGCGAAGGCGGCAACAGCGGAACGACAGTCGGCGAACAGCGGCTTATTCTTTTTCAATTTGCCGCCAGCATCTGGGGCGCCTATCTGGACAGTAATGTGACCATCGATGTGCGCTCGCAGTTCAACCCGCAGACATGCTCGCCCGCCGGCGCGGTATTGGGTTCGGCCGGGTCGGTCAATCTCTTCCGTGATTTTCCGAATGCGCAATTTCCCGGCACCTGGTATCACGGCGCGCTGGCCAACAAGCGCGCGAATGCCGATCAATCCGCCGCCAATCCCGATATCAACGCTACCTTTAACAGCGCCATCGACACCGGCTGTTTAACCGCAGGAAGCCGCTGGTACTACGGGCTGGATAATGCTACGCCTTCGCTGCGCATCAATCTGCTGGTCACCCTGCTTCACGAGATGGGCCACGGCCTCGGGTTTTCGACTCCGACCAACGGCCAGACCGGAAATTTCAACTCCGGTTTTCCCGGCGTCTGGGACCACTTTTTGCTCGACACCAATACCGGCCTTTTCTGGGATTCGATGACGCCCGCCCAACGGCAGACCTCGGCTATTGCCAACGGCAGCCTGCGCTGGGACGGCGCTAATGTAAAACTCGCCTCGGGCTTTCTTGCCGCCGGTAACGACTCCGCGGGCCGTGTCAGGCTCTATACGCCTACTACATTTGCGGGCGGCTCTTCGGTCTCGCACTTTGACACCGTGGCCTCGCCAAATCTACTGATGGAGCCCAACATAAATGCCGGGCTGCCGATCACGCTCGATCTGACCCGTCAGGTCATGCGCGATATCGGATGGTACCGCGATTCTAACGGCGATCTGATCCCCGACACGATAACCGCTGTGACGCTGGCCAATCCGGCGGTGATCGGCCAAAGCAACACCGTTCGCTGGACGAATAACGGCGGGTTCAACCGCAATGTCACTATCGAGCTTTCGACCGATGGCGGCAGTACTTTCCCCCTGGCGCTCGCGTCCGATGTTGCCAATACGGGGACTTTTACCTTTACGATGCCGAACCTTCCTACCTCAAGCGCGCGCATCCGCGTTCGCGAACATAACTTTACCGACCCATTAGGCGCCTCGGCCAATTTTGCAATTACGGCACAGGCCGCGGCATTTAATGTATCGGGCAAAGTGTTGTCCCTGGGCGGCAGCGGCGTGCCTTTTGCGGAAGTCTTGGTCTTTGATACCGGCGATAATATCATCCGCGTCGCTGCGACCAATGCCTTTGGCGATTATTTGATCGAAGGGCTGCCCTCCGGGCAATACACCTTCGTCGCAAGCAAAAAACGGTTTAGATTTTCGCCCCAGGCACTCAGTCTCAGTGCAAATGTGGAGAATCTGAATTTTGTTTCTTCAAACTAACCTTCAAGATCAAAGGCAACAAAAGAAAAGAGCGGCTAAAACAGCCGCTCTTTTTTTTAGGGGTTAGAGGGTGAAGTATCAGGCAAAAGCGGGTTGGCTCTCAAGCAAACTTTCGGAAAAGAGTTTATCGACAGTTGAATTGATCAGGCTCGTACTGACCTTGGTTCCGATCTCGGTTTCGAGCTCGTGTGCGATGTCTTCAGCGTTGCGGTTTCCGTCACATTTTTTCCAGACAAAAGCTGATACGGGGTTCAGCAGGATATATTTTTCACGCTGCAGGTCGTGGATAAAAAGGTCTACTCCATCTCTTTCGATGACAAGGTCGTGTGTTCTGGCAATTGGATTCATTTTTTTAGGACTACCTCCGTGTGTAAATTCCGCCTCGGGGGGCTGGTCTCTTAATAGCAATGGCTGTGCCAAATGTAAAGATATTGTTAAGTAACAGGGAATAAACGCATTATCGAAACGCTCGCTCTGGCGGCCCGGTTTTCTCACCGGTCAGTCTGACCGAAATTTGTTTAACAACAGTTCAATTAGGTTGATGTCGGTAAGTGAACAGGGTGTAAAAAACACCCCTCCTTACAAAGGTAATAACATACCTGGCTCAGCGAACAAGCTTTAAGCTCCGTAGGAGCGTCATATTTATAGAAACAATGATGTATAAATATCTCTAGCTCCAGCGGAGCGGTATATGTCGTTCCTAACGGAACTCCCGCCTTACTTTTGCGATCTGATGCTATAAATATAGCGTTCCTAACGGAACTCGGGAACGCCTCCCGCTTTTAACTTGATTACTTCAAAAGTGGATAGCTGAGTCAAATATGTTATTACCCTTACAAAGGAGGGGTGGCGCGCGCTTCGCGTGACGGGGTGGTTCTCTCTTCAAACTTTAGTTTGTCTTAATTCCAAAAATCAAAGACAAGCTGAAGCTTGGACTCTGAACCGTTTGTCTTAGGCTTAATAAAAATCCTTGGGAAATCAGAATTACTGTAATAGGATACTTCGCAAAAACAACATCGAACTTATGCCGGAAGATCCTGACAAAATTGCCCCAACTGCTGGCGCCGAATTTCGCGAAGAAGAGCAGCGCGTAGAAACCAAAAGCGCGGAGTTCAAAAAAGAGCTCGGCCTGACCGATCTTGTCCTGACGCAGATCCTTTTTATCGTCGGGCTGCCGTGGGTAGGCGTCGCCGCGAAACAGGGCCAATCGCACATCGTGCTGTGGCTGGCGGCGATCCTGCTTTTCTATATTCCGTCGGCGGTGGTGGTGATCTATCTTAACCACGCGATGCCGCTCGAGGGCGGCCTCTATCAATGGGCCAAGCTCGGCTTTAACGACATGGTCGGTTTTCTTGTCGCCTGGAACCTGTGGCTATTTGCCATCCTCAACACTTCCGAGATCGGGCTGCAGGTGACGCAATACATCGGCTACATTCTCGGCCCCGGCAGCGAAGATCTGGTTTCCAGCAAATCTTTTATCGGCATCACGAGCGCCGCGATCATCGGCGCGCTGATAGTAATAACGGTGGTGGGCCTCGGCATCGGCAAGTGGGTACATAAAGCGGGCGGCATTCTAATGCTGCTGACATTTGCCGCGCTGCTGATCCTGCCCCTGCTCAATATGGCAAACGGAACGCTTCCGGCAGGCGCGGGATATCACCCGCTTAAACTGGAGATGCCCGACGTTTCCACCTCGGCGGCGGCTTTGATGACCTTAAACCTGATGGGCAAGATGGGTTTTGGCGCGCTCGGCGGTTTTGAGTACGTGGCGATACACGCCGGCGAGTGCAAAGACCCGGTGCGCTCGATCGGACGCTCCGTGGCGGTGGCGGCGCCCATCATCGCGCTGATGTTTATTCTCGGCACCAGCTCCGTTCTTTCGCTCGTACCCCAGGAACAGATCGATCTGATCGCGCCCGTTCCGCAAGTATTGAGCATCGGCTTCGGCAGCTTTGGGGGCTCGTTGGGATTTTTTGCCGCGGTACGCGCCGGTCACGATCATGGCGCTGCTGGCCATCCGCCTCGCGCAATCGAGCGTGATGTTTGCCGGCAACACCCGCCTGCCGATGGTCGCCGGCTGGGATAATTTACTGCCCGCGTGGTTCACAAAACTGCACGCGAAATACAAAACGCCCGTCAACTCTATCCTCTTTGTCGGCGCGGTCACGCTCGTTTTAGCGCTGGTGGGACTCATCGGCGTCGGCAAGCAGGAAGCCTTTCAGCTTCTCTGGAACGCCTCGGGTTTGTTTTACGCGCTCACTTACCTGGTGATGTTCGCCATCCCGATCTTTGGCTTAAGAAACACCGAATTCCGCCCGCCATTTTGGCTGCGATTGTGCGCGCTTTGCGGCTTGCTTATGGTGCTGCTCTTCATTGCACTCTCCGTCGTTCCCATCATCAAGGTCGAAAGCCAGCTCGCGTTCGCTCTGAAAATTTCCGCGCTGATCGTCGTAGCGAATATTATTGGAGTGGGAATTTATCTGTTAGCGAGAAGGCGTCGGGACAATTAATAAAAAAAAGAAACCAGGCGTAAGTGAGTGTGTTTAGCAAAAGCTGTTTCTCTTTTCAAACTCCAACTAGCCTGATAAATGGTCATGGCGGGCGCAAGCAACCCTTCCGGACTGCAAATTTATTGATCTTGGATATTTATCTTTCAAGCCAAACACCTCTCAGGTCGGGAAGGGTTGCTTGCGCCCGCTCTTAAAACATACACCATTCATTTCTCCCGCCGCATCAACGCATGCAGTCTATCCGTCGGTTCGCCCACCAAATGTTTAATTACTTTCTCGACATTGCGCAGCAAAGACTCTTCGGTTTTCATCGAGCCGAGGTAGCGCAGGATTTCCTTCCGGCGTGAAGGCGAGAGTTTGTCGAATTCGGTGCGAGCGGTTTTGTTTTTATTAAGGGCTTTTTCCAGCGGCACAGGCACCTCTACCGTGCGGGGCTTGGGATCGTAGTCGATCTCAACATTAGCAATGTCGCCGGTATCTATTCCTGCGCTTTTGCGCATCGGGCCATTCAGATACAGCCGCCAGGCGCCTTCGTATTTCACGATGTTGTGGATGAACTTTGCGCCGTTCAGTTTCCCTTTGACGGGAATGGCGCCGGTCCGCTTGTCCGCCTTTTTAAAGAGATATTCCAGCACATCACCAGGCACATCGACCACCGGATTGATCCTGCTGATGATAAAGATTTTGGCTGAGAACGACTTCGTCATTTTAAAGCCGCCGGGCTGGCGCTTTTTTCGTGCATTTCGTGTGTTTCATAGTTAATTCCCTGATTTATTATTAATGATCAAGGCTTAACCACGAATCTCACTAAACACGCGAAACGCATCGCACTCCAGGACAGAATTACTCTTTTTCGGCACCCTACGAAACCTTGAACACGGCCGCATCCAATTTTTCATCGTAATAAACGTCCGCAAATTTAACCGCCCAGTCAGTGGATGACACGCTTTCATTTTCCTGTACCGTCAAACTGATCTTGTAAGAAAAGGGGATGGTCAATTTTCCGGCGGTCTTAAAGTCGGAAAACGTTTCTGTCAGGGTGTAGTAATCGGGTTTTATCCCGGCGCTTGTCGTCGGGTCCGTACCCATGCGGGACTGGATCGAATATTTATATTCGGTCAATACGTGGTGAAAATTTTCGCTGTCGAAATACAGAGTAACTTTCAGGTCGCCCACCCCGGATGTGTATTTCAATTTGTAATAATCCTTTTCGCCGAATTTTTGAGTGCCGCCGTATTCCAGCTTAACTTTTTTTGCCTTGGTATCGAGCAGCGGCCACGCCGTCGATAAAACACCGCCTAACAAGCCTTCCTTCATGATCGGATTTCGCGCCTGCAGGAATTTGCCCAGGTCCGTCTTTTGGCCGTCCGGTATCCCCACCGTCAGGTCCTTGCCGTTATAACCGACCTTTTCATAAGGATAATTGTTCGAGTTAAAGATCATCGCGAAGAGAAACATATTACCCGTGGCGGCCATCTGTGCCGGGCCGGTCAGCGCGCCGCTGCCGCCGAGTTTTAAACTCAGGCGGCCCTGCCCGATCATTACCCTTGATTTTACTGCCGCCAGATCTTCCGGCGTCCCGATCGAGGCCAGGTGTTTCGTTACGATCTCTTCCGGGGTTAATTTTACCGCTTTCCCTACTTCTTTATTTTCCTGGGAAAACCCAAGAGAGAATGCCAAATGTATGATCGTTATCAATAATAAAAACTTTTTCATCTTTTGTTACTCCTGCAATACTTCAGCTTTTTAATATACAAAACCGGGGAGTAATGCCCCCCGGTTTTTTACTTGTCATCACGCGCCTACAGAACGGTTTATCCTACTTTGAACGTTCCCGGCGGGAGCGGTTCGTTAAAATAAACGTCCTTGTAATTTATGTGCCAGGTCAGCGATCTAGCCCCTTTCCCGGAATTGGGATCGATAATATCTATTTGGATGGTGTAATCGTGGGGAAGCGTCAATTTACCCTCGACCTTAAAATCGGAAAATTCTTCCCGGAGCTTATAGTGGCTCTCTTTCGAAGCGGAGGCGGCGGTCGGATCCCTGCTTTTCATTCCCGCCACAATGCTGTACTCATATTCCGTCATGACATGCCTGAAAGTTTCCGGCTCAAAATACATGGCGATCCTTAAATTGTCACCCGGGGTATACTTCACCTTGTAAAGCTGTTTTCCGTCGATCTTCGTCATACTGGCCGAATCCAGTTTGATCTTATGGCCTTTGAGATCATAAAGTGCCCACGCAGTCGACAAAGTTCCTCCGAAAAAGCCGTTTTTCAGGAGGGCAGACTGCGCCTTGATAAACTCGCTGAGAATGCTCGGGTTTCCATTAGGATAACCGACGGATTGAGTCTTCCCGTCATAGGCTACTTTATCGTAGGGATATTCCGTGGAATTAAAGACGATGGCAAAAACCATCTTATTGCCTTCGGACCCAAATTGCGATTGCCCGCTGAGCGAAGCAGTGCTTTTGAGCGTGGATGTCAGCGTTCCGTCGCCACTGAAGATCAGAGTTTTGACGGCGGCGATATCTTCCGGGGTCCCGATAGACGCCAAATGCTTCGCTACCAGCTCATCACCGGTAAGCTTGTCGGATTTTTTATCATCCTGCGCCAGGCCAACCGCGCCTAACATCAGGATCGCCGCTAAGATCAAGAGTGTTTTTCTCATTTTGTACTACTTCCCTTTAATTAATGTAGATCGAAATTTCCCAATTTTTTCCAAATTTTTGACGATAAGATATCGCCTTTCGTTACCTGACCGCAAGTTTTACGCCCTGGTTGTATCAAAAACCGGCAGAATTTCAGCGAATAAACCGTATATGTAAAACAGAAAGTTTGGTGGAGGCGGCGGGATTTGAACCCGCATCCAAGAGCTGTGCCCAGTGGCGTCTACATGCTTAGTCGGTTCTCTTTAATTTTCGCCTTTAACAAGTAAGTGAACCGACAAGACCTTGCCAAAAGCTAGCCTGGCTAAATCTCATTCGCGCGCGCAGGCGGTGCGCGCAAACCAGCTTGAACTGTGTTATGCCCTAACCGGTCGCATCAAGCTGACTTCCGGCAGGACACTTGTGGCTAGAGTTAAACTAGGCAGCAAGAGCTAATTCTTGATTAGCATTTGTGTTTCTCCGTGTTTTTTAACGAGCTACCAGAGCAAGCCCGGCATGCATCCAAAGAACTAACAAGCCCCTGTCGAAGCCTGTCGCCCCCAAACCGAAGTTGTCCATTGTACCCCAGGTTAGACACAAAAACACGCCAAAAGGTTTCATTCATTCTCTAAAGCTTTTGTTTTGAAGCCCGCATTTGCGAGCGAAAAGATAATAGCCCCGTGCTTTAGCGCGGGGTTTGAGCCCAAAAATGCATTTACAGCCCGTTTTAAACGGGCGAAGAGATCATTCTCGACACAGCAACGAGGTCAGAATCAGGAAAAATCCCTCTTGGCGGAGGAGGGTGGCAACCGCTTCGGCTGACGGGGTGGTAGGGCAGCAACCCGGTTTCAGTTTAATAAAAATTCGATCAAGATTAGCGTTTCTTTTTCACTCTTTCCAAATCGGCTCTTACTTCATCTGCTTTGGTATTCACACCTATTTCAGTGAACTCTGCGATAGACTTTTCAAAACGCTTAATTGCTTCGTTTTTGTTCTTTTTCTTTTCTTCCAATAAACCGTAAGTGTGATTGATCGAAGCTGATCTGTACCGGTTGCCGACATCAAGAGCTATTTCCATTGCTTCATTGAGATGATTAGCCACCTCGTTTATTCTACCTATGGCAAGCTTCAGCTTGCTAAATTCTTCCAGACATTCGGCAATATCTGATCTTATGCCAATTATGCGAAGCTCACTAAGGCTGCCCGACAATAACTTTTCAGCCTTAATAAATTCCTTGCAAGCAACTGCAAGAACCCCTAAACCGCATGAACAGTTGGCTGCGCCGAGCCTGTCGCCAATCTCTTCGTATATCTTCTGTGCATCATTGTAATATCCTTCTGCTTCTTGATACCTGTCCTTCATTCGCTCGGCATCACCCAGCCTTGCTAGACAGTTAGCCACACTGATTCGGCTGCCGATCTCCTCGTATATCTTCTGTGCTCGTTTGTAATACTCTTCCGCTTCCTGATACTGGCCTTGCATTAGCGCGTTAATACCCAGTCTTAACCGGCAATTAGCTGTACCGAGCCTGTCGTCCAGCTCTTCGTATATTTTCTGCGCATCCTTGTAATACCTTTCCGCTTCCTGATACCGGCCGTGCATTCGGGCCGCGTCGCCTAACCCTGACAGGCAATCGGCAGCACCAAGCCGATTGTCGCCCTCTTCGTATATCTTCTGCGCATCCTTGTAATAATTTTCCGCTTCCTGAAGACCCTGATCGGCGCCGCATCTCCTAGTCCTGACAGACGATTAGCCGCACCGCGCTTGTTGCCCAGCTCTTCGTAGATCTCCTACGCATCTCTGAAATATTTTTCCGCTTCCTGAAACGGCACTGCATTCGCGAGCTCCACCCGCCCCTGCTGAGACAGTTGGCTGCCGCCTGCCTGTTTTCTGTTGTTTTGACCGCTTCAAAAGAAAGCCGTCCAAATCGGATAGAGTCGGAATAAAATCCGCGTAGCCTCAAGAAATACTCAATATTGGAATAAAGTCGAGCTGCCTCATTTGGTTGACCAGTTTCCGCCGCCAATCCGATAGCACGTAAAAGGTTATCTTTTTCAGCGTCCAGTGAGTTATGAAAATATATTTCGTTTCGCGATCCACGCCACGAATGTCTTAAAAAGTAAGAAATAAAATGCGTTTCAAAATTTTCTTTGCCACCGGAGGCCTTAATTTTCCGGTGCGCCAATTCGCGGGTGAGGCCTTCCAGATAAAAACGCGCGTTGCTATCTGTGGCTTTTACCAATGAAAGAGTTATCGCTTTGGTTAGCGCTTCCTTGAGGCGATCCAGATCATCTTCAAATCCCGCCGCATCACAGATGCCGCCGGCGAGGCATCGGGAGAAAACAGGGTCAGCGCTAATACGACCGTACGCCCGTCATCGCCGAGCTGCGGCAGCTCGAAAGAGCGATTGAATATTCGCTCACCCGCGTCTCCTCCGGCTTGCGACAGTTCCAGCAGGGTCTTTTCAGGATCAAGATCAAAAACAAGCTGTTTGACCAGCCACCCCAGGACGAGCGGGTTGTTATTTGCCGCGGTCAGGATCGCCGCTCGTTCAAGGCGGGCAAAGGCAGCTGGATTGCCTGAATTTTTGATCAATTTTTCGAGGTACTCTAACCCCTCGGGATCGGTCATTCTCTGAACATGAATATTCAGCGCCTGGTACCGAATCAAGGCTCTGGCGGGTGGTAATCATTGCCGGTCTGGGAATGTCATTGATAAGAAAATCCGCGCATTTTTTTTGTTCATCCGGCGCGATCGTTTCGAAATTATCCAAAATGACCAGGGCCAGCTCTTCCTTTAGAATATTCTTTAGAGCAGCTGCCTTGCCTGTCGGTAATGAAGCTCTACAAGATCGTGTCTTTCCGATGACGAGAGCTATGCCGTTTAGAAAATTATCAGAAACTGAAATCTATATTTCCGTCTGCGCTAATCCAAACAACCCGGTTTTTGTAAATGCCGGTGAGCGCTCGCGCTGCTTCGATTGCCAGGGTGGTTTTTCCATTACCGCCTGCACCCCACAACGAAACCAGTTGATTTTGTCCCGGTGAAGGGGCCTCAATGATCTTGGGTAAAAGTTTCTCGCCGTTTTCGTGTTCGCTTCGACTGACAAAACCCGAAGCCGGGGAATGCGGAAGAGTTGGCGGGGGTAGAGGTGTTTTGTTGTTCGGCTCGGCTTTCGGTGAGTGGGGAGGTATCTCGTCCGGCTCTCTCAAGTTGAAAGCGCGCTTTGCTGCGCCTTTGAGCATTACCCATCCGCCTCTTTTGACGAGCCAAAAAATCCCCGCGCCAACAAAAACCAGAAAGGCTACTATTAAGCCGCCAATGATCTGATCAATGGCTCCATCACTAAAGCCATATCCTTTTAGAAATTCGACTATACGCTGCAAAAGTGAGGTCTCCTAAAATGAAAGTGTTTGGAGAGCCATTGTTACCCATAAAGGGTAGTTTTTCAATAGCTTTTATTTCGTGTTGTTTCGTGGTTACAGTCCTTATCAGACCGGGAACGGTACAAGCCGGTCGCTACCGCTCCCGGTTCTGACCTGATCCTTCCCATATTCCTCAATGGAACGATAAAATTTCACCTATTTCAAAAAACCGTTATTCCATGACCTGGTGGTTTAGTTTAATCTGAACGGGAGAGAAGCCGTGTGCCGGCGGGATCGAGTGAATAAGAAGAGAAAGTAAATACCGATCTCGGTATTCTATTTTAATTTAGTGGGCGGATTAGCAATTTTACGAGATTTCTGATGCCGAAAGTGTGCAGTATTCCGTTTGGACTCGCCCGGAACACTGGAACACGTAAAGCTTTGGAGAAAAAATTATTTCTCTCCGAAAGCTTCGAGCACCTCGTCGGCGTGTTCGCTGACGTTGACCTTGGTAAAGATCTTAGCAATCTTACCGTTTTCATCAATTAAAAACGTGTAGCGGAAAATGCCCATATACTTTTTGCCGTACATCGATTTTTCGCCCCATGCGCCGTATTTTTCCGCGATCTTGTGTTCGGGATCGGTCAGTAAGGTAAAAGGCAGGTCGAATTTGCCGATGAATTTCTGGTGCGATTTTTCGTTATCGGGCGAGATACCAAGCACCTTGATCTTCTTCTTTTTATAGACCGCGTTCGAATCGCGAAAAGAGCAGGCTTCTTTGGTGCAGCCGGGCGTATCGTCCTTGGGATAAAAGTAAAGGACCACCTTTTGGCCTTTGAAGCCGGATAGCTTTACTTTGTTGCCGTCCTGATCGGTGGTGGTAAAATCGGGGGCTTTATTGCCTTCCTTGAGCATAAAATACCTCTTTATTTTGAAATTAATAATGCTTTTGAGTAATCATACCTATTGCTCCGAGCAAGAACAACCGTTTAGAAGTCGCGGTGTTTATGGATTCTTCGGGATAGAGAATAGATGATAACGGATAGATTCCGGATCTTTCCTCTATCATCTATCAGTTATTATCTATTCCGAATGGTATTTTTAGACAACATCACACGCTTTGCGGTTAAAATCGACGAGACATTGGTAATATCTATTAACGATGCCTGCGAATATTCTTCAACTCATCGGCAGTTTTAACCAGGGCGGCAGCGAACGCCAGGCCGTTCAGCTGGTCAAATTGCTGCGCGAAGACGAAACGTACCGCGTTCACGCTGCCTGCCTGACCCGCGAAGGCGTACTGCTGGAAGAAATAGAAAAACCGGGCTTTCCGGAGATTCCCGAGTTTCCCCTGAATAATTTTTACGACGCCAACATGCTGCAGCAGGTGCGCCGGTGCGCCAGGTATTTGCGTGAAAACAAGATCGACCTCATTCACACGCACGATTTTTATACGAACATCTTTGGAATGTTGGCGGCCCGGTTGGCGAAAACCACTGCGCGCATCGCGTCTAAACGCGAGACGGATGGCATGCGCAGCGTGACGCAAAAAGCAATGGAGAAAAACTCTTATCTTTTTTCGCACGCCGTGGTCGTAAATGCCGGCACTATCAAAGATTATTTGATAGAACGCGGCGTGCGCGAAAACAAGATCGAGGTCATTCATAACGGTTTGGATACCGCGCGGCTGGCGCCCGACCCGGAAATGAACCGCGCGGAAATTTTGGCGCTGCTCGGCCTGCCGCAGGATAAGAGGCTGATCACCATCGTTGCCAACCTGCGCCATTCGGTAAAAAACATCCCGATGTTTTTACGCGCGGCGCGAATCGTTTCCGATACCGTTTCCGACGCTGCTTTTGTGATCGCCGGCGAAGGCGAGTTAAGAGAAGAAATGGAAGCGCTGGCGGAAAGCTTAAATCTTGGCGGCAAAGTGTATTTCTTGGGCCGCTGCGCGATGGTTGCCGAGCTTCTTTCGGTTTCTTACGCGGGCGTGTTGAGTTCTACTTCGGAAGGTTTTTCAAATTCCATTTTGGAATACATGGCTGCGGGGCTGCCGGTGGTGGCGACGCGTGTCGGCGGCGCCGAAGAAGCAATAGACGATGGCGAAACCGGTTTCCTGGCCGGATCTAACGACCACACAGCCATGGCGGCGCGTCTGGTGGAGTTGTTAAAAAACACTTTGAAGGCGGAACGCCTGGGCACTAAGGGCCGGCAAAAAGTCAGCGCCGAATTTTCGCTCGACAGGCAATTGCAAAAAACAAAAGCGTTGTATGAAAGATTGCTGTACTGACTATTCACTATCAACTGTTAACTATTCACTATTTTTCATTGATTAACAGTTATTAGTTGACAGTTAATAGTTAATAGTGAAGTTTCTTTAATTAGTGAGTAACGATCTTCAATCAAAACCCGTTCGCGTCCTGATCGTCGCGCCGTCGCTTGATATGGTTGGCGGGCAGGCGGTGCAGGCTGCGCGGCTGCGGGAAAAATTTAGCCGTGAACCGGAGATCGAAGTGGGTTTTGTTCCGATCAATCCGCGTTTGCCGGGGGCGCTGCGCTTACTGCAAAAAATAAAATATGTGCGCACCGCTACCACTTCACTGGCATACCGGCGTTTGCTTCGACGCGAGATTCCGCGCTACGACATCATTCATATTTTTTCCGCTTCATATGCTTCGTTCGTCATCGCGCCGACACCCGCGCTTAAGATCGCGAAACATTTTGGCAAAAAAACCATTCTGAATTATCGCAGCGGGCAGGCGCGCGATCATCTGACAAAGTGGCCTTCGGCGATCAAAACCATCGAGCGTTTTGACCGCATCGTGACCCCGTCAAAATACCTGGTCGATGTTTTTGCCGAGTTCGATCTAAAAGCGCAAGTGGTGCCGAATTTCGTCGAGACTGAAAAATACAAATTCCGCGAACGCGTTCCGCTCGGGACCAATTTTCTTTCCAATCGAAATTTCGAATCGCACTATAATGTCGCCTGCGTATTGCGCGCCTTTGCCTTGATACAGAAAAAATACAGGCAAGCTAAATTGACCGTTGCCGGCGACGGGCCCGAACGCGAAAAACTAAAAACTCTCGCCCGTGATTTAAAATTGCAAAACGTGGAATTTCTCGGTCTCGTCGCGCAGGACAAAATGCCGGAGCTTTGTGAGGCGGCCGATATTTTGCTCAATTCCCCCAGCATCGACAATATGCCCAATTCGCTGATTGAGGCATATGCGGCAGGGTTGGCCGTAGTTTCGACCAACGCCGGCGGGATTCCCTATATCGTGCGTCACGAAGAAACCGGCTTGCTGGTGGAAACCGACGACCACGCAGCTTTAGCGCGTGAGGCCGTTCGGCTGCTGGAAGATCCCGCGTTGGCACAAAAAATAATTACGGCCGGTAAACAAGAATCGGAAAAATATACCTGGGACGCGGTGAGAGAAGATTGGCTCACGCTCTACCGCGAGCTGGCATCAGACAATGGTTGACGAAGAGGAAAATAAGCCCGCACCGAAAGAAGAAAAATTCATCGAGGGCCGCGATTATTATTTTGAGAACGGCCTTTTCGTGCTGACCGAATATTTTCTGCTAAAGCGCGGCTATTGCTGTGAGAACGGGTGCCGCCATTGTCCTTACGGATATAAACCGGACGGAAGCGCGAAATGAACTACTAATCGGCTTTGCCTGTAAAGTCGGAGATAGTTGCTACGAATGTCACTAATCGCACCTTGAATAAGAATTCTTTATTCGTGTTATTTGTGTAATTCGTGGCTAACAGTGAATTCAATCCTCCTTATTTGACAGTTTTCCCCTAAAATGTGAAATTTATACAAGTAAGTAAGCACTTACTTTGCTTTCGGAGGATGTATGAACAGATTCGCCCTTATAAGATCAACCTATTTATTTGCAATATTTACCGTTATTTTACTGGCATCTGGCAGCCTCATGGCCCAGACCCCAACGCCTACTCCACCAACTCCTGCAGCCTCGCCCCGTCCCGAAGATACCCAAAATGTCTTGCCGGATAAGCTCAAAGGCGTTCCGGAAGTAGCGCCGGGCTATCGTTCCGATGAGCGCAAAATGCCCGATCTCGGCCGCGTCGGCGTGGATATGACTGAGCAAAAACCGATGACGCTGCGCGATACGCTGCAGCTCGCGCTGGAAAATAACAAGGACATCGAGGTCACGCGAAAAAATGTCCGGATAGCGGAATTTGATTTTAAGGCGGCCCGGGGATTTTACGAACCGCGTTTTAGCGGCATCTCTTATTACGAGCGCGCCAAGACCCCGAGCACCAGCTTTTTCGGCGGCGGCCCGAACGGTTCGACCACGCAGAGCAATTTTGTAAATAATTTGCAGCTGGATGGATATTTCCGGCCGCAAGGCACTAGCTATCACGCCGCTTTTAATAATTCGAATATTAATACTGATAATCTTTTTACGACGCTGAACCCGCTCTATGTGGCGAATCTTTCCTTCAGCGTCATACAGCCGCTTTTCCGCGGCCGGAGCTTTGATACGCCGCGCCGCAATATCGAGGTGGCCAAGAAAAATCTTTCGCTTTCCGACACGCAGTTTCGCCAGCGCACGATCGAGGTCATTGCCGCCGTTCAGCGCGCCTATTGGGATCTGACCTTTGCGCTGCGCAATCTGCAGATCCAGCGTGACGCCGTGCGCGACGCCAAGGACCAGCTCGAACACAACAAGCGCCTGGTGAACGAAGGCCAGCTGGCGCCGATAGACGTCGTCGCGGTCGAAACACAGGTCGCGAATTTTGAGCTTAGCGTCTACGACGCGCTGGATAATGTGAACCGCGCGGAAAATGTCTTAAAAGGTTTGATCGCGCCCAACAGGAACGACGCCATCTGGTCGGTTGCTTTTGTACCGGTCGATCCCGTGGACAATGAAGTGCCCGTGACATCTTTGGAAGACGCGCTGAGCGCCGCGCTGCAAAATCGCCCCGAAGTACAGCAAAGCGATATCGCCAAAGATATTAACAAGCTCGATGTAAAACTTTTCAGGGACCTGGTCAAACCGCAGGTCGACCTGACGGCAAGCTATAGCTTAAACGGAACGGCCAGGAAGCCTGAGCGGAAGCACCAATCCTTTTTCGGCTTCCAGCGCCGACAGCGTCAGGGCCATCAGCGAGCTTATCACCCGTGTTAACAGCTTAAATCCGAATCTGCCCCCGATCGACCCGCTTATCCCGGCAACGCCAGGGACTCTGCCGGGAAATCTTATCGGCGGTTATTCCGACGTCTTTGGAAATATCTTTGCCAACCGTTACCCGACGCTTCGCGTGGGGCTGCAATTTAATTTGCCTCTCTTTGGAAATCAGACGGCCAAAGCGCAGCTCGGCCATTCGCTGGTCGAAGGCGAACGCATCCAGACCCAGCGCGAACAGCTCGAGCAAACGATCCAGATCGACGTGCGCAACGCGCTGCAGACCCTGAGAACTTCAGAAGCCCGCTTGCGTTCCGCCGCTATCGCGCGCGAAAATAGTGAGAGGCAGTACGACTCCGAAAAACGAAAGCTCGACGAAGGCCAGTCAACTATCTTTTTGGTACTGGAACGCCAGACCGCTCTGGCCAACGCACGCGGCACCGAACTTCGGGCGCAAACCGAACTCAACAAGGCGATCGCCGATCTGCAGCGCGCCACGGGAAATTCAATGCAGGCAAATAGCATCAACATCGGAACCGATCGCCGCCCGGAAAGTATCACGCGGGTCCTAAGGCCCGATAAAAAATAAAAATATGCAGACACTCGAACTTTTCCGTCAACTGTTCGAATTCAACAACTGGGCCAACGGGCTGATCCTCACTTCACTGCAAAAGTCGCCGAAACCGAGCGAGCCGGCGGTTCGCGCCTTTGCTCATTTGCTGCTGGCCGAAAAGGTCTGGCTGCAGCGGGTACTCGAAGGGGTGGATAATACGGGGTTTGATTTCTGGTCGGGCAAAAACGTCGTTTTTTGTGAATTGCTTTTAGAAGAAAACAAAAAAAGCCTGGGACAGTATTTTTCCGGTCTGACGGAAGAAAAACTCTCAGACATCACCAACTACAAAAACAGCCGGGGCGAAGCGTACTCAAATACCATCCGCGAGGTGCTGACCCACCTGTTTTTTCACTCCGGGCATCATCGCGGGCAGATCCTTAACCATATCCGCGCCGGCGGCGATGAACCGCCATACGTCGATTTCATCGGCTTTCTGCGCCAATAAGTTAGAGGCCTTCGACAGATCTCTCCGGCTATTTTCTTGTGTTTGGTGTGTTTCGCGGTTAATTCCGACAGATGTCTAAGCATATGAAACTACAGGCTTAACCACGAAGTGCCTAAATACACCAAACAAAAGCCGCTGCTCTTACATTTGCAAATAATCCGTGGAAAACACTGTTTATTAGGCATTTTCTTTCTCTGTGTTAGTTGGGAAAACTATGGAAATGACCGGTACACTTGCTTCACACCAGGAAGAGATCGAAAGCGGAGCGCGCTTTGAATTCGGGGAAAATTGGACCCGCTTTCTCGCGCTTTTAAACGAAGACCGCATTGCCGAAGCCGAAAATTCGCTGCGCAAAATGCTCGGTGTGGAAAACCTCGAAGGCAAAAGTTTTATCGACGTAGGTTCAGGCAGCGGGCTTTTCAGCCTGGCGGCGCGGCGCCTCGGCGCCCGTGTTCACTCATTTGATTTTGATCCGAAATCCGTCGCCTGCACCCGGGAATTAAAACGCAGATTTTTTTCTGATGATCTTAACTGGACGATCAACGAAGCGTCCGCGCTCGACAAAGAGTACCTGGCGACCTTAGGGCAATTCGATGTGGTTTATTCCTGGGGCGTTCTGCATCACACGGGCCAGATGTGGCAGGCGCTCAGAAATGTGGCCGCGCTGGTAAAACCCCGCCGAAAACTTTTTATCGCCATCTATAACGACACCGGCAGCCAGGCCGCGCGCTGGACCTGGATCAAGAAAACCTATAACGATCTGCCGCGATCTTTACGCGCGCCATTTGCCGCGCTGATGATCCTGCCCGAAGAAGCCAAGGGTTTTGCCAAAGCGATGCTCAGCTTAAAACCCGGCAACTATATAAAAAGCTGGACCGCCTATGACAAATCGCGCGGCATGAACCGCTGGCGCGACATCATCGATTGGGTCGGCGGCTATCCCTACGAAGTAGCCACGCCGGATGAGATCTTCGACTTTTATCATGAACGCGGTTTTGAGCTGGATAAAATGCGCTGCGGCGGAGTCGGCCTCGGGTGCAACGAATTTGTGTTTACAAAAAAACAAAGCTAACTGTTCACTATTAACTAAAAACTATTAACTATTTTTCCAGGATCTGTGAAAAAAGCAGTTAAAAGTTATCAGTGAATAGTTGAAAGTCTAATGACTGAAGAGCAAAAAAAGATGCACGTTCGCCGTAAAGAAAAAAAGCCTTCCCGGACAAGACTCTGGCTGGTACTGACGTTTAGCGCCATAGTGTGTTTAGGCCTGGCGGCGGTGATCGTCGTGTATGCGCAAAAGCGGGTCACGCGCCCCGACGGCAAAAATGTCACTATTCGGGTTCCGTCCGGCGGCGACCTGCAGCAGGCGATAAACATCGCCCAGCCCGGCGACATCATCGAGCTCCAGGCGGGCGCTTCCTACACCGGCGCGATCGTGCTGCCTTACAAACCGGGCAATGAATTCATCACCATTCAGTCTTCGGCCGCGAATCGCCTGCCGGAAGGAAAACGGGTCGAGGAATCTGATGCGCCGGTGATGGCGAAAATTCTTAGCTCAGGCCGTGCCGCCCCTGCGGTCTCTACCGCGCCGCGCGCGCATCACTATCGTTTTGTCGGTATCGAATTTGCGCCGGCAAACGCCGACATCATTTACAACCTCATCGATCTCGGCAGCGATGTGGAAAGGCTCGCCGACGTTCCGCACCATCTGGAGATCGACCGCAGTTACCTGCATCCTTTCCGCGCGGGCAAAGTGCGCCGCGGGCTCGCGCTTAACAGCGCCGACACGGTGATCAAAAACAGCTATTTCCAGGGCTTCGCTTTTTCGCAGGAAGAAACCCAGGCGATCTGCGGCTGGACGGGTACCAGGAATGTCCAGATCATAAATAACAAGCTCGAAGGCGGCGCGGAAAACATTATGTTTGGCGGCGCAGATCCGGCGTCGGCCGATCTGGTTCCGAGCGATATCGAGATCCGCGGCAACTGGATGTACAAACCGCCCGAGTGGCAGGGACAGGTCACCAGCAAAGCGCTGCTGGAGATAAAAAACGGCAAGCGGATACAGGTAGTCGGCAACCTGATGGAAAATTCGCCCGAAGGCGAGACCATGCGCCTGACCGTCCGCAATCAAAACGGCGGCGCGCCCTTTAGCACGGTCGAAGATATCGTAATAAAGAATAACGTTTTTCTTAACACGCTCAACGGCACGCAGCTTCTCGGCCGCGACGATATAAATCAAAGCCAGCGAATGCGGCGGATCAAGATCGTCAACAATCTTTTTCTCAACAACGAAAGCTATTTCATCCGCCTGGCCGACGGCGAAGATATAGAGATCGCCCACAATACCGTCACCCAGCGCGGCAACGCTATGACGGCTTACGGTTCGCCCGCCACGCGGTTCATCCTGCGCGATAATATTTTTGCCTACAACGAGTACGGTTTCTTTGGCGACGGGATCGGCGTCGGCCCGCAGGCCATCGCGCGCTATACCCCAGGCGGCATCATCAGAAACAATGCCATCGTTAATAATAACGATCTGGACAGCGGCGGTTTTGTCATTCCCAACGGCAATTTCGAGATCAAGGGTTTTGAAAAGGTAGGATTTGTAAGTTATGCCGGAAAGAATTTCCGTCTGGCGCCAAACAGCCGCTTAAAAGGAAAAGCCACCGATGCCACCGATGTAGGCTGCAACATGGATGAGCTTCTTTCGGTTTTGCCCAGAGACCTGCAGGCAAGGATTAGATAATTTAACTACTAACTATAAACTGTGAACTATTAACTGTCTGTCATGAATAAGCAGTTAATAGTTCACAGTTTATAGTTAATAGTTTTCCTTAAAATTCCACCACCAAGTCCATCCCTCGCTTCGATCACTTCACAACGCGGTGAAAACTTTTCGCACTCTTCCAGCAGATCGATGAAGTCCCATTCAGGATAAAAATGCGTCAGCATCACGCGCTTGGGCTCGGCATAGCGGGTCAGGTGCATCGCCTCCGTCAATTCCAGGTGATACGGGACCGGTTTGTTTTGGAAAAAAGAGCATTCCATCAAAAGCAGATCGGTGTGCCGCGCCAGATCGCCAATGATCATATCGAACCCGGTATCGGCGGTATACACAAGCGAAACGCCGCCCGCATCCGTTAGCCGGATGGCCAGGCTTTCTTCTTTATGCGGCGCAGAGATCGCGGCTGCGTTCAGGCCGGGTAATATCTCCCATTTCTGAAACGGTTCGATCTCGACAATTTCCACCGGAAACGGCTGCTGAAAAAGCTTGTAATTACCGGCCTCATCAAAAGCTCTTAATAAATTTTTCAACCCTTTCCCGCCAAAGATCTTCAAAGGTTTTGTGCGCTCTTTGGTTTCGGGTGCATGCCGGGTCGCGAAGAGAAAAGGCGCCAGCCCGCCGCAGTGGTCGAGGTGAAAATGCGATATCCAGGTCGCGTCCAGCGCGGGCCAATCTAAATTTTCCTGCGCCATCCGGTGCGGTGCCGAAGCGCTGCAATCAAGCAGCAGCGATCCGCCGGTAGCTTCCAGCCAGAAACCTGAAGAAGATCTTTGAGGATGCGGCATGGCGCAGCCGGAACCGAGTACGGTAAGTTTCATGATTTTTAAATTAAAGCCGCTAAGTGTAAATAATGCGGTTACCTGGGAGCGCAGGCATCTTGCCTGCAAGCGCGACTTGTCGCGCTAATTGACGTAATCAAAAATTGAAAGCCTTTTTAGATCGCTTCGCGATCTTGCAGGCAGGATGCCTGCGCTCCCAGGTAAACCGAATGTCTTACAGATAACTTGTTTTGCCTACAAACTCCAAGGCTTCAACAACTTTATAGGCAAAGCCATTAAAAATTGAAAACTTGAAATTAGCAACCGCGGTTATCCGCCCACTGTTCTCTGTGTTAAATTTGATGCTGTTATGACGGTTGATGTTCTGGCAATTTTTGCTCATCCGGACGACGTGGAATTAAACTGCGGCGGCACGCTGTTAAAACTTAAATCCCTCGGCCATACGATCGGCATTCTCGACGTCACCAAGGGAGAGATGGGCACGCGCGGTACGGTCGAGCTTCGTATGCAGGAAGCCGCTGATGCCGCGGCGATCTTAAAGGTCGATGTACGCCAAAACCTGGAATTGCCTGACGGCCATGTGTGGTTGACTGAAAGTACCAGGACAAAACTGGTCCGCGCGCTGCGCGAGTTAAAGCCAAAACTTCTGATCACTCACCAGCACGACGACCCGCATCCCGATCACAACCACATTGTTCAGCTTGTACGCGAAGCTTCGCGCCATGCCAGCCTGCGCAAATACGATCCGGAAACCGGTGGCGAGCGAATTCCCGCGCCGATCGTGGCGCATATCGTTTTCTCGCGCCATGTGATCCCGTCTTTTATCGTCGATGTAACGGAATTTGCCGATGATAAAATGAAAGCGATTGCCGCGCATCGGTCGCAATTCTACGATCCTGATTCAACCGAACCGGAAACCGCTCTTACCGGAAAAACTTTTCTCGACCGTCTGCGTGCGCGAATGGGCTATTACGGCTCGCTCATCGAAGCCGAAGCGGGCGAACCCTTCTACGTTCGCGAAGCGCTCAACGTAGAAGACCCGTTGGCTCTTTTGACCCGTTCGATGAATATTTATTCGTAGCCTCAAAAATTACTTCCGCGAAATTTATGATCGCATTTGTCATAAAATGTTTTACCGCTCTTCAGACCCTGCTCGGCCTCGAGCCGAAAGGCCGTTCCTTAACTGAAGACGAAAAAGCCATTTTGAAAAAAGTTTTTGTTGACACTGTCGATCTTTCCCAAATAGTGGTCAAGGAAGGCAAGCTCGGGCTGATGGGCGCTAGTCACCGGGCGGTCACTATTTGCAATACGATCTATATTCCGGGTAATGACGGCGCCGGTTATGGCGCGCCCGGCACCGATGGATATCTGCAATTGCTGGTGCACGAGACGGTCCACGTCTGGCAATTTCAAAATGGCGGCGCGGATTATATAACCGGCTCGGTAAAAGCGCAGCTTGGCGGTTGGTGGAGCGGTAAAGGGATGTCCTACGCTTATCGTTTTGAGCGCGGAATAAAAGAAGGCAAAAGCTGGGCCGAGCTGGGGCCCGAACAGCAGGCAAAGCTTATCGAGCACGCCTATCTCGCAGGATTTTTCTCGGATCCGACTACGCGGGTAGTAGCCGGCGATGGCGAAGATTATACCGATTTTGCGCATATCGCGGTCGGCGAGTTACTGGCCCGGCGCGGCGCGCCTTAATGCGAATCTATGATGGCTAAACGCATTTATATCAGGGCTCTACTGATCGGCCTTTTGGTTGTTACTTCCTCTACTGCCTGTGTGGAAAAACCGGGCGAGGGAAAACAAGCGCAGCAGGGCTTTGCCGCGGCTGATCCGATAATTAATGCGCTGGAAAATTATAAGAACGAGCAGGGAAAGTATCCCCGCCGCTTGAGAGAACTGGTGCCGCAATATCTGGAAAAAGACCCGCAGAAAAACCCAGAGAAAGACGATGCCGGTGAGATCAGATTTATCTATTACCCGGCAGAAGAAAACACTTCGTATAATCTGCGCATGAGCTACCCGACGCTTTTTGGCGCGGACGAATGCCGCTACACTCCCACGGAAAAAAGATGGACCTGCGGCGGTGCAATGTAGATAGCTTTAGTAGCACGGGCCTGCAAACTTTATCCCGAATTCACCTCAATGGATAAACTGTTTATAATCTAGTAGCAATAATAAAAGTCAGCTCAGGGAGAGTTATGAAAACCGAGACACTAAACTTTGACACCGCGGGCGGCGCGACTTGCGGCTATGTAGCAATGCCTGATTCCGGGCCCGGCCATAAGGCCGTTATTTTAATTCAGGAATGGTGGGGATTGAACGATCATATCAAGGACATTGCCGGCCGCTATGCCGGTGAAGGTTTTACTTGTATCGCCCCCGATCTTTACCGCGGCACGATCGCCAAAGATGCCGACGAAGCCGGGAAATTGATGCACGCCCTCGCCATGGAAGACGGGCTTGATACTATTAAAAATACGATGGCAAAGGCGCGCGAAACTTACGGTTTTAAGAAATTTTGTATCACCGGTTATTGCATGGGCGGGACCTTCGCGCTGCGCGCCGCCTGCGAACTCGACGGGCTTTTGGCCGCTGCGCCGTTTTACGGCGATATCCCGGGCGACGATCTGCTGGAAAAACTAAAGGTCCCGACCATTTTCATTTCCGGTAAAAAAGACGCCTGGATCAATCCGGAAAAAGTAGCCGCGCTGGAGCAAGCCGCTTCTGAATTTGGCCTGCCGGTGGAATCAGTGGCCTATGATGCCGATCATGCTTTTTTTAATAACACCCGGCCGGAAGTTTATGATGCCGAGGCTGCGGCGGACGCCTGGAAAAAAGTTATTCATTTTTTTAACTTGAATTTCTAAAACAGAAGCCTGACCGTCAGGGAGGGCTCTGTAGCCCGCGCTAACGCTTAGGCTTCCGTTAGATATAAATCCTAACAATGACAAAAATTCTTGATGTCGGCTGCGGCACCAACAAACACCCGGGTGCGATCGGTATCGATAACAACCCGCGCACCGCCGCCGACGTTATCCACGATCTCGGCTCGGTGCCATACCCTTTTGCCGATAATGAATTTGAGGAAATAATCAGCCGTCACGTGGTCGAACACGTACCGGATGTGATGGCTTTTGTCACTGAGCTTTACCGCATCACCAAACCGGGCGGCCGTATCAAGCTGGTCACGCCCCACTACACC
Organism: uncultured Acidobacteriota bacterium; assembly: GCA_963766895.1. Classification (GTDB taxonomy): domain Bacteria; phylum Acidobacteriota; class Blastocatellia; order Pyrinomonadales; family Pyrinomonadaceae; genus DASYKT01. Next base: position 410,587 of record CAVYCB010000002.1, read on the forward strand.
AACCCCGACTGGGCCAATGATCCTACCCACCGCAATCACTTAAACTCATATTCCTTTAACGTTTTTATGCCGGACCGCCGCGTTTTTGATTTTTACTCGGATGTGAACCTGCGTCCGTTGAAAACTTACGTGTCGCTGCAAAATCTCTGGCGCGCGCTGGGAATTGAATTCCTGGTGAATCTCGATCAAAAATTTCCGGGTATGCGTTTCCTGCGAAAGTTTTGGGAACATTACCTGAGCTATATCTTCCGCGGCAAGGAATTGCGCTTCGAGTTTGAAGTAGTAAAAGACCCTTCTTAAAAATCAAACTCCCCTCCGAAGGAGGGGGTGGCGCGCGAAGCGCGACGTGTTGGTTCTTGCTTTAAGCCCGTATTTCGAGAGACTTTGAGAGTAAGAGCGGGCGCAAAGCAACCCTTCCGGACTGCAAAAGTTTGTATCGTTTTTTTTCATAGTATAAGAGAACCACCCCGCCCTTCGGGTACCCCTCCTTCGTAAGGAGGGGAGTTTCTGCGGCGCTCCATCTCCGGCAAACTATTTTCTTCCGGCGGACATCTTTTAGGTGTTAAACTGTATAAAGTCCGAAGATCGCCAGAGGTTGTCATTATGAACAGATTTATATTTTCTTTTTTCGCTATTTTTACTCTTTTACTGGCCGGGACCGCCCAGGCCCAGCAGGCGCGCAAACCCGGTCCGCCGCCCGCAAACCTTTTAGTACATTCACTTCCAGCCTCGGACGCGGTTGTATCTTTTGACGCGCATAAATTTTTGGGCACCGCTTTGCCGCAGCTTCTGGGGGCCGATTCGCCCCAGATGGCAAAGATCAACGCCCATCTGGACCTGGTGAAAACCAGGACCGGGCTCGACCTTCGCCAGTTTGAACAAGCGGCGGTCGGCTTCAAATATAAACAGATCTCGGCCACCGAGGTCGATTTTGAACCGCTGATCCTGGCCAGCGGAAAATTCAACGCGGGGGCCATTTTGGCGCTGGTAAAGATCGCCGCCAATGGCAAATATCGCGAAGAGCAGGCCGGCGGCAAGGCCGTGTATGTCCTTCAGCTAAGTGAGATCTTGGCGGAAGTGCAGGGGCAGCAGCCGGGCAAGTCTTCCGGTTTAGAGAAGATGGTCGAAAAAATGCTCCGCACATTCAGCGGTGAATTCGCCGTCGGCGCTCTTAATGACAACACCCTGGCGATGGGCTCGCTCGCCCGCGTACAGGAAACTTTCTCCCGCAGCACGCCGCTAAGCGCCGAGTTAAAGACGATGGTACAAACCAAACCTACCGCCGTGCTCAGCTTTGCGGGAAATATGCCGGCGGGGATGTCCAAAATGTTCGGCTTTGAAAATGATGAGATCGCTAAGACCGTGGACTCGGTCAAAAATCTTTTCGGCTACCTGGATATGAATGCCGGTAACGCCTCTATCATGCTCGGCGCGAAAACTCTCAGTGCCGACCAGGCGCAAACCCTCGAAGAAACCATTCTCGGATTTAAAATGCTGGGCAAAGCTTTTGTCGGAACGATCAAAGGCTCTCCGGCCGAACGGGAAATGTATTCGCGAATGGTGGACAATGCCAAGGTCAGCCGCACCGGTACGCTGGTGCAGATCGACCTCTCGATACCGCAGAGCGATTTGAGCATTCTGGCCAAAAAGTTGTAACCTAAAGGCCATCAAAAAAAGGAGAACCGATGGCCGACGAATATAAACCTAAAATTGGCTCAATTGGATGGCACGACCTGACCGTTCCGGATGCGGACGGCGTGCGCGATTTTTACCAGTCGGTGGCCGGCTGGACGGCCGACGCGCTCGACATGGGCGGCTATTCCGATTATGTGATGAAACCCGCCGAGGGCGACCCTACCGGCGGAATCTGTCATGCGCGCGGCGTTAATGCGGATATTCCGCCCGTATGGATGATGTATATCGTCGTCGCCGATATCGCGGCCAGCGCCGCCCAGGTAACCGAGCTCGGCGGAAAGATACTCAAAGGCCCGACCGGCGGCACGCATAACTACTGCGTCATCCAGGACCCGGCCGGCGCCATCTGCGCTTTGTATCAGGCGTAAGGTAAATTTGAGTTGTCACTATAGCGCGCAATGTGTCGGTAGCCCGACCGTGAGGGAGGGCGCGTGTTGACGGCTGAAATGCGCCCTCCCTCACGGTCGGGCTACTGACACTTAATTTCGTAGTCCTGGAACGTAGCAATTCAAAGGACATTGCCGCAAGAATCAATTTAATGATCAAGAGCCCCGCTAACAAACGTATTATCACGATCGCCCTTATCGGCTTTGGTTTTTTTGCCGTCGGCTCTTACTTTGTCACGGGTGTTTCCGCCCTGCAGGAAACGAACCAGCGCAGCCGTAAGGTTTCGGCACCCTCTAATCAGGGACCGACTCCGAAGTCGACTGCCACGCCAAAAGTTTCACCCACGGCAAAACCACCCGCTACCCCGGCGCCGGCTCCGACCGCTACGCCAACACCATTACCGGTCCAGACCCTGCCGGAACTGCAGGCGAAAATTCGTTCGATATTGCTGCGCCCGGAACTGCGCCGCGGGCAGGTAGGCGTTAAAGTGGTTTCGCTCGACAGCGGAAAGACAATGTTCGAAGAAAATGCCGAAAAGTATTTTATGCCGGCTTCGAACATGAAGATCTTTACGGTCGGCACGGCGCTGGTCCGCCTGACGCCTGATTTTCGTTTTTCCACTACTGTCTATGCCGCGTCAAAACCCGATGCCGACGGGGTGATAAAAGGCGATCTGACAATTTACGGGCGCGGCGATCCGTCGCTGGCCGCCGCCTTTAACAACGGCGATTATCTCAAGTGCTTTAACGACCTGGCGGACAAAATAGTGCAAGCGGGCGTAAAACGGGTCGAAGGCGGCCTGGTGGGCGACGAAAGCTATTTTACCGACGGCCCGATCCCCGCCGGCTGGGAATGGGACGATCTGCAGTGGTATTACGGCGCCGAAGTTTCTTCGCTGACCGCCAACGACAATTCGATCGACGTGACCGCTAAACCCGGCGCGAGTGTCGGCGCCATCGCCAATGTCACGCTCGGCCCGGCGGTGCCCGGCGTCACTTTAAGAAACAGGGTGTTCACCACCGCCGCGGGAATAAAGCGCGACCTGGGTGTCTTCAGGCCGCTCGGACAAAACATCTTTGAGGTAACGGGCAGCATTCCGATAAACGATGAAGGCAAGCTGGCCAATGTAGGTTCGGTCGCCATCACGCGCCCGGCCGAGGCCTTTGTAAAAATGCTGCGCCAGGTGCTGGAGCAAAAGGGCGTGACCGTCACCGGCGCCACACGCTCGATAGACGCCAAAGAACGCGCCCCGATGGCTGCCGCGTCTTCTACCGCCTGGGTGGAAATAACCAAGCTCGAATCGCCGCCGCTTTCCGTGATCGCCGCCAACACTTTAAAGCCCAGCCAGAATCTTTATACCGAGCTCATCCTGCGCGCGATGGGCGAAACCATCGGCGATAAAACAAAGGGTAAGAAAAATAGTTTTCAGCTCGGGGTCGGCGTGGTGGATAATTTTATCAAGCAAGCCGGCGTGGCCGATGGCAGCGTGCTGATGAGTGACGCCAGCGGCCTTTCGCGCCACGACCTGATCACACCGGCCGCCGTCGTGCAGTTTCACACCTATATGAGCCGGCATCAATACGGTAATATCTGGCGTGATGCAATGCCGATCGGCGGGGTAGATGGGACGTTGAAAAACCGTCTGAAAAATCCCGCGACCATGAACAACGTCCGGGCAAAAACCGGCACGCTCGATCAGGTTTCCGCGCTCAGCGGATACCTGACCACCGCGTCGGGCGAAAAGCTTGCTTTTTCCATCATGACAAACGCTATTCCTTCGTCTTCGCTCAGGCAAAATACCATCGACGAGATCGTGCTGCTGCTGGCAAGTTACAACGGCAAAAGCAACTGAGTTAGTGAATAACGATTAATGATTAGTGGTTGAATGTGCTGAGGTGGTTTAATTAATCACTAATCACTAATCATTAATCGCTATTCATTAAACGACCTATGATCAATTTCTGTAAATTCGAAGGCTTTGGCAACGCTTATCTGGTGATAGCCGCCGGTGAATTACGCGCGATCGATATCGGCGAATTTGCCCGCAAAATTTGCAGCCGGGATAACGGCATCGGCAGCGATGGCCTGGCTGTGTGGGAAAGACTCGAAAACGGCGAGGCTGATTTTTCTGTTCGTATCATCAATCCCGATGGCAGCGAAGCAAATTTTTCAGGAAATGGCACGCGCTGCGCCGTAGCCTATTTTTATTACAAAAATCTCTGGCAGGCCGACTCCCTAAAACTTTCCACTCTCAGCGGTATCAAGAAATACACTTTGCTCGAAAAAGTTTCGCCTGGGCATTACTGGTTCGATGCCGAGATCGGCAAACCCAAATTCTCTAGCCGGGATATTCCGATGGCATTAGATAATGACCTCGAGACGGTGACCGGTTTTCCGCTGGAAACTTCTTTTGGCAAGATAGATATTACCGGGGTAAATATCGGTAATCCCGTCTGCGTGATCTTTTCCAAAGACCTCGATTCGGTGGACTGGCGCAAGCTCGGCGCGGAGATCGAAATTCACAAAATCTTTCCCGAACGCACCAATGTAGTCTTTGTAAAAACTATCGACCGTCGGAATGTAGAGATCCGCATCTGGGAACGCGGGGCGGGCGAAACTTCGTCATCCGGCACATGCTCGGTCGCCGCGGCGGTCGCTGCCGCTTTTACCGGGCAAACAGACCGCGAGGTTTCCGTTCGCGCACCGGGCGGAACGACCGAAGTGGTGTGGCGCGCGGACGGCGAAATGCTGCTCAAAGGGCGGGCAGATCTTGGTTTTTGCAGCGAATGGGCCGAATGAGATGAAACTTTATAACTCTCGGACCGGTTAGTTCCAGGTTATGTTGATGCTCTTACCCGAACTGTATTTTTGCTGCACCGAAATAAAGCCCGCGGCCGGAATATTATTGTTAAACTCGCGGGTTATTCCAATGCTGCCGGGGCCGGCGTGCAGCGAACTGACGTCAAACCCGGTATAGCTTCCGGTATCATTCTGCACATCTTTACTCAACCCGGTAGAGCCGTCGCCCGCGCTGCCTCTGATGCCGATGCCTCCATCCGCCACATAATTTATCGTTAAACTATTGCTGCGCGTAACGGTCGAGCCTGCCGCGGGTGAAGTGATCACCGGGCGCGCCGGCACGGTCACATTGATCTGAGTATTAACGGCGCTGCGCGAGTGAAGACAATGATATGTTCCCCCGGCGGCAACTATCGGAACACGCTCGGCATATCCCAAACCGCCAAGCGGGAGGTTTACGCCATTGCAGGTTACCGCAGCGCTGCCGGCCAACTGCACATACGTACCGTTCTTAAAAAACTGTATGATGATCGGCACCTTTCCGTCGGACGGGGTTTCTTCGGTATCGACGATCGTGACGGTGGCTGACAGGTTTGAAGCCGGTTCATCTACTACCGCCGGCGGCGGGCAGCTGCCGCCCGACAATGCTAAAAAGGCAAGAAAAAGACCGCCGCCTCTTAAAACAAGGAACAATGGTCTCTTAAAAAGGTCAATATTTATTGTGGGCACAATATTACCTCCTTTGGTAAATGCTTGATTTTTTCCAGCGATATTTGGCTGGCAAAGGTGAGACGTGCCCGGAATATATATTTGCAGGTATTTATATCGGCTGCTTGCCGATAAAGTCACGGATAACACTAATAAATCTTTAATTCGTGTTATTTGTGTAATTAGCGGCTAATAATAAATCTTAAAAAAATAAACCACCTGTTACGGCAAGAGGCCGTTTTTTGTCAGAAAAAAATTTAACGCCTGATTGAATTTCTCCGGTTCTTCCATCATCAGAAAATGGCTGACATTTTTCCAGAGCTGAAGATCGACACCCGGCGCGACCGTGGGTAGATATTTTTCAACATCCGTTTTCCCGAATGAAGCATCAGCCATGATCGCCAGCACCGGCACCATGATCTTGTCTTGCGGAAAACTGTTTTCATCCATCATGCTCTCCATCGCCGTGACCGCCACGTTTTCCGGCGCGGCTGACATCCCGGCTTTTATTTCCTGTTTTAATTCCGCGTTGCTGATCGGAGAGATCATCCCGTCGATCATCATACCGGCGGTCTGTTTATAATTTGCCTTGAGCATGCCGACAAATTGCGCGGCTTGTTCTTTATTTCCAAAGGGGCGCAGGCTGCCATCGACCAGCACCAGCCCGGTGGTTTTACCGGGATAAAATTTGTAGAAGTTTCTAATGACCGGCACACCCATGCTATGCCCAATCAAAACAGCTTTCTTAACCTTGGCGTCGCGCATCACTGTGTCTATCGAGCGCGCGAAATATTCCATCGAGTAGTTCGCCGTCGAACTGGTAGGGGGCTTGTCGCTTTTGCCGTGGCCCGGTAGATCGATAAAGATAACGCGCCGGCCGGGAAACCCCGCAAACTGGCCTTTCCAAAACTCGATGCTGCACGTCCAGCCGTGAATAAAAACAAGCGCGTCCTTTCCCTTGCCCTGATCACGGTAATGGACCTTTACGCCGTTAAAGTCTGCGAATTTATCCTTCGCCGGTTTTTGCGCCGGGACGGAGAACGTCAGTAAGACAACTGCGAAAATTAAAAAGATTACGTTATTTTTTGTATTCATGTTTATTTCAAAATAAGCTAAGGCTGTAACGCAAGTAATTCACATAAAACAGTATCTACATACATTTTAAGTTGCTTAATCTCGGCTTTTTCTATGCCCCTTTCAGTATGAGCACCTATTGAACCTCTATTATAAGTTGAACGTGCTAGCGAAGCTATGCTTTCTTCAACAATACCGACTGCGTCTTCCGGGGTTTTTATTGCCCCTGAAGGTATTCCGCGAGATTTTAAAATAAATCGAGCTTTTTGTTTCATTGTGGGCTTAGTAAGTGCTTTTGAATTATCTTTATCTTTTTCAAATTTAAACCCTGGTGATGACTCCACGTCTTTATCTGGTGCTAATTTATCCAGCACCTCTCTTAATACCTCTCTAATTTCGCCTGCGGTGCCTCTATAAGAAATTCTATTATTGCTGTATAGATCGTTTAAAACTTGAATATAAGACTGTGCGGTAGGAGGGGATATTCTCTGGAGCGTTTCTATGATTAAATTCTCTATTCGAGTCGTTAACAATACCCCATCTCGAGCCGGATTTTCACTCAACATAATAAGACTATCACTCTCGAGCGTAGCAATCTCGGTTCTCAACGATTTAAGGATGTTTTTGTATTTTGATACTAAAGATCGACGATTTGTCAGTCGCAAAAGTTCTTGCATCAATGCATCAAGGTTTTGTACTTCAATTCCAACAGATACAAGTGGAGGGCGATACGTATAAAAATAATTGTTTACAGCATTTTTTACTGTCTCGATAGCTTTTGTAGAGCTAACATTAATTACTCTTATTTCCTGAATTCTCTGACTAGCGCTACTTAGACTAGCAGTAAGCGAGCCCCAGAGATCAGGTCGTTCCCCGGAAGCAACCATAAACTCTTATTTCTTTCCAACTTTTTTTGTGGTTTTTACGCTCGCCTTTTTAGGAGTATTGCTTTTTTTCGCGATTTTTTTCTTTCTAGTAGGACGTACTCCAGATCCTTCTTTACCCATCGTATAAGCCGCAAGGTTATACCCGACTGGATTCAGTTTAAAAAGACCTCGCTCCACCGATTCAAAATATCCAGAGTTTTTTCCATGGACCAGAGTCATTTTTGGGAATTTAGGAAGAGGGTATCCCGCCTGCTTAAAATACGTAGTGATATCATTGGTGCCAATTTCGGCTTTCTTTTCATTTTGAGGAGCAAACTCTTCAAGATAATAAGCGACCAATACCGCCATCTCTACTGCTGTTGCAGGATTTTTCTCGTCCTTTAATGATCGAATATCTTGCTGTGCTCGGGAGATGCCCGCGGAAGAAAGAGTTTCTAAATCTGTAGTTTGATTTGTCGGTATCCTTTCTTCCGAAGAATGCGTAGTCTGTGTAGTTGCTCCGCCGAAAGAAATACCAAGGCGATTAAAAATATAAGTCAAGACACGATTACGTGCTTCAGAATCAAGTCCCTCAAGCGAAACCGTTATGTCCTGCATTGCTTTCAGCTCTTTATCTTCATTTTCCATACGCCGCGATTATATTCTGAGCAAAAGACAAATACAATGAATATTTTCTAAACCCGTTAAAACTTGTTGTAACTTTCAGTTAAATCTTCAGCAGGCCATATAGAAAATCGAAATACCCAGCTGCCGCCAGCAGAATGGAAAGCGTTCCCAGTATTCTGATAAACCCGGCGACCTGTTTGGTGTATTTCAGCGCGCCCGTAGTATCCAGCAAATAATTCCAGTCGTGAAAGCTGCCTTCGCTGCCGGTAAAGCCGCTGTTAAGCACGAGCTGCATTACCACCGCGTCATTGGCATAGACAAAAACATTGAGCAAACTCTGGCCGACCCAAAACAGCACGAACGCCGCCGAGTAAAAATGCCTCTGATAGACGAAATAAATAAAGAACGCCAGCGGTATCAGCACCTGCATCAGAGAGCCGCCCGCCACGCCGATAAATTCGCCGAAGATGTGAAAGATCGGATGGCCCGCTTCGTGCAGCAGAAAATCTACGCCGTCTAACAGCCGCCAGGTGAACGGGTCATATGCGCACCACAAAAAATAAAGCGCAGCTAAAATGCCGACGATAAGTTTTGGTATTTTAGTGTTCATTTAAAACCCTTTAAAACGTCGTACTCATCGCGCGAGATCGCGTGCATCGCCAAGTCATGACCGCGAAGAAGGATGTTCTTTTCATATTTCATCCCGGCTTTTTCCATTATACGGCGCGAAGGCGTATTTTCGGGAAAAGCGATCGCCGTAATGCGCGTTAGTTTTAGCTGATCAAAACCGTAACCCAGCCAGGCTTTGCAGGCTTCCGTACCAATGCCGAGGCCCCAGTATTCTTTCGTCATGCCGTAACCGGCCTCGATCTCACCCGTATCATCGAGCGGCTGCAGACCCGCCCAGCCGATCTGCGCGCCGTTTTCCTTGTAATGCATCACGTGATAACCAAAGCCGTGTTTCGCGTAACAATCCAGATACCAGCGCAAACGCCTTTCGATATTTCCGCGCGGCTGAACGCCGTCCAGGTACCTGGCCACTTCTTCATCGCCGCGGAGCGCGCAAAGCCAGTCGAGATCATCCAATGTAAATTTTCTGAAAAGGAGACGTTCGGTTTCGATCATTTGTGGAGCCGGGGCTCTTGCCCGCATAAACGCGCAGCGTTCGAATCTTAGCTTTTCGGCAGCGCGTTGAATTCGCTTTTGGAAATGCCGTACATCAGGCAATCGGATTCGTATGCAAAAATGTGCTTTTCATACTTCATCCCGCATTTTTCCATGATGTGATACGACCCGTAATTGTTAGGATCACAAACGGCGATAATGCGTTCGAGATCGTGTTTGTTAAAGCCGTAGTCCAGCCAGCCGCGGCAGGCTTCGGTGCCGATGCCCAATCCCCAATGCTCTCTATTAATGCTGTAGCCGACCTCGACCTCACCCGCTGCCTCGAGCGGCTGCAGGCCGGAAAACCCGACCGGTTTTCCATCGGGCTTATAGGTCATGATGCACATTCCCATCCCCAGCGTTTCGTGGCAATTGATGTGAAAACGCGTGCGCGTTTCGAGCTTTTCCCGTGTCGGCACGCCGCCCAGGTAACGCGAAACGTCCGGGTCCTGGCGCAGCTCAAAAAGCCAATCGAGATCATCCCATGTGATCGGCCGGATCTTTAAACGTTCGGTTTCTATCATATCCTTTAAACTCCCCTCCTTTTGAAGGAGGGGTGGCACGCGTTTCGCGTGACGGGGTGGTTACTTCTTACTAGTATTAAATCAAATGGATCAGCAGCCCGTCGCGCAGCTTTGGCTCAAACCAGGTAGATTTCGGCGGCATCACTTCGCCGGCGTCGGAAACGCGCAGCATATCTTCGACTGAGGGCGGGTAAAGTGAAAAGGCGACTTTCGCCCGGCCTTCGTCCACACGCTTTTGCAGTTCCGCGATACTGCCTGCGCCGCCGATAAATTTTATCCGCTTATCCGTCTGGAGATTCTTGATGCCGAGGACAGGTTCGATCAAAAATTCATGCAGAATATTTGCATCGAGTGTACGGGCGATCGAGCCATTCGCGCTTCGCCCTTCGCGCAGCCGCAGATAGTACCATTCGCCGGCCAGGTACATCGAAAATTCACCGCGCTGCTCCGGTACTGCCGGGGCGTTTTCCGCCACTTCAAAAGTTTCCGCGACCTTCGCCAGAAAATCGGCTTCGCTCAGATCGTTCAGATCTTTTACCGCGCGGTTGTAGGCCAATATCTGAGTTTGCTCAGCGGGAAACATCGCCGCAATAAAATAATTATAGGGCTCATCGCCGGTGTGATTCGGGTTGCGTTTCGCAAAAGCTTCGCGGACGCGCGCGGCGCTGGCAATGCGATGATGGCCGTCGGCGATATAAAGCGCGGGCACCTCGCCAAACGCTTGTACCAGGTCCGCGGTTGCCGCCACTTTCCAGACGGTGTTTTGCACACCCGTTTCGCAAACAAAATCGTAAAGAGGTTTGGTTTGCTCTACTTGCCTGACGAGATCGTTTATCGTCTGCGATCCGCGGTAGGCCAAAAAGATCAGCCCCGTCTGGGCGCGCAGCTTAAGCATATGGCTGGTGCGGTCGGCCACTTTGTCTTCGCGCGTTTGCTCGTGTTTTTTGATCTTACCCGTCTCATATTCGTCGAGCGAACAGCACGCTACTACACCGGTCTGCGAATGATTTCCCACCAAAAGCCGGTAGACATAGAGGCTCGGCTCCGCCTCCTGGATAAGAGTTCCGTCCTCGATAAAATGCTGCAGGTTTCTTTCCGCCAGCGTCAGTGTTTCTTCCGTGAGCTGGCTCTCGATCTCCGGCTTGGTGATGCGCAGAAAACTTAGTTCATTGCTCTGCGCGGCGGCTTTGGCCTCAGCCACGCTGACCACGTCATAAGGCGCGCACGAAACTCTCTCCGCAAATCCCGCGCCGGGCCGCAGGGCCTGAAAAGGTTTGATCAACGACACAAATTTCTCCTGTCCGTATTATTTTCCATCCGTATCATTTATCGCCTTCCCGGTCCGCGCGTTTTTCCAGCCCCTTGGTGCTATCTTCGACCTGGCGGATCATTTCTTCCATATATTTATCCATCGCCACTTTCCACTGCCCGTTTTCTTTCGTAAAGTACATCTTTTCCCAATTGCCTCCTGCCATTTTCACTTCAAGGGTCGCGCTGTCCCCGTTGATCTTTTCATTTCGCACGGCCGGAGCGGCTTTGGCAACGGTGACCGCCCGCTGGTTTAACATTATTACGTCCATAAGTTTGCCTTGCGCCCGGGCATCCTCGGCAAATAATTCCAGCGACCTCCGGTTGAACAACTGCACCAGCGCCCCCAGGTCATCCCGGTTGCCGGCATCGCCCAGCGCCTTAAAAGCTTCGGCCGGCGAGGCTATCCGCAGCGGCGCGGCGGTTGGCAGATTTGCCAGGGCCTGGCTGATCATTTGGTTGGCCGTTTGGTTGGCCATCTGGTTGGCGGGGTTAGCGGCATTTACCGGCAGGGAATTAGCCGAATTTACCGCCGGATTTTCACTCGAATTTACCGGCAGCGCAGCGCGGTTGGCTGCCGCGTTTGCCGGCGGGACCGCTTCCGGCGCCGAACCGCAGCCGGAAAGTAAAAAGATCGTAAATATTAATAATAAAAATGGTTTAAGCCGCATTATCTTTGAATTTATTTCAGACAAGTAGCTATACTTATCGATAAATTGAAAGTATAAACCAGACCGGGGGAGTTTATTTAACGTGGAAAGACGAAAACTTACAACTGAAGAGATCAACGCGGCGCTCTTTGAAATGACCGATTGGGACGTGAATGACACCGGCCACCTGCACCGGAAATTCAAATTTGAAAACTTTCAAATGGCGCTGGATTTTGTAAATAAAACGGGCGAGATCGCCGAGCGTCACGACCATCATCCCGACATGTGCCTCGGCTGGGGCTATGCCGATATTTCCCTGACTACCCACGACCGCGGGGGTTTGACCGATTTCGACCTCGCCGTGGCAAAAGAAATAGATAGCCTTATACATGATGAAAAGAACTGAGATAGGTCAGACGCCCTTTAATATCTTATCCCATTCACCTCGTCTGTCCTCTAAAGCTCGGAGCGGCCCGGTTTTGAGATCAAATATTGACCTCTTTGGGCTTTTAATATACATTATCTGCACTTTCCAATTTCCTTGAAATTAGGAGGCATATAACCGATGCCGAAGTCTTTCAAGTCGCGCAAAAAAAACCAAAACAACCGTCTCCTCACTATTGATGTGAAAAAAGTCAGTGCGGATCGCAAAGCTGAACTAATTAATTCCACTGTGAAGAAGCGCGGATTCCCGGTTACTCAGGCGAGTAAAGTAGGGAAAGACGTGTGAACTGGAGAAGGCGAAAACCGAGCAGCAAAAGGAGAAAAACATATATGATAAATTCCAAGATGAAGTTCAAAACAATTATAGTTTTGTTTACGATCGCTGCTTTTAGCGCAGCGGGTATTTATGTTTTTCAAAACAAAGTTTCGGCGGCCGGTTTTCAAGGCAAGATCTTTACCACAACCTTTGACGGACAGACTGTCGGCCAAAACCATTATTCAAGTAAAGATGCGGTTTATCTGAGCGGTGGACCGCAAAACCAAAACCACGCACTTCCCGACGGCTCATATTATTTTCAGGTAACCGGTCCCGGCGGAAATGATCTGCTCTCGACCGACGCTGCCGTGTGCCGGCAGTTGATCGTATTTAACGGAAGGATCGCCGCCGCGGACGGGCCGTCTTGCCAGCATCCGACCGGCATTCCGGAGTCGGCAGAAGACGGCGCAACACCGATCAAGCTAATGCTTTTTAACGACACGCCGAACCCGGGCGGTAATTACAAAGCCTGGTTGATTGCCAAAACGAATAATACGACCGTCGCCGCTGACGGCATACATATCAATTTCAAAAACTCCGACGCAAAGTCAGAGATCTTTAGAGCTGATTCTGTGTCTTGCCCCAGTTGCAGCCCGACCTCAGTGATAGGCGGCAGGAAATTCTACGATGCAAACGCCAATGGGATCTTTGACCCGGGCGAAGTTCCGGTTGAAGGCGTGCAAATTTATATTCAAGCGGGTGATTTCCAAACCATCGTTACCACGAGCGCATCGGGTGCCTGGAGTACCACCGTGCCGACGGGTGCGGAATACCAGGTCCTCGAGTTCCTACCCTTCACCGGCCCGGATGGCCAGCCCGGCTCGTATTGGCAGCAAACCGCGCCTTTCGCCAACAGCGAAGGAATTCAGGGTTACCTCGGAACCGTGACCGGAGATCAAGCCAATCTCGACTTCGGCAATATCTGTTTCAATCCTGACGCCGAAGGGAACCCGGTTGCGTCATCATCGCCGTGTTCCGTTAGCGATCTGCCGCCGCCTGACCCAACGCCTGCGCCGACGCCAACGCCCTGCCCCGATTGCAGCCCGACTGCAGTTTTAAGCGGAAAGAAGTTCTACGATATAAACGCAAATGCGGTGTTTGACGTAGGCGAAGTTCCGGTTGAGGGTGTGCAGATCCTGGTTGTCGTTACTACCAGTGAGGGTACTACGCTAATGTCTGCGACGACGGACGGATCCGGTAATTGGAGTTTGACTGTGCCGGCCGGAGCCCAATATATAATCAGCGAGGACCAGCCTTTTACCGATCCTGAGCTCGAGCCCGGCGCATATTGGGAGCAAACCGCGCCTTTAGCTAACGATGAAGGATTTCGCGGCTACAGCGGAACGGTAGGCGAGGATCAAGGCGGTTTCAACTTTGGGAATGTTTGTTTCCATGAAGGGAACCCGGTTGCGTCGCCAGTGCCGTGTTCCGTTTGGTATCCGGCACCCCCGCCAACGCCGACTCCCGAACAATAAAGGAAGTAGAAAGGCTGCGTGAAAAACGCAGCCTTTTTTATTTCGTCAAAAATTTATTCAAGCTGCAAAAAGTCGTCACGGATATGGCCACAAAATAACACGAATAAAGAATTTTATAATTCGTGTAATTAGTAGCTAATAAAGAACCGTGAGGACTTTGTAATTTGATGAGAATCTTTAAATGATATCCACAATTCCGTTCAGCGTAGCAGAAGGCCTCATCGCGGCGTAAGTCTTGTCGGAATCCGGATGATAATAGCCGCCGACATCTTGTGGTTTTCCTTGCGCTCCGACAAGCTCGTCATTGATCTTTGCTTCGTTTTCGCTCATTGCTTTTGCGATCGGCGCAAATTTAGCGGCAATTTCCGTGATATGACGTCTGATTTGCCAGACTTTCGGCCCAGTACATAGCCAAATAGAAATGCGAACCGCGATTATCGATCTGGCCTACTTTTCGTGCCGGAGATTTGTCGGTCGCCAAAAATTTCGCATTCGCTTCATCCAAAGCATCTGCTAAAACTCTGCGCTTTTTTATTGCCCTTGAGTTTGCGCCAAATGCTCCAAGCTTGCCTGTAGCGCCAAAAATTCACCGAGCGAATCCCAACGCAAATAACCTTCCTTCTGCAAATTGTTCGTACGTGTTTCGGAGCGGAACCACCCGCCCCGGTCTCGAACAAACCGCCTCCATTCATTAGCGGCACTATCGAAAGCATTTTTGCGGAAGTGCCAAGCTCCAAGATCGGGAACAGGTCCGTCAGATAATCTCTCAAAACATTTCCTGAAACCGAAATCGTGTCTTTGCCTTCGCGAGCGCGTTTCAAAGTTTCGCGCATCGCGTCCTTCACATCCATGACGCGGATGTCGAGACCGTTTAGATCATGATCTTTCAGGTATTTTTCAACTTTTTTGATGATCTGCGAATCGTGCGCCCTGCGATTTGTCCAGCCAGAAGATCGCGGGCGTGTTGGAAAGTCTTGCACGGTTACGGCCAATTTTACCCAATCCCGGACGGGCGCGTCTTTGGTCTGGCACATTCTGAAAATATCGCCGTCTCCGACATCTTGCTCGAGCAGAACGTTTCCGTTTTCGTCTTCGATTTTCACCGTTCCTTAGCCTGAAATTTGGAACGTCTTGTCATGCGAACCATACTCTTCAGCTTTTTGCGCCATCAAACCGACATTAGGAACAGAGCCGAAAGTTTGTGCGGGTCGATCGCTCCGTTTTGCTTCATGTCCTGCAATGACCGCATCATAGAAACCGGCATAAGTTCGGTCGGGAATAATGCAGACCGTATCTTCTTCTTTGCCGTCTTTGTTCCACATTTTTCCGCCGCCGCGAACCAGCGCCGCCATCGAAGCATCCACGATCACATCCGAAGAAACGTGGAAATTCGTGATGCCGTTGTCCGAATTTACCATCGCGATTCTCGGACCGTTTTCGATCGTCCGGCGATGTCGGCTTTGATCTCCGTTTCCTGCGGGTGACCGGCAATTTTTTCGAAAAGCGTGGCTAATCCGAAGTTCGGATTGATGTCTAATTCATTAAAGGAGGTCGAATATTTTTCAAAAACGTCTTTGAAATAAGTTTCTACGATCGCCCCGAAAATGATCGGATCGGAAACTTTCATCATGGTTGCCTTTAAATGCGCCGAAAGCAAAATGTCTTTCTCTTTGGCTTCATTTATGGCATCCTGAACAAAAGATTTGAGCGCGGAAAGATTCATTACGGAAGAATCGATTATTTCGCCCGCTTTCAGCGGCGCATAGTCTTTCAAAACTTTTGCAGAACCGCCCGTTTCCGTAAAAAACAATTCGGAATTTTCCGCTCCGCTTCCACCGTGGTCGAGTTTTCGGTTCCGTAAAAATCCCCGGAATTCATATGCGCGACACTAGTTTTTGAGTCCGCGGCCCAAACTCCCATTCTATGAGGATTTGCTTTGGCGTAATTTTTTACGGCCTTCGGGGCGCGCCGGTCAGAATTCCCTTCTCTCAGGACAGGATTTACCGCGCTTCCCAAGATGCGCGCATATTTTTTGTTGATGGCTTTTTCTTCTTCCGTTTTAGGTTCCGCCGGATAATTCGGCAACTGAAAACCTTGTTTCCGGAGTTCGGCGATCGCTTCTTCCAACTGCGGAACGGAAGCCGAAATGTTCGGCAGCTTGATAATGTTGGCTTCCGGTTTTGTCGCCAATTCACCCAGGTCGGCCAGCGCATCAGGAACCTTTTGTTCGTCTCTCAAGTATTCGGGAAAGTTGGCTAAGATTCTTCCCGCGAGCGAAATATCCGGAACTTCAATTTCAATATTTGCGGATCTTGTAAATGCTTTGACGATCGGTAAAAAGGAATGCGTCGCCAACAGCGGCGCTTCATCGGTTAAAGTGTAGTAAATTTTTGACATTTTATCGCTGGTTTATTTCAGAGCTTTATTTCAGATTATTGTATTTATTGCACAGCTTTGATCGCCCAATAATAGCTAGCAGCCCAAAATCAGATAATGGCGATCGGTAATGAATGTATTTTAATCTTCTTTGACTCAACACGTAAATCGGTGAGTTAGAAATATCCCCCGTTTTATTACTCAACTGCAAAATTCAGTTTTAAATCCAGGTACAGCAGAGTCCGGCCCGCTACAACAGGGCTTTGATATTCACGGCGAATCGTATATACAGTTTGCAGGATAGAAAGCAGTCAAATCTGAATCGGATCTCATTTTTAACCTCTATGAAAAAACTGTCATTGTTAATTCTCGCACTGACCGCGTTTTTGGTATTTTCCGGCTGCAATGATGCCGCTGGTAACAGCAGCATCGCCAAAGCGGCAAATACTGAGGCTAAGCCTGCGCAACCGAGCGAAACGCCGGAGTACTTTCTATTGCGTCCTGAGGTGGAAAAGCAGTACGGATATTCGCATGCCGTGCGTATTGACGATGACCTGAAAATTTCAGGCGCGGTCAGCATGGACGATAAGGGAGAGTTAACAGCAAAGGGCGATCTTGAACAGCAGATGAAAAACTGTTATGGCGATCTCGAGAAGGTCTTAAAGCATTACGGCTATACATTTGACGACGTAATTGTTGAAAACATTTATACGACCGATATGCAGGGATTTATTAAGACTGCCGGCTACCGCAATTCCATCTATAAAAAGAATTTCCCGACCGGCACCTGGCTCGAAGTAAAAGGCCTGGCTTTACCGGGGCAGCTTATTGAGATCGATATGGAAGCGCATAAAGCTAAATAAAACTCGCACGCGCCGGATAAAAGAGGATGGAGCTTTGGCTTCGTCTTTTTTGTTTTTGTAAAATAATTGTATGAGAAAACTAAAATTACAGATGCAGATCACGGTCGATGGATTTGTGGCGGGGCCAAGCGGTGAGCTCGATTGGATGACCTGGGAAATGGGTGAGAAAATAAACGCCTACATCACGGAGCTGATGAATACGAGCGACACGATCTTGATGGGGCGAAAGATGACCAAAGAGTTCGTCACTTATTGGGAGAATGTACTCGATAATCAGCCTGACAGCCCTGAGCATCCTTTTGCGGAAAGGATGGTCAATTTACCAAAGATAGTTTTTAGCAAAACAGTCGACCACATTGATGGCCGCAACGTCAGGGTTGAGAACGGCGATCTGGTGGAAAAGGTAAATGAACTGAAAAATCAGGAAGGCAAGGACCTGCTCGTCTACGGCGGCGCGAACTTCGTCTCGTCGCTGATCGAGCACGGTCTGATCGACGAGCTGAATCTTTTCATCCACCCGGTCGCGATCAGTGAAGGCCTGCGGATATTTTCCGGCCGCACTAAACTCAAATTAATAAATTCGCAATTGCATGATAGTGGGATAGTGATAAATACCTACGTGCCAATAAAGGAGTAACCGGCTTTGTCTAATAATTGCCGCGAATGTCACAAATAGCACGAATAAGAATCTTTAATTCGTATTATTTGGTGTAATTAGCGGCCAATAATGAGTCTTTTTAATAAGAAAAATCAATTTTATAGACAAAACCACCGGCCGCTTTAGAGGGCGCAACAATCTTTGCAAAAATCTTGACTTCGCTTATCCGGTACGTTATACCTTGAATACCAACTCTTTTACATGAGGTCTATTCCCGATGGCCGGATTTCAGAAAAAACTCGAATTAACAGCAAATATCGCTATCATTGTGGTAGCGGTTATCTTAGGTTACGTCCTGGTAAAACAATTTGTTTTTACTGCGGCTCCTGCCGCGCCGGGGCCGATGAAACAGCCTCAGGCGGGTGCCACGGTCACCTTGCCGGATACCGATTTTTCCACTAATGAGAAAACCCTGATCCTGGCGCTGAAAAAGGGCTGTCATTTTTGCAGCGAAAGCGCGCCTTTTTATCAAAAACTGACGCAGCTGGCGTCTGAAAAAGGCTTCCGTATCATTGCGGCCTTTCCCCACTCGGTCGAAGAGGGCCAGGGATACCTGAAAGAATTGAATGTTCCGATAACGGAAATGAAGCAGGCCGATTTCGCGGCCTTAAGCGTGGGCGGAACTCCTACACTTATCCTGACCGACAAGAACGGCCAGGTGCAAAAATTCTGGGTCGGTAAACTGCCTGCCGATAAAGAAACCGAAGTAATAAACAGTCTCCAATAATGTTTATCTCTCGCGGACTTATTTAAAAGTCCTATTCCGATCCCAAGGAGTAGTGTATGTTCAAATCGGAGAATTTTAAGGTGATTCGCACCTTTCTTATTCTGACGGTCCTGGCGGGCGGATTATTTACCGCTTTTTCCGTAAACAAGACTTCGGCCGGTATGATTCCCTGTTGCAGCGATTGTGAGGCTTTCCTGGATGCGTGCCGGGCTGATTGTTTTGCGCAATATCCCACGCTGCCGGAAAAACGGCAGGTATGTATTCAGCAGGACTGTCTGCCGTTCTATACCAGCTGCGCGGCGATCTGCACCATGAGCTGCTAACGTAAAAATGTCTTTTCCGAGCCTGCCTTACCGGCGGCCTTTCGTCTTTTACGATTTAGTATTACATCCCATTCCCGGAAAAAGGAGAGACCGTCTATGTGGAAGTACTTCGATACTAAAGTTTGCAAAAAACTTTTGATCCTCGGCGTGTTGTCATGCGGGTTGGCTGTTGCCTTTTTTATCGGCACCGGCCAGACGCGCGCAACCATGATCTGCTGTGACCTGTGCGAGCCGAATTACAGCACATGCCTGAGTATGTGCGGCGTCAGTGAAACATGCGGAGATGAATGCGCGGCGACCCGGGACACCTGCCTGTTCACCTGCGGTGTCGGCGATTGCTAAGAGTTAAATTCTTTTCCCAGGTAAAAACGATCAAAGATCGAATGATCGTTTTTTTAGCCTGTCTGAAATTTCTGTCCCTATTCCCACAAAAAGGAGAGAACTATGTTTAGAACTACCCGAATGAAACTTTATCGAAGATTTCTGATACTGGCCGTCCTTCTAACCGGCCTGTATGCGCTGCCCGTAAGTAATAACGTGGCCGCTAACGCCTGCTGCGACGCCTGTGACCTCGCGTACGACAATTGTGTGTTCTATTGCGAAAATCTTGTCAAGGAACCCTGCGTCGCGACATGCGAGAGCGATTATCTGGCTTGCGGAAACCTGTGTCCCGGCCCGCCGATGGGCTGCTCGCACCCGTAAAAATTCGGTTTAGACGTCAGTGGTCCGGCCGCTTCTTGCGAAAATTTTGGAGTTGTAAGCCGGATCATAACAATTCGATTTTGGCCTTGCGACCCGGGTTATTAAGGCCGGGCGGAAGTCCGAAAACTAATAATGCCTTTTGCAGTTCTATCCAAACCTCAAAGGAGAACTATGCTGAATATTGTGAATGCAAAAATTTACCGAAAATGTTTGATTCTGGCCGTGCTGGCCGGATCCTTGTTCATCTTTACTTCGCTGAATCGCGTGTCGGCGATACCCTGTTGTATACCTATGTATGAAGCGTGCGAAGCAACCTATAGCACCTGTGTGATCAATTGTAATGTCTACCAGGGCATCCCGGCTAAATACGCTCAATGTGTCAGCGCATGTGATGGCCCTTACTACGCGTGCCTGGCGAGAGACTGCAATCCGACCTGTTGATAATGTCAGTGTTTAAAAAGCCTTGTTTCTCAAAAACAGGGCTTTTGTTTTCAGGTTAAATACTTTTTAGCCGCAAACATTTCGTCGTCCCAATTACAAAAAAGGAGAGAGTTTATTATGTTAAGATCCGTGAATTTGAAGATCTACCGGAAGTTTTTGATCCTGGCGGTTTTGTCAGGTTCAGTATTCTTATTTTCTTCCGCGTTCCGCACGGCGGCACTACCCTGCTGCGCCCCTCGTTGGGCAGTATGCATGAACACTTACAACCTCTGTGTGCTGGGCTGCGCTACGCTCGATCGCCCTCAGCATGACATTTGCGTTGAGAATTGCGAGGCGGCCCTGTTAAATTGCTATGTGCTCGCCGAACCCTGCGATCCCAGTCCCCTATGCCCCGAACCTATGTAAAAAGGCCCTTAGACCGGGCGAAAGTCATGATACCAGGTACCGCCTTTTACTCAATTACTTAAGGAGAGATCTATGTTGAAATTTTCTGGTATTTACCGGAAGCTGTTGGTTCTGATGGTTTTGTCAGGATCTTTATTTGTTTTTTCTTCGTCAAATTCCGTCTCGGCGTCGATCTGCTGCACCGATCTGCATGCGATGTGTGACCAGGCGTACGATTACTGTGTGATCGATTGTAATATGTACCAGGGCATTCCCACCAAGTACGCGCAGTGTGTCGGCGCGTGCGAAAGCTCCCGTTTTAACTGCCTGTCGGCAGCCTGCAATATCACCTGTTAATAATTTTTAACCGGTTGAAAAAGAAGCCTTGTTTTGAGGAAAACAAGGCTTCTTTGACGTTCGGGAAACGAAATGCTCAAAGATATAATACGCGCACTGTGAGAATAGTTCAGTTAGTAGCACGGTAATTGCTTTTGTTATTTTCACGGTTCGTTTCGTACGTAAACCGGACAGTAGATAAGTGGGCGAGCAAGGGGAAGAAATGGAAAATACCAAACAGGAAGCGATAGAAAAGTTACGCGGCCTTATCAAAGACATTGACATGGCGATGCTTACCACGCTGGACAACGGCGTATTGCGCTCAGCGAGCCGATGAGCACGCAGGAAATGGAATCTGGCGGCGAATTGTGGTTTTTTACCAGCCGCAGCACTCACAAAGCCGAAGAGATCGCGCAAGACAACCGCGTTAATGTCAGTTATGCCGCGCCGGGAAAAAGCACTTTCGTTTCAATTTCCGGGACGGCCGCTCTGGTCAAAGACCAGGAGAAAATAGATAAATTTTGGAACCCTTCGCACAAGCTGTGGTTTCCCAAGGGCAAGGACGATCCCGACCTCGTCCTGCTCAAGGTCGATGTCGAACAAGCGGAATATTGGGATTTCCCTTCCGGCACGCTGGTCCACCTTTACAGCTCCTTAAAATCAATGGTCACCGGCGCGGCGCCCGATGACAGCGGCGACAGCCAAAAGATCAAGTTATAAATATTATTTTGATCTGGAATGTGAGGGATAACATGATTTGTTATCCCTTTTGCTTTTTGTGCTTTTTCTTGACTTTGGCAGGTAAAAAATATATATCTGGGCTGATAGAAACGTAAAACTCCCCTCCTTACGAAGGAGGGGTGGCGCGGCTTCCGCGACGGGGTGGTTCTCTCATATTTACTTCGGAAAACGAAACGATCTTTCGGCGGGTGCAAGCAACCCTTCCCGACCTGAGAGACATCCCGTTTAACCTGTCCCGAATCCCACTTATATTAAGGAGTGTTTATGTTCAAATTTCCCAACCTGAAACTTTACCGAAAGTTTCTGATCCTGGCCGTTTTGTTAACTGGCCTGTATATTTCGTCTTCTTCGGCCAATCGTGTCGGCGCAACTTTCTGCTGCGATTACTGCCAGATACTTTATGAGAGCTGCCTGACCAGTTGTGCGAACGGGCTTCCGGAAAATTATGATTCATGCATAACTTACATTTGTGAAGAGAATTATATTTACTGCGGCGGCTTTTGTTATGGCGACTTCGGCGGTTTTGGATGCAACCACCCGTAAGTGAGTCCGCACTTAATGTTCTAATCACCCAGGAGAAACATTATGTTCAAATTTCCCAGCTTGAAACTTTACCGAAAGTTTCTCATCCTGGCCGTTATGATAACGAGCCTTTTTATATTGTCTTCCACTCGCCGCGTTGCGGCAGATTCCTGTTGTGACGATTGCATCGCGGCGCTGCCGATCTGTCACGTAAACTGTCTTGAATTGCCGGAAGCCGTCCAACGAATCCAATGCGTGCATGGCTGTATTTCAGAATTTTACGCCTGCTCTGACTTGTGCGGAGTTCCGTCCGGCTGTCCGATAACATAAATTGATCGAACGCTATATCAGCAGCTATTAGGTAGTGGGTCAGTTCGAAATCTGTCCTTAAAAGTCCCCGGGCGGGGACAAAAGAAAATAGCCCAGGGTAAGTGAGCGGAGCGAGCGCCACCCTGGGTATCTGATTCCAAAACGATCCAGCCCTGAAAGGGCGGCAGAATCCGGCTATTTCTGCCGCCCTTTCAGGGCTGGCACCTCAAATTGATCAGTACCCAGGGCTAAAGCCCTGGGCTATTTTCTACAGTCCGCTACGCGGACATTATCGTTTTCAAACTGACCCACTACCAGCTATTAAGCCTCGGGTTTTTAAAATCGGGGCTTTTCTTATTTTATCGGGGCCGTACCGATCGAGGTTTGTTATTCAAAGGGTTTCGTAATAAAGTTTTCCTAATTACACCCAGTTGGATCTTACGGAGAAAATATTATGAGGAAACTTAGCCTGTTGTTCGCCCTTATTGTCTTTTGCGCTCCGGCGTTCGCGCAATCATATACCATCCAGCAATACCTGAACATCAAATCAGCCACCTCACCGGCGCTTTCTCCGGATGGGAAAAAACTCGCCTATCTGACCAACGTCAGCGGCACTTCGCAGATCTGGATGGTCGATCTAAGCGAAAATAAACCCCGCCAGATCACCAGTTACGATGACAATATCGGTTTTGTCCGCTGGTCGCCGGCGGGAAACGGCCTGGTTTTCGGCAAGGCCCGCGGCGGCGATGAAAACACCCAATTTTTCTGGATGGCAAATAACGGCGGCGAGATCCGCGAGCTTACCAAAGATCCGGCGGTTCGTCATAACTTCGGCAAGTGGTCTGAGGACGGCAAGAAAATTTATTACGCTTCGAACAAACGCAACAAAAATTATTTCGATATTTATTCGATGGACGGTTGCGGCTGCTTCGGGTGGCAAGGAAGAATTGCTTTATCAAAACGACGGCAATAACGATTTTGCCGCGGTCGACGGCAACGAGACAAAGATCATCGTCTCGCGCGACGGTATTGAGCTTAGCCTCGACAATAATTTGTATCTGATCGATCTGAAAACGAAGCAGGAATTGCTGCTCACCCCGCACGAAGGCTCGGCCGGGTTCGGCGACGTGCATTTTACCGCGGACGGTATCGTCTATGCGCAAAACGACAAGCGCGAATTTTACAGTCTTTCGAATATGCGGTTAAAAAATGCCGCCGACAAAAACGATTGGAGCGATAAAAATCGTGAGGTAAAAATTCTTGACGAAACGAATTGGGATATCGGCAGCATTGAAATGCAAACCTACGCCAGCCATATCGCCTATACTCTAAACCGCGAAGGCTTTTCCGATCTCTATCTCCGCAAAACCGAAACCGACGGCAAACCACTGATCACGACGATCGACACAAAGGCGGAGAAAATTCAGCTTCCCGCGCAAGGCATCGTCGGCGGGCTTACTTTCTCACAAGACGAGAGCAAGCTGGCCTTTACTTTTTCCAGCGCGAAATACAACACCGATATCTGGCTCTACGACCTGGCGGCAAAAAAATTGACCCAGGTCACCAGGAGCGACCGCGCCGGCATTCCGCAGGAATCTTTTGTTGAACCGCAATTGATCAAATATAAAACTTTTGACGGGCGCGAGATACCGGCCTGGTATTACAAACCGAAGAACTTTGGAATGTTAAAAAGAGGCGAATATAGCTTCTCAAAAGAATTCGCTAACGACGAAAAGAAAGAGAAAACTGAAGATCGATCGTCAAGCCCTACAGCCGCCCCTAAGGACGCCCCTCAAGGCGGCCCTACAGGGGGACTTTTCTACATACCGAAAGGGCCGGTGATAGTCTCCGTCCACGGCGGGCCGGAAGGACAGGAGCGTCCCGGTTTTAGCGGCCTCTATCAATATTATCTCTCGCGCGGTTACGCCGTTCTGGCGACAAACGTGCGCGGCTCAACCGGTTATGGAAAAACTTTTACGCATCTTGACGACGTCAAAAATCGCGAAGACTCTGTCAAAGATCTTGCCTACGCCGTCGAATGGTTAAAAAACTATGGCGAGGCTGATCCGAAAAAAGTCGCCGTGATGGGCGGAAGCTACGGCGGTTATATGACGCTGGCGGCGATCACGCTCTATCCCGACCTGTGGGCGGCGGCGGTCGATACGGTCGGCATTGCCAACTGGGAAAGCTTTCTGAAAAACACCAGCGGTTATCGCCGTCGCCAGCGCGAGGTAGAGTATGGGCGGCTGGATAAAGATATCGACTTTTTGCGCGCCATCTCGCCGCTCGCCAAAGTCGATAAGATCAAATGCCCGCTCTTTGTCATCCAGGGCAAGAACGATCCGCGCGTGCCCTATACCGAAGCCGAGCAGATCGTCAAAGCCGTAAAAGACCGCGGCGGCATCGTCGAGTATAAACTCTACGACGACGAAGGCCACGGCATCGCCAAACTCAAAAACCGCCTCGACCTGTACCCGCTGGTCGCCGACTTTCTGGATAAGTATATGAAGTAGTCGTCACTAGCGGGGAGCTGGGTGTTCCATGTTCCATTTAGAATGAAACAGTGGAACATCTGGAACGGAAATGGAACACTTGCAGTAGCTTTAACAACTCAAAGATCAACGTCCTGCTGCGCTGTGGAACGATACATTATAAATTAAGATTTTGAAGGAAAAAGGGAGATTGCAGCTTTATGCTGTGTTTGCGGTATTTTTAGCAAACAGCCTATCAAAAAAATGATTATGACGTTCTTTTGCGGCTTCTAGCAAATCACTGAAGGTATGGAGAAAGAAAAGCCGTTGAGACTACCTAGCGCCCGAAAGCGCTGACGGAAATTCTGAAAGTGAGGCCGGAATCGAAACAGCCGTAACCGAAGAAAGCCAAACATAGAGCAAGATAAAAGCTAAACTTATTTATTCATAAAACTGAATAGTAACGGCTTTTGGAGTTATTGCAGACCAACTATTATTAAAAACAAGATAGTAGATCCCTTATTTAAAGTCACGTCAAAAGTAGCGACAGTAACGCGACCTGATAAATAAAAGCGTCGAAACTGATTGCCGTTTTTTAGGTTCTCAAAACGTCCTTATCGACTATATAGCACTGAAAATCATATTTGCCGCCCGTTGCTCAGAATCTCCCCATATTCGTGAGGTTTGAGTAAGCTCATATCGGAATGATTCGTAACCACCATCCTTTACGCTAATGGAATTTCAGAAACAACTTTTTGGGCGCTAGTCGAGATCGCCAGTAAAAAGAAAAGTCCGCAAAATAACAATGCTTTTTTCATTGTAGGAACACCTCACTTTTTTGGATTGGGGAAGCAGGAAGACTGTAGTTCAAATTAGCGAGAAAAGCAATAAGTTTTTATTGCCTATTTAATCCTATAGTGATACTTTTAGCCATCTATGGCAGATGAGTTAATCCCCACCGAAGAGAGCGAGATGGAGCCGAGGGATGAAAACGATCCGGGCTACGAAGTCAGTATCGGACATCGAATCTTAGACTACATCCATACTAAAAAAGGCGATGCAATGTTTGGGCGTTTCGTCAAAATACTAGAAGAAATTGCGCCAACCGCTAAAGAGTTTTTAGTCGTCAAACCACGATACAAAAAAGCGCACCGAATATTGAGTTCTGGAAATGGATATGGCTTCTCATTGTTAGGGCAGTGGTTGTTATTGCATCGTTAGGGGCTGCAATTTATCTCAAAACTACCGGTAATCAAGATTCAACAACTAGCTTAATTATTGTTACTATTGCTACAGTATTTTTCTCGTTTGGGCGAAAGGATAGTTCGAATTAAAGCACTTTTAGGGCAGACCATCTGAATTAAGCAGTTTAGAGACAAAGCCAGCGGATTATAAAGAAAATTCTTAACTAATGCGCAAAAAACTATTGACAGACAAGAACTTATATTTTATTATTTTTGGCATCACTGGAAAGGAGGTGATCGAAAAATTTATGAGTAATTATTTAATCAGTGAGGTGGCTGCGACCTAGAACGCGCAAGTTTGTAGAAAGACTTGCGTGCTCGATCATACAGGTCAATCCAAACAGTACACCGAAGAGCCGTCCGGAGTTCACCTCGGACGGCTTTTCCATTTGGTAATATTTTTCACAGGGATGGAGGGGGTGAACGGGATAATAAGAAAGCGTTCAAGAGTTAAATTTGTACAAGTTGACCCCCCATTAATTTTTTCTTATTATCCTTTTCATCCCCTTTATCCTGTAAATTATTTCTTACTAACGAACGGATTATCTTTCACCCAAAACCGCCAGGGTTTTTCCGCGTCTTCGCCGGCGTAATCGATGCCGATGCGTTTTCCCACGGCGATATCTTTATTCGCAAACTTTTTGCCTACTTCGAGCCAGATCCGATCGCCCAGCAGATCTTCGCCGTTAAAGCCGCGGTCGATGCCCATCGCGATGGTGAGTTTTCCCGGCCCCGAAGTCAGGTTTTTATCAGGCATCGTTTTGCCTTTCACGTTGCGGCGGGCGCGCATTATTTCGATGCCGTCGATCGGCTCAAGCGCGCGGACCAGCACCACGTGCGGCGTGTCGATCGTGTGGGTAACGACGTTAAGCTGGTAATACATTCCGTAGATAAAAAAGACATAGGCGAATCCGCCGGCGCCATAGGTGATCTCGTTACGCGCGGTGCGGCGCCCGCCGTAGGAATGCGCCGCGCGGTCGATCTGTCCCATGTACGCTTCACACTCGACGATCATGCCCGAGACACGTTCGCCGTCATCCGCGGGTACCACCAGAATTTTTCCTAATAGTTCACGGGCGATCTGCACGGCGTCTTCGCGAAGATAAAACTGGCGGGAAAGCTTTTTCATAACGAATCGCTCTGCCTCTTTTACCGGTAAAACCAGTATTAGCTGACAGCTTTTAATGCTTATATGAGCAAATCCATAAAGATAGAATTCAATTAACTATCCATTATCAATTCTCAATTTTCAACTGCTTGAAAGCCGGATGCTTGATATAATATACATTCTGGCTTTCACTTACTTTATGAAGATCGCATCGCTTTTGCCTTCCGCCACTGAGATCGTCTGCGCCCTCGGGCTGGAAGACAGCCTGGTAGCCGTTACGCACGAGTGCGACTTTCCCGCCTCGGTAATGGCCAAACCGCACATGACGGCGAGCCGCATTTCGCACGAAACGATGACCAGCCTTGAGATCGATCATGCGGTGCGCTCACAGCTCGACGGGCATGGATCTATCTACGACCTCAGCGAAAAGCTTTTGGCGGAGCTAAACCCCGATCTGATCCTGACCCAAGAACTCTGTGAAGTCTGCGCCGTTTCTTATAAAACGGTCGAGAAAGCCGCCCGCATGTATGCGGCGGATGCTACCGTTTTATCGCTTGAACCCCACACCATCGAAGACATTTTTGCCAACATCAAAACCGTCGGCGAATTGACCGGAACTTCGGACAAGGCCGCTGTGATAGTCGATGACCTGCGGCAGCGGATAGACGCCGTTCGCGAGAGAACGCGAAGACCTCGCGCAGCCGAAAGTCTTTATGCTGGAATGGCTTGAGCCTCCCTTTGCGCCCGGCCACTGGGTGCCGGAACAGGTTGAGGCGGCCGGGGGCGTATGCTTGCTGGGCACGTCCGGCGAAAAGTCTGTGACGATAAGTTACGAGCAAATATATGAAAGCCGTCCCGATGTTATGGTTCTCATCCCCTGCGGCTATTACACCGCCGACACCTGCCGGCAACTCGAAAACACCTTTTTCCCGTCTAACTGGCGTGAAATTCCGGCGGTTATGAACGATAATATTTGGGCTCTGGATGCGACGTCGTATTTCAGCCGGCCGGCTCCGCGCGTTATCGACGGCATAGAAATTCTTGCTCGTATATTTCACCCGGAGGTTTTCGGTGAGCCCGCGGCGCACGAAGCAGTGAGAATTTCCCGGGACCTGATCAAATTTGAAACACCGGTAAAGACCCAATAAAGTTTACGCAATGAATTTTCGTTTTATCATACTCAGCTTTCTGGTTTTATTCCTATTTACTCTTACGTTCGCCCAGACAGAGCCGGTCGTTTTAGCTACCGCGGGGGGGCGTTCATTCACCGCTGACGATCTCCCCCGCGCTGCCCGTCAGCTCTACGAAGCGCGGAAACTGATAGCCCCTGAAACGAGGAAGCAGGAATTTGAGCTGGCGGTGAGCGACATACTGTTGGAAGAGGAAGCAAAGCTGCGCAAGACCTCGGTCGATGACCTGGTCGAGCTGGAAGTGGGCCGCAAAGTGCCCGCGCCTACCGAAGCCCAGATCAAGGCCGTGTATGATGCCAACCGCGATCAATTAGGAGGCGCGGCACTCACAGAGGTTCGCCCGCGGTTAATTTACTTTCTGCGCGCCGAGCCTGAGCAAAAAGCATTGGAAAGTTTCCTGACCGCGCTGAGAAAGAAGTACAAGGTCACCCCCGGCGTGGATATAAATTCCGCGGGGCTTAAACCGTCGGACATAGTTTTAACCGTGGGCACGCGAAAGGTCACAGCCGATTGGTTTGAAGAAAAAGTAAAGCCGGAAGTGTACCGGAACGAAATGGAATTGTACCAGCGCTTAAACGCAGGCCTGGAAGATGCCATTTATGCAAACCTCGTATTGATCGAAGCAAGAAACCTGAAAGTCGGGCCGGAAGAACTGATCGGCCGCGAAATAACCGACCGCATGCAGCAGCAGACCGATGCCGAGCGTGATCGCCTGGAAGCGCTGCTTCGCGACCGGCTGGCAAAAAAATACGATCAAAAAATATTGCTTGCCGAACCGGAGCCCCCCGTGCAAAAGATCTCGGTCGACAACGATCCCGCGCAGGGGAACCCCAAGGCGCCCGTGACGATAGTGATGTTCTCGGATTTCCAATGCTCGACGTGCTCAGCCACGCACCCGGTGGTCAAAGAAGTGATGCAGCAATACGGAGACAAAGTTCGTCTGGTCGTGCGGGATTTTCCGCTGCCCAGCGTTCACGTTAATGCCGAAAAAGCTGCCGAAGCAGCCGGCGCCGCTAATGCTCAAGGCAAATTTTTTGAATACATCGAGATCCTTTACAGCAATCAGAAGGCGCTCGACAATGCTTCGTTAAAAAAATATGCGACTCAGCTGGGCCTGGATCGCGCAAAATTCGATGCGGAACTGGACAAAGGCGTTTATGCGGCTGAGATAGCCAACGATGTTAAAGACGGGGAGTTTTACGGCGTACGCGGCACTCCTACGATCTTTATCAATGGAATGCGCGTCTCGGTGAATTCGGTCGAGGCGATGAAAAAATTGATCGACAAGGCGCTGGCACAAAAATCTTCCCCTAATCAATAAGTTATGAGAAAATCTCAATTTATGCGCGGTATTATTTTTATCTTTTCCTTTATCGTTTTGGGGCTGGCCTCGTGCACAAACAATAGTGCCAACAACAAGCCCGCTGGTAACGTTAATAACAATATGGCGGCTAATAAAACGCGAACGCCAAATACGGTCCCGGTGTACGGTTACGAAGTGGTCAACACCTACCCCCACGACTCCAGAGCGTTCACCCAGGGCCTCATTTTTCACGACGGGTGGCTTTATGAAAGCACCGGCGAATTCGGCGAATCCTCTCTCCGGCGGGTCGATCTGAAAACCGGCAAGGTGGCGCAAAATTTCGATCTCGCGCGAGAGATCTTTGGCGAGGGGCTGACCATCTTTAACGATAAGCTTTACCAGATAAGCTGGAAAAACGGCGAGGCTTACACGTACGATCTGAAAACCTTCAAGATGCTGCAGGAATTTGATTACCAGGGCGAAGGCTGGGGGCTGACCCACGACGACACGCACCTGATAATGAGCGACGGCACCCACGTGCTGCGTTTTCTTGACCCTGAAACATTCAAGACCCAAAAAACCGTTCCGGTCTTTCGCGAAGACGGCTCGCCCCTAATGAACATCAACGAATTGGAATATATCCGCGGCGAGATCTGGGCCAACATCTGGCATTCTGAAGCGCCGGAAGTTTTAGGTAAACCGAACCGCATTGCTCGTATCAATCCGAGCAGCGGAAAACTTGTCGGCTGGGTCGATCTGAGTAATATTTCGCCCGAAGACGTCAAGCGCGGCTCGGAAAATACGCTCAACGGCATCGCCTATGACGCGCCCACCGACCGTATCTATGTCACCGGGAAACTGTGGAAAAAGCTTTTTGAGATCAAGCTGACACAGCCGCCCCAACAACCGCAATAACCATTTAAACTCCCCTCCTTACGAAGGAGGGGTGGCGCGGCTTTGCGCGACGGGGTGATTCTTTTTAAAATTGGTTTGCTTGAATAGCGATTCGCAAATTTAAAAGATCGACGTTAACCTGGGAGCGCGGGCGTCCCGCCTGCAAAGATCGTGCAGCAATCTACAAACTACTTCATTTTAATAACCATTTAGCGCGAAGGATCGCGCTTGCAGGCAAGATGCCTGCGCTCCCAGGTTTACTACATTTATTTTTCAATTAGGCTCTTACTATTCCTCATCCGCCGTCTCGGCTTTTAACTTAAGCTCCGGCATTTCCTGCGCCAACTGTTCCGGCGAGGTCGAATCGATCATTGCCCGCAGCGGGCGCGCACCGACATTCGATTTGAACCGGCCGTCCATATCATAAAGCCGCCGGTACTGCAGCATATTGCGCGTTACCCCCTGCACGTAACCTTTCGTTTCCTTAAAAGGTATCGCTTCCACCCATTCGTCGATATCGAGCGGCAGCGTGGCTTTCCACGTCACCACGCGTCCCGGCCCGGCGTTATAGGCCGCCGCCATATATTCCAGCGTGCCGTATTTATCCAGCTGCTCGCGCATATAGGCGGTGCCGAGTTCGATATTGAGCGCCGGGTTATAGAGCGTTTCCGCGTAAATGCCGGTATTGCCGGGGCTGTATTTTCGCGCCATCGCCCCCGCCGTGGGTATCACCAACTGCATCAAGCCGTAAGCGTTCGCGCCGGATTTGGCGCGCGGGTTAAATACCGATTCCTGCCTGATCAATCCCGCTATCTGGTAAGGATCGAGGTTGCGTCGTTCCCCCCACGTCTTTATGTCCTGCCAATTCATCAGCGGGTAAAAAATGTCCCACTCTTCCGGCGTCATTTCCTCGGGCTCCATCTGCGCATAATCAGGATAGGTTTTTGCCAGCGCCAGAAAGGCCAGGGTGTTTTCGTCCCGCTGACGGTAATATCTCGCCGTCGCCATGTTCACGCGCGGGCTGCCAGGCGCCGTTCTCGAAGCCTCGCCGAGCTCCTCCAGCGCCCAATCAAACAATCCCGCGACGCCGAGCTGGTCAGCCTTTTGGATCCTTTCGTCTTCTCTTGCCCCGGCGCTTTCCGGCGCGACGGTCACTGTTTTCAAATTCGCCGCCGCCCGCATCACCACCGATTCCGTCGGGAAACGATTTCCGCTGCACTGCCCGCGGCCCTTTAGCGCGCCCAGCCGCTGCTGGGATAAGTATCCGTACCAGTTGGCGTCATACCGCGCGGTCATCGCTTCATAGAGCACACAGGCTTCGGCGATTTTTCCCGCCCGTTCAGAATCGCGCGCCGACCAGTAGCCCGCGCGCCCGCGATAGGTCGTGTCCTTGTTCGCGTAACGCGCCAGATGCTCGGTCAGCATTTGCGACGAGACGGTAAAATTCTTACTGTCATGCTGGAGCCACGCCAGTTCGAATTGCGCCTGCGCTATTTCGATCGCATTCGGATATAAATTAAGCGCCGAGTTGAAAAAGTAAGATTCGTCCGCTTTGTTGTTCGCGTCACGCGCCTGGCCGCCCAGCGCGATCAAAGTTTTCGGCACCCACGAGCTGCCGGTAAAATTTTTGGTTAATTCACTAACCGCTTGTTTCGCCGCCAGCCAGTTCCTGGCCGTGCCGTATGCGCGCGCCAGCAGATAATAGCTTTCCGCTTTTTGCTCGCCCGCCGATTGCGGTACCCCTGCAAACGCCGACGCCGCATCGTCCGGCCTTTTTGACAAAGCAAATGAAGCGCCCCGCCGGAAATTAAATTGAACCGATGAAAGATTGGGAAAAGCCAGTAGCGCGGCGGTATAGGCCTTCGCCGCCTCAGCGTAATTTTTCACCTGGTAAAGACGATCGGCACGGGCCACGGCCTCGTCAGACGTTTGCGGTGCCAAATTTTGTTGCGGTGAGGTGAGCGAAGTAAGTTTTGCCTCGGCTTCTTTGGATTCGGCGGTGCCGGCGGCGTAAAAATACGCGCGGCGATAAAAATTGACGGCCTGGATCTGATTGGCCTGCGCCTCGTAAGACCTGGCAGTCATCAGCAAACTGCCTGCGTCATTTTTTTCATTAAGTTCATCCAGTATCGCCGGGACAAGCGGCTCTTGGCCCGACCTCATCGCGGAATCGCCCCAGCCGAGCCTGGCATCGCGAACGTGCAGTGAACCCGGAAAATCTTTTACCAACTGCTCATAAACCCGCAGCGCGTCGGCAAACTTTCCGGCTTTTGCCAGCGCCTGCGCGCGCATCATCAGGGCGTGGTCGGCCACAGTCGTCTTTTGCCGGAAAAGATTAGTGTCGAGCAGCTCGGCCGCACCGTTAAAGTCATTGGCGGCAAGCTTTATCCGCGCTCGCACCAGGCGAGCCAAGGCGGCCGCGCGTGTGTTCGGATAGGCTTTTTCGATCTGGATAGGCAGAGATTCCGGCGGCAGGTCGCCTTTTTTGGTGGCTTGGCGAAGCTGCTGCAGCGCCTGCTCTTCATTCTGAAACGGCGCGGGCGAACAGCTTACATAAAGCGGCACTATCAACAGCACAAATATAAAAGCAAATGAATTAAAAAATGAATGCATTTTTTACGGTTTCCCTTCTCTTCCGCGCACTTTTGATGCTAATACGTCAAAAGCCGTGGTCTTATTGTGCCAAACTCCGGCGGCTAAGGTAAAATATCGCTGCAATATTTAAATTCTGCCGAACACCAGAGGAAATAATTCGATGATCAGATCGCAGCTAAAAGAGTTTATGAAACGGATGGAGCCCGACTCCGTCGCCATCATCCCCGCCGCACACGAAGTGACCCGTTCCTACGATTCGCACTACCGCTTTCGCCAGGACTCGGACTTTCTTTACCTGACCGGGTTTCCGGAACCGGACGCGGTGGCCGTGATCGCGCCTTCGAACACAAAAAATCCCTTTACGCTTTTCGTCCGCCCGAGCGACCCGCTGATGGAAACGTGGAACGGCAAACGGTTTGGCGTGGCCGGCGCGATGAAGCAATTCGGCGCGGCCAAAGCGCTGCCGATCGAAAGCTTTGCCAGGGAATTCCCCAAACTGGTCGGCGGCCATGAAAAGCTCTACTATCGTTTCGGCCGTTACGATCATTACGACAGGCAGATCCTGGAATACTACGCGCGCCAGCGTTTCGCGCGCCAGCCCGGCGCCTATCCGCCGGCGATCATCATCGACCCTTCGTTGATCACTCATGAAATGCGCCTGATCAAGGACGATGCCGAAGCCGCGCTGATGCAAAAGGCCGCCGACATTTCCGCCGCCGCGCACGTCAAAGCCATGAAGATGGCCAAACCCGGTATGGGCGAACACGAGATCGAGGCGATGATGGAAGCCTACTTTCGCCGGAAGGGCGCGGTCGGCCCGGCTTACACTTCGATCGTCGGCGCGGGCGCAAACGCCACCATCCTGCATTACATCGAAAACAACGGCTCGCTGGGAGACGGCGAACTGCTGCTGATCGACGCCGGCGCGGAATATGACGGCTACGCCGCGGACATCACCCGCACCTTTCCCGTCAACGGAAAATATTCACCGGCGCAGCGCGACATCTATGACATCGTGCTGGAAACTCAAAAAGCCTGCTGCGAAATTACCTCGGTCGGTTCAAGCAACGTCAAACGCCAGCAGCTGGCCGTCGAGATGCTGACTGAAGGAATGGTCAAGATCGGCTTGCTCAAAGGTAAACCGAAAGACCTGATCAGAAAGAAAACTTATCTGAAATATTATATGCACGGCCTCGGGCATTATCTCGGCCTCGACGTGCACGATGCCGGGCGTTATTTCTCTGACAACTATGTGAAAAATTCGCGCCCGTTCGAAGCAGGAATGGTGCTCACCGTCGAACCGGGCATTTACGTTCCCGCGGATGATAAAACCGCCCCGCCGAAATATCGCGGCATCGGCATCCGCGTCGAAGACGACGTGCTCATCACCAAAGAAGGCAACATCAACCTGACCTCAAAAGTGCCAAAAGAACGTGAAGAGATCGAAGAGCTGATGAACAGTAAAAAAGCGAAGGCCGCCGGCAGATAGAATAAATGAAACGATCTCCCACAGATCCTTATAAAAAAGAAGAGTTAAACTCCCCTCCTTACGAAGGAGGGGTGGCGCGCGCAGCGCGACGGGGTGGTTCTCTTTCTTCAATCTCTGACTCGCTTCAGGATGATTCTCGTCCCCACCGAAAACAACTTAACAACCTCGAATACTTAAAACCGATTCGTAAGTCTCTCCGCCACAGCTTAACTCCCGCCGAAGCATCGCTCTGGAAAGTAATCAAAAATGGTAAGCTAGATGGTCGAAAGTTTCGCCGCCAACACAGTGTGGGCAATTACGTCCTTGATTTTTATTGCCCCACGGAAAAACTGGCGATAGAATTGGACGGCGAAGTACATTTTCAGGATCAGGCCTTTGAAGCCGACTTTCAGCGAACAATTTATTTACAGAGCTTGGACATCAGAATTCTGCGATTCGAAAATAGATCGGTATTCGAGGAACTAGATTGGGTTCTTGGTGTAATTAAAAATAATTTCGGGTGGAATAAAGAAAAGAAAGAACCACCCCGCAGCTAAAAGCTGCACCCCTCCTTCGTAAGGAGGGGAGTTTTTGAATATGACTATTAACTTGCTGATCCAAAACCTTCCCGCGCTTTTTGGCGCCCTGCTGGTGGCGATACTTTTTATCCAGTCGGGCCTCGACAAAGTGTTCGATTTCAAAGGCAATCTCGAATGGCTCACCGGGCATTTTTCTAAAACGTTCCTGCGCGGAATGGTCTTTCCGATGCTTAGCGTTATCACCGTCCTGGAACTCCTCACCGGACTGCTCTCCGCCGCCGGGATCATCTATTTTCTCGTCACCGGCTCGCTCGCGCTCATCTTTTATGCCGCTGCCCTCGGCGCGGTTTCGCTCACCGCGCTTTTCTTCGGCCAGCGCGTCGCCAAAGACTACCCCGGCGCGGCCTCCATAGTGCCTTATTTTATTTTGATGATGATCTTAATGTGGATTGCCAACCCGTACCTTAAAAGTTAGCCAAAGATTCCGGGCCGCGTCTTCTAAGGATCTTTGTCTCGCGGGTATTTTTACGCTTATTAATCTCTCGTAAAGCCTTCTGGCCCAATCCCGCTTCATACAAGGTTTTTCCACCAGCAAAAAGTAGATCGCGGCAATGGCCCACACCGACAAAATACAAACAAAAATAAGCGTGAAACAGAAAAAAACGACAAAGTTTTCAAAGTGAAAACGAGTAAGTAGTATTTTTCCGCTCATCGATAAGGCAAAGGGAAAAAGCAGGTAGATCGAA
Organism: uncultured Acidobacteriota bacterium; assembly: GCA_963766895.1. Classification (GTDB taxonomy): domain Bacteria; phylum Acidobacteriota; class Blastocatellia; order Pyrinomonadales; family Pyrinomonadaceae; genus DASYKT01. The sequence goes on from CAVYCB010000002.1 coordinate 446,564, forward strand.
TAACACATTCCGCCGGTCAAGGTCAGCGCATTGATACTGAATATTTTTTTCCACCCGTTGTTGCCAAACACGATCAGATAAAACGCCAGCATGGCCAGCGGCGAAGCGATCCGAAGAGCAAGGCTTTCGGTATAAACGTGCTGGATGGATACCATCGGCACCAGTATCGCCAGGCCCACCACAAATATCCACCAGCGGTTTAAACGGACGAGCGCTTCGTTATCGATCAGGTAAATATCGCAAAGCAAAATGCCGCTGAAAAAATATTGTAAAAATAAAGCCAGCGTCCTGGTTTGGACCTGCCAATGCACCTCGATCAGCCAGCTGAGAAATGCGAACGCGATTATCAGTAACAAGTTAACCAACCGGCGTGTGTGCTTGCTCTTGATGCGGTAAAGCGCCCAGATAAAAAAGGGCGCTAAAATATAATATTGGACCTCGATCTCGAGAGACCAAAAAACGAAATTTATGAAGGGAAATTCGCCTGGGAAAACGAGATTGTGCACGTAAAAAAGCGAGGCAAACATCGACGCTGTTAAGGTCTCGTTTGAAAATTTACTGCCAAAAATGAATACCTGTAATAAATAAAGCCCGATAACAGCGGCGACATACGGGGGTTCCAGGCGTGTCAGGCGCCGTAAAAAATACGTTCTTAGCCCCGGTTTTCTTTCGCTAAGGCCAAGATAATAGCGCATGAAAGGGACAGCTAAAATAAATCCGCTGATGACGAAAAATAATTCGACCCCCTGGTTCATGACCAAAAAGGCTGTGGGAACAAAGGCTTGCACCGTTTCTTCGGAAAACCCGGCGACCTCGACGGATTTTGCGCGAATAAACATATCGTAATGAAACAAAACGACCATCGAAATGGCCAAAAAGCGAAGTCCGTCAATAACCGGGATAAATTCCTTCGAGGTCGTCTCACGCCTGAATAGTCGCACAAAAGATTCCATAAGATAATCCTACAGATCTGATCTTGTAAATGTGTGAAGATTCTAACAGCTTGCCCGGGTTTGAAGAAGCTTTATCTCGTCAATTTCGTTATGGAGAATCTCCGGCCGCCGCTCTCGGCGCAGCATCGCTCACCGCGCTCTTCTTCGGCCCGGCGCGTCGTCAAAAACTCCCGGCGCCGCCGTCTTAGTGCCTTATTTTATTTTGATGATGATCTTGATGTGGCTGACTAATCCTTTTCTCCCGGTTCTGAAATAAAAAAGGAAACCGCCAAGTGACGATTTCCCAGTCGCATTTTTTCTATCTAATTTTATTGATTACACGCGCCGCTAAACCAACTGATAATGACATCGCCGTAATCACACGCTCCCCAGGAGAACGAGCAAGACATGCCGTCGGAACAAGTGATCTCTATGCTGGCGTTGGCACAAGCTCCGTTGGAAGAACCTGATGAGGAGAAAAAACAATCTTGAGCATGAATATTCAGGGGAAAAGCTATTAGTAATGAGCAGAGAAAAGCAGCGGCGAGGTTTCGGAGTATGTTATTCATTTTTACCTCCTGTCGCCCTATTCGGCTGCATCACCTTGAGTAAACGGTTGCTTTGAAGCTGGGTTAGAAGCGTGTGAACGCCGGCCACCTTCAACGGCATCGGCATATCGTTTTGCACGACAAATCCGGAATCGACCGCTCTATTTGCCAATGAAGTTCCGTCTTTTACGATGTTTAATTTCGTATCCGGGGATATTTTCAGAAAAACCACCAAACTCTGTGCCTTGACCGCGTCCCCGTCCATGTCGCCGATTTTGAACTTACCCTGCGTCAGTTCGCATAAATTTTCCGGATAATTGGTGATCGCCGAAATTTTTTCGAAATTGAATTTTTTACTGGCCCCCGTGTTTTCCCAGGACACCAATCCCGCCACGATCTCTTCATTCTCACCGGCCTTCACCGGCGAAACTCCGATGATCCAGTCCGAGCCTTTACTCAAAGCCGGCAGGGTGAGATCGAATTTGGAATTTACTGAACTGACCGCTATTTTGACGGGTTTCCAACTGACCCCATCAGCCGGGCCGTCGAGCGGTTTTTGTGTCTGGCTTAAAGAAATCCAACTTACGGAAATAACCAAACCAGTGAGTAATACGAGAGTTATTATTGAATAACCTCGAAGTGGAAGTTTCATATTTGGTTCTCCTTAACTTAATGAGAGTTAGAGTCTTACGCCGAACACAGGGAGAATTCGGCGTAAGCTAGCAACTTATCATGCAAACTAAACATCGTCAAGCATTTTTAGTAATATAAAAAAGCTCTTGCGGTAAACATAGCTAATATATCTATAAATGATGAATGAAGGCTGAAATTTATGAAAAGAACACCCTCCCGCGACCGGATATCCCTCGACCTCCAGCAAGAGAAGACCAGGCTTGAAATAGAACAATTGAAAAGGCCATGGTGGAAAAATTCTACTAATTGGTTTGCCGCCTTACCAACGCTGCTCGCAATACTCTCTCTGGCCTATGTGTACTTCAGCGGATATTTTCAAGCTACTTCTATCAAGATGGAAAATCAAAAGCACGATCTGGAAGTGGATATCGAAAAATTTAAAGCGGAAAAAACGCGGCTGAAAAATCAGATCAGTAAACTTTCCGACGAAGCCGAACAGCGAAATCAGACGGCCCAGGAAGTCGTGGACTCTGTTATGCACGCCCGTGAGCTTAAAAAAACCAACGAAGGTTTACAGGAGGAAAACAAAGGTTTACAAGCGCAAATAGAAGCGCTTAAGAAAAACTGCGCTCAATAAAGAGTGGCAATGCCATGGGTTCACCTGGTCAACCGGGTTATTGAGAAAGTCGCGCGATAATCGTTCCGTCTTATTTTTCTCTTTGAATGGCGGGCCGGTGTGAGTGAAACGAGTTCGACGCGGTAGGCGTCGGCCTGGCCGGCTTTGTTGCCGCCGTTGGTGTCCAGTTCGAAAATTTTGGTTTCGCCGCCGCGGACCCAGACCTGGATCTTTACTTTCGCATTGCCGGCCCAGACGCAATCGACGTCCGCCGGGCAGCGCGAATCTTCCGTCACCGAAATAAATTTAACGCGTACCTTGCCGTTGGCCATCGACTTTTGCTGGCCCGCGCGCAGCTGCATCTGGCCCTGCGCCTGCGCGAAAGAAACCTGTATCAACCCCAGTATCAAAGCCACGAATAAAAGCGGTATAAATTTTTTCATCCTTCTCACCTCTGGCCGGATAATGCCGGCAGTTAATTAGAACATTTAATCACTATTCGCGTTGCAATAAAAAAAGGATGCCGGGCACCCTTTTATAAAATGATCTGATCTTCAGCGAATCCTAAACCGGAGATGAGCATGACTGGTTAAATCCAACGGTAATATATATATCTGACTCAGCTTATCGGATCACCATATGTAAATGCGTAACTTTGGATCCAGGTACGCTTTGAGTTCCGTTAGGAACGCTATGTTTATAGTATCGTCAGAAAATAAAGCAACAGCTCCGTAGGAGCGAGATATGGCGCTCCTACGGAGCTCGAAGATTTTTTATATTTGCGTTTCTATAAATATGACGCTCCTACGGAGCTTAAACCGGTTCTGTTGAGTTATATATTATTGCCAAAATGTGAACAGTAAGAAAAATGGAGCGCGGGCATCCCTCCCGCATTCATTTAGAGAACCACCCCGTCACGCGAAGCGCGCTGCCACCCCTCCTTCGTAAGGAGGGGAGTATTTTCCTTCTTCGTTAAATAAATAATGGCAAAAAAACTGCTTAAGTCTGACACAAAGGTTCGTGCTTGCAGTGATCTTTGCCAATATCTTTCACCTGGATAAGTTTAATATGCATTGGGCCAAAAACTTGTGGTAAAAAATATCATTCTCCTAACTCAAAAGGAGAAAAACAATCTCTCCCTTAGAGATTGCGCGGGGCTGGGCACTGGGAAATCCCAGCCCTTTTATTTTTAACGCAGGAACGAAGATATAAAATTCCAGGTCCGTAAAAAGATCTCACAAAACAGAGCAATATAACCCGTTTCATTTATTATTACCTCTGCCGGAACGCAACGGCTGCATTATCATAAGGTGTTGCCGTGTACAGTGAGTTGCGGCCTGAAAACGGTGCCGTTCTTTCTAATATAGTGCAAACAGCCAAAGGCGTGTTTCATCTCGTTTTTTTTGACCGGGGCCGTAAGTGCGGCACACTCAATCGTTTCCGGGCAAAAACTCCTCTGCGAGTGTTTCAGGTGTTTCATTTGTACCACCCTCCTGAAACACTGAAACATCGATTTTGATCTTTTTTAACTTTTGAGCTTCTCGATGATCGCGTTGGCGAATTCCGCGGTCCTGGCGGTGCCGCCCAGGTCCCGGGTGCGGATATTTCCCTCCGCATAAATTTCGAGCATCGCTTTTTGCACGCGATCGGCGGCTTCGATTTCGTCGATATGGCGCAGCATCAAAATTGCCGACATCAGCAGCGCGGTCGGGTTGGCGATGCCCTGGCCGGCGATGTCCGGCGCGGAGCCGTGCACGGCTTCGAAAACAGCGCCTATTTCGCCGATGTTGGCGCCCGGCGCCAGCCCCAGCCCGCCGATCAGCCCGGCGCACAGGTCGGACACGATGTCGCCATATAGGTTTTCCAGCACCAGCACGTCAAACTGTTCGGGCCGCATCACCAGCTGCATACAGCAATTGTCGATGATCTTGTCGTCGGCCACGATGTCGGGGTAATCTTTCGCCACGTTGTAAAAACATTCGAGGAAAAGCCCGTCCGAAAGCTTCATGATATTCGCCTTGTGCACGGCGGTCACTTTTTTACGGTTTTGCAGTTTGGCGAATTCAAACGCGTAACGCGCGATTCGCGTCGAAGCTTTTTCGGTAATGATCTTGATGCTTTCGACCACGCCCGGTACGACCACGTGCTCAAGCCCGGCATAGAGGTCCTCGGTATTTTCGCGCACGACCACCAGGTCCAGGTTCCGGATAGCGGCATGCGACATTGGGCAGCGCCGCACCGGGCGAACGTTGGCGTAAAGATCGAGCGCTTTGCGCAGGCCGACGTTTACCGAAGTAAATCCTTTACCGATCGGCGTCATCAGCGGCCCCTTGAGCGCGACCTTGTTTCTTTTGAACGGACGCGATGACCGCTTCGGGAATGGTAACGCCGTATTTTTCCAGCGCCTGCGCGCCCATCAGGTGCGTTTCCCATTCAATATTCCACCCCGGCCGCTTCGATAATGCGGACCGTTTCCGATACGATCTCAGGGCCGATGCCGTCGCCCGGGATCAATGTAATGGTGTGTTTCATAATTTAAAAGAATTAAAGCGGCCAAAATATGACCGCTTTTAATTTACAACGTAGTTGAAAGTAAAACAATTATGGAGCGCGGGCATCTCTGCCCGCAAACGAACACTCGCGACGTTCGGGTACAGACGGAGAAGAGGATATTTGCCGTCTTTGCGGGCAGAGATGCCCGCGCTCCATAAAACCGCTTAGGCCGCTTCCAGTTCTGCCTCAGCCGGTTCGGCCAACTCGGCAAATTCAAAGGCATCGACGGGCACTTTTACCTTGATCATATCGGCGATCATTCCCGTGCTGGCCAGATTCACCAGGCGTACCAGCAGCGCCGGGGTGATCTCCTGTCCCTGTGAAAGCAGCAGCACGTCATTGGCGGAAAAGATCGCTTCGTCCAGCTGCATGCCGGCCTTGATTTTTCCGATCGGGATGGTCATGCTGACCATCTGCTCCGATGCGTTGTCGATAAAGTTTTTCAGGTTTTCCAGCACCGAAGGCTCGTACCAACCGGCGCGGTTCATCAGTTCCTTGTAAGCCGTGGTCGGCTGCTGGCCGCCCTCGAGAAGCTTGTCAAAATCCAGCACGACCTTTAAGATACGCGCGCCGCGCACGGCATCGCGGTTTTTCACGTTCGGATCCTGGGTATCTTCAAACTTGCGGTTCTGATTGAGAATGATCTCCGCCACGGTTTCCATTCGCGGGATGCGGGCGATCAGGTCGTGGCCGATCTGTGAATGCTGCTGCAGCAAGCCGAATTCTTCGCCGGTCAGCGTCCGGCCCATAACGACTTTTTGCAGAACGCTTTCCGGCACCGCCACACAGCCGATCTGTGAAAGCATAGCGGCGATCTCTACTTCCCAGGCGTTTAGAATGCCGCAGCGGGTCGCCAAATTACGCGCCAGTTTTTTCACGCGGGTCGAGCGGCTAAAGGCGGTCGAATTTACCACCGCCAGTATTTCCACCATCACCTGCAAACTGTTGTTGAGCGTTTCTTCCAGCAGCTGCTTTTCCGCGGTGAGCAGGCGATATTGCTCAATGCCCGTATTCAGGGCGTGGATCATCGCATCGGGCGCGCAGGGTTTGGTCAGAAAGCGAAAGATGCTGCCCTCATTGACCGCGTCCATGGCGGTTTGCTGGTCGGCGTTGCCGGTCAGCATTATGCGCACCGTATCGGGCGCGATCTCGCGCACGCGGCTGAGCACCTGGACGCCGTTCATCCCGTGCATCCGCATATCGGAAACGACCACGGCAAAGGGGCCTTCTTCTTTAATTACGCCAAATGCTTCCAGGCCGCTTTCGGCGGTAAAAACATTGAAGTCGCGGCGCAAACCGCGTCTGAGGCCCTCAAGAATGTTCGGGTCGTCGTCGATACACAAAATTTTCTTGTTAATGTTTTCCATCTTTGTTCTCTCTCTTAGATCTCTTTCGGGCAGGTCTGTCGCGATCGCGCGCCACTCTTCAAGTTCGCTTTGCAGGCCGAGCCTTTCGATATAGGCATGATCGATCGGGTCGGCATTTTCGATTTTTTCCACCGTCCGCGCCCCGCGATGCAGCGAATTGGCGACGTGTACCGCCGTTAAAGCGGAAAATGACGCCGACTCATAGCTTCCCGGATCATGATGAAAAGCCACCGCTTCAACCACCTGGTTAGGCAGCCCCCACAGCCCGAGGAGATAAGCGCCTACCTCGGCATGCGAAGCTTCGAACACGGCCTTTTCGGCTTCGATCTTTTTCAGCCCTTCTTCTTTCATCAACTTTTCCACGTCGAGAAATTTGTCGGGCAGATTAGCGGCCAATACGACCTCGCCGATATCGTGGAGCAATCCGGCGGTAAAAGCGTCACTGGCCATTTCCCGGTACTTTTTGCCGGCGATCTTTTTGGCCAGCGTTCCGGCCGCAATGCTGTGATTCCAGATCTCATTAAGGCGGCGCTTTGCCGCGACGTTGCCTTCAAACTGCGAGAAGACACCAATGCTCAAAGTAAGTGAAGTGATCGTGTCCAGCCCGAGAAATGTCAGCGCTTCGCCGGCGTCCGAAATAGTGCGGCGCAGGCCGAAAAAGGCTGAATTTACGATCTGAAGTATCTTGACCGTCATGCCGATGTCCTGCTTGACGATCTCGCCGATCTTTCGCATGCTCGGCTCCGTCGCTTCGAGTTCCTGCATCAGCTGCTCATAGGCCGTCGGCATGCTGGGGACCGTCGGCATCTGCGAGATCAGGCGGCGCAATTTTTCGTCGGTCAGCAGATCGCGCAGCGCGCAGGCACGGCCGACCGTCGCCCGCAGCGAATCGGCGTCGCACGGTTTGGAAAGAAATTGATGGGTGGTGCCGACGGAGCGCAATATCATTTCTCTTTCGGAATAACCGGAGAGGATTATTCTCACCACTTGCGGGAAATCCCTGCGGATATTTTGCAGGAGCTGCGCGCCGTCCATTCCCGGCATTCGCATATCGGAAACGATGACGTCAATGCTTTTGTCTTTTACCATCTGCAGCGCTTCGCTGCCGCTCGAGGCAAAAGACATTTCCCACTCGTGCCGCATCGTCCGCAGCATCCTTTGCAGGCCGCTTAATATGTTAGGTTCGTCGTCGACGAAAAGAATATTTATCATACCGTTGATACCGCCGAATTTTCGTGAGCGATAGCCGGGAGGCCGATTATGAATGTCGTTCCCTTACCCTCTTCCGTTTCAAAACTGAGTTTGCCGCCGTGTTTGTCCACCACTACCGAATGCGAGATTGCCAGGCCCTGGCCGCTGCCTTTGCCGATCTCTTTGGTCGTAAAAAACGGGTCGAAAATGCGGTTTTGTACTTTTGCGGGAATGCCGGTCCCGGTGTCTTTGATCCGCACTTCTATCCAATCGCCCTTCACCACTTTGGTTGAAATAGTTATCTTTCCTTTACCTTCCCCGCCGTCACCGACAACGTCTTTGATAGCGTGCGCGGCGTTGATGATCATGTTCAAAACTACCTGGTTAAATTCACCGATAAAGCAGGGGACGGGCGGCAGTGTTTCGTCAAAAATTGTTTCCATTTCGGCGACATATTTCCACTCGTTTCTCGCCACGGTGATGGTGCTTTCGATCGCTTTGTTCAGATCGACAGCCGATTTTTCGGTCGAGCCCGGGTGGGCAAAGTCTTTCATCGATTGGACGATCTTGGCGATCCGGGAAACACCGTCGAGTGATTGGGAGATGGCGGTGGGAACTTCGGTCAAAAGATATTCAAGGTCGATAACTTCCATTTCCTTACGAAGGCCTGCGACCAGGGGAGGCTCAAACTTGCCGTTTTCGGCGGCTTGCAGCAGTTCATCGTATTTTTCGAGTATCGACCTTATGTCGTTGTTGGCATCTTCAAGAAATCTGATATTGTCGGAAACATATTGCGTCGGGGTATTTATTTCGTGCGCGATGCCCGCGGCAAGCTGCCCGATCGATTCCAGTTTTTGAGCGCTGCGGAGCTGGCCTTCCAGTGACCGGCGGTCGGTCAGATCATTGGCGATAACCAGAATATTTTTCTTGCCGGAGTCGCTAAAGAGCGGCCGCTTGATCGTTTCCAGATAATGGACCTCTCCCTTGGCGTCCGTATATCTTTCTTCGTAGATCGGTTTTTCGCACCATTGCTCAAAAACGATATTGTCCTCTTCCTGTATCCTGCGCAGCTCTTCCGCGTCGTGGTGAAAATCTGAAGGAGTCTTGCCGATCATTTTTTCCACGGTAGTTCCCAGCATTTTCGCAAAGGCGCTGTTGGCCATCGTAAATTTATCTTCGTTGTCTCTTACCGCGATCAGCGTCGGCACGTGATCGATGACCTTTTTCAAAAACTCGCGCGCATTTCGCACCTCGATCTCAGCCTTTTTGCGCTCGCTTACCTCCAGCTGCATTACCTTGTTTGCTCTTACCAGATCGCTGGTGCGCTCGATAACGCGCTGTTCCAATTCTTCATAAGCGTGGCGCAGCTTCGATTCCATTTTCTTTCGCTCGGTGATATCCATTTCGATGGAGATAAAACCTTGCAAAACGTCGTGGTTGTCCTTGATCGGTGTCAATGACATCGATGCCCAATAACCGTAGCCGTTCTTTTTGTAATAATAGATCTCACCGTCAAAAGGGAGTTGGGCGTTCACCGCTTTAAAGATCTCCGCCAGGGTCTTTCGGTCGGTTTCGTCGCCGCAAAGAACGTTGATAGGATGCCTGCCGATCACCTCTTCCGTTTCGTAGCCAGTGACGCGCATAAATCCTTCATTGACCCACTGGATCTTGCCTTCGGGGTCGCAAACGACCACCGAGTTTTGCGTTTTTTGCGCGACCAGCGCAAGCCGCTGCATTTCAGCCTCGGCCCGTTGGCGATCGCTGAGGTCTTTAAAGTTTGCGCAGATCACCTTTCTGCCGTCGAACTTGATGAGGCTCCCGCTGATCTCGACTAATATCTCCGACCCGTCGCGGCGACGGTAGGCCCGTTCCCACGATAGTGAGGTTTCATTCTGAAGAAAATGCTCACTCACTTCGGCCAGCTGTTCCTCCGTGGCGGTAGAAAAATCGCGGACGCTTAGCGACTTTATCTCCTCGGTGTCCTGATAATTGAGGAGTTTGCGAAACGCCTTATTGAATTCGATCACTTTTAAAGTCTCGGGATCGATCAGCGCGATGCTTTCGGTCGTCTGCTCGACCACTGCGCGATAGCGTTCTTCATTCGCCTCGATCGCGGCGGTGCGTATGGCAGTTTGCCGCATGCTTGTAACGGTAGTACGCACCCAGACGGTCAAAAATACATTTTCAAAGATCAGCCACCCGGTAAGCTCTAATGAACGCCAAATATTAAAGCTGGAGTTTGCTCCGCCTAAAACGGAATAAAACCCGGCGATCTGGTGGCTGAAAAAAGAAAGCACGCTGGCGGAGATCAGCAATCTCAAATCCCGGTAAAAGGAAAGGAGTGCCAGCGAACCAAAAAGGTGGAAATAACTTTCGGTGCGATTGCCCGCGGCATTAACCAGCAGGGCGGATATCAATATCTGTCCGATCGCGACCGCGTAACGTGTGATCGCCTTACCTGGGTAAAGAATGGCCAAAAGAAAAGGCGGTATCGTGATCAGCGTCCCGAGAAGAATTGCCGTCCGGATAGCAGAATCAGACTCTGAAACGACTCCGTCCCAGACACCCGAAACCAGCGTGAAGGAAATTATGATCCCGGCGATCCATTGCAGCGGAAGTAAAACGGCGAAAAGCCGGTCGGTGTTTTTATAAACCGACTGGCGCTGTAAATTTAACAAGCGGCTTGTCCGTTGAACTTCCGCCTGCGTTCCGTTTAGTGTCAGATCGCTCGTCATTAAACTATGTATAAATATTGATTTCCCAAACCGAGAGGGATTTACTGCAGGCCGTGGTACGGGTAAAGAAGCCTGTCCATAAAAGGTCATAGCAAGCGATATGCCATTATCCCCATGGCCCAACTATATTGTTTGACAAAGATTTAAATGGCTTATATACGAGGCTTGCGGCACCCGGGTGTCCTTAAATTTCTCATTTGGCGAAGAGCTGGAAGGACAAAATTGGCGCTTTGCGGAATATTGGCGGGGTAAACTACCGCACCTTTGCTGTCGCACGCCGGTAACCCTGGGGCTGAAGCAGGGGTAACTGGTATGTTAGTATGGTGCAATAGTGGATCGTAGTATCAAGTGTTCATAAGTAATAAAGAAATTTCTGATGTCCTGGTGGTCGGCGGCGGCGTAATAGGAATGAGCATCGCGCGCGCGCTAAAGAAAAATGGCGTAGGCCAGGTCACGGTGCTCGATAGCGGCCGATTGGGACAGGAAGCCAGTTCTGCGGCGGCAGGCATGCTTACCGCGCAAGCCGATGCCGAAAAACGTGACGATCTTTTTGATCTTTGTTATCAAGGGCGCGGGCTGTACGAAGGTTTTGCCGAAGAATTAAAGGCCGAAACCGGGATCGACATCGAACTCGAGACCAGCGGTACGCTGTCGGTTTCCTTTAGCGAAGACGATTCCCGGCGCCTGGACAATATCTATAGCTGGCAAAACGCGGCCGGCTTTCCGGTGCAAAAGCTCGATACGCGGGAGCTTTTGGAATTGGAGCCGCGGCTTTCCTCAGCAGTTAAGGGCGGATTGTTTTTCCCCCGCGATGTGCAGGTGGAAAATCGTTTGCTGGTTAAAGCTTTGGCGGCCTCTCTCAAACTGCCCAATGTTAGAGGCAGCATTAGAATTGTGGAAAATACGCCAGTAACGTCGCTGCTGGTGGAAAACGGCAAAATAGCCGGTGTGGAAACGCCTGCGGGGAATTTCTCGGCGCCGATCGTTGTCCTGGCAGCGGGAGCCTGGTCTTCTCTTATACCGCTTGGCGAGCGAGGAGAAGCCGAAAGAAACCGCTCTTTAGCGTTAGACGTAATACCCGTGCGGGGGCAGATGATAAGCTTTCAGCCCGGGAAACGGCTTTTCACGCGGGTAATAATGTCTTCGGCCGGATATTTGGTCCCGAGAGCGGACAACAGGCTTCTGGCGGGCGCTACAGTGGAAAAGGCGGGTTTTGATAAAAATGTGACTACATCAGGACTCGAATCTCTCTCAAGATCGGCTTACGAGATCGCCCCGGAGCTAAAAAAGATCGAAATTAGTGAAAAATGGGCGGGTTTGCGCCCCTGTGCCGCAGATATGCTGCCGGTTATCGGCCATTATAATAATATCGGTGGGCTTTATGTAGCTACAGGACATTATAGAAATGGTATTCTATTGGCTCCTGTCACAGCGCAGATGCTGGCAAAACAAATAATCGACGGGCAAGATTCGAGATTTTCCAAGGTGTTGACGCCCGGGCGTTTTACTCAGGTGGTTTCCGCGTGAACTGTAATTACATTGTAAGTATGCAAAGAGCGGTTTTAATACTTTTTCTCACTATTCTGGCTATAGACTCGTTTGCCCAGGGAAACGCCGCCCCGCAGACAGTTGCAGCTGTGCCCTCGGCAGCAGTTATCGCCCCGGGTATGGCGGCGGCTGATCTGCCGAGCGCGGAAAAGCTTTTTACCGAGGCTAGTGAATATGCCGACAAGAAATTTGTCGAGATGAGAAAGATCGTTCCGCCCCGGCCCCAGGCTGAATACGAGCAGGTCCTGCGTGACCAGCGCCAAATGGCTGCCCGTTATGCCGCCGATATTTCCGCCCGGCCGGAATTAACCGCCGAAGATAATTATTTTCTCGCCTTGCTGCAAAACCTCTCCGCCAATTTTGACGGCGCGGTCGTATCCTTTGGAAAATTCCTGGCCTCAGATAACCCCGATCCCGAAAAAGCCCAGCGCGCTCGTTTCCTCTTGGTGGCCGTATACACCTCGAGGTCAGATGTGAGCACCGCCGAAACCTGGCTGGCTGAGTATTCAAAGAATGCGCCGGTAAAAAATAAGGACAAAAGCGATCTGGAAAGCATGCTGGCGCGAAATTACAATGACCGGAAGGACTTTGACCGGGCCGCCGCTCATGCCGGCGAAGCCTATCGGGCCATCAAAGCATATTTTGAAGAAAAAGAGGCCAGGCCGACCGAGATCTACAAGATCTCTCAGCTTGCGGTGCTTCTTTTTTCGATCCAGAAAGAAAAAGGCGACCCCAAGCAGGCGATTTCCACTCTCGAAGACCTGCAAAAGGTCGGGGCCTTTCATGATTCGTGGGACATTTTTTTTAACGCCACCGATAAAGCGGTCATGCTCCTGATCGAATCAGGGCAAAGAGCCGAGGCAATGGCTTTTTACAAAAAAACTAATGGTTCCATCGACAAGCTTTTTCGCAACCCGGGCGCGCTGGCCGAAGTAAGGCGGCTTTTGATGAGGCGTGAGCGGCAATATGAAATAATGTTCACGAAAGCGCCTGAGTTAACAGTGGATAGTTGGCTGCCCGCCGCGCAGAAATTGTCGGATCTCAATGGTAAGGTCGTCCTGATCGATTTTTGGGCGACCTGGTGCGGGCCATGTATCGCGGCCATTCCAAAGCTCTCCCGCTGGCAGCAGAGCTATCAGGAACAGGGACTGGAGATAGTAGGCGCAACCCGTTATTATGGTTCCGGTTACGGATTACCGGACAACGAGCCGGCCGAGCTTGAAACGATCAAAAGTTTTATCAAGACCCATCGCATGCCTTACCCGGTAGCGGTCGCGAAAGATGGCGCCAACACCTCTTTTTACAACGCGAATACCCTGCCCACGGTTGTCTTGATAGACCGTAAGGGGTTGATACGTTATATCAACAGCGGCAGCAACAGCGCGCGCGAAGACGAGATCGAGAAGATGATCAAAAAACTTCTGGCTGAAAAATAAAAAGCGAATGCTTGTTTTCTCCGGTTTGCGCTTTCCTTATAAAATTTTAGTTTTTGCGCTACTATTTACTAGGTTCGACATAACTGAAGACTTACACTGCATCAGCTCCTGGCCTAAGCTCTGGATGGAAACTTAGGCACGATAAAAGAATTTCTACTAAATGTCAGGCGACAACAACCACAAGCCTCTAATTATCGCGCACCGCGGTTCGTCCGCGCTTGCGCCGGAAAATACGTTTGCCGCTTTTAAGCAGGCGATCAAAGACGGCGCGGACGGGGTGGAATTTGACGTGCGGCTGGCGCGCGACCGCGTCCCCGTGGTGATCCATGATGCTACCTTGCAGCGCACCGCCGGATTCAGCGGGCGGGTGAGCGGCTATTCTTCGCACGAACTCGGCAAGATCGATGTCGGGACCTGGTTCAATAAAAAGCATCCCAGTAAAGCGAGAAAAGAATTTTCCGCCGAGACCGTCCCCGCGCTTTCCGATCTGCTGGACCTGCTGCGTAAAACCAAGGGTTTGATCTACCTGGAAATGAAGTGCTCGAAAAAAACCTGCGATGCATTGGTGGAATCTATCGCCGAGATGATCGGCAATTCCGATCTGCTGCCGCGGATCATCATTAAGAGTTTTAACCTGGAAGCGCTGACCAAATTTCGCGCCAGGCTGCCCGAAGCTCGCATCGCTGTGCTTTTCGCGCCAAAGTTCATGCATTTGATAAAACCGAGAAACCGCCTTGTCACCAAGGCGCTCGAACTCCAGGCAAATGAGATCTCGCTTCATTACTCGCTGGCGACGCCAAATGCCGTGCGCGAAGCCGAAGATTACGGCTTCCCGGTGACCATCTGGACCGCCGACCATCCCGCCTGGGTAAAGCGCGCCGAAAATCTCGGCATCCACGCCATCGTTACCAATAATCCCGCGCGGCTGCTCGCTCGCAAAAACGAGCTTTGGGCCAAGGCGCAGCACGTTTAGGTCGACCGGCGAGACACTTCTTGTCAGTACCGGGGAACGCAGTGACCGGCTCTGAGCGAAGCGAATTGTTCACACACTGACGCGACTGCTCAAGCGATAAGATAAGCCGGTCACTGCGTTCCCGGTACTGACTCCGTTTTCTCTTCGCGGCTCTGCCATCTTGCGATAACTTATAATTAAACATAAACTTCCCTTTACAAGCTGGTCAATTTCCAAAACTTCTTCGGAGTCAAAAATAAGTGCGTTTTCACGAAAATATTTTATCCCTCATCGGCAACACACCTTTAGTTAAGATCAATCAATTAGCAAAGCAGAACGGCATTAAAGCGACCATCCTCGCCAAGATGGAGAGCCTTAACCCGGGCTACTCGGTAAAAGACCGCATCGGCATCTCGATGATCGACTACGCCGAAAAAGAAGGCACCCTCAAACCGGGCGGGACTATCATCGAAGCGACTTCGGGAAACACCGGTATCGGACTGGCGCTGGTTGCCGGGATCCGGGGTTACAAATGTATTTTCGTGATGACCGATAAAGTCTCGATGGAAAAGAACCGCTATCTGAAATCGCTCGGCGCGGATGTTATCATTTGCCCGGCAGCGGCCAAGCACGGCACACCGGATCACTATGTCGAAGTAGCCAAACGCGTCGCCCAGGAAACACCGAACTCTTTTTATCCCGATCAATATAATCACCCGGCAAACCCGGCTGCTCATTATCGCACCACCGGCCCGGAAATCTGGGATGCGACCGAAGGCAAGATCACGCACTTTGTCTCCGGCGTCGGCACCGGCGGAACCATTTCCGGGACCGGCCGTTATTTGAAAGAAAAAAATCCGAACATCAGGATCATCGGCGCCGACCCGTATGGTTCGATATTTAAAACTTACAAAGAATCCGGACTGGTGCCGGAAGCGACACCCTACCTGGTCGAAGGCATCGGGCAAAGCCTGCCCGTAGGAAACGCCGACATGAAGTTCATCGATGAGATCATCAACATCACCGATCGCGAATCTTTTGAATACGCCCGCCAGCTTTCCCGCGTTGAAGGAATTTTTTGCGGCGGTTCGACCGGAACGAATTTCGCCGGCGCGCTCAAGGTGTCCAAAGACCTGGACGCGAACGCGGTCGTCGTCTTTATTGTCTGTGATACCGGCGAACACTATCTGACCAAGTTTCATTCTGACGAGTGGATGAAGGAAAAACTTCTGCTCGAACCGCAGCGCGTGACCGCGCGCCTGGTGGCCGAGACCAAGAATTCTTCTTCGCCGGGTGCCCTGCTTTTTGTCACGCCGGACGCCACCATTGCCGAGGCGCTCAAATATATGGACGACAACAGCGTCACCCAGCTGCCCGTGCTTGACGACGGCAGATCGGTCGGCTCGCTCAAGGAAAGCCGCGTGCTGGCAAAGCTGCTGGAGAACCGGGACCTGATGGAATCGCCGGTCAAAGAAATAATGGAGAAAAGTTTTCCGGTAGTGGATGTCGATACCAACCTGAACAAGATCGTGCCGATGCTGCATAAATCGCCGGCCGTGCTGGTAGAAGATTTCAAACGTATCACCGGCATCATCACCCGCGCCGACGTATTGGATTTCCCGACGCGATAAATAGGTTCAACGTTCGAGGTTCAGAGTTCCGCGCGTGAATGTACAACTCTGAACCCTGAACTCTGAACTCTGAACCTTGAACTCTGAACTCTGAACTCTGAACTCTGAACCGTTTATTTAGCCTGCCGCTTTGGCGAACATTCCCGGCTGATAGTTGCCGGCCGGGTACGAAACGCGATGTTCAAGCGGTTCCAATTATTGATCGTATTAACCGCCATCGTCAGATCGATCAATTCAGTTTCACTGAACTGTTCTCTTGCTTCCCGGTAGACCTTATCCGAGACCTCATTATTCGGCAGCAGCGTTACTTCTTCGGCCCAGGCCAGCGCCGCGCGTTCGCGGGCCGTATAAACCGGCGATTCGCGCCAGGCGCTAAGCATATAAAGACGCTGCTCCGTCTCACCCTCGGCGCGCAGATCTTTCGAATGCATATCCAAACAAAACGCACAGCCGTTGATCTGTGAAACCCTGAACGACAGCAAATTTAAAAGCGGCTTGTCTACCGATGATTTCGCCAGGTATTTTCCAATGCCGAACAATGCGTTTATCGCGTCTTTTCCTTTTTCAAAATAATTAATTCTCTGTTCCATATGATCGCTCCTTATTAATTTTTCGCAACGGCAAATTTTCCGTCGTCTGTTTACTCAGACGAACGAGCGATCTAAAAATGGACATATGATAAGGAAAAATTTTAAAAGTCTCGTGGCGGATGTAAGCAGCATTCAACTTTAATCATTAATATTTCAGGAAAATAAATTCGCAGTCTGGAAGGGTTGCTTGCGCCCGCTTCTTTAAATTACTACGCACCAAGTCCCGTAGGGACATTATATTTATAGAAATATTTTCTATAAATATCCAAAGCTCCGTCAGGAGCGGAATATGCCGTTCCCACGGAACTCCAAAGATCATCTTTAGATTATTAACTATAAATATAATGTCCCTACGGGACTAAAGAGCGGGCGCAAGCGACCCTTCCCGACCTAAGGGGTACTCAAACTGAAAGATGATATTAAAATGAAAAAATGCGCAGTAGGGGCCAAATTTATCTTTCCCCGCGCGCCGCTTCAGTCGCGGTTTCGAGTTCGACCACGAGTTTACGCGAGCCCGGCTGATCGAAGGTTTCGATCCAGCGGAGAGATTCGTCGAGCACGCGCTGCTGGTATTGTTTCCAGCCGGGCTTGCCGGCGACGGCGCCGAATTCACCCGTGTAATAGGCGATGCGCGGCGCGCGCGCCATTTCCGCCACCGCGCGGTCAACGGTCGGCATGACGGTTGAGATGCCGCTGGCTTCGAGAGACCGTGCGAGCAGCGCGCAGGATTGATGGCACAGCCGCGAAGCGGGAATTATCAGCGCCGCCTGTACCTCGTATCTTTTTACCCGCGTGGTAAATTCCGCCAGCATTTCGTCCGCCATTTTTGCCGCGCTGGGAATGTGGCCGCAAAAGCTGAACCAGATCGGATTAAGCGCGCCGATCACACCGTTGGCCTGGTATTCGAGCAGCCGCTGAACGGGGACCTGCGCGTTCATATCTTCGCGGACGGCCGCCGGGTCGTAGCCGCGCGCGGCAAACTTCAGATCAGCGGCTTCGACCTCGATCGGAATTTCGCGAAAGGTCAGGTCGCCATCCGCAGCCTCCGTATCAAACGCCGTGGTTCCGTCGATATACCCACCGGCCGAAGATATCAGCGCGAGATTGAGCATCGGCAGGGCCCGCGTGAGCGGCGTGAAAGGCGCGGCCTCGTTCCTGATGAACGGATAATCCTTTAAGTCTTCATTTTTCGGCCATTTAGAGTAATGCCACGACCATTCTTCGGCATGTTCCAATATTTCCATCGAAATTCCCTCGGCAGCTTGAGCGCTCATAAAATTAGTCTTTGATCAGATTCATCTTAATTTTTAACGCATTTTCGCACACTTGCAAGCCGGCAAAAAGCTATCTGGTGCCGGAACGCCTCTAAAGTCGATTTTCTCATTAAAATTGTAAATCCGCATAATCTTTATTAGCCACTAATTACACAAATGACACGAATTAAATCTCTATTCGTGTTATTGATGACATTCGTGGCCGTATATCCGTAATTAAGGTGGCGCACCCTGTTGAGTGGAAATGATGTGTCAGTAGCCCGACCGTAAGGGAGGGCGCTATGGCAAAAAAAGCGCCCGCGCTAACGCTTGGGCTACTGACACTGCGTAGCAACTCAAATTAGGACACTACGTTTTTCGCTAAATCACTTGCGAAATTACGCTTATTATTGCATACTTTAAAAGGTGTTGTGGTGTGTTTAACGCGCCAGCGCCAGCCCACCGTTTTTACCAGATCCATCCTTCGGTTCACGTTTGATTTCTCGGAGTCATTTTGAAAGAAACTTTCACGCAAAAAAGCACCTATACTCTCAAATTCGGCCTGCCGGTAATGATATCGCTGGGCGTTTTTGCCGTTTGGTTCTATGGCCTGGCCTGGACCAATCTTCTCTCATCGATCCTCTCACCCACCGAGGAAAATTACTCGCCCTATTTCTGGCAGGAATTTTTCCTGCTTTTTCTTTCCGGCACGCTGGTCGGATTGCTGATCGAAAAGCTCAGCTTCAAACGCACTTTTATCTATCTTAGTATTTTTTGGCTGCTCTGGTTTATCACCTGCATGGTGACGGCGCGGTTTGCCAGCGACCTGCTTTTTATTCCGGTCTTTTTAACCACGCTGCTCGTTTTTGTCACGATAAAATTCAGCCGCCTGTGGCAGACCGATATGACGCTTCATGAAAAGCTCGGCCTGCTTTCGGAAAAAACCCTGGCCTACGAAGCCAAGTCGGCGATCGCCCGGACAGATAGCTGCGTCAATCTTTTAAAATCCGTCCTGCCCATCTCCGAGATAATAATCTTTCATCTCGATAACCAGGGAAATCTTTCGCCGGTCAGTCGCGCGCGCGATATCCAGAAAGGTTCCGGCTCTCTGCGCAACGCATCCTGGCAGGAAGGCGTAAAACTTTGCGAGCAGGCCCTTTCAACCAAGGATATTATTATCCAGCAAAAAGAGAGCGCCGAAGGTTTCACCCGGATCGCGCTGCCGCTCGTTCACGCCGGTACCGCGGTGGGAACTTTGTTTGTAAAGAGCCACGAGAAATTTGAGCGCAATGACCAGGCGCTGCTCGAATCGCTCAGCGAACAGCTCGCTTGCGATTTCCAGCGCGAGATGACGCGTGACAAAGATTTTTCCTGGAAATGGTGGAAATCTTTTTCGCTGGCCTCCGCCATGAACCGTCTCGACGTCTGCGATCTCACCACCGGGTTTGTCAGCGAACAAAGTATCGGCCTGCTCGCGCTTTCCAAAGCGAACGACGCGCACGCGATCGCGCATCTTGACGGAACACTGTTGTTTCTTAATCCGCAGATGAAGCAGCTGGCCAATCTGACCAGCCAGGAAGCCACCGAGCTTGATATCTTTCAATTGCTGGAACGTTTTGAATCGGAAATGCTCGGCGAGCCGCACCTGATCGTCCGCCGCGTGCTGCAATCGGAAGAAGGTTTTCAAAAAGAGCTTAGCTTTCCCGATAAAAATCTGACGCTGGTGTTTACTTTGTCTTTGGTAAAAGCGCCGCCTGATAATATTTCGATCCACGACACTCATGTCGCGACTAAACCCCTTTGCTTTCTGATGACGCTGCGCGATATCTCTTCACAAAAGGAACTGGAAAAACTGCGCAGCGATATGGTCTCGCTGATGTCGCACGAACTGCGCACTCCCATCACCAGTATCAAGGGCTTTGCCGAATTGCTGCAGGATGATGAAACCATCCCCGAAGAAGCGCGCGAATTCCTGAGCATCATCGCCGGCGAATCGCATCGTCTCTCCAAGATGCTGACCACTTTTCTTTCCGTCGCGCGGCTCCAGCAGGGCGACAAACGCGATGTGGTAAAATCTCCGGTCAAACTCGATCTGATCGTCAAAGAGGTCGTGGGCGAACTGCAGGAAACCGCCAAGAAAAAACGCATCCGGCTGGTGGAAACGGCCAATCCTTTTATACCGCCGATCGTGGTGGACAAGAGCCTGATCACGCGCGCCGTCAGCCATCTGATAGACAATGCCATCAAATACAGCCCGGAGAAAACTTCAGTTTCGGTTTCCACCTTGCTCGAGCGTGAGCACCTGCGCGTGGTGGTCGAAGACCGCGGCTTTGGCATCCCCAAAGATGAACTCGACAAGATCTGGCAGAATTTTTACCGCAGCGAACGCAACGGCAAACAACTGGAATCAACGGGCTTAGGCTTGCCTTTGGTGAAAGAGATAGTGGAGCAGCACGGCGGCGCCGTCGAAGTAGAATCCGAGGTCGGACACGGCTCGAAATTCAGCTTTGTATTGCCGCGGTTGTAAGGGGAGCGCCGAATTCATTCGGCACGAACGCTTCGCATTCGAACGCACCTGCTGACACAGGCGCTACCGACGTATCAATTGCTTCGCCGCCTGCCACATAAATCGCGGATTTAGTACCAGGTATCTGTACCACAGCCGCCGCGGCTCCTGTGCCAACCGGTAGAGCCATTCCAGCCCGATATTTTGCAGCCATCGCGGCGACTCTTTGACGTTGCCGGCATAAAAATCAAACGACGCGCCGACGCCGAGCATGACTGCCGGAATTTGTCCGCGGTGCGCCGCCATCCAGTTTTCCTGCTTCGGGCAGCCCAAACCCATAAACAAAATTTGCGTGCCGCTAGTTTTTATTTCCCCGGTGATCTGCGCATCTTCTTCGGCGGTGAGCGGGCGAAACGGCGGCGAAAAAGCATAGGCGATCTGCAGCCCCGGTAATTCTTTTTTGGCGCGCGCTAAGATCCGATCGATCACTTCCTGCCGTCCGCCGTAAAAACCTACTTTGATATTTTTCTCCGCCGCGATCTCGCAAAGGCGCGTCATCAGATCGTTGGCGCGGACCCGGCCTCCTTCAGTTCTTTCCTTCGGCTGCTGTAGGCGCTGCATCCACACCAGCGGCATTCCGTCCGTCACGACCATATCGGCCGCGTTAACCTTCGCGCCGAACTGCGGGTCGTCATGGGATTCCATCACCATATGCACGGTCGAAAAACAGACATAACGGCTTTCATGCGCGCACGACCATTCGACGATACGCGCCATCGCGCCATCAATATCAATGACGGTGGTGTCCAGGCTTACGACACGCACACGTTCGGATTTTTTAATAATATCTGTCATCTCAAAACTTCAGCAAAACAGTTTAGAGTTCAAACTTTAGTTTGTCCGGCTGCTTGGCTGCCTATTACTAATTGTAAGAAACGGATAATTTTTATCGATCTCACGGTTTAGTTGCGCCAATATAAGTAGAGAAGACAAACTAAAGTTTGAACTCTAAACCGTTTTATCCGCATCTAGAATTTTTCCACTAGCCTGATAAATTCCTTCCAACGTTCTTGATATAATCCGCGATCGCAAATTTTTCCCGGACCGTGGCGACGGCGTTTTCCTGCACGGGCTTCCAATCGTCCCTGTTGTCCAACAACATTTTCAATTTCTCAACTAATTGCGCGGTATTTTTCGGCTCGACGACATAACCGTTTTCGCCGTTCGTTATGACCGCCGTGACCGACGCCACGTCCGCCACTACCACCACGCAGCCGACCGCCATTGCTTCGAGCATCGCCATCGGCAGCCCTTCGCCATAGCGCGAAGGCAGCACAAAAATATCGGCTTCGGCGAGCCGCTGCCATTTTTCTTTTCCGGCGATGATCCCGCCATAGTAAAAATTTTCGCCCAGGGCTTCGCGCATTCCGTTTAGAAAAAATTCGCGCTCCGGCCCTTCGCCGTATGCTTTGAAATTAAAAACATAACCGTCGTTTTTCAAAATGCGCGCGGCTTCGATGGTTTCGTGCAACCCTTTTGATTCGTGAAAGCGGCCGAAGAAAACCAGCACCGGTGTTTCGTTGTCGCGGCCCCCTTCAACCACTGCCGGCACATCGGCAAATGGTATCGCGTTTGGCAGCACCTTTACATTGAGAGCGGGCCAGCGTTTTAGAATTTCTTCCCTTTCCAGCTCGCTATAAACGATCACCGCGCTCGCGCGGCGCAGCATTTTTTCCGTCGCGTTCTGGACCCGCGCCGAAGTGAATGGATTCATCAGATACTTTCCGCCGTGGATAGATAAAATGACTTTGCGCCCTGCCATTTTCGCCGCGGCGGCCAGCGCCGCGTCGCGCCAGATGGAAAGATCGGTCAGCGCCGTATTGATATGAACCACATCCGGTTTTTCCGTCAGGCAGCGCAAGAAAAACCGCACGGGCATAACCGCCTGTTTAACCAGCCACGCGGCGTTGGCCTTTTCCCCGTCCCTGCGACCGGCGGTAAAATGAGCATAATCAAAACCGCTGTGCCGGATGATCTGGCGCACGATGGTCGAAATGCCACTGACATTCTGGCTTTCGTCGAGGCTGGGCGCGGTGATCAGGATCTTCATTTCGGTTTAGCTTTTTCGGCGTAAATGTTAAGGTTATTCTGCAATACGGCAACTAAAAACAATAACTTAAAGTGTTTGATTTGTCAGTATGACCGCTCTCAGCTCTGATCTGTTTCCGGGTAAGTCCCCCCGGGATAGAGGATAGCTCATAGATAAGAGATGAAAGATGCCGTTATGAAAGTCGAAATGTCACGGCAAAACAATATCGACCTGGTTCGCGTGGAAAATCGAATGCCGCGCTGGGTTTTGCCGCTGGTGCGGTTTGGTATTTTTGTGCTCGACGCCGGGCTGGCCCAGGTGTGTTTTGTGGCCGCTTTTTTGCTGCGCGCCGAAGGCCCGCTTTTTGCGGCGGCGAATGGCGGAAGCTGGAGTATCAGCGAAGAGTTTGCCCCTTACTTTGCGGTAATGTGTTTTGCCGTGCCGATCCGCGTGCTGATGCTGCTCTATCAACAGGTCTACCGCTTAAGCGGCGCCTTTACCTATACCGAAGAAGGCATAAAAATTTTCAAGGCCGTTTCCGTCGGCTCGCTGTTGATAGTTTCGGCGGCCTTTCTTTTTCGCGGCGGTTTTCTCTATCGCGAATTCTCATACTCGCGCGGGATATTTCTGTTGGATTTTGCGCTGGCGCTGGTTGTTTTCACCACGTTTCATCTCGGCTTGCGTTATATCCAAACTCTTGTGCGCAGGCGCGATATCAACCTCATTCCGGCGCTGGTCGTGGGCCAGGGCGAGGACGCGGAAAATTGTATCAGTGAATTACGCGAGCGGCCCGACCTTGGCTACCGCGTAGTGGGGGTTATCAGCCAGACGGCCGATAGAAAAGTGGCGGGCGTACCGGTCGTAGGTTGTCTGGACGACCTGCCGGACGTTATCGACAAACTCGCCATCCAGGAAGTGGTCATTACCGACAACACCATCCCGCGCGAAAAGCTGTTCGAAGCGATGATGAAGCTCGGCCGCAAGCAGCGTGTCGAATTTCGCGTAGCGCCGAACCTGGTCAATTTCCTGCCGCACAAAACCAGTGTCGAGCAGATCGGCGTGCTGCCGATGGTCACGCTTTTTTGCGAGCCCCTTTCAGATGCCGAGCGAATAGTAAAAAGGGTTTCCGATATCATCATCGCCGCGGCGGTGATAATGATTTCTTCGCCTGTCTGGCTGATCATTTCCGTGCTCATAAAGCTCGGCTCGCGCGGGCCTGTTCTTTTTAAACAAGAACGCGTCGGCATGGATGGCCGCATTTTTCTCTGTTACAAATTTCGCACGATGCAGGCCGGCGCAGATGAAAACGTCCATCGCGAAGCGTACGAGAAAAATATCGCCGGCGACACCCGGGCCAATGCCGGAAGCACGGACAAACCGGTGTTCGGCAAGGTTAAAAATGACCCGCGGGTCACCAGCGCCGGAAAATTTTTGCGCCGGACAAGCCTCGATGAATTGCCGCAATTACTGAATGTGCTGATCGGCGATATGAGCGTGGTCGGGCCGCGCCCGCCGATCCCCTATGAGGTCGAAGCTTACGAGCTCTGGCATCGCCGCCGCCTGGATATGAAACCGGGCATTACCGGCCTCTGGCAGGTGTCGGGCCGCAACCGCCTGAGCTTTGACGAGATGGTGCGCATCGATATCTACTACATCGAAAACTGGTCGCTTTGGCTCGACCTGAAAATAATTCTGCTGACGCTTCCCGCCGTGCTGCGCGGCGACGGCGCCCGCTAATTATTGGACACCTATGAACATCGTCAAACATAACAGCGCCGCCTGGGACCGGGAAGCAAATGCCGGAGGCGAGTGGAGTATTCCCGTAAGCCCGGAGCGAATACAGCAGGCGCGCCGGGGTGAATTGGGAATAAGGCTCTCTCCTAACAAAGCCGTGCCGCGCGATTGGTTCCCCGCCGACTTAAAAGGCGTTGACATTCTCTGTCTTGCTTCAGGCGGCGGACAGCAAGCGCCTATTCTGGCGGCCGCCGGGGCACACGTAACATCTTTTGATAATTCCGCTGAGCAATTAAAGCGCGACAAGCTGGTGTCGGACCGGGAAAACTTAGAAATTGCTATTGAGCAGGGCGATGCGGCCGATCTATCCAGGTTTTCAGATGCCTCTTTCGATCTTATTTATCATCCCGTTTCCAATTTATTTTTCCCGGACATCGGGCCCGTCTGGCGCGAATGTTTTCGGGTGCTGCGCTGCGGCGGAACGATGCTCGCCGGTTTTTGCAATCCCGTTCTCTTTATGTTTGCCAAAGCGGCGAACCAGGAAAGAAAGGGAACACTGGAAGTGAAATATGCGCTCCCTTATTCGGACGTTAATTCTTTGAGCAAAGAAGAACTAGAGGATGTGATCGATAAAAACGAGCCGCTGGAATTTGGCCACACGCTCGAACAACAGATCGGCGGCCAGATAAACGCGGGGTTTCTGGTCGCCGGTTTTTACGAAGACCACTGGTCTGACACGGCCATCGAGCTTAACAAATATATGCCCGTTTTTATCGCGACCAAAGCCCTTAAACCGTAACCCCTCTAACGCATGATGCCCGATATCGCCGAAATACTTAAGCAAGCAACGGAACTCCTTAGGATAAGTGAGATCGCCGAACCGCGCCGTGAAGCAAACTCACTGCTCGCCCTGGCCCTCAAAAAAGATCTCACTTTTCTCATCGCCCATCCTGAATACGAACTCACCGAAGACGAGCAAAAATTTTTCGAGGAATGTTTACGACGCCGCGCCGCGCGCGAGCCTTTTCAATATATCGCCGGGCGGCAGGAATTTTACGGACTGGATTTTTTGGTTACGCCGGACGTGCTGATACCGCGGCCGGAAACGGAAATGATAGTCGAAACCGCGATCGAACTTTTTAGGGACAAAGGCGATCTGTTTTTCTGTGAGATCGGTGTCGGGTCGGGCTGCATTTCAGTTTCGATCCTGCATGAGATAACAAATGCGCGCGCGATAGGTTTTGATATTTCGCCAAAGGCTTTGAATGTGGCGGAAAAAAATGCTTATCAAAATAATGTCGCAGACAGGCTGGAGCTCGGCGTCTCCGATGTGTTTTCCCATATGTATATTCCGGGGCCGATACGTCCCTGCAATTCGACCTGATAGTTTCCAACCCTCCCTATATTCCGGCACAAGACTTTGAAACCCTTCAACCAGAAGTTCGCGATCACGAACCCGCTTCGGCGCTGACCGATAACGGCGACGGGCTTTCCATTATCGAAAAACTCATCAGCCAGGCGCCGAATTTTCTAAAAAAGGGCGGTTATCTGTTGATAGAGATCGGCATTGATCAGGCTGCCGGCGCCGGTGAGATGGTCGTTCCCGGTATCTGGCAAACTTTTGAAATACTTCCCGACCTGCAGGGAATTCCGCGGATGGTCAAGCTGCAATTGGAGTAGTAGTTAGCTTGGTTTTATAATCCGAAATCAGAAATGCGGCAGTAAACCCGGGAGCGCAGGCATCCTGCCTGCAAGCGCGGCTTGCCGTGCTAACAGGGCATGAATAAAAGGAACTTTGGATCGCTACGCGACCCAAGCAGGCAAGATGCCCGCGCTCCCGGGAAGAGCGGTCCAATTTATTTTATAATTGCTTCGGCATGACACTAAATTATTATATAAGGCGGACCGCTGCTGTTATATTTAGATCGAAATTTTTATGAAGAGATGCCCTCAATGCCGGCGAGATTATCACGATGATGCGATGCAGTATTGTCTCGACGACGGAACGGCGCTGCTCGAAGGCCCCGCCACTTCTGATGAAGCAGTGACCATGATCCTGCCCGCTCAGCCTGTTCATAATGACGAACCGGCGACCATGATCTTTGGCGCGCCCGAACCTCAAAAAGAAATTTCCAATTCGATCGCCGTCCTGCCTTTTGTAAACATGAGCCCGGACGTGGAGAATGAATATTTCTGCGACGGGCTGGCCGAGGAACTACTAAACGCCCTCACCAAGATCGAGCAGCTAAAAGTGGCCGCGCGCACATCGGCCTTTTCGTTCAAGGGCAAAAACATCGACATCGCGGAGATCGCCCGCGACCTGGGCGTAAGGTCGATCCTCGAAGGCAGCGTCCGAAAGTCGGGCAGTCGGCTGCGAATCACGGTCCAGCTGGTTAATGCCGCGGACGGTTATCATCTCTGGTCTGAACGCTATGACCGCGAAATGCGCGACATTTTCGAAGTGCAGGACGAGATCACGCTGGCGGTCGTCAGCGCGCTCAAAGTAACGCTGTTTGGCGAAGAGAGATCGGCGCTGCTAAAAAAGGGCACCGCCAGTGCCGAGGCCTACGAGCTTTATATGCGCGGCCGGTATTTTTGGAACCGGCGCGGGGTAGCGGATTTTGGCAAAGCGATAGAGCAATTTGAGATGGCGATCAAAATCGATCCCGGCTACGCCCTGGCTTACTCCGGCCTGGCAGACTGTCTCATCTTTCTCGGATATTACGACGCGCTCTCCCCGGCCGAAGCCCGCCCCAAGGCAAAGGCCGCCGTCAGCAAAGCGCTCGAGATGGACGATTCGCTCGCCGAATCTCAAGCCTCGATGGCGATGTATAAGACATATTTCGATTTCGATTGGACGGGCGGCGAGCAGGGACTCTTAAAGGCGATCCGGTTGAACCCGAAACTTCCCTCGGCGCATTACTGGTACTGCTCGCTCTTAAACGCCCTCGGCCGTTTTGACGAATCGGTCGAGCAGGGCCGGTTAGCGCTCGCGCTTGACCCGCTCAATCTGATCGTGAACGGCAATGTCGCCCGCGGGCTTTGCCACGTGGAAAAATATGAAGAGGCGATCGAACTGGCGCTGAAAACTCTCGAGATCGCGCCGGATTTTTTCTTTACGCATTGGGTGCTGGGGGTCGCGTATCTGGAAACGGGACGGATGGAGAGGGCAGTCGATCATTTTAGAAAAGCGGCGGCGGCCAGCGACATCCTGGTCATCAGGTCTTTTCTCGGCTTTGCGCTGGCAAAAGCAGGGCAGACCAGTGAGGCCCGGCAAATACTGGACGGCTTGCACGAAGAATCAAAACATAAATACATTTCGCCGCTTTGCCTTTGCGCCATTTATATCGGGCTGGGTGAAACCCGAACCGCTCTGGATCAGCTGGAAAAGGCCTGGGAATTACGGTCGGTACAGCTGATGTGGCTCAAGACCGAGCGCGTATTTGACCCGCTCCGCTCCGAGCCAAGATTTCAGGAAGTGTACCGGCAGGTCGGCCTGCCCTAAGTAGGTCCTAAGCCATGCGGTGGTGAATTTGGATTTTGGAAGAAATTGGCCCGCTCATTCCTGGGAGCGAGGCATATTGCCTGCTTGGGTCGCTCAGATGATCTAGATTCCTTTTATTCATACACTGTTTAGCACGCAACCAGCTTGCAGCGGATGCCTGCGCTCCAAGGTTTACTGCCGCATTTCGGAGTTCCAATTTAGCTTGATTTCTATTTGCCACGTGATAACATCAGCTTGTACCTTCTATAAGAATTATTTAATGCCGGTATTTTATGGACAAATTTATTATTCGCGGCGGTAAACCGCTTAAGGGGAAAATTTCCATCATCGGAGCGAAAAACTCCGCGCTGCCGTGCCTGGCCGCGGCCCTGCTCACGCCGGAGACCGTGGTGCTGCACAATGTGCCGTATGTCCGCGATCTGATCACCCAGCGGCGTCTGCTGGAAGATCTCGGCGCGACGGTGCTTACGCCTGAGATCCGCACGCACAAAATTTCGGCAAAAAATATCGAGGTTTTCGAAGCCCCCTACGAACTTGTCAAAACCATGCGCGCAAGCGTGCTGGCGTTAGGTCCATTGCTGGCGCGTTTCGGCCAGGCGCGGGTTTCGCTGCCCGGCGGCTGTGCCATCGGCACCCGGCCGATCGATCTGCACCTAAAAGCGTTTGAGCAGCTGGGCGCTGTCGTTTCACTCGAATCGGGCGACGTTGTGGCGCGCGCGCCGAAAGGACGCCTGGTCGGCTCCGATGTGCAGTTTGAAAAGATCACCGTCACCGGCACGGAAAACGTGATGATGGCGGCGGCGTTAGCCGATGGTAAAACGACCATTCATAACGCGGCGCTTGAGCCGGAGATCGTCGACCTGGCTGACCTGCTCAACAAAATGGGCGCGCGCATTCGCGGCGCCGGCACTTCATCCATCGAGATCGACGGCGTTGAGCAGCTTGGCGGCGCGCAGCACACCATCATTCCCGACCGCATCGAAACCGGCACCTTTATCGTGGCAGCCGCGATCACCGGCGGCGATCTCGAGATCGCCGATTGCGAGCCGCAGCATCTTGCGGCTGTGATCGAAAAACTGCGCGAAGCCGGTGTCGAGATCGAAGAATTAAATCCCAGCACGCTTTCCGTTCGCTGCTGCGAGGGCGGACTGATCGGCAAAGATGTCACCACCGAACCGCACCCGAAATTCCCTACCGATATGCAGGCGCAGTATATGGCGCTGATGACCCAGGCCGAAGGAAAATCTGTCATCAGCGAAACCATTTTCGAAAACCGCTTTATGCATGCTTCGGAAATGATCCGCATGGGCGCCAATATTCAGATCGCCGGCAATGTCGCCACGGTCACGGGCCGCACGCCTTTAAGCGGCGCTAAAGTACAGGCTTCTGACCTGCGCGCTTCGGCTTCGCTGGTTCTGGCGGCGCTTGCCGCCAGCGGCGAAACCACCATCGAACGCGTCTATCACATCGACCGCGGCTATGAACACATCGTCCGGCGGCTCAATTCCATCGGCGCCGATATCGAGCGCGTCAAGGAAAGCATCGACCACAGTGAACGCGGCGCGGAACAGGAAGCCGCGCATGTTTAGACTCACTATTAACTATGCACTATGAACTATTAACTATTGATCAATGAAAAATAGTGAATAGTTCACAGTGTATAGTTAATAGTTTCAAGCCTGGGTAGATCTTAACTACTGACAAAACTCCCCGAGTATGTTTTAATTTAATTATCCCTATGGCTCAGGAAGATTGCATTTTTTGCCGCATAATTGCGGGCGATATCCCGTCGAAAAAAGTTTACGAAGACGATGTCTGCATCGCTTTTAATGACATCAGCCCGCAGGCGCCGGTGCATAAGCTGATCGTCCCTCGCAAGCATTTTGCCTCGCTCGCGACGGCCGATAAAGAGCATCAGGAAATTCTCGGGCATCTTTTACTGACCTGCGGAAAGATCGCCAGGGACGAGAATGTGGCTGAAGACGGCTACCGCGTGGTAATAAATACCGGCGAACACGGGGGGCAGACGGTTTTTCATTTGCACGTGCATCTGCTCGCCGGCCGCGCGTTCGTTTTCCCGCCGGGCTAGTTAAAAAGATCTAAAATGCGAAATTATTTATTGATCATTTTTTTAGTATTAGTGTCCCTGGTTTTTTCCGCCTGCGGAAGCAGGGCCGACGGCAATGCGAATGCCAACAGCGCCAACGCCGCCGCCATAGAAGTTCCGCAGTACCCGGACGCGCAAACCGCTTTCGCCGAAGGAACTAAATTTTTCGAATCCGGCAGAGAAGGAATGGCGATCGAAGCTTTAAAGCAAGCCGTAGCTTTTGATCCCGACCTGGCCGAAGCTCATTTCAAACTCGGAATGGCCTACTCAATTTTGGATAAGGAAAAAGATGCCGAAGCCTCGTTTGAAGCCGCCGTCGAAGCCTACAAAAAACTGCTGAAGAACGAACCGGAAAATGCCCAGGCGCAATTTAATCTCGGGCGCTCTTATAATAAACTCAACAAGGACGAAGATGCCGAAGACGCCCTGCGCCGCGCCGTTAAATTAAACCCTGACGACAGCGGATACCAGACCGAGATGGGCGCTATTCTTATCAAGCTGGCGAAGTATCCTGAAGCGATCGGTTTCCTGAAAAAAGCGCTCGAGATCGACTCGGAAAATCCGCGGGCCGAAGACCTGATGGAAAGAGCCGAGGACGGCCGCCGCCGCGTGGAACAGGGCATTCCTGCCGGCACAAATACCAACAGCAGATCGAACAGCAATAGATCGGCCAACGCCAATACTAACGGCGCGGCTGAATCCAACAAACCGGTAAATACTCCGCCGCCGGCTAATAAGAAACCGGAAGTCAGGCCCACGGTAATTACCATTCCGCCCAAATCCGCTGCTAAACCGGGGGAGAAAAAACCGTAAGAGTTCAGAGTTCAAGGTTCGAAGTTCAGGGTTCAGGGTTCAGGGTTCAGGGTTCAGGGTTCAGGGTTCAGGGTTCAGAGTTTAGAGTTTCAAAAAGGTTTAGAGTTCAAACTTTAGTTTGTCTTATTGCTTAAAAAGTAAGACAAGCTAAAGTTTGAACTCTAAACCTTTTTAAATCTTAGCTCTGAACCTTGAACTTCGAACCCTGAACTCTTAGTGTACTAATTCGTACTTGCCGGCCGAAGTAACCAGCTCGGTGACGATAGATTGGAACGAGGAAACCTCGGTTCGTTCCATCACGGAATGCTTGCGCAGCTGGCTCCAGTCTTCCTGCGGGATCTGTTTGAACGCCTCGACCACAAATGGATCGAACTGCGTTCCGGAGCAGCGCTCTAATTCTTTCAGCGCTTCTTCGTAGCTGGTGCCGCGGCGATAAACGCGGTCGCTGGTCATCGCGTCAAAAGCGTCGACGACCTGGAAAATTCTCGCGTTAAGATCAATGTCTTCGCCGCGCGTGCCGTGCGGGTATCCGCTGCCGTCCCATTTTTCGTGATGCTGCTCGACCACCCGGGCCGAACCTTCCAGGAAAGGAATGTTGCGCAGGATCTTTTGCCCGTGCAGCGGGTGCAGCTTCATCTTGACCCATTCTTCTTCGGTGAGCTTGGCGGGTTTGCGCAGGATCGCGTCCGGCACGCCGATCTTGCCGATGTCGTGCAGCAAGGCGCCTAGTTCCAGATCGCGCAGGTCTTCTTTACTTAAACCCAGTTCGTGCCCGAGCCGCAGGCTGAAGGTGACGACGCGTTCCGAATGCCCGTGCGTTTCAAAATCTCTTGTTTCCAGCGCCTGCACCAGCGCCTTGAGGGCCATGCGGTAGGAAGCTTCCACTTCCTGCAGCGCTTTGTCTAATTCGACCGTGCGCTCTGAGATCAATTCTTCCAGGTGGACCTGGTAATGATCTTTCAAACTTTTTAACTCGTACTGCTCGGCGGCGCGCTTGACGGTTGATCCGACCTGCGCGATATCGAATGGTTCCGGGAAATAATCAAAGGCGCCGGCGCGAAATATCTTTAACGTCTCTTCGGAATCGATCTCTCTACCAGTCAGGATCACCACCGTTTTCGGTGAGGTGAAATCGACATAGTGAATAAGATCAAAGCCGTTTTTCGCGGCGATGCCGACGTCGCAAATGACCACGGAAAATTCGCGGTCGCGGATCTTGCCCAGCGCGCCATCCAGCGTCGAGGCCCGCTCGCAGTCGTATTCCTTCTGCAAAAGCCCGAGCAGTTCATTGCAGGCAGAGGGGTCGGAATTGACCACCAGGACATTAATATGGATTGGATTGGTTCCGAACATAGGCTATTGGCGCACAATCGCAGTTTTCCAGCTTTGGGGCTGAAAAAGTGGGCTAGAGTCGATCGGCGGACGGTTCTGCCAAACGCAGGTTTTTGAAGGTCTTACAAACAAGTGCCAGTCACACTTGTCAAATTAGACTAACACAGTTAAATACTGTTAATCAATAGTTTTTTAAAGAGTATTTGGCTTTGCCCGTAAAGTCGATTTTCTTTATGACAGATAAAAACCGGCATCATTATTAGCCACTAATTACACAAATAACACGAATAAGAATCTTTTAATTCGTGTTATTTGTGTAATTAGCGGCTAATACCGCGACTTTATAGGTAAAGCCTAAGCAGTCAAGTCCAAGACGCCTGCAGGGGCCGCCGAGCTGCTAAAGCGCAGTTATGCCGATATTTGACCTTCCTTTAAAACCTTACTATTATCGTAAGTCCACGCCGGAGTGGCGAAATTGGTATACGCACTAGACTCAAAATCTAGCGAGCTTAACGCTCATGTCGGTTCGAGTCCGACCTCCGGCACCACTTCTTAGTTTATCTGCGCTTCTTAAATCATGGTTAAAAATACGCTTTTTTATTGACTTATCCATCTGCATGCGATAAAACCGAGTTGTTCTTCCATATCCTGCTAAAAAACTTACTCCCATGGATGCCCATGGTCCCCTCTTATTGAGGGGTGAAGGGATGTATATGTATATAGGTCAAATTGCCAAAAACCAACTCACGCTTTCCACCACAAACCTGCGCGCTTCGTTCAGCCGCTTCCCGGGTTCTTTTTTTATCGTGCTGGCCGCGGTCCTGCTGACAATTTTTTCTTACCCTCAAACGGGAGTGCAGGCACAATCCATTTCGCTTACGACCCTGGGTACGCCTTACACGCAGGATTTTGACACCCTGTCCAACACCGCCGGGTCTACCACCAATGTTTTAACGATAAACGGGTGGTTCCTGACGGAACAGGGCGGCGGCGCGCGCGACAACGAGCAATACGCCGTGGACACCGGCGGCAGCACTACCGGCGATATGTACAGCTATGGGGCCGCGGCCGCTACCGACCGCGCCCTGGGGCAGCTGCGCTCGGGTACGCTGATCCCTTTTTTCGGCGCGTCTTTTACCAACAACACCGGGTCTACCATCGCATCGCTTAGTATCACTTATACCGGCGAGGAATGGCGGCTGGGAACGGCCGGTCGCACCGACCGGATCAATTTTGAATACAGCGACAATGCCACCGATCTGATCACGGGAACGTGGACCGGGATCACCGCGCTAAATTTTGTCACGCCCGACACCGTCACGATCGGGGCAAAGAACGGCAATGCGGCGGCAGACCGCACCGTCTTGAGTTCCACTATCAACGGCGTGAATCTCCCCAACGGGGCTACTTTCTGGATCCGCTGGACGGACCTGGATGCCACCGGGGCGGACGATGGGTTATCGATCGACAACTTTTCTCTAACGCCGCTTGTGACCTCTGCCGCGTCGGTAAATGTTTCGGGGCGGGTCGCTACTAAAAGCGGCCGCGGGATCGGAAATGTACAGGTAAGAGCGATCGGCCCGGGCGGGTCGGTAAAAACTGTTTTGACCTCGCCGTTCGGCTATTATCTGATCGACGATCTGCCGGCGGGAGAAAATTATGTCATCAGCGTTTCGTCCAAGAGCTGGACGTTCGGCGAGGCGTCACAAATGATCCTGCTTAACGATCCCAATAACGAAGTGAATTTTATCGCGAATAATTAATCCGGATCAACCCGGTCGTGGATACGAAAAAGCCCTCGAAATTTCCGGGGGTCAGTTTGAAAATTAACCTTAAAAGTCCCCGGGCGGGGACAAAGATAATAGCCCAGGGCTTTAACCTTGGGCTATTTTCTGCAGTCCGCTACGCGGACCTTATTGATCTATCTTTAATTTCCCCTCATTTTTCCTGCTCTGCGATGGCACGCCGGTAAGATCGACATCGGCCAGGCTTTCATTCACCCCGACGTCCCTGGGATCGAACAGGTATCGTTTTGACGAAACCGATACGGTAACCGTCTGTCCTGACATCACACCGTCAAACTGGTAGTAGCCGAACGGGCTTGTCAGCGTCCAGCGCGTCACTCCGAAGCGGTCAGTCAGTCCGACCGAGAGTCCCACGATCGGTTGGCCTGACCCTGTCAGAGTTCGCCCGTAGATCGAGACCGGCGTGGGTTCCAGCGTATAGAGCCGGGCGGCGGCAAACATTCCATTGATAGAGCCTCCCAGAACGATACGCCCGAGACTGTCAAAACCCATGTTGTGTCCGGCAGAATATGCTCCGCCGAATATCAGTTTTCCGTCGCCGCTAAACGAAGTATCAAGAGAACCGTTGGCGTTGTAAATCGCGACGCCAAAATTTCCACTGGTTAATCCTGAAGAAATAATTTTCCCGTTGGGCCGCACTAACATGGCATTTGCGCCGCTGCCGCCATCCATCGGCGTGATAACACGGCCGTTGCTCCCAAACGAGCTGTCGGTTCCACCGTTCTCATCAAAGCGCATCAACAAAAAATTTCCCGAATTATTTCCCGCGGCCAGGATCTTGCCATTAGGCAAAATGGAAAGAGCGGATATCGATTCGTAAACTCCCGGGCTCGGAATTATCACGCTGCCGCCGCCAATAAATGTAAAATCGTAAGTGCCGTTTGGATTAAGGCGGATCAACTTGGCATTTACATCGTAATTACCGCCGTTAAAAATATAGTAGGTGAGGCCGACGATGATCTTGCCGTCGGGCTGAATAGCGATACACGTCGGAACATTGGTATCGTTGAGCTGCCAGCCGCCGTAGTTTCTCACGTCGAAGAAAAGCCCCCCGGATCCGTCCGAGTTGAAACCTACAACCGCTGTCTGCCAGGCTTGTCCGTCAAAATACTTTCCGGCGACGTAGATACTTCCGTCCGGCGCCACTGCCATAGCGCGAATTTCGCTTATATGCTGAATCGGCGCGTACCCTGTCTTGCCGTCGTCATAAAAAGATGTGTCAAGCGAGCCATCGGTGTTATACCGCGCGACCGCAAAATATCCCGGGCCCGGCATGAGAATGCTGACAAAACCCGCTGCTACTATCTTACCGTCAGGCTGAAGGGCCGCTGCATAGGCGCCTTCATATATACCGTTGGAGTCAAAGATCGTTATTACCTTGCCCTGATCTCCGAATGTCGTATCCAGGGAGCCGTCCGCGTTAAAACGTGTCAGCCCGAAGTGGTCGTCTATTCCGGTACCTCTTCTGGTAGCTCCCACCACTACGACCTTATTATCGGTTTGAACCAAAACACTGCGGCCCAGTTCGTCGAACGGCGTCATATCGACCGTTGCCTTGCCGGTACCGTTAAAAGTAATGTCCAGCTCCGGCTGTGCGCTCACCATTGTCAGAAAACACAACACGAACGAAATGGCGAAAATAAAATTATTTAGTCGGCGATACATATTTTTCCCCTGATCTTAGCAAATGCGAAGAATTTAAATGGCTGCAAACCTTATCGTTTCAATTTTTCCAGTTGTGCCTTTCCGGCATTTTCCGTGCGCGGTGTACCTGTCAGGTCAAGATCGGTTAACTCTTCATTTAACCCGATCATTTTATCCTGAACCAGGTATCGTTTTGAGGAAACGTGGACGGTGTAGGTTTGGCCCGTCATGATATCGGCAAACTGGTAATAGCCGAATGGCGATGAAAGCGTCCAGAGGGTTTCACCGGCTGAATTTGAAAGGCCTACGGAAACGCCCCTGATCGGCACGCCTTCCGGTGTAAGTATCCGCCCGGTGATCGAGGCAAGTATCGGATCTCGCGTGTAAAGCCGCGCCACGGCAAACTTGCTCTGAGAGGAACCGGTGTAGCCGGCGATCACGATACGGCCCAGGTTATCATTAAAGGTGATATCGAGTTCAGGCTGGGCTCTAACCACAGCCATCACGCAGAGCACGAACGAAATGACGAGAATTGCGTGAAATGATCTGTGAAATGTTCTTATGCGCATATCGAGCCCTTTGAGAATTAAATGTATTTTAAACCAATATGGCAACCGGGAGGATTTAACAAGTAAAGCTAATTTATTCTGGGAGTATATGCCCGTCGGAAAAATATGTAAAGAAATTTTTACCTGCAGTTAAACTCCCCTCTTTACGAAGGAGGGGAGGCATGCGAAGCATGACGGGGTGTTCTTTCTTAACTCCCCTCCTTACAAAGGAGGGGAGGCACGCTCCCGCGTGACGGGGTGGTTCTCTCTTTGTCAGTGCTAACGCAACCGGAAAAACAGTTTAGAGTTCAAACTTTAGTTTGTCTTACGCTCAAAAATTTAAGACAAGCTAAAGCTTGAACTCTAAACTGTTTACTTAAAAACTAGCCCGGATAGATCGTGCCCGCCTCAACAAAGCACAGCGGATTATGCCATTTGTCTTCGGCATAGAACGAGCGCTCGCCCCATGGCTTGACGCTGATCTCGCCGGCCGGCGTACCGTGCACGCTCTCCGTCGAAAGGCAGTCCAGTTCCTTAGCGCGCGCAAAAACCGCGTCAAGATCATTCACCGTAAAATACAGGGCCTTGGCGGCCGGGTGCGGCTCCCCTCCTCCGGCCGACATATCGACCACCTGCAGCGTCACCGGCCCGCAATCAAAATACACGCGCGAACCTGCCTGCAGCCGCCCATCCGTGCCAAATAGCTTGCTGTAAAAATCTTTCGCTTCGCCAAGATTCCCCACCTCGACATTGATCCGAAACAAACTCGGCACGTCATTATTTTTTGTCATATATTCTCCTATTAAAAGTAATTGGTAATTGGTATAAATATGCTTACCTAATAAAACTCCTGATCATCTACAACCCAGCTACAATTACTACTGTTAAAACCACGCTAGCCAATCCTTTACTAATTCCAGCCGTTTGCGATTGATGCGGTAAATATGATGGCGACCTTCGCGTTCGTGCGTGATCAGCCCCGCGGCCTCCAGGACCTTCACGTGCCGCGTGGTCGTCGGCCAGGCGTGTTCGAACATCTCGGCGATCTCGCCCGCCGTCATCGAACCGCCTTCGAAATTCAGCGTCAGCAGCACCCGCCGCCGCGCCGGATGCGCCAAAGCGGAGAACACCGCTTCATAAGCATCCATCTTTGCTTTCGGCTCAGTCTTGATCACGTTTCGCCCCACGATTTAATATTTAGCATTTTTGCTAAATATTGTCAAAACTATCTGAGTTAAAAACACAAAAGATTATTTACCCGTGCTTTTACGGAGCCGACCAGGTTGTTTTATTTTGTAATATGGAATTGAATTCGTTGATCGCTTTCTCAGACGCTGACAGCTTTGATCCGCATATTTATTTAAGCTGTCCTAATAGACATCGCTATATTAATTTTAGTATGTACAATCTACCTTGGTTTCTGCCACCCAGCCTGTCTTTTCATTTTTCAAAACTACTATTTGGATCCAGGTAAAATCTTTATTCTTAATAGGATTGATTTCTTTTAGTCTGATCTTTGTGCCATTAGGATAGTTATCGATAATTGTTTCCTTGTCCCGTTCACAAGGCCTGTTATTACATGATTCGCGAAGATTTACTGTCAATTCATTTGGTTTATCGTTCTTCAAAATGCACTCTTTGGACGGGGGCGGAGCCGGCATTCGCCAGTTTCCGTAGCTTACCATGAACGTACCCATGGCAATAAAACCGGAAACTATGATTGCCGCTAAAGCTAACTTGTGGGTCAATGTCCAATTTTTCCGCTTCGAATTGTCAGTATAAATATCGGTTAATGTTCGCCCATCCTCGGTGCAGTACTGAAGCGATTCATCTGAATATATGCGATCACATTTGGAACATTGTTTCATAAAAACCTCTGAGAAATAAGGTGAAAGAATTTCTCGGTTAAACGCGGCCTCTTTCAAACTATTTATGGGAATACGGGTATCGTGGATTGTAAAAGCGCACCATTGTTAATGTCAAGGCATTTCTCCGTCGGGCAGGGGGTCAATTTGAAATCTGTCCTTAAAAGTCCCCGGGCGGGGACAAAAGAAAATAGCCCAGGGTAAGTGAGCGGAGCGAGCGCCACCCTGGGTATCTGATTCCAAAACGATCCAGCCCTGAAAGGGCGGCAGAATCCGGCCATTTCTGCCGCCCTTTCAGGGCTGGATCCTCAAATTGATCAGTACCCAGGGCTAAAGCCCTGGGCTATTTTCTCCAGTCCGCTACGCGGACATTATCGTTTTCAAACTGACCCACTACCCTCGTCGCGATTTTTAGCGCACTTCCTGTAAAATACTTTAGTAGATGAAGAACAAGGGGCTGATACATCTTACTGGTAAGGGGCTTTATTGTGAACCGGGTGATTTTTACATCGACCCGTGGAAGCCGGTGAAACGCGCCGTGCTGACGCACGCGCACGCCGACCACACCTATCGCGGAAATCAAAACTACCTGGTGCCTGAGGAAGGCAAGCTTCTCTCGCGCATTCGCCTGGGCGACGAAGCGCAGATCGAGACCGCTCCGTACGGCAAAACCGTTTCGATGAACAATGTGAAAGTTTCTTTTCACTCGGCGGGGCATGTGCTGGGCTCGGCGCAGGTGCGGGTCGAGCATAAGGGCGAGGTCTGGGTGGCTTCGGGCGATTACAAACTAATGCCGGATGCGACCTGCGCCCCGTTTGAGCCGCTGCGCTGTCACGCCTTTATTACCGAGGCCACTTTTGGACTGCCCGTCTATCGCTGGACGCCGAGCGAAATTGTTTTCTCAGAAATAAACGATTGGTGGCGCGCGAACCGTGAAGAAGGAAAAGCCTCGGTGCTGTTTGCCTACGCGCTGGGCAAGGCCGAGCGCATCTTAAACGGCATCGCTTCCGGGGACCGCTCGATCGGAAACATCTACACGCACGGCGCGGTTGAACGGCTCGTGCAAGCCTACCGTGAATCGGGCGTCGATCTTCCGCCGACCACATACGTCGGCTCGGTCGAAAACAAAAAAGATTTTGTCGGCTCGCTCGTCGTCGCGCCGCCCTCCGCCGCGGGCTCGACGTGGTTAAAAAGATTCGGCAAGCACTCGACGGGATTTGCTTCGGGCTGGATGATGGTGCGCGGCGCGCGCCGCCGCCGGGCGATCGACCGCGGCTTTGTGCTTTCGGACCATGCGGATTGGCCGGAATTATTATCCGCCATCAGCGCGACGCATGCGGAGACCGTCTATGTCACGCACGGCTTTTCCGAAGAGCTCGTCCGCTGGCTAAACGAATCGGGCACGAATGCGAAAACTTTAAAGACCGAGTATCACGGCGAAGCCGACGCGCTGGACGAAGTGCTGAGCGATGATTTTGTGGAGGAGATAAAGGATTAGTTTTGATGGTCAATAATGTGCAATAAAAACACCCCTCCTTACAAAGGAGGGGTGCCGAGGTTTTACGAGGCGGGGTGGTTCTTTCTATAGAATCCGGAATTGATTTTAATGAAATAGCAATTTAAGAAATACCGAGGAGAAAGAACCACCCCGTCCCGGCTTTCAGCCGGTCCACCCCTCCTTCGTAAGGAGGGGAGCTTTATATGAAACTTTTCACCGAGCTTTACACCAGGTTGGACCAGACCAACAAAACGAACGAAAAGGTTCAGGCGCTAAAGGACTATTTTGCCCGCGCCGCGCCGGCCGATGCCGCCTGGGCGCTTTATTTTTTGAGCGGGCGCAAACCGCGGCAGATCGTGCCTTCGAAGCTGATCCGCCAGTGGGCGATGGAAGAATCGGGCATTCCCGAATGGCTCTTCATGGAATCGCGCGACACGGTGGGCGACACGGCGGAAACGATCGCGCTGCTGCTGCCCAACAACCCTACCCGAGACGCTACGCCGCTAAATGTCCTGGTCGAGCAGCGCTTGCTGCCGCTAAGAAAGTCTGACGAGGAAACCCAGCACCGCGAGGTCTTAAAAGCCTGGCACGGGATGAACTACGCGCAGCGCCTCGTCTATAACAAGCTGATCTCCGGCGCGTTTCGCATCGGCATTTCGCAGCTGCTGGTGATGCGCGCGCTCTCGCAGCTCTCCGGCGTGGAAACCGACATCATCGCGCAGCGCATGATGGGCGAGTGGGAACCGAGCGCGGAATTTTTTGAAAAGGTAACAAACGGCGAGCTCGAAGAAGACGAGGCTCCGATCGCGCGGCCTTACCCATTTCACCTGGCGCACCAGGCCGATTTTCCGCTGGAAAATCTGGGCGATGTGGCCGACTGGCAGGCCGAGTGGAAATGGGACGGCATTCGCGCGCAGGTGATAAAACGCGCCGGCCAGGTTTTTATCTGGTCGCGCGGCGAAGACCTGATGACCGAGCGCTTTCCGGAGATCGAAAAAGCTGCGCAAAGTCTGCCGGACGGAACGGTGCTCGACGGCGAAGTTTTGCCGTGGGATGAAATAGAAGGCGTGATGCCTTTTACGGTTTTGCAGCGCCGCATCGGCCGCAAAAATCTCTCGCCGAAAATCCTGGCGGAGATCCCGATCATTTTGCAGTGCTATGACATTTTAGAAAGCGAGGCCTTAGACATTCGCGCGGAGCCGATAAAAAAGCGCCGAAAAATTTTGGAAAAGACCATCGGCAAATTAAACGCCGAAGCGAAAAAAGTTTTTCGCCCGACCGATCTCGTAACCGCCGGAAGCTGGGAAGAGCTTGCGGCCATTCGCGAATCGAGCCGCGCGCGCCGGGTCGAAGGCTTTATGTTAAAGCAGCTCTCATCACCGTATCGCACCGGACGCCATCGCGGCGATTGGTGGAAATGGAAGATCGACCCTTACACTATCGACGCCGTTTTGATCTATGCGCAAAAAGGCTCGGGCAAGCGCTCGAATCTTTTTACCGATTATACTTTTGCCGTCTGGAAGGGCAGTGAGCTTGTTCCCTTTGCCAAAGCTTATTCGGGTTTAACCGACGCGGAAATTCGCCGGGTGGATAATTTTGTCAGGCGAAATACGGTCGAAACTTTCGGCCCCGTGCGCAGCGTCAAACCTGAGCTCGTTTTCGAACTCGCTTTCGAAGCCATTCAAAAGTCGACCCGCCACAAATCCGGCGTCGCCGTCCGCTTTCCCCGCATCGCCCGCTGGCGGCAGGATAAAACACCCGCCGAGGCTGATTCAATCGAGTCGATCTATGCGCTGCTGGATGGAATATAGCCGGTGAAATAAAACGGTTTAGAGTTCAAGCTTTAGCTTGTCTTAAAAGGCGGAAGCCCGCGCGTGAGCAAGGCTCATTTAAGCCCTCTCTTACAGTCGGGCTTCCGCAGCAAAAACAAACTAAAGCTTGAACTCTAAACCGTTTTAAACAAAAAAGTCAGGCCGCATTTTACCAGCCTGACTTCTTTCATTTTCAAAGTGAATAATTTATTTATCCGGTGTCATGAATTGCAGCCGTTCGGCGTTTCGCCGCGTCACCAATCCCTTGACGACCTTACCGCCGGCCTTGTTCCACGCGAGAAAACCGTCGGCGCAGCCCTGGTAATCTTTCGCGTTAAGCTTTTTCAGCAGCGATGATTTACCAAAAGCGCCATTTCCGATGTTGAACGTAAGTGAAACAAGCGCGTCGAATTGATTTTGCGAGATCGGGGCCGTCACCCCGTTGTTAACCGCGCCTTCCGCCGACTTCAGATCCTGGCGCAGGAGTTTGGTGGATTCCGCCGCGGTAATAGCCTGATTCAGCTTGTACGGCTCGCCCGGTAAGACCAGGTGGCCGACGCCGATGGTTAGTTTTTTTACCGAATCAAGATAACCGTGCAGCACTTCGCCTTCACGGGCCTTGATCGCTTTAATACCGTTATCACTGGTTGTTTTGCTCATAATTTTGTGGGGTAACGCTAATTCGATTTTTCGCAAATTTACTATATTTCCCCCTGCTTGGCAACATTTTCCGGTGAAGAGATAATATATTTTATTTGGCTTTGCCGATACCGGTAAAATCAGTTTGGCTATAAGCTGGTAGTTGTCAGCTAACAGCTTTGTCTTTACCGTAATTTTTTAACGACGGCTATGCTCATTTCCGATTTTGATTTCCATCTGCCCGAACATTTGATCGCGCAAACGCCGCTGGAAAACCGCGCGGATTCGCGGATGCTGGTGGCCGACCGCGAAAAGCAGATCTGGCGGGACGCGCATTTTTACAGCCTGCCGGAGCTTTTAGAACCGACCGACGTCCTGGTCTTAAACAACACTAAAGTTTTTCCCGCGCGTTTATTTGGACAAACGGAAACCGGCGCAAAGGTCGAAATATTTTTGATCAAAGAAAATGAGGACAAAGTATGGGAAGCATTGGCGCGCCCGGCGCGGCGTTTAAAAACGGGAAAGAAAATTATCTTTAATGAAAACTTATCAGCGGAAGTTTTAGCTAGAAACGATGAGGGAAAAGTTTTTATTGAGTTCGAAGCGAAGGGAAATTTCGAACAGCTTCTCGACGAGCTTGGGAAAACTCCGCTGCCGCCTTATATCAAACGAGGCGCTGGGCAAGTAGGCGGGCAGATCGGCGACATTGACGAGGACCGCGAACGTTACCAAACCGTTTTCGCCCGTGAGCGCGGAGCGATCGCCGCGCCTACTGCCGGGCTGCATTTTACGCCCGAGATAATTTCCCAAATAAAGTCGCGCGGCGTTACCGTCGCCGAGATAACCCTGCACGTCGGTTACGGCACCTTTGAACCCGTGCGCGTCGATGATATTTCCCTCCACCGTGTTTCCGCCGAAAGGTGTGAGATATCGCCCGAAACTGCCGCGATGTTAAACGAGGCGAA
Source organism: uncultured Acidobacteriota bacterium (assembly GCA_963766895.1). GTDB lineage: Bacteria > Acidobacteriota > Blastocatellia > Pyrinomonadales > Pyrinomonadaceae > DASYKT01. The sequence goes on from CAVYCB010000002.1 coordinate 489,410, forward strand.
AGACGCCGGGCGAAAAATTCTTGCCGTCGGTACCACTACCACGCGCGCGCTTGAATCGTTTACAGATGAGAACGGCGTTTTGCGCAGCGGCGAGCGCTTGGCGGACATCACCATCACGCCGGGTTACAAATTCCGCTTCGTCGATAAACTGCTGACAAATTTTCACCTGCCGCGTTCGTCGCTGCTGGTGCTGGTTTCGGCCTTTGCCGGCCGCGAATTCATTTTGTCGGCCTATGAACACGCGGTGGCGGAAAACTATCGTTTTTATAGTTATGGCGATTGTATGCTGATAGTTTAGTTTGAGAATTGCCTTTCGGAATAGATAAGAGCTGATAGCTGATAGCTGAGAGATTGAATCTATCATCTGTCATCTATCAGTTATCATCTATTCCAAATAACGTTCACACTTAAAACGAAACATAGACTCCAAACAGCCGGATATAGTATCTTATATATCCTGTTCGTATGGCGGTATTAAAAAAAATCCGAGAGATCTGGCGCGGCGACGAAGAACCCGACGTGATAGTTCCCGCGCCTTTTACGTCTTATCGTATCGCTCCGCTCACCGTTCGGCAGCTGGACGAAGTTTGCAAGCTTAATCGCCGCTGTTTCCCGCTGGGCGATTCCTACACCCGCCACACCTTTAACTTTTTGCTTTCGGAGCCCAATGGGCTGGCCATGTGCGTTCTGACGCCGAGTGAAAAGATCGTCGCTTTTATCGTGACCATGGTAAATGAAGACGGGGCCGGGCACATCACTACGCTTGGCGTGGCGCCCGAGCACCGGAGGCGGGGCCTGGCGCAAAAACTGCTCAGTTGGGCCGAAGACGCGCTGAAAAAGCGAAACATCAATCTCATCCGCCTCGAGGTCCGCGTCAATAACATCGCGGCGCAAAAGCTTTATAAAGACTTGGGTTACGCCGCTGTCCAGCGCCTTTCACACTACTACGTCAATGGTGACGACGGCTTTCTGATGGTCAAATCCCTCATTCCCAACGTCTGATGATGCCTGATGAAGCCTGATGAATTTTCGCCTTCCCCGTTTATATCCTATTACAGACACACGGCTTAGCGGCCTTTCACACACCGGACAGGTGCGCCGGATGATCGACGGCGGAGCAAAACTGGTCCAGCTGCGCGAAAAACACGCTTCACCAGCGGAATTTTATCGCGAAGCCCAAAAAGCTATCGAAATTGCTCATTCTAATGGGGTCAAGATCATCATCAATGACCGCGTGGATATCGCCCTGGCGCTAAAAGCGGACGGCGTACACCTGGGCCAGGATGACCTGCCTCCCGCAAAGGCCCGTAAACTATTGGGAGATAAGGCGATCATAGGTTTTTCCACACATAGTATTGAGCAGGTAAATGCTGCCCTAAAGCTGCCTGTTGATTACGTCGCTTTTGGTCCCGTATTTGCGACCACGACCAAGGAAAACCCGGATCCGGTGGTCGGTTTAGAGCTTTTGGCGCTGATCCGAAAGGCTTTAGGTGATTTTCCCCTGACTGCGATCGGGGGAATAAATGAAACGAATTTCCGGGATGTTTTAGCTGCCGGCGCCGATTCCGTGGCGATCATCAGCGCTGTTTTATCCGATCCGGATCTCATTTCTGAGCGGGTTAAATTCTTTTCTGCAAATAGTTAAATTTGTTATAACAAATAACATGTTTGTAAAAAATCCTTGATTTTCTTTGAAATTAAGGTAGAATACTTATTGAGCTTAATGCTCGGTAGTTTTCCTTAACTCGATTTCCTACCTACAGCCACAAAGCCTAAATTTCTTTAGGAGTGAAAATTAGTAAATGAGTCTGCTTGACGTCACGCCCATTATTGAGCAAATGCTACAAGTCTCTGACGATATCAGTGACTTGAATTTTTCAGTTGGCCAGAGCCCGCAGGTAGAAATAAATGGCTCGCTGGTGCAGATAGCGCCGATGGGATTGGGAAAACTTTCGTCCTTTCAGACAGAGGCGATAGCGATGGCCCTTTTGCGCGATCATGCCGAAGCAATGGCTATCCTCACCCACACCGGCTCTACCGATCTCAGCTACAGCCTGCCCGGCCGCTGCCGCTTTCGCGTTAACGTTTTTCAGCAGCGCGGTTCTTATTCGATAGTGATGCGCGTTATTCCGCGCGACATTCCTTCTTTCGCCAGCTTGAACCTGCCGCCGCACTTAGAAGATATCGGCGGCCTGCGCAACGGGCTGGTGCTTGTGACCGGGCCGACGGGTTCCGGAAAAAGCTCGACGCTGGCGGCCATTATCGATCAGATAAACGAGAACAAAAGTTATCACATCGTCACCATCGAAGACCCCATCGAATTTATGCACAAGCATAAAAAATCGACCGTCAACCAGCGCGAGATCGGGTCCGATACCAGAGATTTCCCGAGCGCCCTGCGCGCCGCCCTGCGCCAGGCGCCAAAAGTAATTCTGATCGGCGAAATGCGCGATCTGGAAACGGCCGAGATCGCCCTGGAAGCGGCGGAAACCGGCCACCTTGTTTTTTCCACCCTGCACACCATCGACGCATCAAAAACCGTCGACCGTATCATCGGGCTTTATCCGAAGAACGAGGAACGGATCATCCGCAACCGCCTGGCCCAAACCTTCCGCTATATCATCTCGCAGCGCCTGATCCCCAGGGCCGACGGCAAAGGCAGAATTCCGGCCATCGAAATACTCAAATCCAATCAGCGAACCCGCGAGTATATCGAAAAAGGCGAAGAGCAGGGCAAGACTTTGCTCGAAGCTATTCGCGACGGGCAGATAGACGGCATGCAGGATTTTGACAGCGTAATCCAGCAGTTTATCGAAAGCGACCAGATCAAATTGGAAGACGGCCTGTCGTTTGCGACCAATCAAAACAATATGATCCTGATGCTCAAAGGCCTCGGCGGGACGGATAGTTTCCAGAAGGAATTTGAGCGCGATCAATCCCTCGATGAATTTGCGCTGCCGATCGGAAAGAAAAATCCGAACTCGGTTTTAGACATGCTTGAATAAAATTATTTAGAGAAACACTATGATCATTCGTTGTGATAATTGTTCGGTTTCACTGCAGCTCGATGACGCGAAAGTGCCAAAGGGCAATTTTACCGTGCGCTGTCCGCGCTGCCAGAATTTGCTGCGCGTAACGGCCGGCAGCGGCAGAAGCGCCGCCGTGGAACAGATGAAGCAAAACGCTCCGGCGCCGGCCATAACTGGGGCCAATCCGGCGGAATTTGCGCAGAAAGAAAGTGAACTGGAGATCAATAGCGCGCTTCGCTCGTTGCTGGGCGCCCTGCAGAAAGAAAATACCACCATCGAGCTTAACGATGAAGAAGAAGTAAAACCGCGCCGCATTCTTCTCTGCCTCGACCAGTCTAAAAAAGATTTTGTCGCCAACCTTCTTACCAAAGCAGGCTATAAAGTCTATGCCGCGGAAACGCCGGCCCAGGCCAACGAACGCCTGCGCGAAGGCCGCACCGAGATCGTCATATTCTCCACCGATTTCGCCGCTGAATTCGGCGGCGCCGGGATCCTGCAGCAAAAAGTGAATTCGCTGGCCTCCGCCGAACGCCGAAGATTATTCCTGGCGTGCATTGACGACAACATCACCACCATGAACGCCCATGAGGCCTTCCTGAAAAATCTGAACCTGACCATTAATACCTCCGATCTCGACCAAACGCCGCTGATACTCAACCGCGCTCTGCGGGATTTCAATGAGCTCTACCGGCACTATAACAAAGCGGTCGGAGCGGTCGCGGTCTAAAGCGAAACGTTATTAAAAGTAAAAAAGCAGATCAATGTGGTCTGCTTTTTTTGTTGTTGGTTATTCCTAAAACTCCCCTCCTTACGAAGGAGGGGTGGCGCGGCGAAGCCGTGACGGGGTGGTTCTCTCTTGTCAGAACCGGGAGCAGTTTGGCGGGATTTGCGGCTCTGCCGCAGTGATGTGTGGTAAGCCTATGGCTTACCGGCGCGGTTTAATTTATTTGGCGAGGCTGAGCCTCCGAAAATCTATTAAGAGCAATCGACGGAAAGGCAGAGCCTTTCCGCACAGCACGGCGGCAAAGCCGCAAACCCGTCGCTACAGCTCCCGGTTCTGACCTCATTACCGATCACAGGCTCCTGAATTCTGTTTCCTGTATTCTTAAATTGTTTTGTTGCGGCGGAAGAGTGACGAGTGGCGGCGGTCCATTTTGAACCTTGCCGTGAGTTTTACATGCTTAGTCCGATTCCTTAAGTTCTACAGTCTGCCCGCGGGTTCCAGGAACCAGGACAGAAGGCCCCGCGGCGGCTGGCCCGGTTTGTTTTTTCGTCTGCGCTACGGGCATCTGCGCAGGCTAGCTTTATACTCGGCATTACCGGAAACGACACTAAAGCGATGCTTCCGGATCTAGCCCGATGGTTTGCGGCCTACCGGGCAAGGACGGCGTGCTCAGGCGGCTTAACCGCCACAGTCAGCACTTCCGACCACAACGGAATGAGAGTAGATCATTGTTTGGTTTTTGGCGATGGCGGGTTTTAAGAGTTAGCGGAAGTTTGTGTGATTAGTGTAATGCACGTAATTTGGGCACGGGTCAGTAGCGTCGGCGTTAGCCGATGCGTAAGTTCTGATAAGAGACGCATCGGCTAACGCCGACGCTACTGACAAGAATGATCTAATTCACCGAGTTAGACGACGACACGATGTGGCTTTCGTCCAGTTCCAGCACGAACGGTTCTTCTTCGATGATCGGCTCTACGTTTTCGATGATGCCTTCCAGGATGGCGGCTTTCTCTTTGCGTTTTTTGTGGATCGCTTTGACGGAATACATTTTATTATCGGCCGCCACGATCAGCTGGTCGAGCGTATCGCCAAACGTGGGATAGGCCGCCGTTCCGATGCTTATGCCGACGCGCGCAAAGCTATCGTCGGTGACCGGGCATTTATATGCGCTGACCGCTTCTTCGATACGGCGGCAGAGTTCCTGCACGGCTTCGTCGGAAAGGTCGGGCACGATGGCCAGAAATTCATCGCCGGCGTAGCGCGCGAGAAAATCGTAATCGCGTAATTGTTTGCGCATCACTTTGGCAACGTCTTTGAGCAGCCTGTCGCCGATCTTGTGGCCAAAGGTATCATTGACCGCCTTGAAGCCGTCGAGATCGAACATGACCACCTGGAAGGGATTCCCGGTGCGCTTGGAGCGCGCCATTTCTTTTTCAAATTGCGCCTGCAGGCAGCGGGCGTTCGGCAGCCCGGTCATCGGGTCCGTCAGCGCGCGGGTTTCGGTTTCCGCGTGATAGATCGCCTTGGCGATCGCATCGGAAGCGATGTTTGAGATCGTCTGTAAAAGTTTTATCTGCTCGTCGTCGTAATAATCCAGCTCGCAGGAATAGAGCGAGAGCGCGCCGATCAGCCTGCCTTCGTTCATCAGCGGCAGCGAAGCCATCGTGGTGTATTCTTCAGCGGCCTCTGAATAGTAGTAGCTAAAATCCAGCCCGGGATTGACCTGGCTGACCATTTCCTGTTTCTGCAGCACATAACCGGTCGCGCCTTCGCCCGGTTTGATGCGGCGGTCTTTTAGAAAGGCGTCGTTTTTCCCGACGACGTGCGTGGCCACGGCATACCCCTGCGTTTTGTCGTAGAGATAAATAGCGCAGGTGTCGAAGGGCACATTTTCTTTTACCTTTTTAACGACCAGCGTTAAAGTTTCCCGCAATCCGTGAATAGAGCGGAAAACGCGGGTCAGGTCGTACTGAACAAAAACTTCGCGGTTGACCCGCTTGATCTGTTCGACGAATGCGAGTTCGTTTTCAACCCGCGGATTTTTTTCGTCCGAGTAGCTAAAGCCGCTGGCCGCCAGCACATCTTCGAACTCACGCAAATGCCGCAGGAATACGTCCACCAATTTCGGATCGAATTTTTTACCGGCGTTGCTTTGCATCGCGCGGCGCGCATCGTCCTTGGTATAAGCCGCTCCGTAGGTATACTTCGAGCGCATCGTGTCATACGCATCGACCAGCGCCAGGATGCGTCCAAGCAGGGGGATATCCTCGCCTTTTAACCCGTCGGGATAGCCGGACCCGTCCCAGGCTTCGTGATGCGAGCGAACGGCCGGGACCACCGGATAAGGAAAGTCAACGGTTTCCAGGATCGCCGCGCCTACGACCGGGTGCACCTTGACCTTTTCCATTTCGCCCGGCGTCAATTCCCCGGGTTTATTCAGAATATGGTCAGGCACGGCGAGCTTGCCGATGTCGTGAAGCAAAGCGCTGATCTGCAGCGCCTGTATCTCCGCCGGGGTGAGCCCCAAAACTTTACCGATACAGCCGGCGAATATCTGCATTCTTCGCACGTGGCCGTGGGCCAGCTGATCGCGGGCGTCAATGGCGGTGGCGAGCGCCTCGACCGTCGCCAGGTGGATCGAACCGTTATCGGACAATGCTTCGATCTCTTCTTTTAATCTGCGAAAATGATTGCGGGCGGTCAGATGGCCGATCAATATGAACGGCAGGCTGGCCCACGCGACCGCCACGCCGAATTCAAGCAGCGCCACATGCAGAATAGCCGCGCCGAGAAATCCGAATATCAGATTTCCCGTGTAAAGCGAAATTTTTTCCTGCCACGTTTCGGGAATAAAATTCTGGCCGACGAGTGTTTGCCCGGTGAAATCAAAAGCCAGCCTGAGCAAATAGTGCACAAACCCCATCGAGACGATAAAGACCGTAACCGCGGCGAACGAAATCGCGCTCAAAGCCAGCGGTAATTCTTTTAAGCCGAATGAGATCCCGATCAGGAAATAAGCTGACTGTATGGCGGCGGCGATGGAAACGACGGAGATAAATACCTTCAGCAGGCCGGGCCGTTTATCTTTGGCTTTTATCAGATTCCCAATGACCGCCCCGACCAGACAGACCAATACCGCGCCCGGAAGCCCGACCCAGACGCCGGCGATAAATATCAAAAACTCCCGGGTGGTGATCCTGATGCTCGAGTATGGAACATTAAAGCGATAGTCGCCGGTCAGATACCTGGCGGTGAGCAGGATGCTAAGCAAGGCCACTTGCGCGGGCGATAAATAGAAAGCCCAGAAGGCAGCCGCGCCCGGCCGCGCTCACGGCAATTAGCGCCATGAGTATCCAAAATATTTTGGCCTTTATACTGTATCCTGTCAGGTCGATCAGATTCACTGGGTATTATTTCCGCCGGGTTTTAAGAAACTCCGGCTTTAGAGTAAATTCTTATTGAAGGGATTTTATGTCCGAAGCAAAGGTACGTTTTACCGACCTCGACATCCAAGTTCAAAACCTCGATCATCCTGTATGGCAACAGGTGGAAGCTGTGCAAATCAATAAATATTGGTCTGGCGTTGATGCCGGGATCGGCAGGCATGCTGAGGCTAGACTTCTCTGGACACCAGAGGATCTACTCATTCGCTTTGATTGCGAACAGAGTGAGCCTCTGATTATCAATGATAAACCATTTTTAACAGAAAAGACAAGAGGTTTGTGGGAAAAAGACGTTTGCGAGGCGTTTATTGCCCCTAACCCGCAAATGCCTGAAAAATATATGGAATTCGAGATCGCCCCGACCGGCGAGTGGTTGGACCTGACGGTGCATAAAAATGGCGATAACTTTGAGAAAGATTGGACTTACGAGTCTAAAATGAAATGTGCCGCGGAAATTTTCCCGGAAAAGGTTATAATGGCGATGCAGATACCGTGGGCGGCTTTTGGAAAAAAGCCGGAAAACGGGGAAAAATGGCGCGGAAATCTCTTTCGTCAGGCCGGCGAAGGCGAAACCCGCGGTTATCTGGCCTGGCAGCCGACTTTGACCCCGGAGCCGCAGTTCCACGTTCCTGAAGCTTTTGGCTGGTGGGAATTTGTTAAATAAAGAGTTCTTTGCGATTTTTAGCCACGAATGTCACAAATAACACGAATTAAAATCCTTATTCGTGCTATTTGTGACATTCGTGGCCGATATCGGCAACTTTTACAGACTAAAGCTAGTGCAATTAAAGAAGATCGGAAGACCAGTTTTAAAGGCAAGTTTTTTATGTTTTTTCGCGTAAAACTCAACTTCTTTTTGCTTTCTCTGCTGCTTTTAGTATTTGCCCTGCCCGTTTACGCCCAAAACACAGACGACGATGTTATCCGCATTCGCACCGATCTTATCTCCTTCGAAGCTACCGTGACCGATGCCCAGGGCAAACCTGTCAGCGGTTTGAAACAAGAGGATTTCAGGATCATTGACGAAGGCACCCCGCGCCCGATCGCTTTTTTTGAACAGCAGCGCCATGAGAATTTTTCCCGTCCCATGTCGGTCGTTTTTGCGCTCGATGTTTCGGGTAGCATGACGTATGAAGAATTATTGAAGCTGCGTTCGGCGTTAAATGTTTTTACCGGCCGGCTGGCCAATTCCGATTCGTATTTTGCGGTAATGGCATTTGGTATGGAGGTGAAAACGCTCCAGTCTTTTACCAACAGCGCCGCGAAGCTGGAAAAATCTTTTGACAAGGTACTGCGCGAGACGGACGGGCTTTCCACGCACGCCTATGACGCGGTGGACGATGCCGTGCGAATGCTGAACAAAAAAGCTCCCCGCACCAAGCGGCAGGTCCCGATGCGCAAGGTCGTCATCCTGGTAACGGACGGTTTTCCGGTCGGGGATACGGTCGCGCCGGAAACGGTGGTCGAACGCGCGAACGATTCGGAAGTGTCGGTCTTTAATCTTATCCTGCCTTCGTATTCGCGCCGGCAAATGGGGCGAAAGCCTTTGCCCACGCCTCTTGACGTCAGCGGCCTTTCGGAAAAAACCGGCGGCAGCAGTTTTTATCTTACGGGAGATAATTTTGACGCGATGTTCGGCAAGCTGGCTGAGGAGATCACTTCCACCTATCTGATCGCGTTTTACCCGGACGAGATAAAGCGCGCCGATGGCCAGTTTCGCAGGGTAAAGATAGAAACCGTGAAGGGGTTGCAGGTAAAACAAAACCGCGCGGGATACGAACTTGGAAAAGAAAAAGGAAACTAGGCTTTTGCCATGCTGCGGATATACCGGTTTGAATGAGAAAAAATTGGCGGCTGTTGTTTAGTGTGTTTGGTGCGCTTCGTGGTTAAGCTTTTTAGTTTTTGTTTGCCGTACGCATAAAAGTTTAACCACGAAATACACTAAACACACGAAGCAGATCACATACACCGCTCGGGAAATTTTACGGCAACGCCATTTCCGAGCTTAAATAACGACCCGCGTCATTCGTCGTAATCGTAAGCGTCAAACGAAGCATCGTCGTCAAGATCGTCGGCCTCCTTGTCCGCAAACGCATCCAATTCGATCGGATCTAGCCCGACCAGTTCTAATTTGGTGTGACACTCGTCACAGATGATGACACTTCCTTGTTCCGAATCGGCATCAACAAAAACGTCCGATTCACATTCCGGGCATGTTGCAGTGGGCACTTTCTAACCTCCGCTTGTATTAAAAATTAAGATTGCTTAAAGCTCGGCACCTATCGTGAGAGCTAATTTTTCCTTATGTATAAAATCTAACTTTTTTATAAATAACTTGGCAATAGTCAATCGCACTTTTTTACGGGAATTCTAAAGATTTATATTTGCGGGAGCAGTAGTCAGTTTGAAATCTATCCTTAAAGTCCCCAGCGGGGACAAAGAAAATAGCCCAGGGGTAAGTGAGCGTAGCGAGCGCCACCCTGGGTATCAGAACCCAAAACGTTCCAGCCCTGAAAGGGCGGCAGAATTTCATTAATTCTGCGCCTTTAGGGTAATTAAATTAATGTCTTACCCGGGCTAAAGCCCTGGGTAATCCACCAGTCGTAACACGGAAATGCAAGACAATCAGCGCTCTTCGGCATTAAAGCAATTTTAAATCTCTTACGCTGATTTCGCCGAATATTGGAATAACTTATGGCTGAGTACTACGAATTCGTTACCGTTTGGCGTTTTGACGCTCCGCTGGAAAAGGTTTGGGAAGTGATCAAGCGTTCCGAACACTGGCACGAGTGGTGGAAAGGCGTGGTCAAAGTCGTTGAACTAAAACCCGGCGATGCAGACGGTTTGGGCAGCATTCGCCGCTCGGCCTGGAAGAGCGCGCTGCCCTACACGCTGGAATTTGATTCGGAGATCGTGCGCATCGTGCCTGAGAAAACGATCGAAGCGCGGGCTTTCGGGGAGTTGGAAGGCACGGGCCTCTGGACCTTGACAGCTGAAAACGAGAACACGACCTGCGTCCGCTATGACTGGAAAGTGAAAACCACCAAAAGCTGGATGAATTTTATCTCACCCCTCGCCAAGCCGTTTTTCCGCTGGAACCACAACATCATCATGGGCTGGGGCGGTACGGGATTGGCCAAGAAGCTGAATTGCCGCTTACTGGAAAACGGCTAAAGCTCAGAGTTACGAAAGTCCGACCGTAATAAGGCTTGCTTGTTTACGCGCGGGCTTCCTCTCCACGGTTCTTTATTAGCCACTAATTACACAAATAACACGAATAGAGAATTTCTAATTCGTGTTATTTGTGTAATTAGTGGCTAATACGAGATCTGCAAACTGAATTATCAAAAAATCCCCGACGGCTATTGACACCGCTCTTTATCTTTAATAAACTCTTTCTCTATTGAAATCGGTTTTCAATTTCAATTAAAGACAAAATAAATTGCCTCCGACGTGCTGGCGCCGAAGGCATTTACACAACACATACGAGCTACGGTTAAAAGTAACGACGGATGGTGTGCAGCTAAATCCTAACACGCTTTTCTTTGCCATTCCAGATTTCCCTCCGCGGGCGGCGCTGGTTAATGACAAAGCTTTTTGGATTCCCCATCCGCAGCTGAATTTGACGTTTTTGCGTGGGGAATTATGAAAAACAATATCTACAAAAAATTAAAACAAAAAAATAGATCTGCGGGCCGTAAGTCCCGGCATTGGATAATTGCGATGGGAGCGATGGGGGCGATCGTCGCTTTTACGTTAGGCGGCAGCCATAAGATGGTGGTCGCCTACGCGCAGGAAAGTAACGGGACGCTGGAGATAGTGCGCACGACGGACGAGGGCGCCGACGTTTATCGTTTTGATATTCCGCCCGGAGTTCTCAAAACGGTGCTGGAAAGTTTTGAGAAGACCACGGGAATAAAGGTCGATGCGGACAACAAGGATATTTTCGATGTGGCTTCGCCGGGCGTTTCCGGAATGTTTTCTTCGGAACAGGCGCTGCAAAAAATACTGGCCGGAACCGGCGTAAGTTATACCTTTAAAGGCACCAGACAAGTCGCGCTTGAATTACACGCGGAAGCGGCGATCGTAGATGTCCGGCAGTCGGACGCAAAGATCGTTTCTTCGCCAAAGTACACTGAACCCCTGCGTGACATTCCGCAAACGATCTCCGTAATTCCCAAGGAAGTGATCGAGCAGCAGGGCGCCGCCACGCTCCGCGACGTGCTGAACAACGTTCCCGGGATCACCATCACCGCCGGTGAAGGCGGCGCGCCGGCCGGCGACAACCTGACCATTCGCGGTTTTAGCGCGCGCAACGATATTTACGTGGACGGCGTGCGCGACCTCGGCCCGCAATCGCGCGACCCCTTCAATCTGGAGCAGGTCGAGGTGGTAAAAGGCCCGAGTTCTTCTTTTACCGGGCGCGGTTCTACCGGCGGCACGATCAACCTGGTCAGCAAGCTGCCAAATCTAAAACGCACATTCGGCGGCGACTTTACGGTCGGCACCTCCGGTACCCTGCGCGGCACGGCTGACGTCAATTTACCGATCAATGACAGCATCGCTTTCCGCATGAACGCGATGGCCACGGCTTCAGATTACCCGGGCCGCGAAGTAGTGCAGAACCGGCGCTGGGGCCTGGCGCCTTCGATCAGTTTTGGCATGGGCACCCAGACGCGCTATTCGCTCGGCTATTTTTACCTGCAGCAAAATAATATTTCAGATTACGGAATTCCCTGGGTGCCGGTGACGAATACCGCGCTGGCCGCTTTTCGCGACCGCCCCGCGCCGGTCCCGCGCGATACGTTTTACGGGTATCTCGACCGCGATAAAGAAAAGCTGCGTTCCGATTTGGTCACGTTCAGATTCGAGCGCGATTTTAACGATCGGGTCACCTTGCATAATCAATTGCGCTACGGTTATTCGCGCCGCGATTCGATCGCGACACCGCCGCGTTTTGCCTCCAACAATTCGACCGTTATCAACCGCGAATTGCGTTCGTGGATAACTAATGACGATATCTGGGACAACCAGACCGACCTCAACATTAATTTCAAAACGGGTGAGATCGAGCATGCTGCGGTGTTCGGCACCAATATCACTTACGAACAAAATACCCGCGTGCTGCGCAACGCGCTAAATGCCCCCACGACGCTTTTAAACCCGAATCCGAACGACGTTTATCCCGGCGTGATCACGGTAAGCCCGTTCGTAGGCGATGTAACGGGCAATACTTATGCCGCGTATCTATTTGATACCGTTAAGTTTACCAAGCACCTGGAATTTGTCGGCGGGCTGCGTTGGGACTATTTTGAGGTCGATGGCGTCAGCGCCGCGGTCGACCGGGCTGGCACCGCTCAGCCGCGTCGACCGCATCCTCAGCGGCAGGGCCGCGCTGGTTCTGCGTCCGGTGGAATACGGCTCGATCTATGGCAGCTTTGGCACCTCGGCCAATCCTTCGCTGGAAGGTTTATCCTACAGCACGGCCAATACTTCGATCGGGCCGGAAAAAACAAACAACTACGAGCTGGGAACGAAATGGGACCTGCTCAGCGGCAGGCTGCTGCTGGCCGGAGCGATCTTTCGCGTAGATAAAACAAACGCCCGCACGCCCGGCATCGACCCGTCCGACCCGCCGCAGATACTTGACGGCCGGCAGCGCGTGGACGGTTTTGAGATCAGCGCTACCGGAAACGTGACGCGAAACTGGCAGATCTTTGCCGGGTACACGATGCTCGACAGCGAGGTTTTAAAGTCGAATGCTTTTACCCTAGTGGGCAACATTCCGATCTACGAACAGGGCAAGGAGTTGGTCAATACGCCGCGCAATTCGTTCAGCCTGTGGACGACCTATCGTTATAAGAAATTCTTTTTCGGCGGCGGCCCGCGATTCGTCGACCGGCGCTATGGCAACAACATCAATACTCGTTTTGTGGACAGCTATTGGCTGGTAGACGCGATGGCCTCGTATGAGGTGACGAAAAATTTCGACCCTGCGGCTGAATATGAGTAACCTGTCGGACAAGTATTACATCGACCGCATCGGCGGCGGACACATCGTTCCCGGCGCGGGAAGGTTGGTATCGCTTAGTACCGGTTTCAGGTTTTAAAGTTTGAGTTTATCGCCTTCGGGCGGCCTGGCTTTGTCAGTAGCGCCTGCGTTAGCGGGTGCGTTTCGGATGCAAGGCATCCGATGCGGGCAAGATGCCGCGCTCCATAAAAAATGCTTCTTCAGATACCAAATGTTTTAACTGCCGAGCAGATCAGGCACTGCCGCCAGTTGATGGACGCCGCCGAATGGGTGGACGGGCAGGTCACCGCCGGCCATCAATCCGGCCGCGCCAAGGATAATATGCAGATCGCGGAAGACCAGCGCCGCGGCGCTGGAGATGGGCGATCTTATTTTGGCGCGCATTGGAACAAGATCCGCTTTTCATTTCGGCCGCGCTGCCGCTGAAGGTTTTTCCGCCGCTTTTTAACCGCTACCAGGGCGGGCAATCTTTCGGCACGCACGTGGACAATGCGATCCGCCAGGTAGGCGGAACCGGGCACCGCGTCCGCACCGATCTTTCGGCGACGCTTTTCTTTTCCGAAGCCGGTGAATATGACGGCGGCGAATTGGTGGTCGAAGACAATTACGGGGTTCAGAGTATAAAGTTAAATGCCGGCAGCCTGATCCTTTACCCGGCGAGCAGCCTGCATCACGTTACACCGGTCACGCGCGGGGCGCGGCTAGCTTCGTTTTTCTGGATCCAGAGCATGGTGCGTGACGACGGCCAGCGCACGCTGCTCTTCGATCTTGATACTGTCGATCCAGCGGCTCAGCCAGGACGCGCCCGATCACCCGTCGGTCGTGCAGCTCACCGGCGTTTATCACAACCTGCTGCGCCGGTGGGCGGATGTCTGATTTATTCATTCCAGGAATTCCAAAATTTCAGAATTCCATTGGATACCCATCTTATCCGGAATTTTTGAAATATTGGAATCTTTGAAATAACTTCTGATGAAACTTTTTCGCAAAATACTTTTCTGGATGCACCTTACCGCCGGTTCGCTGGCCGGGGTGGTGATCTTTATTATGTGCGTAACGGGTGCGCTGCTTTCTTTCGAAAAAAACATCACCGAATATTTCGAAAAAGACATGCGTTATGTGGCAGTGCCTGAAAACACGCAAAGGCTGGGCGTTCAGGAAATTCTTGCCAGGGTGCTCGAAGCAAAACCGAAAGCCAGACCTTCCGCCATCACCTTAACAAACCAGACTAACGCGGCGGCGACCGTTGCGCTCGGGCGCGAAGGCCAGGTTTTTGTCGATCCCTACACCGGCGCCGTCACCGGCGAAGGCAGCGCGGCGTGCGCGCCTTCTTTCGCCTTAACACCGACCTGCATCGCTATATCGCGCTCGGCGGAGACGCCCGCCCGTGGGGAAAGATCGTTACCGGCATCAGCAATATTTTGTTTTTGTTCCTGGCGATCTCGGGGATTTATATCTGGATGCCGCGCAAATTGGTTTGGCGGCAGATCAAACCGGTGCTCTGGTTTCGCCGCGGCCTGCGCGGCAAAGCGCGAAATTTCAACTGGCATAACACGATCGGTTTCTGGACGTCGCTGGTGCTGATCGTGCTGACGCTGACAGCGACCGTGATGTCGTTCGGTTGGGCCAACAGCCTGCTATACACGCTGACCGGAAATGAAGTGCCGCCCGCCCAACAAGGTCCTCCGGGTGGGCAGCCGCCGCAATCAGAACAAGCTTACGCGCTGCCGGATAATCTGAACGCGCTCTGGGCAAAGGCCGACGCGCAGTCTGAAGGCTGGCGATCGATCAGCCTGCGGCTGCCGCCTACCAAAGATGCGGTTTTTACCATCGATGAAGGAAAGTCATGGAATATTTTTGGGCGCTCCACGCTAACGCTCGACGCAAAAACGGGCGAGGCCGCGAAATGGGAACCCTACTCGGGACAGAATTCCGCACGGCAGCTGCGCTCGTGGTTTCGCTTTACGCACACGGGCGAAACTGGCGGTATCGCCGGGCAATTCATCGGTTTTGTGGCGTGCATCGGCGGGGCATTCCTGGTGTGGACGGGTTTTTCACTCGCGCTGCGGCGATTTAGAAACTGGCTGAAAAAACGTCCGGCGGAAATGGCGTAAACATGGAGCGCGGGCATCCCTGCCCGCGTGTAGCGCCGCCGTCGCAATACTGTGACGGGTCTGTCGTGAGAGCGCCCTCGCTCTCACATTTAAATCGAAGGCGGGCGGGACGCCCACCGGACAGCCAGCGAGACGCTGGCGCTACCTTCGAATGCTATGCATTCGTGCGGGCAGGATGCCCGCGCTCCATAAATATCACTTGCTTCCGCCTTTTTTGCCGCCCTTACTCGAAGATACGTGCGTGTCCGGTTTGCCACGGCCCGGAGCCGCTCTTGTTGCCGCCGCCGTCTTCCTTGTTGACCGTGGCCCAGGCGCGCGCCTCCGCTTCCTTGTGCGACACGCCGCTTTTCTCATAGCCTTCCTCAATATGTTCGGCTTTGCGTTTTTGCTTATCGGTGTAGGCCGATTTGTCTCCTCTTGGCATTTTTTGTAACTCCTCCTTGTTCTTTTAATTCTTATTTCCTTTTCTGATCGCCGCGGTCGCCCTGGCCTTTTTTGGCAACCGTTTTGGCGTGCTGGCGAACGTCCTGGCTTAAGCTCAAGCCGACGTCGTCACTTTCCGAAAACTTACCCTTTTCATCGCGCCGTACATAGCGCTTGTCACGCCCCGTGTCTATCAATTCCCGATCGCTTAAATGTTTTCTGCCTGCCATAGAAAATTTAACCTCCTTATTGTCTATGCCTGTTTTTCCAGCTCTTTCAATTTCTTAAAAGCCTTTTCCAGGCTTTGCTTACCAGTCAAAACTTTTTTGAAAAGATCGCCCTTTTTCTTAAGCCGCGCGCCCATATTTTTGATCGTAAAATCATCGGTGCTCAAGCTTCCCTTTTCAACCTCTTTCCATTCGACCGGCGCGGAAACGGTCGCGCCCTCTCTGGGGCGAACGGAGTAGGGCGCGGCGACCGATTTGCCGATGTTGTTCTGCATAAAATCGAGATAGATCTGGCCCGGTTTTCTTTTCGCTTTGGTGCGCGCGACGGTCGCCGTTTCGGGATTTTCTTCAGCGACTATAGTAGCGATCGCTTTTGCCAGACCGGCAACTTTTTCATACGAATATTTGGCTTTGATCGGAACGTACACATGCATCCCGCGTGAGCCCGAAGTTTTCGGATAAGACTTAAGGCCGAATCTTTCTATCACCTCTTTAAGCTTAACCGCGGTCGCGCAGATCGTTTCAAACGTCACTTTTTTCTCCGGGTCGAGATCGAAGACGAACCAATCCGGGTGGTCGATGGTGTTCACGCGCGAATGCCACGGGTGGCGTTCGATCGCCCCGAGGTTCGCCAGGTAAAGATGCGTCGGCAGATTATCGCAGACGACGTAATCGACCACGTGCCGGTCTTCGTCTCTTACCCGGTGCGAAGCGGTGCGGACAAATTCCGGCGCTTCGTCAACATCGTGCTGGTGAAAAGACGCACCCTTTATTCCCTGCGGAAACCGCCGCATTATCAGCGGGCGGTCTTTTAAATGCGGCAAAATGTATTTCGAAACATCGCTGTAATAGCGGATCAGGTCGGCCTTCGTATAGCCCCCCGTATTATTGCTGCCGGGAAAATAGACGCGGTCGAGGCTGGTCAGCTTGACCACGTATTTGCCGATCTTTACCTGCCGGTCGCCTTTAGGTTTTTGCTCTTTTAGCAGCGCGTTTAACGAAATCCTCTTTTCGCCTTTTTCGGCTCGCGCACTTTTCTTCACCACCCTGGAACGCGTTTTTGTTTTTTTCACGGCCTTGGAATTCTCCTCCGTGATAACTTTACGTCCGTCCTTGTCGGCGAGCAAAAGATCGAGCTCCCAATTCTCTTCGGCGTGCTCATCGTCGCCTTTGACCAGCAGCCACCCGTCGCGCCCGCCCATTTCGAAAAAATTGAAAACGCCCTTTAATTTTTCACCTTTCAGCTCGAATTGAAGTTTGCCTTTTTTAAATTGCTTTTCCGGGTCATCTCCATCCAAAAGTTCAAAGGTGCCGCTGTCCCAGATCAGCTGCATGCCCGCGCCGTAATGGCCTTCGGGAATGCGGCCTTCGAATTTTGCGTAGGAAAGCGGATGGTCTTCGGTCGGCACCGCCAGCCGTTTAACGCCTGGGTCCATTGACGGGCCTTTGCGCACCGCCCAGGATTTTAAGACGCCGCCGATCTCCATGCGAAAATCGAAATGCAGATTCGAAGCATGATGTTCCTGCACCACAAAGCGACGCTTGTCCGTTTTTGCGACCTTTCCTTTCGGCTCCGGCGTGCCGCGGAAATCTCTTTTTCGGTTGTAAGCTGCAAGTCCCATTTTCGTATCAATTCGGTTTGTATCAATTCAATTCAAAATTCACCGCGCGCGACGTGATACCGTACGACGGGAAAGCAAAATTTCCGTTAATTAATAAGAATGCAAAGAGAATGCCAGAACCTCACCGCATAGCGGTGATTGATAGTAGCCGTGGATTTTAATCCACGGTCAACGATTAAAAAAACGCGCGTCGCGTCAGTGACGAATGAATTAACCGTCGCTGACGCGACGCGTATGATTTTACCGAACATGTACCGTGGGTTAAAACCCACGGCTACTATCAACGGACGCTACGCGCCCGGTACAAATTGCTGATGTTACACGCCGAATTGTTTCAGATGATGGTCGAGGTGTTTGTAGGTGAGGCGGTTCCACTGATCTCTGTTCATCCTGCCAAAAGCCGCGTGGGGGCTCCAGGGAAAATCGCCCGGCGCAGCGGCAAACTTTTCGATATAGGCGATCAGCGTAGAGCGGTCGCTTTCAAAATCGGTTGGTTTCGTGCCCTCTTTTTCCTGATCGGCCTCGGGCATGGTGGGAACGTTTTTCGGCACCGGTATTAAATATACCGCCAGCCATTTGACCAGGGTCTTTTTAATAAAACTATTTTGATCTTTCCACTCGAGCTCACCCATGGCGCCGCGCAGCTGGTCGGTCAGATGACAGATGGCCTGGTTCGGGTTCATCTTTCCCCACTGAGCCTGCGCATCCGGATATAAATGGCCGATGCGCTGGATGATCATTTCGCGTTTTTGGGTATTGAAAAGACTCATATGTTTTTGGATAGAGTAAAACAATAGCTATTCACTTTCAATATTCAATAAAAATTCTTGTCTTTGCTCTAAAGTCATAAATTGCCACTAGCTGCAGCTAGTGGTTACAGAGGGAACACTTTACAACCGGCTTTAGCCGAATTCTTAATTGGGCTAAAGCCCTTAAAAATCAGAGAGTCTTCCTTATCCACCAGCTAAAGCTAGTGGCAATTTAAAGCCGCGATCTTTTTTCGAGAAACCGGCGGACAGGCTCATTTTGCGTCAGCGCTGCCGCTCGCCTGTAGGAAGCGATCGCGCGATCATTTTCGCCGAGATCGCTCAAAAAATGCGCATAGGTTGTGTAAAACAAATTGTGATCTTTTAGTTTCCCGCTTTTTTCCAGATCGGTTAATTCTTCCAGCGCTTTTTCCGCGCCGTGAATTTTTGACAGCACGATTATCCGGTTAAGTTCGACGATGGGGGAAAACGTTCTTTTCTGCAGCAGTTCGTAACAATCAAAAATGCGCCGCCAGTCGGTATCTTCGAAAGTCTCCGCCAGCGTGTAAGCGGAGGCGATCTCGGCTTCCAGATGATGCTCGGTCAATTCGTCGCCGCGGGCCGAAAGCCGCATGAAGGCCATCGCGCGCGCGATCATCGTCTGGTCCCACAGCGAACGGTCCTGTTCGGAGAGCAGCAAGAGCTCGCCCTCGTTGTTGCTGCGCGAAGAAAGCCGCGCGCCCTGAAACAAAAACAACGCCGCCAGCGCATTTATTTTCGGAGTATCGGTCAACGGATGCGACGCCAAAAATTCACACAGGCGGATGGCTTCAAAACAAAGATCTTTGCGCACCAGCTCTTCGCCTTCGGAGGCGGAATACCCTTCGTTAAACATCAGATAGAGCACCTTTGTGACCGCTTCGAGCCGCGCGGGAATATCGCTGGGTTCCGGCATTTCCAACTGCACTTTATTTTCACGCAGCTTTTGTTTTGCGCGCGTCAGCATCTTGGCGATCGCATCATCCCTGGCCAAAAATGCGCGGGCAATTTCAGACACGCTAAAACCGCCGACAACTTTCAGCGTCAGCGCCACCTGGGCGTCGGGCGCGATCAGCGGGTGGCAGCAGGCAAAGATCATCCGCAACTGGTCTTCGGAAATTTCTTTAGCGAAATAAGTGTCGGTTTGTGTTTCACCCATTTTAAGGGCGGGCAGGTCGTATTCTGCCGTCCCGATATCTTCGCCGGTAAATCGCCGGCCGTAGCGCAGCCGGTCAAGCACGCGGTTTTTGGCGGTCTCTATCAGCCACGCTTTTTGATTATCGGGAAATCCGTTGTAGGGCCACACTCTTAGCGCCGCGACCAGCGCGTCCTGCACGGCGTCTTCGATCAGGTCGAGATTGCTGATGCCGAAAATTCGCGACAAAACAGAAACCATCTGCCCTGCCTGGTGGCGGAACAGATGGTCGATCGATTCGTGAATCGTATTTTCTTCTGCCGGTGCCGTCATCGATTACGGGGCCTTAAGAACTTTACGGAGTTGGTTCGACTTCGCGCAGCTCGATACGCCCGCCGTATTTTAAGTGCGGGCAGTCTTTGCAGAGCTCGACCGCTTCGTCGTAATTATCGGCCGTGATGGTAAAAAATCCGCCGATCACTTCTTTGGCTTCGGCAAAAGGGCCGTCGGTCACGCGGATCTCACCGTTCGTACCGCTGATATGTTTTCCGCCCTCGTCACGCAGCTTGGCGCCGCCCGCCAATTTTCCCTGTTCGGCCACGCCGTTTCGCCAGGCCTTGTAATCATTGATGATCCCCTGAATATCGGCAGCGGAAAATTTACTGAAATCCGGCGGGGCTTCGTGCAGCAGCATCATATAACTTGGCATAATATTTCTCCTTAATTTGTCCTTGAATTTTAAGCTTTGTTAGCTTTCGATCATTAGACGAACGAGCTTGAACAAAAAGGACAATGTCCGGTAAAAATTTATCCGTCTAAGAAAATATTAAGTTCCAGTAACTTATCAACCGCTTTATCTCGCTGTTCCTCTGAAGTATTAACACCGATAGACGCGGTTTCCACTCCTATTAAATGGTCAAGTACCTGCTCCCTGGACGGGCCTGATACCAGGAGCCGGTAAACTCCTCCGACATAGGCTTCATACTCTCCGCGTGGAACAAGTTCGTTGATACCAATTGGGTCCCAATACTTAAATAAAATTTCGTCAATTTGCCGGAAAATTTCTAAACCTCTTTCCTTTTGCTTATCCATAACTTACCTAACCGGGCGCGGATAGACCACCGGGCTTTTGTTGCCGGCTTTATCGACCGCGCGTACGCCAAAAAAGAAGTTGTCCTTGGACATCGCCTTCATCACATAAGTCGTGACGTTTCCTACGTTTAGCGCACTCGTCCAAACCGGCGAGGTGGTGTCGCGCCAGACTATTTCATAGCCGGCGATATCGGCGTCCGTGTTTGCGTCCCATTTGAGCTCCGTGTCGTTTGTCAGCCGCGAGGTCACTATCCCGACGTTTTTCGGTTTGGCCGGGCCCATCGCTAGGCAGGCCAGGCTGGCGGTATTTATCCGCGCGATATTTGCCACGTATTCAAAATCGACAAACTCCGGCAGGTCGCCGTACTGCACGCCGTTTTCCGTGCGCACATTTTGGTGTTGGTGCGCATAGTCTTCGTGCATTTCGGTGATGCGCACGGCGGTAAAGCCGCGTTCGAGAAACGGGATGTGGTCGCCCCCGCGCAGGTAGCGGTCGCGCCGGTACATCATCCGCACGGGAAATTTCGGCAGGTAACGGTCGCCCGTCTCTTTGATAAAACGCGCCAGCTGGCGCGATTGCGAATCGTTCTCGCCGCCGACGCCGCGCCGCGTGTTTGCCTCTTGTTCGCTTTCTTTGGTCGGCACGCCTTCGCTAAAAACACGCACGGCATTTCGGTCCGGCATATTTTTCTGCGAGGTCACACCGCCCACGATATCGTTGGTGAACATTCCCTCGATGCTGGTTTTGTTTGCTTCCGCCTGCTTCGCAAAATAAGCGGCGCCAAGCAGCCCCTGCTCTTCGCCGGGCACGGCCATAAAAACTATCGTCGCGTCGAACTTATATTTCGACATCACGCGCGCGGCCTCGAGCACGGTGGCGGTTCCCGATGCGTCGTCATTCGCGCCGGGCGCGTCGCACTTGGCGTCGGTCGGCGAACTGCACATCGAATCGTAATGCCCGGAGACGACATAGACGCGCGCGGGATCGGTCGCGCCTTTTAAGGTCGCCACTATATTTGTAAGATTCGTCGGTTCCGGAACGCGATTGGCTTTCTCCTGCAGAAACGTCTGCTTTTCCACTGCCAGGCACCCGCCGCAATCGGCGCTGATCTTTTGAAATTCGCTATACAGCCAATCACGCGCCGCGCCGACACCGCGATCGGGAGAGTTCTGCTCCGACAAAGTATTGCGCGTGCCAAAGCTGACAAGTTTGCGGATCGTCGCTTCGATATTTTTTGCCGAAATATTTTTCAGCATCGCGACAACATCGCTGTTTGGTTTTGGCGGCGCCGGTTTCTTTTGTGCGAATATCGCGGATACCAAAACAATAGCAATCGCAACGATCATGACAGATCTTTTTATCATTTGAGTTTATGGTCCCCCGGAGTTTTTCTTTTAACTATAAAACGGTTTGATAAAAACACGAAAGCGAACCCTGGGAGCGCAGGCATCTTGCCTGCAAGATCGCACAGCGATCTAACGCTTCGTCTAATTGAACGTCGGTTTGCGCGTAACCGCGCATGCAGGCAAGATGCCTGCGCTCCCAGGTTAACAGGTTACTTCAAATGCCTCCGCAAAAACGAAACGATCTTGTAACCATCCAGATAGACCCACGGTTTTTCACCGAGAGTATAATGCCCGCAGGGCAGCCAGGAAAAACTGGCAGGAATTTTTTCTTCGATAAATTTTTGACGCACCTCGAGCGATAGATCGTGCGGAAAGGTCAGGTCGTAAAGCGTGTAGATGAATTTCATCGGGCGGACGGGTTTTGCTTTCAGCTTGTCGAGATAAGGCAAAGGGCTGATCGGCAGCCAAAGATCGCGCAGCTGCTCAAGCGTCACTTTTTCTTCCAGCCCCTCGCGCACGTGATAGGTCGAAAGCCCGCGCCAGGTCACATCGGCAAAATATCCGGAGACGTGATTGTATACGCCCGCGTCGATATCGTCATCGTGCACCGTGGCGAGAAATGCGGTGCAGGACCCGATGCTCGTTCCCACTATGCCGACCTTTTCGTAACCCTGCTGTTTTAGCCAGCGCACGGCCGCGCGCGTATCGATCACCGCCTGCCGGACGGATTGGAGTGTGCGCCCGATATTTGGAGATACAAATTGATCGGCGCGCGCATCCTGCGATTCGCGACGCTCCTCGTGATAGGGTAAGGTCACGCGCAGCGCGGCCACGCCAAAACGGTTGAAAACCCGGCAAAGATCGAAATAGCTTCCGGCCCTGGCATTCCAGTGCGGCAAAACGACAACCGCAGCACGGGCAGCGGGCGCGGCGCGCCTATCTTTTGCGGGAAAGAGCCGCGCGCGGGCAGTATTGTTTTCTTTGGTAGGTGTTTCGACGGCGCTGGTCCAGGAAAGAAGATCGTCTTGCAGATCAAAGTCCGCGATCGCCGGCAGGTGGAAAAATTCGTCGCTGTTCTTAAAAGCCTCGGCCGCGTACTTGCGGATCGCTTCCGCGGGATCGGTACCGTTAGCGGCGTCCGTGTCCAGCCCGAGAAATTCGCCGCCCCACGCAAACGGACGCACCAGGCGGTCGTCATTGAGCATTGCGAGATAGCGCTCGCGCCGGTGCATAAAGGCCTTTAGCATTTGGGGCAACCTCAGCGTGAAAACAAGTCTCTATCCTAGATAGATTTGAGACTCATCGCAAGCCGCGATTTTGTGATAAACTCTCGCTAAAATCGAACCTGTGCCAAGCCTGTGCCAAACTTGTGAACGTAGCGCCGCAAAAATATGAAACCCAGATACGCGAGAGCGTTTCACGCCTGATCTCGATGGCGGGGAATTCGCGCGGGCTGACGGCGGACAACCTGCTGCCGCGGGTCAGCAAATCGCTCGACAAATATCTGCTGCGAGATGCCCCGTCTGCGGCAAAGCCTGATATCAAAGAGTTTATCGAAGCGTTAAGGGCCGATGACCTGTGCCTTATTGCCGCTTGCGAACGCGGTGACGAGCAGGCGTGGAACGACCTGGTGACAAGTTTTAACTCGGTCGTTAAATCGACCGCGCGGAATTTTTGCTCCAATACCGAGGACGTTGACGACCTGGCAAATTCGATCTGGGCGGAGCTGCATGGGCTAAAAACCGATGCGGCCGGCAACCCGACCGGGAAAATTGCGTATTATTCAGGGCGCGGCTCGCTGGCCGGATGGCTGCGCGCGGTGGTGCATCAACTGGCTATTGACCAGCACCGTAAACTCTCTCGTTTTGTGCAGATAGAGGAAGACCGGGAGTTTGAGAACCTGGCATCGGAATCGGCGGAAAATAGCGACAATGCCCATTTTATGGGTGTGGCGGAAAGCCCCGAAGAAGCTTTTAGCGGGAAAGAGGCAATGGCGGATGTTTCCGCGGCGCTGAAAGAGACCATCGCCCAGCTTGAAACCGAAGACCGCCTGATCATAAAACTCTATTATTTTGATAGTTTACGGTTAAAAGAGATCGGGCAGATGCTCGGTTTTCACGAAGCGACAGCCAGCCGCCGGCTGGTGAAAATTCAATCCGACCTGCGCAAAGGCGTGGAAAAACGGCTGCAGACGGATAAAGGCTGGCAGCGCGACGAGGTTAAAAATTACCTCTCGGAAACGGCCGCCAAATTGGGCATCGACCTCGAGAAGATGTTCGCAGCATTGGTCTTAGGGGTTATGCTGCAAGAAATTGTAAGACAGAGCGTTCTTTAAAGTGGCAGAAAGAACGCCCGGTTTAACGGGTGAATATCGATACTATTCTTTAATTCATCCGCGACAACTGAAAAGATAGGTAGTAATGGAACTTAATTTCGACAAAGAAATGGATGCTCTTTTGCGGCAGGCTGCGCGGCGGCAGGAAATACCCGCCCCATTAGCGAACGCAGCGACAGCAGGGGAAGCACATCTCGACGCAGATGAACTCTCGGCTTTTTCAGCTAACGCGCTGCCGGTTAAGGCCCGCGCGCGCGCCATGGAGCATCTGGTCGACTGCGGAAATTGCCGCACGATCCTGTCGAACCTGGTTTTTTTTGAGAACCGGGAAGAAGAAGAACCGGCTGCGGCTTTTGCCGTCGCGGCTCCTGTAACCGCGGTAAAAGAAGCTTCGCTGATCGAACGCATCTTAGGCGTCTTCAAATTCCCCACGCTGGCCTACGGAATGGCAGCGCTCGTCCTGTTATTCACCGGCGCTATCGGGTTCATGATCCTCCGCAGCAATTACAGCGGAGCCGAAATGGCGCAGGTTTCAAACAAAGAATTATCCCCCGCCACAAAAGCGGTTTCGGAGCAATTACAGAACGCCCCGAATAACACGGTTGCGGTGGTGAACACCGATACGGCGGCCAATACCTCGCCGATGGCGGCGGCGGCAAATAACGCGATGGGCGGGGCCTTTTCCGGTCCGCCGCAGGGTATTCCGGTTGGAGGCACCTTTGCCGCCAACACGAGCTCAAACGCTGCCTCGACTCTGCGCAAGGATGTTGCCGGCCCGGGTGATGAAGAACAGTTTAAGATCAGATCGGCACCCATTGATCGAATTTCCAATGACGCCGCGCCGCCGCCCCCGGCCCCGGCAACGGGCGTTCGCCAGGAGCAGGACCTGCCCGCGCTTGCGAAACCGCAGCAAGCTCCGCTGACCGATCAGGTAACAACCAGGAGCCAGGATAATTTCCGGAACAATAACGTTCAAAATACTACTATATTGACGCCCGACGGCAGCGATAAGGACCGCAGCAGACGGGCCGTGTCCGGTGAGGCCGGCGCCAACGTTCCGCGGGAAGCAGCGCGCGACGAAAAAGAAAAATTGGACGAAAATAAGAGCGTGGCACCCGCGAAAACCGAAGTTAAAAAAGCGGCCGCTAAAAAAGCGAAAAAGAATGCCGCGGCAGCAGCCGAAGCTTCAGCTACCCCGGCCCCGACACCGGCTAAAACTCCGGAACCTAAAAAGAAGCCGGACGATGAAGAACGCCCGCCTTGTAAATAAACTTCGTTATATTTTAAATTGCCACTAGCTAAGGCAAACCGGTTTTCTTATTAAGATTTAAAGCCCTCACGGTTCTATTCGCCACTAAATAACACGAATATAGAATTTTTTAATTCGTATTATTAGTGACACTCGTGGCCGGGATTTTATAGGCAAAGCCATTCAGGCTAAATTATTAACCTAACCATTAGCAGCCGATTCGCGTTAAAATATATGCATGAAAGTTTTACCGGCAATATTCCTTCTCGCTCTGTTTTTCACTCTTACACCGGCGCAATCCGCGGCTCAATCTTCGTGGCAGGCAAATCTCGACAATAAGATCCAGTTTTACCAAACCACCGATTTCGGCATTATTCTGACCGGGACGCAGGCAAGCCTTTACGCGATCGACGGCAAGACCGGCGAAACACTCTGGCGGCGCGGGCACAGCGGTCTGGATGAGAATGCGATCACGCCGGTGCCGGGAACGGACCTGGTCCTGCTCGGCCTGGACGCGGGCGATAAGTCGCGGCTGGAAGCCATTGATATCGCGACGGGCAACGCGCTCTGGCGCAGCGAAAAGGTCAAGGGCGACGTGATGCAGCTGGCGGTCGATCCGGATAACGACCTGCTCTGCGTGGTGCTGGTAAAAAAAGCCAATGGTAAGCCCGGCGCGGAATTTAAGCGCAATCCGGTGATGCACGTGCTGCAGCTATCGAGCGGCAATGAGATCTGGAAGAAAGAACTCGACAGCGATGTCGATATGATCCCGGCAAATTTTGACGAAGATAAGGAAACGGTTTTCACGCTCGATAATTACCGCGCGCCGCTTTTTCTCGACGGCAAACTTTATCTCTTTTACGAAGGCTCAACCATCTATGACGGGCGCAGCGGCAAAGAGGTCGACCGGGAAAGATTTCAGGTCAATGAAGGCGGCTTAGCGCTGACCGAAGCCGATCCGGTCTTTGATGAAAAATATGTTTACCTTTCGGGCCGCGGAAAAGTTCGCGCGGTTTCGCGTACGACCGGACGTGTCGAATGGGAAGCGAAAGACCTCGGCGTGACGCCGGAGATGGCGCTGGTGGGAAGAACGCTTTATGTGCGAACGGGCGGGCAATTTACGCGGTTAAAAGACGGCGAGACGGAAGACCGTGGTTCCTACGGCATCTCGGCGATCGACACTACTGACGGAAAAACAAAGTGGCGCTACAAGGACGCCGACAAGGGGCTGACGAATTTTATTCTCGCCGATCAGAACACGATCGTTTTCGCGGATAAGAATGAAGTGACCACGGTGGACGCAAATTCGGGAAAGCGCACCGGAAAAACGCCGCACGAGATAGAAAAAGCGGCTTTTGTTCTGATCAACGAACGCGGTGAACTGGTGGTCGGCGGACGGAACGAGATCGCGGCTTTTTCCCGGCAGAGTTTAAACAGCAAAGACAGCGCGCCGGTGTGGAAAGTAAAATACAAATCCCCCGACCGCGGTATCTTTCGCATCGTGGCGGGAATAGCGGCCCGCGCGGCGGCGCTTTATTTTCGCTATGGCAGCACGGTTAGTTCGGCCTATAGTTTTGCCCGCGGGGGCCTCGGCGCGCTGCGCGCCGTCAATTCACTTCGCTGGTCGGGATTGCGGTCGCAT
Source organism: uncultured Acidobacteriota bacterium (assembly GCA_963766895.1). Lineage (GTDB taxonomy): Bacteria > Acidobacteriota > Blastocatellia > Pyrinomonadales > Pyrinomonadaceae > DASYKT01. Next base: position 516,608 of record CAVYCB010000002.1, read on the forward strand.
TTTTCCTCCGTGAACCTGACGACGCTGGCGGCAAACCAGGCGCAGAATTATATTCCGTCCGGCATTCGAACATTCGGCACATTGCGAAATTTTATTCAGAACGGGCAGACATTTGTCCGGCCGCAGCTTTCGAACTTTCGCCCTTCTATCCCGTCGCCTTCCGGTTCGGATGTAAAAGAACGCTTGCTCGACCGGCTGGACCCGGCGCGGCAGCTGGATAAACTGTCAGATTATTTTCTCCGGCGCAAACGGCTCTCGGAATTGCGCGGGCAATATATGTATTTTTACACCGACCTGCCAAAACCTTACGGACGCAAAGGCCTGGCGGGCGTAAATATTAATAATGGCGCGACGCAGCGATTTGTGCCCGTGAGCGAACCCGATCAGCGCTTTATTACCGACGAGGTCGAGGGGCTTCTTTACTCCGCCGATGGAAGCCGGCTTACGGCCTATGCTATCTTGGGCAGGTAACTCTTGGTTTAAAGTTCAAGGTTCAGGGTTCAGGGTTCGGAGTTCAGGGTTCGGAGTTCAGGGTTCAAAGTTGAAGTTAAACTTTAGTTTGTTACTAACTCCGAACTCCGAACTCTGAACTCTGAACCCTGAACTCTGAACCCTGAACTCCGAACTCTGAACCCTGAACCCTGAACCCTGAACTTGAACCTTGAACCTATTTTTTAATGAATCGTTTCATCGACAAACGCAAAAACGATTGGCAGCGGCTGGAAGATCTGCTGGGGATGATCGAAAGCGCCACGCTGCGCAGCCTGACGCGCGAAGAAGTGCGTGAGCTCGGCCAGCTGTACCGGCGGGCCGCTTCCGATCTGGCGATCGCCCGCGCCGAAACGCGCGATCCAAAACTCATCAATTATCTCAACAGCCTGGTCATTCGCGCGCACGGTAAAATTTACCGCGCGGAAAGCCGCGGCTTTTCCATGGTCAAGCAATTTTTTCTGAAAGAATTTCCGCAGGCGTTCCGGCGCACATGGAAATTTACAGCGATAGCTTTTGGCACATTTCTGCTGGCGGCGATCCTTTCTTTTTTCGCGACCTGGAACGATATCGGATTTGCGGAGTTCGTTTATCTGGGCGAGGTCCGTTATGACGTCGAAGCGGACAATCACTGGTGGGAAGGCCTTAACACGACGGGCAATCAGGTCGGCGCCAGCCAGATAATGACCAATAACATCTACGTTACTTTTAGCGCGTTTGCGTCCGGGGTCTTTTTTGGTATCGGAGCGCTGTATGACATGGCCTTCGAAGGCGGCAGGTTCGGCGCGGTCTTTGCCGTCTGCTACCAGCTCAAGCCGGAGTTTGGCGATGCGCTGGCAACCTTCGTGATCGGACACGGCGTGCTCGAGCTTTCCTGTATCTTTCTTTGCGGCGGGGCCGGTATGATGATCGGTTATTCCATTTTGGTGCCCGGCGATCTTTCCCGGATCGAAGCGATCAAAAAAAGCGGGCTGGAAGCGATCAGGCTGGTGATCGGATGCGCCTTTGTGCTGGTTATCGCGGGCATCATCGAAGGGTTTATTTCGCCGTCGGCTTTACCGGCATTCTTAAAGATCGGAACGGGTATTCTGACCGGTATAGCCCTCTTCTCGTACCTGCTTTTGGTCGGGCGGGAAACGCCCGTGACCGCCACGGAAATGGTTTAATATTTCGCCGGAAAACAGCGGCTTAACACTCATTTAACGCTGTTTTAATACTATTTTTCCGATAACCTGCTATTTATTGATATTGGCCGGGTTTTGGGAACTCTATTTGCCTTGTTTTTTATCACCCAGGCTGGTATATTCTTGGAAAATTTATCCTTTATATTGAGTCACGGTTATAGGTCTGTAACCGTGTGAATTAGAACGACATACCAATGTGGAAAGAACCCAGGGCGCGGATTGTTCGATTTTCTCGGTATTTGGATCGTCCCAAAATCCAAAATCTGAGATAACAAAATCCAAAAATCGAGATAATTTGAAAACTCGGCACTAATTTTGAAATTAAACAACTTTGAAAACAAATAAAATAAGAGGTCCAATAATGATAAAAAAGGCTTTTTTGAGAGGAATTAATCTGCTTGTGCTTTTGGCTCTAAGCCTCGCCATTGGCGTAACAGGCATATTCGCGCAAAACCAAACTACCGGCGCGATCGGCGGCAAGGTCATGGACCCGCAGAGCGCGGTAATTCCAAATGCGACCGTTACGATAACCAATCTTGGGACCAATAAGGTCACGACCGTCAACGTCATCGGGAGATGGCGAATACCGTGTTACAAATCTGGAGCCCGGCACCTACTCTGTCGAGGCCACGTCCGGCAGCTTTGCGCCTGCAAAAGTTGAGAGTGTCATCGTCGAGGTCGGCCGTGAGACATCGCTCGATCTATCGATGTCGATAACCGGCTTCACCGCACAGGTGGAAGTTACCGCCGAGGCGCCGGTCATTAACACAAACGACATGGCGAATGCGACCAACATCGACCAGACGCAGATCAGCGAACTGCCGATCAACGGACGGCGCGCATCCGATTTTGCCCGTCTGACCCCGGGTGTAAATCCCGAAGGCGATTTTGGCCTTAACAGCTTCCGCGGCCTCTCGTCGCTCATGAACAACCACACGCTCGACGGCACCGACAACAACAACACGTTCTTCTCGGAAGAACGCGGGCGCACACGTATCCAGTACTCGGTGAGCCAGGCGGCGGTACGCGAGTTTCAGGTCAATAACACGAACTTCTCGGCCGAGTATGGACGCGCTGCCGGCGGCGTTATCAACACCGTTACAAAGAGCGGCACAAATGAATTTCGCGGCCAGATCTTTTTCTTCGACCGCGATAATCGATGGGGTGCCCGCAACCCTTCGGCCCTTCTTCCGACGGCGACGAGGCCTCATCGCTGTTAAGCCTAAGGACATTCGCTATCAGTTCGGCGCAGCTGTCGGCGGCCCGATCATAAAGAACAAGCTGTTCTTTTTCTTTAACTACGATCAGCAAAAAAGGAATTTCCCCGGCGTGGCAACGCCCCAGATCCCTACTGCGTTCAACCCGATCACGGTTGCGCCCAGTCCGGCCAGCCGTGTCCGGCAACGGCTCGCAACGGTAACTGCCGGTCAGTACATTGTGCTGTCGCGGCATAACTCAGGCTCAGACGGACGCTGCTCTTACTTTCCTCCGCTCCCTCACGGGAACGGCGCCGAGAAGACAGGATCAAAAGATCTTTTTCCCGAAAATCGATTGGAATATAAACGACCACAATACATTGACTCTTTCGTATAATCGCGTCCGCACCAACGGATCTGAACGCATTTCAGACCCCGACCGTCGTCAACGTCGGCTCGGCGGATTTTGGCGACGACTTTGTGAACATCGATACATTCAATCTCCGGTTGATGACGAACATTTCACCCACGATCGTCAATGAGTTCCGTTTTCAAATGGGCCGCGAAAATGCCCGCTCGATCCTGCAAAACCCGAAGCCGCGGAAGAGGCTGCGCTTGCCGGCTCGCGGGAACGACCATCGGCGGACTGTTGCCGTCGGTTTCATTCGCAACTGCCGCTAACGTGGGTTTCCAGTTCGGTACGAGCACCAACTTTCAGCGTGCCGCGTTTCCTGACGAACGCACGACTCAATTCGTCGATACCGTTACGACGGTCCTGGGCAACCATACACTGAAGACAGGATTCGATATCAAGTTTACGAAGGATTACATCAGCAATCTTCGTAGTGAGTACGGCTCATACTCGTACAATACGCATCCAGGATTTCATCACCGATTACACGACAGCGAGTCAACGGGGCTGCCTGTCTCAGAGAGCGTTACGTGTACCTTTCAGCAGGCGTTCGGCTTGAGGGATTACACGCTTGAAACGCCGGACTATGCGTTCTTTATTCAGGATGACTGGCGTGTAAATCGCAGGCTGACCCTTAATCTCGGTATTCGTTACGACTTTCAGAAATTCCCCGAGCCGAAGTTCCCGAACACGCTTGTGCCGACACTGAACACGCTTACTGCGACGATACCCCAGCGATACACGCAGGATGAGGCCAACGCGATCATCGCCCGCACCGGAAATTTCCCGAACGACGAAAATAATTTCGGACCGCGTGTCGGTGCCGCATGGGATATTTTCGGAAATGGCAAGACGGTGCTGCGCGGCGGCTACGGAATCTATTACGGCCGCGTGCCAAATACATTTCTGTCGAGCGCGGTTACCAATACGGGCGGACTGGGATCGCAGTTATCGGCCCAGTCGATCACGCCGACGACGATCGGGCCTGGTGGACGCAAACGGAAATCCGATCGCGACACCCAGCTTCCCGAGCGTTCTGTCTGCGACTCCGAACAGATCCAGCGCGGGATTGAGCATAACGACGATCTCTCCGAACTTCGAGAATCCGGAGGTTCACGAGATCGATGTGATTTTTGAACGCCAGATCATGAAGAATACGGTGTTTTCCGCATCGTTTCTCTATACCGCGGCCAAGAAAACTGCCGGCGTTCATAGATCTCAATCTTCCGCCGCCGACGGCCACTAAGACCTATACGATCAGCGGCGGTCCGGAGGACGGAACAAGTTTTACCGCTGCCGTATTTCCTTAGTTACGGCAATACTTCGACGACGACCCGTCCCGATCACGAATTTCTCGTCCATCATCGATATGGAAAGCGTTTCCAAATCGAGATACAACGCTCTCGTACTGCAGATCCAGCGCCGTATGACCAACGGATTAAGCTTCAGGGAAATTACACCTGGTCGAAGGCGACCGACTTTGGCCAGCAATTCGCAACTTTTGCGGCATCCTTTATGACCGTCAGCAATCCTTTCGATCTGTCGTTCGACAAGGGCCTTTCGGGTAATAATATTCCGCACAAGTTTGTCGCGAGCGCCGTCTGGGTTCCCGCCACTACCTTCAACCTGGCAAAAACAGGTGTGGGCAAGGCGATCTTCGGAGACTTACAGGTTTCGCCTATCTTCGTGGTATCGTCGGGATACGGGCTAGCAGGCCAGCATACCGACGACATTCCCGCCGAGTTTCAGCACTCCGTCAAACACGCTATTCGGCGCCGGCGGTGTGATCGGCATTCCTTTCCTGCGTAACGTCTATCGTCGTCCGTACTACATGACGACAGACCTGCGTATCTCGAAAAGGATCAGGTTCACCGAAAAAATGAAACTTGAAATACTCGCAGAAGGATTCAATATCTTTAATCGTTCGAATGTGACCGGTGTAAATACTACTTATATCTCCAACATCAATTTCGTGACCGGCGTGTTGACTTATAACCCGACCTTCGGATCGACGACGACGATTAATAACACGACCAATTTGGCTCCCCGCCAGATTCAGCTTGGGGTCAAATTCCATTTCTAGGCTTGCATAAAATAGTCAAGCGTTGAAATTGCAGGGGAAGGCCAGCGCCTTCCCCTTTTTTTGCCGATGCAGCCCGGTGCGGGATTTTACTTCTGATCTTCAATCCAGGTTTTATGGGAGGCGTATTTCTTTACGAAACACGCCTTTTTTGTTTTACTTTTAGCGGATGAGAATTTTACAGGTAAGCTCGGCGAAAAGCTTTGGCGGCGGTGAAAGACATTTGGCCGATCTGATAAACGGCTTGGCCGGCCGCGGCCATGAGGTTTTTCTCGCCGCGCCGGCGGACTCGCCTTTTCGGGGAAAGACAGGCTTGCCTGCGGAAAATATTTTTCCGGTAAATGTGCGCAGTGCCCTGGATATTTCCGCCGCCCGGCAGCTCGCCGCATTGATCAAGACACATAGGATCGAAATTGTTCATGCGCATGTGGCGCGCGATTACTTTCCCGTGTCGCTTGCGGCGCGACTGGGGCGACTGGCGCAAGCGGCTGGGGGCACAAAGTTCGTTCTGACGCGCCATGTTCTTTTTCCGATGAAAACCCTCCACCGGTTTGCCCTGGCCAATGTTTCGCGCGTCATCGCCGTTTCTAAAGCGGTCGCAGATCAATTGACGGAAGAGCGAGTGTTCGCCCCGGAAAAGATCGTACACATTGCTAATGGTATTGATATCAGCCATTGGCGTGATGCGCCGCACGAAGATCTGCGCGCCGGATTTAGAAGCTCGCACGGCATTCCGCCAGGTGCCCCGATGGTGGGCGCCGTCGGTGAATTAAAAAAATTAAAGGGGCAGGAAGATCTGCTGCTTGCCGCGGAGATGATCTTGCAGCGCTTTCCCGAAACTTATTTTGTCATTGCCGGCGCAGACAATTCTGGAGGCGGTTATCTAAAACATCTGCAAGGCCTGGCAGCAGTTATCGGGGGGCCATCGGCGCGGAGGACCGGTTCATCTGGATCGATCGGGTCGACGATACCGGGCCGCTGCTCCACGCGTCGGACGTTTTTGTTTCCGCTTCGCACTCGGAAAGTTTCGGGTTGGCGATATTGGAAGCGATGGCTTCCGGCTGCGCGATAGTATCCACTGCCACCGAGGGCGCCAAAGAACTGCTGGGCGAAGAGGGCCTGGTTCCCATCGGAGATCCGCCGGAACTCGCAAATGCGGTTAATTTGTTTTTAAGTGATAAAGAAAAAAGAAAAGAGAGCGGGCGAATTGATCAGGAGATCGCGCAAAAAAATTTCGCACTGGAAAAAATGATAGAGGCTACAGAAAGACTTTATCAGGGCTTGTTTTGAGTGCTATCTTTTTAGGCGGCAATCACGATCGCGCAGCCAGTAAAAACCACGTATGCATTATTAGCCATTAATTACACAAATAACACGAATAAGAATCTTAATTCGTGTTATTTGTGTAATTAGTGGCGATATCTGCGGCTTTCACAGGCAAAGCCATTAAACTTGTAAAACGCCCTCGAATTGCTGCACGAACTTACCGCTTTTATATTCCGTCTCATCGATCCGCGAAACGTTTCTGATACCGATACCGGCCGAAGTAAGAAAACATTCGTCAGCCTCGAAAAGCTGTTCGATGCCGAATTTTACTTCCAGGCATTCCACGCCGCTCTCCCTCGCCTGTTCGATAACATAAGCGCGCATCGTACCGGACAAAGCCCCTGTTTTTAGTGAGGGCGTGTAGAGCTTTTCGCCTTTTACCCAAAACACGTTGGCTATACAGCCCGAAGTGACCTCGCCTTTTTCATTCAGACGCAAAGCTTCATCAAACCCGGCGCCCTTAGCCCGTTCCCATGCCAGGAGGTTTTCCAGGTAATTGCAGGATTTCAGACCCGCCAGCGGGGAGGTGGAATTTACCCGGTAAGGCGAAACCGTCAGCGCGAATTTTTCCGGCATATCGCGAAAATCGGCCGTCGCTATCAATACATTCGTCTTATCCGTCGCCGCGCAATTCCAAAAACCGGCGGCGTTGTCAAAAAAGGTGATACGGGCGCGGGCGTCCCTTAACTTATTGGCGGAGATGACGGCGACGAGGTTTTCATACACCTCTCTTTCCGTGATCTCAGAGATGTCTATACCTACCCCAGCCGCGTATTCTATCAGCCGGCTCCAATGTTTTTCCCACAGGAACGGGATGCCGCCATAGATGCCCAGCGAAGTAAAAATACCCCAGCCGTAAAGCGCCGCAGACGAGAGCGCCGGCACCCGGGCGTCCGCGGGATTACAAATTTCACCGTTAAAAGAAATGAACTTGTGCATCTTTATCCAGCTGTGTGTCAGGTATTAGCGGCTTTGCGTTTTTTGATGGGTTCGGCAGCCGGAAAGAGCAGCCGGAAGGTCGTTCCTTCGCCCAGGCGGCTTTCGACTTTTATCTCGCCGGAGTGTTCCTGCACTATGCCGTAGCTGACCGCCAGCCCGAGCCCGGTTCCTTTTCCTACCTCTTTGGTGGTAAAGAAGGGGTCATAGATCTTGGTAAGATTTTCCGGCGCAATACCTTCGCCGTTGTCGCTGATCTGTATCTCTACGCCGTCACCGGTCATTCGCGTACTGAGGGTTATTTTCCCGCCTTCGGGCATCGCATCGCGCGCATTAAGAATGAGGTTGGTAAATACCTGCTGCAGTTTTCCCGCGTTGCCAAAAGTGGCGGGAAGCTGCGGCGTGTAATCTTTTTCAAGTTCGATCCGGCTGCGGCGCAGCTGAACTTCCAGCAGCTGCAAAGTGTCTTCGAGAATGCGGTTCAGATCGAGTTCAATGAACTCTTCGGAATTTCCCGCGCGCGAAAAATTAAGCAAATTATTGACGATGTTAGACGCCCGCTCCGTTTGCTTATGTACCTTTTCCAGCAGCGCGTGTTTAGGATCATCCGGCGAAAGCATCCCCAGCAGCATTTGCGTATAACTGGAAACGCCCGTCAGCGGTGTGTTCACCTCGTGCGCCACGCCGGCAGCCAGCAGCCCGATACTGGAAAGTTTTTCGCGCTGCTGTAACTGCTCTTCCAGCTTCAAACGCGAACTCACATCTTCGAGCACGATGATCGCGCCCGTGTTTTCACCGGCTGTAGAACGCAGCGGCGCTATCGCAACATTTAAGATGAGGCCGTCACCCGTCCGGCTTTCGGCAAAAAGTTTATAAGCGTTTCGCAGCTCGGTCAGATGCCAGCTTCTTTTGCCGATAAGCTGTAAAAGGCTCTGCGCGAATTTTTGATCAAAGAGCTTCTCCACCCGATGGCCGACCGCCTGTTCGCGGCTGATGCCGAACAGCTGCTCAAAGGTCGTGTTGCAGCTTTTTACACGGCCCCGTTCGTCCACGGCGAGCAGCCCTACGTTGACCGATTCGACAATCGATTCGTTAAATTCCTTGAGCAGGGCAAGTTCTTCGGCGCGGCGGGTTTGTTCCTGGTAGAGCAAGCTGTTCTCGATCGCCACCGCCACGTAGCCCGCTACCGTATGCAGAATGTCGATATCCTCTGACGAGAGAAGCGAGCCGTCAATGGCGCGCCCCAGCCCGAGCACGGCGATCATTCGCCCGCGCACGACACAGGGAACATAATAGTGAAGCTCCTGCGGATTAAAGCCGCTGCCGTTCCCGTTCTCGGCCATATCGGCCAAACCCAGCTCGTCGGCGCGGATCACGCTCTTATGCGCGGAAAGCGTGCGGATCATATGACGGAAATCTTTCGGCACGGAAAACCCGGTGCTTAGTCCCGCTGATTTAGCGACGTGGTAATGCTCGGCGTCACCATCGTTTTCGATAAACACCGCGACCTTTTCGACATTCAAAACCTGCTGCAGGCGGCTGACCAGCGCGTTTAGCAGCGGCTCAATCGCGGTAGTAGCGGAAAGCGTGCGGCCAAAATCCATCAGGCCGCGCCTGAGGTCGTAGCGCTCGCCATAAAAATAGCGGTCGACCCGCTCCTGCAAAAAATTCTTGATCGGCTCTGAGATCATCACGATCACGGCCATCGCTATCACCGCCACCAGCACGCGCAGCGTGATCTCAAAATTGGAAAGCCCGTCGCCGATCGCCAAAAACACCAGCACCAGCGCCAGGCCGCCGATCATCATCGCCAAAGCGAGCGTAGTGATCGCGTAGACAAAAGCGCGGCGCACGACGACGTCGACATCCATCAAGCGGTAACGGATCACCGAGTGGCCAAAGGTCAGCGGGATAAGCGCCATCGGCAGAATGGTCAGCGTCGAGAGCCAGTCATCGTCCGGCAGATCAAAAGAACGCCTGAGCACCTGGAATATTACCGACGGAACAACCGCGCCGATCGTGCCCCAGACCGCCCACTTTAATCTTTGCCTGACGATCGTATGTTTGTTCTTGAAAAATCTCCAGAGCAGGACGACCGATCCGCTCACTATCCCGGCGGTGAAATGAAGCAAATTCACCAGGTAAAAATTACCGATCAGATTGTACCGGTCGATAAAGGACGCGATGGCCGCGGTAGCGCTTTCCGGCAGGAAATGATAGTAGAGCGACAGAAAGGTCAGGCTCAGAGTTATCAAAACCGCGGGAATATAGAACAGGTAGGTGTTCCAGCGAGAGCCTTTGAAAAACACCTCGCTCCGCACCGGATAACGAAGACAGAAATGCACGAACAGCGGCGCAAAAAAGGCAAAGGCCGCGTTATCGATCAACTCGACCGCCAGGTCAAGGTCCTGTCCCGTACCCAGGGGGCGATAGATGTGAAAAATAAAAGCCGTCAGGCACAGCGCAGTGAAATGCAGGATGAAGGGCACACTGCTGCCCTGCTTAAAGAGTACAAAGAGGCCGACGCTAAGGTATATCAGCCCAACTAAGGCCATCAGCAGGATAGACGCATCCCACCTGGCCTGGGTGCCGATATGAGACAGGTCGGCGTAGTAATAATTGTTGTTGAAGGCGTAAGAAGGACGCTGGTAGTAATAGGTCAGGCTGCCGTCGACACCGGCTTTATCCAGGTAGATCGCCACATCCGACGCCGAGACCACTTCATCAAAATCCCTGCCGTTAAGGCTGATCGCGATCAGCCGGTCACCGGGCAATATTCCCGCCCGATCGGCGGCCGAACCGGTCTTCACCTTTCCGGCATAAAGGATGTCTTCCTTAGCCGTCCAGCCCACCCCGTCGATGGGGGGAAGCGGCTGGGTAGCACGCTGCAGCAGATTGAGAGACGCACCAACGGAGAAAAATGCCGTCGCTAGCAGCAGTATCCAACTCCAGGTTGTCAGCATCTTTCTTTGCATGGTCAGAGCGTGCGCCGTCGAGTATCCGGGGCACAATTCACCTTAAGTTCGTTTATACGCAAAAGATGTTCCAAAACAGCGACATTTGACCGGTATTTATCGCCCTTTCCGGCAGGCTCGTTTTTTTCCGTTTTAACAAGCCTCTTAATAGTAAATAAACGAACAATTCGCCGAAAATCACCTAATATTTCAGAACTAATTTCCTATAGCTTTTTAGTCTTTATCCAAGATTTTGGACAAAGAAAATCGCGGCGTAAATTCCGACCGCCGCGCCTTGTAAATAAAATACTTACGAATTTTAGAACCTGACCGAGATCCCGCCGCGAATACCGCGCCCGCAGGAGTTCAATTTGACCGCGCCTTCTTCGGTCTGCGCCTGAATGGCATAATCCAGCAGATTGCGGGCATCGATCACCGCTTCGGCCCGGAAAGGCAGTCCCCAGTTAGGCAGCGACTGAACTATTAAAACGCTGATGGAAGGGTCGTAGATGGCCATTCTCCCCGCAAAAGGGTCGATCGCAAAAACCGTGGCCTGCGGTGAAAGCCGGAAGATCGTCTTTACGCGGGTGCCTTTTTGCAGGTCGGCGGAAAATTGGGCGATAAATGTCTGGAAAACATCATTTTCAAAGATCGCCTGCGGATTGCTGAGAAGGGCCGGTGACAGCTTCTGGCCGCGCCCGAATGCATATCCCGCCCCGGCACTGAACCTCTTGCTAAAACGGCGATTGTACGTGATCCGGAAGCCCTGTGCCTTGCCGCTCTGATTTACGGTCTGGACGGGCGAATTTTCATCCCCCGCACTGCTGCTGTTATTGCCGCCGAGAAAGCCCATCGGTAAGCCGGCCAGGCCGACGCCTCTTCCGCTAAATGTGTCAAAGAACGCGGCCGCTTCCACCGAAGAGCGGTTATCGAGCACGCGTTCAATGCCGACCTCAAAGCGGCGATTCTTGTTCATTACCGGCTGGCCATCGCTTTCGGCCACCTCTTCAACCATCGACGAAGAGCGGAAAAGGATCGGTTCGCCTTCCATTTCCACGACGCTCTGCCAGGCTCTTTCTTCATTACTGCCCGTATAAGACCCGGTCAGCCGCGTTTTGGCGTTCAGATCATACTGAACTCCCAGCCGGGGAGAAATGGCCCCATCACTGCCGCCGCTTCCCGCGCCGATAAAGTGGGCGTAATCAAACCCGTAGACCAGGATAAACCCTTCTCTTACCTGCCATTGGTCGATAGCCTGGAATGAAACCTGTCCGAGCTCTTTTTCTTCACCCTGTTTTCCGGAAGTAAAGGTGCCCAATCTGGCAACCCCGGCAGTCAGGCGCAGTTGGTGATCTTTGCGGACCTTAGTTTCAAGGGTGGTTTCTAATCTGTTCGGAGCGGAAGATGAAGAACCGGTCTGGCCGGCCAGGATCAGCTTGGTATTTTCGCTAAGCGGCTGAACGGTGGCAAAATTAATTCCAAAGTACGGGTCGCCGCCGGAAGTGCCGGCCGCATAGGTCTCCACCAAATTCTGCCCGCGAAGTTTCTTTCGGGAATCTTCCGTTTCCCGGGTAATGCCGACGCGCTCTTCAATAACCTCGCTCTTGTTTTCAATTTTCGCGACAGTGCCGTCGTTTCCTTCGCCGGCCTGATAGATCGAGCGCTGGCTCTGCGCCGCGCGTATCCGCCACTTCGGGCTGTCACGATCGATCTTCTTCTCGGCAAATGTGCGCCCGTTACCCGTGCGCTCCATCCGCAGCCCGTAATAGACCTCTGCCGAACGGCCTACTTCAACGTCATTTAACGAAACGGAATCATAACCTTCGGCCCGGGCGAGCAGGCTATAAGTGCCGGGAACTATCCTGGTAAGAAACGTCCCGTCGGCGGAACTGGTAACTTGTTTAAGGATCTTTAGGGTGCCGGCGCGGAAAATAGAGATAACGGCGCGAGAGAGCGGATTGCCGCGGTTGTCAATAATGACGCCTTTGATCACTCCATAAGCAGCCGCCTTTTGTTTTACCCCGGCCTTATCAGCCGCTTCGTTAGCTTCTTCATTAGCGGCCTTGTTAGCTGAGGCTTCGCACACGAACGCGCCCGTCAGTAAAGCCAGGACGAATAGATTGAAGCTTATTTTTTTTAAGGCTTCAGGCAAAAACATTTTTAAGCTAACTTCTCCTCCACAAAATGGCTTGCGGGACGCCCGGCAAAGACGTGCCCTTCAACCCTGGTTGGATATGGTCATTTTTTAACCCGAATAAGTGACTAAACCGCGTCTGTCCAATATTTTCATAATAATAGTCAATTCTGTCAAGATACGAAGCGGTATACGTCGTTTTGGTTCGATGCCTAATACTTGACAAAGTTTGTCTCTCCGCTAGAATGAAATGTGGTTTGGAGACGTGGCTGAGCGGCTGAAAGCGGCGGTTTGCTAAATCGTTAAGGGTCAAAAGCCCTTCACAGGTTCGAATCCTGTCGTCTCCGCCATCATAAAAATGTAGCCGGTTGTTAGCTGTGAATAGTCAGTAAAAAATGACTTTTGACTCCTGATCATCGGCTATAAACATATATAAATAATGGACATACGATTCCCACAAATCGAAACTGCACGGCTGAAACTGCGCGCGCCCGTAATGGAAGATGCGCAAACACTAGCGGCGCTCTGGTCCGATCCGGACGTTACCAAGTACATTCCCATCATCTTATTTCGCACCAGGGAAGAACTGGAAGAATTCATCCCCCTGACCCGCCAGCGGTGGACGGAAAGGGGCTTTGGAATGCTGATTGTGACGACCAAAGAAAATGACACGGCGATCGGGTATTGCGGGCTGCAATACCTTAACAGCAGCCCCCAGGTAGAGATCTACTACGGTTTTTCCAGAAATGCCTGGGACCGGGGATTTGCCACGGAAGCCGCCCGGGCAATGCTCAGGTTCGCCTTTGAAACGGTAAAACTGGAGAGCGTGGCCGGGGTCACGCAGCCGGAAAATACCGCGTCGCAGAAAGTTCTGGAAAAGATCGGGCTGAAAAAAGACCCTGAGACCAGGACTTTTTACGATAATGTGTGCGCCTACTTCACTATTTCCCGCGAAGATTTCTCGCCTGATGATTCTCTTTACAAGCTGACCCGCGAAGAATAGTGGAAGTGGGTTAATTTGAAATGGCAGGTCCGCGTAGCGGACTGTAGAGAATAGCCCAGGGCTTCAGCCCTGGGTAACGAACGATAATTGATTGTTAGCCCTGACGGGGCGGCAGAGCAGTGGTCTGCCGCCCCGTCAGGGCTGGAACGTTTTGGGGATTTCAGATACCCAGGGTGGCGCTCGCTGCTCTCACTCACCTGGCACTTACCCCTGGGCTATTTTCTTTGTCCCCGTTGGGGACTTTTAAGGAACCGACCCGCTACTGAATAGGGCGAAGAATAGAATTTTCACTATGTTTGTTTTATCCTGTCTTGCGGCGGAGTTCTTTCGCTTCGAAAGGCGGACAAGATAAATGTATATTCCAAAATTTTTTGCTGAAACGGATGTTGAAAGCCTGCTCGCTTTTATGCGCGAGTTTAGTTTTGCGACGCTTGTTTCGGCTGAAGATAATTATCCGTCCGCCACGCACCTGCCATTTATCACCGAACAGCGGGAAGATAAGCTCATTCTCTCCGCGCATATGGCCCGGGCCAACCTGCAATGGAAAGAATTTGGCGGCAAAGATGTGCTGGTGATCTTTCACGAACCGCACGCCTATATCTCGCCGCTGCTCTATAACGACAAACTAAATGTGCCGACGTGGAACTACGTCGCCGTTCACGCCTACGGCAAAGTAAAATTATTTACAACGGTGGAAGAAAATATCGCGCTGCTGGAAAAATTGATGGCGGTTTTCGATCCGAAATATCTGGCAACGAATTGGCAGGAGATCCCTTATGAGTACAAGGCCAGCCGCGCCCAGGCCATCGTCGCGTTTGAGATAGAGGTTACTGACCTGCAGGGAAAGAAAAAACTGAATCAAAATAAAGGCGCGGAAGATGCCGAAAACGTCATTGCCGCTTTTGAAAAAAGCGACAGCAAAAACGAGCAGCAGATCGCGCGGTTCATGAAAGAGATATACGAAAAAAATGATCAGCTGCCGCGAGGTAACAGGTAAAGGCAGAAGCCCCCGCGTTAGCAAGGGCTAGGTGTTATCGCGGAAACTAGCCCTTCCTAACGGTCGGGCTTCCGCCTGGCGCGATCTTATTGCGCGGCAACATACACTTAACTTATGCCGGTGAGCAAAAAACTTTCAACGTCGATGACCGTAGAGCAATTTGAAAACGGCTATTGGTACGCGACCGAGATCAAGGAATTTGCCAAGACGATCGGAATTCCAGCGGCGGGCAAGCTGAGAAAAGATGAACTGGAAAAAGAGATCATTTCTTTTCTCCGCACCGGCAAGATAAAAAATTCGGTCAAAAGGGATCTCAGACGCGCGGGCATAAAAGATATCGAAAAAGGTTTGACCCTCAAACTTCCGGTGGTTAATTACACCAGCAATAAGGAAACAAAAGATTTTATCGTCAAAGAAGCATTAAAGATCGCGCCCGGATTAAAAAGGCGGTCGGGCGCGCGCTATCGTTTGAACCGCTGGCGCGAAGAACAGCTGACCGCGGGCGTTAAGATAACTTACCGCGACCTGGTAAATAAATATGTCGAGTTAAACCAAAGTGAAGAGCCGTTTGCCCAGGTTCCTTCAGGTAGATATATTAATTTTCTCAGCGACTATCTGGCGGCGGAGAAAGGCGCGACCAAAGAAAAGGCCATCAAGGTTTGGAAGAAATTAAAAACGCTGGATATTCCGAAAAATTACCGGGCGTGGAAAAAATATAAAGGTGGTTGAAACTATTAACTGTTTATCATGGAAAGAGCAGTGAATAGTTGATGGCATTTATGAATGAAAAAAGGCAGATGCTGAAACACTTTTTGGCAGCCTTGGCGTATCGCACGCAGAAGGCGCTGCGCGGTGCGCCGGACGCGTTTGCGAATTTCAGCGCCGGCAATAGCACGCGAACCCCGCACGAACTGATCGTTCATATGCGCAGCGTGCTGGGGTATGCGCGCACTTTTTTTATCGGCGGGAGCTATCCCTTTTCCGTACCGGAAGATTGGCAAAAAGACATCGAAGCTTTCCACGAAATGCTCGAAGACCTGGGTAAATATATCGATTCGGATACGCCGCTGGAAAACACCACCGAAGAGCGAATGCTGCAGGGCCCGTTTTCGGACGCGATGACCCACGCCGGCCAGATCGCGATGCTCCGCCGGCTTTTCGGCGCGCCCGTCGCTTCGGAAAATTTTATTGTGGCCGATGTCAGCCCCGATAACCTCAGCGCGTCTCAACCCGACCCGGTTGCCCCCGACGCGGATTGGCCAAAGCCGGAGCATAAGATCTAAAACAGTGGCGGTTTGAAGATCTATCTTTAAAGTCCCCAACGGGGACAAAGAAAATAGCCCAGGGTAAGTGAGCGAAGCGAGTGCCACCCTGGGATCGCGAATTTCCAAAAACGTTCCAGCCCTGAAGGGGCGGCAGAATCTCAGGCAGTTCTGCCGCCCCTTCAGGGCTTACTTCAAATTGATCGTTCGTTACCCAGGGCTGAAGCCCTGGGCTATTCTCTATAGTCCGCTACGCGGACATACCGTTTTTCAACGGACTATCACTAGAAAATTAGCTGGTTATAGTTGCGCAAGAAAGTCAGCTATAATCATTTTTTAAGATCTACACCATTATGACCACAAGAGTTCGTTTCGCCCCGTCGCCGACGGGCTATTTACACATCGGTTCTGCGCGTACCGCGCTTTTTAATTATCTTTACGCCCGGCACACCGGCGGAAAATTTTTGCTGCGTATCGAGGACACCGACCTGGCGCGGTCGACCGATGAATCGACCCGTTCGATCCTCGAAGGCATGGAATGGCTCGGCTTACAGCACGACGAGACAATAGTTTTTCAATCCGACAACGCGCCGAAGCATCGCGCGGCCGCGCTGAAATTATTGGAAGAAGGCAAAGCCTATCGCGACTTTACGCCGAAGGAAGAACGCGCCGACGGTGACGTGAAAACGTCGATCGCGGACCGCGCGCGCGCCAACCAGGGCGAGAAAAATATGCGCGATAATCCCTACCGCGATCTCTCCGCTGAAGAATCGGAGCAGCGAGCCGGCAATGGTGAACCGTTCGCGATCCGGCTGAAGATCGCCGAAACCGGCAAGACGAGTTTTGAAGATTCGGTTTATGGTTTGCAGGAGCGCGAATACAGCGAGATCGAAGATCTGGTGCTGCTGCGCTCTGATTCTCACCCGCTGTATAACCTGGCCGTCGTCTGCGACGACATCGAGATGGAGATCACCAATGTCATTCGCGGGCAGGACCACCTGACCAATACGCACAAGCAAATTTTGATCTATGAAGCGCTTGGCATTGCGCCGCCGACCTTTGCGCACCTGCCGCTGATCATGGCGCCTAATAAAGGCAAACTATCAAAGCGCAAACACGGCGAGGTCGTTTCCATGACGACCTATCGCGACGCAGGTTTTCTGGCCGCAGCGTTCGTAAATTTTCTGGCGCTCTTAGGGTGGTCTTCGAAAACCGAACAGGAGCTGATGACGCTGGACGAACTTGTCAACGCATTTACGCTCGACGGAATTCATCGCAGCAACGCCGTTTTTAATTTCGATGCTCAAGATCCGCGCCGCTGGACCGACGATAAAGCCATCTGGTTTAACGCGGAATACATCCGTACGATGCCGGTGGCCGAGCTGCTGCCGTTCGTCAAAGCAGAGCTAAAAAGCGAAAAACTCTGGCGCGATGAATACGAAGATGATGACAAAGAATGGTTCGACAGAACAGTCGATCTGATCCGCCAGCGCTTTTTTACGCTGAAAGATTTTTCACATCAGGGCCGCGCGTTCTTTAGCGAGGATTACGATTTTAACCCTGAGGCGATCGCCAAACATTTGAGTAAAGAGCCGCTGCTCAAAGAGTGGCTGCCGGAGCTGGCCGGCGTTTTGGAAAACGTCGATGATTTTACGCACGACAATCTGGAAACTATCGTCAAGGGGTTCTGCGAAGAAAAGGGAACGAAGCTTGGCACCATAATGAATGCTTCGCGCGTGCTGCTGACCGGCCAGGCCGTCGGCCCTTCGATGCTCAGCATTTTTGAAACGCTGGGCAAGGAAAAGTCCGTGATGCGCCTGAAAAGCCAGATCGCGTGGAACCAGTAAAACATCGAGGCCAGTAGCGTCGCCGTGAGGCGATGCGCACAGCCGATCTTACGCATCGGCTAACGCCGACGCTACTGACTCGTTTATTTATGATCACTATCAAATCAGCTACACCGGAACACATTCCCGCGATCCTCGCGCTGCTGCGCGAATTTGCCGAGTACGAAAGCTTGCTTGATTACCTCGAGGTAACTGAGGAGCGAATGCACGCGGCGCTTTTTGGCGAAGGCGCGGTCGCGGAAGCGATCATCGCTTTTGCTGACGACACGGCCGTAGGCTACGCGATCTTTTATCCAAACTTTGCCACCTTTCGCGGGCAGCGCGGAATGTATCTCGAAGACATTTATATACAGCCCGCCCACCGCCGCGGCGGCACGGGTGAAAAGATGCTGCGCCATATCTGCCGCCTGGCGAAAGAGCGGGGGTATGAGCGAATGGATTTTATGGTGCTCGACTGGAACACGCCGGCCGTTAATTTTTATAAAAAACTGGGCGCGGAGATCGACCAGCAAGAGCGGCATTTCAAATTTACCGGTCAGGCGTTTAAAGAACTGGCTTCATGATTAATCTAGGTACTTATCCCTTGACAGTAGGTAAAAATTGAGTTATCATTTTAGGTAACTTGAAAAGGAGATAACTTAATGAGACACCAAACGATAAGCCTAAAATGAAAAAGTACACTCTCAAGGATTTTCAAAAACAATTCCCAAATGATGATGTTTGTTTAGAATGGCTTAAGGATTATTTTTATCCCAATGGCATCTTTTGCGATACTTGTCAAGACTGTTACCAAACACCACAAAGTAGCTTCACGCCGAAGCTATTCTTGCCAGATTTGCGGTCACCACGTTCACCCGACCGCCGATACTATTTATCACAAGTCATCTACGCCTCTTACGTCGTTGGTTCTACGCCGTATATCTTATGGCTTCCACTCGCTGCGGTATCTCTGCCAAACAATTGGAGCGCGAATTGGGTGTTACCTACAAAACCGCGTGGCGTATGTTCAAACAAATCCGATCTATGCTTGCCAGAAGATGATGCTACTTTGAGCAATGCCGTGGAAGTTGACGAAACCTACGACGGCGCAAAGAAAAGCGGCAAACGCGGACGCGGAGCGGAAAATAAAACAATCATTGCTGGCGCGTTAGAGCGTGACGGTTCGGTCATCACAAAAATTGTGCCGAACGTTAGGCGCGAAACGCTTATTCCATTTCATCAAGAACACGTGGAACTGAACACGCACTATCTATACCGACGAACTGCATTCTTATCGTCCTCTCAAAGACCAAGGCTATCAATCACGAGCGCGTGAACCACAGCGCGAAACTTTATGTACTAGGCGAAGCTCACACAAACTGCAATTGAGGGCTTCTGGTCACTTACAAAGGCGGCTTACGTGGTGTTTATCGCGGCAAGGTTGCTCCGAAATATCTGCAACACTATTTCAACGAATTTGCCTTTAGATACAATCGCCGTATTTGACACTACTCCGATGTTTCTTTCTTTTCTGACTCGTGTTCAGAAACTTTCCGACTAACTTTCTCTAGGTCGCGTTTAAATGTGTCTCGTGTAAAGACAGACATATCCTCATCGTTAAGCGTATGTGGCTTTGCCATATCCTCTACACGCGTCGCGTTTTCTATTGCCGCTCTATCGTCCATAAATTCCTTTCTATCTAACGTCTCTGCTATCTTCCACGCTGGCACCACGATTGAAAAACCTGAGTGGTTATCAGCTATGAAATCTGTTTTATGCAAATCTTTGTTACCGATTCTCCATACCTTTTCCTGCATAACAAAGGCACCCGCGTCTATTCCTATTAAGAAATTTTTACGTAATTCAGCTTTCATTAAAACGTGACCCATCAGGAACTTCTTTTTGATAAATCACGCTCATCGAAACCATTAGATTGTTCATAAATTCCGCTGACCTTAAATTGCACATTACAGGCGAACCGCTATACCCAGCTAGAGAGCGCATTTCAATTAAAAACGCTTCTTGCGGTTGTTGTCCGAATAGCGGTATTTTTTCTTTTTCATCTGGCAACGCACTAATAATCCCAGAACGAGCGGTCGGCATATTAGCCGTCTTACCTTCTCGCATAATAAATCGCCCTACCATATACACGTCTTCGCCTAACAGAAACACAGGGTCAGCAGGATCAAAAATCTCTTTGGTCGCAAACCAACGAACAGGAATAGCGCTAAAATTATAATTGGTTGTTTGTGTATCGATAAGCGCAATCGATACATCAGCGCCACTAAGATGATGAAACCAATTTTTCTTTGTGTAAGGGATAATTTCTGGCACTCCCTCAACCTCAGAGTTAAAAGAAATAACTGGAGCGCTGTGACCATCACCATCATCTATTACGTGCCTGTTAGTGACTGCGTAAAAAAACTTGTTACCTTTTTTCGATTCCACGCCAACAAAGAAACCTGTACCGCCTACTTGCTCTCTATTTCGCGCGGCGGTCTCGTTTTGGTATAAATAAAAAATACACCGAGGTAAAATGGCGTCAATTAAAGGCATTTGTTTCTCCAGAGTGGTTACTTGCTGACCAGTACTTGTGTATACTGTTTTCCTCTGGGTAGTATATACTATCCCCTTACCTACGGTAAGGGGATAAGTACCTTAATCTATTTCAAGATTCCAGATACAGCGATTCCAATATTTCAAGCTTCGCGATTTCAGTATTCCAGCAACGGAATCTGGAATACTGAAATATTGGAATTTTGGAATACGACACTGTCCCGGTTTCGGTCTGCCTGTCACAAAAACGCCCCCTGTGGTGTTTATTGAGTAGATTGGGGAATGTTTTTACATTTTTATCTCAAGGACTTTGACTATGAAAACCATCAAACTTGTTTTTTTATTTATAATTACGGCAACGCTCGCCTACGCGACATCCCTTCCGGGCGCGGTCCAGGCTGCTACGCAGAGCGAAGCCCAAACTACCATAACCGGCACCTGGAAGATCGAGCGCCGCTACGATAAAGAGACCAAAGCCGAAAAGACGGGCGAGATCCAGCTCAGCCTGGAGAGACGCACGGAAGGCGGCCGCAACAACCACGGTTCCGGGTATAAGATCAGCGATTTTGAAGGCCTTTCATCAGATCAGATCAACAGCACAAATTCGACCGCCTCTTTTCGCATGGTCCGGGAAGCCGGCACCATCGATTTCGAAGGCGTTTTTCATAACGGCCTCGGCACGGGAACTTTTCGCTTTACCCCGAATCCGGCCTTTGTCGAAAACATGAGATCGCGGGGTTATACCAACATCAGCCAGGAGCGGCTTTTCACCGCCACCTTTCTAAATCTGACAATGTCTTTTATCGATGACCTGCGCTCGGTTGGTTTTGGCGATCTGGGTATCGAAGAGCTTTTCAAAGCGCGCATCTTTAATGTCACGCCGCAGTTCATGACCGATATGAAATCGATCGGTTTCCCCGGCCTCGGGATGGAAGACCTGGTCAAGGCTCGCATCTTTAAGATCGACGCGGATTTTGCCCGGCAGGTTAAAGAGATGGGTTTTGCCAATGATTCGATGGAAGGATTGGTCAAGCTGCGCATCTTTAAGATCACGCCCGAATTCTTACGCGAAATGAGGGCCACGAATTTTCCCAACCTTTCGTCTGAAGAAGCCGTCAAGCTGCGCATCTTTAAGGTCACGCCGGAATTTCTCAACGAATTAAAAGCTGAAGGCTTTACGCGCCTCTCGGTCGAAGAAGCCACTAAATTCAAGATCTTTAACATCACCCTGGATTTCGTCCGCCAGGCAAAAGCCGAAAATCCTAACGTAACCGTCGAAGAACTGGTGCGCATGAAGATCGGCGTGCGGCGTCATGATAATAAGTGGGATAAAGAAAAAGACAAGCACAAGGATAAAGACGTCGATAATGATAACGACAATGACAATGACAATGACAGTGACGAGGATGAAGACAACGTGAATTAGACCCTTCCTGTAAAATAAAGTAGTAACTACCGCGGCCCTGTTTCATCACGAACGGGGCCGTTTTTACGAACTAATCCTCGGTCTTTTAATAATATAGACACTTCTAACTATTTCTTTATTTTCGACATATCCCACTTGTACTTCTTGTTTTTCAGTAAAATTGCTTACAGAAAGTACGTTCTTCATTGAAACTTGCCAACTTTCTGCGATTGCTTTTGTTACGGCACCTCCCAAATTCCGAAGAAAAAAAGATTTGTCTAAATCTTTTTGATCTTTGTGAGGCCATAGTGTAATGCGCATAAAATCCGGACCTTGGAAATATCTCGAAGACAAAATTGGATGAAGTCCCAGAGTACTAATGAGAAAGGTGTTCGGCTGTAACTCAAATCCTTCCAAACTTTCGAAATTAGTTACCTCATATGATTGCAGCAAAAATACTTCATCTGGTAAATTTTCCATTTTTGCAATATCTCGATAACTGACCCATGTATTTCTATGTTGAGCAATAGGAAGACTTTTTGTGTCGCCTCCACAAAACCAAATTCTTGAAGCACAAGATGAACGTTCTTTATCCGAGTCATATAAATCCAGGACTAAATCTGATTGTTCCGTTGCCCAGTCAGCAATCTCTTGGGATGATACAAAAGGTATTGCTACATCGCGAGCGGCTCGAATAGATTCTCCCGTCAAAATACCTATAATTCCATCTAAATGAGAAGATGTTAATCCCCCCACTGTTACACAACCACGAGACCAAAAGAAATTATTTGCAATACAGGCTCGACCAATTGCCGTTCCATTTGAATCTTTTAATACCCTTAAATTTAAGCTCGCCTTGCTGAGAAAAGTTTTATACTCATCTGAAGTCAAGTCTTCAATCGGTGCATTTCTATTAGGAAGCCTTTCCAGAAACTTAAATCCGTCCATTCCTATCCAATCCAAGTGTAAGATGGCTTTAACATTTTTGCCGTTGTGATTAGTATCAATATCCACATCTATAGAAGGACAAAGACTTTTACAAATTTGATCCAACTCAAATGGCGGCCCTTGCCCGTACCGCCCCAGAAGCCCGCCTTTATCCTCTGGAGGTTTCTCTAACCAAACACGTATTGATGTCCCGCCGTCTCTTATAAATTCTGCCGGAGATGCGGGTCGTATTATTGGTCTTGAACTCAGTCCCGTGTTGAACTCAAGAATCAAGGTTTCTGTTTGCGCGGCATCGGCTCTTCTCGTGCGAACTTTAATTGCTTCACCCAGCATGAAAATTGAGAAAAATCCAATTCCATATTTACCTGTAGTCTCAAAACCGCTGGCAAGTAATCCAGGAAATTCCTCTATCATTAAATCCGATCCCCAATAACTAATTCCAAAATCTAGCAAATGTTTTGTAAGAACTTCTGAGGACATTCCGATTCCATTGTCCTCCACCTCCAACCAGTTTCCTTTCTCGTCGTTTCCTACGGAAATAGTGATAGTTCCCCAGTCAGATGAACGATTTTCAATTACTCGCCGAACTCTAATTGCATCCGCTGCATTTTGTATCAATTCACGTAAAGGAATTGTCGGATCGGAGCCATAAAGTTCCTCCCCTCCTAAATTTTTGATTAGTCTGGGAACGTCACCCACTTGAACTGATGCGTTGACCGGTAACCAACCATTGGTAGGTATATATGAAACCATCCTTTCAGGAGACTCAATTCCAGCAACCCTTTTCGCTGCGAGTCTCCTTAGACCTTTATCGGCTAACAGTGCGTCTACTTGACGAAGTTCTCTATCAATCATTCCTAAAGTGTCTAGGCATAACCACCAAGAAGGAGCATCTTCTAACGGAAAAGCATATCCAGATGTATAAAAAAGTGCGTCTTCTGCACGATAAGGTTTATGGAGTTTTTCCTGAAATTTCCAATGTTTATCAGAATAAACAGATGGCTTTCTAATAGCACGAAGGAAACTAGGCGCTCGTCTAGCATCTATATGACTCGCATCAGCAACTCTAAGTAAACAGGCAACTTTTAGCGGATCAACTATCCATTCGTTGGGGCACCAATACGGTGAGCCCAAAGTTCTAGAAAAATTAGTTTCTACTTGACTTATAGTCCACCAATGACTGTGCGCTATTAGTCCAATTATTCGCCCGTATGCTTGCCTGATTTCGTTATCTTCAATTAAATATTGCGGAGAATCCTCTGGTTTTGCTTTCCACGATATTTGCGCGAGTTGCTCAGCATGTTTTGCGTGAAGGGTTCGCAACATAAATTCCGTGGCTTCTCGTTTTACTCGTTCAGGAGGTTCAAGAATCTCAGCTTCTGTCGGTAGGCGATCAAGTAAGCTTTTAAAACGGGAAGTAACAAAGTCGGACCAAGATTTTTCTTTATTGAGTGCCTCAATTCCATCTGGGTATGAGGCTAATCCCATACCTAAATCATGTAAAAGAATTGCTCCGCCAAGAACGAACGATTCAGTGGGCGTTAGAAAATAATTTTCTCCTGAAATGATGTCCGCCATTTCCCACAACCCGTCAAGATGGGTGATGTCATGCACGGTATAATCAGGCAAATCTCTATGAATTTCTGCAGCTAGTAATTCAACTCTATTACGAAATCCTAAAAATACGTTTCTCAAACGTTCTCTCGAATCGCTCGCACTATCGTTCGCGCCCTGCGAAGCCAGTGTTTGCTTCCATAGATTTGTATTTTCAAAAATGTGGGGCATAAGTTTGCTGTCAATTTACCTCAAATTTATTCAATATCCAAATTTTTTATGACGCCTAATAGAGCAATGTGCTATTATGTAAAACATGTTTAAACTTTGCTTTGGCAGATGTTATCAGCCTCAAATTACGATTTAACAAACCTTCCGAAATCACTCTAGTTGAGAATCGATGATGAAGAAGCATTTTTTCTTAGCCGCACTATTTTCCTTAATGTTATTAACCGTATCGGTCAAAGCGACCGTATATGAGGTCAAACCCGGCACGCCGCTCGACACTATTGCCGAAGTTCCCTGGGCGACGCTTGCAGCCGGCGACACGGTTTTGATCTATTGGCGCGCGACGCCGTACAAAGAAAAATGGGTCATCTGCCGCCAGGGCAACGCGGCGGCGCCGATCACCGTGCGCGGCGTGCCTGATCCGAATACCGGCGCGCTTCCGGTCATCGACGGCAGCGGCGCGGTCACGCCCGCGGGCCTAAATTTCTGGAGCGATGAGCGCGGCGTGATAAAGATCGGGGGCGCCAACGTGCCGGCCGATACGATGCCGAAATATATCACTATTGAAAATCTGGATATTCGCAGCGCGCATCCCGATTACCAGTTCACCAGCGATACGGGCACGGTGATGAATTATACGAGCGCGGCTTCGTCCATCTATGTGGAAAAAGGCGAGAACATCACCATTCGCAATTGTATTATTCACGACAGCGCTAACGGATTTTTTGTCGCCTCAAGCGACGACACCGTCTCGCGCGATATCCTGGTCGAAGGAAATTATATTTTCGGCAACGGCATCGCGGGCAGCGCTTTTCAGCACAACAACTATACCGCCGCGATCGGCATCACCTTTCAGTACAACCGGTTTGGGCCGCTGCGCGCCGGGTCTAACGGCAACGCGCTCAAGGACCGCTCGGCCGGGACCGTAATCCGTTATAACTGGATCGAAAGCGGCAACCGCCAGCTTGACCTGGTCGACGCCGAAGACAGTGTGCAGATCCAAAAAGATCCGGCGTATCACAAAACGTTTGTCTATGGCAATATTTTGATCGAGCCGGACGGCGCGGGAAATTCTCAAGTTTCGCATTACGGCGGCGACAGCGGCAACGAACCGACCTATCGCAAAGGCAAGCTTTATTTTTACAACAACACGGTCGTGTCTACCCGCTCGGGCAACACTACTTTGTTTCGCCTTTCCACCAACGACGAGACCTGTGACGCGCGCAATAATATTTTTTACAATACCGCGACAGGCGCAAACCTGGCTATGCTGGCCGAAGAAGGCACGCTTACCGTCAGCAACAACTGGGTAAAGTCCGGCTGGCGAAATTCGCATGAAGGCAGCGGATTTGGCGGAAGCGTGACGGTGGCCGGGGCTTTTATTATCGGCACCGCGCCGGGCTTTGCCGATTTTGCCGCGCAGGATTTTCATCTTACGAACGGCTCGGCGGCGTTCAACGCGGGAACGGTTTTACATGCCGATGCTTCAACAAATAACGTCGTGCGCCATTATGTAAAACACCAGATGAGCGAAGCGCGGCCGGTGAGCGGCGCGCTCGATCTCGGCGCGTATGAATTTGCGGCGGTGGCTCCGCTGCAGATCTTAACCACTAGTTTCCCCAGCGGAATACGCGGAAGATTTTACAATTTTACGATGCAGGCCGCCGGCGGTTCGGGACAATATCTCTGGTCGATACCGGCAGGAACGCTGCCGCCGGGAATGTGGCTCGATCAAAACACCGGGCTGATCCATGGCAAGGCCGCGCGCAAAGGAAGCTGGACGTTTCAAATAATGGTGCAAGACGCGCAGAACGTCTCCAGCACCTCCGGCCCGGCGGTGATTACGCTAAATGTTAAGTTGTTTTCGGGTGTTAATTAACGAAAAGAAATCGTTCCAGGGTGTTTTATGTTTCAGGGATAAGCGCGGAAATGGAACACCAAAACAAAGTTACCGCATAAACTTTCGCCTGATCGCCAGCACGAGCAGCGCAGCCTGGATGGTAGTAAGAACGATCTGAATGCCGATCATGAATTTGGTCAAAGCCGAAACCGCTTTCGGTTCGGGACGCTGCAGCGCCATCACCAGCAGGCTGTAACTGTATGAACTAAGATCCCAGGCCGAAACAGACGTTCCTTCTTCGAACCCGGCGAAAATACTCCCATAGAACGCCCCGAATCCCAGCCATATCAAAACCATACAAAAGAACGCCCATGCCCAACTCTCGCTATAATCACTTAGCCAACGGTAGAAAAACTGCAGGACACCCGAAGGATATTCTTTTCGCAATTTGCGTATCTCAGCCCACGATCTTCCGGCATCTGAACTGAAAGACCGCAGACCGATACCTGTAATCTGCGAATCGTTGAGCTTACCAAACCACGCTTTCCGGTCTATCCCCCTTTGCAAACGCTCCGTCTCAAACGCCATCCGGCGAAAATCCGAAGCTTCGCTGTAACGATTGTTTTCTTCCGCGTTCGCCGCCAGGCGATGACAAGCAGTGGTAAGCAGACCGTAGGGAAGAAACTCATACTCGCTTTCGTCATCATTCAGCCGGTTGAGAAGCTTTAGAGTCGCCCGCAATTCCGTCTTGACCGTATTATTGGTTCTCAATATGGGGAACCGGGTCTTTTCAAAATTGAACTTTCGCGTATCAAGATTGATAAACCAGCGGGGCTGTAAATTCGCGATCGAGTGGAAATGTACACGCTCAGGTTTTTCAAAAATCACTTCACCAAAATACATTTCCGCACCGCCCGTGATATCGCACTCCATAAAACGCGCAAAATCCATAAAGCGGGTCAGGCTGAAATCTATAAAACTGTTTTCCGTAAATACGGTACGGTCAAAGAAGACAGCCTTTTCAAACACTGCATCGCCGAAAGCAGCTTTATGGGTGAATTGAGCCAAGTCAAAACGCGCGGTTTTGCCGAACTCGGCGCGGCGGAAATTAACATCGCCGCCGGTAAATTTTACGTGATCAAAGCGCGCATCGCCGCCGCGGAACTTTGCCCGGCGAAAGGTCACATTGCCGCCGCCAAATTCCGCCCGGTCAAACTCGGCGCCCCCGGCGGTGAATTCAGCCCGGTAAAAACTGGCTTTGCCGCCGCTGAACTTTGCATCCTTAAAGCGGGTTTCAATACCGCCGAATTGGACCCGGGAAAAATCCGTGTTTCGGCCCGTGAACTCCGCATTATCAAAATTTACCGTCCTGCCGGAAAATTGCGCGCGCGCAAAACTGGCGTCTCCATCGAAATGCGCTTTTCTAAAGTCAGCCTTTCCCGCGTTGAATTGTGCTTCATTAAAGTACGCATCGTGAAATTGCGTTTCTATAAAGGAGGCTCTTCTGTCGAACCGTGTCCTGGAAAAATCAGCCTTTCCACTAAATTTTGCCAAGCTAAAATCAGCATAACCGCCGCTAAACTGCGCTCCATAAAATTCCGCTTTTTCCCCGCTGAATTGTGTTCCCATAAAAAAGGTGCTTCCGTGGAACTGCGCATAAGTAAAATACACTTCACCATTAAAGTTATATCCGGAAAAATGAGCGTTCGCGGGAAACCATGCGCCGTAAAAATTATAGTTTTTGGCGGCAAACTTTTCTTCAACAGCTTTATTAAATTCTTCGATCTTTTCTTTCACCGGGGCATGCATCAGGCAGTAATATTTGTCTTCGAAATTCCAGTTGACCGCTCCATAACAAGCGGCATGATGAACAGATTCATTTTCCCATTCAAGTTTTTCGCGGAGCATGAGGTAGCCTGCGCATTCAGGTGTGTTTGTGGGCATATTGCGGGAAGTATAGCTCGAAAAATCGGATTAGTGAATATGGCTCTATAAAGCAAAGAGGTGTCCCATCGGCCATGGATCTTGCCCAGGGTCAGTACCGGAAACGCAGTGGCCGGCTAATGATTCAGCCAACTGCTTAATCGTTAGCGGCAAATTATGAAATTTCCTTGCGGAAGCCGGTCACTCTCGTTCCCGGTACTGACTTCGTTATTTTGATCGCTTATTTTTCATTTATGGGCAATGCCATTTTCTACTTGAAAACTATGCCTACGCCTAGCCGGAAGCTACTTTCGAACTTGCCGCTGAGTCTGATCGGGTTGTAGTCGATCTGGAAAGCGCGGATATCGACCCTGCGGTTTACCCGGATGTCCAAACCTCCGCCGAAAGCCATGGCCAGGCCCTTTTCACTCGGGGCCCCGGGACAAATAATCGTAGTGACGCAGCCTATATCAGCAGAACTCTTCCTCATTCCGACCCCTACCAATGCATGGGCAAACGGCTTAAGACGTGTTTTCGCGGCATTGTCCTTGATCTGAACGCCGCCAAGGAAATTATAGAGCGAAGTCTTCCCCTCAAACGTGAGCGTCGTAGCGGGATTTCCCGGCAGCACTATCGCGGGAAAGGAATATTGTTTTTTGTTATAAGTCCCCGAAACGTCTCCCTTGATGCCGAAATAGCGGCTCACGTTATAGACGCCCGATGCATTAAATCCGCTAAGGCCTGAACGGCCTGCTCTATATATGTTGGGGTTGTTGCTGAAATGAACGTCAGCCTGGCCATACGAGTAGCCGATAAAAAATTCCCCTTTTTTAAATTCGTCATCCGACTGCGCCAGGGCGCAAATGCCCGAGACAAGTGTAAGGGTCAATGCAAGAATAAACTTTTTCATTGTAGTTGCTCCAAATTGTTGATCTATCTGTAAAAAACGAACAAGCTCTGGATGGGGGTCTGACTTGTTGTCTTTGAATGGACTTATAATAAAGGCAGTTGCCTCAGCAAACAACCCTTCGTTATTCAAATTGTTTCTTAAATTCCTCGAACGTCTCTTTTAAGGTAGAGATTTCCGTCCGCAGCTCTTCCACTTCTTGTTCCAATTTTTCGAGGCGCTCGTCTTTTTGCGCGCCAATAGCAGCGGATGTGGGGCGTGAGGCGGCGGCAATTTCCGCTGCAACGGGACCGGATAATAGATGCGCATAACGAGCATCTTTCTGCCCCGGCTGGCGCTCAAGGCGGACGATCATCGGTTCGTCACGGCGCGCCAGGCTATCGAGCGATCCCTGCACGTCGTTTAGGTCTTTAAAATCATAGAGGCGGCCGGTGCGCGAATGTATCTCGCCCGGCGTCTGTGGGCCGCGCAGCAAGAGGACGCAGATCACCGCCGTTTCCGAAGGTTCGAGTTCATAAACGCTCGGCAGCATATGCTTGTATTTCACCGCCCGCGCCGTGCTGCCGTGGAAAAGATAGACGAGATATTTGTCGTGCAGGCTATCGAGCGCCGATTGCACCGTCGCTTCGCCATAGGACACCACCGGGTCGCGGCTCGTTTTCTGGTTACAGGCAGCGGTCAAGCCGTTTAACGTCATCGGGTAATATTCGGGTGTGGTCAGTTGTTTTTCCACCAGTGACCCTAATACCCGCGCTTCTGCTTCGTTTAATTCGATCATAATTCAGAGTTAATAATATCACGGATAAAAGACGCAAAATTATTCATTATTAATTGTTAATTGTTATCTATTCACAAAGTGCGAACAATTAACAATTAAATAA
Source organism: uncultured Acidobacteriota bacterium (assembly GCA_963766895.1). Lineage (GTDB taxonomy): Bacteria > Acidobacteriota > Blastocatellia > Pyrinomonadales > Pyrinomonadaceae > DASYKT01. The sequence goes on from CAVYCB010000002.1 coordinate 546,649, forward strand.
TTAATAATGAACAATGAGTTTAATTATTACGGCTGTATTTCGGCTTATTTGAGCGATGCCTTACAATTTCAAGGAATGGAAATTTTAATCGCCCGCACAGCCAAAGAAATAGATTCGGCTTACGCCCGGCTTTCCGCGTGTAAAGAGATCGGCTGTGATACGGAAACTTCCGGGTTGATGGCGGGAAAAAGCCGCCTGTTTTCGGTACAGTTTTCCGACGGCCAACTTGGTGTGCTGGTTCCCGTAAGCGAGGGCGTCGGGCTCGGAGCGCTCGCCGGGCTTTTAACTTCCAGGGAACACATCAAAATTTTTCACAACGCAAAATTCGACCTGCCATTCCTCGCCGCCGCCGGGTACAGTACCAATAATATTTTCGATACGATGATCGCCGAGAAAGTTTTGACCAAGGGCGCTTATCAATCCTCTTCGCTGGCGGAAACTCTCTACCGCTACTTTGCCGTCGATTTGGAAAAATCGCATCGCGATAAATTCTCTTCGCGAAAATGGGACGGCATCTGGACCGAAGAACTGGTCAGCTACGCGCTGTCAGACGTCGTGCACCTGCCGCAGCTGATGCGCGAACAAAATACATGGCTGGAAAAATTAGACTTGGCCAGAGATTTTTATTTCAAGATGACGAAGATCGGCTGATCTTCGCTTCACAGGATCTATTTTCTCCGAACAATTTTTTTCCGGGGCGACCGGACGGGAGTCAGTTTTTTGATTATTCGGGCGGCTGCGTCACGGCCGGTTTCGGCCCCGCCGTTCATGTAGCCCTGGTAATCAGAACTGCAGTGCTCCCCGCAAAAGAGGACGGTATTTTTTTGCTGCGGTGTGATCTCTTCGCCCGAGATAGAACTCCATTGCCCGACCTTGTAGCATGCATACCCGCCTTGTACCAGATCTTCCTTAGACCAGTTTATGGCAAGACTGCTTTCCTGAGTTTTGCTAAATCCGGGAAACGCGGCGTCGAGCGCGCGGACGTATTTATCCGCATCATCGTTATCAAGCGAACGCCCGGCATCTCCGCCGAGAAAGACCGTATACCCTTCCCGGCCCTTTGTTTTCCTTTTGACCCAGACTGTGATCCCAGCCGTTCTGAACTGCTTCATTGAACAAATAACCACTGCGTTTTTGTTCTCGCCAGATACGCGATCTGGTGGATAAAAGCAGTTTGGAACTGCTTCCATAGCCTAACTCTCTGATGGCTCTCATTTTTTCGACGGTGAAAATGCCCGTTCCGATATCGACTTTTCTTAACTGGGTGAAAGGCAGAGCCAGTACCAGGATATCCGCTTCGACATCATTTCCATTGGAAAAAGAGAGGGTGTATTTGTCGCCTTGGTTCTTGCGAATGGCTTCCAGTCTCTTGCCCCTTTCGATCTGTCCCGCAAGCCGTCCTTTTAATGCATCGATCAGCCTTTCGCTGCCGCCGTTGATCTTGAATAACTCGTCGCTGTCTCCAAAAATCTTGAAGCCGGCAGAGGTATCGGTTCCTATCATTGTGATAAAGTTCAGGGCCGATTGCTCACCGATCTCAGAACCAAACTCACTCGTATAGGCCGCTTTCAACAGATCATAAAACCAGCCGCTTAATTTAAGGTTTTTGTGCAGATACTGTTCGATAGAAATATTATCCAAAGCGGCCACTTTCTGCGGATTTTCACTTTCGTAATTTTTGTTGTCCTTAGCGATGACACCGGCGACATTTTTGAACTGGCGGATGACCTCAGGTTCCGTGTAATGTCTTCCACTAAAAAAGTACGAATCTCCTGTCAACCCTCTTGTCTGGACCTGATTATCGGAGAGAAAAAGGCCGAATTCCCGGGCCAGTGAGCGCATTTCCGCATGATCCGTGTCGATAAATTCGCCGCCTATATCGGCTGTGATCCCGCCCTCGAAAGACTTCGTACGGATACGCCCCCAAGAATTAGCAGAGCTTCCTTCATAAACGGTAACATTTGAACGAAATCCTTTAAGCTTTCTCAAGTGATATGCCGCATTAAGGCCCGCGATACCTCCGCCCACGATCGCTATCCTGGGCAAGACCGCCGCGCTCGCTTCCGGAATTAAAGAAAGAAAGAGCCCGCCCGCAGCCACAGAGCCCATTGATCTGACAATGAACTGCCGCCTATCGTAACGTTCGGCATTTTCTTGCTGTTTTGATCTCTCTTCTTCCAATTTTTCCAGGAAATCATCCCCGTGCCTGTCAGCTATCAAGGCCTTTTGCATGCTCTTCCGAAGAAATGACATTAATGGTGTTTTTGGTTTTCTCATTAATAGGCCCCTCTTTTTTTATTACTTTGCCCTATATTGCCGTTTATTCCGCTTTTGTTAACGTTACTTTGAGCCGTATTACTATTGGCGGAAACCGGATCGGACGATGCATTTGGCTTACCCGGTATATATATTTTTTGCCCGGGACGGATCAGGTATTCGTTTCCAATATTATTTTTTTCCATCAATTCCGGCCACCTTCTATAATCATTAAGTTCTCTTGCTGCTATTCCGGACAACGTGTCTCCCCTACGTACTATGTACACGACACTTTCCTCATCCATTTCAGGTTGTTTTACCGATCCCTTCGGTGGCGTCATGTACTTAAGCACCAATTTTTGGTACCGGGCTTTAATTGCCGGATCAGTTTCAATACTTTTAATTGCTTCGTTTATTTCCTCCAACAGCTCGTCATTTCCTTTTGCCACTCCGATTCGATATTCCCGCAGAGAATTCTCTAAACTAGTGTCTAGTATTTCCAATGCCTGGCCTTTTAGAGGAGAAACGTGCCCCATTTCTTCCTTGGCAAAAGGATAATCATAAATGCATGCATCCACTCTCGGCAGGTCTTTATTGGTTTCGACTTCGCACTTATGGCCGTTTATCGCGCAATCCGTCCATCCCCAACTGCTGTCGTCATACCTAACTATCGTGGCATCCGGCAATTCCTTTTTGACATAATCTTCCACCGAAGCATCGTTCTTAATTATTCCTACGGTTTTATTCTTCAGATCGCTGAGGTCTTCGATATTACTGCTCTTTTTTGCGATCAGAGAGTAATAAAATTTGGCATAACTTCTTGACCAGCTAATAGTGTCGGAGTATCTGTCGTCCTGCACGATCCCGCTCATTATCATATCGACACTAAAGTTACCGTCCGGCTCTTTTCTGTTTAGCAAACAAAACAACTCGCCAAAACTTCCGACCTCTCGGGCTTTGACCGCGTTCTTTCCTTTTAGGCCAAGATGATCGGCTATTATCTTGGCCACTTCAAAATCAAAACCTGTTCTAGGCCGGTTCCAATTCGTTTTTTCTTCTCTTTGCTTCCTCAGGAGCGTTGTCTTTTTGCGGGGTGTACGCTTCATACTCCTCCTCACTGACCGTTTCGTATAAGGGTGAGGAATTTAACGGCATCGCATCGAACTCAACGCCCATTCTTAGTGAACCTCTTTCCAACACCGTATCCAATACGTTTTTATTTAATTCGCCTGGGCAAAGGGCTGATTGAACGGCGACGGGTTCAGGGATTGGTGTAGAAGGAACCTTGTTAGAATTCGAGTTGTGGGTGTTAACCGGGTAGAGTGCCCATACTCCCAGCAACAAAGCAAGCGATCCTACGCCAAGAAACAAGATCATTTTCCAGGGGATCGATTTTTCTTCTTCGAGTTCGCTTCCGCAGCGTGGGCAGACGGCTTCTCCTTTAATTATGTCAATGGGAGTTTTATTATCCGCGAGTTCACATGCGCCAAAGTTTTCACACAAACCGACTTTTTTTATCATGAGAGTATTCCTTTTTGTGTAGGTTGTTGATTGTTACATAGATTTTTTTTGGGGCCCTTTTTTGGCCAGTTCCCGATAGAGATAAAGTGAGAATATGAGATAGCCGACGGCCATACCGAGGATGTTGCCCCTGATCACCCCGACGATATTCCTGTTAAATGCCACATCCGTAATATTTCCAATCAATGCCCCTGAAATACCGCAAACAAAAACGATCCCGCAAAAGTACCGGATGAATCTCAGGAACCTGTTGCTGCCGCCCTTGGCGGTCACGCCGTATATTTTTTCCACGATAAATAAGACCACAAGACTGCATAGGGGCACTGTCAGAGACAATATGGGGCTGATAAGAAACTGCATGAGCAGTTTTTCCGTCAATTCCATGGTAAAAGTCGAGGTCGGCCATGCGAAATACCAAGCCAGAAACAGCGGAATCGGCGTGCCGATCGTGAGCAGCGAGGCGATCATGGCAATTCGCCCCGGATTGAGACTCAAGTTTGGCACTGAGACTTTTTTTTCAGATACCGTAAATTCCTGCGCGTCTTTGAGCTGGACTCTGATCTTTTCCGTTACCAAAGCTAACTCATGGGAAAAAAAGTCCGATTTTTTATATTCTTCGGGAATTGAATCCGCTTTTATGCCAAAGTCGCTAAGGAGTCCGTTTTTGAAAGCGTTGATAGCCTCCCTGCCCGATTCATTTTTTATTTTAGGGAGGTCGCCTTTAAGCTTATCTATATTTTCTTTGAAGTTCTCTGCTTCAACCGCAGTCTTATTCGCCTCTTCTAACGATTTTTCCAGCCTTTCCACGCGTTGACGATATTCCTCGGTTTTTATTTTGTCTTCATTTAATTTGCGGGTAGTGGCCTCGGTCTTTTTTTCAAATTGGGTGTTTAATTCCGTTAATTTTTGCTCAAACTCGCTTTGCAGCTGCTCTTTAATTTCTTTCCGCTCTTCCTCGTCCCGCATCCGACGGTTTTCGACAATTATGCCTTGCACCGCCTCCCGCATTTCTGCCGCGCTCTCGATCCGATCTTTGATCTCTAAGCTCATGCCTTTCTTTATCAGATCGGAAAGCCCCAGGGAAACGTTAGGGTTGATCTCATGTAGATCGGGTAAGGGATCGGCTTGGTTATTCCAGACGAAAGTGGCGCGGCTTGGCGCATCAAAATATTCCGGAAGCTTTCCGGCGAGCAGCCGGTATACAGTTGCGCATAATGAGAAAATGTCGCTTTGAGGGCAGGTGTTCATCGAAATGAATCTGTTCACCTTGTCCTTGTTAGTTTTTGACAGCTCGATTCTGAAAACCGGGCTGGCTTTAAGAGCCTGCTCCAGCGGGGCATATTGCACGGTACCAAAGGGGACGCTGGATAAGGGAATGGTCATTTCGCCTATATGACCCTTAGCAATACCAAAATCCAATACTTTTATACGATTGTTTCGCGTCAGTTTGAGATTTTCAGGTTTGATGTCCTTATGTATTACCGGATTTGGAAGAGTGTGTAAATAATCAAGCGCATCAAGCAATTGATCGGTCCAGTTCAAAAGCGTTTCTTCTTCAAAAGGCTCGTTTTTTCTTTGTCTTAACAACTCGGAAAAATCATCTCCTGAGACGAAATCCATAACTATGCACGGCGTCTCTTCATACCGACAATTATCCCGAACCTTCGGAAAAGCCTCGTGCTCCAAACCTGCCAGCAATTCGGCTTCTTTACCGAACAAAGCAATCAGTTTTTCTTTTTCATCTTTTGAGATTTTATAATTAGGATTTATTTCAAACTCTTTTACCGCTACGATCGTGCCAACCTTGCTGTCTCTGGCCTGCCACACCTTGCCCATGCCCCCTTGTCCTAACGGATCGGGGCCGGTGATTTTATACCTGCCTTCTACTAAATCTTGTGGGCGCAGCATAGTTGTGAGTTTGAGAGACTTTAAAAACTACGTCTTTTTTGCTTTAATTTTTTAGCCTTAATATGAAATCGAGTATCTGTATCTCCTGGCCAGCTTTAACCTGGACAGTTTTATTAATGGGAATAATCTGGTCTCCTACTACTATCGGGTTACTTCCGATAGCGGTTACCCAAAATAATCTATTGGGATCGATTTCTAATTTAGCATGAATTCTAGCAATTCTCGGGTCATCTGCCAAATGCAGGTCAACTTGTCCTTTGGTTTCGGAATGTCGGCCGATGCTGATTCTTTTTTGGACGAATGTCCACACGCCTTGTTGTTCCCCTCCGCGCCAAACTTCAACGAGGAAAGTTTCGACCGGATCTGAAATAATCGGAATTGTTCTTTCCTTATATTCGATGGCGTCGGAGACGGAGGAAAACCGGACGTCCCTGGTCACTACTAGCGTCTCGGTTTCTCTTTCTTCCGCTACTGCTTCCCAACTGTATTCCGCGTCAACCTCTCCCTCTTTAAGCCCGATCTCTACCCTCAGCTCGATCCGCACTTCAATGGGAATAGCTGCGGAAATTCCCGCGATCTCTTTGACCTTTTCTATGTAGATGCTTTCCAGATCTTCCATTAGCGCCTGTCGTTTTGCTCCGCGCCACTCCATTTCATCCGCCTGGCTTAAAAAAATAGTTATATAAGGCGGACTGACAACTTCTCCATTCTTCTTTTTGTAGATCTGCTCACCCAGAAGCTCGCTCATCTTTTTAAAGATCGTCCTGGCAAAGCGGTCTGTTTTCCGCGGGAGCATTTTTGTCCGCTTTTGCGTTAATTATATCGGATTCAAAATGTTTATATTTCTCTACCAGAATGTCTATTATATTCCTGTACCAATTTTTCGATTCAGGCATAGCTTTTCTCCATATGTGCTTATCCGGTCGCGTCGTTATTAACTTAACTTAAAATTACATTATCTTGGGATCTTTTTGAACTGCTGCCTATAATACATCCTGTCGGCCTTACTGAGCGCGCAAGATGTCATGATGATCGGCGTGGGCTTTTATCATTTGGATAAGATTCTCTTCTAAAAGGCGCCGCATTCACACGCGGATGGTCATTTTTTCTTATCGATCACGGCAAAATAATTATCGCCGAAAGACTTGATAAATTTCTCCACCTGCCAATCGGTGTCGCTCAAGATGCTCTGCATCTCGTCGCGCGAGACAAAGAGATAATCAAACCATTTGCCGATAATATCTTTATAACGGATGCGAAACCTGATCTGGCCGGCCATGCGGCCGAGCTTTTTGTTTCGTTTGTGGTAGAGCAAATGATCCGCATTTGTAGTTTTATATGGGTCGAGCGAACCGGCGATGATCTTACCGCCGGGCGCGATGACGCGCGCCAATTTTTTTAGCAGGATCCCGGCTTTTCGTCGGCTGCCCAATAGGCCAAAATTATTGCCCATCATCAAAACGGTATCGAAAGAGCCGGCCGGGAATTTATCGATATCCTCTACGGGCAAGACCAGGGCTTTTTTTATCCCGCGAAGTTTGCAGACCTTGACGGCGCCGGGCGAATTATCGATCGCGGTGACATCAAAACCTTTTTGCTGCAGGTAAAGCGAATGCCGGCCGGCGCCGCAGCCGATATCGAGCACTCGGCCCCGCGCGTAACCTATCGCGCGCTGTTCGCCCTTTGACCAGTCTTTGTAGGTTTCAAAATACGCGCCCGGGTCGGAACCGGTATCGAGATAGCCGTCATCGCGCTCGACGAATTCGGACATCATTCGTCCGCCGTGATACTGCGTCAGTAAATTTTCGCCAAAGGCATCGGTGTTACTTTTCAATTGTCTTCGTCCTTAATTCTTTCGACTTTGACCGACGTGCGCCAGCGGCCGTTCACCAGTCTTTTGGTGGTTGTTTTTACAATTCTCTTGTTGGCTTTTTCGTCAAAGCTCATCGCGTCTTCGACATATTCATAAACCTTGACCGGGCGATTGGCGACCACCTTGTACCGCTCAGTGATATGCCAGCAGCAGCCCGATTTGTCGAAGGTTTCCAGCGTCTTATTCTTTTTATCGACGGTGAACATGCCCAAGTGATAAGCAAGGTCAGTGAATTTTTGATTAAAAACAAATTTCTGCGCCGCTCGCGAGGAAAGATAGATGCGGTAAGACGGGCCGTTATAGGAACCGTTGGTGCCGTCGCAAATGGCGACGTCTTCCATTCCGTCGAAATTAAAATCATCGATGTTGATCACGCTCTGCGCGTCGTAGAGCAGAGTGGTGTTGACCAGCGGCTTGTCGTCTTCGCCAAACTCCATATGCGTTTCCGGCAGCTTGATCACCTGGTAAGGCGCGCGCCCGCCTTTCTTGTAAAAAGAAAATGTGGCCTCGCCGTCGCAGGAAAAGTCGTCGCACTTTTCCACTTCCATTTTGACGTCAAAAAATTTCGAAGCATTTTTCAGTTCAAAGGTCTTCTGGGCAAAGACCGGCGAAGCTAAAAGAATGATCAATATTAAAATGTTTTTCATGTTATTTTTTCTAAAATATGCCTTGCCCATAAAGTAAAAAATCAAAAACGGACAAGTAAAATCAATTGGCTGTTAGCTAATAGCTGTCAGCTAACAGCGTTTTAATCATTAACGGCTGCCTTACTATCAAATACTAAACTTATATAAACTTTATGGGCAAAGCCTCTAAAATATAAGCGTTTTACCAGCGATGATACGCGGGGTGGCCTTCCTTAACGGCGACAAAGGTGCCGCGGCAGGTGGCGCAGACTTTGTCGTTGGCGATCAGTTCGGCTTCGACCACAGCGCGGTCATCCGAGGGGGATTCTACAACCCGCGCCTTTAAATGCAGGACCGCATCGCTGGGCGTGGGCCGGAGAAGTTTGATGGCGTAATCGGCGGTGACGGTGCAGGGCGCCTCATGTTGGCCGGTCTTTTTCATCAGGTAATAGGCCGCGGTCCAATTCGAGTGGCAGTCGAGCAGGGCGCCGATGATGCCGCCATTGACGACGCCGGGAAAAGCCTGTTGATAAGGCTCCGGGCTAAATTCCGCCACGACCTCGTCGCTCCCGTCAGCATCACCCGGGGCCGGGTAGCTTTTGATATGCAGCCCTTTGTCGTTCTGCACGCCGCAGCCAAAGCAGATACCGGCCGGTGCGTACTTTTCCTGTAGTGATAATTTGTCGGTCATAAATAAATTGCTTTAATAAAAAGATCTCCAGAGCTTGTCGAAGATCTTTATCCCCTCACCGTTTTCGTCCATAAAATCCCCGCTGTCGCTTTTCTTTTTGCTCGTTTTACTTTTCCTGGCAAAATACCCGTAAACAAAAACTGCATTTTTTCCTTCGCGCACGTAATAAGCGACCTGGATCGTTTCCGTGTCACTGTCGTAAATATTCATTACCGCTGTGCCTGCCTTGTCGCCTTCGTGTGCGGGCAGGGGCTTCGTTTGCCAGATGATCTCATCAATTTTTTTCTCATCCTTAATAAACATCTTTGCGATGGCTTTTCCCGCCCCGTTTCTGATTGCATCCAAAGTCTCGCCTTCATTCTGGAAAACGATGAACATACCTGAAGGTTTTTTATCTTCGCGCATCAGCGTGCCCCTGAAATTTTTCCATTTCACGGGAACAATGCCGTCCAGCATGCCAAAATTTACGCCCTCTTTTTCCCTGGCTTCCTCTGTCGTCAGACCGCGGGTTTGCATCTGCACGGACACAGAGGAAAAAAGAAGCATGCTAAAAATTAATAGTAATTTTCTTTTCATGTTTGCAGGATTTTTACGGGTGCGTCATCTCTTCGGGCTTGACCAACTCGTCGAATTGTTCCCCGGTCAGCAGGCCCAGCTCAATCGCCGATTCCTTCAAGTTGATGCCTTTTTTGTGCGCGTTTTTGGCGATCTTGGCGGCATTGTCGTAACCGATATGCTGGTTCAGCGCCGTGACGAGCATCAGCGAATCGCTTCAAATATTCGTCGATCTGCTCGCGGTTCAGCTCGATGCCGTTGATGCAGAATTCGACAAAGCCGTGGCACGCGTCGTGAATAAAACGAACCGAATGCAGAAAATTGTGGATCATCACGGGCTTGAAAACGTTCAGCTCGAAATTTCCCTGCGAGCCGGCAAAACCGATCGCCGCGTCGTTGCCCAACACCTGCACGGCGACCATCGTCATCGCTTCGCTCTGCGTCGGGTTGACTTTGCCCGGCATGATCGAGCTGCCCGGCTCGTTTTCGGGCAGCGATGATCTCGCCGATGCCGCAGCGCGGACCCGAAGCCAGCCAGCGAATATCGTTGGCGATCTTCATCAAGCTACGCGGCGAGCGTTTTCAGCGCGCCGGAAGCGAAAACGATTTCGTCGTGCGCCGAAAGCGCGGCGAATTTGTTCGGATGCGCTTTGAAACGGCAAGCCCGGTCAGCTCCGCGATCTTCGCCGCGGCGCGTTCGGCAAATTCCGGATGCGCATTTAAGCCCGTGCCGACCGCCGTGCCGCCGATCGCCAGATCCAGCAAGCCCGGTCAGCACCATTTTCAATCGCTCGATGTCGCGCTCGACAAGGCTCGCCCAGCCGCCGAATTCCTGCCCGACCGTCAGCGGCGTCGCGTCCTGCAGATGCGTGCGGCCGATCTTCACCACGTCCTCAAATTCCTTCGCTTTGGCGTCGATCGCGTCGTGAACTTCTTGCACCTGCGGAATCAGCGCGTTCAGCCGCTCGGCCGCGGCAATATACATCGCCGTCGGAAAAGTGTCGTTCGACGACTGCGATTTGTTTACGTCGTCGTTCGGATGGACCGGCTTTTTGCTGCCCATCTCGCCGCCCGCGATTTCGATGGCGCGGTTGGAGATGACCTCGTTGGCGTTCATGTTCGTCTGCGTGCCCGAACCGGTCTGCCAGACGCGCAAGCGGAAAATGCGCGTCGAGCTTGCCTTCGATCACTTCATCGGCCGCCTGCACGATCAGATCTTTTCTTCGTCAGCCATCCAGCTTGCCGAGATCGTGATTCACGATCGCCGCGGCTTTTTTCAAAATGCCGAGCGCGCGAATCATCTCGCGCGGCATCACATCGAAACCGATGTTGAAATGATGCAGACGAGCGCTCGGTCTGCGCGCCCCAATATTTATCCGACTGCGACCTCGATCTCGCCCATCGAATCCGTTTCCATGCGTGTTTTAGTGTTGGCTTGTTCTGCTGTCATCATTTTTCTATTTTTTGCCGGTCTCTTTCCTGTCTCTACTGCAGATTATAATACGCTGGTCATTAATTTAATAATTAGGCGCTTTGATCTATGTAACACTTCAAGCATTTTTTCATATAGAAAATAGAACTGAGTAAATTGCCCTAAAAAAGCTGTCCGGAAAAAAAGAACACCCACCCGGTTTTTTAGCTTAACTCTCAACTCGTCAAAAACGGTCCGCCTTTTTCACATTCCCACGAATCTTTCACGGGAAGAGGCGGAGCACTGGAAAATACAAACCTTACAAAAGGATCAGGAGAAAACATGAAAACACTTATTTCCCACGTTCGCCGGTCGCTACCGGCGTTCTCTGTTGTTTTACTTTTGGCGCTCACCGCCTCGGCGCAAACCACGGTTGCGGTTCCGCAAGCCACCCCCACTCCATACATTCTAAATCAGAGCGACCCCGTACAGAGCGCGGCCTTTAATATCTCCGGCACCGGAAAAGCAAACATCTTTGATGCGGTTCTGCAATTTAACATCGGTGGCGATCGCGTGTTGAGCGTTGCCGGAACGCACAATGTTTTTGCCGGAACGGGCGCCGGTGCGGCAAACACGACAGGCGCGGACAACGCATTTTTTGGTACGAGTGCGGGGGCAGCAAATAAAAATGGCGGCTTCAACTCGTTTTTCGGTGTTGGCGCCGGCGCTCTCAATACGGGTAACGCTAACTCTTTTTTTGGTTCGAATGCGGGGGGCAATTCAAGGGCTACCGTTTTCAACTCATTTTTTGGCGTGGATGCAGGTTGGGGCAACGAAGATGGCAGCTTCAATTCGTACTTCGGCAATGAGGCGGGTTATCGCAATATATCCGGTGCAAACAACTCTTTTACCGGATGGTCCGCCGGCCACGAAAACACATACGGCAGCTACAACGCATTTTTCGGAAACGAAACGGGCCGCGATAATACGAACGGCAATTACAACTCGTTCTTTGGCAGTTATGCGGGGCGGAACAATGTTAATGGCAACAAAAACACAGTTATCGGCGCATATGCAGATGTAGCCGAAGGCAGCTTTTTCCATGCCACCGCTATCGGCGCATATGCGCGTGTTACCGCAAGCGATACCATCATGTTGGGTAAAATTCAGGGAACATACGAGAACGTTTCGCGTCCGGCTGACACTGTAATTGTGTCCGGATTATTACAGCTGGAGACACTTGGATCCGGAAGCGGTGGCGCTCTCTGCCGTAATAAATCCAAGAGAGTTATGCTTTGTTCGGCCAGCAGTCTGCGCTATAAAAAGAATGTCGCGGCTTTTTCGTCCGGCCTGGAACTTTTGCAGCGCCTGCGGCCGATCAGTTTCGAATGGAAAGAGGACGGTATGAAGGACGTTGGCTTCGGCGCGGAAGATATCGCCGCGGTCGAGCCTCTGCTGGTTAATTACAACGAAAAGGGCCAGGTTGAAGGTGTGAAATACGATCGTCTCACGACCGTTTTGGTCAATGCCGTCAAGCAGCAGCAGGAGCAGATCGAAGCCCAGCAGCAACAGTTAAAACAACAGCAAACGATGATCGATGGTTTGAAAAAACTTCTCTGCGGGCAAAACCCCGCGGCCGAAGTTTGCAGGCAATAAGCGAAAGCAGCTTACCCAGGGCGCGTATCTTTTTTTGGCCCGCGCCCTACATGGTTTTCCAAACACCTGAAGAAAAGCAAGAAAAACTCTTGACAGATTTTTCCCTGCCGACATACGCTTATTCTGTTTTCTCTCACCAGGCACAAAATGGAAAACGTCAAACTTCTCTTTCAGTTATATTATCGCCCGGCGGCGGCAATGAGCGATATTATCGATAAAGGCAGCTGGCTATTTGCGGCGGTCGCCATGTTGTTGGTCTTGTTCGTCTTTCAATTCACCATCAACGCGCGGATCGCGCAAAGTTTTGACGTATCGCCGCGCCATAGCGCGCCGGCAAGCGAGGACGCCCCCGACGGGGGCACGCCCAACTCCACCGATGAAGCCCGGTTAAAGCCGCAATTTCCCGCGGCCGGCAGATCGATCTTGTTTTTTGTTTCGTTCGACACGCTTTCCATCGGGCCGCTCGTCTCGCTTTCGTTATTTTTTATCCCCGCGCTGCTGATACTGGCGCGTATTTTCGGCGCGGCCGGCTATACCGGCACCAACATGCGCAATAACTATATGCCGCTGGCCGCCTGTACGATGATGGCCTGGACGGCGGCGCACCTGCCATTTGCCGCGGCGGGTGTGATACTGTCCGGCGCGCCGGCGGGCGGCGTGGTGTTTGTCGCGTCATGGCTGGCGAGCGGGCTGCTTTTCGGCCTGCTGACGGTTTTCGCCGTGCGGACCGTGCTGGGTGTAAATTACGGTTCGGCCGTTCTGGTCGTCGCTGTGGCGGCCTTTGCCTTTCCGCTGGGAATGTATGTTTTCCGTTATGTTTCACCGCACCTTTTTTCGCCGTTTCTGATAATCATGGCGGTGCTTTATTTTGGCGGTTTTCTGAGCAGCGAGGCGCGTGGTTTTGGCAACGCTTTTCGCCAGCGGCAAAATTTCAAACGTTTCCTGCACAATGCCACCGTCAACCCGCGTGACGCCGATGCGCACGTCCAGCTGGCGTTGATCTACCTGCAGCGGAAACAAGACGCGAAGGCCCTGGAGCATTTGAATAAAGCTTTTGAGATCGACCCGGAAGAGATCGACGCCAATTACGAACTCGGCAAGCTGGCACGCCGCGAGCGCTGTCTGCAGGATGCGCTAAATCATTTTTCGGTGGTGGTCGAGCAAAACGACAAGCATGCCCTGAGCGAAGTATGGCGCGAGATCGGCGCTACTTACCTGGAAGCGGGAATGCACAAGGAAGCCTTGGACGCGCTGGAAACTTTCACGGCCCGCCGCCCCTTTGACGCGGAAGGGCTGTATTATCTCGGCAAGGTCTATAAAGCAACCGGCGAACACGATAAGGCCCGCGAAGCGTTCCAACAAGCCGTCGACGCCGCCCAAAACTCTCCCGATTACCGCCGCCACGAAATCCGCCACTGGGGCAAACTCGCGCAGAAAGAGATCTAAGGATTTTACTGAGAGATTTTAATTCTTTCCAGGCTTTCGTGAACTTCTTTCACCTTGGGTGAGCCGAGCTTTTCAAAAATTTCGCGAGCTTCGGTTAAGAGTTCGATCGCGTAAGGAATTTCTTCTTTTGTCTCCGCCAGCGAGGCATATTCTTTCAAAGTCAAAGCAATTTGTTTTTTGTATCCAAGCCTTCTAAATTCCCTCAGGCTTTCTTCATAAAATTTCTCGGCTTCGTCAAAATTTCCGCCGGCCTGGTGAATTTGACCAATCAACCGTTTGTTTTCGTTTATTCCTTCTATATCTCTTAAATTTTCACAAATTTCCAGACTTTCCCGGCAATATTTGGTGGAACTCGCAATATCCCTTTTCAAAAAATAAAGCTCCCCCAGTGAGTTCATTGTAGTTGCAATTCTGATTTTATCGCCAAGCTTTTTCTCTATTTCCAGGCTCTCATGATAAAGCTGCTCCGCTTCTTCCAATTTGCCATTGTCAATTGCCAGTATTCCCAGGCTATGTAATGAACTGGCTATTCCCGATGGATCGCCGAGCTTTTTCTGTATTTCCAGACCTTCCCGGTAAAGCTGCTCTGCTTCTTTCAATTCGCCTCGATTATTTGCCAATATTCCCAAGCTATGTGACAAATGGGCTATTCCCGATTGATCGCCCAGCTTTTTCTGTATTTCCAGACCTTCCCGGTAAAGCTGCTCTGCTTCTTTCAATTCGCCTCGATTATTTGCCAATATTCCCAAGCTATGTGACAAATGGGCTATTCCCGATTGATCGCCCAGCTTTTTCTTTATCTCCAGGCTCTCCCGGTAAAGCTGCTCTGCTTCTTCCAGTTCGCCTCGGATACTTGCTAGTATTCCCAAGCCGTGTAATGAACCGGCTATCCCGGACTGATCGCCCAGTTTTTTCTTTATCTCCAGGCTCTCCCGGTAAAACTGCTCTGCTTCTTCCAATTCGCCTCTGTCACTTGCCTGTATTCCCAAGCTATGTAATAAACCGGCTATCCCGGACTGATCGCCGAGTTTTTTCTTCATCTCCAGGCTCTCCCGGTAAAACTGCTCCGCTTCTTCTAACTCTCCTCGGTTACTAGCCAGATTTCCCAAACTGTGCAAGCAACCGGCTATCCCGGATTGATCGCCGAGTTTTTTCTTTATTTCCAGGCTCTCCCGGTAAAACTGCTCCGCTTCTTCTAACTCTCCTCGGCTAGTAGCCACATTTCCTAAACTGTGCATGCAAGAGGCTATCTCTGACTGATCGCCGAGCTTTTTCTTTATTTCCAGGCTCTCCCGGTAAAGCCGCTCCGCTTCTTCTAAGTCTCCTCGGTTACTAGCAAGATTCCCTAAATTATGCAAAGACACAGCTATCCCGGATGGATTGCCTAGCTTTTTCTCTATCTCCAGGCTCTCCCGGTAAAGCCGCTCCGCTTCTTCTAAGTCTCCTCGGTTACTAGCCAAATTTCCCAAATTATGCAAGCAAACGGCTATTCCAGATTGGTCACCCAGTTTTTTCTCTATTTCCAAGCTTGAGTCATAAAAATCTTTGGCTTTGTCTAAATCACCTCTTTTTTGATAAAACACTCCCAACATACTACTGAAAAAAGCGATTTCTTTTTCGTTATCGAGTTTTACTGCTAATCTCAAAATTCTCTCACTTATCAGAATACCGTCTTCCCAGTGTCCACGAATATTAATGAATTCTGGGAGGCTTCCTCCTAAAATAAAAAGGTTTCTGCTTTCCATTTCAAACGCCAGATCGATCGCGGAAAATAGATTTGTTTTATCCGCCTCCAGTTGATTTAGGTTGTCCGAAGTAGGCTTTGAATGGACTTTCGCAAAATTAGCGAAATAAGCGACGAATTTTTGCCGGAATAATTTAGCGACGCTGCTCTTATCTAAATATGCTCTGGCAAATTGCCGTGTCAATCCCCCGAGGAAAAGCCTTTCGCTTCCCTCGGTAACGTTAACCAGCCTCAAATTAGCCAAACTTTTCAGCGCTTTGTTAAATCTCTTGGCGTCTTGCCCGAAGGCCATAAGATCTTTGACCGACCTTCGGCGTGCGTTAAGAACAAAAAGCGAAAGGGCGAGCAAAATATTGCGCCCGTCGTTTCCAAGCTGCGGCAAATTGAAAGAGCGATCAAAAACTCTTTCGGCCGCGTCGCCTTCGCCATGTTCCAGGTCGTCAAAAACTTCTTTTGGCGATTGCGCGGCACCTATTTGTCCGACGACCCATTGCATTACCAACGGATTGCGTTCGGCGATCTTCATTGTTTTTAGCCGAATTTCATCGCTAAAAGCCTGCGGAAAAGTAGAATCTTCGATCAAACGTTCCAGAAAGGCATTTGCTTCGGACTCCGACATCTCAAAGACATTTTCATTTCGAACTCCCGCGATCTTTTCTCTGGTCGTAATAAGCGCGGCAAAATCTCTTATCTTTAAAAGCTCCAGACACTCCTTTTGATATTCCTCTTTAAGGGTTTCGAAATTATCCAGAATAACCAAACTTGGCTTTTCGGTTAATAAGGCAAGGGCCTGTTCGTGTTTTAAGGTGGGGGGCAGCTGCCGGGCTTCGGGCTGTCCTAATTGCGTAACAATCTCATCCAGTAAAACGCCGGCAGAAATATCCGTTCTGCCATCTGCATCCACCCACACTATTTGTTTTTCAGCTACGGAAGCTCGCGCGAATTGCGCTGCCAACGTCGTTTTTCCATTTCCACCGCTTCCCCATAAAACAACAAGATTATTATCGGATTCAGCTAAAGACTTGCTGATCTTTTCTATAAGATTTTCGCCGTGCTGATCATGCCGGGTAACAAAACTTACCGTCGGCGTGGGAAGTGTGATGCTAATTCTGGTTTTTTTAGGTTCGTCAGAATTTGAAGTGCTTAATTCGGTTCTACTGTTCTTTATTTCTTCTACAACCGCGCGCAGGCCCTTCGCTATGTCTGATAGTGCGGAGTCTTCATTCGGCCACTCTGTAACCGCAAGTCCATCTTTTGGCAGTGCTTTAAGACCACCGAAAGGTTCCCTTTGCCAATCGCACGGACGAAGAATAATAGGGATAACCCTTGTTTTGCCTTCAGCGTGCATTTGCAGCGCCATTTTCATTTCTTTTTCGTAGCAATAGTAGGAATCAAGATAAGAGGAACTTATAAGAAGCAGAATAATGTCTGACGCGTTAAGATTTTCATCTATGTTTTGCTCAATTTCGCTTCCACCCGTGATTTTTCCGTCAAACCACTCTGAAATATCCCCTGAATTCTTTAACGACGAGAAATGTTTTTCTAATTTATGACGCAGCAGTTCGTCTTCGTGAGAATAGGAAAAAAATACCTTTAGTGATTTAGCCTGCGTCATAAGGAGATGTGTATTGAAAGCAGTTAAATTTAATCTAATTACCGTGAATATTCAACAACAAATCTTTTCTCCGGTTCTTCTTCATCGCCGAACATTTCGGTAAAGGAAGTTTGTTTCAGTCCATGGTTCTCAAAGCGCGAAAGGTCATGGCGGGATAGAGGCCAGGGCAGCTGATCGGGTTCTTCCGTATCTTCGCGGCCGCGGGTGACGACGAGGAGTTCGCCGCCCGGTTTTACAAAACCGGCGATGGCATCGATCACCTGCGGGCGCATTTCGATCGGCAAGGGCTGAATGGTGTATACCTCGAGTACGAATTCAAAAGCGTTTTTCCATTCCACAGGCGCGTTAAAAAGATCAGCTGTGTGGAAATCGATACTAAATTCCGGGCCGCTGTCAGCGTAGAGTTTTTTTGCCCATTCGATGGCGGTTTCGGAAATATCAAAAGCGGTGACTTTGAACCCGCGTTCGGCCAGGAATTTGGCATCGTCGCCCAACCCGCAGCCGACTACGAGAGCGGTGCGCCCGTTTCCCTGCAGCGGACGTTCTTTTTCCCACGCTGCTAAAAAACGGTTCGGCTCAAGATCGGCCCAGGGAATATATTCGTTGTTGCCGGCGGCCTCTTTATAAAGCGCTTCAAACCATCCGAGCGTGTCGCCGCGGCCGGCAAATTCAGCAGCCAGCTCTCTGGCCCGCGCCCGCTCATCAGAAGTTTCGTTTGCCATAAATTTTTTTCAGCCACAGAGGAAAGCACGAAATCGGGAATGGTAAAGTTAAGAAAGAGAGTCTATTTCCCACTTTTCTTGCAGTTCATTAAAGAGCGTTTGTACCACGGCTTTATTCTCTTTGTCTTTTTCCCAATCCACTTCAGCCTTGGTATTTTGGTTGAACTGAATGCCGTTTTCAAAAGTCCAGTAGGTGCGGTTTAAAAGCGCGTACATTGTGACAAGTTTGCGCTGCTGAGTGCCAAGCTGTTCTTCATTCATTATCGCCTCAGTATAAACCTTTCCATAATGGGTGCCGTACCAACTGGCCTTTATTCTTCCGATGGCTTCGAGGCGATCGCCCTGAGCAAGAGCGTCAAGATCGACCAGGCCGCTGAATTTCCCTTCATTTATCATTACGTTTTTCGCGCATATATCGCCGAAATAAGTGAGCGGTTTCACACTCTCAAAGTAATCCGCATATTCTTTGTTGATCCACTCCAAAATATTTTGGAGTCCATCGCTGAGAACGCCGGTTTTCCGGCCCCAGCCTAAAACCACATCGCTCATTCTTCTGACTTCGGCGGCCCATGAATCGACCAGGTCGCGGTCATCGCCCCAGAGAACGCCGAACTTACCGTTATTCGGAACGTCTTTAAGCTGCTGAAAAACATTCGATATCTCTTTGGCAATGGCGCGAAGCTGATCATCGCTTAAAGTATGGATCACCTGGTGAATATCTTGTCCTTCCAGTTTGCTGAGGACCTGATAGGCGTAGGGGATATCATATTTGGAATAATCTTCGACCAGGATATCCGGCACAATGATCCCCTTCGACTTAAATATCGGAATATGATTGTGCGAGCCTAAAAGATACCGCTCTTCCGCGTGAAGCCTGACGATAACATCTTTGTCGTTTATTCTTGCCAGATATACTTCATTGCAGATGCCATTGCTCATCCGGGCGACGTCAAGCGGTTTCTGCCCGAATTCTTTTTGAAGGATAAAAATTATTTCCCGATGATGAGACTGTTCAGCCATAGAGCGTAACAAAAATTAACCACAGAGAAAACAGAGTTCACCGAGAAGGCAGAATGTTTTTTACAGGGATGGAGGGGATGAATACGATAAAGAGAAAATCTTTTCTTATCCCTTTTATCCCCTTCATCCCGGTAAATTTATTTGTGTAAATTATTCAGTCGGCGCGCCGGCGTCTTTCCACGCGGCCCAGCCGCCGGCCATCGACCGGATATTTGAATAGCCCATCTTTTGCAGCATATCGGCTGCCAGCGCCGAACGGTAGCCGCCGCCGCAATAGAGGATAAGCTCCTGGTCTTTTTCCGGATAGGTCTGGACGATGTCGCGCTCGATAATACCGCGGCCCATGTGCATAGCGCCGGAGGCGTGGGCGGCGTCAAACTCATTGTCTTCGCGCACGTCGATCAGCGTCGCACCTTGTTTCACGCGCTCCTGAGTTTCCGCCACGCTCACTTCGCGAATGCGCGATTTCGCGTCACTTACGATCTGCAAATATTCTTCAGAATGTTTCATAATTTTCTTTACGAGCCGCAATAAACCACAGCGATCACATTCCGCCGGCAGCTTTATTACAAAACTACCTTAACGGGCGGCATTTTTAAAACACAAATTCGCGCTATCGGATTATACTTGGGCGTATGAAGAAGTTTTCATTAATATCGCTGCTGATCTGCTGCCTGGTATTTTCGGCCTGTAATAAAGATGCCTTGATCGAATCGTTCGTAAATGATCTGGATTCCACCACTAAGGATATGATCGCGAAGATAAATGCCAACCCCGACAGCGGCGGTGTGGCCGAAGCGCAAAAAATCTTTGACGCAAAAAAAAGCGATCTGAAAAAAGATCTAAGCGCCGTCAATCAAGTGATGGGCCTGCAATTCAGCAATCAGGCGAAAAAGAAATTGACCGGCAGCATTACCGATAACGGCCAGGCATTGGCCAATTGCCTGACAAAACTGGCCGGCAATAAAGATGCGTCGGAAAAATTACAGGCGCTGCAAAAAGAATACATGACGCTGTTTATTCCGCCGGGCAGCGATGAAAAAGTCCGGTAGGCGTAACTATTCACTATGCACTGTGAACTATTAATTATTTATCAATGAATAACAGTCAATCGTAGAGAGAGTGCATAGTGAAAAGTTCCAAACCGAATCAATGCCGCACCACAAAATCAGGACACTACCCACGGCCGAGTTTTATTGACATTTTCCGATAAAGTTATAAGCTTGCAAACTGTAATTCAACATACTCCCAATGACCGGCTTCGATAATAAGGAGACGAGACAATGTTAGAATTTGCGCGGAAGCAAAATAAGACTCAAAATGACACCTCAAATCACGCAGGGACCAAAAAAGTAACATCGGGGCCAATCGCCACGATCCCGGCATTGCAGCGGAAAAACTCCTGCGCCTGCGGCGGGGGTTGTCCGAGGTGTTTGCAGGCCAAACACGCCCACACAAATGAAACCGGAGGAAATACCGCGCCGTCTGCTGTCAACGAAGTATTACGATCACCCGGTCAGCCGCTGGACGGATCCACGCGAGAATTTATGGAATCGCGCTTCGAACACGATTTTAGCCGCGTGCGTGTGCACACGGATTCAAAGGCTATCCAGGCTGCACAGACGGTCAATGCCCTGGCCTTTACGGTCGGGCATAATATTGCGTTCGCTAAAGGACAATATGCGCCGGAAACTTTATCGGGGAAGCGATTGCTGGCGCATGAACTGACGCACGTGACGCAGCAGCACGGTAATCGGGGCATTCTTCAGAAATTTTCAACCGGCGGTGATTCGAATGACGTTCATGAACGTGAGGCGGAACAAAATGCAGGAGATATAACAAGCGGCGGCCCCGAACAAAAAGCCTGCTCGAAACGGGGTGGTTGTAAAAACGGACAATGGAAATTTGATTACGATGGATGCACTTTTCCGGCATTTCTTTCCGGAGCTTTCCGAGCTTCAAGGTTCGACCCGGATAATCCGGCAGGCGGCGAGGATACACATTTTGCAACATGCACTCCCGGCGGCCGAGGCTGCGACAGGCACGATGAATGTTATCAAACCCCAGGCGCGGACAAGGACAAGTGCGATTCGGTATTTAAAGATGACCTGATTGCTATATGTAAAGAATCCAAAGGAAATTCCGAGGTGAAAAAACGCTGCGAAAAGTCCGTGGGGATATATTCCTGGATAGCGAATAACTTGGCCCAAAAAGCATTTAACGACCGACAAAAGGAAGTCGGTAAATGTACCATGGCGATTGAATATAAGACTTACTTCAAGAATTCCAAAGACCTTGCCTGATCTGACCCGGGCGCGTTCATAATATAGAATTCCTTGGTCAAAATGAGGACGATCCCTCCTGTATGCAGTCCATAGGCGCATTCCATCAAACCCCGGGCATTTAAGATATTGATCGGATCGGGGCCATGGGCCCGCCTGAACCCGCAGGACTTTTCCCGGCTGGCTAGAAATATGGTAACTATTTATAATGTTTCTATATTGATATTTATTTCACAAACGAGGTTAAACATTGGCAGAACAATTTGACGTAACAATTATCGGCTCGGGCCCGGGCGGCTATGTCGCCGCGGTGCGCGGCGGCGCAGCTCGGTTTGAAGGTCGCGATCATTGAAAAAGAAAAGGACGCGCGGCTCGGCGGCACCTGCGGCCTGCGCGGCTGTATCCCGACCAAGGCGCTGCTTAATCGCGGCGCATCTGTACGAAAAGGCCGGGCATTTTGAGAATTTCGGTATGAAGGTCGAAAACCTGAGTTACGACTGGGGACAGGTTCAGAAATACAAGGCCGACGTCGTCGCGAAAAACTCGGCCGGCGTGACCTACCTGATGAAGAAAAACAAGGTCACGGTCTTTAACGGTTTCGGCAAGATCGCCGGGCAAAGGCAAAGTCGAGGTCGCCTCGAAGACGGCAAGAAAGAAACGATCGAGACGAAAAACATCATCATCGCGACCGGCTCGGTCGTGCGGCCCGATTCCCGGTTTTGAGATGCGACGGCAAACAGGTCGTAAATTCCGACCACATTCTGGAACTTGAGCAGCGTGCCGAAATCGATGATCGTGATGGGTTCGGGCGCGGTCGGCGTCGAGTTCGCGAGCGTCTATTCGCGCTTCGGCTGCGACACGACGGTCGTCGAATTGCTGGACCGCATCGTCCCGTCGAAGACGCCGATGTTTCCAAAGAGCTCGAGCGCAGCTTCAAAAAGCGCGGCATCAAATGCGTGACCGGCGTGAAGCTCGACAAGATGGAAAAGACGAAAAAGGGCGTCAAGGTTTCCGGCAAGGACGCCAAAGGCGACGACGTTGACGCTCGAAGCCGAAATGCTGCTCGTCGCCGTCGGCCGTATGCCGTATCTCGAAAAGCTGGGCCTGGAAGACACCAAGGTCATAGTCAACCCGCGCGGCACGATCAAGGTCAACGAATACTGCGAAACCGACGAGCCGGACGTCTTCGCCATCGGCGACGTGATCGATACCGCCTGGCTCGCGCACCTCGCTTCGAAAGAAGGCATCATGGTCGTCGAAAAGATCGCCGGCAAAAAGGTCGAGCCGATCAACCAGCGCCTGGTCCCGAACTGCACCTACTGCGACCCGGAAGTCGCCAGCGTCGGCCTGACCGAAGCGAAAGCGAAAGAAGCGGGCTATGACGTAAAGGTCGGCAAATTTCCCTTCTCGGCCTCGGGCAAGGCGCGCATCCTCGGCGAGACCGACGGCTTCGTAAAGATCGTCTCGGAGAAAAAATACGACGAGGTCCTCGGCGTCCACATCATCGGCCCGCACGCGACCGAACTGTTAGCCGAAGCCTGCGTCGCCATGCAGCTCGAAACGACCGCCGACGAACTCGGCCGCACCATCCACGCCCACCCGACCGTCTCCGAAACCGTGATGGAAGCCGCCGAAGGCGTTCACGATCTGACGATTCATATTTAGCCGCTAGTGTTAAATATTACTTCATTCAAAAGGGACAGGTAGGATCATCTGTCCCCTTATTACCATAAAACTTCCCTAACCCGCTATGGCCGACTTTCTTATATACTGGAAATATTTCTGGAGAGACATTTCGAAAAATCCAGAATCATTTAACGAGCTTTGGCACACACGGCAAGAAGGTGTTTTCAATAAAATAAAGCCTTATGACAGTCTCTGGATTGTAATAAGTGCTGGCGCTCAATACCCCGGCGAATGGCGCCTTCTTCAGAGAATTATTGTCAAGCAAACGAGGACTCTCAAAGATAAAAGTAGTCGTCCATACAAAGTCATTGGTTATGAGGAAAAAGGTCAAAAGTTTGATGTTGACTCTCAGCATGATTTAGGAGATTTATTAAGAAGTTTGACATTTACTCGGGGCAAGAAAATTCCAACATATGGAATAAAAATTGCTCATCGACTTCAGCCGATAAGACCTCTAACCGAAAGTGATGGCATTTCTCTTGAAAAATACTCAAAATCTCTTAAAAGGCACGAATTTGATGTTGGCTTTATAAAAAATTCCCTGACCAATCCGGCAAATCGCCAGCTTGATGAATTTGTAAGAAGAGGCGCTGGTTTTGGAAATGTCGAAACCAACAAAAAAGTTGAGAAAGCCGCGATTGATTTCGTTATCAAACGTTATAGATCACAAGGATGGAAAGTAAAATCGGTTGAAGCAGACAAATATGGTTACGATCTTCTGTGTCACAAAAAGGAATTAGAAATTTGCCTTGAAGTAAAAGGGGTT
>CAVYCB010000003.1:0-202223 GCA_963766895.1 uncultured Acidobacteriota bacterium
AAATCAAAACGCGCGGCATTGTCGAATGTGTCGGTGGTGATACGGACGATACCGGCGCGAATGCTGGATCCGAACGCGGTAAAATCGCCGCCCACCAGAGCTTTATTATCCGGCTGTCCGGCCAGCGCGCCGACGGCGGTTAGCTCGGCCCTTTGACAAAGAACACCTGGTCGGTTGCCGTTTCGTATCAGCGACAGGTTTTTACACGTTAACCATTCGTACCGTACTGGACTTTTACCGACAATCAAAGTGCCTTCGGCCTGGATCAGGTTTTTCCGCGTAAGCTCATAACCGTGCTAAAGTTGCCCCCGACGATCAAAGTGCCTTCGGCCTGGATCAGGTTGCACCGTAAGCCATTCATCGTGCTCAAAGTTGCCCCCAACGATCAAAGTGCCTTCGGCCTGGATAATCGTACTGTTTTCTCTTTTCAGCGTTACCGCCAAAGCGTTCATTGGCAAAGGTCGCGTCCGGGCTGCCGTCATTATTCCGCCGCCTGACATTCGAGCCATAGATAATGTATTTGCCGTCTCGCCTTTATCCAGAACAGGTGCCGCCCGCTCCGCTGCTGTTAAATGACGCATCGGTAGTGCCATGCGGAATTCAAACGCGCCATGCCCGAGCGGTTAAATCCGTTCACGCCGTTAAAGGAACCGCTGAACACGATCTTGCCGTCTGCCTGCGCAATGACCGAAGTCAGATTAGGCCCGCCGCCTACGATCGGGTTAAATCCGGCATCTAGGCTGCCGTCCGCATTTACGCGGGCGATGCCTGTGCGGGCTGGCTTAAACACCAGCGGAAACAGGCCGCGACGATCTTTCCGTCAGGCTGAAGAGCGAGATAGCATATATATCATTATTGAAAGCGGGCGCGAAACCGGCGTCCAGGCTTCCATCGGAATTAAGCCTCCCAGTTGCCGACGGGGATGCCGTTAAAAGTTGTGAATGTTCCGATCGCCAGTATTTTGCCATACAGCTGGACCGCCATTCGAACTCGGCGGAGCGTCAAAGCCGCTGCCGGGTACAAATGTAAGATCGGTAGTGCCATCGGAATTAACCCGCGCGATGTAATTGCGCCGGGGGAGCGCCGCCCACGGCGTTAAATCTTCCGCCAGGATAAACTTCCCGTCCGCCTGACGCGCAATTGCATGAATCTTGCCGAAATCTCCGATCAGGGCGTTAAACTTACGCTGTATGAGATCTCCCCTCGGGTCCAGCCGGTAATATTGCTGGCCGGTCGAGTTTGATTTACCGAAAAATACGACCCTTCCAAGGAGATCAAAACCCAACGGTTGAGCACTTCGCTGATATCGTTGGCCTTGGTAAAAGAACCGTCCAGGATACAGTCCGAATTCAGGCGGTAGAATTTATTGGGATTTCCCACACCGTTACTGGCATCGATCAGTATCTTTCCGCCCCGGCAGAACTTAGCGGTGGCCCGGATTGATGGCGCTGACCCTGGCGCTGGAAACTAAGATCGACATTGCCGGCGGGAAAAACACGGGCAATGTTTGGCGTGGCAGCGCCGTTCACCGTATCGAATTTGCCGCTGATGATGAGGTTCCCGTCCGGCTGACGCCAACCCGGTGAGATATGTGGCAGGTCCCGGAGGCCAGGCGAGTACCGGCCTTTCGAATGAAAGATCAGTGAACCATTAGAACTATAGCGCCTGACGGGTCCGGTCGTGCCCTGTCCTACGCCTTCCTGTGTACCCAGGTAAAATTTGCCGTCAGGCGCGGGTACGACATCCGGCACCATCCCGCCGCTGATCGCATTATTGATGACCGTCAGCGTTGTGAACGCGCCGTCAAAGGTGCCGTCGGCATTTACGCGATGCAGGTATTTATAGAACCGCCCGTTGATAAACTCGGTCCCGCTCCGACATAACTTCTGCCGTCGGGCAGCACCGCCCAGACATATGCACCGGATGTGCCGACCGGGGTGATGGGTAAAGCCGGATTGTAAGAAGCGCTCCAGGCTGCCATCAGAATCGGGCCGGATAAGCTTTGCTTTATTATTAGCATCGCCGCCGCCGACCAGAAATTTTCCGTCCGGCTGTAAAGCGGCATTTGCGACGCCGCTCAAGTGGCATCCGCAATAACTAAACGTCAGGTCAGGACTACCGTCCACGTTTAGCCGGGCGATCTGCCCATGCGGCAGACCGCCCAAACCAGAGATCCGCCCCAGACGATGACCTTGTTATCGGCCTGGACGATCTGCCCCTTACCGGTCGCTGCCGTCGGCGATTGCAAAGGCACCGCGCTAAACGAAGGATCGATCTGATTCTGAGCGTTCGCCGATAATACCGGAAATATCGCCAGCAAAAGCAGGCAAGTGAAAAATTTTAGATGTCGCATTTTCTACCCCGAAACCGTGCGCAAAATATATAAGATGACCCGGCATTTATGATTAACCACGAATGACACAAATAACACGAATTAAAGATTCTTATTCGTGCTATTTGTGCCATTCGTGGCAAGTTATCAATGGCTTATCGGGCCAAGCCTTTTAAGCCCTACGGAATATAAGCATTTGGAACTGCCGTATCCGAAGATAAGCCGAACTGCATACTCGTCGGGCCGCCTGTCGATCGAGAGATGAACCACATCCCGTTCGACGGACGATAGATCGCAATGTCCGTTTGCCGTCGCCGTCATAATCCGCCGGAACCGCAGGTCATCGCTAAAGCCCCATTCCCTGGTGGTGATCGAACCATCATTGCTGTTCATGATGTACCAGACCCTGGTTGCCGGGCGAAACACTGCCGGGTCGGTCCTGCCGTCACCGTCATAGTCTCCGAGCACGGGAACATCGCCGGGTTTACCCCACGGATGAGCATAGAACAATCCGTCTGCGCTGCTCGCGTACCAGATGACGCCGTCCTCGGGCCGAAATATCGCCGGGTCTGATTTTCCATCACCGTCAAAATCGCCGACAGCCGGAATGTCACCCGCCTGTCCGAAAACAAGCGGCGAAATCCCGCGGTTGAACCGAGCCTGAACCATATCCCGACCGTCGGGCCGATAAATGATAAAATCATCTTTGCCGTCGCCGTCAAAATCTTCCGCCAGCAGGATATCGCCGGGCACCCCGGCAAATCCAAAACCAACGGCATAGAAACCGCCGTTTGCGCTGCTGGCGTACCACCAGGTCCCGGTGCTCGGACGGTAAATGGCTAGTTCCGTTTTGCCGTCGCCATCGAAATCGCCCGGCGTGATCACATCGCCGCTGAGGCCGAAATTCTGCACCTGGAATCCCGTCTGGCTTCGCACCTGGTACCAGTTGCCGTCAGACGGGCGGAACACACCGATATCGGCGCGGCCGTCGCCGTCGAAATCGAATTGCGGCGTGCCGAGGAATCTGGCCAGCGATACGCGGGCGACGCCTGCTCTGGGCGTGTTGTCGATCCGGGAAAATTCCCCGCCCATCATAACTTTTCCGTCCGGCTGCAGGGCCAGCCCGTGAACCGGGCCGTTCACGCCGTCCGGGAAGATCAGCGGCTGCGGACGCCCTGACGAATTTAGCCAGGCAAAATTAGCCGTGGCAGCCCCGCTAACCGATGAAAATTCTCCCCCGACCAGTATCTCTCCATTAGCCTTAAAGACAACCGAGTAAATGCGCCTGGTCGAAGTGCTGGTGGCAAAAGTGACGTTGGTAAAACCGCTGTCGGAGCTTCCGTCCGTATTCAGACGGCGCATCTGGCCGCCATCCGATGAAACCGCCAGCACTTTCCCGTCCGGCTGCAGCCAGAGCGACGTAAAACCGCCGGCAGTGTTGGTGGGGTTATACGTCTGGTCCAGCGAACCATCGGAATTCAATCGCGCCAGATTATTGCGGTTAAATCCGTTGACTCCGCCGAAAGATCCGCCCACCACGACTTTTCCGTCAGCCTGTACTACTACACTGTTGAGATTCGGACTTCCAAATGTAACGTTGAACGTATTATCGGCCGAGCCGTCGCTATTGACGCGTACCACACCGCCGCCTGCCACCAGGATCTTTCCGTCCGGCTGCAGCGCTATCGTGTTAACACCGATCAATACATGATGATTAAAAGTCCCATCCAGGCTGCCGTCAGTGCCTAACCTGACCAGTTTTGAAACCGGCGTTCCGTTATAGCTATCAAAGTTTCCGGTTGCTAATATCTTTCCGTCAGGCTGCATGAGCATGGTATATATCTCGCCGACAAATCCGGTTCCCGGATTGAAGGTGCCGTCGAGAGAACCGTCGGTGTTGAGCCGGGCAAAGCGGGATTGCGAAAGCCCGTTGACACTGATAAAGCTTCCCAGGATTATGACCTTCCCATCAGGCTGCCGCAGCATATTGGAAACTGTTCCGGACTCCGCCACGTTGGAATCAAAACCGGGATCGAGTGTGCCGTTGGTGCCGACGCGATAGAACTGCTGCTCCGCCGAATCCGACTGCCCGAAAAACACCGCGTTTTCCGACGCATCCAGAACAAATCTATTGAGCACAGGGATCGAACCGGTGAACGCGAACTCCTGCTCATCACCGCCCCTAACACCTTTAACGCCGTCCCTAACATCCTTAACGCTTTCCATCCCTTCCATTTTTTCCGTTTCGGCTTCCTTCTCGACAGCAGCCGGCTTGGCCAAAGAGTTGTCGAGCGAACCGTTTGAGTTCAAGCGGTAGAGGCGATTGAGATTTCCCACGCCGTCACTCGCGGCAATAAGAATTTTTCCGCTTTGCAGCAGCTTGATCTGCCCGATCGAGACGAAACCGGAAACGGAAAAAGTAAGGTCTACATTTCCCGCCGGCAGCAGCCGGGCGAGTCTATTTACCGACACGCCATTAATGATTGACAACCCGGAAATGAGAAGGCTTCCGTCAGGTTCGAGGGCCAGTCCATTGATGGCGCCGCTGTCCTGCGGGATCGACGGCGGCGTCCAGCCGGCATCGGGTGTTCCGTCGGCATTGAACCGTTTAAGACTTGAAAATTGATGCGAGATGATAAAGCTGCTCGACCCGATATAGAATTTTCCGTCGGGAGCGATGATGACTTCCGGCACGGAGACTATCACGCTGCTGCCCAGTGATATCGGCGTGAAAGAATTATCGATCAATCCGTTGGACTGATAGCGGCCCAGGGTAGAGCTTCCATCGCCCCCCGTCGCTTCGATGATCGCCATACCGTCCGGCTGAATGGTGCGGATGCGCGCCGATCTGCCCGGCGAATCTATCGCTCCGGTAAAAGGCGAACTATATGTGACATCCAGGCCACCGTTTGGATCGATCCGGATAACTTTCCCGCGGTTAAAACTATTTGACCCGGAGACCAGCATTTTGCCGTCAGCCAGCACTGTGACATTTGTTACCGAAGCAAAGGAGCATCCGCAAAAACTGAACGAGGTGTCGAGACTTCCGTCAGCATTCAAACGAGCTAGCAAACCTTTGATCGTGCTCGCTTCGGTGAGGGAACCGCCCCAGACGATCACTTTGCCGTCGGCCTGGACCGCCTGGCCTTTAGTATTGTTAATATTATTAACTGCCAGTGACGGTGCGGCATTAAATGTCAGATCGACCTGATTTTGGGCAATCGCCGCGAACACCAAAAATATGGCGGTCAAAAACGCGCCTGTGACATTTTTTAAATTTTGCATTCCAGACTCCCTGCCCAAAAATATTACAATTGCGGTTATTTTTTATCTGGCGGGCAGCTTAGCAAGCCGCCCGCCAGATCAAGTGTGTTAACTCTACTGGATCATTTCACTGGGAACAGCCTGGTCGGTAGAGATACCAAACTGCATTCCCGTGAATCCTGAGGTTGACTGCATGATGTACCAGACGCCGTTCGAAGGTCGCCAAACCGCTATGTCGGCTTTGCCGTCCCCGTCGTAATCTCCCGGTACCGGACGGTCTCCGGCCAGGCCCCAGCCCATGATCGTAACCGTACCGCTGCCGCTGTTATAGATGTACCAGGTGCCGTTAGAGGGCCGCCATACCGCTACATCTGTCTTGCCGTCGGCATCGTAATCGGCCGCCACCGGAATGTCACCGCTCTGGCCCCATTGCATAGAGGTCCACCCTCCGGCCTCGTCGCGCATCCCCCAGAGACCGGTGGATGGTCGAAATGCGATCGGACTGGCCTTACCGTCGCCGTCGAAATCTCCGCTGACCGGAATATCGCCCGGGATCCCCCACTGTATCGTCGAACTTACTCCGGTGGAACCGCTGCGGAACCACTCGTTGGTGGCCGGATGATAATAGATGAAATCGGCTCTTCCGTCGCCGTCAAAATCAGCCGGCAGAGGAACATCGCCCGCGCCGCCCCAGAACTTTAATCCGACGGTGCCGGTCGAGCTGTTAAGGTACCACCACGCTCCGTCGCGATAGATGCCCAGATCGCTTCGGCCATCGCCATCGTAATCGGCGGAGGTCAGGCGGTCGCCTGCCTGGCCGAAATTATTGACGTTGAAACCGATCTGGCTTCCCATCAGGTACCAGTTGCCGTCGGACGGGCGGAAAATGGAGATATCGGACCTGCCGTCGCCGTCAAAATCCCACGCCGCGTTGGAATTCATCAAACGCGCTATGCCCAATGCCGGCTGGCCATTATACGACGTGAATGTGCCGCCGATGAGAATTCTGCCGTTCGGCTGAAGGGCCATCGTGGAAACAATGGCGTCCGGTCCCGAACCGACATTGAACGTCGAGTCCCATGAACCATCCGCATTGAGCCGCGCGACATTACGGCTGGAATTTCCGTTTACTGTATTAAATAACCCTGCGATCATGACCTTTCCATTTGATAAAAGCTTGATTTCGCGAACGCCGGGAGGGAGACTGAGCACCGTCGTTCCCGCGATGCCCGGGTCAACGAAGGTCGGATCTAAAGCGCCGTCAGGCGTGAGCCGCGCAATATATTTATGCGGCGTCGTATTGTACGCGTTAAATGTGCCGACGATCAGTAATTTGCCATCAGCCTGGACCGCTACCATTTAGATGGTATTGTCCGCTCCCACCGGCGGATTAAAAGTGTTATCCAAAGAACCGTTCGCATTTAGCCTGGCGATGCGTCCGCGCGGCACGCCCGCGATCGACGTAAATCCGCCAACGACGATGATCTTACCGTCCGCCAAAGGGAGTGATCTCCAGAACCGGTGTGGTGGTCGCAACACCGCTGTCAAAGGTATTATCGAGCGAACCGTTTGAGTTAAGCCGCACGATGACCCGGTTGTTAATAAACCCGCTGACCAATATCTTTCCGTCAGGCAGTAAAGCGATGTTGGTCAGCGCCGTTCCGCCGCCTACCGCCGGCGCACTAAATCCACCGTCGAGAGAGCCGTCACTATTTAGCCTGATAAGCGACGATGAGGATAGAGATATTGACGATCCGACCAATATCTTATTGTCGGATTGAACTGTAAGCAATTGATTAAATTGTTTTCGCTTAAAGCAGCGTTGAACGTAAGGTCCGGGCTTCCATCGACATTTAACCGCATCAGGTTATTGACAAACCTCTGCCGTTAACACTGATCGTTCCTCCGACCAGTATTTTACCGTCGGACTGCTGCGCGATCCTCACGGTTTCGGCAACCTCCTGAGCATATACGCTGGTAAATGTGTTATCGCTCTGCCATCAGCGTTGATCCGTCTAAAGAATCCTCCTGTATCTGGCATTTCCATCATCAACCACGTTGCGGGTCAGCAGGCCGCCGATAAAATACTTGCCGTCGCTTTGCAGCAGCACACGGGCGGGAACCTGCAAAAGTAAACGGCATCGTAATTAAATGAAGTGTCCAGCGAACCGTCGGTATTGATCCTGGCCGCTTTATCACTCGCAGTTCCGTTATAAGTTGAGAACCGTCCCACCGCGACCAATTGCCCGTCAGGTTCAACGATCGCATTTTTGACCTCACCACCAAATCCCGATCCCTTGGCATTAAATGACATATCCAGAGAACCGTCGGAGTTGATCTTGGTGCCGAATTTGCGATCGGCATTATTATTGATAGTAGTAAAGTCGCCATAATAAAAAATTTGCCGTCAGGCAGCTCTATGATGCCGCGAACAAATCCGGTGGTGCCGGTTCCGGTAGATACTAAAAACGAGGGATCGGCGGTGCCATCGGTATTGAATTTTTTGATAAAAGTGAAGTGTTCAATTTGCAGGCCGCCAATACTTTACCGTCCGGCAGTCGCTTTACCGCAGAAGCACCCTGGTTAATCAATCCCGGGTTAAAAGTCAGATCGAGCGTTCCATTGCTGTTAAATCTCACCAGCGAGTTTCTGTTCACCGAGCCGCCATATCCCATGGTACCGGCGGCTATCACTTTGCCGTCCGGCAAAAGATCGATGTCAGAGATCGCCCCATTGGTAGCGTGGCTTCACCGCCGCCATAATTAAAGGTATTATCGAGCGAACCATCGGAATTTAAGCGCGCGATCATCTGGTGCGCCTCGCCGCCGGCACCCAGGAATCCCCCGGCGACAAGGATCTTGCCGTCAGGCTGAAGTACCATGTCGTTGATCGCTAGATCAGAGAGGCAGCAGACAGAAAATACCGCCGGGTTAAAAGACAGATCACGCGTACTGTCAGTGTTAAAGCGCGCGATTATTTGGTATGGCTTATCATCGATCGCCGTCCATTTACCGGCGATAATGATTTTCCCGTCCGGCTGCATCACAGCAGCGCGAACTTCGCCCGAAAGCTGCCCAACGGCGGCTTTGAAAAAAGTATCCAGTTCGCCCGCCGCATTGGCGCCGCCGCAAAATATTGCCAGCACCAAAACAAGAAGAGTTATTAACCCGTAACTGTTAGCGTTGAAGATCTTTGATCGACTCATATATTTCCTGCTCCTTAAAATGGAAAATCGGACGGAAAATTTCCGTCAAAAATATCTGCTAATTTTCTCTGACCTGAAAAATTATTGTTAGAACTACAAGGTTAGTAACCCTTAATGGACTCCGCATTTGTGGGCCCTCCTCGAAATATTCCTGTTTGACGATCTCGCTCTAAGTCGAGATCAAAAGTGAGAGGTTATGGTTTTTCCCCGTAACTATAACATTTTTTTTTGAAAAGGAAAGCTTTTTGTGCAGCAAAACTCGTTGTTAAACATAATTTTAAGGGGGAATTAACACTCCTTCTTGCCCTTTTTTATCCGGTCGTTTAAATTAAACTCTTACCTGGAGCAAATTCCTGAATTTCCGCGATATTTAATGCTTTCTGTGTTTTTTGAGCGGATCAAGGGTTCGTGCTCCTCTGAGAAAGATTTTTCATCCCGAAAGGAGATATTGCCGACCTATGAAAGCCTACTCAACAGAGCAAATACGCAACATAGCAGTCATTGGACACGGCGACGCGGGTAAAACCCAGTTGGTCAGTTCCCTACTTCACATTTCCGGCGCCACGCCTCGCTGGGGAAAGGTGGACGAAGGAACCACCGTAACCGACCACGAAGAAGATTCGATAGCGCGAAAAATGACGCTCAATAACAATCTCGCCCATCTGGAATATAAAGAAACCAAAGTTCAATTTAATCGATACACCCGGTTACGCGGCCTTTGTTTCGCACGCCCGTCCGGCAGTGCGCGTCGCCGATTGCGCGCTGGTCGTGGTTGACGGCGTCAAGGGCATCGAGGTGCAGACGGAAAAGACCTGGAGCTACGCTAACGAGTTTTTGCTGCCGCGTTTTATGGTCATCACCAAGATGGATAAAGAGCACGCCGATTTCGGGCATGCGCTCGACACCGCGGCCCATTCTTTTGCGCGCTCGATCATGCCCTTCACGCTGCCGATCGGAAAGGAAGCAAATTTTCGCGGTGTGGTCGATGTCGTGCATATGAAGGCATATGAATATGACGAGAACGGTAAAGCCAAAGAAGTTCCGATTCCCGAAGACGGAAAAGGCCTGGTCGATAAGACCCGCGAACGCCTGATCGAGATCGTCGCCGAATCCGACGACGCGCTGATCGAAAAATATTTTGAGAACGGGACCCTGGAAGATGAGGATGTCATTCCGAATCTCGCCAAGGCCATCGCCTCGAGCAAACTGTGCCCGGTCTTTGCGGTTTCTGCCGAAACGTTGGTCGGCCTGTCCACGCTGCTTGACGCGATCGTCGAATACGCGCCGAACCCGGCCACGCACGCGCAGGAATACGGTTATGCCGATTCCGATATGACCGGCGATCAGATCACCCGCAAATACAACAACGACGAACCGTTCAGCGCTTTCGTTTTCCGCACTATCGCCGATCCGTTTGCCGGCCGCATCAATGTGATGAAGGTCATCAGCGGCAAGGTCGCGCACGATGCCACGGTCTTTAATTCTACCCACGGCTCGCCCGAGCGCCTCGGGGCGCTGCACGTGCTGCAGGGTAAGAATCTGGAAAAGGTCGATTCCGCGCAAACCGGCGACATCATCGCGGTCGTGAAATTAAAAGACACTCAGACCAACGACACCCTCAGCGACAAAGCCAAGCCGATCGTCTATCCGAAAGTAAAGTACCCCGAACCGGCCATCGCTTTCGCGATCGAGCCGAAATCGCGCAACGACGAAGAAAAGATCTCGCAGGCGCTGCATAAAATTTTGGAAGAAGATCCGAGCCTGCACTTTGACCGCGACGCGCAGACCAAGGAGTTCATTCTTTCCGGCACCGGCCAGCTTCATATCGAAACGGTGGTCGATAAACTAATGAACCGCTACCACGTCGAAGTAGCGCTGCACCCGCCAAAAGTTCCCTACAAGGAAACGATCACCGCCCAGGCGGAAGTTCAGGGACGGCACAAAAAGCAGTCCGGCGGCCGCGGCCAGTTCGGCGATTGCAAGTGCATCTTTGAACCGCTCGAACGCAGTGCGGGTTTTGAATTTGTCGATAAGATCTTCGGCGGCTCGGTTCCGCAGAATTTCCGCCCGGCGATCGAAAAAGGCATCATTGAGGCAGCGGCTTCCGGCTCGGTCGCCGGTTACCCGATGGTTGATTTCCGCGTCACGCTGATCGACGGAAGTTATCACGCGGTTGACTCGGACGAGCATAGTTTCCGCGCGGCGGGACGTAAGGCGTTTCGCGCGGCGATGGAAAAAACCAGGCCGACGCTGCTGGAACCGATCATGGACGTCGAGGTCTTCGCGCCGCAGGAAACTTCGGGCGACATCATGGGCGATCTGAATTCGCGCCGCGGGCGTGTGCAGGGTATGGACATGCTCGGCAAACAGCAGGTGATCAAAGCCCAGGTGCCGCTGTCGGAAATGCTCGATTACCAATCGAAGCTCAACTCCATCACGGCCGCGCGCGGTTCGTATCATATGCAGTTTTCGCATTACGATCCGCTGCCCGGCAACCTGATGAGCAAGGTCGTCGAACAGGCCCGCGCCGAAGGCCGTATCCGCGGTCACGAAGACGACGAGTAGAAACCGTTTATAGGGCAGGTCTTGTGCCTGCCCTTTTTTGATCCGGTATATTTGGGCGGATCTGAACTCGCCCTTTCCCCTTCCCCACTTACCGAAGAACCCGAACTATTTGTGCGGTACAAAAGAAAACGTAAATTGATCTGGCAGAGTAGGATCGATCTTTTCTACTACAACCTGTTCAGGTTTGCCTGCTTTACCGAATCGATCGTTTATCCGCTATTCCGCCGCCCGTTATACCGCCTCGGAAAAACGGCAGCAAAACTCGTCGGGAAAAAGGGCCCGGTCGAACATAAACTTAAGACCTTGAATAATCCCAAGGGCGGCTACTCTCTCGCTAACGCGGGGAGCTATTTTTTTCTTCAATTATTTCTTCTGCTGCTTACTCCCTGGAATCTTATTTGCGGCTTTTTCCGGCTTGATGCCGAAACCTTCTGGGCACTCGGCATCATTGTCATCTCCTTCGCGGTTTTTGCCCTGATGGGTTATTTTGATATTCCGATATTTAATAGAAAATCGGTAAAAGATTTTGAGCGATTCGATTCGATTCCAAAGGCAGATAAGCTCAGATCGGCCGCGCTGACATTTCTGATGATCGCCGGGATTTGGACAGTTTCTATTGCTAGTTTTGTTTTCTACGTCAGGGAAATTTTTTAAGCGAGAAGCGCCGCGCTAAGATCGCGAAAAAAAATTAAGTTATAAGTTTTTATCTTTGTGTCCTCTGCGATCTTTGTGGCTAATTCTTTAACGGGATAAAACTTCCTCGTTCTCCGCTTTCTTTTTTTGAACTATAATAATTACACTATGGGAATGACTCTCAACAGGTACCCTCTCACGGTCGAGAATTTCAACTTTCTCGCTGAGCAGGGAAAGTTTGAACCCGACGCGCGTCTCGAACTCATCGAAGGGGAAATACACCAAATGTTGCCTATCGGGAGTCTCCACGCTCGCTGTGTAAATTTTCTAAGTAACGCACTTTTTCAAGTTTTTGTAGATAAATACATCGTTAGCATTCAAAATCCGATTGTCGTCGATGATCTCAATCAGCCGCAGCCGGATATTGCGGTGCTGAACTATCAGAAAGATTTTTATAAATACTCTCTTCCTTACGCAAAAGACGTTTTGCTCGTGATCGAAGTAGCAGATTCGACAGTACTCTTGGATCGTAACGTTAAATTTCCCAAGTATGCATATGCAGGTATTGCGGAAGCGTGGCTTATCGACCTTCAGAGCGAGTGCATAGAAGTTCACAGAGTGCCTAACGGTTTTACTTACAGCAACGTTAAAACCTATCAGCACGGTGAGCAGGTGGTTTCTGAGTCTATGCCGGGCGTCAAATTCAGCGTTGACGACATCCTCGGCTAGATCCGCGCCCCCGCCGAAGGCCGCATCCGCGGCCACGAAGACTACGAGTAATCATTTGTCGCTTATAGATATTTAGCCACAGAGTTCACAGAGAAGTAATTTTCTTCTTAGTGAGCTCTGTGTTCTCTGTGGCTGATCAATTCAGTTCTAAAACCGCTTGGTTTATCCAACTTTTTCTAGACCTGCCGCATCCAAATTGATACACTCTTTACCATTATGAAAATACTATCCGAACGCTTTGCCGCACTCCTTCTTATCTTTCTTTTTCTGATGACACCCGTCTGGGCCACTTGTGGCGGAGGCGGCGGTGGCGGAGGCGGCGGAATGTCCGGCGGCAATTCGGGCGGGGGTTCCGACCCGGTCGTATATCACGTGCCTTGGAAACTGCTCAAGGAAATAAAAGAGCCGGTCAAGGAAGGCCTGGTCGTTTACTGGTTTCCCAATTCTGTTGAAGAGATAAAAAAATCGCCGCTGCGCGAATCGCGGCCGCTTTCTCTTTTTGCATCTCAATGCACTTCGATGCAGTTGGCTGACAGTCATACGCCAAACGCGGATGCGCTGGTCGGTGAATCAAAACTTCCGGTGGTCGTGCTGGCCAATCCGGACGCGACCGTCATCGGCAAAGTTGAGAACAAAGACGGCAAGATCAAACTCGCCGATGTTGAGAAATTGGTAGGCGATGAGGTCAAGAAACGCGAGACCACGCTCGATACGAGTTTAAAGGAGGCCAAAGCCAAAGCAACGGCCGGCGATAAAGAGAGCGCTATCAAACTCTATGAATCCGTAACGGCGGAAAAATGCATGTTCGCCAAAAAAGCGAAAGACGCCGAAAAAGAATTGAAGAAGCTCGGCGCGCAGGCCGTCGTGGATGTTCCGCTCGCGCCGAAAACCCCGAAAACCGATGCTCGGACAAACGCTCTGATCGTGCGCACGATGAAACAGGGATTGATCGCGGAAAATAATTCGCAATACGTTTTGGCCGACAAGCTTTACACCAAAGCTCACCTGATGGATCCTGCTGACCCGACGCCGCTGCGCTATCTCGGCGAACTCTATCGCCACCACATCGGCGATTGGGTAAAAGCCCGCGAGATGTTCGTCCAGATCCTGGAGATGCCGGCCGATCCGCTTTCGCTCGCGGTCGCGCTGCACGGGCTGGGCAAGATGACCATTCATGACGGCGAATTCAAAAAAGGCCTTGGGCTGATGGAACAGTCCGCCGCGATCTATCCGCTGGCGCTGACCTATCGCAACCTGGCCGTCTATTGGAATTCCGAAGGCGATCTGACCCAGGGAAATTTCTTCACCGAAAAAGCCCTCGCGCTCGATCCGACCGATCCGTACAACCTGGTTTTTGCGGCGGTATTTATGGCCGCTTCCGGTAAAAAAGACGAAGCCGTCAAGATCGCCCGCGCGAATGTGAACCTGCTGCCTGCTTCTTACAATCTGGCGGCGATATTTGCCCAATCGGGTGAAAAAGATAAAGCGCTGGCAATGTTAAAACGCCACTTCTATCAGTACGAGCGTTACCAGGCAGTGCGCGCCAAGGAAATGATGGAAGCCCGCGTCGATGCGGTGTTTGATTCGCTCCGTCACGACTCGGCCTTTATCGATCTGACCAGCGGCGCTGACGGCCGCCTGATGATGCCGATGAAACCGATCATGGGCGGCATGCCGATGAGTAACTAGGCAAAAATCAGGGCAGTAATAAAGCCTGTGAAAATCAGGGAGCACAAGGAATAAATAATTCTTTGTGCTCTTTCTGTCTTTGTGGTTAATTTATTTCTTTCTCAACTGCGCTAACCGGTGCGCGCCGCGCAGCAGATCGCTCAGCGCTTCTTCCTTTACTTTTGATAAATTCACCAAAACATATTCGTAATTCAGGTAGTGATCGGTGATGAAGTAGATTCGGAACCAGCGGCCATTAACTCTTCACGTTCTTCAAAAGTGGTTTTGAGAACCATCGTTTCGCCGTCTTCCCACATGCGCACCATCAGCTTGCCTTTTACTTTTAGCGCAGGCGTGCCGTAAGACGTACTCACTACTACGCCGGGCAGCGCGAGCGCAATGCGGCAGACAGTGTCGAATGTGATCGGCGTAAAAAAATTCTCCTCGAAAGATTATGGTGTTTTTTTCGTGCGTTTCCTGTATTTGGTGGTTTAAACCACAAAGCGGCAATTTCGAATGTAAGAACCCGGTCACTCTCCCACCACCCCGTCAGCCGAAGCGGCTGCCACCCCTCCTCGGGCAGGAGGGGAGTTTCCCGGTTCTGACCTCATCACGATAGGCATCAATTTCATTTATGGGCGATGCACACTAAACAATCGCGGTGCTAATAGCGGTTAGGCTTAGCGGTTCACTTCCATCGAGAAGGTGCTTATCCAGTTATTCACCACATCGGGCTCGATCGACAGCGCGCCGACCAGGTAAAAGACATCGCCTTTTGTGTTTTCGACGCGCAGGCTATATTCGCCCGGCGGCGTTTCCGCGGCGACGTTCGCTTCAAAGGTATAAGCCTTAACATCGGTGTTGAACTGCGTCGGCTGCAAGCTTCCCCGGGTAACACTTAGATAGGGAGAATTGAAAGATACCCGCAGCGTGTTATTTTGCTGGGACTTGTCCGCCAGAAAAACCAGATAAGGTTTGCCGTCATTGACGGGAATCGCGATCGTCGAAAGCTGCGAATTAAAACCGAGATAATCGAGTGAAAGTTTGCGGGGCCTTGCCGCAAAAGGTTTTTCGAATTTTACGGCCTTACCCGGCGTCACACTCACTTCACCGAGCTTTTCGGCGGAAAGCAAAACCTTATTCTTCGCATCGCTGTAGTTCGGTACATTTTGCGCGTAGACAGAGTAGTTACCGGCGGGGATCCCCTCAATTTTCCATCCGCCAAGCTGGTCGCTGAGTGTCCCGGTAATGATCCGGCCCGAATCTGCAGCTTCCAGCCAGATCTGCAGGTCCCTGATGACCTTTTCCTTGCCGAATAAAAGTTTGCCGCTGATGCTTCCGCAGCATTTTTCATCTTCTACATATCCGTAAAGAGCGCGCGCACCCGCGATATCATCCTGCGCCAGGGTGCGGAATCCGGAAACCGGCAGGCTGTAAATACCGTTCATCGCGTGATGGCCATGCATTGTCGCGCCGGCGATATCACTGTGCCCGAGCCCGAGCAAATGCCCGATCTCATGCGTCAGCACCGATTCCAGATCGAATGTTCCGGTGGTGTCGTCGTCGGAAAAAAGCTGGTAGGGATTGAGAACGATGTCGCCCTCGGTGATCTGGCCTTTGCCGTTAAAAAAGATGCGTGTTTTGGCGGCGGTATTCGGTTCGCCGTCGAAGAAAAGAATATTGTCAGGCGTGTCGGCGATAGTGATCAGGCTCACCCCGTCGCCCCGCACACCGGCCGCGCTGACATCCGTTATATCGGTCCAGACAATATTGAAATCGACGTCGGCCACGTCTTTCCAGTGCTGGAGGCTTTTCTCAAGCGCGTCGAATATTTTACCTTTTGAGGTGGTTACCAGCGGCGATGGATTTTGCAGCGAGCGCGAAACAGCGAGGTCGATGGTGCCCGTTTTCCAGCGCAGCCGTAAAGCTTTTGCTTTATCGGCAAACTGGACGGTGTAGGCCGGCGCGGAAATAGCAAACGCCAGTAAACATAGAACTATGAATTTTAGTCTCAGCTTAACCATTTATTACACAGCGCGGTCTTAGCCTGAGGGGAGACTTATTTTTTATCCGGGGCAAAACCTTCGATCGCGTCACGGTCGACTTTTTCCAGATCGTCAAACGCAACTATCAGCATCAAAGCCACCAAGGCCAGGGTCGCCAAAACATACAGAATGGCGATCTGCTCAAAGGCCAGCAAAGTCGTTATTACCACAGCGACCGCGATCAGCCAAAAAAGGGCGATCGTCCGGCGGCTGAATCTCTTCGTAGTGTTACTCATTAAAAAAACCTTCCAAACAAGACAGTCTATTTATTCTACCCTATCCGGGCATTTCCTGAAAGAAACAAAATACTAACACAAAGCGGCGTTGCTTATAAATACCGGTTGAAGTCAAAGGTAACGGGTCAGAGCCGGAAACGAAGTGACCGGCTAATGATTCATTGGTTTATTAAATCCTTTATTGTACTTAGGATATAAAGTTTATGCCGGAAGCCGGTCACTGCGTTCCCGGTACTGACTTCATTACGATAAGTTTCACTCGGAGAGTAAAAAAGTGGAACTGAAATACCTTTGAAACAGACTGCAAATTCATGATCGCGGTAAGCGCCCCACGATCAACAGCTTGTAAAGCAGATCGTGGGGTGGTGCAGCTGCACCGGGCTGCGCCACTGCACCACCTGCACCGCTTTTGCACCAGAAATAAAAGGAATTTCATGCATTCCGGCAAAACCTTAAAATGCACTATTGTTTCCACCGACGAAACTGAAAGTTAGTACATTTTGAATCGCTCTTTAGGTAATTTGGCTACATTGGTCAAAGATCACGCGCCGCTTACACAGCGCTAACGGTTTAGCATATCCCAAGCTGGAGAAGTGGTCACGAGCGGATTTCGAATTCGAGCGTGGTTGAGATGTTTTACGAATTTAGGGTCATGAGTGACCTTCGTGTATTTAGTGTGTTTCGTGGTTATTCCGAAATCTTTACCACGAATCACACTAAACACACGAAAAATATCGCTCATCAAAACAATCTTTATTCATTTATGGACAGCGCCGCCTCTAAGACTTTTTAGATCGCTACGCGATCTTTGCGGGCAGGGATGCCCGCGCTCCATAAACCCTTTCTAATCTACAATTACCAGCGGCAGATCGGCGCCATTTTTCTGCGACCCATCGGCTCCGGCAATAACGGGGGGCTGTTTTTTCGGCTCAGAACCGGCCCGCGGCACATCGACCACGTCAAAAGGGCGTAAAACCGTATCTTCAGCCTGTTTAGCGATTATTTTACTCAGATCGACCTCGATAGTAGAGGTAACTCCATTCTCGCGCCGGTAAATGACTATGTTCTTTATATTTGCGCCTTTGACAGTGTTGCCCGCCGCGGCCAGTGCGCGGCTTACGGTCATTTCCTGCCGGGCAAATATTTTCTGCGGGTAATTCACGCCGCCGGTCACATAGATCGGGGCGGCTTCCAGAATGGTAACTATGTCGCCGGTCCTGATCAGGGGATTGGCCTCCGGTTTTCCGGCGATCAGGTCGGCTATTTTGATCTTGATAATATAATTTGAGCCCGCTTCGGGAAGGCAACTCAGTTTCTCCGGGCGAAAGATCTGGATCTCTCCGCTGGCATTATCGGTGATGCCTCCGGCGAGAAAGACAAGCTCGTTTAACCTGGCGGCCCGTTTTAAGAGGAACCGCTGCTGATTTTTCACCGCTCCTAAGAACATTGTCACCGGACGCGCCGAACGGTCGACGATCCTTACGATGACCTGCGGGCTGCGTAAATATTTACCGTACGCCGCGGCTATTTTTTGCGCGACCGTTTCTTCACTCTGGCAGAGAGCAAGAACGGGCTCCGCGGCGAAAGATAATTCCGCCAGAAAACCCTCAGGATTTACCCGTCCCTGCCAATCGTTTTCAAAACTGCCGACCACATCGATCTCCACCACGTCGCCGTAATGTATCAATTCTTCAGGCACAATATTGGGTTCATTGACGGGTGGCGGGATATTTAGCGCATTGCTGGCGATGGCCGGGTTTTCGATCAATGCGGATGGAGTGGGGGATGGGACCGGTTCTCCGGTTTGCGAGTAAGTTACCAGAAATAACAAGAAAAGCTGAGCGACGAGAAGGGTGAGCCGGTAACTGCAATACTTATTTAACACGTTGGGCGATAAAGCTTTCTCTGACCCTATAAAACCTTAAAACATTGCGGCGCCGGATCTTTTTGCGCTTCGCTCTTTTTTCGATTCTCCGGCAGATATTTCGCCGAGGTCATTTTCCTGCGCGGAGTCGGAAGTTTTCTTTAAAGGTTTCTTTTTCTTTGGAGACGTCGTGCCGGGCACGGCAAAGCCGGCAAATTCCCAATTACAATTATCGCAGAGCAGATTAAAACGGCAGACGATCGCCGACCAAATGGGCGTCGGCCGGTAGCCTAATCTTACCTTGTTACTTCTGCAGCGCGGACATTTCTGACTGATCATTCTGCTTCGTTCCCTTTTAACAAAAATCAAGGCCGGGGCAGAATTCCCCTCACCCGTTCAAAACTTTTTGCAGCGTACCGATCTTCGACGATATCTCGCTTCGTATCAACTTTTGTTCGTCAACCGGCAAATTCTCCGCTTCTTTAGCAAGATAAAAAAGCGCGTCCTGGTAATAGTCGATCGCCTTTGCATATCGTCCCTTGAACGCTTCTTTTTCCGCTTCTTCGGTGAGATGCGAGATCCTTACCGAAACGATAAAACCCTTGATCGCCTTGACCGAGTCAAGCAGCTGTAATTCCTCAGGGTAATAATATAGCGCCGATTCAAGCACGCTCAACGCTCGCTGTGCGGTCTCGATCTTTTCCGCTATTGTAACACGGATCTTGGCTTCCTGTGTCAGTACGTTACTCTCACCCGCCGCCCACATCAAAAGATGATGTTTATGCAAAGTCTTGATCACATCCTGGCCGTGGCGGAAAGCCGCCAGCCGAGGGGAACCGACTATGACGGTTTTTATCTCCCGTTCCGTTCGCGCCAGATAATCGTTGCAGGCGCGAAAGATCTCCAGATGAGTTTGCGGCGCCGTACTGCCTCCGCCGGCTTCGTGCGACCTGTGCTCCAGCCTTTTGAGCATCGCCGCGTGCTTTTCCAGCGTCAATTTCCCTTTCGGCGCCAGGGCGGCGCGGTTGACCCGTTCTATCCTCTCCTGCTCCAGGTAAAACCTGGTTTGCAGCTTACGCGATAACAGCTCACGCACCCCGACGGCGAGGGCAATGGTAACGCACGCGCACAAACCTGCCAATATCCAGGGTGATTCTTCCAAATCGCCCTGCAGCCACCAAACGATACAAAAAACTGCTAACGCCGCGGCAAACGCGAGCATCACATAACTGGAAGTTGTTAACCAGAAAGGCCTTTTCGCCGGTCCCTTTTTAGTCATCGTTTGATATCAGGCGGTAAATTAATCGGCAAACTTATGGCAAAAAAAGATAATTTCCAAGATAATAGTGAATTTTTCGGCCCTTTATGTCAATCTGCGTGTCAGTAGCCCGACCGTAAGGGAGGAGCGCCCGCGCTAACGCCTGGGCTACTGATACTGAGAAAAACAGTAGTATAATTTCCGGGTCATTATGAAGCGCAGAAAAGTAAAAAAGGCAGCTAAAAAGAAAGAGCGGCTGATATTTGATTCGATCCGCAAACCGGTTGCCCCGCCTACCCGCCAGATCGGTTCTAACAAACCGGACGAAAAAGCCATGCCTTCCGGACGCAAAGCCAAACATAAAAAGGCTGAGATAGAGAATAATGAATAGTGAATAACGGTTAATGATTAGTGGTCGGTACTAACAAGTTCGTAGTTATCTATTCATCACTATTCACTAAACCTCATAATCCACGCTCGTCTTCATCACCTCAAGATTAGCCAATCCAAGTTCAGACAATTCTTTGCGGGTTTGCTCGTAGTAGGCCGGTTTTAGATGGACCGCCAGTACGCGGGTTTGGTGTTTTAATTTCGCGAGTTCGCTTTGCAGCAATTTCGGTGTCAGATGGTAAGACGATCGGGCC
Source organism: uncultured Acidobacteriota bacterium (assembly GCA_963766895.1). Classification (GTDB taxonomy): domain Bacteria; phylum Acidobacteriota; class Blastocatellia; order Pyrinomonadales; family Pyrinomonadaceae; genus DASYKT01. The sequence goes on from CAVYCB010000003.1 coordinate 20,444, forward strand.
AGGTCTTCCAGCTCGTTGGGAAAAGAAGATTCCACCAGCAGCGCATCCAGTTTCGGCTCGTCATTTAGCGCCTGCCAGAATTCATCGGTCTCCGCCGTGTCGGAGCTCAGCGCGATAGTGCTTTTCCCATCGGAAACTATCAATCCCACGGTCGGCACCTGGTGATTTACCGGGATGGCTTTGATCGTCAGATGGGCCACCTGAAATTCTTCTCTTATCTTGAAAGGATGATATTCCATCACGCGGCCAAAGTTATTTTGTATCTCGGAAAAGCGCGGGTAAGTTTTCCAGTTAAAAATGTGGTCTTCCAGGGCGTTAATGGCTTCTTCGGTCCCGTGAACGCGGACCGGCTCCTGCAGCGCTTCAAAGAGGTCGTCGATAAAGAACGGCAATCCGGCAGTGTGATCGAGATGGGGATGGGTAATTATGATGTCACGCACCTTGCGCCGATGCCCCTGCCCAAAGGTCAGCGACAAGCTGCCCGCATCGAGCGCGACCCTCTCGTCGAGCAAGTAACAAGTCAGGTGCTGTTCCGGTGAGGCGCCTCCTTTTTCGTCAAATGAACTGGGAAGAAGCTTTATTTTCATCCGCTTGCTCGAATTTCAGGAAATGAGGAAGGAAGGAAACGGTAACCCGGGAAATTAGGGAAATCAGGAAATGAGGAAATTAACTCCCTCACTTTTCTCAATACTTTTCATTTCCTGTCTTCCTCGCTTCCATTCCCCCCTTTCCTCATTTCCCCAATTTCCTTTAATTTCCGTGTCCTACCTTGCGCAAGTAAGCTGGCGTCCGCCGTCGATCTCGTATGTCGCCCCCGTTATCCAGGAAGCTTTGTCCGAAGCCAGGTATGCGATCAATTCCGCCACTTCTTCGGTAGATCCTACGCGTCCCAGCGGGTGCGTCGTTTTTGAATGCTCAAGAAAAGCGGCGTACTTGTCATTGTCCATTCCGCCGCGCTTGTGAATATCCGTCACCACCACGCCCGGATTTACCGCGTTCACCCGAATCCCTTTGGACGCCAGTTCCAGCGCCGAGCAGCGTGTCAACTGATCGACCGCCGCCTTGGAAATACAATAAGCCAGCACGTTCGGAAATGCGCGGGTTCCGGCCACGCTGGAAATATTGACGATGTTTCCCTGCTTCTTCTCCAGATAAGGGATACATTTCTGCATCATCAAAAACACCGAGCGCACGTTAATGTTCATCATCGCATCGGCGTCTTCGATATCAGTAGTTTCAATGGTGCCGTTGGCGAGGATGCCCGCGCCGTTGACCAGCACGTCTATCCCGCGAAAAGCGTCCAGTGTAGCATTCACTACCATCTCGACCGGTTCCACACCGAGGCTTAGGTCCGCTTCGATCGTTTTCACTTCGCCGCCCGAGCCGGTTATTTCCTGCTCTAATTCCGCCAGGGCCTGCGCGTTTCTGCCGACCGCCGCGACTTTCGCTCCCTGCCTGGCAAAAAGCACCGCCGTGGCGCGACCGATACCGGACGTAGCTCCGGTTACTAAAACTATCTTGTCTTCCATAATTGACGAGAAATGCGATTACTTTTGCTAAAACTGCTTCTGAATTAATGAATGATTATACACATTAATGTGGAGAGCGAACATGGAGCGCGGGCATCCCTGCCCGCAATAAGCGCAGAAGCGCGAAGAAAAGTTAGCCGCGGATAAACACGGATTCACACAGATCAGAAAATCTTTATCCGTGTCCATCTGTGTATATCCGCGGCTAAAAATTGCCTCGGCGCGAAGCCCCGAGGCAGGCTAGGAGCCCCCGCCTCCATAAAAAAAGAAGGGTAATCTTTCGAGATTACCCTTTAAAGTTTGCAGGGGATTGTCTTGTCTAGAGGAGGAAAATAAAAACTCGCGGTTTTATTTTCTTTTACTGCTTTACTACTACTTAAGCGCGATGCGGTTCCGGCTGCTTTTCGTTGAATAGCTGACGGATCGCGCTTGCTGTCTCTTCGCGTCTCTTCTGCTGAAACTCCGTGACCCAATTGGTAACCGTAGTTACCATCTCATGCGCCACGATCTTCGAAGATTTCTGTTTAACTTTTTTTACAGGTTTCTTAGTGGGTATATCTTCCCGCTTTATCACCTTGATTTTATTACTCTTAGTCATGATTGCTCACCTCTTGTATAAATCGTCTAACCTTATGAATCCGGTATAATTACAAACCGCTGATTATTAATTAAGCAAATTCGATACCAGTCATTCAGACGACTGAATATCTTTATTTTGCGGTTCGCATTTTGCCAAAGAAGAAGTAAGTTTATTGCAACTTGCTATATCCATTTAACGCTCTTGCCTACCGTTTAGTTCCAAAAATATTCTGCTCTATCAAATATCTGCCTTTATTTAAGGCATTTAGCGTAAGAACGCTGGGATCTATAAGAACTTGCATCAAATTTGGCACGTCCGTTGCACTCCGTAAATACTAAGATGCAATGGACCGACCTTTTGATCATTTATCTTTCATGCGGCGCCCCATTCGGGGTGTATTTTTTTCTCCAAAACCGCAAAAAGTATGATTTAAGCAGGCTTTTGCTCAGTTCCGGTGCCGCCGGGCTGTTTTGGATAGCATATGCCTACCTACTATGGCGTAAAAACATTGCAAAAAGGTTAACGGGAAAAGAAATTTCTTCGAAAAAACCGGAAATTTCTTTGCTCGAGCAGCAAACATGTGTGCTGCAGGAGCAAATTCTCCAGGCTTTTATCGAACTTAACGCAAAAACCCCATTAAAACCGGGCTTTTTCGCTTTTCGCGATGTTTTAGAGCGCTATTCAGGGTTAACCCTCGCCTTAAAAGCCGAAGAAACCATAGCGGGCGAAAGTGACTTTGAAGTTTTTCGTATCGCCGGACGGAAAAAGAAGGAATTACCTTTAGCGGGAAAATGCCTTGCCAGAAAAAACAGCATACGCCTAAAGTCTCACCAATGCAACGCTCGTGAAGACTTTCTCAAACTCCTTGCAAAACTCGGTGATGATTCCGTTCAGTTAACAGGATCGGGGAAAGCGCAAAATATTTCCTTTTTCAATGATCTGATTTTGGAACTTTTTGAATTGATAGACGTCAGTACATTACCAAGAGTTCGGGATGTCTTTGACGGCAAGCGAAACCAGGTCTTAGAGAACTCGGAAAATGGCTTTGAGACATCGGAGGTAATACAATGTCAGCCGCCGCAACCAGTACAGTCCGCGCAAGCAGTACAATCGACGCGACCAACGACCCAACCGCCAACACCCCCAACACGGGTGAAAGCGCTGGTGAGATCCAGCGCAGAATAAATTTCCTGCTCGCCGAAAATGCGGAGTATGAACGCCGCGCCGCCCTTTACCGCACCGCACACGAAGAGACCGAGTCTCTCTCGATGTATCAGCCGCAGACTACTGAACAGGCATATCGTCATCTTGGATTTTTGCTCGGCGCTTTTCCCCCCGCCGCTTATTTTACAAAAGCTCACATTTACAGCTTCGAACCGGGACGTGGTGAGATCGGCCTGGTTTTGCTGACTTTAATAATTAACCTGGTGTGCATAGCAGCCGGCATGGGCTTTGGAAAAGTAGTCGGAAGACAGATGGAAAAACACCACCGCGCGCCGTGGACAAAGATGCTCGTTTTCTCTGTTCTGTATGCGCTGCTTTGGGCCCTGGTCACGGGCTTTGCCGGCGGCGCGGTAGTGTTCATCATCGGCGGTTTCGTTGGCCCTTTTCTGGCCGCGCCCGTCGCACTTGCTGCCTTTCCGGCCTTTGCGATATTGCTGCGCCTGAACGAACGCGGTTTGTTTATCGAACGCAAACACCTGCTGCCGATCGCCTACGGCATTTCCCTGACCATCAGCGCGTTTATTCTGGGTGTTTAGTTATGGAGCGCGGGCATCCTGCCCGCACGGCGCTCTGCGCCGAGGAATTTGGCCGCGGATTACACAGATGGACACGGATAAGAATTTTCTGATCTGTGTGAATCCGTGTTTATCTGCGGCCAATTTTTTTTCGCGCTTTTGCGCTCAATGCGGACAGGGATGCCCGCGCTCCATAATTTCCATTGACATCAAATCCCTCAAAATTATAGCCTTAGCAGAGATGAAGATAATCGTTTGCCTCATGTTTCTTCTGTTATTTTGCCTTCCCGCACTCACGCCGGCGCAGGCTGTCTCCGAATTTCAGGAGTGGAATGAAGTTCAGGTCATCTATCCCCTCTTGCAGGGCAAGGATAAAAAAGGAAAATCGATCGATAAGGTAACGGCCACTTTCAGCGGGATCGTCCGTTTCGGGCAAAAAAATCTCGGGGAGTTTGTCGATAACCGCGCCGGGCTGACGCTGGATTTTCGCGTCAATAAATTCGTACACCTTTACGGGATATACCAGTACAAGAGCGACGAAGTTCTTCCCGGCCCCAGGAGTTATGAGCAGCGCTTAAGCGCCGCGCTTGGACTGGAGCGCACCTGGAAAAAGTTTTCCTTTAAGGAACGCAATATGTACGAGCGCTCGTTTCGCGTGAACCGCACCGACTCCAACCGCTACCGCCAGCGTTTCCAGGTTAGCTACTCGCTCACCAAAAAGGGCAAAGAACTCTTTGCGCCTTACGTTTCCGAAGAAGGTTACTGGGACCTCGACGCGCATAATTGGGCGCGGAATGAGTTTTACGTGGGTATTACCAAAAAATTCACCAAACATTTCTCCGCCGATTTCTATTACATCAGGCTCGATGTACTCCCCGTCAACGCCAACGGCATAGGCACTACGCTCAAATTCAAGATAAAATAGCGGCGTGATTCACCCGATCGAATTTATGGCCACAGAGGACACAGAGAACACAGAGAACACAGAGATGAAAGATCCGTGTTTTTTTGATTCTCTGTGACCTCTGTGCTCTCTGTGGCTATATCGATTTCGCGCTCCATATGATTCTGGTTATTTTGCTACTGTGCCTGTTCCTGCAAGTAACGCTCGGCTTTTATATTTTTGCCGCGGCGCCGCGTATGCGTGCGCACCAGACGTTCGCGGCGTTTATCGCCTGCCTGGCGCTCTGGACGGTCAAAGACATTATTTTCTGGGAATTTCTTACCACCGATAGTTTTGCGTTCTGGTGGGCCGGAGCAAGTTTCACTCTCTCGCTCGCACTGCAATTTTTTCTGATGGTCTTTGCCTGGGTGTTTCCGGAAAACCTGCGCACGCCGCGCAAAAAAGCCGCGGTGATCTTTGCGCCTGCGCTGGTTTTGATACCCGCGACGTTTGCCGGAATGCTCTGGTACCGAGTCGGCCTTGAGAGCGAGCAAAGCGGCAAATTTATCATCGAGCCTGCCCCTTTAGCCTACGCTTTCGTCATTTATGTTTACGCGATCTTTGTTTACGGCGCTTATATCCTTTATCAAAAATACCGGCAATACCGCGGCACGCAGCAAGGGCAGCAGCTTGGTGCCGTAATGTGGGGCGTGGGCCTCACCGCCGCGCTGATGACCACGGCAAATATCGCGCTTCCCTGGTTCGGGCTTTATTACCTGCTGCCGCTGAGTTCGATCTTTGCGCTGCCGGGCGCGCTGGTTTTCGCTTTCGCTATTTCCAACTTCAAACTCTTTTCCTTTCAAACCGCGCTCGACGAATTCCGGCTTTTTCCCATCGCCTATAAGGTCGCGCTCAGTATCGCCGTCGTCGCGGTCTTAAGTTTTGCCATCTTTCAAATTCCGATCGTGATCTGGGCTTTTCAGGACGGGATGAACTACGAATCCTGGCGCAAATATCTTACCTTTAGTTTGATCACCGCGCTGGTTCCCAATTTAATTCTGGTGCTGCTGATCGTGCGCAGCATTTCGCGCCCGCTGCGGCGCATCACGCTGGCGGCGGTGGCCGTGACCGAAGGCGATTACGGCACGCAGGTTTCGGAAAACAGCAACGACGAGATCGGCATCCTGGCGCGCTCGTTCAACGAAATGAGCCGCAAGATGGCGGCCGATATCGAGCAGCTGCAAAAATTAAACGAGCAGCTTATCCGCACCGAAAAACTCGCCGCCATGGGCACGCTCTCCGCCGGTGTCGCGCACGAAGTAAATAACCCGCTGGCGTCCATTTCTTCACTCATCCAGATAATGCAATCGAAAGCCAATCTAGACGACGAAACGCGCGACCGGCTCGGGCTTATCTCTACCCAGATCTCGCGCATTTCTCAGGTCACGCGCGACATGATGGATTTTGCCCGCACCAGCCCGCTTCCGGGAATAGCCGTCAGATCGGCCGCGAATATTAACGAACTTATCGAAGCGGGCCTGCGCCTCGCGGCCTTTGATAAAGCGTTTCAAAAACTGCGCATCGTCAAAGACCTTGACGCATCTTTGCCCCAGGTCCATGCCGATTCCGATCAGCTGCAGCAGGTTTTTCTCAATCTTTTTTTTAAACGCCCGCGACGCTATGCCCGGGGGCGGCGAGCTAAAGATCACGACATCTTATCCCCGCGAGAACGGCCACCTGAGCATCGAGATCTCCGACACCGGCACCGGTATCGACCCCAAACATGCCAAGCAGGTCTTCGACCCTTTTTTCACCACCAAACCGGCCGGCCAAGGCACCGGGCTGGGCCTCGCTGTTTGCTACGGCATCGTCACCGCGCACGGCGGAAAGATCGAAGCGCTGCCTGTCGATACCGGCGGCACAATGTTTTCAATTACCTTGCCGGTTAATGAAAAAGAACATCGGGGTGATGAGGTCAGAACCGGGAACGCAGTGACCGGGTAGATGAGCGCAGCGAAAAAATTAAACGGCATCCAGCTGTCGAAATAAGAACCCGGTCACTGCGTTCCCGGTTCTGACCCGTTGCCTTTTGGCCGCTCTTAAAAGCCATTGGCCTTGACACTGGCCGTATTTCGTAGCAATTTAGAAACCGCACTCCAACTTTTATTTCTAAAACTAAGGGGATCGTATAGATGAGAACTTTTCTAGGTGGAATTTTTCTATTACTGGCTTTCACCTGCTCGATTTTTGCGCAGGGTACAGCGACGGCCTTTGTCGGCGGGCGGATAATTCCGATCACCGGCGCGCCGATCGAAAACGGCGTGTTGGTCGTTCAGGGCGGCAAGATCGTCGCCGTCGGCAGCCGCGCCTCGACCACCATTCCGCCGGGCGCGACCGTCGTGGATGTGACCGGGAAAGTGCTGATGCCCGGCCTGGTCGATTCGCACAGCCACATCGGCGAACCGCAGGGCGGCGACGGCTCCGGCCCGATCCAGCCCGAAACCCGCGTGCTCGATTCCATCAACGTCCGCGCCGCCAGCATCCAGCGCGCGCAGTCCGGCGGCATCACCGTTGTCAACGTCATGCCCGGCTCCGGCCATTTGGACAGCGGCCAGACGATCTATCTCAAACTCCGTGACGACGCCAACAAGATCGACGATCTGCTGATCTATGACAAGAGCGGCAAGTACATGGGCGGGATAAAATTTGCCAACGGCACCAACAGCATTCGCGCCGGCGGCAGCGGCCCCTTTCCCGGCACCCGCGCCAAATCCGTCTCGCTCGTGCGCGAGCAATTTATCAAGGCGCAGGAGTACCGCGCGAAGATCCAGAAAGCCGGTACCGATACGACGAAAATGCCGGCGCGCAGCCTGGCCATGGAAGCGCTGGTCGAAGCGCTCGAGGGAAAACGCGTCGTGCATTTTCACACTCATCGTCACGACGACATCATGAGCGTGCTGCGGCTGCAAAAAGAATTCGGGTTCCGCGTCGTCCTGCAGCACGTTTCCGAAGGTTGGAAAGTTGCCGCCGAGATCGCGAAGGCAAAAGTTCCCGCGTCGATCATCCTGATCGATTCGCCCGGCGGAAAACTGGAAACCGTCGATATCAAGTACGAGACTGGCGACATCCTGGATAAAGCCGGTGTGCTGGTCGGATTTCACACCGACGATTACATCACCGATTCGCGCCTCTTCATCCGCGAGGCCGCGCTGGCCGTTCGCGCCGGCATGAATCGCGACAAGGCGCTCTACGCGATGACGATGGCGGGCGCGATCATGCTCGATATGGGCGACCGCGTAGGCTCGCTCGAAGCCGGCAAGGATGCCGACTTCATCGTGCTCTCCGGCGATCCGCTAAGCGTTTATACCCACGTGATGCAAACCTGGGTCGACGGCAAAAAAGTTTTCGACCGCGGCAACCCCGAAGATTATAAGATCGCTACCGGCGGCTATGGCGCGGGCAGCGACCGCCTGATCGATATCGATTGTTTCGGCGGCGACAATGAAGGAGGGCAGGAATAATGTATAACTGTGAACGATTAGTGATGAATGTCCGGACCTTATTAAATCGCTGCTTTTTTGCCGCGACGTTTCTGCTCACTGCTCACTGCCTACTGCTTACTGCTCAGGCCCAGATCGCCGTCAAGGGCGAGACCGTCTGGACGATGGCCGGTGAGCCGATCAAAAACGGTGTCGTGCTCATCAGTGGCGGCAAGATCGAAGCGGTCGGCGCCGAGGGGCAGGTAACCATTCCCGCCAACTACAAAATATTGACCGCAAAAGTAGTTACGCCCGGCCTCATCGATGCTCATACGGTGGTCGGTTTGTCGGGTTATCTGAATCAGCCGCACGACCAGATGCAGCTCGAAGTATCTGCCCCGATGCAGCCCGAGCTGCGCGCCATCGACGCCTATAATGCGGAAGAAAAGCTGGTCGAATGGCTGCGCGGTTTTGGCATCACCACCATTCACACCGGGCATTCGCAGGGCTCGCTTATTTCCGGGCAGACGATGATCGCTAAAACCGTCGGCAACACCGTCGACGATGCGACGATCGTGACCACGGCGATGGTAGCGGCCAATCTTGGCGACAGCGCGCTCGCCGGCGCAGGGCAAATCGCCCGGCACCCGCGCCAAACAAATTTCGATGCTGCGCACCGAATTATTAAAAGCCGACGCCGCTTCGAAAAAAACGGACGCCGCGCGCGACCTGCGCACGGAAATGTTCGTCAAACTTTTAAAGCGCGAGATCCCGCTGATGGTCACCGCTAATCGTGCGCAGGATATTATGAGCGCGCTCCGCCTGGCCAAAGAGTTCAACTTAAAACTGGTGCTCGACGGCGCCGCGGAAAGCTATCTGGTGATTAACGAGATCAAAGCGGCGGGCGTCCCGGTCATCATCCACCCGACGATGGAACGCGCCGGCGGCGAAACCGAAAACCTGAGCATGGAAACCGCTTCGAAGTTAAATGCTGCCGGAATCCAGGTCGCGCTGCAGAGCGGTTTCGAAGGCTACGTGCCGAAAACCCGCGTCGTGCTTTACGAAGCGGCGATCGCCGCCGCCAACGGCCTGTCTCAGCGTGACGCGCTGGCGACGATCACCATCGACGCCGCCCGGCTGCTCGGCATCGACAAACGAGTCGGTTCGCTGGAAGTTGGAAAAGACGGCGACGTGGCGATGTATGACGGCGACCCGTTCGAATATGTGACGCATTGCACGGGCACGATCATCAATGGCGTGGTGGTGAGTACGGTAGTGCGATAGTTTGTAAGGGCGGCACATGTGGCCGCCCTTCCTGTCTTATTTTTAGCGGCTCTGCCGCAGTGATGTGCGGAAAGGCTCTGCCTTTCCGGGACTCAGCCCTTTGAATGACGAGGAGGCTCAGCCTCCGCTAAATACACATTCCGCCTGTCGGTAAGCCGTAGGCTTACCGCACATCACTGCTGCAGAGCCGCCAATACCCTCAATCAACACTAATCTTCGAAAAACCGGTTGCGTCTGCTACTGAGCGCTCCCGGTTTTGACCTCAATATTGTCTCCACTCGTGATTTCCGTTAAAATCGTTTCCAGCGTCTCTTCACCGCAAAAACTCTATGGAATACATCGTCGAAATCGAAAACCTGACCAAGGATTACGAGGTCGGTTTTTTTAAGAAGAAAAAAGTGCGCGCGCTTGACGGGCTGAATTTACAGGTCGAGCCTGGGCAGATCTTCGGCTTTCTGGGCGGCAACGGCGCGGGCAAGACAACTACCATTAAACTATTGATGGGTTTGATGTTCCCCACCTCGGGGACGGCGCGTATTTTAGGCGAAGATATCAGCAGCACAAAAATGCATGCGCGGATCGGCTATGTGCCGGAGAATCCATATTTTTACGATTACCTGACCGCGCGCGAGCTAATGATGTATTTCGCCGAGCTTTTCGGCATTGAACCGTCGGAACGAAAACGCCGCAGCGAAGCGTTACTCACGCGCGTCGGTTTGGAAGAAGCCGCCTGGAACCGCCAACTGCGAAAATTTTCCAAAGGAATGCTGCAGCGCACCGGCCTGGCGCAATCTCTGATCAACGATCCGGAAATTGTTTTTATGGATGAGCCGATGAGCGGGCTCGACCCAATGGGCCGCCGCGAGATCCGCGAGTTAATTGCAGGATTGCGCGGAGAAGGCAAAACCGTTTTTATGTCCACGCACATTCTCTCAGACATCGAAGTGCTCTGCGATAACGTCGCCATCCTTCGCCAGGGCAAACTCGCCGCGACCGGAAAACTGGATGATCTGCTGGCGCAAAGCGGTGAGACCCAGACTTTTGAAATTCATGTCTCGGGAATTTCCGCGGAATCGTTAGCGAAAGAAGTTTCGCAAATAAGCGGGGCGGAAATTCATCTCACACCCACCGGCTCGCGCATCGATGTCGCAAACGAAACCGACGTGGATAAGATCTTGCCGATAATAAGATCGTTGAATGGCAGGCTGGTTTCGGTGCAGCCTGTGCGGCAGTCGCTCGAAGAGCTATTTGTAAAAGAAACGGCGAGTTAGCGATTAACGATTAATGAATAATTAATAGTGATTAGTGATTAGTGGTTAGTGGTTAGTGGTTAGTGGTTAGTGGTTAGTGGTTAGTGGTTAGTGGTTAGTGGTTAGTGGTTAGTGGTTAGTGAAAAACATTTCATACCTTTCCATTAATCACTAATCATTAATCGTTATTAATTAATTTTTATCGCCGTCACCTTCCAATGAATATTGGCGCGGTTATCGGCGGCTGAAAGCCATCCATGATGATATGGACGGGCATCACCTCCGTCGGGCCGAGGGCAGGCTGCTGCTGCGGTATTACGATGACGGTCTTTTCCTTCACCGGCTTTTCCGATAGATCGACCACCGTAACCTTGATCTCCAGCCCGGTAATTGTCTTATCGGTTGCCAGGTTTCTTATCCTGCCCCAGATAGACATCTGGATCGTGCCCATCGCAGTGGGCGATTGCGAGGTTCTTTCTTCGTCGTTTTCGACCAGTACCCGTTTGTTAATTGCGTCAAACTCCGGCCCTTCGCGCAGGGCGCCTTCGATGGTTTGCTGCTGGTATTCCTTTGTGGTCGGCCGCGTGAAGAGAAAAGCTATGATCCCCGCCACTACCAATATACCGATCACCGCGACGATCCAAAAAGCCCCTCGCGAACCCTTTTCCGGTTTTTTATTAAAATTTTCCAAAGATTCCATAGCAGTATTATTAGATGCCGGTTACGCTAAAAAGTTCCCCGTTATTCGGTCAACCCTTCTTCCTATTTCCAGACTTTGAAACTCTTGACGTCTATGTCGATCGGGTTCGAGTCTTTTTTATTTCCGCCGTTGTTGCGCAAAAGAATACCTAACTTGCCCTGGCCGCCGTCCTTGAGAATTTTGTCGAAGATCACTTTATCATTGATGCTGACCTTAAGGCTTTTGCCCAATCTTTCGACCCTGAGTTTCTGTGTCGTGACGGCCTCGAAAAAGTTTCCAAGATTGAAAGTTTCCCAATCGCCCGCCGCTTTGACATCCAGGCCGCTGGCCGAGGAATAAGCCGCCTGATACGCGTCCGGGTCGTGATTGCTGTCGCTGTTCGGCTGGGCGTCCCAAAATATCCCTGCCCGGCTTTCGTAGCCGTGAACGTCAAACTCGATCTCGGCCGCAAAATCGCCGAAGTCCTCGCGGGAAAAGATGAAATGATTCGTCGGATTAGAGTTCCTTGTGCTAAAGACCGAGTAGTTGAATTTATTGTCCTTGAATGTGAACTGGCTGGACTGGTCGAATTTGTAATCGAGAAATTCGAATTTGTTGTCGGCGAAATTTTCGTCGATCGCAAGCTTAAGGCCGGCCTTTTTCTCTACCGCCTCTTTTTCCGCGTCGGCGCGTGCTTTTTCGTCCCGGGCCTTTTGCGCGGCTTCGGTTTCGCGCTGCTTTTGCAGTGCCGCGATGTTTTCCGGCTGGTTTGCCCAACTTACAAAGAGATAGCCAAGAATCGCCGCCAAAATCACCAAACCGGCTAGAATGGCGCCCGCAATCATTAAAAATGCCTTCATATTTTGTGTAAGCCTATATACCTGAACATTTACTCTTATGCCTTACGATGGGATAAGAAATCTTACGCTGTTTCCCCGCGCAGCGGCAAATCCTGCCGTGAGAATCACCCTAAGATACCAGAAATCCAGCAAACCGCCCGGTAGTGGTGTATCTGTGCTGCTAATTGCAGCCGGACCACCTACGCGAATCGGCATAGGCAGAAGCCCGCGCGTTAGCAAGGGCTCGGTCTTATCGCGGGAAAATCAGCCCTCCCTAACGGTCGAGCTTCCGCATGGCGCGATTTCGGTGCGCCGCAATACACATTTACACGACGACAAACCGCCCACTTTACTTGACATAAACCGCCTGTTTCGATATTCTTATCGTTCGCGTTTTTGCGAAGATTCTAAACAGAGTGGCAATTATGAGTACATATTTTCCCAGTGGCAAGGGTCTGGCTGAAGCCCGCAAATGGTATGTCGTTGACGCCAAGGGCAAGACTGTCGGTCGCCTGGCTACTGAAGTAGCACGTATTTTAAGCGGAAAGAACAAGGCCGATTGGACGCCTTTTCTCGATATGGGCGATCACGTAGTGGTCATCAATGCCCGGCTTTCGGTCTTCAAGGGTTCTAAAAACGACCAGAAGATGTATCGCCGGCACACGTTGTATCCAGGTGGTTTGAGAGAGATCTCGGTCAAGGACCAATTTATCAAACACCCGGAACGCGTGATCGAGATAGCGGTCAAAGGAATGCTGCCCAAAACGAAATTGGGCAAGGCAATGGCAAAGAAACTAAAAGTTTATGCCGACGGCGATCATCGCCACTCGGCGCAGAAACCGGAAGCGATCGAGATCGCGACCACTTAATTTTAATAAGGAAATAGATTCGTGGCAGATATTCAATATTACGGAACTGGAAGAAGAAAAACCTCTGTGGCGCGTGTTTATTTGCGTCCGGGCAGCGGCGATATCAAAGTAAATCGCCGTACCTTTGAAAACTACTTCCCCAATGAAACCTTGCAGATGATCATTCGCCAGCCGCTAAAGCTGACGGAGACCGCCGGCAAATTCGATATTTTGGTGAATGTAGACGGCGGCGGTTCCGCCGGGCAGGCCGGCGCGGTGCGTCACGGCATTACCCGCGCGCTGCTGGAGTACAATCCCGATTTTCGCGGATCCTTGAAAAAAGCAGGCCTCGTAACCCGCGACCCGCGCAAAAAGGAACGCAAGAAATACGGACAAAAGGGCGCTCGCAAGAGATTCCAGTTCTCGAAGAGATAATATGCAATACGTGGTACGTAATACGCTCAAGTGGGGCTTTTACGTATCACGTATTACGCGGCTTAAATCCATTGCCGGGGTTCATTGGTTCACTAACTGATCCCGGTGAGTACAAAAACCAATAAGGAGAATAAGTTTTGGCTACAGTTACAATGAAAGAACTCCTGGAAGCAGGCGTTCACTTTGGTCACCAGGTTCGCCGTTGGAATCCGAAAATGAAGGAATATATTTTCGGTGAACGCAACGGTATCTACATCATCGACCTGCAGAAGACCCAAAAGCTTTTCCGCGACGCGCTGACCTACGTTACCGAGGCGATCTCGGAACGCCCGAACAGCACCGTACTTTTTGTCGGCACCAAACGCCAGGCGCAGGATTCGATCCGTGAGGAAGCCGAGCGCGCCGGACAGTTTTACATCAATAACCGCTGGTTAGGGGGACTCCTGACCAACTTCCAGACCGTGCAGCAATCGATCAAGAAGATGCGCAAGATGGAAGAAATGAAGGAAGACGGCAGCTATGAAAAGCTGACCAAGAAAGAGCGCCTGCAGATGGACCGCGCCCACGAAGGGTTGATGAAGAATCTGGCCGGTATCCGCAATATGCATCGCCTGCCGGATATGCTTTTTGTCATTGACGTGCGCAAGGAAGAGATCGCGGTCGCCGAAGCCAACCGGCTCGGCATTCCGGTCGTGGCGGTGGTCGATACCAACTGCTCGCCGGACGGCATCTCTGCCGTTATCCCCGGAAACGACGATGCGCTGCGCGCCATTCGCTTGTTCGCTTCGCGTATCGCCGATGCGATCATCGAAGGCAAGAACATCGGCACCGAGGGCGGAGTCGCGCCGGAGATCGAAGAGGACGAAGCCGAAGAGATGGCTGCGCCGTCGATGCCTAAATCGGCTGAAGCTTTTATACCGGAAGATGAAAAACCGCTGACTGACGAGGAAATGGTTACCGATGAAGAACCGGAAGTAGCGGCGACCGATAGCCCGGAGGCCCCGGTTGATGAACCGGCGGCGAGCCGGAAAAAGCCCCGGTCGAAGAACCGCCGGCAGATGAAGGTGAAGAAAAAGCTCCGGTCAAAGACCCGCTGGAAGCGCCCGCGCAGGATGCTGCCGCCGGTGCATCTGCGGAGCAGGTGACCGAGGCAGTCGAATCGGCACCGAATGAAGAGGCGGCGGCAAAAGCAGAAGAAGCTGCAAAATAGATCTAAGTTATTAAAACTTGCCGGCGCAGCTCCAATATGATTTACGAGCTGCGCTTTTTTACAAAAAAATATTTATCGTTGATTTATAAGAAGGAGAAGTAGTATGGCAGAAATTACAGCAGGTGCGGTTAAATCTCTCCGCGAAAAGACCGGTGCGGGCATGATCGATTGTAAGAATGCGTTGGTAGAAGCCGCCGGGAATGAAGAGCAGGCCATTGAGCTCCTGCGCAAAAAAGGAATGGCGACCGCCGGAAAAAAAGCCGGGCGCGTGACCGCCGAGGGGGCTGTTGGCTCTTACATTCATATGGGCGGCAAGGTCGGCGTGCTGGTCGAAGTAAATTGCGAGAGCGATTTTGTCGCGCGCGGCGAAGAATTTCAGCAGCTGGTAAAAGACGTGGCGATGCATATTGCCGCTTCTTCCCCATCGTATCTCAATCGCGATGAAGTTCCGCAGGATGTGGTCGCAAAAGAAAAAGAGATCACCCTGGAACAGCTTAAGAACGATCCGAAGAATGCCAACAAGCCGGCCGATGTTTTGGAGAAGATCATCGAAGGCCGCCTGAACAAGTATTTCGAAGAGGTCGCGCTGCTCGAACAGCCGTTCGTTAAAGATCCGGCGAAAACCATCGGCGAGCTGATCGCTGAAAAGATCGGCACGATCAAGGAAAACATTTCGGTCCGCCGCTTTACCCGTTACAAGATGGGCGAAGGGTTAGAAAAGAAAGCGGACGACTTCGCGGCAGAGGTTGCCTCGATGGTGGGTGGAAATTAAGACCGCTTTAGGGTTAAGATTGAAAAGGTCTTAACCCTTTTATTTTGCGAAAGGTCAGAACCGGGAACGTAGTGACCGGCTAAATGAGCGCAGCGAAAAACTACAACCTATAGCCTGTCAGAGAAGAAGCCGGTCACTGCGCTCTGAGGTTCTGACCGTTACCGGCCTTGAGTATTTATAGCTGAGAACTGATAGATAAACATTGGTCACCGGTAAATTTATGGAAACTGCTGCCGCCGCTGAATCGGCAAAGCCTGCGTTTAAAAGGATCCTGCTCAAACTTTCGGGTGAAGCCCTGATCGGTGAGAAAAACTACGGCATTGACACCATCGTGGCGCAATCCGTGGCGGAAGAGATCAAAGCCGTGCACCAGCTTGGTGTTGAAGTAGCGATCGTGGTCGGGGGCGGTAATATCTTTCGCGGCGTTTCGGAAAGCGCGGGGAATATGGATCGCGCCAGCGCCGATTACATCGGGATGCTGGCCACGGTGATGAACGCCGTCGTGCTGCAGGACGCGCTGGAGAAGCTCGATGTTTATACGCGCGTGCTTTCCGCCGTTAATATCCCGCAGCTGGCTGAGCCTTTTATTCGCCGCCGAGCCGTGCGCCACCTGGAAAAGGGACGCGTCGTGATACTCGCGGCCGGTACCGGCAACCCTTATTTTACGACCGATTCCGCCGCCGCCCTGCGCGCGCTCGAGGTCAAGGCCGAGGTTATCTTAAAAGCCACCAGGGTCGACGGCATCTACACCGCCGATCCGGAAAAAGATCCGACTGCCGAGCGCTATGAAAAGATCTCTTACCAGCAGGTGCTGGAAAAACAATTAAAAGTGATGGACGCTTCGGCTATTTCGCTCTGCATGGACAATGATCTGCCGATAATGGTCTTTAACATGAAAACGTCGGGCAATATTATCAAGGCCGTAACCGGAGATCTCACTATCGGCACGCTCGTGGGGGCATAAACGGTCAGAACCGGGAGCGCTATCTGTAGCTGTAACCGGGTTATACCGTCAATAAAAATGAATTTCGGGGTACATCTGGCTTATTAGCGTATTTTTTGGTTCGCGGTAAACAATCTTGAAAAAACCGAAACCCGGTCGCTACCGCTCCCGGTTCTGACCTCGTCGCCGGGCTTGATATAATTTATACCAACGTCGTTTGAAATATAAAACGATCTTACTGGAGGAAATTAATGAGTTCTAGCGAAGTTATTAACGAAACAAAACCGCGTATGGAAGGCGTGGTAGAGGACTTAAAAAGAAAGCTGTCGACGGTGCGCACGGGGCGCGCGGCGGTCAGCCTGCTGGACGGCATTATGGTCGACTACTACGGTACGCCGACGCCGCTCAATCAAATGGCCTCGGTCGCGGTGCCGGAAGCGCAGCTTCTGACCGTGCAGCCCTGGGATATGTCACAGGTCGGCGCCATCGAAAAAGCGATCATCGGCGCGAATTTGGGCCTTAACCCATCGAGCGACGGCAAGATGGTCCGCATTCCGATTCCTTCGCTTAACGAGGAACGCCGCAAGCAGCTGGCCAAGCAGGTCCACGATATTGCCGAGGAACATCGCATCGCCGTTCGCAACGTTCGCCACTCCGCCAACGATAAATTAAAGAAAATGTTAAAAGATAAGGCGATTTCCGAGGATGATGAGCGCGGCGGGCTTGACGAGGTGCAAAAATTAACTAATACTTACGTCGGAAAGATCGACGAACTGGCTAAACACAAGGAACAAGAAGTAATGAGTGTTTAACCGCGGTACATTTAAAATTTTTAAGGGGAAAAGGATGCGACCCTTTTCCCCTTTTTATTGCACTTGAAAACACACTACTTTATTGGGGAATAATGAACGTATTCTCAGGCAATTCCGTGTTGACCAGGATATCCCTGGCCTTAAAATTCGCGTAAAACGAAGTCCCGCTAAAATCCAGCCTCTGCGAAAACTTTTCCGGTATCATTACACCTTCGACTTCCCGGTACTTATCCTGTGAGATAGCGGTCGTAATATCTCTGCCATTAACGGTAAATTTCGCTTCTATCGTATCAATCAGTCCGGTCGTTGCATCGATGTAAAAATCCGTCGCGTAGCCGTCCGGTGTGGTGACGCGGAAAGCGCGTTTCTTCTTTTTATCGGGCAGGGCGGAAACCGAGTAGCCTTTTTCCTCCACCTTTTGCAGCAGGATAATGCTCAGACGGCTCATCGGCGGCAGTTGCACCTGCTGAAAGCTGTTGTAAAGATTAACGCCGTCAAAGATCTGCGTCACCGGAGCGACCGGGTTATTGAGTTCAAACCGTGACTTTTCACCCGATGTCACGATATAAAAAGATGCCTGCATCGTTTGCGTCGAGCCCGGCGCCGAAACGTCGGTCGTTCCCCTGGCGATAATGGACTTCAGGTTTCGAAACTTGTCGCCGCCGAGTGCCGCTTGCGCCGCCTTGGCCAATTCAATCGGGGTCGATTGGGCGGTGATCACGATTTTAGCTGCTGCCGGTGCCGCCGCTGCTGCGGGTGCTGCGGTCGTTGCCGGTGCGGCGGGTTTATCCGTTTGGGCAGCGACACTAGCGGCCCCGCCGGCAAGCAATAAAATCGCGGACAAAAATGGAAGAGTTTTTCTTAACATAGCAGGTTCTTCTAAAAACTAAATCTTAATGACAAGTCGAGCCGGCGATTACCGCTGTTGCTGCCTCCACCGCCAAACGAACCGAACGAGCCGCCGATACCGGTCGACTGGCCGAAGCGCGGCGAACTCAAATTACCGATCGGGGTGCTCTTGTTCACGATATTGAACAAGTTAGTGGCGTTGAGCGAAAACGTCAGGTTATAAGGCTTGTCGCTGCCGCCGCCCTGGACCATCATCGGGCCGCCCATTCCGCCGCCGCTGACACCACCGGGACCGCCGCGATTACTTCCGCCGCGATTGCTTCCTCCGCGATTGTTGCCACCGCGCCCGGGGTTGTTTCCGGCCTTAGCATTGGCGTCCGGCTTCGGCTGCTCGGCAGCGGCTTTTTGCTGCGCCGCGGCTGCTGCCGCCGATACCTTGGATTTGCCAAAGCTAAAAGTGCGGCTGACGTTCAGGTTAAAGTTGAGCGAAGCCGGGCCTTCGGCAAAGTTACGCGGAATGAGCGTCTGCCCCGCGATCGGCATCAGGTCAAAGTTGCCGTAGGCCGTCTGCACCACGCAATTACGGATATCGGGATTTCCCGGAGTTCCAAAGTCGCACTGGCGGTTCAGGTCAGTGGCAAACGCCGGACGGTCGTTATAGTTGCCGTCGCGGTTATTGTCGATTCCGGTCGTAATATTGAACGGCCTGCCTGAGCTGGCGACAATGATCGGACTAAAGCGCAGTTTCCAGGGCGCGGTGTATGAACCGCCCAGGAAGAAGTTTTGCCGTACGTCGAAAATGCTGCGACCATACTCCGTGCTCAGATCGTAGCTGTAAAACGGCGTACTGCCTCCGCCATCGGTGTTACCGCTGGCCTTACCCAGGCGGTAATTGCCAAAGATCGTGAATTTCGGATTAAACCGCGTGTTGAAATTGACGATCAATTGATTTTGATTCAAGACACCGCTCGATTCGTACTGGAATATCTGGCCTCTGGACGGGTCGGGACGCTGGACCGAATCCGGGCACGGCGTAAGCGGCGGGCAAACCGGCGCATTGATATCACGTGCGCGCAGCATATGTATCGTCCGGTTGGCCACATAGGTCACCGACATCGTCAGGTTCCACGGCAGCTGCCGTTCGACGCTGATCGCCGCCTGGTAAGTGGTCGGTGAATCGAGGTCCGGGGCTACCCGGCGAATGAGATTCGTCTGGGGCGCGAAGGTCCCGAGTTGGGCCGCGGTCGGCACGTTGTTGATGTTACCCAGCGTAAATACCGGCTGCGCCAATAAAGCGCGTTCGGAAACGGTGTTATTCGTGATCAGGTAAGACAACTGGCTGACACCGTCAAAACGATGTTCGTTGAGCGTGTAATTTTCGCCGAAACGGTCATAAAAAATACCGGCGCCCCCGCGAATAACTGTTTTCGGCTGCTTGGCACCGCCGGCTCCCGGCGACCAGGCAAAGCCGAAACGCGGTGCAAAATCGTTAAGGTCTTTAATGTTGTTCTGAATTTCGTAACGCATGCCGAAGCTTAACGTCAGCCCCGGGGCGTATTTCCAGTCGTCGGTAAAGAATCCGCCGAAATCGACCTGCGAAACATCGGCCAGCGGATTACCGGTCGTGATCGAAAATTGCGCGGGATCATAGGTCGGATCGGCAGACCCGGCGATCTTTGCGCGGTACTTTTCGATAGCGGAGAGAATTCCGTCACTGTTCAGGTCAAAGGGATCACCGGCGTTCGTCAGACTGCCGCTGAAAGTAAATGTTCCGCCAAAATTATTTTCCGAGCGGTCTTTTATCGAAACGCCGCGAACACGGCCGCCCGCTTTAAATGAATGCTTGCCTTTTGTCCAGGTAGTAAAATTTTGCAGTTCCCAGCGGTTGTCGTGAGTAAAAGAATCTCCGATCTGCGCACCGCCGCCGATAAAATCGGGAGCGACATTAATACCCGGGATCGAATTGTCCCCGTTATAATCTCTTCTTCCCATCGAGTATTGGAAACGCGTTTCGTTCACTACGGTCGGGCTTAAAATAGACGTTTCGGTGATCTGAATATTCTGATCGGTATTTTTGGATTGAAAAGCGCGCGTCGGCAGCGTCAGGTCGCTTAAACCCACCACCGGATTTTCCGTTCGCCCAAAGCTGTAACGGCCGATCAGCGTGTTCTTATCGTTTAAAGCGTAGTCAAAACGCGTGCTGAAATTCGTCCGGCGCACGGGCTGCAGGATAGCTTGCTGAAAAGGAACGATATTCAAGCCCGGATCGAGAATGCGCGCATTAATCACCGCGTTGTCATCCGCTTCGCGGCGGCTCATTTCGAAAAAGAAAGAAGCTTTCTTTTTGACGATCGGCCCGGAAAGGCTTCCGCCGTAAAAACGCACCTGGCTCGAGGGCCGGTTCAGCGCAAACGGGTTGCGCGAGTTAAAGCTTTCATCGTTGAAGTTAAAGAATCCCTGCCCGCGCAGTTTGTCGGAACCGGGTTTGGTCAATATCTCGATGCGTCCGAACCCGAGGCGTTCGAACTCAGCGGAAAACGGATTTTGATTGATGCGGATCTCGCGGATGGCTTCTTTCGGCGGCATGTTTCCGCCGGTAAAGCCGTCGATATAAAGCTGGCCTCCATTCGGGCCGGCTGACGGGCCTGCCAGAGCCTGGAGGGCCGCGGCGAGTTCATCAGGGTCATCCGGCAGCGCTTCGAGGTCTTTGCCCTTGAGCACTGTCGCGCTGGCATTATTGTCCGGTTCGGTGCCTACCGCATCGCTCTTGACATCTACTTCCTCTTGCGCGATCTCGACCGTCAGCACGACGTTAAGATCTGTGCGCGCGCCGCTGCCGACTTCCACTTCGGTGTTTTCGTAGATCTGGAAATTTTTTGCCGTGGCTTTTACCGTATACTTGCCGGGCTTTACACCGCTAAAAGAATATTCGCCGTCTTTATTAGTGACCGCGGTTTTTTCCGCGCCTTCGGACCAACCAGCGTAACCGATGCGCCAACCACAACGGCGTTAAGCGTATCTACCACCTGCCCGTGAACAGAACCATTCTGCTGGGCAAAAGCATTGCCGCTAAACAATAAAAATAAAATAAATAAAAAAGTAACTTTAAGCTTCATATGTCGAAAATAATTTATATAAAAATATGTGCGGTGTTATTTTTAAGGGTTTCCCTTATAAACTAAACACCGCTAAATAAAACTTTGTGACAGATCCCGAAAACAAAACTGCTGAATTAGGGGGAGCCTATCCCATCCAATCCCGGAATGTTGATCGACGGCGAGGCCGTGCGTCCCGGTCCTTGTGACATTTGTGCCGGGGCGTTAAGAAACGGCTCAACACCGGCTAAAAGTTTGATCGCCGAAACCCGGTTCGGATCCTGTGCGGGAATACTCGATACCGCGATCGCTTCGCCGACTTTTAAGTCAGCGATAGTAATTACCGGAAGCCGCTCGAGCATTTCATCCAGGTCCCTGCCGCCGCCCCCGGGACGGCCACCGCCCGGTCCTGCCTGCTGTGGAGCTCCGCCCGGAGCATTGCCTGTAGTACTTCCCTGCGGAGGTGTTTGCCCGCCAGCGGGGGGAGTCGTCGGCGTACCTGACTGGCCCGGTTGGCCTGCCGGGCGTACACCCCCAGCGCCGCCGGGCCCCATTTGTCCCGTCTGCGCCATCACGAATCTTTGCGCCATTTCGGCCGGAAATTTCCTCAGCACGGACGTTTCGCTCAAAGCGATGGTCAGAGGCTTTTTGGTGACTACATCATTTATCGTTATCTCGTTCTTTACCGGATCTATCGCGGTGATGACACCACCCGCGGTGCGGAAAGAACCTGAGATTATTTCGTTGGCGGTGAAATGTGTTCCATCGTCGCTGCGCTGTCCGCGCGCGCGGATCAGGTCGCCGGTCTTCACCTCGCTGAAATTTCCCGCTACCGCGTCGCTGAATTTCACCGAATGCGGCGCGTAGCGTAAAAATCTTGTTTCGCCGGGGGCGTTGATGATCACCGTTCTTTCGCCCATCAGGCTGCGCATGGTCACGGTCAATTCTCTGGTCAGCGGATTGACCGTAGAGACCTTACCCTTGACCCCGCTGTTCCAGGCTTCGCTTTCCGCCTGCTGCCGTTTGCCGATGTCCGACTTGGTCATCAGGATGATGCGGCGCGAGATCATCGACTTTTTATCGTCGGCAACTTTACCCGAAGCGATCAGGCGGTCACCCACCCCGATATCGGCCAGCGTGCCGGGCGTCGCCAATTTAAGATCGGTCGGATTTTCCGGCGAAGCTTTTTGATACTCGGTCGCGTCAGACAAAGTGATGCTGATCTCGCCGTCTTTGGTTTTCAGGGTTAAATTCTTTTGCCCGGCATTTATCGCCGTGACTTCCCCTAAGGCAAGGGTGCCGGTAATGCCGATATCCGGCAGCGCCTTGGGCGTGGCAGCCGGAGTTTGAGCCGTTAAATTGATACAGCTCAGGATCATTAGTGCTATCGAAAGTGAAATTTTTCTCATTGTCATCCCCAAGTATTGGTGAATCTATAACTTATACGCTCTTGGGGGGCTAAAAGTTGCCTTAAAACTCACCAATATGTTAAGACACGCAGGAGTAGAGGAAAGTTACATTTTCTCTGATTTTTTCCACCCGCCGCCGAAGAATCCCGTCAACACAAGGCCAACGCTGATTATCAGCATAACGAAGATGGCAAAGGCCCAAACGTATGGAATTGAGATAAGAAGCGTGCAGACAAAGGAACCGAGCAGCAGTGCGAGCGCTTCGGACTGCCTGCCGCCGCCCGGAAACATCTGCCGCAGTATCCATTTACCCAGAAAAGCCTGCAGCGTAACGCGGCCGAAAACATAAGCGAGTAAAAGCAGGATCACCATCATTGCGCCGGTCAAAAGGGCGACGTAATCAGGCAAAAACCTGGCGCAAAGAGCCACAATGATACAACCGCACAAAAATCCCAAGAATCCGACGCCCACAACCATCAGAGAAGAAAGCTGCAAACGCGAAGCCGCCCGGCCGACCGCGCCCGGCGCGATGGTAGCCAGGCCTAGTGAGATAATGAACCAGAAAAAGACCGCCAACAGACGCAGCGAAATAAAACTGACCGTCAGCTGCGGCCCAAATATTTCCCCGGGATTTTGCGCCATGTGGCGAAACTCTTCTTCATAGCCGGCGACCACCACTGTCTTGCTCTGATCGCCGCGCTGTGAGATCTCGTCGTCATGCTCATACTTCCCGCCCAACACGATCACGTCGCCGCCGATATATGCGCCCTGCTTCTGTTTTATCGCGCCGCCGATCACGCCGACATCGCCCTCGACGCGGCCCTCGACAGTGACGTCGCAGCCAAAACACAATACCTGCTGCGCTTCGCTGCGGATAGTTACGTTTTTGCTGAAAGAGATGATGGGATTATCGTTAGTTCCCTTGACCACCATTTGATCTTCTTCCATCTCGATCGCGAATGGTTCCGCCACGGCAGGCAAAGCCGCGCAAAAAAGGAAGGCCAAAAGAAAAAGCGCTTGCCAGATTGCAAGCTTATGACCGGTGACAGGGTTTTGCGGAAATACTGTAACGCCCACTTTTCTTTCTGTCAAAACTTGAAGCGCCGAAAGCGCAGGAGGAATGTTGAGGTCAAAACCAGAGACAATATCACCACCAGCAAGATGCCGAACAGCGAAAGCTCAGTTTCCGAAACGAAGATGCGGGTGACCGTGCGAATAATGACCACCGCTCCCAAACCTATATTATAAAGAAAGAACCCGATCACACCGCCGGCCGCATAAGCCACTCTAAAACTTCCCGAGAAAAACTCTACCAACCCGGAAGTTTCGCCGGCCAAACCGGCCGCGCCGATCAATCCGAAAAGAAGCGCGCAGAGCGTTACCGCCATCCAGCGTTCCTCGCGTCTTCGCAGCCCGCTCAATCCGCTTTCCGCGCGCACGGTAACTTTCTTTGCAAAATTCACCGGCAGTTCGATCTGTGCTTTGTTGTCGAGAACGGCGTTTAGCGCACAGAGGACCATTTTTTGTTCCCTGAGCGAATTGAAACAATTTTCGCACTGCGTCAGGTGCATTTCCAGATGCATCTCCGACGCCGCGTCGAGCTCGCCGTCAAGATATGCGGCGATGTCGCTCTGCGAGCAAATGGCTTCAAATTTTATGTTCTCTTCGTTCATTAAAATTAATTGGGCATCAAAAACTAAACACCCGAAATGCCGTTCTCAATAAATATCTGGCGCATCAATTCACGCGCGCGGAACAGGCGATTTTTTACCGTGCCCAGCGGCAGCCCGGTTATCTCGGCGATCTCATCGTAACTGAGATCCTGCGAATGCCTGAGAACTATCAGTTCGCGATAACCCGAGGGCAAGCACTTTACTACTTTGTCAATTTCGGTCCGCCACTCGCTCTGCTGTCTTTCCTGTTCGGGCGACATCCGTTTGCTCGCCAGCGGAATTTCATACGAGCCTTCGCTGTTTTCGGTTTCCAGGCTTTGCTCATTAACGGAGCAGTTTCTCCGCAAGTGGTCGATCGCGGCATTGTGAGCGATCTTGTAAAGCCAGGTGGAAAACTTGTAATCGGCGCAGTAGCGGGAACTCGAATTATAAACTTTCAGAAAAACTTCCTGCGTCACGTCCAGGGCCGAATCGTAATCATTAACGATCCGGTAGACATAGTTCGCTATCGGCCGCTGGTAGCGGCGGACAAGTTCTTCAAAACTTTCTTCACTGCCGACTGCGGCGGCTTCGATAAGCTGGCGGTCGGGAATGCCGAAAAGATTTTCTATTACTGCAGCAGTTTTCACTTTCATTCCGCAATGATTACTACGTGGATCCGTAATATTAGGTTTCAGAGTTTAACATTGAATATCAGATTTTTGAAACGCCTCTCCCGCGGGCCCCTGTCGCAATTATGATGCCGATCAGCACCCAAAGGTGCCTTGCATCCTCAAATGACCCGGTCAACCCCTGATAAACAAAGGCTGAAAGAAAGGCTATCCCTAAACCTGGCGCGATAAAAGAGTTCGTGTTTTGGCCTAAGGCCTTTTCACGGCTGCCTTTAATGCCCATCCATAAGATATACCCCGCCAGGGCAAGAATTGTGACAAGGCCGATCAGCCCGCACTGGGCGGCGACGCTTAAGAAAACGTTATGAGCATCGGTCAATAAGCTATAGCTCCCGTCCGTATTTTGGTACACGACGTGGCTTACGGCTTGTCCCAGGCCTTTGCCGGTCAAAGGGTCTTCGGAAAAGGTCTTTATCGCGTCAGACCAGACCAGCATTCTTGATGAAGGCTGTAATTGGGTGGCCGTGCCGGGAACCTTATAGAGATTAGTCGTTTCGCCCCCGATCACCCCGGTGTTCTGCAGAGCGAAAAAATTCAGCGCGAGAAATAGGACAGCGATACCAATTCCGCCCGTGAGAGCAACCCGGCCCGCCAGAGGCTTTCTGTCCCGGAGCACGAGCCAAATCCAGATCCCGGTGGATAGAAATATTCCCCCCAGTCCGGCGGAGATGGTAAAGATCGAGCAAAGAAAGATCGCTGCAAGAAATGTGAAGAAGACTGCCTTCCCTATCCACCGGCATTCCCGCGCGATAAAAACCATCACCAGGCACACGTTCAGATAATTGCAAAACATACTGGCGGAGATGAAGGTCGAACTTAGCCGCGGATAGTTGCCCACCGGGACCGCGCCGTAATGATAAGTAGTGTATTCAAGAAACGGGTAGCCGGGCTGTAAATAAAAAAGGATCAGCGTTAAAAATGCGATGGCGATGGGAAGCGCAGACCGCCGCAGAGCCACGCGCGAAATACCAGCCTCAGATCTTTTTCATCATCAACCAGGTTAAAAGTTAACACAGCTAAACCTATCAGATAGGTTTCGCCGATCAGCTTGATAAAACTCGCCCCGGGACTGACGGAAAATATCGCCGAGACCAGCATCGCGGCAAAATAACCGCCTAACACCAAATAAAATTTATGCCATTTGAATCGGAGCTGCCCGAGAAGAATCGCGAGTATAAAAAGGATAGCAGCTGCGGGAAAAAGAAGATCGGTGGGCGCAAGGCGCTGCCCGGCAAGATAAACGAACGGCTGCATGAACCCGAGCGAAAATATGAGAGCGAAAAATAATATCCGGAGAGTATTCTTCAAAGTAAGGGCATGAGGCGCATTTCGCATTCTAAATTATCAATTATTTATGCCTTTGCCTATAAAGTCACGGATACGGCCACTAATTACACAAATAACACGAATTAGAAATTTTTTAATTCGTGTTATTTGTGTAATTAGTGGCGAATAAAAAACCGTGTGGCTTTACATATTATTGCCAAAGAATTAAAAATGAATAATGCGGTAATGCTTACGCCCAGGAAAGGCTTGCCAAACCGGCGGGGGCCGCCACTTCTTCAAACCCGATGCGTGTACCGACCGGCAATTCCAATCCGACTTCTTCCGGACGCAGAATGGACATAGCCTGTCCTAAAGTTTCCTGCCCGATCTCATTTAATTTTTTCAGATTAAAATCTTTACCGATGACCAGCAGGCGTCCCAGCAAATTACCCGATTGCTCCTTTGCCAGGCGGTCGCGGTAAAACATCAGCAGGCGATAGATCTCGTCGTCGCGTTCGTCTTCGCCGCAGGTGATAGAGCGAACCACGCCGGGTTCGCCGCGGTGCACAAGCACGGCATTAAAACCGTCATTTTCAGAACTGAGCAAAAGCGAATCGAGGCTTTTTCCCGCCATTTCCAGCCACCGGGTTTCCGCCACCGGGCGTGGCAGGATCAATCCTACATGCCAGCCCAGCGCGTGAAACAAACTCTCATACTCGTCCAGTACATTATAGCGAACGGCGGCGGCAAAATAACGCACCTTCCCGCTTTCATCCGCGGACAGCGGAATGTATGAAAGGCGCATCTCGCTTGCGGCAGCGCCAAAGCTTCTTTCAGCTTTCCACTTCAACACTTCTTCCAATTCGGCTTTCGATACCGGCTTGGTGTCCAGCGTCAGGATACCGGAGCGCGCCGAGGTGCCGGGCAGCGAAAGCGACCAGCGTTTGATATTACGCATGCCGGCGGCATCGACCGTTTCCGACAAATAACCGGCCAGAGCGTCAAAGTCCGCAATATTCGATTCGCTAAAGCTCAATCGTAAAATACCGTCCGGTATTTCGACCGTCGCGGCTTGCTTGACGGCAAATTGCCGTCCGTCCTTGCGCAGGCCGACCACGGTAATTCTGTTCTTTTCCAGTCCGACAGCTGTTTTGGGAAAATTAGGATTGATGATCTTGCTAAATATAGACATTAAAAACTTTTTGACTTTCTAATATTCTTTGTAAGATTTGCCCTGCATATCGTCGCCTTCCGCCAGGCTTTTGACGTCCGTTAATCCCTGGCGGCCATCGGTCGCGTTAAAATCGTCGCCCTTTACCTCTTCCCATTCGGGTTTATCCGTGAGAGGGTCGACCGGTATCTCGCGCAGGTAACCGGCGGTCTTTAAATCCTCAAGGGTTTCGGGTAATTTGCCTTTATCGGCGCCGTATTGATCTATCATCCGCCGCATCTGGTCGAGGTTTTCCCGGAGAATTGTTTCACGTGCATGCCTGACCGTATAGATATAAGTAGGCACCGCCACCGAGATAAGGATAACCATGACGAACATCGCTATCATCAACTCAAGTAAAGAAAATCCGGCCTGCCTGTTTCGCCTACCAATCACTGTATTTATCTCCGTTCATTGCCTCGCCGTCGGAACTGGACCGGATGTCGAAAACGTTCACGCTGTCCCAGCTCGACGCGTCTTTCTCCTGGTAAGATGAGCGGATCTCCCAATCGGATTTTCCCGTCATGGGATCGACCGGCAATTTTCGCAAATATTTCTTGATGAGTTCTTTGTTCTCACCGATCTCGGTCGCATTGGGGCCGTCAAACGCGCCCTTGGTAAATTGATCCCCGCCCACGCCGCCGATGGCGCTCGGCGTTCTCGATCTTACGCTGACACCATTGACCAGATCGTCTAAGGTAGGCGGGTAACGGTCGAGATTGTCCACGGTAAATAGCTTACAGTCGTCGACCACTACGCGGCTGCGCGGATCGAAGGAACCGCCGCCGTTGACCTGGAAATTACTCTGGCCGGCAATGTTGCCCACCGGACAGGCACCCACGGTGTCGCGCTTGAATTCATCGATCGCGGCGCGCACTTCCCTTAACGTCTCCCGGAGCTCCTGCTCCTTTTGCCGCTTGACCGTATTTTGCAGCAACGGAATAGCTGCCAGGACCATTACGGCCAGCACCGCGAGCGTCATTATCAGCTCAAAGAGCGAAAATCCGCTGCTGTTTTTGTCGGCCTTCTTTTTTTCTCTTATCAAAAACATCTTACTTAAAACTCAAAACGAAATTAGCGCCCGCGGATGAGATCATATTCATCGCTTCGCCATCGAACGCAAGTTCCTGCCGGCCATCAGCCAGTGCTTCGACCTCGATATAAGCCAGCACGCCGGACTCGCCCACTACCGACGAAGAAGTGAGCGCGACAAAGGTCTTACCGCCCTTATTCATATACGGAACGGCATTCGACCTGGTCTGCGGATTCCCAAAAATATCACCGTAGGTAATAGAGCGAATGGCAAGCTTTTGCTCGTCGTATTTCAAAGCCAGGATCGCGAGACGAAAATCCGCCGCGGATTTGACCAAAACCGGAACGGTTATTTTCGTGCCTTTGGTCATTTCCGGAAGCACCGTGCCGAACGAAAACTCGGCTTGCGGAATAGTTTGCCCAGCCGGTTCTACGGTCAGCGATGTTCTTCGCATCTCGACCGGTTTATTGCCCTGATCGCTGACGGCGGTAAGCGTCTTACCGATGTCCAGTGTCCGGACATTGGTTTCGATCGGTTTCAAATTGACCGCCGGACCAGTAACAGGTGCAAGCGGAACGCTGTCGGCTTTGGGTTCGGTGTTTGCCGCAACAGTTTCGGTGCCAGTTTGATCAGGAGCGGCCGTGCTGGCAGTTTCCACTTTAGCAGTGCCGCCCGCGCCTGAAGGAGCCGAAGGAACATAACCCGGCATCTCACTCGCTTGATTAGAAGGCTGTCCCGCCTTGTTCGTACCCGGCGCGCGCAGAGAAGCCGTGTTGTTTGACCGTTTCAGCGAAGCCAGGTATTCATCTTTTTCTTCCTGGACTATCATTGCCTCGAGCGAGCCGCTGGTCGGAGAAACCACCGAGCCCGTCGGGCGCAGCTCTTCATCTTCCGGAAGCACGATCGGCGCGCGCAGTACCCGCGGTGTAACGGCGATCACGATATCGGTCTTGCGGTTCTCGTTAATGGGTGTCGCGAACAATCTGCCCAGGATCGGAATAAAGCTCAGCAGCGGAATGCCCGTCTTACCTCTATTGGCAACGTCCTGTGCGACGCTGGCCAGCATCAGCGTTCTGTTGTTCTGTACGCGGGCCGTACCCGTTACCGAACGTTCGCTAAAGGTCGGCAGGTTTTCGTCGTCATTGGTTGCCCCGATAACATCTTTCGATTCGATCGACATCTTTACCTGTACATCCTGGTTCGGGAAAACGATCGGGGTGAATTTTAGCGTCAGGCCGACCTGCTCATAATTGAACACGTCGCCGAATACGTTACCGTTATTGCCGGGCGTATTGTTAGAACCGGTAAAGATCTGCGCAGATCTGACCGGTACGCGCGAACCGATGCGGGCCTGTGATTCTTCATTATTAAAAGCGTGCACCTGTGTCGAAGCCAGCAGCCTGGTATTCGTCTTTGACTGCAGGGCGGATAGTACCGATCCGGGGATGGAAAGAAATGGTCCCATCGCCGTATTAAGCAAACCGTCACCGACCGCGGCTATGGCGGCATTGGCGCCCGCCTGATTTAAGGTCGCAAACCCGCCGGTCAGCCCGCCGATATCGCCGAGGCTGCCGAGTCCTCCGACCTGATTTCCAAGTTTTAGCAAGTCGTTTCTGGTGACCTCGTAAATGTTGACGTCCATCACCACTTCGGCGCGGTCTTTATCCAGAGACTTGATCAGTTTTTCCATCAGGCGAATGTTTTCTTCGGTATCGCGGATGGTCAAACTGTTGGTTGATTTATCGATCTGAACAAAGGTCTGCGTTCTGCCGGGCTGCACCGGGATCGCCTGCTGCACGATCTTGGAAACATCTTCCGGGTTAGCATTGCCGAGATAGAACGTTCTGAGCACCAGTTCGGTAAAGAATTGGCGGCGGTCCTGGCTGGCCACGATGATCGTCTTCGGCCCTACCTTTTGGAAGAAAAATCCTTCCTGTCTGAAAATGTAGTCGAGGGCGCGGGCGGCGGAGACATCCTTTAAATTGATCGTCAGCAAGCGGGCTTGCTGCCCAGTGGTAGAATTAAACGCCTGCGAACCCCTGTCAAAAAGAACGTTCAATCCCAGTTCTTCGCAAAGCTGTTTGATCGCCTCGACCACGCTGGCGCTGGCAAATTTATATGTCTTGATCTCTTCGAGCCGCTGGGACACGAACTCCGGTTTGATATCCTCCGGGCGTCTGTAAGAGGTCGGCATTAAATTAAGAGAACCGGTCCCGATCGGCTTGGCGCCATCTACTTCACTCTGAAGCCGCACCATCCGGTCCATCTCGGCTTTTGCGAGCTGGTTGGTCGGATCGTAAGAATAAGCCTTTCGGAAATTATTGTATGCGCCGACATAATCTTTCTCTTCGACCAAAGCATTTCCTTTTTGCACAAACATCTGCGAGGCGTTGAACATCGCGCGCTGCAGGTGCAGCCGAAATTCTGCATTCTTCGGATTGGCTACGACCGCCAGGGCAAACTGTTCCGCGGCCAGGTCCCATTCCTGGGCGGTCTCGTGCTTCATGCCCTGTTTGAATTCTTTGTCACCTTTGCCATACCCGGCCGCCACTATCGTTGCGGACAAAAGGCAAAAGATCATCAGCAAAGCCGTCAGGTTTCTGAAAAAAGCAGGAATTTTCATAAGTTCTCTCTAGTAAGTGATTTATTTTTCTTATTCTAAGTTGTCCCGAAAAACCGTTATTTATACTATCGGCCTTTGAGCGGGTTACACGCTGAAAATCGGTCAAAGTTGCAAAACCTGAGTTTCCGGCAAACTTTGGACGGGTTGGTTTCAACGAGCAGATTTTCAATCAAATCTGTAAAAAAATCAACGTTTTAAAGTCGATTTACCGGAGCTCTCGGGCGATCCAGCGGAGCTCTTCTACGTTTTAGCGAACCTCTTCTACAAAGGTAACGCGGTTTATCTCATACAGCGTGGTCGCGCCCGTAAAGACCTTCTTGATGGCTGAATTACGCAGGCTGGAAAGGCCTTCCTTTTCCGCCGCGCGCCGGATCTCAGATCCCGGCCGCCGGTCAATGATCATCTCACGGATGTTATCCGTCATATCCAGCAATTCGTGGATCGCGGTTCGCCCGCGATAACCGGTGTGATTACACGCATCGCAGCCGACATTGGTATAAAAGTTCATACCGGGTTTTTCGACCTGGTCGCGCACCATACCGGAAGCCGTCAATTCTTCATCCGACGGCTTGTAAATTCGCTTGCACGTCGGGCAGAGCAGGCGCACCAGCCGCTGGGCCAGCACACAGTTTAGCGACGAAACAAAGTTGTAGGGTTCCACGCCCATGTTCAGAAAACGCCCGATGACGTCAATAACGTTGTTGGCGTGCACCGTGGTAAAGACAAGGTGCCCGGTAAGCGCGGATTGAATGGCGATCTGCGCCGTCTCTTCGTCACGAATTTCACCGACCATTATCTTGTCAGGATCGTGGCGCAGGATAGAACGCAAGCCGCGGGCAAAGGTTAATCCTTTTTTCTCGTTGACCGGGATCTGCACGATGCCGTGCAGCTGATATTCCACCGGGTCTTCGATGGTGATGATCTTATCTTCTTCGTTGCTTATCTCATTAAGCGCGGCATAAAGCGTGGTCGTTTTACCGGAACCGGTCGGCCCGGTGACCAGCACCATCCCGTAGGGCTCTGCTATGTAATGACGAAAACGCCTGAGATCGTCCTCGGCAAAACCGACTACGTCCAGGTTTAGATTTTTGAACTCTTCATTGATCTGTTCCTTATCCAGGATACGGATCACCGCGTCTTCGCCATGGATGGTCGGCATGATCGAAACGCGGAAGTCGACCGTGCGTCCTTTGTACCTGACCCGGAACCTGCCGTCCTGCGGTACGCGGCGTTCGGCGATGTCGAGCTCCGACATAACTTTGATACGCGAGATCAGCGTCTGGTGAAAAGAGATATCGATCGGATCGACCTTGGAGTAAAGCGCGCCGTCGATGCGGAACTTTACCTGAACTTCACGGTCGCGTGTTTCAATGTGAATATCGGAAGCGCGGGATTCCATCGCATTATAAATGATGGTGTCGACGAGTTTGATGATCGGCGACATATCCGAATCGCTCGCCAGGCGGTCGAGATCGAGTACTTCCTCGCCCTGCTCCGTTTCCTTGACCAGCGAAATACGAAAGGTCGATGCCGCCTCCTGCATGACGCGCTGGGTGGCATCGCCGCGCCGCAGCACCACATCGATCGCGCCCGCCGTGGCCACGTGCGGTATAACGCGGACGTTGAGCGAATTTTCCAATTCGTCGAGCCTTTCGAGATTGGTCGGGTCCGCCATCGCGACGTGCAGCTTATTGCCTTCTTTCTTAAGCGGCACGAACTGGTTCCGGATCATCAGGTCAACGGGGATCTCTCCCAGCAGCTCGGAATCGACCTGCGGTTTTCCGCCAGGCGGGATCAGGTCGATATAAGGCAAGCGGTAACGCAGCGCGAGGCTTTTCGCCTGCTTCACCTCGGGCGGTTCGTTTTCAGCACCGGCCACCGAAGTAACGGCGGCATTGCCCTTGCCTCCGTTAGTTGTTCCATTGATCTCAGTATTCTCTGCCATTAAACTTCCCTTAACCTAAAATTCCGTGTCGGAAGCCCGCGCGTCAGCAAGGGCCATTAATTATTCGCTGTTCACTATTCATTTCCGCCAAGCCCTCCCTTACGGTCAGGCTTCCGAGACTAATTACCTTCCCCCGTGGGCGCCCATCGGGCCCGAGGATATCATCTGCAAGATCGGCATATAGATCGCCAGCAATATCGTTACCACAAAAACTGCCATTATCGCCAAAATGAACGGCTCCAGCAATGAGGTGAGCTGTTCCAGCCGCACTTCGGCCTCGGCGTCATAAAATTGCGATACTTCATCGAGCATTTCCTTGAGCGAGCCTGAACGTTCGCCGATACCGATCATATCCAGCGCAAGCGGCGGCAGCCAGTTGGCTTTTTCCAGCGCCTCGTTAAACCCCTGGCCTTCACGGATCATTGACAAAACTGCCTGGCTGCGCCGGCGCAGTTCGAGATTAGTGATCGCGTGTGAAGATATATCCCAGGCATCGACAACCGTGATACCGCCCGAAAGCAAGGTCGACATCGAACGGGATAATTGAGCGGTCGCCACTTGCCTGAGCAAGGTTCCACCCAGCGGGATGCGCAAGAGTATCTTATCGAAAACCAGTTTGCCGCCCGGCGATCGCAGCCAAAAATAAAGAAATACCACCAAAACCAGCAGCAGCGGCCCCAGCCAGATGATATTGCTGGATAAAGTATTTGAGAACGCGAGCACGATGACCGTAACCGTCGGCAGCCCTTTACTGGAATTCAAGCTCTTGAACAGGTCCGACATACGCGGCACGACGTACAAACTCAGGAAAGAGATCATGATGATCGCCGCTACCAGCAGGAATGCCGGATACGCCAGCGCTCCGCGGATCTTTCTTCCCAGGCCCACACTGCGCCGCAGATAGATCACGTAACGCGCCAGCACGTCATCGAGCGCGCCGCTTTTCTCACCCGCCAGGATCGAGGCCGTGTAAATTCTGGGAAATATCTTCTGTGAATCGAAAGCTTCCGAAAGCGGCATTCCGCTCTTGATCTTTTCCTCAACGTCGCCCAGGACAGCGCGCAATGCGCTCGATGCCGCCCGGTTCTTGAGCATCGTGATCGATTGGAGCACGGGAATGCCCGCGCGGAGCAGCGCCGAAAGCTGCTGGTTAAAAAGCAGGAAGTCGCCTTGTTTGATCCTGGCTTTCTTTTTCTGGCCGCCGCTTAAGGCAAGCGAAATGCCCGATTCCGCCGAATCGATCGCAAAAACCCGGAATCCTTCGACCTCCAATTTGGTCTTGGCGTCATTTGCCGCGGCGGCTTCGACGATGCGGGTAATTATTTCTCCTGAGGGTGTGCCTAAACGGCAGATAAATTCAGCCATTATCGAATATTAAGTCGTTATACGAGCGGTTTTACAGGTCCGCGTCTGCAGCTTTCGGTGAAATTCCGATTATAACACGCTTTCTCCCAAATAAAGTTTCAATATTAATATACCGCGGAAACAACATTTCACCTTTTTACAACATCATACAAGAAATATGCTTGCCACCGGGTCAAGTGTCCCCTAAAATGAACTTTCAAGTAACGAATTCAAGTGTTTCCATATATAGAATCCGACTTGAATTGGTCATTTCTACATAGGGGTGTCTGTGCTTTGATGCAAATTCCGTGCGGAGGGTTTATGGCTGTAAGTTTTTTGAGAAGGGTCAGCCGCGTTCTATTCGGATCATTTCTTGTGCTGTGCTGTTTCTGGGCCGTCTCTGCTCAAACAGCGACACCCGCGCCGACACCGGTGGCGACGTCCACTCCAGATGATGATGACGATAAGGACAGGCCGATCCCTATACATACCGATCTGGTAACAGTGACTTTGACGGTTACCGATATGTACGGGCGCCTGGTTTCCGGCTTGGGTAGAAATGCGTTCACTATTTTAGATAACAACCTCGAACAAAGGATCGAATTTTTCAGCGATGCGGATGCGCCGGTTTCGGTCGGCATCCTGTTCGACATTTCCGGTTCGATGAGCGGCGACAAGATCGCCAAGGCGCGGCAGGCGCTGGGTAAATTCATTAATACCAGCCACCCGTCGGATGAATATTTCCTGGTGGCTTTTAATAGCCGGGCGCAGCTTTTGCTGGACCGTACGCGTAACGGCGAGGCGGTGCTGGACAAATTGACCCTGGTGCAGCCGGAAAAGAATACCGCGCTGTATGACGCCTGCTATCTCGGGGTTGAAAAGGTCACCCGCGGGGCGCATCAGAAAAAAGCTTTGCTGATCATCAGCGACGGCCAGGACAATAACTCGCGCTATAATTTTACCGATGTGCGCCGCCTGCTGAAAGAATCGGATGTTACGGTTTATGCCGTGGGCATCATGGGCGGGCAGGACTATAACTCAGCGCTGGGAATGTCCGGGCAATCGCTGCTTGACGAACTGGCCTCCGTAACCGGCGGGAAAGCTTTTTATCCCAGCACCGGCGTCGAGCTCGATGAGATATTTGAGAAGATAGCTTTGGAATTGCGCCATCAATATTCGATCGGATACTACCCGGCCGACTTTATTCCTGACGGCAAATGGCGGAAAATAAAGGTGAAGGTAAAACCTCCGCGCGGAATACCCCGTTTGGGCGTGCGCGCGCGAGAAGGGTATTATGCTTCTCCGGTCGTTGATGACAAATTTTAGGTAAGTTGTGGTGTCAGGCAAAACGGTTTGGCACCATTCGGAATAGCTGATAACTGATAGATGATAGAGAATAGATCCGATCTTTCAGTTATCAGTTATCATCTTTTATCTATTCCGAATGATATTTCCGCTACGCACACAACTTTAGGACTCAAGCGGCATAGCCGCTGACTTAATTATGAATCTTCGCAGTACTAATTTTCTTAGAATAAAACAGGCGTTTTTGATATTGATCCTCGCTTTGTTTGCCGGCCTGGCTTTTTACGGGTATGACAATTCGTCAGCGCAAACTGCGGCCCCGGCCGCTGCTGCCGCCAAGCAAACCCCAACTCCGACGCCAAAACCGGCGCCCACTATCGAAGACGATGATGAGCCTATCCGGATCGACACGGAGCTGGTCAATCTGAGCGTCCGCGTCGTCGACCGCAACAATAAGTCGATCGGTATTTTGTCGCAAAGCGATTTCACGGTGTACGAAGACAATGTCGCTCAGCCGATCGAGTTTTTCAGCAAGGAAGAAGTTCCGGTCAATTATGCCCTGGTCGTCGATAATTCGTTTTCCCTTCGCTCACAGTTGGAAAAGGTCATCGAAGCCAGCAAGATCCTGGTCAACAGCAATCGCCCCGGTGACGAAACTTGTTATATTCGTTTCGTTAATTCCGAAAAGATCTCCATCGAACACGACTTCAGCGAAAACAAATCATCCTTGACGGAAAAACTGGACGAGATGTATGTCGAGGGCGGCTCTACCGCGGTCCGCGATGCCGTTTTTCTGGCGGTGGAAAAAGTGGATGAATACGAAAAGAGTAAATCGCCTGGTGACCGGAAACGGCGGGCGGTCATTCTCGTAACCGATGGCGAAGACCGTAATTCGTTTTATCAGGAAGGACAGCTTTTCGATATGCTGCGGGAAGCGGACGTCCAGATCTATACGATAGGCTTTACCGGCGAGCTGGACAAAGAGGCCGGCTTTATTCGTAAGAGTCCCCAAAGCAAAGCTATTTCGCTGCTGACAAGATTGGCGTCGGAAACCGGTGGGAAAGCTTATTTTCCCGCGTCGGTCGCCGAATTGGCCCAGATCGCCCGCGATATCGCCGGGGAGCTGAGGACCCAGTATTCAATCGGTTATGCGCCGACCAACGACAGAAAAGACGGATCGTTCCGCGCTATCCGGGTGGCTATCGGCGACGGGCCGAAAAAAGAAAAGCGAATCGCTTTGACACGCAGCGGCCGCACCGCGGCTTCGGATCAAAAGACGATGCCGGTCCTGCAGAAACCGACGCCGGGCCCGACAAAACCATAAACATGGAGCCCGGGCATCCTGCCCGCAATGGACGCTTCGCGTCCGCATCGTTGATTTTGACGTCGCTATAGTTCGAAAAAGCCGGCTTGCCTGACGGCAAGCTTTGCGGGCAAGATGCCCTGCGCTCCATGTTTTTGACAACGGGAAAAGTTGCTTTATCATCAAATTTGCGTTTCGAGTACTTATTTTCGATCATTTAATTAGGAGACAATCGCGTGCATTTTAGTTTTAAGGGTTTTATTTTTAACCTGTTGCTGGTTTTATCAGGCTCACTATCGGCAGGTGTACTGGCCCAGCAGCCGCCGCCTGCGGCAACCCCCGTACCAACGCCTTCCCCCGCGGAAAAACCTGTCAAGCTCGATAAAAATACGGCGGCAAAACAGGTGCAGTTCACCCCTGAGCAGCTCGCCGAAGCCGTGGTGATAGTTTACGGCGGCCGGACGTTCCAGACTCAGGTCGGGCGCACCACCCTGGAACACGGCAATTTATCGATCACCAATGCCGACGGAACCGTCGACAACGCCAAATACGAAAAAAGGATCGTCCGCGGCGAAAACATGGAAAAAGATAAATGGCGGGTAGACCAGAAATTCCCTTCCGTCGAATTTGCCCTGGTTTATAACACCAAAATATTCGGCTTATTGAACGATTCCGTTTTTACGCCGCGGCAGGACGCCGTCATCTCTTTCGAGTCGCAAATGTATCACGGCCTGGATGCCCTGCTGCGCTTTAGGGAAAACGGGTCAAAGCTGGAGCTGGGTGAAAAAAAGAAGAACCTCGGCGCGGAGTATTACACCCTCGACGTGATCGATAAGAACGAACGAAGAACGCGTTATCTGATCAGTGTAAAATTACTGCGGGTGATGTCGCTGGAGTATACTGAAAATTCGGTGAAATATGTCCGCAAATTTAGTGACTATCGCTACGCCCAGGGATTGCTGGTCCCGTATAGAACATGGCTCTTTGCCAATGATAAGCAGGTAGAGGAGACCGTGATCTCGACCGTGACCTACGGGCAAAAGGTCGAAGAATCTTATTTCGCAGAAAGTTAAGCAGAATTTTTGGAACTTTATCGAAGCTTAAGCGTGAATCAATTTGGAAGTAGCTTGAGCTCTTTGGTAATCAAGCGCGGCAAGCAAACCCTCAAAGGTTAAAGCCGCGTTAATTTTTAACCAAAAACAATAAAAGGCGCGTTTTTTTTAATGAAAGCTCTGACTTCCCCGGTAGATATCGACTTTCCGGCCGACACGACAAATGTACGGCCCGTGTCTGCCCGAAGGTCGGATCATGATCTTTTAGAAGCGACCAAGAACGGCGATGAAGGCGCCTTTGCCGAACTGGTCGGGCGTTATCAGAATCAGATAACGAATTATGTGTACCGCTTGCTGGGTGATTACGAGGAAGCGATAGACCTGGCGCAGGAAACATTCGTCAGAGTTTATTTCGCGGCCGGGCGTTATCACACGCACTTTGCTTTTTCGACCTACATTTATCGCATCGCGACAAATCTGGCGATCAGTGAAATGCGCCGCCGCAAGCGCCGCAAATTAATGTCTTTGACCGGCCTTTTTCAAAATGAAGAAGGCGACAGCGATAAAGAGTTTGACCTTCCGGACGGAGAAACGCTGCCGGAAGAGGCGCTGCTGGACAAGGAAAAAAGCGATGTGATCACGAGAGCTATCGCTTCACTGCCGGAAAAATACCGGCTTCCGCTGGTCCTGCGCGAAGTAGAAGAAAAGAGTTATGACGAAGTGGCGGAGATACTCGACCTCAGCCAGGGCACATTGAAATCAAGGCTAAGTCGGGGCCGCGGGTTATTGCGGGAAAAACTGAAAGGATATTTTTCTGAATAAAAATGGCATTTGAGGATTTAAGAATAGTGATGAAATGCAAAGATTTCCGCATTGAAGTTGAAGAAGGATTGAAAGGCGAAAGCCTGTCCATCGTGGCGCAAGATCATGCCGCTGGATGTCGTCCGTGCCGCGAATTCAATCAAAAACATATCGAATTCCGAGAGTGGCTGACGGTCTGCCGGAAAGTCACCGCGCCAAAAGATTTCGGGTTCGGCGTACAGAGAAAGATCGCCGGCACCGGAGCTTCACATACTCATGGCTGGGCGTGGAACGGATTGAAATTTATCGTTCCTACCGCCGCCCTGATCGTGGTAGCGGTCCTCGGCTGGAATCTGTTTTCCACTACACAACCCGGTCAACAAACGCCCGGATCGACAGCCGCTGCGATCAACGCCGAGGTTCCGCCGATTAAGGACGCCGCTAAAGATACGGCCCCGCTTCAAACAGTGTCTCAGCCGGACATTGTCCAGCCGCAATTTGAGCAGCAGTTGGCTACGGCGGGAAACAAAGCTGTCAACGGCAACGGCCGCCTGACTGTTCCCAGGAACGTCGAACCCGATAAAGACGGCGGCGGTTCTCTGGACTCCGCGGGAAAACAAGAGGACGAATCCAAAACTCCGGACGGCATCTTTTTGACTAAGGAAAACCTGGCAAAGACCTTAAGTACTTTAAGAGACATAGGTGCCTTGACGGACGTTCACAGCATGCGTATCACCCAGGTGGAAGCAGGCAGCCGTGCCGAGGGGGCCGGGATCAAAGTAGACAACATCGTGCAAGGCCTGACCGGAAACATACTGACCATCACCCGTAACGGAAAAACGATAAGGATCACATTGAAGTAGACTAGCCCAGTGGTTGAGAAAAAAGAGGCGCCTGTCATGGGCGCCTTTTTTTGTCACCGCAGGTGACGAATTTAATAGCGTCGGGTGAAACCCGACGTTAATGATGGTTTTTATTGCGAGTCGGTGTAGCCGACAAATTCGACGCCTTCAGCGTGCTTGTTTTGCGGTACCGGCACGTAGGGTTACACCCTACGCTATTAGATATCTCACCTTCGGTGAAAAAGCTTTTAACTTTCCAATCTATAATTCGAAGCTTCCTTGGTAATGATCACATCGTGAACGTGCGATTCGCGCAGGCCCGCCGAGGTGATGCGGATGAATTTCGCTTTCTGCTGCAATTCACTAATATCGTGACAGCCGGTGTAGCCCATTCCCGCCCGCAGACCGCCGACGAGCTGCGTCACCATGTCGGCCAGAGTTCCCTTGTAAGCCACGCGGCCCTCGATCCCCTCCGGCACCAGTTTCTGATCGGAAATGGTTTCTTCCTGCGCATAGCGGTCTTTTGAGCCCTGCTTCATCGCCCCGATCGAACCCATACCGCGATAGGATTTAAAGGTGCGTCCCTGGTAAAGGATCGTTTCGCCGGGCGATTCTTCGGTCCCGGCAAATAGCGATCCGATCATCACCGTATTTGCCCCGGCCGCGATCGCTTTCACCACGTCGCCGGAAAATTTCACGCCGCCGTCGGCGATCACCGGGATGTTTTGTTCCCTGGCCGCGGCGACACATTCCAATATCGCCGAGATCTGCGGCACGCCCGCACCGGTCACCACGCGCGTCGTACAAATAGAACCGGGCCCGATACCGATCTTGATCGCATCTACGCCGGCATCGATCAGCGCTTTGGCGGCGTCGCCCGTGGCAATATTTCCGGCGACAACCTGGGTGTCGGGAAAATCGCTGCGAATCCGCTGTACTGCCTTGATGACCCGTGAGGAATGCCCGTGCGCGGTATCGATCACGATGCAATCCACGCGCATTTTCACCAGCTCGGCGGCGCGCTCGGCAAAATCACCGGTGGCGCCAATGGCGGCCGCAACGCGCAATCGCCCGAGCTCGTCTTTTGCCGCCAGCGGATATTTGATCGCTTTCTGAATATCCTTGACCGTAATCAAACCCTTCAGATGCCCCGTCTCGTCCACCACTAAAAGTTTTTCGATGCGGTGTTTCTGCAGCACCGCTTTAGCGTCTTCCAGGGTGGTCCCGACCGGCACCGTTACCAGCGGCTGCGGCGTCATAACTTCAGATACGGGGATGTCATAGCGCGTCTCAAACCGCAGATCGCGGTTGGTAATGATGCCGACCAGTACGCCTTCTTTATCTACCACCGGCACGCCGCTGATCTTGTAATTTTCCATCACGCCGAGCGCCGCGCTCACCGCGCGGTCGGGAAAAATGGTGACCGGGTCGACGATCATGCCTGACTCGCTGCGTTTTACCTTATCCACCTCTTCCGCCTGGCGTTCGATCGTGAGATTTTTATGGATCACGCCGATGCCGCCCTGCTGCGCCAGCGCGATCGCCAGGTTAGCCTCAGTCACGGTATCCATCGCCGAAGAACAAAGCGGTATCTGCAGTTTTATCTTGCGGGTAAAATTTGTTGAAGTGTTGACTTCCTGCGGCAGCACATCGGAGTAGTCCGGCAGCAGCAGCACATCGTCAAAAGTTAAGCCTTCTTTAATATCAAATGAATTCATATATTTTTTAATAGGACAAGCAAACCTGGGAACGCAGGCATCTTGCCTGCAAGAACGCCCAGCGTTCGATCCGCTTTAGGCTGCCAAGCAGCCTTTGCAGGCGGGACGCCTGTCGCTCCCAGGTTGTAACTTCGTTATTTTTCAAATAAATTTCCTCAATAAACAAAAAAGCCCGCATTTAGGCATGCGAGCGGTGTCGACTCAAAATATTATCTTGTGCCTCGCAGCGAGGCTTCCATTTGCCGAAAACTTTCATAAATTACTCGCCCGGTCTTTTTGGTGTCGCGGGCGGCACCGTAATTACGGTCGGCCTTACCACCGGAGTTTTGGCCGGCGTCCCAGCAGTGGATGCAGTGTTCGCACCGGCAGGCGGCGGCGTTTTTGACACAGCCGGTTTCGGTGTCGACCGGTTTCGGAGTGCTTACCGCCGGAATCGTGCCTGTCGACGTATTTGTATTTGCATCGCCCGCGGTTGGCGTCAGCGTTGACGTTGACGTGGGGGGCGGCGCGGAAACATTCTGGCTTTCCGCGGTTATCTGGCCGGCGGTGATGATCTGGGCGGCATTATTTTTATTTATCTCAAATTTGATCAGTCCGCCATCCGTGGGTTTGAGCGGCTCCGTCGGCAGCGCGATAACTTTGCCGTTGACCGTCAACTGTAAATTTGCCGTCTGGGATTTCGAATAGCTGATCTTGACCATGCTTTGCGGGCTCAAGATCCGAGGTTCCGTCGGCGGGATAGCTTTATCGACCTTTCCTTCCGTATCGACCGTCGTGGAAACAAAGGGCGCCTGTCCGTTCACCGATTTTATCTCGACCTTGAGCTGATCGGTGGAAACCGTCTGCTGCGCAGTATTGGCGGCCGCGGCATTCGTGTTCGACGCAGCGGTGTTTACCGGCGGCGTGACCTTTGCCTGCGGTTCCGAAGGCGCGCTCCGGTACCACTGTACCAGCGCCAGGATGCCCCCGGTCATTAATACCAGAATGATCACGGCAAAGATCATCGAGGTCCAGGACGAGCGGCGGCTATCGTCGGTCATCACGGACGGCCGGCGGTAACGATTATCATCAATTTGCGATTCACTTTGGGAGGCTACCGCGCGGGCATAATCATCCAGGGCTTCCTGTTCATCGACGCCCACGTATTTGGCGTAAGCCTTAATAAAACCTTTGTTAAAAACCCCGCCGGGCAGCGGTTTGTAGTTGTCTTCCTCGATGGCTTCGAGATAGCGGGCGGCGATGCGCGTCTGGGCCGCGACCTCGCTCAGAGTTATACCCCGAGCCTCGCGTGCCAGCCTTAGTTTTCCACCTAAAGTTTCTGCCATTTCGCTTTAAAAGTTCAGCCTGACTTTTATTTTAGAGCTAAATTTTTGCTTGAATTAAGTATCGCCCACCAAGTCAGTCAAATCGCAACAGACTGTTAAACACAAAATATAGCGTTTGCATTAAAAAAAAGCAATCAGCGAGCGGATTACTGTCGACGGTTTCTTCGCCGCAGACGAAATATTGAATAGCGTCGGGTGCAACCCGACGTCGTGATTGAACGGGTATTCGTCCCTGACAGGGACGGATATATTTAACAACATAGCGTAGGGTTGCACCCTACGCTATTGAATTGGTCGCCATCGGCGACGGGCAAATTTCGTGTTTTTAATGTGATTTGTGGTTAATGCCGGATTTAACCACTAAACAATAGACGGGCGGCCACAGGTGCCGCCCCTACACTTACATTCACACATCCCATTATCCCTTGATAATTTCATTCTTAGGTGTTACGTTTGGTCTTTACCCGGATACGGTCTAAAATAATCTTATCAAACTAAACGTGAGGTTTAAGTAATGTCCCTTAGAAGCACTCGGAATGGTCGAGACCAAAGGTTTCGTCGGAGCCGTAGAAGCGGCGGATGCGATGGTCAAGGCTGCGAACGTCCAACTGCTGGGCAAGGAATATATCGGCGCCGGTTACGTGACGATATTCGTGCGCGGAGACGTCGGCGCGGTCAAAGCCGCCACTGATGCCGGAGCCGCGGCGGCGCGCCGGGTCGGCGAGCTGATCAGCGTGCACGTTATTCCTCGTCCGCATGCGGAAGTCGAACGCGTACTGCCGGAAGGCGGGCGCACCGGCTTTAGTCCCGACGAGAACGCGCTCCAGGGCGGCGCAGCTCGGGCCAACTCGGCCAGGGCGACAGCCGGACGCTCGGCAACCGCGATCGAGGCGCAAGGAAAGAAGCAGAGTAGATAGTTGTTAGTGATCCAGTGATCATTGGTCAGTCGATCAGTCGCTTTCTAACTGACAAAGGACTCAGTGACAGGATGTATCATGTCGTCCGACAAGGATCTTCGTATCAGTTCAGCAAGCGCGTGATCTGGTTGACGCTGCCCACGCGCGCTTACTGAATCTCGCTCTTTCGATCAGGCGAAGATCGATCGCATCTGCGAGACGATGTCCAAAGCCGCGCTGCGCGAAGCGGCGCGACTGGGCGCAATGGCGGTTGAGGAAACCGGCTTTGGAATTCCTGACGACAAACGCGAAAAGAACCGTTTTGCCTCCGAAGACGTTTGGAATTACTTTCGCGGGGTTTGCGAACGGTCGGTGTGGTTTCCGAGTCGAAAGACGTTGTGGAGATTGCCAGCCCGCGCGGCGTAGTCGCGGCAATCATTCCTTCCACCAATCCCACCTCAACCGCGATATTCAAATCATGATCTCGCATCAAATCGAGAAATGCGATTGTGCTTTCCCCGCA
Source organism: uncultured Acidobacteriota bacterium (assembly GCA_963766895.1). GTDB lineage: Bacteria > Acidobacteriota > Blastocatellia > Pyrinomonadales > Pyrinomonadaceae > DASYKT01. The sequence goes on from CAVYCB010000003.1 coordinate 64,609, forward strand.
TCCTTCCGCCGCGAAGTGTATCAACGAAACTGTGCGCGTGATGCGCGAAGCCGCGATCAAAGAAGGACTGCCGGCGGGTGCGATCGGCCTGCATGACAACCGCGACCATCGAAGGCACCGAAGCCTTGATGAAGCACAAGCAGAACCGCCGTCATCCTGGCAACGGGCGGCATCGGCCTGGTGCGCGCCGCATATTCGTCGGGCAAACCCGCTTTTGGCGTCGGTCCCGGCAATGTTCCCGTCTTCATCGAGCGAACAGCTGACGTGGCCAAAGCCGTGCAGGACATTCTGACCAGCAAGACTTTTGATAACGGAACGATCTGCGCCTCGGAACAGGCGGTAGTTTGTCGATCGCTCCGATCGAACAGGCCGTGCGCGAACAATTCAAAGCACAGGGCGGACATTTTCTTTCCAGGCGGAAGCCGAGCAACTCGGGAAGATTGGTAGCCACTCCGCAGCGACATTAAATCCGGCCATCGTCGGCAGGTCAGTCGAAGTGATTGCCGAAGCTGGCGGGATTACCGTGCCGCCCGGCACACGCTGTTTGATGGCCGACTGTCGCCGGTGTGGGCCGCGACTATCCGCTGTCGATGGAAAAACTTTCGCCGATTCTGGCGTTCTATGTTGCGGAGGGATTGAGCGCGGGGCTGAGCGCTGTTATGAAATTTTGAAGTATGGCGGCATGGGCCACACGGCCGGCGTGCACACGCGTTCGCGCGAAGTGGCGGTGCGTTTCGGCGCGGAGATGCCGGCGTCGCGAATCATCAGTAAACACGCCGACCACGCATGGCGCGATTGGTTTTTCGACCGCGCTGCCGCCGTCGATGACACTGGGCTGCGGTTCGTGGGGCGGCAACGTAACTTCGGACAATGTGTCGCCGCTTCACCTGATGGACATCAAGCGAGTGGCTTTTGAAACCAAGCCGGTAGGAAGCGCAAAAACGATCCGGATGAACGCGCCGGCACCGGCTGCTTCGGCGGCGCAGGGGCCTCAACCTCAGCAGGCTGCGCAAAAAGTTTCCCGGGCAGAAGTCGCCAGCCTGGTGGATAAATTCCTGAGCGAAAAGATTCAAAACTCCCCTCCTTTTGAAGGAGGGGTGGCGCAAAGCGCCGGGGTGGTTACTCCGCCGCCGGAAGTTAAGACGATCATCCACGAGGTAAAACCGGAAGAACCCAAGGCCAACGGCGCCAAACCAAAAGCGCAGGATTTTGTCAGCGAAGACGATGTCAAACGCGCGCTGGAAAAAGGCGAGAAGATCTACGTCAACGCCAAGACCATCATCACGCCTTCGGCGCGAGACATGGGTGAGAGCGCTGAAGTTTTCGCGAAAGTTTAAGGTTAGTTATTGAAAGAGAACCACCCCGTCGCGCTGCGCGCGCCACCCCTCCTTTGTAAGGAGGGGAGTTTGAGGCGCAATTTTAACTCCCCTCCTTACAAAGGAGGGGTGGCGCGCGCAGCGCGACGGGGTGGTTCTTTTACATCCGATTTTATGTTTTTAGGAAAAGTTGTCGGCACAGTTTGGTCTACCAAGAAGACGCCCGATCTGGAGGGCGTCAAATTTCTTATTGTCCACCCGTACGACCTCGACAAAGAACCCACTAAAAATGTTGTGGTAGTAGCCGATCGTCTCGGTGCCGGTATCGGCGAGGATGTTTTGTGCGCATACGGCAAAGCGGCGCGTTCCGCCATCGGCGATCAGGAAATGTCCATCGAGGCGGCGGTTGTTGGGATCGTTGACCGGATAGATTACTCCGACGAGATGGCCAGATCGGAAGAGCTGTTTAGAGCGGCAAACCCGGGCGGAAAAGGTTCGGGCAAATGAAAAAGATAATACTGCCGGCGCTGATATTGTTTACCGTCTGCTTTCCCGTTTGGGCCCAGGAAAAAGGTGAAAAAGGTGAAAAAGTTGAAAAAACTTCGGTTGCCATCGAAGAGAAGGAAACAAAACCTATCAGCCTGGGAGTAGTAGTGGATAATTCCGGCTCTTTTCGGATGGTGCTGGAATACGTGATCGATACTACCAAAGTCGTCACCCGCAACATCCAGACAAATGATGAAGCTTTTTTAGTTAGATTTATCAGCAGGGACAAAATAGAAACGCTCCATGACCTGACCGGTGATAAGACTGCACTTTCCGCGGCCGCCGACGAAATGTTTTGCGAAGGCGGGCTGACCGCCATTCCGGAAGCGCTGTATTACTCCGCTAAAAAGCTGGTTGACGAGGGAAAGAACGAGCAAAAAATACTTGTTTTGATCACTGATGGTGAAAGTACGAGTGATAAAAAAGTGTATGCCGACATCCTGAATTTTCTCAAAGAAAAAAAGATACGGGTGTATATCATCGGTATCACTATGATGCTGGATAAAAACATCGGCGAATCGAAAAGATTCCTGGAAAAACTGGCGGCCGAAACCGGGGGGGCTGTCATTTTCGTAGACCGAAAAGTAAGCGCGGCCGACGCCGGGAACGGTATTACAAAAGCCATCCGCGGACAATAAGAAATGCCTGACAAAGATCTGATCTACAAGATAACCGCCGCCGTCTATGCCGAATTAGACGACTCAGACGGGGCCGATGAGCAGAAGGTAGAGCGAATGGTGACCGGTATATACCGCGCCATCGAACCTTACCTTTCGGCGGGCGCAAGCTCTCCGGCAGCGCTGCGCGCCGAAGCGCAAAACCGCCTGGTGATCTCGGTCTTTGGCCTCGACCACGCGGGTATAGTTTCCGAGGTCAGCAAGGTCCTGGCCGAATCCGGCTGCAGCATTATAGATATCAATCAGACGCTGGTCGGAGACAAGTTTGCGATGGTCATCATTGCCAACACCAACGAAATGAAAGAAAACATCGGCACGCTCAAGGAAAAATTCAAAACCCTCGGCGAGAGGCTGGGAGTGCGCATCTACGCCCAGCGCGAAGACCTGTTCAACTCGATGCACAGGATTTAATTAATGGATAGTTGATAGTGGTCATTATATTGCACATATTGGAATGAGGCAGGTTGGGCATGGAGTCAGTACCGGGAACGGTAGTGACCGGCTAAATGAGCGAAGCGAAAAAACGACGAGCATTTATCCCGTAGAGATAAGAAGCCGGTCACTGCGTTCCCGGTACTGACCCGTTGCTATCAATTGCTGTTTACTTGTCTCTGCCCCGCATTTCCTGTAATTTGTAAATTCACCTGAATGACGCCTAAACGATGAGCGAAACGGAAAATATTCAATGCCCCGATTGCGGCGCGGCTGTGCGCTCCGGGGCCTCGTTTTGCTTTAAGTGCGGCAAACATTTCGGCCTGGCGGGCGCCGGAAAAGTCTCCGCTGAAACAGACGCGACAGCCGCGACGGTCGCAATAGCCGAACCGGCAGTGGGATCGACCCCCGAAGAGGTTTCCGGCGAACAGGCTTTCAGTGAAACCCTTCCCGACACGCCCGCAATACTGCGGGAAAATAAGGAAGAACCGCTCACGCAGGCGGAAGAGCCGGACATCGTGGTAAAACCTGCCGGTATCAAAGCCAAACCGCAGCTTACCTCCGCGGCGGCCATGCGGCGGAAACCAAAACCGCAGCGGGAAAAGATCGAGATGGTCTGGGAACAGCCCGAAGGCACTTCGAACCCGGTTTTTGTAGTAGGAACGATCCTGATCTTTATCTTCGTTTTAGTGATATTGCTGATCGTTTATTTTGTGAAATAAATATGGAGCGCGGGCATCCTTGCCCGCACGAACGCGAAGCGTTCGAAAGAAAGAACCACCCCGGCGCTAAAAGCGCCACCCCTCCTTCGTAAGGAGGGTGTTTCGGGTCCACTAACGAAAATGGATTATACTCAAGCCGAAGTTTTACAGACCGTGCGGATGACCGAGATGGAACACCTCGACATCCGCACCGTTACTTTGAGCTTGAATCTGCAGGATTGCGCTTCCGATTCGATCGAGAAAACCGCTTCGCGTGTGCGCGCAAAAATCTTGAAGTTTGCCGCCCGGCTGGTCCCGACGGTAAATGAGATCGGCGAAGAACTGGGGATAAGAGTTGCCAATAAACGCATCGCCATTACGCCGGCTTCGCACATAGTAGAAGGCGCCGGCGCCTCTGCCAAAGATATGGTCACGCTGGCTAAGGTGATCGACGAAGCCGCCAAAGAGGTTGGGGTGGATTTCCTGGGCGGCTATTCCGCGCTGGTGCACAAAGGGTGGACCAATTCCGAAAAGATCTTTATTGATTCAATTCCCGAAGCGCTGTCTTCGACACAGCGTCTCTGCTCTTCCGTCAATGTCGCCACCACCCGCGCCGGTATCAATATGGACGCCGTGCGCCGCATCGGCCAAATAATAAAAGAAGCGGCGGAACTTACCAGGGATAGCGGCGGGCTGGCCTGCGCCAAGTTCGTCTGTTTTGCCAACGCGGTTGAGGACAATCCCTTTATGGCGGGCGCCTTTCACGGCATCGGCGAACCGGAAGCCGTGCTAAACGTCGGCGTCTCCGGCCCGGGCGTTGTTCTTAACACGCTCAAACACGCTCCTGTCGACGCTCCCTTGCAGGAGATCGCGGAGCTTATCAAACGCACCGCTTTCAAACTTACCCGCGCCGGCGAACTGATCGGCCACGAAGCCGCCCGGCGTTTAGGGCTTCCCTTCGGCATTCTGGACCTCAGCCTGGCGCCGACGCCCGCCGTGGGAGATTCGGTGGCCAACGTGCTGGAAGCGATGGGTTTCGAACGCGCCGGCGCGCATGGTACGACTGCCGCTTTAGCTCTGCTGACGGATGCGGTAAAAAAAGGCGGCGCGATGGCTTCGAGCTCGGTGGGCGGAATGTCGGGCGCATTTATCCCGGTTTCTGAAGACGCGGGCATGATCGAGGCCGCCCAGGTCGGCGCTCTCTCGCTGGCAAAACTGGAAGCCTGGACGAGTGTCTGCTCCGTCGGTATCGATATGGTCGCCGTTCCCGGCACCACTTCCGCCGAAACGATCTCCGGCATCATCGCCGACGAAATGGCGATCGGCGTGATGAACACCAAAACTACCGCCGTGCGCATCATTCCCGTCCCCGGCAAACGCGTCGGCGAACTGGTAGAATTCGGCGGCCTGCTAGGCACCGCTCCCGTCATGGCTGTGAACGATTTTGACTGCTCGGTTTTTATCAGAAGGGGCGGAAAGATCCCGGCACCGATACACTCGTTGAGGAACTAGGAAACTCTTAAATGGCAGACAATCGACTCCTGAGAAAACAACAAAATGACTTATTTGAAGTTTTCTCCAAGAAAAATGTAAATCCTGTGGAATTTCACTGGGAAGAGGCTAATTGGGGAGGGGACCTAACTTCCAAGTTGGTTCATTCAGCTGGACAATATTATTTTTGGATAAGCAGAAACACATTTAACGAACAAAGCGTATTGGTAGAAAAATGGGCCGCAAAATTCTCGCCGAGCAATAATAGACGAGACGGGACCAGTTATGTAATAAAATGGGAGGAATTGCGAGCCGTTTTTTCGAATTGGCTGGATTGGGTAATAGAAGAATTGGTACCTGATGTTTGGGAAGCTGCACGTCAAAATGAGCTTTCTGACGCAGCAGAAAATGAAGAGTTCAAAAACGCAAAATTCACTCAAGAAGAGCAGAAATTAATTCCAGGTGCTTTAAAAGAAATTAAAGAGTACATTATTAAAAATTATGAACTGACTAAGCCACAGTTATTGTTGCTCGACGAAAGGTTGGGTGCACTTGAAGACGCAAGTAAATATGCAACCAAACAAGCTTGGCTTTTTATGCTTATCGGTGTTCTCTCTTCAGTGTTTACAAGTGTTATATCTTCACCCCAGCCATGGCATGACTTATTAAATTTTGCAGCAAATTGCATACGTCATATTTTGGAAACACCTTTATTATTGAAATAAATTAGTCTAAACTGTAAAAACTATGGAAGCACTGGGAATGGTTGAATGTTTTGGTTTGGTGGCGATGATCGAGGCCGCCGACGCGATGGTCAAGGCCGCTAACGTCGAACTGGTCGGTTACGAGCGCATTGACGCCGGGCTGGTGACGGCGATCGTGCGCGGCGAGGTCGGCGCAGTCAAAGCAGCCGTCGAGGCCGGTGCCGCCGCCGGGGCCAGGGTCGGCAAGGTAGTTGCCACGCATATCATTCCGCGTCCCCATAGCGAGGTCGATCAGGGGATTCCCGTGCTCAGAACCGGCGAGACATTCCGCAAAAAGATCAGCGGCTCAGTGCCGGAGAAGTAAATCTTAATTAAGGCAGAAACCAGGGCAGTTATAGAGCGTGCTCTCTATTCCAGAATTTCAAGATTCCAATATTCCAGACGAACGTTTGGAATCTTTGGAATCTTGAAATAATCGCACGCTCCATAACTGCCTTGGTTTCTGCCTGATTCTTTACTCATTGAATTTAACTGCCAAACCTGCTAATAATGTATTACATCAGACATTGCTCAAGCGCGGCCGTTCATCCGCTTCCGGTATTTTATTCCGATCTACTTTTAAGGAGAGAAAAAATGGCAGGAAAATACGAGTTAAAAACATCTGCGAACGGAAAATTTCACTTTAATCTGAAAGCCGGAAACGGCCAGATCATCCTTTCCAGCGAAATGTATGAAACAAAAGCCGCCGCTGAGAATGGTATCGAATCCGTGCGCAAAAACGGCAGCAGCGACGGTAATTTTGAGAAAAAGACGGCCGCCAACGGCCAGTTTTTCTTTAACCTGAAAGCGGGCAACGGTCAGGTCATCGGAAAGAGTGAGATGTACACCACCGAAGCCGCGCGTGATAACGGCATTGAATCCGTTAAAACCAACTGCGGCAGCGAAACTGTTGACGTCCAATCGGCGTAGCATCACTATCAACTTTTAGCGGTTTGCCTAATAAGGCAGGAATGATTGCCACGAATGTCACAATTAGCACGAATAAGGATCTTTTAATTCGTGTTATTTGTGTAATTAGTGGCTAACAAATTAACCTATGCAAGAGATCACAGCTACGGAACTTAAAGCGCGGCTCGACGCCGGCGAGGACATTCAACTGATCGATGTGCGCGAGCAGAAAGAATACGACCATTGTAATATTCCCGGCGCAAAGCTGATCCCGCTCGGCCAGGTCCTCCAGCGGATGGACGAGATCGATCCCAACCGCGAAACCGTCGTGCACTGTAAAATGGGCGGCCGCAGCGCCCAGGCCATTTTTGGCTTAATGCAGGCAGGATTTACCGGAAACCTCACCAACCTCAAAGGCGGCATCATCGGCTGGGCGAACGACGTCAACCCGAGCGTTCCGAAATACTAGTTTATTGGCCACGAATTGCACGAATAAAGCGAAGAATCTCATTCGTGTTATTTGTGTAATTCGTGGCTAAACACTTCTTCTTTCAAGATCGCGCTTTAAATTGGTTAATAATTCCACGGAATAGTCGGCAAACTGGCTGATCCAGCGGTCGTAGATCTCTCTGATCGGCGCCGCATTCAAATAATTCCAGCGCAGCCGGCCTTCCCTTCTGACGATAATAAGCTGTGCCTTTTCCAAAACTTTCAGGTGCTGCATGACCGTACAGCGGTCGAGCGCCTTGAAATACGCGCAGATGTCGCCGGTCGTTCTTTCTTCCTTTTTCAAGAGATCGAGTATCTTGCGCCGTTTGCCGTCGGCCAGCGCTTTAAAGATAAGCTCCTGTTTCTTTTCTCTTGACATGTTATATTTTTATAACATATTATTAACTTATAGAACAAGTGAAAGAGGAACAAGTTCATGGATCTTAAATTTAAAAGTACAAACGGCCGTACAAAAACCGGTGGCGGAAGTTTTCGATGCGGTTTATAACCCGGATAAATTGAGCGGATATTTCACCACCGGCGGAGCAACCGGCCCGCTTGATGAAGGCACCACGGTGAAATGGAAATTCGCCGATTTTCACGGCGCGGACGAGGAAGGATTTCCCGTCAAGATAACAAAGGTCGTACCTAACGAGCTGATCGTGCTGGAATGGGCAGGCGAGAAAGACCGCCCGGATAACGTGGTGGAAATGCGTTTCAAGGCGCTTAATGACGGCAGCACTTTGGTCAGCATTACCGAAAGCGGCTGGAGCGAAACTCAGGACGGCTTAAATATGTCGTACGGTAATTGTATGGGCTGGTCGCAGATGGTTTCCGCCTTAAAGGCTTATACCGAATACGGCATCAATCTGCGTGAAGGCGCTTATCCGAAAGAAGTAATGGAAGACGTGAAAAAATAGTGATTAGTGATTAGTGATTAGTGATTAGTGATTAGTGATTAGTGATTAGTGATTAGTGATTAGTGATTAGTGATTAGTGATTAGTGATTAGTGATTAGTGATTAGATGTTGTCGAAGCGGGTAAGGCAGTGTCAAAACTGGAATTGCTTTTTCGTTCACCACTAATCACTCACCGTTCACCGCTATCCCCTAAATCAATTTCATCGGCCATGCGAACGATCTTCATTCCTTCTTCTACCTTTGTCCGGCATGAGAGTGCCGGCTTTTCTTTCCCCGCGGTTTCGAGCCAGACCTGGCAATTGGCGCAATCCGCATTCCAGCAAAAATCCCCCATCGATACGCTTTCCAGTGAAAGGAACTGGAAACACCGCAGCAGCATATTGTTTTCCGGGACCATGGCCTTTTTGCCGCAGATCTCAATTTCCACTAATTTTTCGTAAGGCTCGAAGAGCTCGTTTTCGATCATTTTTGGCGATATGGAATTCCTGTTAATTATTGGCCCGTCAAAACTTTGGCATTGTTCTGCCGGACTGTTAAAATATTCTCACAGAAAGGGAAAATTTTCATATGGCTTTAGTCTTGTATACGAAACCCGGCTGCCCTTATTGCCAGCAGGCCCGCGACCACTACACGGCGGGGGGTGTCGAATTTATCGATTATGACGCACAAAACGACAAAAAGCGGCAAAACGAGATGCTTGAGGTTTCCGGCGGCGATCTGACCGTTCCGTGCATCGTACTCGACGGCGAATACATCCAATCCGGTTGGGGCACGCCGCTGCGGGGCTGAACGATAATTCCCCGTTAGGCGGCGGTCGGTCGTCTTAGACGCTTCAATTTATTGACTCTGAAAGGATTTGCACTTAATTCGTGCTCGACTTAAAATACAACATATCCTAACCTACAAGAGTCAAAGATAAGGATAAACTCAGGGTCCCTTGCGATCATTATGATTGGCGCAAAGATCAACCAGTATAAAATCTTGGAAAAGATCGGTTCCGGGGGTCAGGGAACGGTTTATAAAGCCCTTGATACCAAGCTCGAACGCCCGGTCGTCATAAAAGTTCTTCCTCCCGAGCTGACCGTAAAATCTTCCAATTTCAAACGATTCCAACGCGAAGCCCAGCTTTGCTCTTCCCTCGATCACCCTAATATCTGCACCATCTACGACCTCAATGAATCCGAGGACGGGCTGCATTACATCGCCATGCAGTATGTTGAGGGGAAAAACGTGCGCCAGCTGGTAAATGGTCGCCCGCTCGACCTGCGCAGTTCGCTGAGCATCGCTATCCAGGTAGCTGACGCGCTGGCCGCCGCCCATGCCAAGGGGGTCATCCACCGCGACGTCAAAGCCGGCAACATAATGGTCAATGAGCACGGGCAGGTAAAGATCCTGGATTTCGGCCTGGCAAAACTTATACATGATGAAGACGACGAAGATATCAGGCCCGCCGACCGTAACGACCTGACGGAGATCGGTGTTCCCTACGGCACGGCCACCTACGCGGCGCCCGAACAGGCGCGCGGAGATAAGGTCGATTACCGGGCCGACATTTTTTCGACCGGCGTATTGCTTTACGAAATGCTGGCGGGGATCTGGCCTTTTAAAGGAAAAACCGTCGTCGATGTACGCCACGCCGTTCTTTACGATCAGCCGGAGCCTTTAGCGGAAGTACGCTCGGAACCGGTACCGGTACGGGTACAGGAAATACTCGATAAATCGATGGCGAAAAAACCGCAGGATAGGTATCAAAAAATTTCTGACATGCGAGACGATCTGAAACAAGTTTTACATGATGTTTCCGGTGATAACCTGGATATGTCCTTATATACTCCGCGCCATATTCAGGGCAATAACGTGGTAAAGCGCGCCTGGAATTTCCTGCGCGGAAAAGGCGAGTCTGAGTCGCCCTCGTTCCGCACGGGGCAATCGAGCTCATCACAGCCGCCGGCGCATGTTTCCTCAAGCGACTTGTCGCTTTCAAATACCATGACCAGCGATAAGAAAAGCATCGCTATCCTTCCCTTCAAAAATTTAAATAACGACCCGAGCTCGAGTTTCTACGAATTTTCCCTGGCAGACGCGGTGATCACCGAACTCGCCCAGATCCGTTCGCTGATCGTGCGTCCCAGCTCGGTCATCGCCAAATACCAGGGCAAGGAGATCGATCCGCGCGAGGCCGGGCAGGAGCTCCGCGTCAACGCCGTGCTTTCCGCCGGGTTTCTGCGCTCCGGCGAAAAGATGCGCGTAACGGCGCAGCTGCTGGATGTGGCGGGCGGTGAGATCCTCTGGAGCGACCGCATCGATGCCGAGGGCGCCGATATTTTTGACCTGCAGGACATTATTGGCCAGCGGATCCTGGGCGGATTGCGGCTTGAACTAACGGACGGCGAACAGGAAATGCTTGGCCGCCGCGCGACCGACAACGTCGACGCCTATGAGGAATATTTGCGTGCGCGTGATAATTTCGGGCGTTTTATTTTCCGTACCGTTTCGATGGAGGATTGCGACGCGGCCATCGCCAATTTCAAACGCGCGGTCGAGCTGGACCCGCAATTTGCGCTGGCTTACAGCGGTCTTGGCGCCTGCTATGCCAACCGTGTTTTTAAAGGCCTGGGAAATTACGAAGATTTTACGGCAGCCGAAACCGCCTTTAGCAAAGCGATCAAATATGATCCGAACGTGCTCGAAGCCCGTGTGCTGATGGTGATGATCTATCTCTCGCGCGGTGAAAAGAAAAAAGCGCGGGCGGAGATCAAGGTCCTGCAGGAGCAATTTCCCAACGATGCGGCGCTCTATTTCGTCAAAGGCACGATGAGCCGGCTGGACGGCGATTATCAAACGGCGATCAAGAGTTGGGACAGGCTGGTGCGTCTCGACCCGGCGGCAAGAGTGGTCGCCAGTTACAACAAGGCTCGCATCCTGATGTACCAGGAGAAATTTGACGAGGCTTTGACGGAACTCGATGCCGGGGCAAAAATGGAGCCGGACCATCCGCTGATAAAGTTTTTCCGCTCGCGCCTTTTCTACGAGCAAGGCAAGGTGGATGACGCGATCGCGCTAATAAGCGAAGTCCTGGAGCATAATCCAAAAATGCACGGCATCCGACCTGTGCTGGCGATCTATTTGGCCAGGCAAGGCAAAACGGAAGAAGCCCGGGCGCAGCTGACGGAAAAGGTCGAGGAAGCCGCCGACGCGGACCATGATTCTTCGCTCTGGATGGCGGGCGCCCATGCTCTGCTTGGCGACAAGGAAAAAGCTCTGCATTGGCTGGAACACGCCGTGAAACTTGGCAATCTGAATTATCCCTGGTATGAAAAAGTTTCGATCCTGGAATCTATCCGCAGCGAACCGCGTTTTATCGAATTGATCGAGAACCTCAAGAAAAATCAAAATTAAGCGCGATGGTCTTAAGGGCAGAAACGCTACAATTATGGGAGCGTGCGTGTCTTTATTTCAGAATTCCATGATTCCATTATTTCAAAAGAGTTCTTTTGGAATTCTGGAATGTTTGGAATCTTGAAATAATGGCACGCTCCATAACTGCCTTGGTTTCTGCCGGGCCTTTTTCTTGACAAATATTCCCCGTTAGCATAAAAACTCATTAGTACGCAAATCCTCTGAAAATAAAGGAGATACTTGTATGTTAAAAGACTTCAAAGCTTTTATCGCGCGCGGAAATGTGCTCGACCTGGCTATCGCGGTCATCATGGCGGCCGCATTCGGCAAGATCGTCACCACCTTGAATGAAAAAATGATAATGCCGGTCATCGGCTACCTGACGGGTGGAAAGCTGAGTTTTACTTCGATGTTCATCGACCTGAGCGGCCAGTACAACAGCACGACCAAACCGGAAGTTCTGGATGCGGCCATAAAGGGCGGTGCTCCGCTGATAATGTACGGCCAGTTCATTACCGATATCATAAATTTTCTGATCGTGGGATTTGTAATGTTTCTGCTGGCGCGCTGGTTCATCAAATATTTTAATAGCCTGGCCGCCGCCGCCCCGCCGACACCGAGCGAAACATTGCTGACGGAAATAAGGGACCTGTTAAAAGCCAAGCAGGCGTAGTCTCATGTTCACCACTATTAACTATCAACTGCGAACTATTAACTGTTAATAAAGGAAAACAGTGATCAGTTGATAGTTAAAAGTTAATAGTGTCATTGCTGTACTTAAAGAAATCTATCCAGCGAAAATTTGCTGATATCGAATTTTGTCTTTCCCGCAAGCGCCAGTTCCGCCAGAATTTCTCCCACGGCCGCGGAATGTTTGAACCCGTGCCCCGAACATGGAGAGGCAATGATCACATTTTCATATTGCGGGTGGCGGTCGATAACAAAACCGTCGTCGGGCGTGACGGTATAAAGACACGTAACGGCTTTGATACAGCGATCGGTTAGTCCGGGAAAATGCGGCCCGACGTATTGCCGGTACGTTTTTTCGATCTCTTCCCGTGGAACCGGATCGCCGGTGCTATCGGGATCGGTAGTGTTCACATGCTGTTCGGCGGCAAGCTTTAACCCGCCTTTTTTTCCGCCGAGTGCCGGAAACCCGTAAATAAAATCGTCAGCCCAGCGTCCGAATTGCCAGATAAAGATCGGGAAATTCCCTACCAGGTAGTTATCCGCATCTTCGCGCAACTGGAACCAGTACAAAACCTGCCGGTAAATTTTAAACAGCTTACGAAATTCTTCGCTTACAAATTCGTTCACCCACGGCCCGGCGGAAATTATTATCTTAGCAGCCCGGTATTTTCCTTTTTCCGTCATGACCTCATTTCCGTCAAAGCTCAAAACTTTTTCGTCAAAATGAATTTCCGCGCCGTATTTTTTTGCCAGTTCGAGCTGAGATCCTATGCAGTTTTCCGGGCGCAAAAACCCGGCTTCGTTTTCATAATAGCCGGCCTCGTCTCCGTTTATGGCAAATTGCGGGAACTCCCGCCTGATGTCATCGGCGGTCAACACGCTGTGCTTTATGCCGTATTTTTCCGCGCAGGCGATCGTTTGTCCGAGAAAATTCCCGCTGCCGTGCAGCAAATTTTTATTGGCGGTGCTCGACATTACCAGGCCCCCGGTCACGGTCAGCAAGGCACCGGTATTAGTGCCGGTTTCGGCCTCGATCTCGCGCCAGATCTCATATGAGCGCAGTGCCAGCGGAACATATTCTTCGCCTTCGCCGATCGCCTGGCGCGTGATGCGCGTTTCGCCGTGGCTCGAGCCGAGATCGTGCGGCGGACGGAACCGGTCGATGCCCAGCACTTTCGCCCCGCGTTTCGCCAGTTGATAAACAGCGGCGCTGCCCATCGCTCCCAAACCCACAACTATTGCGTCATAAGCCATATAATATTTTTATGCTAAGATTTTCCTCAGGCAAAATCGCCGCCGACTATCAACTATACACTGTGCACTATTCACTATTTCAAAAGAAATTCTGAAAAACAGTTAATAGTTAGTAGTTAAAAGTTAATAGTTGCCAAATGTCCCGTTAAGTATTTTATGTCGATTTCCAAAGAAGATTTTCGGGCCGCGCTGAGCAGATTTGCCAGCGGGATCACCGTCGTCACCAGTGTCGATAGCAGCGGCCGCCCTCATGGGATGACGGTCAGCGCCTTTTGCTCGGTTTCGCTCGAACCGCCGCTGGTACTCGTATGCATCAGCAAAGATACGGGCAGCCATAATTGTATCGCCGAAAGCAAAAAATTCGCCGTTAATATTTTGGGCGAAACCCAAACCGAATTATCGGAACGTTTTTCCGCGCCCATCGAAGACAGGTTTAGTGAAACCGAATACCACGACGGCGCCGGCGGGCTGCCGCTGCTAAACGGCGCGCTGGCAAATATGGAATGCCGGCTTATGCACAGCTATTCCGGCGGCGACCATACAATTTATGTTGGTGAGATTGAGGCCGCATTCTTTAACGAAGGTAAGCCGCTTTTACATTTTCGCGGCGAATACGATCGTATCGGCGATAGGCTTTGATCTTTTCGGACATCGCGGCTTTTGCGTGATGCATCTTACGAAGCGCGGGTTACCGCTTTCCGATCTCAGAGTAAAATGGCGACTATCGTGATGAGGTCAGAACCGGGAACGCCAAGTGGTAGCCGAAACCGGGTTTCTTATCCGGCGGACCATATACGGATAGTTTTTCGCTGCGCTCATTTACCCGGTCACTACCGTTCCCGGTTCTGACGCGTTGCTTTTTGACTTCAACAGTATTCATGAAAAGAATTTCAATTCTGATATTTTTGGCGGCTGTTCTGCTTGCTCTCGCGGGCAGCTCGCCTGCCCAGTCTCCTGACAAGATATTAAAACAGGCGGCCAAAGCTCTGGGCGGCGAAAAAGCCCTCAGGTCCGTGCAGTCGAGGACGTTCCAGGGCAAGATCACCCGCCCTTCCGATAACAGCACCGGAAGTTTCCGGGTCCAGACCGTTTCGCCGAACTCTTATCACATAGCGTACGACTTGAACGGTTTTGAGACCGCCGCCGGGTATAACGGTAAAACCGCGTGGCAGCGTGATTCCCGCACCGGCGCGCGAACCTTGACCGGCGACATCGGGCGCGATTTTCAGGCAGAAGCCGCCTATCATTCCTACTCCTGGCTTAATTACAAAACGGAAAAAGCAAAGGTCATCTCCGGCGGGCTGAAACAGATCGAAGGCAAAAGCTGCCACACGGTCTTTTTAACCACTCCCAAAGGTGTCCGGCTTACTTTTTATTTCGACTCGCAAACCGCACTCCCCGTACGCGAAGAATTTCCGGCAGCCGATGGCGTAAAAACTTTTGACTACGGTGATTTTCGCAAAGTCGATGTCGTGCTTGAACCGTTCAGCATAAAAATGAATATCGCCGGCGACATTTACCAGGTTGGCGTCGATGAGGTTCTGCACAACAAAATCTCCGGGCCGGACGGTTTTTGATTTTCCGCAAACATCCCTCGCGCCGCTGCCTAAAATTCCCGAGCTGCTCGAACAGGTTAAGGCCAACCAGGACAGGATCGAAGAAATATTAGAAGGCTACACTTATACGGAAAGCATGGTGGGAAAAGAAGTGGGTAAGGACGGCGCGCTGAAAGAGCTTTTTTCCGAAACTTCCCAGATAACTTTTTACAAGGGCAACAAGATCAGCCGCCAGATCGAATTAAACGGTAAGCCGCTCACCGAAAAACAGCAGGAAAAAGAAGATAAA
Source organism: uncultured Acidobacteriota bacterium (assembly GCA_963766895.1). Lineage (GTDB taxonomy): Bacteria > Acidobacteriota > Blastocatellia > Pyrinomonadales > Pyrinomonadaceae > DASYKT01. The sequence continues at coordinate 80,021 of CAVYCB010000003.1, forward strand.
AGAGTGGCGGATGAGATCGAGGACCTGGAAAAGAAGATAGCGAAGCAGGAAAAGAAAGGTGAAGAAGAGGGATCTTCGAGGGTTTCGATCGCTGAAGTTCTGCGTGCTTCCAGCCTGGTCAATCCCCGCCGTGAAAGCTTTCGCGGGCGCGAAGTGATAGTTTTCGATTTCGAGCCCAACCCGGCCTTTAACCTTAAGAACGCTAAAAGCATCCTGAAGCTTTTCGGTAACGCCGCCGGCGTTATCTGGATCGACGAAAAAGACAAGCAGGTCGCGCGGATGGAAGCCTACCTGGCGGACAGCGTCAGCTTTGCCGCCGGTATCGTCAAGCTGAGAAAAGGCGCTTCGTTCTCGATGGAGCAGGACCGGATCAACGACGAAATTTGGCTGCCGCTCGCAAGCGATATAAATATTTCGGCCCGTGTCTTTCTGGTAAAAGGAATGAATGTTAACCAAACTACCAGGTACGGTAACTATAAAAAATTCAAGACCGAGGTAAAAGACGCCAAGGTAGACCCGGTCAAAGAGCAATGACATACAACATATTGTGGTAATTCCACTTGCCAAAACCCGTTTTCTTTGTTAAACATTTATGTTGAACACAGGTTTTCCATGACCTGCCAGCCCAAACTAATCTCAGATTTTCAGGAGAAAAGGAATGTTAAAACCATACCGAATGATCAAATTGTTAGTCGCCGCAAGTTTGCTGTTTGTTTTTAGTATTTCTGCTTTGGCGGATACCATTCGTATGAAAGACGGCAGTGTCATTAAAGGCAAGATCGTTGAATTTAAGGACAACCAGTTTATCATCGCGATCGGCGATGACAGCCGCGGCCGCCGGCGGCAGATCAATGTCTATGCCGACGAGATCGAATCGATCATCTTCGACTCGGTAAACCCGGTCCCTTCCACGACCTCTACCGCCGAGATAAAACCTAACAACACACAAACTCCAACCTCAGCCGTCAAAGGCACTTCGGTACCGGAAAAACCCGCCGACGCGGTCAAACCTCCGGTTACCAAACCCGCGGCTAAAGGCAACTTTGTCGTGGTCAGCAACAGCGTTAAAGTTCTGGCCGACAACACCGCCAACGGATGGACCAATTCCGGCTTTGTCGTCCGCCGCGGCCAGCGCGTTCGCGTCAGCGCCAGGGGCAACATCTCGCTCGGAACCGGCCGCTACGCCAAACCTGACGGCGATGCCTCTTCTGCCGATAAGGATAAGCTGATGCAGCAAAAAGCTACCGGCGCCTTAATAGCCGTGATCGGCGATGACAATGACGAATTTATCTTCATCGGCAATTCGGGCGAATTCATTGCCCAGCGTGACGGCACCCTCTTTCTGGGTATAAACGAAGGCAATCTGGACGATAACTCCGGCGCCTTTGACGTTACCGTTGAGGCCGAGGTCGACAATCCCGATTCACCTCAAGACTGATTTTTGCTACACTTTTAGTCTATTGCGGCATCTTAATCCGGATTTAATTCATCTGATTAAAAAAAGTCTGTCTTTGTGGGACAGCGCGCAAGAGATGAAAGAGGTAGTTTAATGAGGCATTTTTCCTTTCCGAAGTTTTTAGTGGCGTTTTTAACGGCATTTACGGTTTCCGTATTGCTCGTCGGGTCTGCGCTTGCTCAATCCAAAAAGCAGGTCCCGACCGAAACGCCAAAGGGCACCCAGAAGAAAAATGCCCGGCCCAGCGGCACTCCCGATCCCGAAGCGGAAAAAGTAAAACAAGACCGGAAAGAAGAAGATAAGGCCGAAACAGATCCCGACGTCCTGAAGATCTCGACCAACCTCGTCAACATCGATGCCGTTGTCTATAACAAAAAGACGAATCAGATAGTGGTCGGCCTGAAAAAAGAAAACTTTGCCGTTTTTGAAAATGGCGTAAAACAGGAGATCACGAATTTTTCCACTCCTGAATCTCCGATCACGATCGGCGTCGTCGTTGAATTCAGCAAGTGGACCGAGTATTTCGGCCGTGCCGGCGGCGGCGGTTTTGAGCCCGGCACCTATGAAGTGCTGCGCCCGGTAGCTTATTTTGTATCGAATTTTATCCAGCCTCCGCAGGATTATGCTTCGATCGTCGCCTTCGATATGCGTCCTACGCCGATCACCGATTTCACCAATGACCCTGCCCGCTTAAGGGCCGCGGTAGATCTGCTGCTGCGTAACTACCCGGCTTTTCGCGAAAATAACGTTTGGGACGCGGTCAACTTTACTTTGGTCGGCGGCAGGGGCGACACGGTAGTACTGGAAAGCTCGAAAGAGAAATACGCGACTTACGCGGGGATGGTTGATATCAAAAACCGGCGGCGGGCCATTCTTTTGGTCACCTCGGGCATCGATACATTCAGCAAGATCACTTACGACAAGATCCGTAAAGTTGTGCAGACGGCCGGCGTTCCGATCTACATTATCGGTACCGGCAATATGTTCTTTAAAAAGTATGAGCAGTTTCTTCCGGCGGCGGACGATATCTCGGGAGCGCCGGGCCGCATGACCTTTTTACAGGCTAATAATGCTCTGCGAACGCTTGCCGCGGAATCAGGCGGCGCATATTACCCGATCACTTTCGAAGGCGAAGTCCCCAACGTACTCAAAGATATAAACGCCTTTCTGCGCAATCAATACAGCCTCGCCTACGATGTGCCCGAACGCCCGCATGATGGGAAAAAATATAAGCTGGAAGTGAAAGTGGATATCAACGGCGATGGCCAGTACGAAGACAAGGAATATGTCGTGCAGCACCGCCCGTTCTATACCGCACCGAAGGATAGCGCGCCGAAAGATAAAAATTAAAAGGAACGCCGAATTTATTCGGCAGGGCCGCTTGCGGCCTAAGCTCTCAATTAGCCGTGAAATTCGCGGCTAATTTTTTTGAACTTTGAACGCTGCGCTTTTATTGCCGAATAAATTCGGCGCTCCGTTATTGGCGCTCCGTTATTTCCCGTAGATCTTGAGTTTGAATTCGTCGTTGGACGCGTACACTTCAGGTCGCCTGCAGGCAAAAAGGCGCGATTCCCGCAATATCATCGGCAGCCCGCCCGCCGGAACCTCCGCCCCGTAAGCCGGATTTGTAAAGATATCTTTTATCTGTGGATTCAAGCTCTGCGAAATACCATAGCGGATCGCCCGCGACGCCGGCGGAACAAAACCGTTGGTACGCCGCGCGTTAGTTATCTCGATGGTTGAATCGTAAATATTTATCCGGGTAGGAATATCTTTAACCGCCAGGTCACGATGGGTCAGCGCGTTGGACAGCGCTTCTCTGATAACCGGCAGCAGGTAATTTGCCCGCGCTTTTACAGTTTGATCATGGCCGTTAAAAGTGCGCAGGGGCTGGCCTTTTGTTTCATGCAGATCGCAATACCGGGCGATAAACCGCAGGCTCGATTCATAGAGTGAAAGCAAATTACCGGAAAATTCCTGTTTTTCCACCAGTGTCCCGGTTGTTTCATCACCGGAATATCGAGTGGTAACGACTGCCGCCCTGGGGAAAAGCTCGGCAACTCTTTGATTCTTACCAAACAGCAAAACGGCCGCCACGGTCGGGCTGCTTTCATCACCCTGTCCCACGGCAAGCAATAGATCGCGCCTTAGTATCTCGTTCGTCTCAAAGTTCGGCAGAATGCCTTCAAAAAGATCGTCGGAAAACGCCCGCACGAATGTCCAAAGCAGCGCGTCGTCAATATCCGCGATGCGCGCTCCCGGGGCCGGAATATTTTCATAACCAAGGGGACGTATTTCCTCCAGCCAGGAAGAAAGCTCGCGCCGTGAAATTTCTCTTTTTTCCGCGCCGAAACGAATGTAAAATCTTCCATCGCGCGTGCGGTACGGACGCCTTTTTCCTTCAACTTCCAGAACGACCACCTGCCGCCCGCTGTCAAAAGAAACCGTGTCGAGCAGCGGTATGAGCGGCGGCACCACCTCTTCCCGGCAAATGCGCACCAATTCATCGCGGACGCCCAAAGCATCGTCGAGGCCTTCGACCTTTAGCTGGTCGGTAATGCCGAAAATGATCACGCCGCCCGCCGTATTGGCCAATGCGATGATCCCCTGCGTGATCTTTTCGGGATTGGAAAGTTTTACTTTAAGTTCGAGATAAGTGTCTTCGCCGCCCCTGATCAGGCGCAGCAGCTCGCTCCGCGACGTTTGCGGCGACGGCCGGTCTAAAATGTATTCCTGAAATGACCGCGAGCCGGGCGGTTGAGTATTGCGGGGGCCGTTGCGGAATTTTCTACGAGTCATTTTTGTCGGGACGGGACTCTGCTACCCGCCCAAATGCGCTTTTCAAAGTTTACGCATTACTGGATTCAAAAGTTATCAACAAACAACATTTTAAACGCCGCGGACTCCAAATGTAAAAGGCGGCCTCCGCTTTTATCGGGGTAAACAGCACCGTAACGTTTTTTTGTTTTCCGCATAACAAGTTGAGTGGTGTCCGGATATCATTCGGAATAGATAAGAGCTGCCAGATGAGAGAGAATAGATTCGGAATCTATCCGTTATCAGCTATCATCTTTAATCTATTCCGAAAGAAATTATATAAACACTACAAATTTAGGTTTTGAATGTGTATTAGCTCCCACGTTCTAATATTCGTTCAGATAAAAGCTCCCAAGCGCGAGCGGCGGCGGCCCTGTTACTTAAAAAAGCACTTAGGTCGCTGCTGCCGCACATCTGATAGATTTTTGTGAATTACCGGCAGTCCCGACGAAAAAGTTTTTGCTGGGAATGAGGTCAGAACCGGGAACGTAGTGACCGGGTTTCCGATGGTTTTAGACCACCCGGTCACTACGTTCCCGGTTCTGACCTCATTGTTACGGTTAACAGGCTCCGTGACTATCGCATTTCTGCCTTTTTTGGTTTAAAAGTAATTCCGGTGTAGTAAGTTCCTGGCATTATATCTTGAATATCGAGTAAAAAAGGCTTAAATGGAACTGGAAACTATCACAGCTTATATCAGTTTAGGCTCGAATCTTGGTGACCGGGCGGGTAATCTTTTGCTTGCCGTTCGCGGGTTGCTGGAAGCCAGTATCTGCGTCACGCGTCTCTCTGCCATTTATGAGACCGAACCGGTCGAGATCGACAGCCCTTCCGATTTTCTTAACCAGGTGGCCGAAGTCCACGTTACCAACGTTTCCCCGGAGCAAATGCTGGCCAGAATGCTGCGCATCGAATACCTGCTGGGCCGCAAGCGGCAGAATACCGGCGTAAAAGAACCGCGCACCGTTGATCTTGACCTGCTTCTTTACGGCAATTCCCTGCACGAAACCGAATTTTTGACCTTGCCGCACCCGCGCATGCATTTGCGAAATTTCGTCCTGGTGCCGATGAATGAGGTCGCGCCGCAGTTCGTCCATCCTGTTTTTAACCGGGCGATCAGCGATCTGCTGCACGCCTGCCCCGATAAATCCAATGTCCGGCGCTGGCGCCCGGAACCTGAATTCCGTACACAGATTGCTGGCAATATCGGTGAACTATCGAGATGAGGTTTGCGGCTCTGCCGCCGTGCTGTGCGGAAGGGCTCTGCCTTTCCGGGGAGTCGCTCCTTAGAAACACACGGAGGCTCAGCCTCCGTCAAATAAAAACATCGGCCCGGTAAGCCGTAGGCTTACCGCACATCACTGCGGCAAAGCCGCGAATCCATTATTAAACGAAAATTCAACACAAAAACAACCAAATATCACGAATAAAATTAAAACCCTGGCGACTAAATTTCCCTGGCTGAGTTATGCTTTCAGGTGGCTGAGATGGAAAAGAGCGGCGGGTAACTGAATTTTCCGATCTCAATGTTCTTTTTTAATTTAACCCGCGGATTTGTGAATTTTACGAGATTTCTGGAACATTTTTGGAACAGGGTGTTCACTTGGGCTCACTGGAACAGGTGAACACTTCCGTTGACCGCTCACGCGAAGTGATTCCGAACCGTTACCGGCTGAAGGCCGGCGGCAATTTGTAACTTCAGAAGCAAAGCCATCAATCTTCTATAAAACCCGAAAATTTGCTAGAATTTTAAGCTTAGCTAACAGGAATTTAACACTATGGCGTATTTACAACCCGACCGGATCGAAAAAGTTTTTGCTCCCTCACTGATAGCAGCCAAAGCTCGCGGTGAAAAACTCGTATGCCTGACAGCCTATGACTATCCGACCGCCCGCGTGGTAGATGAAGCGGGCGTGGATATTATCCTGGTCGGCGACAGCGCGGGCAATGTCGTCTTCGGCTATGGCAACACTGTCCCGGTGACGCTGGAAGAAATGATCCATACGGTCCGCACGGTTAAACGCGGCGTCCAGCGCGCGCTGATCGTCGCCGACATGCCTTACGGCACCTATCACGTCAACAAAGACGAAACCGTTCGCAACGCGCTGAGGCTGGTAAAAGAAGCGGGCGCCGAAGCGGTCAAACTTGAAGGCGGCGAAAATCGCGTGGACATCGTCAAACGCCTGGTCGATGAAGAGATCCCGGTGATGGGACATATCGGCTTGATGCCGCAATCGATCAATCGGCTCGGAAACTACCGCGTGCAGGGAAAAACTTTGGAAACCGCGCAAAAGATCATCGATGAAGCGAAAATGCTGGAAGACGCCGGGGCGTTCTCTATCGTGCTCGAACTGGTACCTCGCGAGATCGCCGAAGTAATTACGGAAAGCCTGCAGATACCGACGATCGGCATCGGCGCGGGCGCGGGATGCGATATTCAGGTATTGGTCTTACACGATCTGCTGGGTCTAAGCTTCGGCAAGCTGCCGCGCTTTGTCCGCCCCTATGCGAACCTGCGCGAAACGATGACCGATGCGATCACCCGCTGGGCTGAAGATGTCCGGAACGGCGTCTACCCGAGCGACAAGGAATCATACGGATTGCCGGAAGAGAACGGCCAAAGAATTAAAGACTTTCAACTACCGAAACCAAAAAAGAAAGATCCAGTTGAATAAATTGCGAACCGCCTTTTAAAAAATGAGGCCATGTTCCGGTATACGGTTCCCATTCTTTTATGGAGATCATCAACCGCCGTCAACGGATGTCGTCTATTGCGCGTAAGCTGCGGCGTGAGGAAAAGACCGTCGGGTTTGTTCCCACGATGGGCGCCCTGCACGAAGGACATCTGAGCCTGATAACCGAAGCGCGGCAGATGTGCGACATCGTCATCGTTTCTGTTTTCGTCAACCCTACACAATTCGGCAAAGGCGAGGATTTTGAAAGATATCCCCGCGATCTGACCGCCGACGCCGCCCTTTTAGCGGAATACAACGTCGATTATGTTTTCGCGCCCACCGCGGAAGATATTTATCCCGACGGTTTTTCCACTTATGTAACGGTCGAAGGATTATCCGAATCGATGGAAGGCGAATTTCGCCCCGGCCACTTTCGCGGCGTCGCGACGATCGTGACCATCCTCTTGAACACCGTTCGCCCGGATTTTGCTTTTGTCGGGCAAAAAGACGCTCAGCAAGCTGTCGTTATCAAACGGCTGGCCAAAGACCTCGGGTTTGAGACGGAGGTGATGGTCCTGCTCGACCATCCGAGAAGAAAGCGGACTGGCCCTTTCTTCCCGCAACGCTTATCTGAGCGAAGAGCAAAAGAAAGCCGCTCCGCTGCTCTACCAGGCGCTCCGCGCCGCCAAGCTTGCCTTTCGCGAGGGTGAACGAAATACCGCAAAATTAGCGGAAATAGTGCGTGAAAAAATTGCGGCCGAACCGCAGGCAAAACTCGATTATGTCAGCGTGGTAAACGCCGAGAATCTGCAACCTATTGCAAAAATTGAAGATGAGACGGTTGTGATAGCGGTGGCGGCCCGTTTTGGTGCGGTCCGATTGATAGACAACACGATTTTGAACCGTAAGTGAACATTTGGCATATACTTTGCATCTAACTACTGCGACGCGCGCGAAAGGCGTGCATATTTATAAAAAAGCTATGCTAAACAAAAGATTTATCTGGGCGGTCCTGGTGGTCGCCTTTATTTGTACGGGCAGCGCTCTGGCCCAAACTTCCCTTACGCTCAAGTCTCTGGACGGAGCCATGGTCGATGTGCAGGCGCAAAAAAATAAGGTAGTAGTTTTGGCGGTGGGCGCTTCGTGGCTGCCGCTTTCAAAAGACCAGGCTGTGATTACCAACAAGCTGGCAAAAAAATACGCCGGCCAACAGGTCGCGATCTATTGGGTCAGCAACGATTCGGACAATGCCAAATCGAAGAACTACGCCACCGATGACCAGCTCAAGGCCTTTGCCGATAAGAACAAGCTGACGATGAGTGTGCTGCGCGACCCGACAGGACAGGTGCTGAAGAGATTTGGTGTGGACCAGATACCGGCCTTTGTCGTTTTAGACAAAACCGGAAAGATCTCCGGCGCGTCGTTTGGCGGTATCGATCCGGAAAGCGATATCACACCCGACATCGCGGCAAAGATCGATAGTTTATTGAAATAAGCAGAATTTCAATATTCCAAAAATTTCAGGATTCCAGATTCGCTCTGGGATCCTGATTTGTTAAATCGCTCTGAACTTGTGACTTTACATCCGAAATTTGCATTCATGGAATTCTGGAATATTGAAATCTTGAAATCATTTTATAGACCAGATTCACCGGCAAACCCACCACATTCCAGTAGTCGCCCCTGATCTCTTCGATAAAAAGCGCGGCTTGCGCCTGCACGGCGTACGCACCGGCTTTATCGAGAGGCGAACCGTATTCGACCAGAAAATCGATGTCAGCTTCATTAAGTGCCGCGAACTTAACACCGGTCTCCTGCCTGGCGGTAGATATTTCCCTCTCCCCGTTTTCAACCTTGATCAGAGAGACGCCGGTTAGGACCTGGTGCCATTTCCCGCTCAGCATGCGAAGCATTCGCCGTGCATCTTCTTCGTCAATAGGTTTGCCGAGTATCTCTTCATCGACAACGACCGTCGTATCGGCCGCCAGCACCAGGCCGTTTTCCAATTGTCCGGCGATCGCATTCCCCTTTTCACGAGACAGCCTTTCCACGTATTTGGCGGCGCTTTCACCGGCCACGATCGATTCGTCGACATCCGGCACGAGTTTTTCAAAACTCCAGCCGACAAAGTTTAGTATTTCGGCCCGGCGCGGGCTTCCCGAAGCCAGTATCAACGGCGGCAGCGCAAATTTTTCATCCTTTTGTTTTTCCATCGAAGTCGTGTTTTAATCGTAAATAGTGTCTTAAGCCGCGCGCAAAAGCAAATCCAACTATTTGCGAAAGTTGGCTTTAATCGCACAAAAAGATGCAAGATATTTTCCGCGCATTGCCAAAAGTTTTACGTGAGGCGGGCGAGTCCAATCCGCTGCGCGAGCCGCTTGTCTTTGCCGCCTGGAAACGTATTGCGGGGGAAAATCTTGAGCGAAATACCGCGCCCACCGGGTTGGACAAAAAACGTCTGATCGTCGCCGTTCCGGATGAGATCTGGAAAAGGCACCTGGAACACTTAAGCGGTCAGATGATCTTTAAATTGAATTCCCTGCTCGGCGAAGAAGTCGTGACGTTCATCGAATTTCGTGTTGATAGTAAACAATTTTCCGCCGGCCGCGAAGCGCAGGAGCGGAAGGCGGTCGAACGGCTAGGTTTTGACCGGCGGTCGCGGGAAGAATTAACGCCGCGACTGCGCGAAGCAGCAGATAGAATCGAAGACCCTGAGCTGAGAGAATTATTTTTACGAGCCGCGGGAAATTGCCTGGTAAGAAAAAAAGATCTTTACGGATAATTTATGGATGTAAGAAAAATAGCAGAGCTGGCCCATCTTGAGATCTCGGACGAAGAAGTCGAGCTTTATACGCCGCAGATGGCAAGCATCGTGGAATACGTCGAGCAACTGAACGAACTCGACGTCGGCGATATCGAGGCGGCGCTCGGCGGCCTGACCGCCGCGGGCGAAGCCACCGTGTCTGACCGCGACGATCTGGTCCGCCCATCGCTGGGACAGGCGCTGGCGCTTGATCAGGCGCCTGATGCGCACTCCGGACATTTTCGCGTCCCGAAAGTTTTGTAACAATTTAATGAGGAATTTTACGATGTGGAGTTTTTTGTTATTCATCGGCCTGGCGCTGACATCCTGCAATATACCGCAGATCGAGGACGGTAAATGCACCGCTTCGCGCGAAACGGTACGCTCGTTCTATTCGCAGCATTTTACCAGCAGCGATGATATGGGATTCACGCGCGAAAACGTGGCGAAGAAAGAAAACTTTCTGACCCCGGAGCTTTACAAGCTTTTGCAGAATGAATTTACGCGGCAGGATGAATTTGTAAAAGCCCACCCGGATGAAGTTCCTTTTATGGACGGCGATCCTTTTACCGCATCGCAGGAATATCCGACCGGATTCAAGGTAGGCGAGTGCAAAATATCGGGGGAAAGCAGCGTCTCACACAACGTGCGGCTGTTTTGGCTAACCGATAATAAACCGGCAGAGCGGATGATGAAAGTAGATGCGGAAAAGCGCGGCGATAAGTGGCTGATCAGTAATTTCGTCGATGACCAAAATGAAAACCTGGTGAAAACGCTGGGCCGCGAAAAATATCAATAATGGTTCAAAGTTCAAGGTTCAAAGTTTTGAATCCGACTCTAGGCGGCTCTTGAAAGTAGACGAGGATGTCAGTAGCGCCGGTGTCAGCCGGTGCGTTTCGAACGCGCAGCGTTCGTGCCGAATAAATTCGGCGCTCCATATAAATGAGTGAAATAAAAACGCAAATAGAAAAAGTTTTGGACGATGCTGAAAAGCTCAACTCCGAGCTTAATGCATTTCTTCGCATCGATCGCGAGAACGCGCTAAAACGCGCCGCCGAATTGGACACTACTGACGACACTGACGGGGGGCTGCCGCTCAAAGGGTTCCCCATCGCGGTCAAAGATAACATCTGTACCAGCGATTCGCAGACCTCGTGCGGCTCGCATATTTTGGGACATTACAAACCGCAATACAACGCGACTGTCGTCGAAAAATTGAATGATGCCGGGGCGGTCGTCATCGGCAAAACAAATCTCGATGAATTCGCGATGGGCTCGTCAAATGAAAATTCTGCCTTTGGAGTGGTAAAAAATCCCTGGGACCCGACGCGTGTGCCGGGCGGCAGTTCCGGCGGTTCGGCGGCGGCGGTAGCGGCTGGCATAGTTCCGGCGGCGCTTGGATCAGACACCGGTGGTTCGATCCGGCAACCGGCGTCCCTTTGCGGAATTTTCGGCATCAAGCCGACGTACGGTCGAGTTTCGCGCTACGGCCTGGTTGCGTTCGGCTCGTCGCTCGATCAGATCGGTGTTTTTGCCAGGACGGCGAAAAATGTTGCCGCCGTTTTGCAAACAATCTCGGGACGCGATCCGCTTGATTCTACCTCGGCGGACGTGCCGGTGCCGGATTACGCGGCCGCGCTCGATCACGATATCAAAGGCAAAAAGATCGGCATTCCGCGCGCGCTTTTTGGCGAAGGGTTGGATGACGAAGTGCGAAATGTGGTGGAAACCGCGATCGATAATTACCGCTCTTTGGGAGCCGAAATTGTCGACGTCGAACTGCCGCACGCTAAATACGGTATCGCGGTTTACTACATCATCGCCACCGCCGAGGCCTCGTCGAACCTGGCGCGGTTTGACGGCGTGCGTTACGGGTTCCGCGCGGAAAATGCGCACGAGCTGCGCGCGATGTACAAAAAAACCCGCGAGGAAGGTTTCGGGCCGGAAGTAAAACGAAGAATTATGCTCGGCACTTATGTGCTTTCGAGCGGTTATTACGACGCCTATTATGCGAAGGCGCAAAAGGTGCGCGCGCTGCTGCGGGTAGATTACGCTAAAGCGTTTTCACAATGCGATACGATCCTGATGCCGACCTCGCCGACGACGGCTTTTAAGATCGGTGAAAAATCCGACGACCCGTTAGCGATGTACTTAAATGATATTTATACCGTCTCGGCAAACCTGGCCGGCGTTCCCGGGATCTCTGTTCCCTGCGGAATTTCCGGCGAAGCCCTGCCCATCGGAATGCAACTGATCGGCGACTTCTGGTCGGAAAGCACCCTGTTAAATATGTCCGCGGTTTACGAAAATTCTTTTCCCGTCACGGCACAGCCAAAGATACACGTTTGATCAGGCCCTCTTCCCTGGGAGCGCGGGCATCTTGCCTGCATGAACGCGCAGCGTTTAAAAAAGCGTCAAAAACAGCCGCAGATCAACGTATACTTCAGCGATCTGAAGAAATTCTAATCCGTGTTTATCCGCGAAAATCCGCGGCAAAACTTTTCAGGCTGCTATGCAGCCTTTGCAGGCAGATGCCCGCGCTCCGTAGTATTTATTTTGCCAATCTTAATTGAGGCTGTGGATCGGGAAGCAGGTGAAATAATTCCGGGTCGGCTTTGGGGAAAATGTTGCGCCAGCGCGCCGGGTCACCCAGCATCTTTTCTATCTCAAGCACGGGAAGCGGGCGCGAGAAAAGATATCCCTGGCCAAATTCGCATCCCAATATCCGCAACTGGTGCAGCTGGTGAATACTTTCGATGCCTTCCGCCACGACACTGAGATTTAAGGCTTTGGCCAGCGCGATGACGGTTCTTACGATCTCGCCGTTCTCACTTCCCTCTTCCATCGTGCTCACAAAAGAGCGGTCGATCTTCAGTGTATCGATCGGAAAACGGTGCAGGTAGCTCAAACCCGAATAACCCGTGCCAAAATCGTCGATGCTGAGTTTGATGCCGAGTTCCCTGATCTCTTTCAGCATTGAGATGGCCCGTTCCGCATTGTCCATGACCGCGCTTTCGGTTATCTCCAGCCGCAAAGAACCGGGATAAAGGTAAGTATCGCCCAAGATATTTTTGATCTGATTGACCAGTTCCGGATGAGCAAAATGTTTGCCGGACAAATTTACGCTGATCGTCAAAGTTTCATTTCCCGGAAAATCCTGCTGCCATCTGACGATCTGTTTACAGGCCGATTTCAATATTTTGAGGGTCATGGGCACGATCAGCCCGGTGTTTTCGGCGACCGGGATAAATTCGTACGGCTGGATCTGGCCGCGCTGCGGATGATTCCACCTCGCCAGCGCTTCAAATCCGGAAAGCTTCGCATCTTCCAGGGCAATGATCGGCTGGTAATACAGCTCTATTTCGTCGCGTTCGATCGCATAGCGCAGGTCGGTTTCCACTTCCAGCAGCTTGACCGCATCAACGTGCATTTTGCGGTCGAAGATCACGTAAGGTTTGTGGCCTTCTTTGGCCTGGTACATGGCGATGTCGGCGTCGCGCAAAATATCCTCGGCCGCATCATACTGGTAACTGCCAAAAACTATTCCGATACTGACGCTGGTGAAAACCTGCCGTCCCTCGAGAGTAAAAGGTTCGGCAATGCGGCGGGCGATCTTCTCGGAAAAGGCAGTGACCTCATCGACCGTCGAAACGTCGGAAATGGTGATCGCAAATTCATCTCCGCTGAACCTTCCCACCAATCCCCATGCGCCGACCGATTCGGACAGGCGCTGGGCAACCTGAAGTATCAGGCAATCTCCCATAAAATGCCCGAGACTGTCGTTCATCATCTTGAAGCGGTTCAGGTCCAAAAAAAGAACGGCGAATTTATGATCGGAAGTGTTTTTACTTTTTTCTAAAAGCGCTTTTATTTGATCGATGAAGTAATTGCGGTTCGGCAGTTGCGTCAGCGCGTCGTGGTAAGCGGCATGACGGAATTTCTCGCGGCTTTCGCGCAGGGCGATACTGCTTTTTTCCAGTTCGGCGACGTAGTGTTCAAGTTCCGCTACATGTTTTTCGGCCTGCTCGGCGCGGTCACGCTCCAGCTGTTCGGCTTTTGCGGCGGTACGTTTTACGTCGTTCACATAGCGTCGATAGGTAAAATAAACTACCGCGAAAAACCCGACGACCACTGACAGCAAATAGATATTTACCTGCTGCAGCGATTTGGTGATCAGGCCGGCCATCAGCGCGCCGGTCAGATACATCACCAGTGTATTCAAACAATATTCATACCAGGCCTTGAGCCAGGAAGTCTCGGTCTTTATCGAGGCGAAAAGCGAGACCAGGGTCGAATTAAGTAAAAATTGGGAAAGCGCCATGGTCACCAGCACCATTACAAATGTGCCGATGTCCTTTGATTCTGAGACCCCTTCGATCGGCCCAAAGATCAATTGCGTGATCTGAGAGGTGACGAAAACCGAAAAGGCCGATATCAGGATATTGAGCCCGATGGTTTTTGTCTTAATTGACACGCCCTGCCGGCGCAGGTTGATCGAGGTCGAACCGGATTCGAGCGCCGCCAGCAGAACGGATATCTCACCCCCGTAAATCAATAGGGTAACGATGATCAGGGCGTCGGAAATAGTTAAATGGATCTTCGTCCTGGGCAGCTGAATGCGCAGATACGAGCTGAAAAAGACCATCACCACCGACAAAACGCCTAAGCCGATATCGACTTTGGCCAGCGGAAAATAGTAAACCGCCCACGCCAAAGCACCTGCTCCGGGAAGCAGGAGTAAAATTGCGCACAGATTTACTAATTTGTCTTTTCTTTCCATTTAACGGAAAAATAGCGAAAAGCAGGTATTTTGAGTGCTGGAAGGGAGTTTGGCCTTAACTACTCGGCCCTAAAAGTATTATATGTTAAACCTTGTTTGTTTTACAACAACTTTTTTCGCTGTAAATGTTTGGCGTTTAAAGCATTAAGTTTTGGCTATTCAAATAAGTAAAATGTCCTAAACCTGGGAGCGCAGGCAACTTGCCTGCAAAGATCGCGCAGCGATCTAGAAGGACTTTTATGGTAACTATTTAGCGCGTTAACCCGCGCTTGCAGGCAAGATGCCTGCGCTCCCAGGTCAACGCCGTTTCTTTTAACTCAAAGTGATCCTATAATTTAGAAACGGGCCGTTTAACACAAAAAAAGCGGGGGTTTTATCCCCCGCGTCCAGTTTTCAGCCCTATTGAATTTTTTGACTATCTCATTCGCGGCGTATTATCACCGTGAGCCGTGGCGCTGCCGGATTGCGAGAACGTATCGCTAAGCAATAATCCATCACTTAACAGCAACCCGTCACTCAGCAGCAGGCCGTCAGCCAGCGGAATATTATCCGACAGGATCAGGCCATCCGAATACAGCATTCCAACGGAGCCCACCCGGGTGCCGCGTGTCAGGGTTTGGTAACCCGACGGAGCCGCATTATCGCTCAGGATCGTGCCGTCGCTAAGTAATAGCCCGTCGCTGAGCAGCAAACCGTCGCTAAGTAATAGCCCGTCGCTAAGCAGTAATCCGTCGCTTAAGATCAAACCGTCGCTTAAGATCAGCCCGTTGCTATAAACTTTCTGATATTCCGAGATGAGTTCCGTTCCGGTGACCGTGCCGTAGCCGGGCAGCATACCGCCCGCCCATTGGAATTTGGTTCCCGCGATCGTCGAGGAATGGACCGGCTTCAGGTTATTCACCAGCATCGGTTCCCCCGTCGGGATCGGATTCGGCATATTCGTGCGGATCGCCCGCGTCAGGCGCACCGCGCCTTCGACGTTGAGCTCACCCGCGCCCTGTTCCAGCGTGTTGAATCCGGCCAGCGGCTGCGCCGTGTATTGCAGGATCATTTTGACCATGTTGGGCGTCAGCTTCGGATTGGTTTGCAGCAAGAGCGCCACGGCGCCGCTGACGATGGGGGTCGCCATCGAGGTGCCGCTCATATACATCATCTTGCGTTTGTCGTCAGCATTGTTTTCCAATTCAAGGTCTTCGTTATTTTCGACGATCTCGTTGTCCTTGGCTTCCGCTCCGACGATCAGGTTACCGGGAGCGACCAGGTCGGGTTTGATCAGGTTATCAAAATGCTTGGCGCCGTTGGCATCTCTGTAAAAGGAACGCGTCGGGCCGCGCGAGCTATAGGTTGCGATACCGTCGTCGTTTCTGGAATCGGTGCCGAAAGTGTTGGCTGCGCCAACGGTAATGACCGTCGGATCGTTTCCAGGTGCGTGGATCGCGCCATAAATTTTCTGACCGCTGGCGGTTTTACCGGTGTTACCGGCCGCCGCGACAACCACGATGCCCGCCGCCGTAAGGGTACGGACCGCTCGGCAAAGCGGATCGTTACGCCAGGTTTCTACTGCCGGTGAACCTAAGGAAAGATTGACCACGCGAATGTTATTTGCCGTACGGTTGGCCAGGATCCAGCTCATCGCATTGACCAGGCCGGCCGACGAACCGATACCGTTTTCATTTAATACCTTGACGTTTATGATCTTGGCATTCGGAGCAATACCCTTATAGTTGCTGAGAAACAACCCATCGCTAACGTTAAGATTCTGTCCGGCGCCGCCCGCCGCCAGCGAGGCTACGTGCGTGCCGTGGCCATATTCATCCTTGTTAAGTTCGTTGTCCGAAGAAAAATTTACTTTTTTTACGATCCTTTTAGCGCCGTTCACATCGGTGAACATGCGGTGGTCCTCCTGGACGCTGGAATCGACAATGGCGATACCGATACCGGTGCCGTCAAGCAGCGTGCTGGTGTTGGCGACGCCGATACCGAGCAGGTTCACATTAAGGCCTTGCTGGATGGTGCGAATGAGCGCCGTTCCGGTTGTCGTTTCGACGTGTCCGAGAAGTTTCAGTTCCCGGTCGAGCGAGATGTGATGCGTGCCATTAACCGCGGCGACCTCTTCAGCCGCTTTGACCGGCAGTTCGAGCGTCAGCATGTTAAGATTTTCGGCGCGGCTGTCGATGACGATGTGGTTGCGCTGGAAAACTTCCTGAAGCTCCGGGTTGTCGATATCCTCGGCCTGCAGGATCACCTTCACGGTTTTGTTAGGATCGGCATTGCCGACCATTTCACGAAGTTCCGGCGAAAGTTTATCACCCACGAAACCATCTTCATCAAGATTCTCGCCGGTCAGTATTACTTTCTGAAATTCGCCGTTGAGTTGGGTATCGGCAGCGACGAGCTGCGCGTAGTTTTCCGAGGTCGAATTGCCGAACACCTGAATGCGGCCGTTTTTGATCGCGCGCTGCAGAGTTTGCGCCGTTTCTTTACCAAAAATGGAGTCGTTACTTAATACGCCGATGTCATCGACGAATATGATAACGCCCCTTCTCGAAACCAGCTGTTTGAAAACCGCAGTAACCGATTCGCCCGCCCGCATAGACGCCAGCATGGCGCCCGTGTTCAGGCTTAAAACTTTTTTACCGCGCAAATTTTTCGGCGCATCGGCGTTTTGCAGGTTAAGCGCCAGGTTATTAAGGACCAATTGGGTCTTGCCGGTAAATTCGTCAATGATGACCGGGTTTCTTTTGCTTGTTCCGGCCAGCACGCGCATTACTTTATTCAGGTCCGCTTCGACGCCGCTGGCGGGTGCGATCTGTCCGTCGCGAGCCAGCTGCGTCAGGTCCTGTATATAAGGAAGGGTTTGAAAGGTTGTAGCTGCGTTTTTCGCAACCGAACTCTTATTCACGCTGCTCTGTCCGACGACTATCGTAGTCAATATCGAAAAGAGTGTGACTAATGAAGTTAAGAAACGAGTTGTTTTTAATAAGTTCATAAAAATATTACCTGGATCAAACTCTGTTGACCGGGGAGAAATAATGCCGCACTCTCTTAGCAATGGACGTGCCACTGCGCAATTTATTGTAAATAAAGGGTTTTGGGGAAATCAGAGATTATATGAAGAATAAAAGCCGGTCAAAATGCGAGAAAGAAAACCGGTCAGAATGACCTATGGAGCGCGGGCATCCCTGCCCGCAAGGCTGCATGGCAGCCTAAAATAAGAAATAGCCGCGGATGAACACGGGTCTCACGGATCTGAAAAACTTCCGATCCGTGTTTATCCGTGAAGATCCGCGGCTATTAGACAATTTGTTTTTGAACGCTGCGCGTTCATTGCGGGCAGGATGCCCACGCTCCATATTTACTTTGTAATGCCGACCTGGCTTAAAGCGTAAGCATAATCAAACGCAACTTCTTTCAGGCGGTCATAACGGCCGGAAGACCCGCCATGGCCCGCGCCCATATTCGCCTTTAGCAAAACCGTATTGTTATCCGTTTTCAGTTCGCGCAATTTCGCCGTCCATTTGGCGCCTTCCCAATATGGGACCTGGCTATCGTTAAGCGAAACTTCGATCAGCATATTGGGATACGCTTTCGCTTTTACATTGTCGTAAGGCGAATATTGCATCATGTAATCGAACGCTTCCTTTTCATTCGGGTTTCCCCATTCGATCCATTCCTCGGTGGTCAATGGCAGCGAAGCATCGAGCATCGTGTTCATTACATCCACAAAAGGAACTTGCGCGATCACGGCTTTGAAAAGGTCCGGGCGCTGATTAGCAACGGCGCCCATTAACAATCCGCCGGCGCTTCCGCCCTGGATCACCAGGCGGTCGTTCGCAGTATATTTATTTTTTATCAGCCAGTCGGCGCTGTCCACAAAATCATTAAAGGTGTTCATCTTCTTGAACATCCTGCCGTCCAAACGCCACTGTTCGCCCAGTTCGCTGCCGCCGCGAATGTGCGCGATCGCAAAGATCATCCCGCGGTCGACCAGGCTCAGCCGGGCCGAGGAAAAACTCGGCGTCATGGAAAAGCCATACGAGCCGTACGCATACAGCAGCATCGGCGCCGAGCCGTC
Organism: uncultured Acidobacteriota bacterium; assembly: GCA_963766895.1. Classification (GTDB taxonomy): domain Bacteria; phylum Acidobacteriota; class Blastocatellia; order Pyrinomonadales; family Pyrinomonadaceae; genus DASYKT01. The sequence continues at coordinate 98,627 of CAVYCB010000003.1, forward strand.
GAGTTTAGTACCCTTCTTCATGATCAGAGAGACCGGCACTTTAACGCCGTCACGCGCAACCGCCCAGACGCGGCTGGTTTCGTATTTGGTTTTGTCGTAACCGCCCAGCACTTCCTGCTGCTTGAGAAGCTTACTCTGCTCGGTTTTCAGGTTGTATTCAAAAGTCGATTGCGGGGTCACCATCGAGGCGTAGCTGTAACGGAAGGTCGGCGTTTCGAATTCCGGGTTGCCCGACATTCCCATCGTGTAGACGCTTTCCGGCGTGGCCAGGCGGTGCGACTTGTTCGACTTCATATCGATCACACGCAAATACTCCAGGCCGTTTTCAAGTTCGGAAACAACAGCGTAGCCTTTGAAAAAGTTTATGTCCTCGATCTTTATCTTCGGATTGTGGGGGACGAATTCTTTCCAGTTCTTTTCGCTCGGGTCACCTACCGGCGCTATCACGATACGGGAATTAAATGCTTTCTTATTGGTTGTAATATAAAAATTGCCTTCGTAATAATCAACGCTATATTCGTGATCTTTTTCACGCGGAAGAATGACTTTTAACTGCGCATCGGGTTGGTCGGCGGGAAGATAGCGGACCTCGCGCATCGTCTTCGCATAAGAAACCACCATGACCATTTTCTTATCGCGCGTCCGTCCGGCGCCGAGATTGTAGAGGACGTCTTTTTCTTCATACTGAAGCTGCGGCGTCTTGGTGCCGAGTTCGTATTTCCAGAACTTGTCGGAACGCTTGGTGACGTCGTCTTCCGTTACCAGGAATAAATTCTTATTGTCATTTGCCCAAACGACCGAAGTTACGCGCTCCACTTTGTCCGGCAGTATCTGCCCGGTGCGCAGATCTTTGATCTGGAGCGTATATTGGCGGTAACCGGTGGTGTCGTAAGAAAAGGCGAGAAGATTTCCATCATCGCTGACGCTAAAGGCCGCCAGGGAATAAAACTTGTGTCCCTGGGCCATTGCGTTCTGATCGAAGATGACTTGCTCATCGCTTTTGTCTTCCTTGGTCGAGCGGCAATAGATCGGGTACTGTTTTCCCTCTTCGGTTTTGTTGTAATACCAGTAGCCGCCCAGCTTATAGGGCAGGCTCAGATCCGTCTGCTTGATCTTAGCCAGCATTTCGTCATAGAGCGCTTTGGAAAAACCCTCATGCGGCTTCATCATCAGCTCGGTGTAAGCGTTCTCGGCCTCGAGGTATTTGATAACTTCAGGGTTTTTTTTATCACGGAGCCAGTAATAGTTATCAACCAGCTTATAGCCGTGTATTTCGGTCACTTTAGGGTCTTTTTTTGCTATCGGTGGTCTCATATCGTTTTGCGCCACGATCACAGTATTTCCTATGATAATGATGATAAATACAAAAACCAGGCTACAAAGGATTTCCTTCATCGTGTAATACTCCTTAACTGCATATCCATGTAGGGATTATACCTGCTTATTCTACGCTATTTTCACGAATTTGTTTATTAAAAAAGTGTTTGAAAGTTGCGGTAGCCAAGGCGGCTCGCGTATCTTAAACGATTCCCGCAAATCTCCGAAGGAGTAACTTTCCATATGAATGATACTTATGATCTGCAAAGATTTGTTGAGGCCCAGGAACCGGTGTACGAAACGGTGCGTTCGGAGCTGCAAAACGGGCGCAAGACGAGCCATTGGATGTGGTATATCTTTCCTCAAGCTAAAACTCTTGGCACCAGCTATATGGCCAAGAAGTTCGGAATTTCCTCGCGGGAAGAAGCTGAAGCCTACCTGGAACACCCTCTCCTGGGCGCCAGGCTGAGAGAATGCGCAATGCTTGTGAACGCTGTCCAGGGAAGTTCGTCGGTGGAGATCTTCGGCAATGTCGACAGCAGGAAATTCAGATCTTCCATAACGTTATTTGACTACGTCGCCCCGGAAGGTAATGTTTTTAAAGAAGCCCTGCAAAAGTATTACGGGGGTGAACCCGATCCGCTGACCTTATACTTTTTAGGAGCGTAAAGGCTTAGCCCATGAAGTCACGGATACGGCCACTAATTACACAAATAACACGAATTAAAAAATTCTCTATTCGTGTTATTTGTGTAATTAGTGGCAAATAAAGCGAACGGCGGACTTTGCAGGCAAAGCCAGGAAAAAAGACAGGCTCAAAATGCCTGTCTTTTTTCGCTTACGATCGTCATTACCGTTGATCTATCGGAACGTAATTCTGATCGCGGGCGCCGATGTATTCTGCACGCGGGCGGATCAGCTTATTGTTCGCGTATTGTTCCAGAATATGCCCCGTCCAGCCGGAGATGCGGCTGACGGCAAAGATCGGCGTGTAAAGGTCAAGCGGGATGCCCATCAGGTAATAGGTCGAGGCTGAGTAGAAATCGACATTCGGAAACATTCCCTTTTTCTCGTGCATCAATTTTTCCATCTTCTGCGACATGTCGAACCATTTCCTCTCGCCTTTTTTCTCGCCCATCTGCTGTCGAGAATTTGCGTAGCCAGGTGGCGCGCGGGTCTTCCGTCTTATAAACGGCGTGGCCGATACCCATGATCTTACGCTTGGCGGCCAGCGCTTCGTCGAGCCAGTCCTCGACCTTGCTCCGGATCGTCGATCTCAAGAAGCATTTTCATCACGTTGGTGTTTGCTCCGCCGTGCAGCGGTCCCGCCAGCGCCGCGATACCGGCCGTGACCGCGCCATACATGTCGGCGAAAGTGCCCGGCAACCACGCGGGTGGTAAAGGTCGAAGCATTCAGTTCGTGATCGGCGTGCAAGAATCAGGCAGACGTCGAAAATGTGCGCTTCGTCCTCATCCGGCATTTCGCCCTTCAGCATGTAGAGAAAGTTCGTTGCGATATTAAGGTCGTTTTTTCGGAGCGATCGGTTCTTTGCCGTTGCGGATCTGTTCCCAGGCCGCAACCAGCGTCGGCAGCTGCGCGGTCAGTTTGATGGCCGTCCGCATCGCATTTTCCCCGTCGGTGCCGTGGCCGTCCTTATCGTAAAAATCCAGCGATGAAACCGTCGTCCGGAGCACGTCCATTGGGTCGGCTTTCTTTGGAAAGGTCTTCATCATCGTGACGACCTCCGCCGGCACATCGTAATGCGCCCGCAGATCGTTTTCCAGCGCGTCGAGCTCATCCTTTTTCGGGAGCCGGCTGTTCCATAGCAAAAATACAACTTCTTCGAAAGTGGAGTTTGTGGCGAGATCGTGAATATCGTAACCCTGATAGATCAGCACGCCGTTTTCGCCGTCAACGTCGCCGATCTTAGACTGGGCAGCAACCACGCCGCGTAATCCCGCGGCTGCGGCGCTCGCTGCGCCTGATTCTTTAGCAGTATCCATTGTTGATGTTCCTCAAATAACTATTTATTAGACCAATATTTAAAAATATCAAAAGGTTTTTTAAGTGACAAGTTAATGCTTGATTTTAAGCACATTATATTACGAAAAACTTAAAAACGCGCTAAAACTTTCTCTCCTGTCTCGACATTGAGTATATTTGCCGCGGAATCCTTAAAAGCCGATATTTCCAGCGAACCCGGTGCTTCCGAATATCATGAACAGCTCTTTCGCTTCAGCCCCGGCATACTCCGCATAAAACTTCTGCAACCTGCGTATCTTTCTTCCATTAATCTCAAGATGAAAACTTTCCGGTAAAAGTTGTTCGTCAAGATTGGTTATACAATTCCCGAACCTGTCTATATATACGATCTCGCCCTGCCACTTGTTTTCGGCTATCTGAACCGGGTTAGCGATCTCCAAACGCACAAAATCGGTGATCTCATCGCCCAATTCTTCCGGAAGGGCGCCCTTTGACAGCCACCCGGCAACCGGCGCAAAGACATCCCGCCCGTGAAAGGTCTGGCTGACGGGCGTACGGAAAAAGCGGTCTTTGCCCAGTTCAAAAACTCTGATCGCCGGCTCTGCCGCATAGATAAAGCTCAACAGGCCGTTATCCGGCGCAATAAAGTAATAGTCGTCAGTGACCGCGAGAATGGCCCGTCGGTCCGATCCCACCCCGGGATCGACCACGCTCAGATGAATGGTCCCGCGCGGAAAGTCGCGGTAGCAGGCGAAAAGGTTGAATCCGGCGGCACTAGATATCCTGCGGCCCGATCTCGTGCGTGATATCGATGATCTGCGCGGCGGGTCGAGCGAAAGAATAACGCCCTTCATCGCGCCGACAAAAGAGTCTTTAGTGCCAAAATCAGTTAAAAGCGTAATGATCATTATTTTTTTGCCACAGAGTTCACAGAGAGCACAGAGGAAAGATAATTTTCACAGGGATGAAGGAGATGAAAGGGATTAAGATAAGAATGCAATTGGTTTTTATCCTATTTATCCTGTCTATCCCTGTAAAATTTCCTCCTCTGTGCTCTCTGTGATCTCTGTGATCTCTGTGATCTCTGTGGCTAATTTAAAATTATTATCCACGAACTGATGCAAAATTTCATGCCTCAATTCGTGGATAGTCTATGTCCAAGCGGACGGTTAAGGAGGAAGGAATAACTATCGTATCTGCGTCTCGTAAACCGTTCTCACGCGAAGCTGCTGGCCCTGGGTAAGCTTGATATGCTTGCCGCGTTCGACCACGACCGCGCCCACGCCAAAGGCCGCGCCCATAGCGGCGCCAACCCCGGCTCCTACCGGCCCGGCAACTATCGCTCCGATAACTAACCCGGTACCGGTCGAAGCGCCGACCTTGACCGCATCGGGCTTGATACTGCTCTTGCCGAGTGCCGAGCCTTCGTTATCGACTTTCTTGACATTGTCGCCTTTGACCGGCAAAACCTCGGTCAAAAGCGCATTTAAGTTTGACCAACGCTCGTTATTTAAATGTATCTGATCAAAAGATAGCTGCAGTTCAGCGCGTTTCTTGATGCGGCCCGGCTTGGTGACCTTGTCCACGCGGCCGTCGATGATCGCGCCGCTGAGTTCATAAGGTGAGACAACTTTTGCCTGGAATTTATCGCCCGCCCTGTTTTCGCTGGTCGTGACAGCCCCATCAGTTCAACGATCAACTCGGTATCTTTCGGGATGATGATAATCTGGCCGTCGAGCATGGCGGGGATCGGCGCCTGGGCTACCGCATCCGTGGTGTTGAGTGGTGTTGAGGGCGACATTATCTCCGTATTGGCTGCCGTGGAGTTTATGTTTTCGGTCGAAGTAGTGGCCGCCCCCGAGTTGTTAGAAGTCGAATTGTTATTAAGCACCGGGCCGCTTATGGCCGGCGTAGTGGTGCCGCGCTTTTTGATCTCTACCGGAAGGGTCGAATCAAAATCGCGTTTTTCAAAACCTGTGGTATAGCCGCTTTCAAAACCCTGCTGGTAACCGTCGCGGTAATCTTCCAGCGTTCCATATGATTTGGAAAAGGCGCGGTCGGCCTTACTGTATTCATTATGTGTTTGAATATTTCGTTCTAAATTTTGAGTGACATCGCGATAACCGGCCATATAGCCGTCGGAATAACCTGTGCGATAGCCACGCTGTAAAGCGATTCTGGAATCTTGAGCGGGAGCGCTCTGAATTGCGAAACCAAGGAAAGTTGCGGATACGAGAGTTACATTCAAAACTATAGCTAAATAGCTACGGATAAGCTTCATATCTCCTCCAATTTATTAAAGAACGTACCGATAAACAGCTTTGTTGGTAAGGTTATACCGTAAAACTTAAAGAAAAACAAGAGTAATTATGCACATGCTAAACATTTCTGTGGAAAACTATTCGGAAATATTTTTTTCATTTTTTCTTATCTATTGCAATGATGCAGGTTACCGGAAAAGCCTTGTGGTCGGCGCTCGCAGACATACTATATTTTGTATAAAAAAATAAAGCATATGAATAAAAACTCACCCGGTTTCGACCTTTATTTTGGACAAATTCGGGTTTTCCGCTAGAATCTTCCAATCGATGTTTTTCAGTAAACTTGTTTTGCAGAGGTTGAGAATGAAGCTCATATTGTTGGTGTCGGTACTGGCTGTGATAGGTCTGGGGATCACGGCGCAGGCCCAATCCCGCAAGGTTTTTCCTTACAATTACACAATAGATGACCTGCCGAACGGGCTGCGGCTCATCGTTATTCCGACGGATTATCCCAATCTGGTTTCGGTTTATACGGTTGTGCAGGCGGGCTCGCGCAATGAGGTAGAAAAAGGCAAAAGCGGCTATGCGCACTTTTTTGAACACCTTATGTTTCGCGGCAGCGAAAACTATCCGGCCGGGATGTTCGACAAGATCATGCAAAAGGCCGGCGCTTCAAGCAACGCATACACCAGCGACAACCGCACCGTGTATCACGCCACCTTTGCCAAGGAAGACCTGGAAGGGATCATCAAGCTCGACGCCGACCGTTTCCAGCATTTGAAGTACACGGAAGAACAGTTCAAGACCGAAGCCGGCGCGGTGCTGGGCGAATACAACAAGAATATTTCCAGCCCCTTTACCAAGCTTTATGAGGTAATGCGCGAAACTGCTTATAAGAAGCATACTTATTCGCATACCACGCTGGGATACGTCGAAGATATCCGCGACTTCCCTAACCAGTTTGCTTACAGCTGGGAGTTTTACAATCGTTTTTATCGCCCGGAATACTCCACCATTATCGTGGTCGGCCAGGTCAAACAGGCTGACGTATTGGCAATGGTCAAAAAATACTACGCCGATTGGAAACGCGGCGATTATGTCGCGCAGATCGCGCGCGAGCCGGAGCAGGAAAAAGCCCATAAAGAGCATATCGATTGGCCGTCACCGACACTTCCGCTTCTGGCGGTAGCCTATCGCTCGCCAAGTTATTCCGATACCGCCAAGGATAAAGTCGCGCTGGACCTGCTGTCGATCATCGCTTTTGGCGAAAACTCAGATATTTACCAAAAACTGGTGCTGGAAGAGCAAAAGGTCGATTTTGTGTCGGGTGAAGCCGAGGACCACGTCGATGGAGAGCTTTTTGCCGTGCTTTCCCGCGTGAAAGAGGAAAAGGACGTCGATTACGTCCGGGACGAGATCATTAAGACCTACAAACGCTATACGACCGAATTGATACCCCAGCAGAAGCTCGATGCGACGCGTTCGCGGCTGCGCTACGGCTTTGCGATGGCCATGAACAGCAATGATGCCATTGCCGGCGCGATCGCGCCTTACGTCGCCTTTAAGCGCACGCCCGAGACGATCAATAAACTGTACGATGTGATCGAAAGCCTGACGCCGGAAGATATCCGGCATTATGCCCAGCAGTATTTTGGCGATAAAAATCAAACGATCATTACCTTGTCATACAAAAAACAGGGAGGTGACAAGTAATGAGACTTAAAAGTATCACCGCCCTGCTGTTGGTATCGATCTACGGGTTAACCGTATTGGGCCCCGTTTCTGCTATGGAGAAAAAACCGCTTCCGCTGGCGACCGTTTTTAAGACCAGCAAATCACCGCTGGTCTCGTTCCGTATTCAATTCCTGACGGGCGCGATCGACGATCCCAAAGGAAAAGAAGGCCTGGCAGCGCTGACCGCGGCGATGATAGCGGGCGGCGGGACAAAAAACCATACCTACGACGAGATCGTGGAAGCCTTTTACCCGATAGCGGCCGGTTTCAGCTCACAGGCCGATAAGGAAATGACCACTTTTGCCGGTACGACCCATGTGGATAATCTCGACAAATATTACGCGCTGATCCGCGAGATGATGTTTGAGCCGGGTTTTCGCGACGAAGATTTCAAACGCTTGAAAGATGACGCGGTCAATTATCTGAAAGTTTCTCTTCGCAACAACAATGACGAGGAACTGGGTAAAGAGCGTCTTTACAATTTGATCTACGCCGGCCATCCGTATGAATCGAACAACACGGGCAAGATCAAGCTCGCTGGAAAAACTGACCATCGCCGATGTCAAAGCTTTTTACGCCAAAAATTATTCCCAGGCGAATGTGGTGCTCGGCCTTTCGGGAAATTTCTCGACCAAGTTTTCCAAAGAAATGTATGCCGATTTCGGGCGGCTTCCGGCCGGGAAAAAGATAGTGCGGGCGATCCCTGCTCCAAAAACCACCCCGGGAATGAAGATCGATATCGTGCAGCGCGAAACTCAGTCTACCGCGATCTCACTTGGGTTTCCGATCGCGGCAAACCGCAAAAGTCCGGATCACGCGGCGCTTGCGCTGGTCGCATCTTATTTCGGACAGCACCGTTCCTCCAGCAGCTACCTGTATCAGAAGCTGCGCGAAAAACGCGGGCTGAATTACGGCGACTATGCCTATATCGAATATTTTCCGCGGGGAATGTACCAGTTCGAACCGGATCCGAATCTCGCGCGGCACCAGCAGATCTTTCAGATATGGATCAGGCCGGTAGAACCGAAGAACGGGCATTTTACTTTACGTGCCGCGCTCTATGAATATGACAAGCTGGTGAAAAACGGCCTGTCGCAGGAAGATTTTGAGAACACCCGGAACTTCCTGATCAAGTATGTAAATATTTTGACGCAGACGCAGAGCGACGAGCTGGGTTACGCGCTGGACAGCAAATATTACGGCATGCCGGATTACAACACGTTCATGAAAACGGCGCTGGCCAAGCTGACCTTAGCGGATGTTAATCGCGTGATCAAAAAATACCTGGCTTCAAATTCGATGACGGTGGCGATGGTGACCAAAGACGCCGAAGGGTTACGCAAGGACATCCTGGCGGGTAAAACTTCGTTGATCAAATACAACGCGCTGCCGCCGCAAAATATTCTTGACGAGGACAAGATCATCCAGGATTACAAAATAAATGTAAGCCCGGCGAATGTGACGATAACCTCGGTTGAAAAAGTGTTTGAGTAGTTGGAGCATTACAAACTTTTAAGCTCCGGACTTAGATTCCCCGGAGCAAAAGATCTTGTAGTTGTAGGCCACTCAAAACAGAAAGTTCCGTAGAAGCGATATGTTCTTAGCAGCCCATATCGAATCTGCGGAACTTTTGCTTTTACATGCGGAAACGCGACAGTTATGGAGCGTGTCCATTATTTCAAGATTCCAAAAGATTCCATAAATTCCAAAACGCTCGTATGGAATATTGGAATCATGGAATTCTGGAATAAAGCACGCTCCATGACTGTCGCGTTTCTGCTTTAGTCTAGAAGCTCTTTCTAAAGAGGTACGACGCCCGGATAAAGAACGTCCGGCTATTGCGTTCAAACCGGGGTTCCAGCTGGCTGGTGAACGGGCTAAAGCCGTTGTAATTGAAATCGTCGTTATAGCCCACATAGAACGCCGTGCCCGGGTTCGGATTCCATCCGAAGAGGAATTGGCCCGAGGCGTGTGAATTAAGCGTGTCGTAATCCCAGCGGGCGCGGACATACGTGAACCGCGTGAACTGGTACGTCGAACGAAGCGTAAAGATATCTGTATCGTACGCGTATCTGCCGGTGTCATTGCGCTTCAAACTGCTCTTGGTGTAGTCGAGCGAAATACGCAGCGGATCGATCGGCTTATATTCAAACCCCGCGTTGAGGTCGAACTGGTATCCGGTTCCGGGATCGAGCGCCGGCGGATTGGGAAAGAAATTCGGCAGCGGGTTGTTCACCGGATCGGCCTGGTGCAGGAACAGCTGGTCAATGTATGACAGGTAGAGCGGGCTATTCAGATAATCTTCAAAAGCCACGCTGGCCCGCGGAAAACGGCTGCCGGCGCCAAAATCATAGTCGTACGCGCCCCAGATGGACCCGACAAATCCGTAAAGAAATAATTTTTTACTTACGTTCTTGCTAACATTGACGCTGAAGTAAGGCTGGTAAGACGAGCGCATGGGAGCGCCGGCAAATCCGCCCGGCCCGTTGGGTGTGGCGCGTCTGCGGCCAAATTCGTCCTCATAAATATTTTCGTGCTGCAGGCCGCCTTCGCCGCTGATAAAGAGATTGCCTTTTACCTGCGCGGAAAAACCGTTGCCCGCCAGCCAGTATTGTTCGCGGCCGTTAAAATCGAACCGGTAGCGGATGAATTGCCGCCAGTCAAAACGGATCAGAGTCGCTTTTGCGTCTGATTTGGTGCTGACGCGATTGATAAAGAAAGCGGAATTGGTATTCACCCGCTGGGTAAATCCGGAGTCCGCGCGATAATCTTTCGTTCGCCCGGTAACTTCCGCGTACCATCCGTGCCTATCGGTCGTGTAATCCAGATTCCAGGTGTAACCCAAACCGTTGCCGGTGCGATATTCGCCCCTGTTGAGATCGGGGTTAAAAAAGTTCTTGCGAGAGTGGGTTCCCAACGCCTGAAAACCCATTATCGTCTTGGTATCGAGATAGAATTTTCCATCGAATCCCCCGACGAAATTACGGCTGCGCGGAAATACCCGGGCGGTCCCGAAAAATCCGATGTTATTCTGCTTGCCTACATCCCGTTTTACTCTGAGGATGCCAAAATAAGCGTTCTTATCCAAAAACTCGGCCAGCCCGCATCTCACGTTATCCGGATCGAGATTGTGCGCGTTCACACAGGCATTAAATTCACCGCGCTCATCTTCGGAAAAATTACCGGGGGCTTTATCCGAAGCCCCAGAAAACCGAACGTGGTCTTGCCGATCTTGCCCGTTATCTTGGCGGCGAGATCCGGATCGACGATCGTGCGTGAATAAAAAGGCGTGCAGCGGAGAATTAAAAATATCCTTGCCTTCAAGAAAGAACGGCCGCTTTTCCTGGAAAAATATCGGAAAACGCTGATTCGCCGTGACCACCGGCGCGTCGGCCTCGATCTCGGCAAAATCGGGATTGATGGCGGCATCCAGCGTGATATTAGGCGTGATCGTGTATTTGAGCTTTACCCCGAGGTCCTGTTTGACCGGGTCGTTGACCCATCTGCCCGGGTCCTGAACGCCGATCGGAAAAAAGATCGGGTCGAATCGAATCCGTTGGTGGATGGATGTGCTTTGCGTTTTCCGGTTTCGGAAACCGTGATGCTCGGTACAATCTCGAGCGTCCTCTCGCATTTGATCTCATCGAGCCCGGTGATCTTTCCGTGCTTGACCAGAAACCCGGAGACGTTGCGGTCGTCCGGCAGCCACTGATCGAATTCATCATTAAAGCGGTCGATGTTGCGGGCCAGATTGAGACCCCACAATTTACCTTTGCCGGCGGCATAACGCAGCGATTTAACGGGATCTTTATCTCTACCGACCAGCCCCAATCCTCGATCGCGCCCTTGGATTCCATCACGATATCGACGGAAAAATCGGCGCCCTGGCCTTCGGTATAGATGCCGTCCTGCTGAATGCCGAGCGGGTTGAAACCGATCACATAAGCGCGGCGCTGGTCGTTATAGGTGTCGAGCCAGACCGGACATTGTCTTCGCCGAAAATCGCTGTCGCGATTTGCCACCGTCGCGCGGATCTTGTCTTGATCGTCATAGCATTTAAAGGCTATATAGAGATGTTTCTCGTCGTAACCGATAAATGCTTCGGTGGGTTTTGACGGGGCAACATTGTTGCCCGGGCCGGTTTGAATAAAATCATCAAAAACGGCAGCCTCTTTCCAAATGTCTTCGTTTATCAAACCATCGATGGTAGGGCTGGCCGTAAGTTTCGGGATCTTGACCGGACGTTTTTTGGCTTCCGGCAGATCGCGTAGATAATCCCGGGGTGCGCCCGTCCCGGCAGCTACGCTCGTAACAGATGTTTGCGGGGTTGCCGAGGGCCCGGCTCAGGAGTTTGTGCGAAAAATAGCGAAGAAGTTATTAAAATAAAAACAAGAGCATACAGCCTCTTCATAAAAAAGCCTCACTTTCAGATAAACCCCTTGAACTCTGAACTTGAGCGGAGAATTGCTCTTATCCTTTAACGAGAAATGAAAAAAAGAGTTTCAAAAACTCGATATTTTTTGATCTTAAATAAATTAAAGAGGGCCGGCTTAGAAAGCTGCTCTCAAATTACCGGCGTTGCGGATAACGATCTTGCCGTCACCGAGCGTCTGAATATTATAAGTGTCGCCGCCTCGTCCGATCTTCCATTTATCGTTTTCCTTGGCGAGCGCCAGCCCTTCGGCAAAAATATTGTCCGTCGGCGTAGCGATATAAGCGCCCGTATTCTCCGGCAGCGTCAATATCAATGTGCCGTTGCCGGCATTGGCGGAAAATTTCGTGAATTCGCCTTCCAGGCTGATCGTGCCTTCGAGAGTAGCGGAATTTACCTCGCCCTGAAAACCTATCACGCGGACCTGGCCGTTTACTGTAGCCACATTTAACTTGCCGTCGCTGTCATGAACATTGACCGCATCGCTGGGCGTGCTTAACTCGAGATCGCCCGATACTCCATCAAGCCGTATTTCCTTATCGGTCGAGATCTTGATGTTCGACTTCTTGGGCACAAAAATTTCCAGGCGATAGCGATTCTGCTGGTTGATATCGGTAACTTTGATCTTTACCCTTGAATCGTCTTTTTCCACATTCAGGCCGCCCGTTTGCGGGGTTTGCACCGAACGCGTAATTTTCGTCAGGCTGTATTTTACTTCCGACCTGTCCCAGCCCCGGACGATCACCGAACAATTTTTCGCCTCGACGATAACTTTCGGAGTTCCTTTGACCGCGATCGTTTCTCCCTGTCTTTCGATAGCGGGCAGTACGCTGGTACCCGGCAAAACATATAAACCGGAAAGCGCGCTCTGAGTATCCAGAAGCGCGGCTTTCACCTGGCCGTCGATCATCTTTGTTTGATCCACGGTTTTTTTCGTTACTTCTTTCTGTACCTTGGCGATCTCTTTCAGCATTTCTTCCGTGATCTGCACATTGACGTTGGTATCTACCAGAACGTTGGGCACCGTTTTCACCGCATCCCTGACAGCGCGTTCCACGTCTCTGCCCATTGCCGCGCGCGAACGGTTGTCATTGTCATTGTCGTTATCATTGTCCTCGTCGTTATCTTCATCATTATCGTTATCGACGTCTTCTTTTTTGATCTGCAAAAGATTCGTCGCCGGGCTCAGGGCTTTACCATCCTGTTTGCGAACAACTGAAAGGCCGCCGTTCACACTGCTGAGTTTGACCTTGGTATTGCCATTGCCGATCTTTCCATACAGATCGCGCCCGACATATTCACCTTTGCGTACGGGCAGCCCAAAATCGTTGGCGATAGAACCGTTCACCGTGTCAGCCTTAAGCGTTACGTCCGAATCTGAAGGAATGGTCAAAGTAACTTTGCCGTTGACGGTATTTAAAGAGATCGGCTTGGTGCTTTCGAGCCGGTCAAAATCCGCGACCAGATTACCGTTGACGGTAGAAAGATTTATCCCGCCGCGCAGATTTTTCGCGGAAACTTCCCCGTTCACCGTGGAAACCTTACAGAAATTTGTCATATTGGAAAGGACCACCGAACCGTTGACGGTTTCGATCTCGTCTAAGATGGCGCTGCGCGGGACCGTTAATTTGAAGGTCACTTCGATCCGCTTGTTTTTCCATTTTTCCCAGCCGCCGTTATTGTTATTTTCTTTCCAACTGTCATAATCGGCTTCGATCTCTATCCGTTCCTTGGTGGCGCCTACGTGGACCCGCACCCAATCCATCATCTCTTTAGTGGACGCTGTCTTGGTGTATTCGACCCGAACCTCGTTCCGCTCCCAGGTCTCGATAGTGACGTTACCGTTCAGATTAGACAGGGCCACGCTTCCGTTTGAGCTAAAAGGATAAGTTTGATCAAAGCGCTCGGTCTCTTCAGCCTGCTGGCCGTCCTGAACGCCTGGCGCAGTTTGCGCGGTATTTGCAACAACTTTATTTGTAAAAGTATTCGACGCCCCTGCGCCGAAATTCGACATTATTAAACCGGATATTATTAAGGAAGCTAACCAAGACATATAAATTTTCTCCTTTTGGCCTTTCTGTTAATAAAAACACCGCAAGTAGTAGTTTTGTGACGAATATACGGAAAAAATTGCCTGCAAACCTAAATTTTCTGTAAAATAGAGTTTAAGCGGCCCTGGCTCTACAGATGCCAAAACACTAATGATGAGAGATTGGATCAGCAGCGAAACCCAAACCCCCGTAAATTCTGACGTTGCCGTGATAGAAAAGATCCGGAAACTACAGGCCGCGATAGAAAAAGTTATCCGCGGAAAGTCGGAAACCGTGAAATTAGCGCTAGTCGCCCTGCTCGCCAAAGGGCATCTTTTGATCGAAGATGTGCCGGGGATCGGCAAAACGACGCTTTCACACGCTCTGGCACGGGCATTGGACTGCACATTTCAAAGGATTCAATTCACCTCCGATCTGTTGCCTTCGGATGTTATCGGCCTGTCGATCTACAACCAGCAAAATGGGAGCTTTGAATGGAAACCGGGGCCGATTTTTGCCAATATCGTTCTCGCCGATGAAATTAACCGCGCCACCCCGAAAACGCAGTCGGCGCTATTAGAAGCGATGGCCGAAGGCCAGGTCACGGTCGAAGGCATTTCACGCCAGCTGCCGCTGCCTTTTATAGTGGTGGCCACGCAAAATCCGGCGGAACATCACGGCACCTATCCGCTGCCTGAATCGCAGCTGGACCGTTTTATGCTGCGCCTGCGGATGGGATATCCCGGCAAAGAAGATGAAAGAAATATTCTCCGCGACCGTGAACAGGCCGATCCTCTCAATTATGTGCTTCCGGTTGTTTCCGCCGCCGAGGTGCTGGAATTGCAGCAATTCGTCAGCGAAGTGCGGATGGACGAATCGCTGGTCGAATATCTGATGGAAGTAGTCGCTCTGACGCGTGAGTCCGAGGCCCTGGAACTCGGCGTCAGCCCGCGCGGAACATTATCGCTTTACCGCTCGGCACAGGCCCTGGCTTTGATCGAAGGGCGTGACTTTTGCCTCCCTGATGATATAAAAAGATTAGTGGTGCCGGCTTTTGCGCATAGAATAATCGTCAGTTCCCGCTACTCCAGCGCGGTGCGCCGGAGCCATGAAGCCGAGCAGATACTGCAGGAAATACTGCTCAAGATCAAAGTGCCTGTTTGAAACCATTTTTAAGACGATTTATGCCTTTCACGTCTTAACCATAACGTTCGCTCAATAACGTTATGGTATGCTGGAAAATGATAAGGCTTTCTTATCATAGGCTAAACAGTTGCAGACATTAGACTTTTCCGATCACAGCCATTTTTTCTTTTGTGGCATCAATTTTGCTAAATATATCATCGGAGTTTAGTAAGCACGAGGGGCTTTAAAAATGATTTACCGAAATATTAAAAAATTAATGGCTTTAACGATCTTATCGATCGTCATTTCGTTAGGAACGTTTGTCGGCGCGCAGCAGGGTACTCCTCCCCAGCAGCAGGACCGCCGAAAAAGAATCCGCCCGAGATCCCCGTCGGGAATAAGGACCGGGATAGGCCCAATAATAATCAAAACCAAAATAAAGGCAACGATCCCAAAAATAACGATAACGGCAAGCCAAAAAAGCCTTAACTGTTAGAAAATTATTAAAAAAGAAAAGAGACAGCCCTAAAAAAGTTGTCTCTTTTTTTCGGCTATGAGGTCAGTACCGGGAACGTAGTGACCGGGTTCTTATCCGACGAGCTGGATACTATTAGTTTTTTCGCTGCGCTCATTTACCCGGTCACTATCGTTCCCGGTTCTGACTTCATAACCTCACATCATCCTGCCTTTTTGTGAATATGGCATAATGGTTTGAAAGAATATTGTGACTGATCAACAAGACATAAGAAAAATTATTCACGGATCGCGGCACGACTTTTCGAGTGAAACGCTCGCGGAAGGCGCTGCCTTGCGGACCCTTTCCGGCAGTTCGAGCTATGGATCGGAGAGGCTATCGAGAAAGGGCTTCATGAACCGAATGCCATGGTCTTATCGACCGTGGCGGCGGAAGGCAGGCCATCGTCCAGGGTGGTCCTGATGCGCGGCTTTGACGAGAACGGATTCATCTTTTACACCAACTACGATTCTCGTAAAGGTCTCGAAATAGAAGAAAACCCACAACGCCGCGCTTCTCTTTTACTGGGCGGATCTGGCAAAACAGGTGCGGATCGAAGGCATTGTTAAAAAAGTTCCGGCGGAAAATTCCGATGCTTACTTTGCCTCAAGGCCGCGGGAAAACCAGATCGGTGCGCTGGCCTCCGCGCAGAGCAGCGTGATTTCCGGCCGAGAGGAATTGGAAGAAAAATATTCGACACTAGGATCGGAATTTGCAGACCGGGAAATACTGCGCCCGGAAAATTGGGGCGGATATATTCTTGCTCCGGTGGCCTTTGAGTTTTGGCAGGGGCGTCAAAGCCGTTTGCACGACCGTTTGCGTTATACAAAAACGGATGCGGAGTGGCAGATCGAACGGCTGGCGCCATAGCGGTTTATGAAACTCAGAATCAGAAATAATTCCATCCGCCTTCGTCTGACACAAAGTGAGGTCGCGCAATTTAGAGAAAACGGATATGTCGAAGAAGTTATAGAATTCGGCGCAGTTCCCGCGTCGCGCCTAACTTATGCTCTTATGGCCGCAGCAGAAAATGACGCAGAAAACGGCATTGCTTCAAAATTCGAGGACAGTAAGATCACGATCTCTATCCCTTCCCTGCAAGCGCGGCAATGGGTTGATTCCGATCAGGTCGGAATAGAAATTGATCAGAATATCGGAGACGGGAATAAACTTCGGATACTGGTTGAAAAAGATTTTGCCTGCGCGGCGCCCCGCGACGGAGAAGACGACAGTGACGCCTTTCCTAATCCAAATCTGCCGGTTTGCTGATGCCCGGAAGATCGACGTTAATCTTGGAGCGCGGGCATCTTGTCTGCAAGCGCGATCAAGTCGCGCTACATATTAATCAGACAAAGTGTATGTAGATCGCTGCGCGATCTTTGCAGGCGGGACGCCCGCGCTCCCAGGTTTACTGCCACATTCGATCTGCGCTATTTTGCCCTGCGCATCTGCCGGCTGAGTTCTGCCGGGGTCGCCGGTTCTTCTTCCGGAGCGGCTTCCAGTGCGCCCGGTTTTGCCTGCTCGCCGTCAAGGAATCTATACAGCAGATCGCGCTCACCGGTAGTCATATCCCGCGTGACGGGCATGAACCGGTATGACTCGAAATTATTCGGGTCCGTCAATCTTTTGATTATCGATGCATAGGCCTTAACCTCGGCCTCACTCTTAAGGTCCAGCCAGTTATCCATGCACGGCGCCATCGCATTCCAATTGGCCAGGCAATAATTATAAACGTTGTCCCAGGTCGCGGCCGGGGGTACTGCCCCTTGGAACGGTCCCGGGTCAGCGAGCGTACGAATATACATGTAGGTGGTCGCCTGCGGATTTATCGCGCCCGCGCTGCCGTCGGGATCGGGCTGAAGGACAAAACCCTGAACCTGTCCCTGCGCGCCCTGAACATCAAATACAGCCATGCTGTCGGAATTTGTCGTCACCGTGGTTAACTGGGCAACGCTCGGCGAATCCAGCTCCATCGCCACGCTGATACCGCTGCCGGCCGGCACGCCTTTGTTCAGCACGAGCACGTTGGTCGTCGGGGTGTCCCCCGCATTGATATAAAGATTCGGATCGCACGGGATCGCGCGCAGCGCCTGCTCCGTCAGGTAGGTGGTGCTGCCCCCGCTACCGCTGCTGCCGTCACCGCCCGTCACCTGCAAGGTTCCCACGGCCGCCGCCTTTGCCTGCAGGTCGCTAAGCTGCAAGGTCACGATACCGGCCGAATCGCGGTAAGCGTCCCTGTTGTAGTGCGAGTAGTCGATCGTTCCCAGCTCGGTCTGATTGCCGCCCGAATCGACCGCCGAAACGGTAAGCGTCCCGAGGTCTTGTTTCGTTTGCTGCAGGTCGATCTCGGAAATGCTGTTGGACATATCGATGGTAAGAATATTCTTGCCGTCCAGCGGGGCACTGCTGGTTTCCAGCCGGGCATAGGCCGAGGCGACAAATTTCGGCGGGCCCTGCTGCGCCGCCAGCATTACGCGATCGCCCGGTTCCTGCGCCGGTTCATTCTCGCGCCACAATCCGATGACGCCGACCATCGAGCTCCGCGCCGGGTTAGGTTGAAACCCGCCCCCCGCCAGATTGTCGACCAACTGCTGCTCCAGCGGCGGAATATCCGAAGAATTTTCCGCGCCGTAGTAATGCGTCGAGTAAGCGTTAAAGCGCACCGTCAAACCCAGCACGCCCGGATCGTCAAGCGCCGACTTTAATGCCGCGAGCGACGGGGAATCATGTGCGTCTATGGTCAACCCGGCTTTTTCAAACGAGGTTTGCCAGACAACCGACGCGACACTCGCGGCAAATCCGTACACCGACCGCGGCAGGCGGAAAAAATTTATATAGCGCGCCGTAAAACGGTACTTGCGCGCGGCAAGAATGCGGCAACCTCCGTCGATGCCGAATGACATCTGATCAAAAAACAGCTGCGACGTAAAAGCGCCATAGGGTTCCAGATCGACCAGCATCCCCTGAAAAATAGCCGGGGAGCTGACAAACGGATCCTTTCTTTCAATACCCGAGCCGAGGTCGACACCACTAACATAGGCGTTATAAAAATTGGAGCGGTGGGTGCCCTGCGGATTCCAGTTGCCGTTATTTATGACCGCGTCGGCGGATATCGCGTCGCTTCTGAATTGCTCCACGGTCTCGTTGAAATCCATCTGCGGCAATGAGGTTGCTTCGTTGTATTCGTTCTGATAATTATTGGTAACGATCGGGTCCCAACTGACCTCGCCGCCAAAAATGATCCGGGGCGTTTCTAGTACGCTCATGATGCAGTTCCTCCGGTATTAAGATAGAGAAAACTTGGGCCGGCAACTGACTTGCCATCGGCCAGCGGCGTAACAAGCGCGTGAAGCGCGGCCATACGCAGTTTGAACATGGCCGCGACGGCGTTGCCCAACCTGCCGGTGTTACCGCCAAATGCGCTTCGCAATTCGTCAACCATCGAGGTGAACGCCGCGTTGCAGGCTGCCTGCGCTTCCTGCACGGCCTTCGACTCTTTCGCAAAATCATATTCTTCCGGGTCGTTGATCGCCGGGTAGACCGCGCTCCAATCAACCCCGAGCGGCCCGTTCCAGGCGTACCCGACCGGGTTGTCGTCCTTTACCAGCACCTTGTTGCGATAGATCTCTTCGAAGCGGTAGAAATGCGCCAGCTCATTTTCGAAATCGAGCGGGCTGCCGCCTTCGCCTCCCACTTGCGGAGTCCCTTCACCTTCGGAGACGATGTCGCTGATCGCCTGGTGAGCGTCATCGTAATTATTGACCGGGAAAAGCTGGCCCTGGAAAAACTGAGCGTCGCCTATCTGATTGCGGTTCGGCGTCCAGGCGGTGGGCGGCAGCTTGCTGAGCTCCGTGTCAAGAAAGGCATAAAATTGACCGATCGTGACCGGCCCTTCGGGAAGTGCGCCGCGCATGGCTTCAAGCACAGGCGGATCGATCGGGTCCACCGGTGTTTCGATATCCATTCCCTGTTTCATCGCTTCCGGCGAAAAGGTATAGAGATGCACCTCGAGCTTGCCTCCCACGTCACCCGGAAGATGGCCGGGATAGGTCGGCGGGTTGATGCCCACAGTGCCGCCGAGAGCGTTCATGATGTTGCATGCCAGGCACATGTGTATCATCTCCTGCTCGACGATCGTCTGGATACGATCGGCGGCCGCCGGGTTCATGCCGTCCGGAATTGAAAACTTCGCGTAAAGATACGGCGGCAAGGTTGAAAACTCCAGGTCGATAGCGGTCTGGACCAATTCATATATGTCCTCTATGGATTGCGGAGCTTTCCATTCCAGAAGTACCTTAGGTTGATTTTCCTGATTTTCCATATATTTTTTACCGAAAGCTGGTTAAAGTGCGGACAGGCGCTCAGGCCCGTCCGCTAAATTCCCGGCGCGCGCTTATTTCGCTTCTTTCACCGCATTACTCACACGGCCGATATCAGCCCAGGTCGGCGCCTGTTTCTGCGTCCCTTGCAGCAGTTTCGAATCCTTCGGCGGATCGAAAAGCTGGCACTGCGGCAGGCTGTTCGGATCGAGATTTTTCACCTGGTCCCAGGTGTCCGCCGGGTTGGGCTTAACGGCCTGGAAATCGACATAGTTCTGGCTGACGACCGGCGCGTCGGCCGGCGGCATCGGGTAGCCGGAAAAGTAAAAACTCTGCGGCATGACCTTCCCGTCCTTCTCTTGCCAACCGTAACCGAACATGATGTATTTCAGAACGTCGGGCACGGGTTTGACACCGGTTTGATAAGGCGTTCCATCCGCCACGGTGACCCAGAAAGAGTAACCCTGCCCGCCGGCGCCGATCTGCGCGCTGTCCCCGGCGGCGTACGGTAGGTGCTCGATAAAATTGCGCCTCGGCGGGTGATTGTAATTCGAGAACAGGCAAACCGGCGGCATGCCTGCAGGACGGTCCTTTTCATAAGTGACGAAGTAGGCGATCTTGCCCAGCGAGATAAAAGAACAGGTGAATTTGTTTGAGATCGGAAAGATCGGCAAACACCGGTTCTCGTAATATTCCATCATCGCTCCCTCGCCGGCAGGCCAGGTGGTCGTCGAATCGTAGTAGGTCTTGCCCCAGGATTTTTCGTAATCGGTGCCTTCAACTAATTGAGACGGGGGTGCGCCGTCGTAGGGCGGCGGGTACTCCTTGAACTTCTTGTACACACGGTACATATTCCAACCCGAAACCCAGTATTCGGGATAGGTCGGATCCGCGGGTTCACCGGGTGCGCGCTGGTAAACGCAATTCGGCGGTTTGCAGGGACTATCGGAAGCAGGATTGTGAACGCCGTAGGTTGAATAAACCGCTCCATTCACGTTGGTGTTTTGCGCGTTGGAATTAGTATTACTGTTGGCGTTGCTATTACTCTTATTGCTGTTATTTCCCCCCGGGGTATTACAACCGGTAAGGCCCATCAGCGATAAAGCGAAAAGAAATGCAATGATAAAACTCGCCCGGAAAAACGCGGCGACATGCGATCTGCGACGGGTGTTAGCGGAACGCACCCCAATTAAAGTATTCATATCACTCCCCTTTAGAACTGCTGAAGTTCCAGCCTGAAATTTAACCGCAAAACGTCTATCTGAATTCGATAAACAGTTTAATTTGTACAAATATATTTCTGGGAAAACGTTTAGCAAGAATACACGCAAATGAAAACCGAGTCAATTAATTTTGATGAACTTAGGGGGGGCAGTTTGAAAATCTATCCTTAAAAGTCCCAACGGGGACAGAGATAATAGCCCAGGGTAAGTGAGCGAAGCGAGCGCCACCCTGGGTATCGGAATTCCTAAAACGATTCAGCCCTGAAGGGGCCTGAAAATTCAAATCGATCGTCGTACCCAAGGGGGCTGAAGCCCTGGGCTATTTTCTACGATCCGCTAAGCGGATATCCTCTATTCCGAATGATCCGGGCTCTGGCGATAATTAGACATCAGTTTCCATCCTGCCGATCCGAGTCCTATCAGGACGGCAATGAGAATGACCAGCCCGAAAACCAGTGTCGAACTTTGCAGGTCGGCGATCGCCGCTCCGGTAATGGCATAAAGCAATGCCGCGGGAATAGAACCGGCCAGGGATGCCATGGCCACGCTCCCCCATCCGAGCGAAGAAGTGCCCGCAACTATCGCCACCGTCTCGGCAAGTATGGGTACCGGCCGCGTGACGACGATCGCCATCACGCCCCAGCGTCCCAGCAAGGCGTCAGCCCGCACCCGTTCTTCAGGTGTTACCAATTTATTCAGTGTTCCCTCGCCCCGCCTGCCGATCGCAAAACCGAATAGCGCCGCTCCTACACTTCCCGCGAGCGAAAGGAGTGTTCCCACCCACACGCCGAAAAGCGCGCCGTGCGCCACCATCACCAAACTGGACGGGACGGGCAGCAAAACATCAGCGACCAATAGTCCCACACCGATCAGGGCGGCTGTCACGCGTCCCGAATTCGTTTGGGCGGAATTCATCCAGGGCGTGGGGTCGTTCAGGACCGTTCCGCCGAGAGATTCCACAATGATAAATGCCGCGAGGAAAAGCGCCATCATCACAATTATTATCAGCAGGTAGCGTTTCATTTTGAGATCGTCCCAAAAGCGTCAGCGCCGCAGCAGATCAAAACCTTCCAGGGTAAGGCCTATAAGATAGGAGCGCCCCGGCGCCGGCGCGGTCTGAAAAGGATCAAAATATAATTTATTGCCGATGTTGTCCATGCCGCCGCCTAAAAAGAGATGATAACGCTCGCGGCGAAAAGTATAACCCAGGCGAAATGAATGCGTGAGTGTCGATCTCAAACTCGCGAACGTGCCGTACTGCGTTCCGACCGCCGCCGTCAGGTCTGTCGGATCAGCGCGTTTTACCCGCGCCCGGTATCGGATATCGTACTCGCCGATCCACCCGCCGTGCCGGTCGCTGTAACGCGCGCCAAAGGTTCCGCTAAAAGGCGTGATGCCGGACAGCGGCGCGTCTTCCGCGGAGCCCCTCAGCGGTATGAGTGTGTCCTGCCTGTTATAGAAATCGCGGATCAAAGCGACCGTCTGTTCATCGGGCGTGAGGTTCGATCCCCTCAGCCATCCGAGCGTTCCAAACGGTGTGATGCTGCCGCCCCTTCCGCCCTTCCCCCCGTTGCCAAGAGAAAAACTCGCTTCGTAGCTCGCTTCAACACCCTGTATGCGGGCCCGTGCGGTGTTGGCGCGCTGCACATAGAGCACGCCGTGAAACGGAAAGAACGGCGAGATCGGGTCCAACCCATTTTGCGGATCTGGGGATACGAACAGTGCCGGTGAAAATTCATTGCCGATAAAGTCCGTGAGCTGGTTACGAAAATAATTGGCCGTCGCGCGCCAGCGGGACCGCTCGATTTTCACACCAACCTCATACACATTTCCCCGCTCGGGTTTTAGCGTCGTATTGGGAGCGAGTAAAAGGCTAAATGTCCGGCTGCCGAAATTGCGCAGGATGTAGCGCTCCGTGATGCCGGGTTCGCGATAACTGGTTTCCCAGCGAAAATACGGGTTTATCGCGCCCGGCAATTTCAGCATTATGCCGATACTGCCTGTCACACTCGTTTTATTTGTCCTTAGATCGCCGCAGACCATTCACCAGATCACGAATGCCCGACACTCCCTGCAGGGTGATCCCGCCGGGAGTCGCGCTAAGCTGGCCGAAGGAGGCGTTTAAAATAACCGACTCGGTAGAGATCGGAAAGCCCGGTGTAACCTTTGCCCGCGTACGCCAATCGTCGATGCGCAGTGACGCATTAAGGCGAAGAAATTTTACCGGCTCGTATTCGATCAGGTTCGACCAGCTGCGGTCTTCGTAAAGCGAATCGGGCGTAGACGCGCGGTTCAATATGTTTCCCGCCGGCGCCGCGGAAACAAGATCAGCGGTTGTCGCCGCGATGCGCGGAAACGCCGTCAGCGCCCAGATCTTGCCGCGAGAATGAGTCAGAAGAGGCGTCTCGCAGGTAACCGATGCCGGTCGTTATTTTTCCGTGCTTGAAGAATTCAAAGGTTGCCTGGACATCCGCGCCGTAAGACGTCACGCTGCTCTTGCCCTGGGTGAAATTTGCCGGTGTAAAGGCAGAGATATTTCCCGTCATTACCGGAAGATCATCCGGGCCGGTCACCCAACTGCTGCCTTCATCGATCGAATAGTTTAGATTGTCGTCGGGAAACGAATATTTTTGCCGGTAGACGCCCACGGCGAAATGCGGCATCCGCTTACTTAACTCGTGCCCCTCATATCTTAATGAATACTTATCCAACCTTCTGAAGCCGTTGTATTGCAAGCGCGAATCGTACGGAGGTGAAAGGAATGCAAACCCGACGTTTTTATGTTGATTGTTTAACTGGCGGTATTTAATGCTCTGGTCCGGAAATGGTAGGAACCACAGATCAAGTTGGCTGTAGAATCCCTTAGCCTGGCCGTTCGGGACCTTGCCGTCAGCGGGCAGTTCCCAAACGGCAAACGAACGGGCCACGCCAGTGTCCGCCGCGTTGCTCATTTGGGCCGCAAAATTTCCCACGCTCACTACTTCCGCAAGCGGGATCGGCTTTCCGCCGGCACGGTAACTATCAAGTCCGAAGACCGAGCCGCCGGCGCGGAGCGCAACCCGCGGAGTGCTGAAATTAAGTGTCGGTGTGCCGCGCCGGAAAAACCCGTTGCTGCTGACATCCGTATCCAAACGCAATCCCAGATAATATCCATCCGTCGCGATAACGGGCGCTTTTGAAACCAGGTTGATCGTACCGGCGATGGCGTCGGAACCATAGAGGCTTGAACCGGAGCCGCTCACCACTTCCGCTGATTCTAACTGCATCACGTCTATCGTCGCGGGCGAAATTCCCGAAGCCGGATCCGTGCGCACGTTGTTAAGGCGCTCGCCGTCCACGATCACTAACAGGCGATTTGACGTCAGGCCGCGCAGACGCAGCCGGGCCGCTAACGGGTTTGCGCCGACGGTAGTAAGGTTTGGAACGCCGGCCAGGGCAGCAGTAACCGACGCGGGACGCCTGATCCCGATTTCCGATGCGGTCGTTACCGTTATCGCGTGCGGAGTTTCCGCAATTATCCGCGGATCGCCTTTGCCTGTCGTCACCGTCACCGTATCTTCGATCATGCCCGGCACAAGAACGAAATCGGTATTGTCCGCATCCTGCGAAGCGCTCAATATTATCGTTCTGGCATTAACGGAAAACCCGGCCCGGTTCACCGAGATACGGTACTCTCCCGGGCTTAACCCTTTGATCTCGTACCGGCCCGAAGCGTCGGTCTTCGCCGCAGACTCCACGCCGCTGGAAAGCTTGCGCGCTTCCACCCGCGCACCTTCGATAACATCGCCGTGCTGATCGCGCACCACGCCGCTCACGCTGATCTCTGCGCCGGCATTCGGGGCAGCCGTTACGGCTGCGGGAAAGATCGTTAGCATTAAGATCGATATGAGAAATCCGGCCGGTGACTTCATATTTTTAGCGTTTATACGACACGGTTTTTATTCGCCCCCGCGCTTCTCAGCCAAAGTTGCGATCTTTGGCAGCTGCCTGAAACAGCGGCGCCCTCGCGTAAAGTCAGAGGCGGAGAAATATAAAAGTGATTGACAAAAGCAAGGTGGTAGTTTGAATTCAAATAAAGCACGCTTTCGGATTAATTCACTAATTCGAGCGCGGTAAAAACGTTCACTGGAAGCTACCTTTTGCATCAAGCACATTATCTTATCCTAAAGAGCAACGTCAAGGTTTTGCAGTCCTTTCACGTTTTTGATTGCTTCGCGGGCGGCAGGTACAATGGGTTTGATCTATCTGCGCTTAAAAACCGAAGAGGTAAGAATTGAGTAACGCCAGTCAGGAATATACGAAGAGAATTGATCGGGTCATTGATTACTTGAGAGGCCGTCTCGATAAGCCGTTAAAGCTCGAAGACCTGGCGAAAGTCGCGTGTTTTTCAGAGTATCATTTCCACCGTGTTTTTAGTGCTATGACCGGTGAAACTCTAAATGATTTTACGAATCGCCTGAGGTTGGAAAAAGCTGCGCGTCTTTTAAAAAGGACCCGTGGGAGCGCTACTGAAATCGCTTTGGAGTGCGGATTCTCGTCATCCGCTACATTTTCGAGATCATTCGGTAAGGCCTTTGGCACGTCCCCTACCCAATACAGAAAATCTGGGAAGCTTAAAAATAGCAAGATTTGCAAAGAACTATTCCCGAAACACGAATATCTTCTTCCTATGACGGAGGAAGAGAAAAAAGCAGCTTTCCCCGTAGAGATAAGAAAATTTCCCGCCTGGGACGTGGCTTATATTCGGGTTTCAAATTCATTTGAAGACGGCGTGGTCCTGAAAGCATTTGAAAAGATGATAGAGTGGCTAAAGTCAGAAAAGATCTATGACAAAGGCACTCTCTTTGGCATGGCGATCGATGACCCCGCCGTTACGCCGAAACATCTTTACCGTTACGAAGTGTGCTTTGCGTTTAACAATGGTTTCGACGTTGGAGATGCGCCGCTTGTTTGTGCTGACGGAATTTCCCGGATGAAGATCCCGTCCAGAACATAGGGAGTAACACGAGTCAGCGGCGACATCAAACTGGTGGCAACGGCCTGGGATTATCTTCTTGGGTGCTGGCTCATCAAAAGCAGCTACGAGCCGGACGATGCGCCCGGGTTTGAGAGACTTTTAAATAAAGAGAAAGCACTTGATTGGAGTCACTTCGATCTGGAGTTGGCTTTTCCCGTGAAGAAAATGAAAGTGGTTTAGGAGACGAATTATGGCAAAAATAACAGGGATCGGCGGCGTATTCTTTTAAAGCGAAAACCGACAATAAAGCTCTGCGCGAATGGTACCAAAAACATCTCGGCATGGAGCTTTCAGACTGGGGCGGCGCCGCCCTCAGGTGGCCCGAGGATAGTGCGGAAGATAAAGGTGTGACGGCATGGCACATCGCCGATCCGGACACAAAATGGTTCAGCCCAAGCGAATCGTCTTTCCAGATCAACTACCGCATCGACAACATGGACGAAATGATCGCGCAGCTAAACGCCGGCGGAGTTTCGATCCATCAAGGGCCGGAGTATCACGAGAATGGCGCGTTCCTTTGGGTCATCGATCCCGATGGAAACAAGGTCGAACTTTGGGAGCCAAAACTTTGGGACGACAAAAATAAGAAATAATAATAAGGACCCTTATGCGAGCATTGACCTGCCCTTACTTTGAGTCACTTTGCGGAGATGTGTTACGCGCAACATAGACGGAGTTTATCGAAGTCGCATTCGAGTATGGATTTGCAAATTCGATGTTGTAAGACGCCGCCGCGCCGAATATGGACTCCAGGCGCGCGGTAAACTTTTCATCGATCGGGTCGTTTGACCAGAGGGCGAATGTGCCGCCTTCTTTTATCTGTTTGCGAACATTTTCAAGTCCCTCCGCCAGGTAGAAAGATCCGTTTTTTTCGTCAAGAAAATGTTCGGGCGAATGATCGATATCGAGTAAAACAGCATCAAACTTCCGGTCTTTGTCAAAAGTTGTCAGGGCAAGCTCGAAAAAGTCGCCCTGGCGCAGCTCGCATCTTTTATCCTCCAGCAACACCCTGCCCAGCGGAACAAGTTTATTTCTATGCCAATCAATGACTTCCTGAAACAGATCGATCACCAGAAGGGACCGTACCATTTTATTTTCCAGAGCGCTGGCAGCGGTATAACCCAGCCCCAGCCCGCCGATCACAATGTCGAGGTCGCCTTCAAGACCGGCCAGTCCCAATTGCGCGAGCTGCTGCTCACTTTCTGTAAAAAGGCTCGACATTAAATATTCGTCACCAAGCTTGACCTCAAAAACATCAATGTCTTGCAACCGGGTCTCAGTTCTCCGGCGAAGTGTTAATTCGCCCAAGGGTGTCTTGTGATATGCGAGTTCTTCTACTTTCATTTCCCGGTCTCCACATTCAAAATTCTTTTTCGCAAAACCGATTCAGAAATTACTCCTTCCGCGTAAGAATAAAACTAAAACAGGTAGATTCACTTCAATGGTCTATAAATACGCGGAATGGAAGTGGCTCACTTTTGGCAAAACTACAAAAATTTATCTAATCTCTTACCTGAAGGAAGTCAGAAATTAGGTTTTTAGTGTGAATTTGGGTGTGAAAGCAAAAAAGGCATCCTCACGATGCCTCTAAACTATTGATTCTATTGGTGCCCACTAGAAGACTTGAACTTCTGACCCCACGCGTGTGAAGCGTGTGCTCTACCACTGAGCTAAGTGGGCAAAACCAGAGCGAATTGAAATCCTAACAAAGCCGGCCAAAAGGCGTCAAGCTAAGCTACACCGAAGGATCGCCCGCATCCGCGGCCCGTGTATCGTTCTGTTTGATAGTGGACAAGCTGGAATCGGTATAAAAGGACCGCGTCCCGGTTGCCTGCACGCCTTCTCTTACCTGCGGATCGGCGTTTATTTTATAGAAAGCCGGCTGGCTGGCGCTTTTCGGGGTAATATCCAGGGTATAAACATAGCCGTTGATCACCGGTTTATCGCCTTTAAATCTCTCATCCAGGCCCGATGCCTTGATAAGCTCGTCAAAGTTGGCAAAATTTCCCTGGTGCGAACCGGCATATTGCGATTGCAGCATCCGGACCCGGTCGAGCGTCTGCAGGGCCGAATTTTCGTTGCCCGTTTTGATCATTATTGTCCAGGCCGGAATACCCACCGCCACGATCAGGGCGATGACGGCGATCACGATCATCAGCTCAACCAGCGAAAACCCTGCCTGTTTTCTGTTTTTACGGTAAATCTTCATCATATATTTTGACTAATTCTTTCTTGCTGTTCACTTACACGGAACACTTTTTATACGGTTGCAGAATTTTAGCCTTGGAATAGGCTTAAAAGCAATGTCACACGCCGATAAAACGCCCTATCCAAATACTATAAGACGCTATTTTTTGTTGCTGGGTTTGATGAGAATAGAGCCGTTATAGGTCGTCACGGTCAATGTCGCTTCGCCTTCTCCGATGAGGGCGATCACTTTCCTGATGTTGGACTGGCTGTAATTATGAATATCTTTAAAAGGGATCTTTGTCTCAAACTCGCCGCCATAGGTGGCCGTTACTTTGCATGAGGTATTCATCGGCAGGGTCAGCTCGATCTTACCGCTGGTGGTGACGAACTGGTACTGCCCCCCGGTTTCCAGCGCGCCGTTATAGACCAGTGAGCCGGTCAGGGACGATACGACCATGTTGTTGTATGACACATTTTGCAGGCCGATCGCACCGCTGCGGCTTTTAGCGCGGAATATTTCGCCGACATCATTTGGGCCGGAATCAAAAACAACGATCTTACCCGCGGTAGTTAAAAGGTTCATGCTCCCGTTCGATCGCTCCACGGTAATGTCGCCTTCAAAGGTGGTGGCCTGTACCACTCGTTTGATATTACTTAAATTAATATTTCCCGACACATTATCTATCCGCGCGATAGAGATGGAATCGATAGTAATATCGCTCTCTTTGCCTTTAACATTCAAGATCGTATCAAAAGGCACATCGAGCTGAATATTTCCTTCCAGGCACTCGTCCAGATCCAGTTCTTTATTTTTTTGCGGATCGTAGCCCAAAACCTCTACCCAGGAAGGGTTTTTGCTGGCCGGATTGCTCTTTAACACTTTGAATCCGACGCTGCTCCCGCCATCGACAAAAGCGCGTACTTCATTGCGGCTCCAGGCATTCACCTGAAACTTGCCCGATGAGATACAGAGTGAAATATTGATCTTCTGGTCCACCCCGATGGTTTTTTCCGCCGGCCCTTCGGATGTGTTCTCGACTTTTCTTTTCGCTCGCGGCGCGGGTGTAGCGGCAGGCATTGGTGTGGCCATCGGCTTGGGTGAATAAACTTTCGGCGTGACCGGCGGCTTGACCGGGGTCGCTTCCGGCGCGGGGCCCCAATTTCCCTCCTGGCCAAAAGCTAAGGGACAAAGAAAAACGAACAGCGCAACCAACAGAGTCGGGCAAAAAGAAAAAGTCGCCAGACTTTTCTTTTTCTCCCCAAAATTTTTGTTGTTTTTCTTAGGTGATTTCATCAATTCCTTAACGCAAACTGGCCATCAATTCGGTCTTTTCCGAGACCGCGCTCAAAAGATCGATCTTGTTCTGATACGAAGCGAGCAAGATCTGTTTCGCGGCCTCGTCTTTCGGATTTTTGCGGGCCGCCCGCTGCATCTTGGAAATGGCATCATCGATCACCGCCATGTCGCGTTCATACGCTACTAAGGCAGACGGTTTCAGAGTGTCTCCTTTGCGCGTATCGACCGAAGATTTCAGCGTTTTGATGGTTTGCAGGTATCTTTCCTCATCATCCAAAGGCTGGACGTCAGCCGGCCGCGGCTGATCGATCCGGACATTGATATCGGCCTGCTTCGGCTGAACGAACGCAACTCTGCGGGCTTGCGATGCCGAACGGTCAATTGACTCTACCGGCTCTACCGCGAGTTCGGTTCCGGTGATCGCCGGCGCAACCGTACTGCCGCCGTTTGAAACAGCCGGAACGGTAACCTTTGCCGGATTATTTTCAGCAACAATTCTTTCCGCAACATTCGGCCTGGACACGGTCAAAAACGCGACCACGCCGGCCACCAGCACCAGGCTGGCAAATGCCGCCACGGACGGGCTGGTCCAGCGAAAGCCTCCGGAAAACCCGAGTGCCGCCGCTGCCTTGCCCAGCCACGAGCTTCCGCCGTTCTCATATTCGGCGATCTCGGCGAATATTTTAGTGCGCAGGCGTTCGGTCGGTACCAGTTCAAAATTTTCGATCTCAAAAGCCGCGGCGACCGACGCCGATTCGGCCTCGATCTCGCTCATCAGGACCGCGCACGGGTTGCAATCGCTGACGTGGCGCGCCACCTGTTCCAATAAATTGGACTCAAGCTCGCCGTCGAAGAACGCCTGGATCATGCCTTCATCAAAACATTTATCCCTCATGCGTCCCTCCCTATCTTGCCGTAAAACCTCACAAATTCCTTCCTTGCTCTGGCGACGAATGTGCCCACGCTCGTTTCGTTGATCGCCAGCGAATCGGCGATCTCTTTATATGACAAACCCTGCTGCTTGAGTATCAGGCAGCTTCTTAAAGGTTCTCTTATCTGGTCGAGGGCGGTTCTCACTTCTTTTACCTGCTGGCGGCGCTCAAATTCCAGTTCCGGATCGATGGCGCCAAAGCTTTCATCTGACTCTTTGACGTAGTTTTCCTCCCGAACCGTTGTGCGCAAATTTCCCCGCAGCGCGTTTTTTGCCAAATTCAGGGCCACGCGTATCAGCCAGGGGCGCAGCATTTCGTCATTTTTGATGGCATCCATATTCTTGTACAAGCGTATAAACACTTCCTGAGTAATGTCTTCCGCTAATCCGGCGTCACGCACAACAGCCCGCGCCGTGCGAAAGACAGTCCGGTGGTGAAGCGTAAATGCCTCATCGA
The DNA here is from genome assembly GCA_963766895.1 of uncultured Acidobacteriota bacterium. Classification (GTDB taxonomy): domain Bacteria; phylum Acidobacteriota; class Blastocatellia; order Pyrinomonadales; family Pyrinomonadaceae; genus DASYKT01. The sequence goes on from CAVYCB010000003.1 coordinate 129,458, forward strand.
ATCCGAGCCGTATTTGCGTCGTCGCGGTAACTTCGGACATATCGTCCACTAGGATTTTGGCGTGCTCGCTCATTCTTAGCGACAAAAACTCTGCTTCCAATCTAATAAACACCACTCAGAGGCTTTTTATGACAAGAAAATGCCAATACCGGAAATTTTAACACGAAACCCTGCCGCCGGTTAGTTTTGGAGCCGCTCCTTTCCAACCTAAACGGCAAAAATGTCCCTAATGTTCAGTATTTTTTGTCGGAACCGGGAGCGGCAGCGGCCCGGGGGCTTAATAGTTAAATTTCCGAATTAACCCCCGAACACCGGCTTTGCCGCTAAAGTCATAAATTGCGGCCGGCTTCAGCCGGTAACGGTTTAGGATCTAAGATCCGCAGCCATTTCGCGAGTGTTCACCTGTTCCAGTGAGCACAAGTGAACACCCTGTTCCAAAAATGTTCCAGAAATCTCGTAAAATTCACAAATCCGCGGGCTAAATTAAAAAAGAACATTGAGATCGGAAAGTTCAGGTACCTGCCCTCTTTTCCTGATCTCAGGCCGCTTGAAAGCATAGCTCGGCCGGGAAATTTAGTCGTCAGAGGTTTAATTTTATTTGTGCATTTTGTGCTTAATTCCCGAATTTGAACCGGAATGAGGCAGGTTGGGTATGAGGTCAGAACCGGGAACGGTAGCGAGGGGTTTCAGTAATGTTTGTGAATGATCAATGATAATTTAAGAGATGGCAAAAGAGTCCATTAATAACTAATCACTAAAAAGAACCGGTCGCTGCTCCCACCACCCCATCAGCCGAAGCGGCTGCCACCCCTCCTCCGGCAGGAGAGGAGCTTTCTCCCGGTTCTGACTCATCGCTATGGTAATTCGTTTTCATTTAATTTAACGCCGCTTTAAGCGAGATATTCTCTAATGGCAATTGTATTTAATGTTAAGAGACGGCGATCTGGCTAACCGATTGAAATTCCCATGTCTTTGCTGTCCTTTTAAGCACCACGTGATACCACTCTTCGGCTAAAATTCCGCGATTGATGTATACGCTGATCAAGACCTTTTCTTTAGAGCTGTTAAAGCCGATCAAACTGGCTGTAGTGTGTTTTTTATCATCTTGAGAAACAAAAAACGCATTTTCCAAAACCAGTTTTGCCGGATCGCTGCCATCGCCGGATAAAAGTTTAGAGTGAAAAGCTCTCACCTGAGTGATCGCTCTTCCGGCCCCGGTGTCTTCTTCGGGGGTTTTATTTTGATCGAGTATCTTTTGCAGCAAAGCTTTTCCCCTGTCGGATCTGTCAAACGCCAGCGCGTAAATGTACTTATCCATGCTGCCCCATTTATATAAAGAGGAAGTAGAGAGCGCCCGTTCGATTATATCCATATCTTGTTTGATCAACGGAAACGGGACAGGTCCGGTGAATATCGCGGAGGTTTGGGTTTTATACCAGCTTTCCAGGCCGGCCATTCCCCGCGGATTGCCCAGATACCTGATCACTTGTTGTGCGACGTCGCTGACATTAGGATCATTCAAAGCCCGGACCAATTCATCGGTCCTGGTATCGCCGATCTCGAAGAGCGTTTTAAGGATTTTGTCTTCTTCATCGGGACCCGCAGTTTGAAGCTTTTTTAATAGATCTACGGTGTTGCCGTAATTTGATGAATGCAGATTTTGTGAGTGTGCTAAACCGCAAAGGCTAGCCAATAAAATAAGCAGCTTAATAAGCACTAATTTTTTCTTCATAATCTTCTGCCGATCTTTTTGGGAGTTGGCCTACAGCTTTTGTGATGTCGAAATAATTAAGCCGGGTTGCCGGGGGTGAAAACTTATTTTGGCCGAGTTTCCCCGGGCAAGTGATCCGACCATCATTTTCCTATGTGATCGTGGAAGGCGAATACATACCTTTAGAACGCCGTGACAGCACGGGCATTAGCTCAAACATTTTCCGGGTGTGATGATTTATGACCAAGAGATCGGCGGATGAGGACGTCCGCGTTTCCAGTCTAAACCCCTGATTTAATAAGAGATAAGCTCGGTTTTGGCGAGGGTCGCGAGATCAAATTCTTTCTCACTGACGGCGGTTACCAGGAAGATGTAGCTGTTTTGCCGGTCGGCAAGGACCCTCTCTAAATTCACGCCGGAGGTTTCCAGCGGAGCGGTTTCAACCAGGGCCAGGCGTTTCAGGCAGGCGTTTAGGTGGGTGCGGTCCATGCCGAAGTCACCTTTTTCTTCGTTTACGATCAGCGAAACCTCGATGCGTTCGTCGATGAACTGAGCCAATACCGACGCTGCGAGGCTGACGCCGTTTTCAAACCGCCGCTCGGCTTCGCTTAGTTCCTTTTTTCCTTTTTGCTCATCTTCGAGCCGCTGCCGCAAGGTCTTGTTTTTCTTTTCATCATCCTGCGGAAACCTCGGGTTAAAAACCACGGTCACCCGTTTTTCATCCTCGGCGACAAATTCCCGGACGGTCAGATGCTGCGCGCGGGCGGTCGCTTTCCAATCGATGTGGCGCAGATCGTCCTGCGGCTGGTAGCTGCGCAGCGCGAGCAGGTCCTGACCCGTTCCGCGCTTCTGAATGGAGATACTGCCGTAATCGAAAGTGCGGAAAGCGATGGCTTTATCGAGCTGCTCTACGCGGGGGAAAATTATTATTTCGGCTTCCTGGGCGGGCAGCCGGCGGCGGTGACGCATCAGGCCAAAGGGAAACTTGGTGGACAATTCAAAATCCTTGACCAAAAAACGGCCGCGCCGCGGAAAGACCTGCTCGACGCGATTTTCCACCGCCAAACGCCGCGGCACATAAACAAAATAATCCAGAATGTATTTGATCAGCGGCGGGCGTACGATGCGCTCCAGCATTCGCTTGGGGAGCAATCCTTTTAGCTCATCGATCAGATCGGAGCGCTCCCTGTCACGGCCGCGAACTTCGGCGACGACGGAAAAAGTCGGAAACAGCCGCTTGCGGTTATGCAGGCTGACCATGATCGGCGTAGGTTCCTCGGCATAGATGGCCTCGGGAAAGCGCATCTTTACATCCAGTTTGCGCAGGCACAATGTGCCGACCAAAAAAGCGATGATCAAAGCCGAAAGCAAAAAAGAGAGGACGATAAAAAGCAGATTATTGCCGGTATTCCAGGCGGCAAAACTAACGATCAAAAGCAGGATGAAAAAAATACCGCCGCCGCCGGTGATCTCAACCGGCAGGTCCATCTGTGCGGCTTCGGCGCTGGCCGAGCGCGCCAGCGGTGGCACGACAAAGATCAGTATCAGCAGAACAAAACCCAGCGATGCCGCCGCCGCAATGCCCGCCAGGCTCTGATTGCCCGTCTGGTGCGCGATCAGCGTCAGCGCCGCGAGCGCGAGCCCCGAAAGAATTATCACCGTCCCGAAAAAAAGATTTCTCAGGTCGCTGAGACTGATAAGTTCTAAAAGCTTGCTCAGGCGCATATCAGTTGCCGGTGGCCGATATGAAAACTAAGGGAAATAAGGAAATTAAGGAAAGAAGGAAATAGCTGTTGCTGATTACATCCCTATTACAATCACTGAACACTTATCTCATTTCCAAATTTCCCTATTTCCTTTTTCCTTTTTCCTATTCCCACTTCCTACCGCTTCACCACTGTTCGCGCGCTGCCGGCGTTACCGTTCTGGTCAAAGACGCGCAGCGCAACGACGTATTCTCCCGGTGCTTTCACCGGAATTTCCAGCGTGTACCTTTCCGAAGAGCTATCGGAAATTCCGTCGTCCGAATAAACCGATTTCCAGGTGCTGCCGTCAATGCTGAACTCAGCGCGCTGGATAATGCCGGCAGATTCACTCGCTTGAAAAACTATCTTTACCCTGTCCGCCGATACTTGCGGCGCACCGACGAGCTGTACCGTCGGCGGGGTATTGTCGATCGCGACCGGTTCGCTCACCCTATCGCCGGACAATGTCTGCCCAGGCGGGTTGGAGGGCGAATCGTCCGCGGCGATCTTAAATACATACCGGCCGTCCGGAAGCGCCAGTCCGTCCAGCGTGTAAAAGTTTTCTTTCGCGCCGTCTTTCAAAAGATGAAAATTCGTCTCATTCACTTCGCGATAATAGATGTTGTATTCCATCTTGTCGCCGTTGCGGTCTTCCGCCATCCATTGAAACGAACGCGCGCCGCGCTGGTAATAACGGCGGGGCATAATATTGGCCACTTGCGGCATTCCTAAGTCGGCCGGATCAAGGCCGGATGCTTCGAGCGTCGGGTCCGGAGGCTGGACGATATTTGCCGCCAGGCCGACATTTGCCGGCAGCACCGTGATCGAGAGAACTTCGGGAGCGATATTTTTGCCCAGGTATGAGACGCTCACGTCGTTTAGGGTAGCGGGGCCGCGCAGGACGGCTTTCCACTGCAGGTAGCGCGCTTTCGGGCTACTGATCTGCCCGCCTTTGGGATCGCGTTGGGCGGTACTCCAGGGGCTCCATGTTTCGTCGGGTTTTTCGGTATTTCCGCTGCGCGTCTGCAACTCGATGTTTCCGGTACCGCTCCACCAGACGCGGCCCCAGGCTGCGCTCGATCTGGCGTCACGCACGGAAGATTCATAACTGCCCTCGGCATTATTTTCCGCCCCGAAACTGTAAAGCTTTCCCTGGTTGCTGGACGACGCCAGAAGTTTTTTACCATCCGTCAGAATGTTGGAAACCTGTCCTTCATTCGTTTGCAGCAAAAGGGTTTCGCGGCCGTCGTTGGTTATGCTATAGATCCTTCCCTTGTCGGACGTTCCCAGCAGGACGCCGTTCCCGGTTTGATGCGCGTAGAGGGAAAACCCGGCCACAGACGTTGAACTCCAAAGAGTTTCGTTGCCCCCGTCCGGCAAAATGCGAAATACGGCGCTTTTGACATTGTTCAGATCATTCCGGCTGCGCGAAGGCGTCGGCTGTGGATTAGCATCATCGCTCGATGTTGAGACAGTAGGTGTTACCGGAGTCGCCGACACGGTCGTCGCCGTTACCGTGGTCGAAGAAGCGCTGCTCGAAGCAGAATCGCTTAAAGCGAGAACATACACCGAGCCATCCGGCCCGATCGAAAGATCGTGGACTTCCCGCAGCGGAACGTCGAGCATCGCGAACGGCTTGCCTTCGCCCGAGAAACGCAAAACGATGCCGCCGGAATCCGTCCCGGCATAAAGATTTCCTTTGTTGTCGGCGGCGAGCGAAATGATATGCGTTTCGCTGGAATCAAAAAGCAGCGAGTCTTCGGCGCGCGCGCCCGCGGTTTTTACTTTATAAAGCTTTCCATTCTCGCCGGTGCCGACGGCCAGGCTGCCGTCCGCCATCACAGCCAGCGACCAGATATATTTGTCCGCGGAATCAAAATAAACTTCGGCTTTTCCGTCCGCGCCGATGCGATAAACTTTTCCGTCAGGCGAGGTCCCGGCATAGACCGCGCCGTCGCGCCCGACCGCTAAGGCGGAAACGTCGAGCTCGTTTGAATCGTAGAAAAGAGATCCCCTGCCGGCGGTATCGATCTTAAAAACTTTTCCGTCGTTACCGGTGCCGAGATAAATATTTCCCTGCGCGTCGGCGGCGCTGGACCAAACGTAAGATTGTCCGGTGCTGAAAACTTCGGTCAGTTTCGGCGCCAGAATGATCGCGCCCGTGTCGCTGATCGAGACGCCCTTGGCATCGCCCTTCAAAACTTCGGCGCGCGAATCGACGGTCCACACGACAGGCTCACTGGCAAATGCATTTATCGAAAAAACGATCAATAAAAGAAAAGCCATTCCCGCAAGGTTAATTTTCATAAATATTAAAGTGGCGTTGCCCATAATTAATTCTCGTAATATCGCAATGAAGTCAGAACCGGGAACGCAGTGACCGGGTTCTTATCAATGTATATCGGTGAATAATTAATGAATATTAAAGTGATAGAAACTGGCACAATAACTTAACACTTATCGCTAATCATTAAAACTACCCGGTCACTGCGTTCCCGGTTCTGACCCGTTACCTTGACTTCGACTATACTTATCGTCAGTGCCAATAAATATTTAAGTTCCGACATATTTCGCATAGATCGAACGCGCTATCGCGGTATCGTCCGTCCCGCGTATTATGGCCCGTGCATCGCGAAAAACGGTCAGTTCATATTCGCCGTTCGTAAAACGCACAAGATATTCATTTTGTTTCACTTCGCCCAGTTTGCCAAGCCGCTCGGCAAGGTTTTTCAGGTCTATCTGTACGGCCCGAGGGGGGGAAACCTGCACGGCATCGCGCCCGCAAAGCGTGGTGACAAAATCGCCACCCTCGGCGTCTAAAAATTCGAAGTGTTTTTGCTGACAAGTTGGACAATCTTCGCGCGGTTTCCCAAGCTTTATTTTGCGCCAGTCACTCTGCCAGATATCGATCTGCATCAGCGAGCCGTGCAGCGCGTCTAGATTGCCGGTCAAAATTTTCAAAGCTTCCGTGACCTGCACGGCAGAGACAGAACTGATGACCGGCATTATCACACCGGCCGTATCACAGGTCGGCGCGCTTCCGGCCGACGGCATTTCTTCAAACACGCAGCGCAGGCACGGCGTTCTTCCCGGCAGCACGGTCATGGTCGTGCCGTAACCGGAAACCGCCGCGCCGTATATCCAGGGAATATTATTCTTCACGCACGCATCATTGATGAGATAGCGCACCTGGAAGTTGTCCGTGCCGTCGAGCGCCAGGCCGCAGCCAGCGATCAGGTTTTCGATATTGGAATGATTGACGTCGGCGACGATCGCTTCGACCTCTATCTCGGAATTTATTTCCGCCAGGCGAGATTTGGCCGCAATGGCTTTGGGCAGGCGCTGCTCCGCATCGGATTCGGAATAAAGAGTCTGGCGCTGGAGGTTGGTGAATTCGACAAAATCGCGGTCAACCACGCGCAGTTTTCCCACGCCCGCCCGCGCCAGTATTTCCGCGTGCGAAGCCCCGAGCGCACCGCAGCCAACCAGCAGCACGCGCGACCCGAAGAGCTTTTCCTGCCCCGCTTTTCCTATCTCGGAAAATAATATTTGCCGGCTATAGCGGTCGTTCATAAGTTCACTTGCATTTAGAGCTGAATATGCTATCGTTAGCCTCGATTTTAGCAAGATTTATGAAAAAACTCTTTTTTGCCGCTGTTCTACTATTCGCCGCACAGATCATCTTCGCTCAGGAAGACTTCATTTTTCCGAAAGATTCCGATCATCCGAAGCTCAAAGCGGAAGGCTCCAAACCGGAAGATTTCGTGCCGCAAGGCTGGGAAATAATGGATAAGATATTCGGCGATCTGAACGGCGACGGCCTGGCCGACTGTGTCATGGTCGTAAACGGAACTGACAAAAAATTCATCCAGAAACACGACGGCTTTGGCATGAACCCTTTTGACACGAACCCGGCCATCCTGGCTGTTTTGATCAAAGATAAAGACGGGTATCGCCTGGAGCTGCAGAATAATTCGCTCGCGTACCCGCCGGAGGGGCCGACCGCGAGTTATCCATTCTCCGCAATGAGCATAAAGAAGAAAGTACTTGAAATTAATTTCGAGCATATGCTAAGCGCCGGCGGCTGGGGGGCGACTTATTCCTCGTTTAAATTCAAACTGATCGGCGGCGAGTTTCAGATGATCGGTGCGGATCACAGAGAGTTTATGCGCAACAGCGGCGACGGCGAGGAACGCAGCTATAATTTCCTGACCAGAAAAATAAAGGTCGTGACCGGGAACATGATGGAATACAATCCCAAGAAGATGAAAACCAGGTGGCGCACGCTTTCCGCAAAGGTCAAAGCCCCTACGCTTCGCACCGTCGGCAAATCGGGATCATGGGAGATCGAGCGCGACTATTTCTTATAGCTCACTTAAGTTTTTTAGCTCTTAAAAAAGGCCCCGGGTAAGCAATGCCTACTCGGGGCTTATTATATTCCGCTTAGCCGCGGCCAAACGGAGCAGGGGGTTCTTCAAAGGGGAGGTGAAAGTTATAAACTCCGGATCTATGATCCCATTGCTTTGTTCAGGTCGGCTAAAGCCGCGCGCACTTCATCGGCCTGCTTGAGATAGGCTTCGGCCTGCTGGGCCACTTCCTTCATCTTGCCGGAATCGCCGGATTTGATCGCTTCCTGGATCGGCACGGCATATAACGGTTGAATGATCGGCCGGCCGCCGCTTCCCGCGCCCCCACCGAGACGCTCGATCTCGGCGTTAAGTTTCTTTAACCCGTCACCGATCTCGCCGTATTCCTTTAAATAACTTTCCGCGTCGGCCGCCGTTTTCTGCATTTGTCCTACGTCGCCTGATGCAATTGCATCGTGGATCGCTACGCCATAAGGCGGTAATGAATGTGCCATTTTTTCTCTATCCTCCTGAGTTAAGTTTTGTAAGTTTATTGCTACTGCTAATTTTTATCCTGAAACAAATTTTTCCTTAAGAGCGGCCAGCGCGCGCTCCAGCTTCGCCTGGCTGACGAGGGCCTGCGAACGCTTACTGATCCACCTGGCTTTGGATTCCGCGATATTGGCCCGGCAATGCGGGCAGGTGATCTCGTGCTGATAGATGTACTGACTGCAATTTCTGCAGATCGCCAATTCGGCCAGCTCGCGCTGATCGGTTTTCTTCGGCTTGCCGTTAGCGGCCCGCCTCGGCTGTATATTGACGAGTCCCTGCGGCGCCGGTAAAGAGGCCGCGTCCCTTGCGGTTTCTTCGATCGGCTCGCAGACCAGATCGAATTTTCCAATGGCGAATGACCTTTCGGGAGCATTCTCTTTTTTCACGATCCGCTCGCGCAAACCTTGTTTTTCCAGCTCCAAAACGCGGTAATGACAGTAAGGGTTATTTCCGACGCTGCCGAAAAGCGAGTGCGACGTCCAGGTGCAGCCTCCGAGACAGGCGTCCTTGTAATAACAGGAACCGCAGAAACCCCAGAGCTCTTCCGATGACTTCAGGCGGCTGAAACGCATCTTCTCAGACCGGTGCCACATCGATTCCAGCGACATGTCGCGAATATTCCCAACGCCAAATTCCTCACTTTCGAGCGAAGGACATCCCTTGACCAGGCCGTCGGCTTCGAGCGCGATGACGGTGTGGCCGCCGCTGCAGCCGGTCCAATGAACGCGGTCGTCGCCAAACCCGCGCCAAAGATGTTCGTAGGGGCCGAAATACCCGATGTTGTTTCCCGGGATCATCAGAATGTTGTTTTCGCGCGCGCGTTTGTAGAGGTCAGCGAGCAGGGGCATTATCTCCGCCAGTTTGTATGGCTGCAGCAGCAGCTCGTCATTATCAACCGCGTTTCCCATCGCCACGGTAAGCTGCATCTGCCAATGGGTGGCGCCGATGTCGATCATCGTGTCAAGAATGCCGTGAAGATCGGGTGCGGTGCGGGAACCTATCTGCGTATTCACGCTTATACCGAGGCCCGCTTCACGCGCATTTCGCAAGGTTTCCACCGCCCGCTTAAACGAACCCGGAACACCGCGAAGATAATCGTGCAGCTCTTCCAAACCATCCAGCGACACGCCCAGGCCGTCAAGCCCGGCATCTACCGCCGCCTCGATAAATTTTTTATTAAAATTGCGGCCGCCGGTTTGGATCAGACAGCGCATCCCGTTTTTGCGGACATGCCTGACCAGGTCTGTCCAGTCTTTTCGCAGGTAGGCTTCGCCGCCGATGAGGTTGACCTCACGGGTGCCCAGGCGGGCCAGAGCTTCGATGACCTCGAAACATTCGGCGGTAGTGAGTTCGTCAGGCCGGCGCTTTCCCGCCCGCGAGCCGCAGTGACGGCATTTAAGATCGCACGCCAGCGTAATTTCCCAGACACAATGAACCGGTACGCAATCGCGAAAATCATCCTCCGTTCGATACCTGACCGCTTTTTTCACAGCCACCGCTTCCTGCATGATCTTTAAGCTCCGATCTTTAGCTCCTCATTCTCTGTCCGTAGAGACAAAAAAGCCGGAACACGCACGTTAATGGCGTGTCCGGCATAAATATTTGGCTACCCCAAAAACCGCCGGATCTTTTTACCGCGCGGCATAGAAGACTCTGATACGAGACTTCGCAGTGATCTGTGAAAGTTGCGAAACATAATCTACAGTAGGGACCAAATCATCAGGGAGAAACATTAACTCTTCTCACTGTGAAGAGTGTTTTTCTTAACCTTAATTTTTTTTGACTTGAGCAGAAGGTACCACAATCGGAAACTTTTAGCAAATTTTATTGCTAATCTCAATTTGCTAACGCAATGATGATGAAGCGAGGGTGCGCTTCTTAAGCGGCAACGAATAGGTAACTCCATTTACTGCTATCATTTAGGAGGTTCCGGACTCAAAAACCATGCTCGGGTTTCGGGGTAGTCAGTCAGTTTGAAAATAATAATGTCCGCGTAGCGGACCGTAGAGGAATAGCCCAGGGCTTTAGCCCTGGGTAGTGATCAATTTGAAGTGCCGGCCCTACTAAAACCCGGTACTTATCTATAACTTAGCGGCTTTTTCTGATCCGGCTGGAAGGCACCCATTCATCCCATTCGCTGTCGTAGCCGGTGTAAGTGATGTAATGTGACCCGCCTTTTACTTCCAAAACTTTGGCCGGATACCATTTCTTTTTCCACTCCACTTCGACCTTTTGCCCGACGGCGTATTGCACTAGTTTAGGCTGGCGGATCATTTTAGCGGTGACCCATTCGTCTTCATCGTATTCGTAGCCGTAATAGTGAACTTTGAATTTACCGGCCTTGATATCGGTGATGCAGCCTTTATACCAGCCGTCGATGCTATAGGCCTCGACACGCTCGCCAAGGCGCGGTGAAGTGTTCGGGACCGAATCGGCAAGCGCGGCCTCAGGCGAGAAATTTCCCGTAAACGCAAAGGTCGCCATCTGCTCTTCGCCAAAAAGCATATCTTCTTCGGCGTTTGATTCGAGTTCGGCAAAGGTAACTTTCCCGTCCTTGTTTTTGTCGGTAAAAGAGTCGCCGCGAAAGGCGGAGATAAGAGCTTCGGTAAAGGTCCAGTTCCCCGTCGACATCTGGCTGGCCAGCGAAGAGGTCATCACCGCGTAGGAAACCCGGCGAGGCTTGCTCTTAACGGCCGCCGCCATCGTGCCCGAATAACAATTGTCCATGGCGATGATCGCCTGAGATCCTTTGAAATATTTTTCGATAGTTTCCGGGACCGATGCCACTGCCCAACCCAAAGTTTCTTCGCTGACATCGTAGCTGGCCATATAGGCCCGGGCGTCTTCATCTTTATAGCCGTGTCCGCAGTAGTAAACCAAAACCGTATCGTCCGGTTTGGCTCGGCTTAAAATTTTGACGAACTCAGCCTGGATCTTCGCGGTGGTGCCGGCCTTATCTTTTAAATAAACGATCTGCGTTTCCGGAACTCCGCGTTTCCTGAGTTCATTCAACAAAATTTCATCCCGGCGATTTTTTTGCGGAAACGATACGAAATTTTCCGAATCCTGCCATTCCAGCAGCCCGACGAAGAAAACCCATGTTCGCTGCGGGTTCCATGCAGAAGGTGCAGAAGGTGCAGAAGACGCCGGAGTTTGCCGGGCAAAGGTGTTACAAGCGGAACAAAGACTGATCAGTAATATAAAAACGACGGCGGGTAATGAAGATCTTTTCATTTTATCTTTGGTTTTATTTCTAAGCTTGTTGGCGTTTAATGGTTGCCTAAACCTGGGAGCGCAGGCATCTTGCCTGCTTGGGTCGCACAGCGATCTAAGAAATTCTTTATTTAATAATTACTTAGCGCGAAAAGTCGCGCTTGCAGGCAAGATGCCTACGCTCCCGGGTTTACTTCAATTTTAATCAAAAAGCATCGCGACAAAATCTCTGATCGAGCGCACCACGTCCGAGTTCCAATCATGCGCCTGCCGTCCGCCCTGGTGCCGCGTCTCAAGCGAGGCCATATACTGTTTTTGCTGCAGATCGCGGCGGTCTTCGTCGATCTGTGATTTTTCCCGCTGCCGCGCTTTGTCCAGCCCGCCGGCATGAATAAATTCGATGATGCGCGGCAACTCTTCGGCATCAAACCACGCGCCGTGCGATTTGCAGACGTCGATTATCACTCCCGAAGAGCGCGCGAAATTATTGCGGTTCATTAACTGTTTGCAATCGGGGCAAGGTACGTACTGTATGGCGGTTTTTGGCAGCGTGTGGTCTTGTTTTGCCTGCGGCCCCTGTAGCCACTGCATCACCGCGGCGTGGCTTTCCCGTTCGGCGCAAATATTTTCAAACGTCACCGCGTCAGACCAGAGGCCGTCGCAGCGCTGGCATTCGCGCAGCGTGATGTCCGTGATCTGAAGCAGTGAAAGCCGCACTTTGCAGCGCGGGCATTCACCAAGTTTTTCTTCAGGAATAGATTGTGCCGCGACCGCTGGGATGCCGCATTTAGGGCAATGCTTGCTGCCCTGGAACATCAGCGCCAAACACTCCGGGCAGGCCATCGTTTTAAGGCGCGACCGGCAAAAATTGCACTGAACTGCGTCGCTCATTACCGCCGCGCCGCAGTTCGGACAATTCAGGGATTCGATCTGCATATGAAAAATTACTTAGGCAGAAAAACGGTCATTTACCTGGCATCTTTTACCGCTTCTCTGAGCTGATCAAGCTGCGCGCCGTTTAAGTTGAACGTTTCCGCGCCTATTTTTACCTCAAGAGTTTTGGCCTGGTTCAAAACCGGGAGCGAATCAAACGTCAGATCGCTGCCGAGCACCTCACCCAAAAACCCGCCGACTTCCTTACCGCTTTCATCCAAAATTTTCAGGCTGCTCATCTGCGGTTCGAAACTCTGAAAACTGATCGAAGCACCGCTGCGGCCGGACTCGCGCATGTAGAAATAATAGCGTGACTCTACCTTAAACTCCCTGCCGTCGGCAAAGAACCGGACCTGGCTGGTTTCGATGCCCGGTGCGGCATTGCGCGCCGCTAAATATTGTAAACTTTTTCCATAGGAATAGATATTTAGCTGCGGCTTCCACGATTTTGACAAAGCGGTGTCCTGCGTAAGCGTCAGTTCGAGCGAAACTTTCCGCTCAGCAGTATTCAGCAAAAACATTTTCGAAGAGACGGTGCTTTTCGAGCTGGTGGTGATGGTCTTTTGGGCCTGCGAATTTCCAATGGATAAAAATAATAAAATTAAACTTAAAATTCCGAATGTTTTCAGTATCGATGACATTATCTTAGTTTCTTTCTGACGGCCTCATACATAATTTCCACAATCTCAGGGATGCGCTATTACCTGTCCAAATTTCGAACTGCTCTGCGCCCTGAGCCACCAGCATTTCCGCTCCGCCGATCACTATCGGCACACCCGCCGTCCGGGCTTCTTGGATGAACGGCGTTTCTTCGGGTATATAAACAAGATCGTAAGCAGCTGAAATGCCGTTCAACTGGCTAAAGGTAGACGGGGTTTGCCCTTCGAATTTGCCTTTCATACCTAATGGCGTGGCGTTAATAACAATGTCAAACCCTGTAAAATCAGCGGTTTCCAGAGATTTTAAGTCGGTCGAAAATTCCCCGGCTAAACCTTCTGCTTTCCGGGTATCGCGCGCAAAAACGGTAACTTTTGCCCCTTCTTTCTGCAGCGCGTAGATGACGGCCCGGGCCGCCCCACCCGCGCCAATGATCGCGGCCCTGGCACCGGAAAGCTCACCGCCCGTGTTTTTCAGCGCTTTTTTTAACGGCTTGATAAAACCGGGCGCGTCGGTGTTGTAACCGCGGAGTTTTCCATCCACGATCTTGACCGTGTTGACGGCGCCGATCTTTCGCGCGGTCTCATCGATCTCGTCCAGGTATTTCATTATCGCCTGCTTGTGCGGAATGGTGACGGACAGGCCCCTGATATTAAGGCCGGATTCCGGCAGGAAACGCGTGATAAAACTCTCGAGGTTTTTTACTTCGAAAGGAATAAAAACCGCGTTCAGGTTAGCGGCCTTAAACCCGGCGTTCTGCATATACGGTGAGAGCGAAAACTTTACCGGGTCGCCGATCACGCCGTAAATTTCCGTTTGCTCACTAAGTTCTTTAACGCGGTAGACATCGCGCAGGTCTTCGGCGGAAATTTGCCCGGGCGCAACTTCCTTTCCGGTTTCGAGCGACGCATAGGTCAGCGGCGCACCGTAAGCCAATCCCAAAATGCGCGTCCATTTTCCGGCCTCGCCCATGGCGATGGGAATGAGTTGCTGATCTTTCTTTCTGGTTCTCCCAAGTAGTTTCCATAATGGTAACCCGTCGCTGATATCATCTGTCTGAACAGCGATCTTAACGATATCGGCCAAGGTATCAGTCAATCTTTCATAGATAAACTCCAGATCACGGGGCACCCTGTCAAAGTCGTGGTGAGAGCATATTCTTGAATACAACCAGTAATAGGAGGTTTCTATCATATCTTCTTCAAAATCACCCCAGACATAAACGTCATAGCCCATGCACCAGAAATGTTCTCGCTCTTTAACGGTCAGCTCACGATGCCCCCCGTACTCCGAAGAACGAAAAGTCCAAATAAATTCTTTATTCTTATCTTCCCTCGCACCTAAGATTTGGAACAGTTGTTCATCAAGCCGTTGGTTATCTGAAAAATCCAATTCACTCGCATTCAGACAATCAAAACGCACCTCGATCATGTCGCCGAATTCTTCGGCTTGTTTTATTTGCTGAATTAATTCATCCGCGGTTTTGGCGCAGACCGATACGACGATAGATTTCATAAACTCTCGGACGTCCCATTCCGGAATAGATAATAGCTGATAACTGAAAGATCGGATCTATCATCTAATATCTATCCGTTTTCATCTATTCCGAAGGATATTTCACCCTAGTTTATTAACGGGAAAAACACTATACTGTTACATCTTAGTTAAGCTATTAATCTGGAATAAATCAAGGCTTTAGCAGTATTTAAAAGCCGGGAATATCTTTATTTACTTTAATTTATCGGAGTTTCAAGTATGGAATCGACCAAAGTGGCGGCGGAAAAGACCTGGACATACCTTTTCGAGGAATGGAACGGCACCGACATCAAAGCGGGCAAGCTTTTGCTCGGCGGCAAGGGCGCGGCCCTGGCGCAGATGACCGGCTTTGGGCTGCCCGTGCCCCCGGGATTTATCGTCACCACCGAGTGCTGTAAAGAATATCACCAGAGCGAAAAAGCCTTTCCCGATGAAATGTGGACACAGGTGCTGACGAAGCTGTCCGCGGTCGAATCAAAGCTCGGTAAAAAATTTGGCGACGCGGAAAATCCGCTGCTGGTTTCCGTGCGCTCCGGTTCGCCGGTTTCGATGCCGGGAATGATGGACACCGTACTGAATCTCGGTTTGAACGATTCAACCGTCGAAGGCCTGGCAAAACAAACCGGTAACGAGCGCTTTGCCTGGGACGCCTACCGCCGCTTTATCTCAATGTTTAGCCAGATCGTACTCGACGTGGAACATGAAAAATTCGAGCGCGTGCTGGAACGTTACAAGAATGGTGACAAACTCGATTCCGATCTGACCGTCGATGAATTAAAAGAGATCGTGGCCGCCTATAAGCGCATCGTCTTTGCCGAAGAGTACGGGCATTTTCCCGACAACGTGGAAGAGCAATTAAGAATGGCGATCGCTGCGGTGTTTGATTCGTGGATGGGCAAACGCGCGATCGATTATCGCCGCGTCAACCGCATTTCCGAAGACCTCGGCACGGCGGTAAATATCCAGGCGATGGTTTTTGGCAACATGGGCGAAACCAGCGGCACCGGCGTCTGCTTTACGCGCAACCCGTCGACCGGCGAGCAGATCCTTTACGGCGAATACCTGCTCAACGCCCAGGGCGAAGACGTGGTAGCGGGAACGCGCACGCCCAATCCGATTTCGCACCTGCAGACCCAGCTGCCGGAAGTTTTCGAACAGCTTTCCGATATCACCCTGCGGCTGGAAAAACACTACCGCGATATGCAGGATATCGAGTTCACCATCGAAAACGAAAAACTTTTTATGCTGCAGACGCGCAGCGGAAAACGCACCGGCGCGGCGGCGATAAAGATCGCGGTGGCGATGTTTGGCGAAGGTTTGATCGATCAGCAGACCGCGCTGCAGCGCGTGTCGCCCGAACAGCTCGATCAATTGCTGCACCCGATGATCGACCCGGCGGCCGAAGTGACGGCCCTTGCCACCGGGCTTCCGGCCAGCCCCGGCGCGGCGCAGGGACGTGTGGTTTTCGACCCCGATGAGGCCGAAGAATTTGCCAAGCAGGGTGAAAAAGTAATTCTGGTGCGGCGCGAAACCAGCCCCGATGATTTTCACGGCATGGTCGCCGCCGAAGCCATTCTGACCCAGCGCGGCGGAATGACCAGCCACGCGGCGGTTGTCGCCCGCGGCATGGGCAAGCCCTGCGTAGCGGGTGCGACGGCGCTCAATATCAATTACGGGCATAACGAATTTTCCGTCGGCGACACGACCATCCCGCGCGGCGAGTGGATCACCGTGGACGGCTCGACCGGGCGCGTCTTTCTCGGCCAGGTGCCGACCGTGCAGCCGAAACTGGACGACGATTTCCGGCTGGTGATGTCATGGGCGGACGGTTCGCGAAAATTAAAAGTGCGCGCCAACGCCGACACCGGGCCCGATTCGACCGTCGCGCGAAACTACGGCGCGGAAGGCATCGGCCTCTGCCGTACCGAGCATATGTTCTTTGGCGAAGACCGACTGAAGGTGATGCGCGAAATGATCCTCGCCGGCGGTTTAGGCGAACGCGAAAAAGCGCTGGCAAAATTGCTTCCTTTTCAGCGGCAGGATTTTGTGGAAATTTTCCGCGCGATGAAAGACTTGCCGGTTACCATCCGCTTGCTCGATCCGCCGCTGCACGAATTTTTGCCCAGCCACGCGGAGCTGATGGAAGAGCTGACGGAACTGAAATTCAACTCTCGTAAGGCGAGCCCGAAAGAGATGGACATCCTGCTTGATGAGATCGCGGAAAAACGTAAATTGCTGCGCCGCGTCGAGCATCTTTCGGAAGCAAATCCGATGCTCGGCCTGCGCGGCTGCCGCCTCGGCATTCTCGTGCCGGAAGTTACCCGGATGCAGGTGCGCGCCATTTTCGAAGCCGCCTGCCAGGTACAAAGCGAGGGCCTGCAGGTGCTGCCGGAAGTAATGATCCCGCTGGTATCTACGCCCGAAGAATTTCGCGACCAGGCAAAACTGGTGCGCGAACTCGCGAAACAGGTAATGGGTGAATTTGGCTTTGAGCTTAAATATATGGTCGGCACAATGATCGAGCTGCCGCGCGCCGCTTTGGTCGCCGATAAGATAGCTGCCGATGCGGAATTTTTCTCGTTCGGCACCAACGACCTGACGCAAACGACGTTCGGATTAAGCCGCGACGATTCGGGAAGATTTTTGCCGCTTTATGTCGAGAAGAAGATCTATCCCGATGATCCGTTCCAAACGCTCGACCGCGAAGGCGTCGGCCAGCTGATAAAGATCGCGGTGGAAAAAGGCCGCGCGGTAAATCCGAATTTGAAGATAGGCGTCTGCGGCGAACATGGCGGCGACCCGCGCTCGGTGGAATTTTTTGATTCGCTCGGGCTGGATTATGTCAGCTGCTCGCCGTTTCGCGTGCCGATCGCGCGTCTCTCGGCGGCGCATGCACAATTGGAAACGTAGGCTGTGGAGCGCGCGGGCATCCTGCCCGCACGAATGCGAAGCATTCGAAAGCCTCGAGTTTCCGCGCAACATCTTATTTAATAGTCACGATTCGAACGCGCGCGTTCGCTGCGGGCAGGATGCCCGCGCTCCATAATTATGAGCTTAAATAAAAACAGCGCCGCGGTGGTGACCGGCGCGGCTTCTGGGATCGGCCGCGCTTTGGCATTGCGGCTGGCGGCGGAAAAGATCGCGGGAATTGCGATCGCCGACGTCAACAAGGCCGGATTACAAGAGACTCTGGCGATGGTGGAAAAAACAGGCGTCCCGGTTTCCGCGCACATTGTCGATGTTTCAAAATTAGATCAAATTCAGAAATTGGCGGATGAATCCCTTGCCGGGCACGGCCGGGTGACGCATTTGATAAATAATGCCGGGGTCGCGCTGATCGGAAACGCCGAAGAACTTTCGTTCGAAGACTTCGAGTGGCTGATGGGAATAAATTTCTGGGGCACGGTCTACGGCACAAAAGTTTTTCTGCCCATCCTGCGCCGGCAGGAACAAGGCCATATCATTAATATCTCAAGCATTTTCGGGATCATTGCGCCGCCGGGCCAGTCGGCTTATTGCGCCAGCAAATTTGCCGTGCGCGGTTTTACCGAAAGCCTGCGGCACGAACTCGAAGGGTCTAACGTGCTGATATCTTCAGTTCACCCGGGCGGCATCAAAACCAATATCTGCAACGACAGCCGCATTGGCGAAAATGCCACGGACGAAGACAAAAAACTGGTCAGGAAATTTTTCGATAAAGCCTCGCCTACTACGGCGGATCAGGCGGCGGAGATAATCGTCACCGGTATCAAAAATAAAAATCCGCGAATTCTCGTGGGCGCAGATGCGAAACAGATCGACAAAATTCAGCGCTGGTTCCCGCGAAAATATTTTTCCGTGATGAACCGCCTCTCCGGCGGAAAACTGGAAGCGATGATGAAGAAATAATCGACCATAATTTGAAACACTTTACTTCTAGATCAGGAAACTATAAAAAGTTTGTTCTCAGTTTCCTTTCTATTTGAAACTACCGCTAAATTTAAGCAACGCAATAAAAGTTCATTAGCCTTATCATATGCCTGTAATAAATTATGTTGAGTTTTCGTTAGGTTCCAACTTGTTTTGATAAGTCTATTATCTCTCATGAAATGAAGAATTTTGTTGGCTAATATTTTGAAATCTTTGGCTTTCCACTCATTCACGTTTGGTTCTAACTCAACCAAATCTTTATAACTTTTCTTATCACTTCTATTTTTCAACACTTTGATAAAATCAAGAAAATTTTCCTTAAAACGCTGTATTTGCTCCACAAATATGGATTGTGAAATATAACTCTGGTCTTCAGTCATCGCCAGCGAGTGAGAAGCTAGAAATATCCAATACGTCAGCAGATTTACATCTAGCCATAAATCAAACTCATTTTGTGAAAAATTGTCAGAAAAAGGAAGTTGCTTGTTATTGTTTAGTTTTAAGGTGAAGACATTATGATTATCTAATTTATTAGGATTTGAATCGGCTAGTTCGTGTTGGACTAATTCCAAAGTAGTGTCAAAGGACTCCTCATTACAAAACATACTTTCAAATTTGTTAACACTACGATAAATCATTTTATGAAAATCACTACGCAATACGTAAAATTCTGAGGCGAGAAAACAATAAAACTCTCTTATGACATATTTCTTTATGTCTGTTTCAACACTTGACGATTTAGCCTTGACCCAATCTAAAAGTTCACAGATGCGCGTGTCTTCACAAACCAATTTATTTACTTCTTCGCAAAAAATACTTAAAAACTCCTCCGCGTCATCTAATAAACTTGCAGTATTTAAAATGACTTCCCGCCAACGAGAATCTATTATGTTCTCTTTCTTAAGTAATTTACGCAATAACTCTTTACTTAAATTTTCAGTAATAAATTTTGCAGTAAAATATTCCTGAAATGTAAGATGTGAAAAAGAATAAACCTTTTTAGCACGCTCCGTAAAAATTCCATGTTGAGATTCAATTGTTTTTAAGATTTCATCTCCGTCTACATCCTCTTCCTCATAGTTAGGCAGTTTTCTTACATACCCTGCAATATATCTAGCAAGCTTTCTTTGTTCAATGAAATATTCATCATCGTCAAAAGTTTGCGCTGCAATTCTTGCAATCATTTGTTGCTTTCTTTTTGGGGAAAGATCTTCTATATATGTCATCTCTTTTAATATCCCGAGACGAGTCCCATTTTTTTAACAAAGATTCAATGGCCTCTTCGTAAATTTCTACACGACGACTAGGAAAGGTTTGAATATTGTCAAAAGTTAAACAAAGCAGACTGAGAAGTATGGGAAGATTAGCTATTTCTTTAATTCCATTATTTTCTTCTTTTTCGAATTCTCTATAAAACCTTACTAGTTTGCCTGGCTGATCATTGAACCATTTACCTACGTAACTTTTAATTTGTTCTGTAGTAAAATCCGCCAACTCTACATAAGTAAAATTATCAAAGATATAATCTGTTGCTGCATTTCGGCAAGTTATTAAACATTTAGCCTTACTGTACTTTCTACAAAAATTCCGCATCTCGCCTATTGTTTTTTTTCTCAAATCACCTTCCTGATTGACTTCATCAAGGCCATCGAAGAAAACAATGGCGTATCCCTTTTCTAATAGGTATTCTATAAAGTACAAAGAGCCCTCGCGTGGAAATCCGCATATGTCGAATTGCTTAACTATAAACTCTAAGATTTCTAACTTAGAATCTGCCCATTCTTTTAACGAAATAAATATTGGAGTTTGAGTTAAATTGCCCTTAGCAGCCTGACATGTGAGATACTTTAAGAAAGTTGTTTTTCCGGCTCCAGGTTTACCTAGAATAAACAGTCTATCCGTTTGCTTTTTTTTAACTAAATCCAGTCCATTAATTCTAGGATAATTCCCTATTATACTACGATCTTTTTTTAACTAGTGCAACAGAATAGAAATTTTATGCCGTAGGTTTATCAAATATATAAACATCAGTAAAAATGTTTTCTAAAGAAATGCGATCTGGTTTTCCTAAAATTCGAGTCCATCCATAAAGTTATAGCTTAGTGCCTTGTAATCTCTTAAAGAACCCATAACTTGTTTACACTTTTTTACGGTCGATACTAAAGCATTTACTCTAATTTTTTCGAGAGATATTTTGTGAAACCTTCCACTAATTTTCCGCTAAACCAGACAACTGTGGGATTAGATATTATCTGATCAATTTCATTCATTTTATCGTTTCCTTTAAATTGAAATTATGAAGCGTTATAGTTTCGCCTTCTTTGTTTATCTCAAGATGACGGGTCGTGCCTTCGGTCACGCTCGGCGGACGGGTCTCGAATTCACCGGTGTCATATATCGACCTGCCCGCAGGCTGCACATAGCTGGTCTGAGTCGCCTGTGTTGGGGGCAGTGACGCGTTAGAACGGGCCGGATTAAACTGGGTTTGTTGAAAAGGCTGGGCTGAATTCTGCTTGTCCATCCGCCGCACTTTCGCCGCCTGTGAGATCCCTGTCGCCAGAAACGTGAAAGCGGGAAAAAGCATCGCCCACCACCACCTGTCTCCTTTAGCTACCTGGGTAAAAAGCAGCGCCATCGAAATGATAAAAAATCCTACACCCATCATAATATTGCGAACGGCGTGGGCCCAGATATCGGCCGGATCGTTAGAGCGCACCCGCCCCCTGTGATCAACGTAGGTGTTGGGTTGTTGGGCAACGGCCGGCGTCACCGAATTTCCCAGATCAACGCCGCAGCTCCGGCAAAATCTGCCGTCATCAGGATTTTGTGTTCCGCATTTTTGACAAAACATTGTTGTCGAGAATTCAGTAGTCAGAATACAGAAGACAGTTTTGCGGCCTTCTGTTTATACACCGCGATTGTTTATTACCTTTCGCTCTCTGACTTCTGTCTCCTGTCTCCTGTATTCTGTATTCTTCTCTGGCGCACCGCTTCATATAACACTACGCCGGCGGCGACCGAGACGTTCAAAGATTCTATCTTTCCCAGCAAAGGAATTTTCACCAGCACGTCGCAATTTTCCGCCACCAGGCGATGCAGCCCTTTTCCTTCGCCGCCCATCACCAACGCCGAAGCGCTTGTCCAATCCCACTCAGTATAGTCCATTTTAGCATCCGCGCTGGTCCCGATCACCCAGATATTGCGCGATTTTAAGTCTTCGATCAAACGGTTGATATTCGTGACCTGCGCGACTTTTACGTGTTCGCTCGCCCCGGCGGAGGCTTTCGCTACCACGTTGGTCAGCCCCACGGCGCGGCGATCGGGAATAAAAACCCCGTCGGCGCCGCTGCATTCCACGGTGCGCAGGACCGCGCCAAGATTTCGCGGATCTTCAACCCCGTCAAGAACAACCACGAGGGGTTTTTCATCAGTTAAAACTTTCGCGGAAATTTCTTCGAGCAAATCATCCGCGTTGGCATAATCAGCGCCTTCGCCCCCTGCCGAGGAAACAAAAGCCACCACTCCCTGATGGTTCGCATCGTCTTCCACATAGCGCGACAAAGCTTTGCGGGAAACTTTTTGCAGCGGTATCCCCTGATCGCGGGCGGCGCGCTCGATCTCGGCGAAGCGCCTATGCGATAACCCATCGGCGGCGATCACTTTCTGGACCCGTCCCCTTCCCGCGCTGAGCGCTTCCAGCACCGGAGCCATCCCGTATATTTTTCCCGCACCTGTCATTTTTCTTTAAGCAGCCGCCATTGCAGCCGCGAGTACCGGGTGAACTGCGTGATGTTATCTACCGCCGTCACATTATCAAAATGAAACTTGCCCATACTTTCGCGTTCCCATTTGTGCGAAGCCATTTTGTGTTCGTTTTCCCACACCTTGCCGAGCGCCCCGCGAAGTTTTATATAACTGTCGTCCGCCGCCGTTTGAGGCGCATGTTCTTTTATATACGCCGCCAGCCTTTTAATATTTTCGACCGCGAGCATTCCCTTCCGCTCGCCAAGGCAGGAAAAATCAAATCCTTTGGTCAAAACGCGCCAGCCGATATTGTCACCTGACGTGTAAAGGTCGAGCACCGGTTCATCATGGCTGGTTTCGGTCGATTCCGTCACCAGTTTCTCTTCGTTCTTTTTCCGTTTTTCGATGGAAGATATCTTTTTCTCAAATAAACTTCCCTGTACGATCAAGGCCAATTCGCTCCACCGAAAAGTTGGTGATTCGCCGTTATTACCCTCGGCGCCCTTACTACCCCTTATTAAATGCAAGGAAAGTTATCGTTTCCGCGGTGATCTCCAGGCCCCGCAGACGGCGGGTAGGCTGATCGATCGCGGCTTCTTCATCGGGCCAGATAAATGAGCCGATCCCGGCGGCGGCCAGCCTTTGCCGGATCAACTCGGCTTCTGGTAGAGATTCCGCCCTGCGCCAGCGGCAGCGGCCGCTGTTTTTCAAAGATGCTCTTTATTTCATCCGGCTCACGCCGCAATAGTGTTGCCGCCGCCCGGATATTTTCTGACGGGAAAGCATTGCCGTTAAAAATGATATTGAAACCTTTTTCCCACGCCTCCATCGGCCGCAGGTTGGGCGCGACCAGGTCTTCCCTGCCCTCGGCAATCTTCAAAGGTTCGCCGCAGTAAAAACATTTTGCCCGGGTCGGAGGGTTCGGGCGGGCGCATTTTTCACAAACAGACATCTCTTCCGGCTTGAAACCGGGCGTTTCCGCCGTCACCGGCAGGCCTTTTAGCCGCTCTTCCGCACTAGGAGGTTTATCGCTCATTTTCTGCTTCAGATTATACGTTAAATCGTTGTTTCCGCGAAAAATGCACCGTTTTAGCTTGACCAATTTACCCTGTTGAACGCAGACTATAATCAGATCAAAAATCTAATATTTGAATTTTTTATTTAATTGACCATCTAAAATATATATCGGAACTGCGGAAGGTATCATATAAATGCAATTCGATCCTGGTAATACCACCTCGTGGCAATTTGGAAATCGTGGAGTCGTAGCGGTTTTTATAGACGGCAACAATCTCTTTCATGCCGCGCGCTTTCACAATGTTGACATCGATTACAACAAGCTTTTAAGGGTGCTCTTGGGAGACGGCCGGCTTTTGCGCGCCTTTTTCTACACGGGCGTCGATGCCGGCGCGGAACGCCAGCAGGGCTTTCTGCTCTGGATGCGCCGCAACGGTTTCCGCGTCGTGCAGAAAGAACTTAAAACGTTTTACGACGGCACACGCAAGGCGAATCTCGACGTTGAGATCGCGGTGGATATGCTCAGCCTGGCGGGTAAATACGACACGGCGGTGCTGGTTTCCGGCGACGAGGATTTCGTCTATGCCGTAAATGCCGTGGCCTATAAAGGCTGCCGTGTGGAAGTGGCCGGTTTTCGTTCCAACAGCGCCCCGAAACTGATCGACGTGGCCGATTATTTTATCGACCTGGGTGAGATCGCCCATATGGTCAAGAAAGACGCCCTGCAGGGCGACCGTTACGATGTGGTGCCTTCCTACATCGCCCCCGAGGAAATACTGGACCCGTCGCTGCTGCAGCCCGAGCGAAATGGAAATTACGGCAATGGAGTTAGCGGAGTTAGCGGAGTTATCCCCCCTTCGGCGTTCCCCGAAACCGATACCGAAGAGATCGATGACCTGGTGCGTGTAAGAGATGAAGGATCGTAGTTATGATCGAGAAGACTGAAAATATCAAGCTTTTTACGGTTGATGAAGCCAACCGTTTGCTCCCCGTGGTCGAACCCATTTTGATGCAGATCAAAACCTGCCATCTTAAGGTCCAGAGTTTTCGCGAAAATGCCGCGGCCGCGGCCCGCGCTGCCGATGAAGGCGGCGGCGGTATGGAAGGCGGTTCAAACTACGTCCAGGCGCTGATCGACCTCAGCAAACAGGCCATCAAGATCGACGAAATGGGCGTGCAAATAAAGGATTTTGGGCGCGGCCTGATCGATTTCCCTTCCGAGCGCGAAGACCGCGTAGTTCTTCTCTGCTGGCAATTAGACGACGGCCCCCAAATAGAATGGTGGCACGAACTCGAAGCCGGCTTTCCCGGCAGGCAAAAATTGTAGTTAAATAATCAGCCTGATTACTTACAAATTATCTTTTGGAAACCGGGAGCATAAGCGCCCGGTTTTTTAGTTGGTACTGGTTTTTTTCGTGCCTTTTCGTGTGATTTCGTGGTTACTTTTCTGCTCTGTGTTTTAAGAGCGGGCGCAAGCAACCCTTCCCAACCTGAGAGGTGTTCGGCTTGAAAGGTAAATATAAAAGCTAAATAAATTTGCAGTCCGGAAGGGCCGCTTGCGCCCGCTCCGGCAAACTATCAGATCAGCGCTATTTTTTAAGAAAAAAGACTTTATAGACAACGCCTTTTAATTACACATGCTCCGGTCGACATAGGTTTTATTCCCGTTTCGATTTATGTAATAGCAGCCTCCGCGCGGGCCGCGGATGTATGTTTTACCGTATGGAGGCGAATAGTAAGTCGTTGGTTCCGGATATGGCGTGGATCGTGGAACTGTGCGCACTTCTGAGCGATAAGGAGTCGGTTCAAATTCCGGTTCGCCCATTGGAACGACGTATTCATCGGAAGGGCTCGGGTCTGTCTTCGCCTTTGGTTTTTTTGCCACAATACTTGGGCTGGCACTCGACAAAGGTGTCGCGCCGGCAACCGATGCAGGTTGATAAAGACTTGCCGGAGTAGCACTTGTAATATTCTGGGTTGGCTTTTGCGAAAGTAAAGCAACGTTAGCGACCAGAGAAAAAAACGCCACAACTCCTAAAGCAGAACAAAGGCTAATAAGAGGAATGCGCCAGGAATCAACCTTTGTGATATTTCGCACAGAATCAGATCGCAGCGTCGAACCGCATATATGGCAAAAGTAAGATTCATTGCGGTTTTGGGCCCCGCAATGCGGACAGTGGAGAGTGACCTGATTCATTTTTTGGGTTAGCGGGTTAACCTTAATCTTGAATGAAAGAGGTGTCAATACTTTTTTGCAACATACACAGCCAACTTATGTGCTTAAGGTTTTCCACAGCTTAAGGCATTCAACGCGGAAAACCGGATGTTACAGATTTTTGAATATTTTCTTCCAACCTCAATAATTCCTATCATTTCCTATTGACGAGTTAAAGTAAACTCTGATATTATCCCCTCAGTTTGGTTCAAAGCTTCAGCTTCCTGTAATTCGAATTAAAAATTTTTCTACGGCAGTAAACACTGAAAAATTATGGAATGCCCCTTCTGTTACACGAATTTCGAATATCGCTTGTCGATTTGCCCGCATTGCGGCAAGGCCACGGACGACCCGATCTACCAGGAGCTTTTTTCCCGCGTAAAGCCCCGCAAGATCAGCGATAAGGCCCCCGAAACGATGTCCGCGCCCCGGCAGGAAACACTTCCGGTGATAGAGGCTGCCGCCCAAAAAATGGCTGCCACGGCAGCCGCCGCGCCGAGCTTTGAAGCCCCGGCAGCACCGCCTGCGATTCTCGTGGAAGACGCTCGCGAAAAGCCCGCCATCACCACCGAGATCAGAAGCAAAAACACCTGCAACACGCTGTTGGATTTTCCGGGCAAGAAACCGGAACTTCCCGAATGGCGGCTGGAGCTGCAATCGCGCCTGAAAGAGATCAAGGACCAGCGCGGGCAAGCAGCGTCGGCGAATGCGGAAGCTATCGTGGCGAAGAAACACGCCATTGGCGGAACCGGACTGGCGATGGCGCTGCTCGAAGAGCCACAGGTGCAGCAGCATCCTCCGCTGATCGAAAAAGCCCTGCGGCGGATAGAAGAATCGCGCCAGAAATACGAGCCGCAGTATGAGCCGCAAGAGCAGGCGCCCGTCAGAACTTATCAGCCTCGCCAGACACCATCTTATACGCCGGTACCGACAGCCCCGACCCGTCCGGCGGCGCTCTACCAGCGCGAACCGACCTTTGCCGAAGGGCTTCTAAATCCGGTCACGCCGGCCGATGATGATACGGGTGAGATCCGCCCGTTCATTTTTTCCGAAAACGAAACAGTGGAAGACCGTCTATCCCAGATCGGGCGAAATCACCGCGAAAAACTGGCGCGTGCGGCTGAGATCAAAAACGACCTGCTCGCATCGGGAGAAAAATTCGACACCAACCGGCTGCGTAAATTTCAGGCGACCGTTTCCTATCCCGAAGGCGACGAAACCGTAACCACGCCCGTTAAATACCGCACCGAAACCGCCGCGCCAAAATTCATGCCGCCGCGCCCCAATGAAGCAGCAGCAGAAGCTCTGCCTGAGCCGCCAATTCCCGTGGTAAATTCAGAGGAGGACGAGGCGGAAGAGATCGCGCCGTTCGCTTTTCGTTTTAACGCCGGGCTTTTCGATTTTATTATCAGCGGTTTTTTGAGCCTGCTGATCCTTTCGCCGTTTGTGATGCTGGGCGGAAACTGGTTCACCGTCGAAGGCGCGTTCGCTTTCCTGGTCACCTGTTCGATCGTGATGTTTCTCTATATCACCGCCGCGGTGGGCTTGATCGGGCGCACGCTCGGAATGGGGCTTTTCTCGCTGGAAATGATCGACGCCGAGGACAACGACTATCCGACCTTTAACCAGGCGGCGGTCAGCTCCTGCGTTTATCTGCTTACGCTGGCGCTGGGCGGGATCGGTTTTGCCGCCATATTCTGGAACCGCGATAGGCGTGCCGTCCACGACCTGATCTCAGGCACGATGGTGGTGCGCGAAAACTAAAAAACTGTTAAGCTTTGTAAATTGAACGAAGTAACTATTCAAGCGGTAATTGCCGAGCTTCTTCCTCAGATCAAAGGAAAAAGGCTCGGCAAAATTTTTCAGCTCTCGCGCCTTTCTCTGGCCGTTGATCTCGGCATTAGAGACGGGCGTTATCTTTTCCTGGGTTTTGAAAACAACCCGGCCCCGCGGATCTACCTGATAAAGCGGCGGGTAAAAGACCTGGAAAAAGCTTCCCGCCACCCATCGCCTTTTCTTCTTTTGCTGCGAAAACGTTTCGGCACCGCCATTATCACCGATGTCGTAAAAATACCTCGTGAACGCATCGTGCGGTTTGAAATTCAGACGCAGGATGAATTGGGAAACGATGAACGCTACGTGCTGC
Source organism: uncultured Acidobacteriota bacterium (assembly GCA_963766895.1). GTDB lineage: Bacteria > Acidobacteriota > Blastocatellia > Pyrinomonadales > Pyrinomonadaceae > DASYKT01. Next base: position 157,182 of record CAVYCB010000003.1, read on the forward strand.
TGGCCCAATTCACCGGGCGTTCGGCCGACCTTATTTTACTCGGCCCCGGCGATCGGATTATAGATTCGCTGCGGGAAACTGAAGCGACCGGCGAAACCTACCAGGCGCCGGCAGGCGACAACGAAGCGCATAAAAATTCCGGCAATGTGTTTCCAAGAAATCATTTTGCCACGCTTTCCGAAGCGCTCGATGTCTACTACCAAAAACTCGCCACCGAAAAATCGTTTGCCGCCAAGGCCAAAACCGCTACCGATGAAATAAAACGCGATATCAAAAAACGCGAAAAATTGCGCGGAAATTTAATGAAAGACCTGGAGTCGCACGGCGACATCGAGCAGCAAAAGCGTTTGGGCGACCTGCTGCTGGCGAACCCTTCGGCAAAGATCGAGGGCGGCAAGGTCAAGCTGATCGACTTTTTCGCCGAAAATACCCCGGAGATCGAGATCGACATTCAGGAAAATCTGACCATTCCCCAGGCCGCGCAGAAACACTTTGCCGCTTATACAAAAGCGCGCCGCGCCGTCGCCGCGATCCCAAAACGCATTCTTGCGGTGACGGAGGAAATTCGCGGTTTGCAGCAGCGCCTGGAAAAAGCGCAAAGTTTTATCGATACAAAAGACACCGCCGCCTTTGAACATTTCGTGCGCAAAGAAGACGGCGTAAAAGAAGAGAAGGTAAAGGAAAAACTCAGGGAGCCGGTTGCCGGCGCACGCCGTTTTGTTTCGTCAGACGGCTTTGAGATCCTGGTCGGACGCGGCGCTAAAGACAATGACCATTTAACTTTTCGCATCGGAAAAGCGCAGGACCTGTGGCTGCACGCGGCGGATTATCCCGGCTCGCACGTGATCGTACGCAACCCGAACCGCAAGGAGATCCCAAACAAAACCACGCTCGAAGCCGCGCAGCTGGCCGCCTTTTACAGCCAGGCAAAAAAAGAGGCCAAGGCGGCGGTCAACTATACCCAACAAAAAAACGTCTCCAAGATCAAAGGCGGCGCGCCGGGACTCGTGCGCATTTCTACCTTCAAGACCATCATGGTCGAGCCGAAAAAGCTGCCGGACCCTGTTCACTGACAAGAAAGAACCACCTTGCTCCCGCGAGCGATTGAAGAGAGAACCACCCCGTCACGGCTTCGCCGCGCCACCCCTCCTTCGTAAGGAGGGGAGTTTTCGGGAAGCTACTGCTTCCGGTTCTGACAAGAAGTAATTTTTTTTCTTAAGCTCTTGATGCGCTCTTTATCGGCGCCCTGTTCGGCGGCCAATTTCAGAGAGACCCTGGCGAGTTCTAAATATATTTCGATCGTATTTTGATCGGCATTTTCCGCGAGCAATTTGATATGCCGTTCGAAGGCATCGACGTCCACGCGGGCGAATGTTCCGGTCAATGCCTCAGCCGGAGATTGCTTTCTCAGGTTTTCCGCCGTGCCCAGAAGCAGCGGAAGTAAAATGCTTTTTGCTTTCGCTCCGCTTAATCCGCATTTCGTTAACAGCTCTACCGCGACCGAAAAAAGCGCCGTCGTATGCCCGCTCGTCATCACGGCGGCGGCGTGGTAAAGCGGTTTGAATTTGGTTTCGAGCGAAAATGCTTTACCGCCCAGTTCAGCGGCAATTTGGCGGGCGGTTTGCTGCGCTTTTTTATCGCCTTCGACGCAGAAATAAGCGTTCTTGAATCTTTTAAGGCCGAGTCCGGGCGCGCTAATGGAAGCCAAAGGATGCAGCGATCCGACCGCGCAGCCCGCCGCTTTTAAGGGCGCTAAAATTTCCGACGACAGCGATCCGCTGGTGTGTAAAATGACGGGTCTTCCCGCCTTTACCATTTTCAGACCGGCTAACTTTTCGGCGGTAACGGCGATCTCAGTGTCCGGCGTAGTTATCAATATCAGGTCTGCGGCCGGCAGCAAATTTAATTGGGAAATACTTAGCGCCTCAGATGGGTCGGGTGAGCGGGAAAGCTTCCCCGCCAACGCAGCCGCGCTCTTTTTTGTCCGCGAAACTATGGCGGCGACGGTATAGCCGCGGCGAGAAAGAGCGATAGCCAAAGCTCCGCCCATACGGCCCGCGCCGATGATAGCAATACGAGGTTTATTTTTTTTGGCGGTGATCCTGACTCCCTTTGCTGATGGTAAGCGATCATTGGCAGCTTTTTTTATCAGCCCCTAATTACACAAATAACACGAATTAAAAATTCTTTATTCATGTTATTTGTATTCGTAACGTTAAGCAAAGCTGTCAGCCAACTGCTATTAGCTTCACCTAAATGGTAAAAGCCTATTCGCTTACTAGATTCAACAAAACGGGTTCGTTTGGCAAGTCGTCAAGCCACTGATTTAATCTGGTCTTTAATTCTTCCCGATTGACGGAGCCTTTTTCCTGCGGCACTTTGACCTGCAAAATGGTCGAAGCCGGTATTTCATTAAGGGCGTCCGTCAATATCCGGATCTCGGTATTTCCCAGCAGCGGCAGGGCCTGGCCTTTGGAAAGCACATCGGTGAGCCACTCGATGCTTTTTAGCGTATCGGCCTTTTCTTTTTTTGCCAGATCGCGCAGCACCTTGACCAGCGGTTCGCGAAGCAATTGTATCGTCCGGCGGTAAGAATTTCGTCCTTCGCTGATGACCTCCTGCAGAGCTTTCGGCAAGGTTTCCCATTCGCCGATCTCGGTCAGCCGGAACGAGCAGGCGCAGAACGGTTTCGCTTTTAAGAGCGTGCGAACGTCGAAACTGCAATTGAGGTCTTTCATCTTTTCCCGGATCTGCCTGGCCCGGTCGGAATAGGTTTGGGGAAAGATGGTGACTTTGGAGAGATTATCAAATTCCCACCACTCATTGCTTTGAACGACCTCTTCGAGCACTTCCTGCAGATGGTGCGATTTCATCACGCGATCATGGCTGAGCGCGAAATGGTCCTGGAATTGCTCGCCAAAATCGAGCCATGCCTCGGAAAGCGAAAGGTTTAATTCGCGGCTAAAACCGGCATCCATTTCTTCCAGAATGTTCAGGTTGTGGTAACGCAGCCGTTCGATCTCACGGTCGTCGGTCGGTTCGCTGATGGCCAGGTACTGCCAGACCTCTTCACGCTTGGCGGCGCCGACAATAAAATCTTCCAGCTCACTCAAATTTTTCCGCGCCGTTTCAAATTCTTCCTGCGAATCGAGGAAAGCATCGGCGATGCGCTGCAGGCCTTCTTCGACCTCGATGTTTTTCGCCAGCACGGCTTCGACCGCCACCGCGACCGTACCGAACGTCTTGTGAACGCGATCGGCCTGGCGCCAGACGCGCGTGTTGAGCGAATCGCCCGGCAGGTCGTCAAATCTCTGCAGGAGTTTTGACTGCCGCCAATCTTCGAGCCATTTGGCCAGCGCGTTAAAGATCTCTTCCCGGCCTTCGGCATCATCGAGCGAGCGCAGAGTTTCGACACCGGTAATGAGTTTTGCCCAATTGGTCAGCTCGGCATAATCACGGGAATCGTCAGTGGGCCGTTCGACACCGATGATGTCGTCCCAGATGATCTTGAGGTCGAGCGAACGGCGGCTGATGCGGTCGCCGCTGGAGGTGACAAATTCTATCTTTCGCTGGGCCACCAGGGCGGAAAGAACCAGGTGCTGGGCTTCACGCACCAGGCCGTAAGGCCCTTTCTTCATTACGCGGTATATCTCGCGCAATGAAACCGGTTTCTCACCGACGATCGAGATGACATCCCTGGTCCAGGGCAGTGCGGCTATCTTCTCATCGCCCTCAAGCGCAAAGCCTCCGCCGCGCTGCGCCGCGAGTCCTAAGGGCACGGCAAACGTTTCAGCCAGCTGCATCACTTCGGCCGATGGCTGTTTGGCGCCGCTGAAAAGGTCTTGTACCAGCTGGGAAACCTGGTTCATTCCCAGGGGCGCGGCAAATACCGGGTGCTCCGGATAATGGGCCTCGAACATCGGCGCGAGCCCGAAGGAAAGCATTTCGCTCAGCGATTCGGCCGCCGGGGCCAAAACCGCGTACTCTTCGCCGGAGATGAAAAATATCGCGTCTTCGAGAAAAACGCGGTTCCAGATCTTTTTGATCGAACCTGAGAGGGTATGCGCCGCAGCGCGCACCTGCTCGCCGTAAGTTTCTTTGAGCGCCGGGTCATTTAACAATGCGCAATAGCGGCGCAGGGTTTCGTCTTCTTCAGGCTTTATTTCAGCGGGCTGCCAAACTGCGGTCGGAAGCGCGTTGCTCTTTTCAGGATCGGCTTTCGCCGGGTAAGAGATAACAACTTCCCAGTCCCAGACGTCGCCGACGCGCTCATCATTTTCGATCGCGGCAGGCGCACCCGTCCAGTTCCAGACCACGCGGCCCCGGCGATATCCGCCGCGCCAGAGGACCTGCGCGTCAAGCGTGTCAAATCCGTCGCCGTCACTTTCACCCGCCACGATCCAATCCGCAAAACGTTCTTTGGCGGCACGGCGCAGGAGCTTTGTGATCTCCAGCGGATCGATCGACCGCGCTGCTTCCGTGAGAGCGGCGTTGAGATCATCTTTACCGCTGACCTTGAGGCTGTAACGGACCTCGCGTCCCGCTTCTTCGGTGCGGCGAATGCCGTCCGGGAAAACGGAGACGAAGGTATCGAGCATTTCGCCGATATCTTTGGCCGCTTTGGCCGGGTCGTTCTCGTCATGCAGCAGCATTGCCGCGCTGATGTCGCCGGCGGTAGTCCCGTCGCCGTCGAGCGAAAGCAGCAGCAATCCCTTGAGGATCATTTTCGCCTGCAGGCGCTGCATGACCGGGATCTGCGAGATGACCTCGGAAGCGATCTTGTCGTAGGTCTCGAAAGCTTCCTTCAGATTTTCCGCTTTTCGCAAACCGGCTTCGGCGCGGTCGAAAACCTCGTCGATGGCGATCAGCGAATTGGCCGGGCGGCTGGCGATCTTGCTTCCCGCTTCAGCGGCAAAAGGCAGCAGGGCGAAATCCGGCGAGTAGAGGCGGACGAAAGGCGTCACCTCTAAAATGATGGGGTGCAGCGGGTAGAGAGAAGAAAATCTCTGCTCGCTCCAGCGGAAATTCGGGATCGCATCTTTAAGATACGTATAAGCTTCGTGCAGCACCGGCTGGGTCTGGCGGCGCTTGGGGAAAAGATGCGTGTCGACGATCTTGTAGAGATGTTCCTGGTCGAGATAATCGATGTGGTAACTGCGCGCGATCGCGGCGTTCACATTGTCGGCGCCGGCGATGTCGTCATCGAGCGCAACCCCGATAAAAATGTTCAAACCCTTGGCGATCTCAGCCATTTCGCCGAGGACCTCGCCATCGTCGCGCTGTACGCGGGCCGGGCGTTCCTGCGCCGTGTCAATAATGATCACCAGCGGAAGGTCGCCTGCCTTTTCGGCGCCCAGGGCCAGCAACTCAGGCATCGAATCGCTGAGGCTGCTGAGGTCGGTTTCGGTGACCATGGATAACGCCGCTTTGACCTCGTCAACCAGCGTGTCGTAAGTGCCGCGTTCGACATACGCCACCAGATGCCGGCGGCGTTTGAGGCCCTGCGCGCTGGCCGCGACGTGAGCTTCGGAAATGCGCGAGCGCAGTTCGGGCTGTGAAACGATCGCGCCCAGGGTCGCCAGGAAATGGCTTTTACCGACGCCGCGATATCCGGCCAGCGCGCGGGCGGAACCGCTGCTGGTTTGAACATCGGAAACATCGTTAAGCCACACCGCCATCATGTCCGCGGTGTCGGCCGTAAAATAATAGGACGAAAGCGTTTGGGCGGGGTCTTCGAGATAGTTGCTCAGCCGCTTATAGGGACGAACATCTACCAGGTCCTTGATTTTTTCCTGAATACGTTTCATTGAGCAGAAACAGGTATGGTATTAAACTTTCAGTGGTCAGAGAAAGGATCGCGCGTTTGGCTAGTTTTGCACCTGTTAAACAGGTACATTTAATACTTTAGCAAATTTTGGGTCGCCGTGGGAAGAACTTTTTTTCAAGAAATACATCAAAACAGAATTAGCCGCAAAAAAGCACAGAATTCACAAAAACTGAATTTTGCGCATTCTGTGCCTTTTGTGGCCAATTCTTTTTTGCAAAAAAGGAAAGAGTTCGTTTGTCTAGCGACAAACGTTGCGGGCAGGATGCCCGCGCTCCACATTATGCCGCGACATCATCGACGCCGGTCAGGCTGTCGAAGATCGAGCCGCGTTTTTCCACCATATCGCGGGTGATCAGGAGTTCCTTGGTGCTGCGTTTTTGTTGTGAAGGCAGGACATACATCGGTTCGAGCAGCAATTCTTCGACGATCATCATCAGGCCGCGCGCGCCCACCTTGCGCTGAACGGCGTGCTCGGCGATACCGCGAATGGCTTCGTCGGTAAAGCGCAGTTTGATGTTGTCAAACTCGAATTTCTTCTGAAATTGCTTGATCAGAGCGTTCTTGGGCTCGGTCAAAATGCGGACGAGCGCATCGGAATCAAGCTCCTGCAGTGTCCCGTGGACCGGCAGGCGGCCTACAAATTCCGGGATAAGCCCATATTTTATCAGGTCTTCCGGTTCCAGCTTGGCGAGCGCTTCGGCGTGGCGCTGGCGGTTGGTCATAACCTCAGCGTTAAAACCCAGGGCCTTATTGCGCAGCCGCCGTTCGACGATCTTTTCCAGGCCGACAAAGGCGCCGCCGCAGATGAAAAGAATATTGGTGGTATCGACCGGGAAAAATTCCTGATGCGGGTGCTTGCGGCCGCCCTGGGGCGGAACGTTGGCAACCGTGCCTTCGAGAATTTTCAGCAGCGCCTGCTGGACGCCTTCGCCCGAGACATCGCGCGTGATCGAAGGGTTATCGTCCTTGCGGCAGATCTTGTCCACTTCGTCGATATAGATGATGCCGTGCTGGGCGCGCTCGACGTCGCCGCCGGCGGCCTGTAAAAGCTTGAGAATGATGTTTTCGACATCTTCACCGACATAACCGGCTTCCGTCAGCGTGGTGGCATCGACCATGCAGAACGGGACGCTCAGCATCCGCGCCAGGGTCTGGGCCAGCAATGTTTTGCCGGTGCCGGTCGGGCCTACCAGAAGAATGTTGGATTTTTGGATCTCGACGTCATTGCGGCGTTTGGCAAGCTCGATCCGTTTATAGTGCTGGTAAACAGCGACGGCAAGGCGTTTCTTGGTCTCTTCCTGGCCGATGACGTATTCGTCAAGGAAACCCTTGATCTCTGGCCGGTTTCGGCAGCGGGGTATTAAGGCCGCCCGGCACAGCCTGGTCGTCATCATTGATGATCTCATTGCATATATCGATGCACTCGTTGCAGATATACACACCAGGGCCGGCGATCAACTTTTTAACTTCGTTCTGCGACTTACCGCAAAACGAACACTGCAAAACTTCTTCCGGTTTTCTTGACATATATGAGTTTTTTTTAAGCCGGGTACTTCCCCGAAAGCTAACTTACCTCAACATTTACCCGTTAGCAAATGCACCGGGACCCGTATTTTTGAGGATTATTCGCGATGCTCGATCACTTCGTCGATGATGCCGTATTCCTTGGCCTGAATGGCGGACATGATACGGTCGCGTTCGACATCGCTTTCGATCTGGTCAAAAGGCTGGCCGGTGTGATTTGACAGGATCCTCGAGGTCACCTCGCGCATGCGCAAAATTTCCTCGGCCATGATACGAACGTCCGTCGCCTGTCCCGAAGCGCCGCCCGAAGGCTGGTGGATCAATATTCTGGAATGGGGCAGCGCAAAACGCTTGCCCTTGGTGCCGGCCGCCAGCAGCAGCGCCGCCATCGAAGCGCACTGGCCGACACAGATCGTCGTGACGTCATTGCGAATAAATTGAATAGTGTCGTAAATGGCCATTCCGGCGGTGATCGAACCGCCCGGCGAATTTATGTAGATATTGATATCGCGTTCCGGATCTTCGGCTTCGAGAAACAGAAGCTGGGCCACGATCAGGTTAGCCATCATATCGTCGACCGGTGTGCCCAAAAAGATAATGCTGTCTTTGAGCAAACGGGAATAGATATCAAATGCCCGCTCTCCCCGCGAGGTTTGTTCGACTACCATTGGAACTAATGCCATATAAACTCTCTACCTTACCTTTTCAATGTTGATTGTTAATTCAGACTGTAAAACGCGGGACAAAAATGACGATCGACTCGTTGCCGACAGTGAGATTCTACAACTATTTCCGCGAAAACCTCAAACCTACTCCGGGGCTTTTTCCTCGTCCTTTTTCTTGCCCTCTTTTTCAGCAGATGCCTTATCTTTGGCGGGCGCTTTCGGCTTTTTCGGCTTATCCCCCGCCTTTTCGGCTTTTGTAGCTTTTACAGGCTTGGTTTCTTCTTTATTTTCAGCGGTTTCGCCGTCTTCAGGGGCTTCAGGGATTTCCCCAATTTCCTTACTTTCCGTCCCTTCCCTCATTTCCGCGGCTTCCGCCGCTGCGGGGTCGATCCACTCGCCATCCGTGATCTTTGCCTGATCGAGCAGGGCGTCAACCGCCTTGCGGCTGCGCAGCCGATCGTTGATATTTGCCTCACCGCCATGCTTTTCCAGGTGAGACTTGACTTCCTCGACCGTGACGCGGGAATTTGCCGCCATCATCTCGATCTCATGGTCGATCTCTTCCTGTTTTACTTCGACATTTTCCGCTTCGGCGATCTTCTCCAGCAGCATGGCGCCGCGCACGTCACGCTCCGCCTGCGGCAGCATCTGGTTATAGACCATCTGCCAAAAGTCCTTATTCGCGGCATTGGGGTCCATTCCCTGCTGCATCATATTTTGCGCAAAGTTATTGACCAGGCCCTTGGCCTGCGAATCTTTGAGCATCGACGGTACTTCAAAATCGTATTTTTCGACGAGGATGTTGATCAGTTCCGAACGAAGCCTGTTATCGGCTTCGATCTTGGAAACGTATTCCATATCGTCGCGCAGCTTGCGGCGAAGGTCTCCCAGGGATTCGAAACCTTCCTCTAAACTTTTCGCCCACTCGTCATCAGCTTCGGGCAGCTCGATCCGCCCTACGCCCTTGATCTTGGCGGTGTACTCGACCTTTTTTCCCGCCAATCCGGGAGAGGTAAATTCCGCCGGGTAATCGACGACAAAAGTTTTTTCCTGGTCGGGCTCGACCCCGATCAAGGCGTCATTAAAAGCTTTCTCGATCCTTTCGTCACCGAGTTTGATTTCGATGTTTTCAACCGCTACCGGCTCGGCCGCGGCGTCATCGACAAAAGTTCCGTTCAGATCGACGATCACGGTATCGCCAAGCTCGGCCTTGTGGTCATCCATCGGGATCAGCGTGGCCATCGATTTGCGGCGCTCGTCAATGATCTCATCGATCTCATTTTCATCTACCGGGCGAAGGCGGCGGACGCCTTCCAGCCCTTTGTATTCGGGCATCGGAACTTCCGGCATCACTTCGACATGAACGTGGAGCGAAACGGATTGCGATCCGTCGAGTTTCGCGGTTTGAATGTCTTCAAAATGTATCTCCGGCTCTCTGAGAGGGTTGAGGTTATTTTCCCGGATGGCTTCCTCAACCTGGCCGGGCAGGATCTCGCGCAGCACGTCGTTAAAGATCTGGTCCTTGAACCTGGTCTTTACGATATCGACCGGCGCAAACCCTTTGCGAAAACCCGGCACCTGCGCCATCGAAGCATATTTTTTTGCCACCGTTTGATAAACCGGCTTGATAATGTCGGCGTCGATCTCGATCATGATCTCTTTTTGAGTCGGGGAGATATCTTTTAATTCTGTCTTCATTAAATATTAACCCCGTCAAACGCGTGACGGGTGTACCTTTCTAATATACGGCGAAGCGGGAAGCGCCGAATCTATTCGGCATCTTTGCACAATAAATTGTGCATTCCCATTCACTTGTGAATTCTGGTGCCGAGGGCGAGACTCGAACTCGCACGTCTTTCGACGCTAGATCCTAAGTCTAGTGCGTCTGCCAATTTCGCCACCTCGGCTTTTATCGGAGCGCACAATTTATTGTGCAAAATAAAGGATGCCGAATAAATTCGGCGCTCCAACGCGCTCCAAAGTGCAAACAATGAATTTATCGGATAATCGAAACAATGTCTAGCGAGGCAAAACTCTGGTTCGTGTCGGTGGCCTGCGTGTAAGCAAGGGCACAGACGCCATTCGGAATAGCTGAAAGATCATAGCTGATAGCTGAGAGATTCGGATCTATTATCTGTCATCTATCAGTTATCATCAATTCCGAACGGCGATTCCACAAACTTTCGATCCCGGATAATATAGCCTAGTCCCTTGACTTTTTTGGTCAGGGGATTTTTTATTGACGTGTAAGATCTCTAACCGGGAACATAAATGACTTTGCCGAACGCCACCTTAAAACAGATCGCCGAACAGATCGGAGCCAAATTATCCGGCGACGCGGAAATTATCGCCACTGATGTGACCCACGATTCGCGGCAGGCGGGCGCGGGTTCGCTTTTTGCCGCCATTCGCGGGCTGACGGGGCTGGACGGGCACCGTTTTGTCGACGACGTGATGCGGCGGGGCGCGGCCGGGATAATTTCCGAACTCGAACGCCCCACCGGTTTCGCCGGCGCATGGCTGCAGGTCGTGGACGCGCGCGCCGCGCTGGCCAAAGCGGCGGCGGTGGTGCACGGCGACCCTTCGGATCATTTGAAACTGATCGGCATCACCGGCACCAACGGCAAGACGACCACCACTTATCTTGCTTTTGCGCTCACCCAGGCCGCGGGCGAAAAGGGCGCGATGCTGACGACCGTGGAATACCGCATCGGCGACGAATCTACCCCCGCGGTGCGCACCACGCCGGAGGCTTCCGATACGCAGAGATTTTTGCGCGAAGCGCTCGATAAAGGATGCAAGACGGCGGCGATGGAGGCTTCTTCGCAGGCGCTGGATCTGCATCGCTGCGACGGGTTGAAATTTCGCGCCGCTATTTTTACCAACCTGACGCGCGACCACCTGGATTATCACCACACGATGGAGAATTATTTCGACGCAAAAAAACGCCTCTTTGACGGGCGGTTAGGCAGCAAACCGGAGATCAGCGTGATCAACGCCGACGATGAGTGGGGTGTAAAATTGGCGAAAGAATTAAAGGCGAACGGGCAGCGCGTGGTGACCTACGGCATAGATAGCGCGGCGGATTTTACCGCTTCCCAGATAGACATCTCGCTTATCAAAGGCACTTCGTTTCTGTTAAAAACACCGCAGGGCGAACGCGCCCTGACTTCCCCGCTGGTGGGCCGCCCGCACGTTTATAATATTCTGGCCGCGTCGGCGGCGGCGCTTGAGCTGGGTTACGGAATCGACGCGATTAGAAAAGGAATTGAAACCTGTGTGGGCGCGCCGGGACGCTTTGAACGGGTAACCCATGAAGGAGATTTCGCTGTCGTGGTCGATTACGCACACACGGACGATGCGCTGCTTAATACTTTGAAGACCGCGCGCGATCTCACCACTTCGCCCGAGGGTGCGCGAATAATTACCGTCTTTGGCTGCGGCGGCGACCGCGACAAGTCGAAACGCGCGCCGATGGGTTTGGCTGCCGGTAGGTATAGCGATCTGGCGATCATCACTTCCGACAACCCGCGCACCGAAGACCCGCTAAAAATAATCGCCGAGGTCGAGGCCGGTATAAAAGAAACCGGAACGCCTTACAAGATAATTTCCGACCGCCGCGAAGCGATTCACCAGGCCGTCAAAGAAGCAAAAGCCGGCGATGTGATAATTATTGCGGGAAAAGGACACGAGACCTACCAGATAATCGGCAGCGATAAATTTCATTTCGATGACCGCGAAGTGGCAAAAGAAGCGCTGGATGGTTTGGAAGAAAAATGATCGGGAATTATTAATTTTTAATTATTAATTTTTAATTAAAAACTAAGAATTCAAAATTAAAAATTAATCATCCCTCAGCGTATCGACAAATTTTTCGAGAAAATCTTTCTGGCCTTCGCTGAGCTCGATAAATCTTACGCCGAAACCGATCTCAAAGACGTGATTGACGACCTCGCCCCAGAGCTGGAGTTTTTTACCGCTGGGCATGGGAAAAAGTACCTTTACATTTTCGCCGTCATCGACCTCGCCGGAGCAGAGCACAAAACACCCGTAGACGCTGATGTCATTGATCACGCCGGGTTTTCTGCCGGCCATGCCTTCCCATTCCACTTCAATACTGACAGTGAATCGCTCGCTGAACCGGCGGTCGTCTCCGCTTCTTCTCTCTTTATTCATTAAATTTGGCTAGTTATCAGGTTTCGGAATCTGTGGGCTCGGCGTTTTGACGCCAATTAAAATAATAATAAAACGGCAAACCTAAAGCAATAAGAAAAAGTCCGCGGATGGATGGCGAGAAAATGATGGCATTCAGGCCCGTAAAATATTGCTGTTCTTTTATCAAGGCCAAACCGGGGCCAAATCCGTTGCGACCGTCTGGATCAGCAGCCCGACCGCCACGAATAAGAACACCACCGGAATGATGGGATAGCCAAATGCTTTATACGGGCGCTCGGCATTGGGTTCTTTTTTGCGGAAAACAAAAATTGACGAGGTGACCAGCGCATAGAATATCCACGAGCCGAAGACCACGTAATCCGTCAGCGTGTCGAAAGAGCCCGAGAGCGCGAGGATGCTCGCCCAGACGCCCTGCGCTATCAGCGAACGGACCGGAACGTGCGTCACCGACAGTTTACTCAGAGCTTTGGGAAAATAGCGGTCTTTTGCCATCGCGTAAGAAACACGCGAGCCGGCCAGAATGGATGTATGCAGGGTGCCCAAAGAGGAAAGCATCAGGCCGATGGTAAACAGCGCCACGCAGACCCCGGTGGCAAACGTCATAACATCTCCGGCGAAAAATTTTGAGACGATGACCTTTGCCACCGACGAATCTTTTGATACGGAGGCGATCGAAGTGGGATCGAGCAAGTAGAAATACCCGATGTGGACAAATACGTAGAGAACGATCACCAGGATCGTGCTGCCGATGATAGCGATGGGAATGTTGCGCTTCGGGTCTTTTACTTCCCCGGCCACAAAGGTCAGGTTATTCCACCCGTCGTATCCCCAGAGCGCGCCGAGCATTGCCGCACCGAACCCAGCCATAAATGAATAGTTCGCCGAACCGAATCTGACCGAAGCATTCACGCCCTCGCAAAGGCCGCCGGCCTCTGTCATTCCAAAATGTCCGAAATTTCCGCCGCTGACAAAAAGGAAGGCTCCAAAACCGACAAACACTATCAGAGCGATCTTGACGAAAGTTAAGAAGGACGCGACCTGCCCGCTAAACGAAACCGAGGCGCAGTTGATCACGGTAAATATCACGATCATCAGGATAGCTATCAGCTGCAGAGATGTTATTTCGAAAGTCGAGCCGAACAGATTTGTCTGAAGCAGTGTCGTTTTTAACTCCGCCCCCGAGAAAATCATTTAACCCGATCGCAAACACTACCGCGACCGATGCCTGCGCGCCGGCCTTGGCGATAAATATCTGCATCCAGCCGAAAAGAAAACTCCACAAGCCGCCGTAAGCGTCGCGCAGAAAAACATACTCGCCGCCGGCTTCGGGTTTCATCGCGGTAAGCTCGGCGTAAGTCAAGCGCCCCGGCCAGAGACAAGAGCCCCGCCGCTATCCACGCGATCAGCACCCATTCGGCGCTGCCTAAATTACAGGTCATCACGCGCGCTTTAAGAAAAACGCCGGTGCCGATGACGTTGCCGATGATCACGGAGATCGCCGCGATCAGGCCCAGCCCGCGAATTAAATGCGCATGATTCGAAGTGTTTGCGGCCATAGAAAAGTGTTCAAAGATTAACACGAGATAGTTGATAATTGATAGTTAATAATGGATAACAAAAGACAAAGGAAGTAACTATCCACTATCAATTATAAGTTATCAATTATTCACCTGTGCTAGTCTATTGGCGAGAAAAAATGCGCCAGGTCAATCTTTCCGCTGAAGAATTAGTAAGGGCTTTGCTGAATTTGGATACGTCGGCAAACCTTTGCCTGCTGGACAGTTGCGGGGTCGGCTATGGCAATTCGCATCTGCTCGCGGTCGGCATGTACCCCGTGGAAGTTTGCCGTATTGAAGGCGTGTCAGGTGAAGAAACTCTTCGGCTGCTGGATAAAAAATTAAGTTCCTATCCGGGAGCGGCGGCCATCTTTACGCTCTCTTACCCGCTCGGATTAAAGCTCGAAAATATAGACACCAGGCACAGGAAACGATCTGAAGTTTCCGAACCTGACATCTGGATCGCTTTTTTTGACACGCTCGTAACGCACGATTACCGTAACGGTAAAACTTACTTATCAGACAAAGATAATGATGAAGACCGGCTGTCGCGCGCCGAGCAGGTTCTGCTGGATGCTGCGGGCAGCGCCGCCAAAACTGAAAATATTTCTGGGGAAATTTCTGACGGTCACTTCAAATATCAGCAAGGACGATTATCTCGCCGCGGTTGCGCTGGGGAAAAAATATATCCAGGCGGGTGACACCTATCAGATCAATCTGACGCGGCAGATGCGCGCCAAGCTGCCGGCTTCGCTAAGCCCGGAGCGGATATTTCTTAACCTGAGAAATAATTACCCGGCGCCTTTTTCGGCTTTTATCCGCCGGGGCGAAGACACTGTCGTCAGCGCCTCGCCTGAGCGCTTTTTGCGCGTCGAAAACATAGAGGAAAATATAGATGGGAAACGGATCGTCCGCACCCGCCCGATAAAGGGAACGCGGCCGCGCGGGAACAATAGCGAAGAAGACGAGCGGTTAAAAAAAGAATTGCTCGCCAGCGAAAAAGACCGTGCCGAAAACGTGATGATCGTCGACCTGCTGCGAAACGACCTCGGGCGCGTCTGCGAATTTGGCACGGTCGAGGTAGAGGAACTTTGCGCGCTCGAAGAACACCCGACCTTTTTTAATCTCGTCTCTACCATTCGCGGTGAATTGCGCCCTGAGGTCGGTTTTACCGATCTGCTACGGGCAGTTTTTCCCTGCGGTTCGATCACCGGCGCGCCAAAGGTCAAGACCATGCGCATCATCGACGAGATCGAAACCGTTTCACGCGGGCTTTCGATGGGCGCGATCGGTTATATCGGTTTTGATAACACGATCGACATGAGCGTCGCCATTAGGACCATGACCATACGCGGCAGCGAAGCAGTATTCAACGTCGGCGGCGGCATAGTAATCGATAGCGTGCCCGAACTCGAGTACGAAGAAACGCTCGTCAAAGCAAAAGCGCTGCTCAGCGCGATCAATAGTGAATTAATCGAGGCAGTTTGAAAATTACATGCAAGAACCACCCCGCCCTTTCGGGCACCCCTCCTTCGTAAGGAGGGGAGTTTGGCCCGTTTCTTAAACTCCCCTCCTTACGAAGGAGGGGTGCTGCTTTTGCAGCGGGGTGGTTCTCTCTCTTATAAGTAGGAACTTTTTTCTCCTGTAAGGTGTCTAATCCCCGGCTAAAAAACATTCGGGAGGGACGCCATGTCAGAAAACAAGCCCGTCATAAACATCACGCCGCTGATAGATATCCTACTGGTGCTGCTGATAATTTTTATGGTGGCGGCGCCGCTTAAGCCCCGCAAATTTAATGTCTCGCTGCCCTCGGAGCGAAAAAATGACGAGGGAAAGCCGAATCCCTTGACGCTGGTGGTGACCGTAGGTCCCGACAAGACGCTAAAGATCAACACCGAACCCGGCGGAACGATCAAGGAACCGGCGCCTTTGACCGCGCGCCTGGGCGAGGTTTTTCGCTTCCGCCTGGAAAATCGTGTCTTTGTCGATCAATTGGAAGGGAGGACGGATATCACAGAACCAGAAAAAGTTGAGAGGACGGTTTTTGTAAAAGCGCACCGGTCTTTGAAGTATGGCGAGATCGCCAAAGTGGTAGACGTTTTAAAGGGCGCGGGAGCGACGCCGATCAGTTTTCAGCTGGATGATCTGGAACGGTAATTTGGCAAGATCCGCGGAAAATTTATGCTATAATTTCTTCGTCATTCGGTGTCTCTCCGCCGAAGATCAACCCGCCGTTTGACCGGTTTCTGAGATGGCGAATTACTATAAAGTTTTAAATGTTTCACGTGCCGCCACCGCCGCCGAATTAAAATCGGCTTATCGCCGGCTCGCGCGCGAATTGCACCCCGACGTCAACGGCGGCTCAAAAGATGCCGCCAAACGCTTTGCCGTGGTGGCCAAGGCCTATGAGGTGCTAAGCGATCCGAAAAAGCGGTCCCGCTACGATCAGAAACTGGCGGATTCCAACGGCAACTCGGTCTTTTACTCGGAAAACACGCACGCCCAGCGCATTCGCCGGATGGCGATGGAGCAGAAACTAAACGCCATCGTTGACAAGTTTATCGACCGCGAAAGGCGTGAATCGCTGGCGATGCAGGAATTGATCTTTCCGGTCGTGACGCTGCTTGTTTCCACTTTTTTTGTCGCCTTTTTTAAGCCGCTTTTTTGGGAAAACTCCGAACCGCTAGGAAAAATACTTATCGTGACGCTCTTTGTCGCCGGGCTTATTCACCTGATAAATCGTTTAAGGACAGGGTTTTTGCGCTATACCTACGATAATCCGGTGATCCACGACTCGCTTTTCAGCTATGGCGAAGAGCCGGAAGAAAAGCCGATGTCGCGCATAACGGCCGTCATGCTGCTGCTGGCCGGAATTGCCGTAAGTTTTGTGCTGGGAACACTGATCGCCGGGCAAATGGACCGCGTGATCGTAAATATGCAGGCCAGCCTGTTTTCCGCTTCCCTGACGCCCGCGCTGGCGTTTTACCCGCCCATCGCCGTTCTGATAGTCGATGTCACCCATATGATCATTCTGAAACGGCAGGGCTAAACAGAAGCCCGCGCGTTAGCAAGGGCTCAATCTTTATCGCGGGAAAATTAACCCTCCCTAACGGTCGGGCTTCCGCATGGAGCGATTTTGCTGCGCAGCAACACACATACACCGCTACTATCTACGTTTGCCCCCTTGACTTCTTGCCCAATACCCCATATTATTTGAAGTTTGCGTCACAGCAAGTTATTTATTATTGTTTAGTTTTTTGGAGTAGATCAAGAAAAGATGCCAAATCATAAGTCAGCAGAGAAAAGAGTCCGGCAAAACGAAAAGCGGCGTAATATTAACCGCAGCAACCGCAGTAAATTGCGCACCGCCATCAAAAAGCTTCGCACCACTATTTCCGCGGGAAATAATAAAGAGGGACAAGAGCTTTTGAACCCGACCATCGCTTTGATCGATAAAGCGGTCAATAAAGGCGTACTTCACAAAAACGCCGCCGCCCGGCATAAATCGCGCCTTACCAAGCATATTAACGCCGGCGCCAAATAAGTTTTAATGTTTTTATGATGAAAGGCCTGCTTTTTAGCGGGCTTTTTATTTTTGTAGCGCCAGCGGCCCTACTAGTAAAAACTATTGCCCCGCTCGCCGACGCCATGATATTATTTTTAATATAAATTTAACTTTACAAGTGAAAGAAAGATCAGCTTAGTTACCCGATTTTGCCTATGAGAAACCCGAATCTGCCGACAGCCAGTGGCTAACCCAAAGGTTTAACCGATCGACCGGCTGTCTTCGCAACAAAAAGGAGCAAAGAGATGGCTGAACGATCAACTCAAAAATTCGCGCGCACCAAAAATAACCCTTCCGAAAAAACCTTTTCTTCAACTTTAAAAACAGGTTCAGCCCTGTCCAAATTAAATTTATCAGGTCCGGATAAATTCAACGACGAATTCATCCTGGCGCTTGCTCAAAGTTATGAGAACCGGCGCGTCGCGCAGGCCTTCGAATGGGAATCGATCCGGCGGGGCGGGGCTTTTCTGCACGAAGTTTAACCAAAAAATAATATGTATCAAGTGGGTATTGAATCCTACGGGAGTATTCTTGCGAATTCAGCTAATATAAGAGCGTTAATCTAAAATCAGGGGAATAAGTGATTTGAACGGATGATAGGAAGTCATCAGCAAAAGATCAGTGAGGACTCTCTTGCAGAGTCCTTTTCGAATGTGAGGCAGCTGTCGCAAGCGATCTGCGCGCCGCTCGAGATGGAAGATTATATCCCGCAGCCGGTCGTCGATGTCAGCCCGCCAAAATGGAACATCGCCCACACCACCTGGTTTTTCGAGGAAATGATCCTCAAGAAATTTTTCTCCGGCTACCAGGAATTCAATAAAGATTATTGGTTTTCTTTTTAACAGCTATTACAATCGATCGGCGAAAGAGTGGTCCGCGATCATGCGCGGCGCGTTCAGCCGCCCGACGGTAAAAGACGTTTATGCCTATCGCAAACACGTGGATGAAAACATGCTGCGGTTTCTCGAAACGGCGCCGGGCCGAAAACGTTCGCGAATTGCTGATCCTCGGCCTAAATCACGAGCAGCAGCACCAGGAGCTTTTGCTCACCGATCTCAAATACTCATTTAGTGTCAATCCTACTTTTCCCGTCTACAAAGCCGATGATGTTATCTGCGAACGCGGCGAGTCGCAGGCTGCGAATGAATTTATTTCAATTCCAGGCCGGGATGTATGAGATCGGGTTTAAGGGTGAAAGTTTTTGTTTTGATAACGAGCTCGCCCGGCACAAGGTTTATCTCCGAGGATTTTGCAATTCAGCAAAAGCCCTGGTAACCAACGGGGAATATCTCGAATTTATCGAGGATGGCGGGTACGAGCGATTTTAGCCTCTGGCATTCGGAAGGCTGGGATTGGGTGAAAAACGAAGGCGTTAAAAGCCCGCTGTACTGGCACAAGATCGACGGCGAATGGTTTAATTTTACGCTTGGCGGGTCTGAGAAAATTCGACCCGAAACTCCCGTCTGCCACGTTTCTTTTTATGAAGCCTTTGCGTTTGCCGAATGGAGGGGCATGCGGCTGCCGACCGAATTTGAATGGGAGGCCGCGAGCGAAAAATTCGACTGGGGTTTGCGTTGGGAATGGACGCACAGCGCGTATCTGCCCTACCCGGGATTTCAGCGAGGCGGCCGGGCGCCGTCGGCGAATACAACGGTAAATTTATGATCAATCAGATGGTGCTGCGCGGCGCATCGGTAGCCACATCGCCGGGACACAGCCGCAGGACCTATCGTAATTTTTTTCACCCGCATCTACGGTGGCAGTACACCGGGATCCGCCTCGCAAAATAAAAAAATGGCAACAACTACTTCACCGCAAACGGAACTGCAGAGCTTTGCCGACGATGTGCGAAAAGGCCTCGAAGCAACGCCTAGATCACTCTCCTCAAAATATTTCTATGATGACGAAGGCAGCCGGATATTTCAGGAGATAATGAAGCTGCCCGAATATTATCTGACCCGCTGTGAGCGCGAGATATTTCAGCAGCAGGCGGCGGAGATCTACCAGGCTTTTAAAAACGAAAATGCGTCGTTCGACCTGATCGAGCTCGGGCCCGGCGACGGCAGCAAGACCGCGCTGCTGATCGACCATTTTTTAAAGCAGTCGGCGGATCTTACTTATATCCCGATCGACATTTCAGCCGAGGCGCTGCGTATTCTGAGCAATAATTTCCGGGCGAAATTTCCCGATCTGGTGATCAGGGAAAAGAATGGGGATTACTTCCGGGTACTCGAAACGCTAAAAGAATTTCCCGACGAACGGACCAAGATAGTTTTTTTCCTGGGTTCGAACATCGGAAATTTTCGCAAGGCGGAAAGCCTGGAATTTTTCCAGCGCCTTTCGGCGGCGATGAGTAAGGACGACCTGCTTTTTATCGGCGTCGATCTGCAAAAAGACCCGCGAGTCATTTTGCCGGCTTACGACGACCCGAGCGGTGTGACCGGCGCGTTTAATTTAAATTTGCTCAAACGCATCAATCGCGAACTCGACGCGGATTTTGTGATCGAAAACTTTATGCACTATGCCAGCTATCACCCGACGGACGGCGCGGCGCGCAGCTACCTGATCAGCCGCGAAGAACAAACCGTCCGGATAGGCGCGCTGGAGCAAAGTTTTGACTTCGCACAATGGGAGCCGATCTATATGGAGATCTCGCAAAAATACACGCTGAAGATGCTGGAAGAATTGGCGGAAAAAAGCGGTTTCCGCATCGTGAAAAACTTTTTCGATTCAAAAAATTACTATACAAATTCTCTCTGGAAAGCAGTGAGATGAACTTTGTCATCCTGCGCTTTGACGAGCTGGGCTCGACCAATACCGAAGCGCTCGAACAAGCGCGGCGCGGGGCTGATGAGGGCTTGTGCGTGGTCGCGAAAACGCAGACCGCCGGACGCGGGCGTCTGGGCCGGGTTTGGCAGTCGCCCGGCGGTTCGGGGCTTTATTTCAGCATCGTGCTGCGGCCAAAGCTTACGGCAAAATACTTGCCGCTGCTGACTCTGATGGCAGCGGTGACGGTCCACGAAACGCTGCGCAGCGGTTTCGCGCTCGCACCGGACATCAAGTGGGTCAACGATGTCTTGATCAATGGCAAGAAGATCTCAGGCATCCTGGCAGAAACCGCGGAAACCGATCGCGGGACCGCGGTCGTGCTCGGTATCGGGATAAATTTGACATCGGATAATTTTCCGCCCGAGATCGGGGACATTGCAACCTCTATCGAAGCCGAAACCGGAGGTTCGGCCGATCCCGATACTGCTGCCCTGCTGCAAACTCTGACCGCCAAGCTCGATCATTTTTATGAAATGCTGCGATCCGAAAACGGCGCTGAAAATATCAAAGATGAATGGGCAAGGCGCTCTTCTTATTATTCGGGCAAAGATGTGCGCGTAATTCTGCCAAACGAAACTTTGATCGGCACCACTTGCGGGCTTGAAGAAAACGGTGCTTTGCGTGTAAAACAACCTGACGGCCAAATTCGCATCGTCCAAGCCGGCGATGTGGAAAATTTGAGAGCTGTGGATAGCAAAAAAGTTTAGAGTTCAAGCTTTAGCTTGTCTTATTCCTAAACTGAAGACAAACTAAAGTTTGAACTCTAAACCTTTTTATCAACCATGCTTCTAAAAATAAAAAAACTACACCCTGACGCTATTCTTCCGAGCTATTCACATCCCGGCGATGCGGGCCTGGATCTTTTCTCCGTGGAAGAAACGGAGATCGAAGCCGGCAGCACAAAACTTATCAAGACGGGGATCTCGATCGAGCTGCCCGCCGGGACCGAAGGGCAGGTGCGCCCGCGCAGCGGCCTGGCGCTCAAACACCAGATCACCGTGCTCAACACGCCCGGCACCATCGATGAAGGTTATCGCGGCGAGGTCGGCATCATCGTGATAAATCTCGGCAAGGAAACTTTCGCGGTGGCCAAAGGAATGAAGATCGCGCAGCTGCTGGTGAAACCGGTGGTTCGCGTGGAGGTGCAGGAGGCCGAAGAGCTTTCCGATACAGCGCGCGGCGCCGGCGGATTCGGCTCAACAGGTTACTGAGTAGTGGTGTAAATCCAGGTTGGCGGCGGAAGCCCGCGCGTTAGCAAGGGCTCGGGTGTTACCGCGGAAAATTAGCCCTCCCTGACGGTCAGGCTTCCGCCCCGATACGCTTATTGATACTTCTCTTCTTTTTCCGGCTTCTTAAAATAATTTTTCGTCACACGGTAAAGCATCGTGCCGCCGCACCAGGCTATCGCGGCGGAGAGCAGGAACATAATAAATCCTACCGTGCCGCTGCCCGCACCGATGACAACAAGCCCGGCCATCCCGATCACACCGATGATCAGCAGCGGCAGAAACAACAGCCAGACACCGATCACGACAATGAGTTTGGGGCGGCCTTCGACCGAGCGCCGGTAAAGAAACCCTTCGGTCTGAATTCTTTGGATCGGGTCGGTGGTCGAAAGGAAGCTGGCCGGGCCGCTGCATTTCGGACAAAATACTTCGTTCGGCCCGATCGACGCCGCGCAAGACGGGCAAAGCGGGCCCAGGTCCTGATAAGTTCCGATCTCAGAGGGATTGTTCATAATTTATGGAGCGCGGGCATCCTGCCCGCAACGGACGGCTCGCGTCCGAAATACTTTGTTCGCACACGGGTGGCCTGAAAAGATCAGCTTGTCTCGCGACAAGCTTTGCGGGCAGGATGCCCGCGCTCCATGGGAACCTTGGCTCGGTATTGTAGTTATTTCCAAACCGGATTACAATCTGTTTTTCTTGTGCGGTAATGTCGCCTACTTATCTATCAGGCAAAACAGATCACCTACATTTCTCAAAAAATTACGATTTACTATTAACACTTTTGTAAAGTTGTGTGATAATTTACATAATTATTTCTATTCGATAAGCTCGAAGCCATAAGGAATCTTTATATAAATCATTGATTTTTCTGGAGGAAAAATGGCTCAAAAACCGCGTATTATTGCATTGTTTCTGTTCGCTCTCCTGCTTTTTTCTGCGGGTGAGATCTTGGCCCAGGGCACAACCTCGCGAGTGACGGGTACCGTCACAGATTCCTCGGGTTCCGTTGTACCGGGCGCGAATGTGACCTTGACGAATGAGGGGACAAACACCTCATTAACAACTCAGACAAGTGACAATGGGATCTATGTTTTCGATCTGATACAACCAGGCACGTATACCGTGACGATCGAAAAACCGGGATTCAAAAAGCTTGTTTCATCAAAAAACGCCGCGCCGGTAAACCAACCGGCAACCGTGAATGCCACGCTGGAAGTCGGCGACGTTTCTGCGGTCGTTAATGTCGAATCGACCGCCGAAAATGTGCAGACAAGCACTTCCGGCAACGTCGGCGCCGTGATCGACCAACGTACGCTTGAGGCGGTGCCGATCGTGGCCTCGCGCGGGCGCAATCCGCTGGACCTGTTAAATTATCAGCCCGGAATCGTAAATGGCGCTAACACTGGCGGCGGCGTTCACGTCCATGGCTCACGCGACCGTTCATTTAACTTTACTCTCGATGGCATCGATATCAATGAAGCGAGCGCAGGCGGCTCGAATTTCACACCGCTGCGACCCAACCCCGATTCTATTCAGGAATTCCAGATCGTTACCTCAAATTTTACCGCCGAACTCGGACGCAGCAGCGGCGCCCAGGTTACCTTCGTAACCAGGTCGGGCACCAATAAATATCGCGGAAATCTATTTGAGTATTACCAGACCCCCGATTTTCTCGCGAATAGTTACGCAAATAATTTGCTGGGAGTTCGCCGGCCTCAATTTATTCAGCATATCTACGGCGGAAGCTTTGGCGGCCCGCTTCCTAATCTGGGATTTGGCGAAGGAACCGACTTTGGTGTGCTGAAAGACAAAGCGTTCTTTTTCGTCAACCTGCAGTTTTTAAAACAAAGCCAGGCTCAACTGGTCCAAAGAACGGTTTACACGCAGGAGGCGAGAAATGGCCTTTTCAGGTATGTGTTAAATGGCCGCAATGCCCCGGCGGGAACGAGTGTTTCGACAACTTTTCCCAGCGGCTCCGCCGTCAATTCGAGCGGCACCTCGGTTTACACGACCTGCCCCGGAGGCAGCCCGACCGCACCCTGTGTGGCTACTTATAACGTCGGCGCAAATCCTTCCGGGATCGGTATCGATCCGAATATTCTCGCGTCGATAAACCTTGCCCCTCTGCCGAACGATTTTACCCGCGGAGACGGGCTTAATACCGCGGGCTACAACTTCCTGGCGCCGACCAGTGAAAAACAATATGACCTGGTGGCCAGGTTCGACTTTAAGGCAAATGACCGCAATACGTTTTATGTCCGGTGGGCGCAAGGCCGCCAGGATACTTTTGACGATGTGGTCAACGGCGGTTTGCAGCCTTTCCCGACCGTACCGGGAATCGTCGATACGTTTAGAAAGCCGCGAAATCTCGCGATCAACTACCGGGCTATGTTAAGCCCGAAGATCACGAATGAATTCATTTACGGTTACAGTGATTTTACCTTCTTCTTCGGCACCGAAAACAACAACGTTCCGTTCATTCTGAACCTGGTAACGGATGCCGGTACGAACATCAGGGGCAACGGCCGTGGTGTCACGACCCACCAGTTCGTTGACAACATCACTTTTGACCTGGGAAAACATGTGGTGAAGGCAGGCATAAACTTCCGTTTTGGCCAGCAAAAAGATGACCGTTCGGAAGTTGCCGGAGGACGCATTGAAGGGCGCATAACTTTCGACCGCACCATCAACAGCAATTTCAACACGTTCAATTTACCGAGCACCGGTGTTAACTCGAACGACCTTAATACGCTGCGCAGCCAGATAAACGACTACCTTGGCCGTGTCGGTGTTTATAACCAGGCCTTTGTGGCCACCGCCGACGGCAGCGGGTTTCAACCGGCGGGCACCCGCTGGGTATTTGCCGCCAAGTATACGGAATATGATTTTTATTTTCAGGATACCTGGAAGTTCAGAAAGAATTTTCTGCTCGACCTGGGCGTTCGCTGGGAGCCAAAACTTTCGCCGACGTCCGGCGGGCTGCCTGTCCTCCGCCGGATCAATCGGTCGTTTTAGGCGCCGCACCCAGTAACACGATACGCTGGGAAGAAGGAAAGATGTTCAAGAACGATATGAATAATCTTTCGCCGTCTATCGGTTTTGCCTGGGACCCGTTCGGTAAAGGTAAAACATCCGTCAGGATGAATTATCGTTTGGCCTATGACCGCTTTGGCACGCAGCTTTTTGCCTCGGCATTGTTCCAAAACGCGCCGGGCAACAACATTCTTTTCCCGACAACTAATAATTTTGGCGCCGCCGGCGGTTTGTACAGAAATATCACGACGATCGTGCCAACGGGTACGCCCGACCAGCTGAGACAGCCTCCTGCTATCGGCACGCTCACTCAAACCGTCATGGACCCGGACCTTGTATTTCCCGAGGTCCACCAGTGGTTCGCCGGTTTCCAGCACGAGATCGGGTGGAATTCGGTATTGGAAATAAACTATATCGGGAAAAAAGGTGTGCACCTTTTCGGGGGGTACGACGCCGATCAGGTGGATATTTTCAACAACGGTTTCCTGGCAGCCTTTAAGGACCTGCGGGCGAACCGTACCGTAGGCGGTTACCAGAATGCTTTTTTCAATACCCTTCTGGCCGGCGACTCCAGGATAAATGCCGCGGACGTAACGGCGACCCGAATGCTGCTAAGAGTATTCCCGAACGAGGTCTCGCTGGGATCGGTCGCCGCGCTGGCGGGAACGCTGGCCGGAGGTTCGCTATCGGCGGGAACAAGGACGTGGCAGACGAACACCGGTAACCCATTCTTCTTCCAGAAATATCCGCAGTTTTCGGTACTCAACGTGTTGGACAGTAACGATATTTCGTTCTACAACGCGCTTGAGATAATTCTGAAGAAAAGAATAAGCTCGGGTGTGGGTTTCCAATTCGGCTACACTTTTTCGAAATCGATGGATTCGCGCTCATTTGATCCGTTGTTCACCACTGTCGGGCGCGGAGCGAGCCAAACTTCCGCTAACAGTCCTTTTGACAATCGTGACCGCAGATTGAATTATGCAAAATCCGATTTCGACCGGCGTCATGCCTTTCAGGCGATCTACACCATCGAAATGCCGTTCGGAAAGGGCCGTAAGTTTGCCAAAGATATTCCGAGGGCGCTCGACTGGCTGATAGGCGGCTGGCAATTGGCGGGCACTTTTAACCTTGCCTCGGGCCGCCCGTTCACGGTGCTGTCCGCTGCCAATACAATAAGCAATGTAGTTCCGACCCCGGCTAACTGCAGCGGCTGCAGCTCGAATATGGGCCAGGTCATCCAGTACTTGGGAACAAACTATTTCTTCGACCAGTCGCAAATTGACTCGTTCACTAATCCGGAGCCGGGTGAATTCGGAAATACCGGCCGCAATTTCTTTATTGGCCCGAAACAGTTTCAGACCGATGCTTCTCTTTCGAAAAAGTTCAGATTTAACGAAAGATTCAGTTTCGATCTGAGAGTGGATGCGAAAAATTTGACGAACAGCCCGTCATTTGCCGCACCCAATGCCATCTTGAATGCGACCGCTCCGCTTGGCAGAATTCGTGAAAGCGTTACTAACGAAGCTCGAAGAATTCAGTTTGGCGGCAGGTTTAATTTTTAGAAGACAGCGGCTTTACCTTGTAAAGTAGCGGATATCGGCCACGAATGTCACAAATAACACGAATAAAGAATTTTCTAATTCGTGTTATTTGTGTAATTAGTGGCCGATAATGAATGCCTGGCTTTATCTTCTCAATAGGAAAATCGACTTTATGGGCAAAGCCATTTAGAATTACAGCGGCTTTATGAGAAAAAGATTTTCTGAATTACACCCCGCAATATATCAAACGCGCGTCTGGCAAAAGCGATTGTTCAGGGCGCTGGGCGATCTGCCGAAGGCAAAAGATTTTGCCGGCGAACAGGTCACTGAAAGCTTGCCTAATTCGGTCAAAAAACACCAGTCGCTCCTGCGCCGCAAACTCGGTTCGCTGGAACCGCGTTTTCAGGAAAACAAGGTCACTAATCTTGAGATCGCGCGAAAGACCATTGACGGGCTGCTGATCAAACCCGGGCAAACATTTTCTTTCTGGCGGCGGATCGGAAAAACCACCGAGGAAAAAGGTTATCTCGAGGGGCTGCAGCTTTCGCGCGGCGAGATAAAAACCGGGATCGGCGGCGGCCTGTGCCAGCTGGCGAACATGCTTTTGTGGATGGCTTTTCATTCGCCGCTGGAAATAGCCGAGCGCCATCATCACAGCTTTGACCCGTTCCCGGACGACCGCCGGGTATTGCCTTTCGGCAGCGGCGCCAGCGTCTTTTACAATTACATCGACCTGCGTTTTTATAATCCGACCGACAGAACTTTTCAACTCCGTCTCTGGCTGACGGACGAACACTTACAGGGCGCGCTGCTTTCGGACGAAGCGCTGCCGAACAGCTATAGCGTTTTTGAAAAAAATCATCGCTTTCTCACCCGTGACGGAAGAAATTATCGTGAAAACGAGATCTGGCGGCAGATCAACGATCGCCGCACCGGGAACCTGCTCGGCGAGGAACTGCTGGTGAAAAATTTTTCCGAGGTTAAATACGAGATTACCTGCGCTGTGGACGGCTAAGGTGCTATAGTTACAGCTATGGATTTTGAAGAATTTGACGATCTGGACGACACCTTTGCGGAATTCGGGGAGCCGTCTGAAGATACGGATGAATATTTTGTCACGGAGATCCGCACCGCCGTGCTCAAGAAAAAAGATCTGGTCGCCCTTTTGTGCCTGAAAACCGCTAACCGCGGCGGCGCAATCTGCCGCGTGGACCCGCGCGAAGCCCAACCTTCCGTTCAATTGTATGACGACCCGGAGAAGGCCGTTGAGTGGTATAACAAAAGCCTGACCACCAGCAAGGAAAACGGCTGGCAGGTTGTCTATGACGGTCTGCCCCTAAGAGGCTAATGCGAGGCTAAATTTCTTTCCCGCCCAAGATGCTGCTTGCCATCGACATCGGAAATACCAACACCGCGCTGGGAGTTTATGACGGCGAAAAGCTGATCGCTCACTGGCGAATGGCGACCGCGCACTACCGTACTTCGGACGAATACGGCGTGCTCGCGCGCGAGATGTTTTCGGTCGCCGGGCTCGATCATAAACAGATCGATGGGTTGATCATTGCCTCGGTAGTTCCCCCGCTTAATTTTACTTTTAAAGAGATGAGCAAAAATTATTTTGCTCAGGAAGCGGTCTTTGTCGATAACAAACTCGATCTGGGATTGCCCATCCTTTATAACCCCGCTTCTGACGTCGGCGCCGATCGTGTAGTCGATGCCGTCGCGGCGATCCATCGCTACGGCAGCCCGTGTATCGTGGTAGATTTTGGTACGGCGACTACCTTTGACGCGATAAATTCGAAGGGCGAATATCTCGGCGGCGTGATCACGCCCGGCATCACCATCTCGTCAGACGCGCTCTTTCAACGCGCAGCCAAACTTCCCCGCGTGGCCATTGAAAAACCCGAGCGGGTGATCGGAAGCTCGACCGTCGGCTCTATTCAATCAGGCCTCTATTACGGTTATGCCGGTTTAGTGGATGGGATTTTGCGGCGCATGCTGGACGAGCTGGGGCCGGATACAAAAGTAGTGGCGACCGGCGGCCTGGCGCCGCTGATATCAAAAGCCTCCGAACTGATCGATACCGTTGACGATACTCTCACACTCGAAGGCCTAAGATTGATCTACGAAAAATTGTAATGGAGCGCCGAATTTATTCGGCTTTTTTTGCAGACTAAAGTCTGCACTCCGAAATCTAAACGCCGCAGCCCGCGCCTAAAATTTTTATCTCGACCGCCGCTCCCTTTACGATCTGAAAAACAGCCGTTGAGCTGCCTTCGTAATAAGACGCATTGTGAACGATCTCCATTTTCCCATCGCCGTTGAGGTCGATTGCGGCTGAAACCCAAAAAGTATTGGGCGCGCCAAAATCCACATTCTTATTGATAAACTCCCCGCCGACAAGAATATTTTTGACCTTTCCGGCCACGATCTTTCTGATCAGGGTGAAAGAGTAATCGCCCCTTTTCGCGCTCGCCCCGCTGTCGCCGCTGTATTTTGTGGCGGTCAAGATAACTTCTTCCTGCCCGTCGCCATCAAGATCGACGCGGTAAAGCTGCGTGAGAATCGGTTTGGCCGTAACGATGCCTTTTGTCCTCAGGAAATCAGAAGCGATCTTGGCGTATGTTTTATCGGTCAGCGAGAGAGGTTTGGGCACGCGCGGCACCGGATTCCAGCGATAACCGTCTCCGAGCACGACGCCGGATTCGGGCTGAGGATCCTGGAAGTCGATATAATAAAAATCCGTGCAAACGTCCTGGTCGTTCTTGGGTTTTTCGCCCTTCATCGAGCCCTCTTCATGGCCCATCATGCTGTAAAGCTCATAATTTTCGCCGGCCTTAAGCGCCGCCGCGGTCGTTTTTGCATCCAGGAATTTCCCGTTCTGCACGCCGCCCAATATACCGCCGGCCTTCATTTCCAGGATTGGCACGACCTTTTGCTGCGAGTAGGCAGACAAAGCGCAGATCGAAAGTAAAAAAGTTAATGCTAGAAGTTTTCTGTTCATAATTTAATTGACGTCCCTGCTGCGGCGTTTTTGCTCCCGCCGGCAGTCAGGCCGTTTTGGAAAAAACTGCTGCTTGTTTATACTCTTATTCCAGCCACAGGTAAAGAATGACCTTTGTTTAAAGTCATAAATTGGAAATTTGAAGTTTTTATCCACTAGCTAAAGCTAGTGGCAATTTAAAAGCGGTTTTATGCAAAAAATTATCTTATACTCGCTCTGCTTTATTCTCATTGCGCAAGGTTGTCTGGTCGTCGCTTCCGGCCAGAAAAAACCGGCGCTTCCTCTGATGTGGCCGTCTGAGGCCGCAAGTCAAAAACGAGCGGCGGAATGGGCGGCGCTGCAAAGCCTGGTAGACAAAGCGGCGGTAGACACCATTCAAAAATATCGCGACAAAGGGTTGAAACCTACCGATCTGGCGATCACTCTCGTCGATCTGCGCGATTCCAACATGCCAAAGATCGCGAATTTTAACGGCGAGCAAAAAATTTACCCGGCCAGCGTGGTTAAACTTTTCTACCTGGTAGCGGTCCACCAGTGGCTGCAAAGCGGAAAATTAAAAGACACGCCCGAACTGCGCCGCGGGATGAAAGACATGATCGTCGATTCTTCGAACGACGCGACGCATTTTATCGTCGATGTTCTCTCCGGAGTTTCCAGCGGCGGTGAGCTTCCGGAAAAAGAATTAAAGGCATGGGCTTACCGGCGAAATGTGGTGAACCGGTATTTTTCCACGCTGGGCTACACCAATATCAACGTCAATCAAAAAACTTACTGCGAGGACGTGTACGGGCGCGACCGGCAGTTTCGCGGCAAAGACGGCGAAAATCGCAATAAATTAACGACCTTTGCAACCGCGGCGCTTTTGACCTCAATCGTACAGGGCCGCGCCGTGAATGCAGAGCATTCAAAGCAAATGATGGAATTGCTAAAGCGTGATTTCGAGGCGCCGGCAAAAGGCGATGCCGACGACCAGGCGCACGGCTTTACCGCGCTCGCCTTAAAACCGGGAATGAAATTATGGTCGAAGGCCGGCTGGACCAGCACCACCCGGCACGATGCCGCCTATGTCGAAACGCCGGATGGCCGGAAATTTGTGCTGGTCATTTTTACTACTAATGTGGCCAACGAACGCAATATTATCCCCGATATCGCGCGCATGGTATTAGATGGATTGAAGTGATTTTGAAGACGCTACTACAGTAAAGAACCGTGCATTTATTATTAGCCACGAATGCCACAAATAACACGAATTAAAGATCACTATTCATGTTATTTGTGACATTCGTGGCTAATATCCGCAACTTTAGGCAAAGCCGAAATTAAAACCTGTTCTGCAAAACTTTTTTAGCTTCTTCGACGGCTTCCTGGTGTTCGAACAAATGATCGGGGTCGGGTTCCATTTTTATGACGGTCTCAAGCTGCTTCTTTCCTTCGGCGCTGCGGTCGACCGCCAAATAAGCCTCGCCCAGGTGCAGGTAAAGATTACTGTTATTTTTTTCGAGCGTTATGGCCTTTTCCAGGTATTCCACCGCCTTGGTTGCCGAACCGCCGGCGAGAACGTCGGTTTGAAGCTCAATCTGCGCCAGAACATCGTAGGCGCTGGCGCCGGCATAACCCGGCTCGATAGCGATCACCTTATTCATCGCTTCTTTGATGTCTCCGATCGCGGCCAATCCGGTGATCGGGTTTCGCTTTGCTTTTTCGCCGATATTCGACCCCAGCCAAAAATACCCGTCCGGTTTTTCGGCTTCGATACGCGTCGCGACCTTACCCATTTCGATGCCGTCCTTATGCGCTTGCTCGGCCTCTTTTTCGTTCTTGGAATATTTCCCCAGGTAAAAATATAGCCGCGAGAGCTTCCAGGCGGCTTCGTAGTTTTTTCGATCCACCTGGCGAACCTGTTTTAGCACTTCGATACCCTCGGCGACCTTTTTCGGATCGTCCCGCAGTTTAAAAAGCCCGTCAGCCCTTCCCATCATTTCCGCGTACGGAAAATCCTTGTTCGGGGTCGGTTCTCCTTCAGAATCTGCGCGTGAACCGCACCCAAATGCAAAAATTGCCAAAATTATCAGCAAGATCGTGCCAAATACCCGCAGACCACCTGCCTGCGTAATAACTTTGTAATTACGTTTTGTAATATTTTTGCAATCCCTGCTCATAAAACTACCTAATTCGGCGAAATTACGGTATTATACTCTATCTTTAAGAACAAATTCTTTTATTAAGGAAGCCAATTTTGGGGTTTAGATGAAAGAAAACCGGAAAACCGCTGCTTTCTACGATCTTGAAGGCACTCTTATCAATACCAACCTGGTGCATACGCTTGGGTTTTACGCGACCCGGCAGCAGGGCCTATGGAATACCGTCAAGAAAAGCGCCAAAACCCTGGCCAAGATCCCTGTTTTTGCGGTCACCGACATCTATAGCCGCAATGTCTTTAACGAGGTGTTCTTTCGCAGCTATGCGGGCGAATCGCAGGACCGCTTGCGCTTTTTTGCGGAGGAATTGTACGAAGAGATCCTCAAACCCGGCGTTTTTCCCGGCACCTTTGACCTGATCGAAAAATCGAAAAAGATTGGGCAGCGACAGGTGATCATAACCGGCGCGCTGGATTTTTCGGTCAAGCCGCTGATGGATTACTTAGGGATGGATGAGTATGTGGCGAACCGCCTGGAATTCGTGAACGGCTATGCGACAGGCAGGCTGCTGCCGCCGGTGATGGCTTCCGCCACGAAAGCAAAATGGATACGCGAATACGCCGAGCGCGAAAATATTAACCTCTCGGAATCGTTCGCCTATTCCGATAGCATCTCGGACCTGCCGATGCTTTCGATCGTCGGGCACCCGGTCGCGACCAATCCGGATTTTCGCTTGAAAGAAGTAGCCATGCAGCACGATTGGCCGATATTGAATTTGAAGTAGATTCAAGCTAAAATGGCTACGTAGCCATTTTAGGGAGGTATTATGTCACATAACGTAAAAGACGCGAAAAACAACTTGAGCAATCTGATTCGCTTAGCCGAAAAAGGTGAGCCGCAGGTTATTAAGCGTCATGATAAAGATGTCGCGGTGGTGGTTTCCATCGAAGAGTGGAAAAGGGTAACAGGTAAAGAGAAAAAAAATTCTTTGTTAGATGTCTTGCGGTCGTGTCCGGTTGACTTGTCTGAACTTGATATTGAAAGGCAAAATGATCCGCCGCGTGACGTAGATTTTTGAGAACAGTTATGAAATATCTCCTCGACACGTGCACGATATCTGAAATGACCCGGGATGTTCCGGATAACAACGTTACTTCGTGGTTCGAAACCCAGAAAGAAACACGACTTTATCTGAGTGTAATAACTATAGGCGAGATTGAGAAAGGTATTTTCCAAAAGCCGCGGAGCAAGAAAAGGAACAGCTTAGAGAAGTGGTTCTACGACGACGTCGTTCCAAGTTTTCTTGGCCGCATTCTAGAGATTAGACAAGAAACTATGTCAGCTTGGGCAAAACTGAATGTTGAGTTAAATGCAAAGGGTATTGTGCGCCCTTCATTTGATTCACTGTTGGAGGCTACGGCGCTTGAGCATGATTTGATCTTTGTCACACGGAATGTGCGAAATTTTCAGGGTTCGTCGGTCACAATTTTGAATCCCTGGGAAGGTTAATATTACTCTAAGCGGTCGATTAATATTGGCGTACAGCACGATTGGCCGATATTGAATTTGAAGTAGCATTTTATTTGACGCACTGAAATCTATGGATGAAAAAGGAAAATTGATACAAGCGCTAAATTCATTTAATGAAAGAGCCGATGACCTCCATTCCTCAAAATTTATCGAATCTTTGATTGAAGATGGGCTTAAGGTAACTCTTGCCTGGGATAAAAGAAATGAAGGTATCGATTTTGAATCTACTCGTACAGGTCCAGATAAAACGGCTATTCAAGCTTTTTTAATGGATTATCGTTTTTTTATTCAAAACAATGATCGGATTTCATTACGTAACATGAATGGGTTATATGGATCGGCACTAATTCCCGATGAGCTTCGTAACGAATTTATCGCGAAGAGGAGTAAATTAAATACTTATCTAGACTCTTCAACTGAAATTGAAATTGATAGCGTTCAAATTACTAACCGGATTCTTATTGAGACATTTCTTTACGGCACTTATTCACACTTCACGAAAGAAGAAGAGTTCAAAAGATGGAAAAGCATGCCGATGATCTTTCCTATAATGGAACATCGTTTTGCAAGTTCTCTCGTTGATTTGGTGAATCTAATACAAGAAGTTAAAGCCACAAATATTAAGGTTTTAGCTATTCTAAACTCAAGTTCATAATCATTTATGGCCCTTCAATTACGCAGAAAAACACACGAATCGATCATTTATATCGACAAAGATTCCGCGCCGCGGATCATGCCATTTGGCGAAGATTTTATTCTCGAAGACATTCCGATCGGCACGCGCGTGATCTATCCGAATCCGCCGATCAAAGGCTTGCCGAATCGCGAAGCGGCGATCCGCTACGCGGTAAATCATCCGCTGGAGATGGAGCCGCTCTATGCGCTGCTGGAACCCGGGATGCGCGTCACAATCGCGATGGACGATATAAGCTTACCGCTTCCGCCGATGGCGACGCCCGATATGCGCCAGTCGATGCTCGAAGTGGTGCTCGATATGTGCTACGCCAACGGCGTGGACGATATTCATTTGATCATCGCCAATTCCCTGCATCGCAAAATGACGGAATGGGAAATGAAGCGCATGGTTGGCTCAAAAATTCACGGCGCTTTCTACCCCGACCGTTATTACAATCATGACGCCGAAGACGACAACGAACTGGTCACGCTGGGCCACACGCGCCACGACGAACCGCTGCGCATCAATCGCCGCTGCGCCGAAAGCGACCTGCTTAATCTATCTCAACATCAACCTGGTGCCGATGGACGGCGGGCATAAGAGCGTCGCCGTAGGTTTGTGCGACTACGAATCTCTGCGCGCCCATCATGAGCCGCAAACCATACTGGATTCAGATAGTTACATGGATCCGCCGAAATCAGCGTTGAATCATAAAGTCATCCGGCTGGGCAAACTGGTCGATGAGCACGTGAAAGTTTTTCACATCGAAACGGCGCTCAATAACCGGATGTTTCCCGACGGTTATGACATCTTAACGCGCAACGAAGACGAGTTTTCTTTTATGGACCGGATGAAATGGGAAGCGATGAAGCGCACCTTTTCGAATCTGCCCCGCGTCGCCCGTCGCAAGATGCTGCACGCCATTCCGGCCGCACTACGAACTCATCGCCTGCTACGCCGGCAAGACAGAACCGGTGCATGAAAAAATTCTCGAGAAAAATTACCAGCAATACGAAATTCCCGTGAAAGGCCAGTGCGATATTCTGATCACCGGCATTCCGGACATCTCGCCGTACAACGTTTACTCGACGCTCAACCCGCTGCTCGTTCAGGTGATGGCGCTCGGCTATCACTTCAACATGTACCGCAACAAGCCGCTGCTGAGAAAAGGCGGCGTGATGATCGTGACGCACCCGTGCTTTGACGAATTTGATCACAATTTTCACCCGAGCTATATCGAATTTTTCCACCGGCTGCTGCCGGAATCGCGCGACGCTTTTTACCTGCGCGAAAAATACGAGCGCGAATTTGCCAGCAACCCGGCCTATGTGGAAATGTACCGCCGCGGCAACGCCTATCACGGCGCGCACCCGTTCTTTATGTGGTACTGGGGCGAGAACGGCCGCCAGCACGTCGGCAAAGTGATTGCCGCCGGCGCGGAAAACGCGCACGTCCCGGAAATTTTAGGCTGGGATCGCGCGGATAATTTAACTGAAGCCATCGCCATGGCGCGCAGCTTCACCGGCAAGAACGCCGAAATAACGATGCTGCACCAGCCGATGATCGGGCTGTGCGCGGTGACGGATTAGTTATGAGTTTGATCGCTCAAATAGATTCACACTTCGGTCTCTTTCTGGTGCATTTGATACAAGCCGGAGATAACGAGTTAGTGTTGTTTTTACATGAGGCGCGCGTTAATAGTGAGGAAATTAAAGAATTAAAATTCAATGAGGCAACCGCACACGAGGTAACCTTGAAAACTAATCCGATCCAATCGGATGAATCGAGCAAAAAATACAAAGTGACTTTTAGAGATTTCCTGGTTTATCAGACTGCGGAAGAGAGCTCGCTGGCTTGGAGCAACGATGAAGTATTTACCGGAAAACTTTTTAGAATTTTTTCGAAGTCCCGGTATCTGGATCAAGTTGAAAGTCACCTTAGCACTGCTTTTTACGAAGAATGTTACGGAAAGAAATATCATTTTGAATTTCCTTGTCTCAACTATATTGTCGATGTAATCAGTGCAGAGGAACCAAGCATTGAAGAAGTTGAGGATTTTCAATTTCATAACCGGAAATAAGATTAGGAGTACAAAAATGGCTACAGAAATGACAACTGAAATGGAAGCTTTGAAATCGAAACTGCGTGCGACGTGGATCGCGGGCGATTTCGGCGAGATCGCCAGATCGATCGCCAAAGGCGGCGAAGAATTTGTCGAGAGATTAAACATAGCGCCGGGAATGAAAGTGTTAGACGTGGCCTGCGGCACGGGCAATCTTGCGATTCCGGCGGCGCGTTCGGGGGCAAATGTCACCGGCCTCGATATCGCTCCGAACCTGATCGAACAGGCGCGGGCCAATGCGGAAGCCGAAGGGTTGAATGCCAAATTCGAGGTCGGCGATGCCGAGGCGATGCCTTATGCGGACGGCGAATTTGATGTAGTGATGACGATGTTCGGCGCGATGTTTGCCCCGCGGCCGGACGTGACGGCGAGCGAGCTTGTCCGCGTATGCAAGCCGGGCGGGCGCATCGCGATGGCCAATTGGACACCGGCCGCATTTACCGGGCAGATGTTCAAGACGAATGCCAAATACGTGACGCCGCCGGCGGGAATGCCTTCGCCGCTGTTGTGGGCGGATGAGGCGTCCGTCCGCGAACGCTTTGCTGAAGGCGTCAGCGATCTGCAGATGACCCGCCGCGAGATCACCTTTACCTATCCTTTTGGCCCGGCCGAAGTGGTCGAGCATTTCCGTAAATATTTCGGCCCAACGCAAAAGTCATTCGAATCTCTGGACGACGCCGCGCAGGACGCGCTGCGAAAAGACCTCGTCGAACTCTGGACCGAACATAACCACGCAGGCGACGGAACAACATCGGTGACGTCGGAGTATTTGGAAGTTATTGCGACTAAGAAATAGCGAGCAGCCACCCAGTTAATGTCGCGGAGCGACCGACTGATCTTAGCCGTGGGTTTTAACCCACGGTTGGTGATAGGGAAAAGCAGAGTCACGTAGTGACGGTTGAAAACAATGGCAAATACATTTTCGTCGCTATTTATTTTATTGATTCAGCCGTCGCTGACGCGACTATAAAAATATGCGTAAAAAATATCTCGCAGTAATGTTGTTTTGTTTTTTCCTGACACTGGGCGGGCAAGTGTCAGCCCAACCGAAGATGCCGTACAAAGATGTCGGAGCTTGTCCTTTTGAATGCTGCACCTATCGCGAATGGGTCGCTAACAAGGCTACCGTTTTGCGGACAAAAATGAGCGAAGGCTCGTCTATAGCGTTCAGGGTGAAGAAAGGTGAAAAAGTAAGAGGCGTAACAGGCATCGTCATCACTACCAAGGCGGGCGTGGTGAAAGCGCTGAAAAGTACTGTCATAGGTGAAAACAAAATACGCCTCAAGGCGGGCGAATTTATCTACCTTCTGACATACACCGGCGAGGGATTTTATGAGACCTGGGTCAAAGGCAAGATCTTCACCGATTCGTTCTACGATAACACAGATCTGAAGCTGGTCAGCGAGCCAAAGTCCGTCTGGTGGGTAAAGATCAGAAACCGTAAAGGACAGGTCGGCTGGACGAAGCTGCCCGAAAATTTCGACAACAAAGACTCTTGCGGATGACAAGTGTCTTCTTAAGGTAAGGGCGGCAAAAATTAGCCTCGTTCACGAGGCTTTCCCGAAGGGCCATTAGCCACGCGATTTATCGCGTGGTCAGGATATAGATAAAAGTAACAGGGCGCTTTAGCGTCCTTCCCAAATGCTTTAGCTATGCCAAACAGAGTTTATTCTGAGATCAATTTTCATATTACCTGGCACACTAAAAATAGTATGCCTTTGATTACTGAAAAAATTGGGTCAAAACTTTACGGTTATTTGAAACATAAAATGTTGGAAACGCCGGAAGTGATCGTCCATGCTGTCGGAGGAATCGAAGATCACATCCATATTGCTGTCAGCGTTCCGCCGACCATTCAACCCAGCGATTGGGTAGGTCAATTAAAAGGGGCGAGTTCGTATCATATAAATAAGCTGTTCGGACAAAAACAGCTTGAATGGCAGCACGGGTATGGCATCGTTAGTTTCGGCTCAAAGGATCTACCGTGGATAGTAAATTACGTAGAGAATCAGAAAGAACATCATCGCACTGGGAAAATTTTTGAACGTTTGGAGAGAATTGATAACGAGGAAAGCTAAAGCCTTTTACAAGGACGTTAAAACGCCCTTAAATATACTCTGGACGCATGTACCCAGCCGTAAACGGCTGGGCTAGTAGCCACGCAAAGCATGGGAAGCCTCGTGAACGAGGCTGAAGAGAAATTATGAAGAAGACCTATATTATTTTGGTAGCTCTTAATCTGTCGTTGGGCATGTCGGCATATTCTCAACGCAAGCCTGTTTCTTCCAGGTTATCTAAAGGTATTGATTCTCCATGCCAATTAACTGTTCCCCCAACTTTACGGAGATTCTATTTAGGTCAAACCGCAGATGAAATAACGAAAATCATTCCGAATTTCAAGGATGCTTACCGAACTGAAAAAGGACGAGACTCGATTTACTCCTTAAGTGACTATTCGAAAAATCTAGCTGAAGGAGCGGCTCTCGGATTGGCCCAATTTGGAACCGACTATCCTTTTCCTTATGATGCGGGAGAACCATTAAAGTATAAAAAGGACGATGATGTCAGTAGCATTGAATGGAGTTTTTATCAGGATCGACTCTATTCATTTTCTGTCTATTATGCTGACTATGATCCGCCAACCGCCCGGTCATTTGCAAAACAACTGTCATCCAAAACAAATCTTCCTCCTACCGGCTGGATCGCACTGGACAAGGCTAATATTAGCAGCGCTTTAAAGTGTCAGGGTTTCAGAGTAATTGTTAGTACCGCATACCGAAACTTTGCGCATGTGACAATTACTGATATTACTGTTGAAAATGAAATCGTGCGCCTCGAGAAAGAAATTCAACTTAAAAGAAAAAAGGAAGAACAAGATCGTATTCGGCGTGAACGCGAGAAGCGCAAAACACTCAAACCATAAAAAAAAATGAAATTATCACCAACCGAAATCTTTAAAGGCAAGAATATTTTCTTTATCGGCGGCACGGGCTTTGTGGGCAAAGTGACGCTGTCGATGCTGCTGCACAATTTTCCCGATGTCGGGAAGGTTTATGTAGTGGTGCGGGCGCGTGACCAGCAGGAAACACTCGCGCGTTTCTGGAACACGATCGTGCCCTCGCCCACCTTTGACCCGTGGCCAGGCCGCCGAAGTACTGCATCTTGAAGTCATCGTCTCGGTTGGCCAGCCAGTAGCCGGCGCCGCCGATGAGCAGCTTGTGGTCGGTGACCCAGCCGCCGTACGCGCCGGCGAACGTCGCGAAGTCGCCGTTGATCTCCGTGAAGCGCGCCGTCGGGTGCGATGACGAATCCGCTGTCGATCGACTGGATGTTCAGCGGCCCGGCCGATGCCGCCGGCTGCTGCGCGAAGGCCGGCAGGGGAGCGAGTGCCGCGCACAGCGCGGCCACGAGAGCGAAGCGGTGCGTCGTCATCGCGCCAGGCTCACATTCAGCGGAACGGTTTCGTTGCCGCGCACCCGGACGGTCGTGCGATAGCTGGTGAACCCCTGCTTCCGGACTTCGACCTCGTGCGAGCCCGCGCTGAGCTCGACCAGCAACGGGCCCGGTCCGTCGGGCGCGTTCCACTCCTCGCCGTCGACGAAGACGGCCGCGTCGCGCGGCTGCACCCGGACCGCGAGCGTGCCGAAGTCCGCCTGCGGCTGGCGGTCGCGCACCGGTTGTGCCGGCCGCGCCTTCGAGCGCGGGCCGCGTCCGGATTGGCTTGCGGCCGCGGCTCGCTCGGCGTGCCCTGCGGCAGCGCCTCCATCGCGTAGCTGATCTTGATGGTGGCGCCGGGGCGGAACAGGACTTTCTGGTTGATGGTGCGATAGCCGTCCAGGTAGAGCGTCAGTTCGTGCTCGCCCGCCGGAACGTCGAGCCGTTGCAGGAAGCCGTCGAAGTCGTCGACCGTCCCGGCGAGATGGCCGTCGACATAGACCTCGGCGTGCTTCGGAGTCACCTGGATGCGCGCCGAGCCGATGTTGTGGCTGTAGGACTCGGCGGGATAGTAGGGGGCATAGAGTCCGTACGGATACCAGCCGCCGTATCCCCAGAAAAGGGGAGCGTTGTAGCCGTAGCCGTAGTACCCGCCATAGAACGACGGCCGCACCACGACGACCGTCGACCCGCCCGAACGAACAGGACGGCCGCGGCGCTGGGCGGCTGCTTCTGACGGCCAGAGGGCGAGCGCGAACCCACAGAGAAGAATTGCGGGAAGTAATCGTTTCGGGTCTATCACGTGAGGTCTCCGGGCAGGCGCTGCCGCGCTTCGGAGCAACGGCAATGCCACGCCGGCAGACCTCCGGCGATTACGCCCTGAATGGCGCAAAAGCGGAATCAACCTGGGCGATCGCAGCGGAATCGGGGCGGCCGCTCTTCGATGCGAGGCCGCGTGCAGTGTCACCTTCCGAGCACGGCGCTGTGCGCGAGGAAGGACAGAATCGCCGTGGCGGCGAGCAGTTGCCCGCCATCAATGCGAGCGTGGTGCCATCGCTGTTTCACAGAGCTGCAACGGTCACGACGAATGAACCGGAGGGGTACCGGAGAACTGAACCGACGAACCCGCGAACCGCGAGCCCGCGACCCCCGACGAATACAATGAACCGTCCATGCCGGAGCCCGCCGCCATCGAGTTCGACCGCGTTGGCTACGTCCAGCCTTCGGGCGTCCGTGTGCTCGACGACCTGACGCTCGCCATCCGGCGCGGCGAGGTCCTCGCGCTCGTCGGCCGCAGCGGCGCCGGCAAGACGACGCTGCTGAAACTGGTCAACCGGCTGCTGCTGCCGCAGACGGGCACGCGTGCTGGTGGGGGCGCGCGACACGCGCGAGTGGGATCCGATCGCGCTGCGGCGGTCGATCGGCTACGTCATCCAGGACGTCGGCCTCTTTCCGCACATGACCGTCGCGGACAACATCGCGGTCGTGCCGCGGCTCGAGCGCTGGGAGCCGGCGCGGATTGCGGCGCGCGTGCGCGAGCTGCTCGAGCTCGTCGGCCTGACCGCCGAGCACGGCGGCACGCTGGCCCGACGAGCTGTCCGGCGGGCAGCGGCAGCGCGTCGGCGTCGCGCGCGCGCTGGCGGCCGATCCGCCGGTGCTGCTGATGGACGAGCCGTTCGGCGCGCTCGATCCGGTGACGCGCGCCGAGCTGCAGCGCGGAGTTCCGCCGCATCCAGCAGCGCGTCGCGCAAGACGGTCATCATCGTCACGCACGACATGCGCGAGGCGTTGGCGCTCGGCCGATCGGGTCGGCGTGCTCGACGACGGCGGGCTGATCGCCTGCGAGACGCCGGAGCAGATCGTCGAGCTCGACGCGACCCCGTGTGCGCCGCCTGCTCGACGCCGTCATCCCGCACATCCGGCCCTTCGACAAGCTCAGGGCTGTCCCGAGCTCCGTCGAGGACGCACGAGCCACTGACGCATGTCCGGACTCCTGCGCTTCTGGCTGTCGCATCGTGCCGAGCTCGCCAGCGCTGATCGGCGCAGCACGTGCTGCTCGTCGGCGTCTCGACCGCCGTCGCCGTCGCGATCGGCGTGCCGCTCGGCATCTTCGCCGCGCGCCGGCCGCGCCTGAGCGCGCCGCTGGTCGGCCTCGCCGAACATCGTCCAGACCATTCCCAGCCTGGCGATGTTCGGCTTTCTGCTGCCGCTGCCGCTCGTCGGCGGCGTCGGCGCCGCGCGCCGCGATCGTCGTGCTGATCCTCTACGGCCTGCTGCCGATCGTGCGGACGACCATCGCCGGGCTCGACGGGATCGACCGGTCGATCCGCGAAGCGGGCGTGGCGATGGGCATGACCGCGCGCGAGCTGCTGCGGCAGGTCGAGCTGCCGCTGGCGCTGCCGTCGATCGTCGCCGGCATCCGCGTCGCGGCGGTCGTCGGCGTCGGCTCGGCGACGATCGCCGCGGCGATCGGCGCCGGCGGCCTCGGCGAGTACATCTATCGCGGCCTGTCGATGGTGGACACGACGGTCATCCTCGCCGGCGCGATTCCCGCGGCGCGTGCTCGCGCTGGTCGTGGACGGCGGGCTGCTGTGGCTCGAGCGGCGGCTCGTGCCGCGCCGGCATCGCCGCTCGCGCCGAGCGCGCTGACCGCGGCCGCGGCGATTGCCGCCGCGCTGCTGCTCGGCTCGGCTGGTGGCGACTGTTCTCGGCGAGCGGCCGGCGATCGTCGTCGGCTCGAAGAACTTCACCGAGCAGGTGATCCTCGGCGAGCTCGTCGCGCAGACGATCGAGCGCGAGACCGGGCTGACCGTCGATCGCCGGCTGAATCTCGGCGGCACGCTGATCTGCGATCGCGCGCTGGCATCGCGGCGACATCGACGTCTACGTCGAGTACACCGGCACGGCGCTGACGGCGGTCTTCCACCAGCCGCTCATCAGCGATTCGGCGGCGCGTGTTCGCGACGCGTGCGCGAGCTCTACGCGCAGCACGGACGCACGCTGCTGCCGCCGCTCGGCTTCAACAACACGTTCGCCATCCTCGTGCGCGGCGCGACGCGCGCGCGCGCGGGCTGCGGACGATCGACGATGCCGCGCGCGAGCCGCCGCGGCTGGCGCGCCGGCTTCGGCTACGAGTTCCTCGAGCGGCCGGACGGCTATCCCGGGCTGGCGAAACGCGTACGGCCTGCGGTTCCTGGAGCCGCCGCGGGTGATGGACCTGACGCTGAGCTATCGCGCGCTGGCGGCGGGGCAGGTCGATCTGATCGCCGGCGACGCGACGGCCGGGCTGATCGAGGCGCTCGACCTGGTGCCGCTCGAGGACAACCGGCGCTATTTCCCGCCCTACGACGCCGTGCCGGTGGCGCGCGCCGAAACGCTGCTGCGCTATCCGCAGGTGCGGCGCGCGCTGGAAACGCTCGGCGGGCGGATCTCCGCCGCCGACATGCGTGCGATGAACTACGCCGCCGATGCGCGGCGCGAAGACCCTGCCGGCGATCGCGCGACGGTTCCTGGAGCGCTAGGCCGGGCGTCGCTACCGAGCGGAATCAGGTGAGCTGGCCGCACTCGGCGATCAGCGCCTCGAGCGCTTCCGGCTCGGGCGGCTTGGTCAGGTGGTGGTCGAAGCCGGCCTCGCGGGATCGCCGCTTGTCCTCGTCCTGCCCCCAGCCGGTGAGCGCCACCAGCACGACTCGCGATCCGAGCGCTTCGCGGATCTGCGGCGCCGCCTCGTAGCCGTCCATGCGCGGCATGCCGATGTCGAGGAAGGCGATCTGCGGCCGGATGCTGGTGGCGAGCGTCACCGCGACTCAGGCCGTCCGGCGGCGACGCGTGACGTCGTGGCCGTTGAGCGCGAGCATCAGCCGCATCATCTCGGCGGCATCGGGGATGTCGTCGGCGACGAGCATGCGGCAGGCGCGCGCGGCCGCGCGGTCGCGGCCGGCCGGTGCGTGGCCGACGGCTGCGGCGTCCGCCGCGGCAGCGGCAGCGTGACCGTGAACACGCTGCCGCGGCCCGGCCCGTCGCTGCGCGCTTCGATGGTGCCGCCGTGCAGTTCGACCAGGCGCCGGGCCAGCGTCAGGCCGATGCCGAGGCCGCCGTGCGCTGCGGTCGCGATGCCCTGGGAACTGCGTGAACATGTCGAAGATGCGCGGCAGCATGTCCGCCGGGATGCCGATGCCGGTGTCCTGCACGCGCAGGACGATGCCGCCGCCGCTGGCGTTCGCGCGTGATGCGAATGCGTCCGCCACGGTCGGTGTATTTGACGGCGTTGTTGAGCAGGTTGCCGAACGCCTGCGCCAGCCGCGTCGGGTCGCGCGTCGACCCAGAGCGGCGCGTCCGGCAGATCGAGGTGCGACGCCGTGCGCCTGCGCGTCGATGGCCGGCTGCGCCGCCTCGACCGCGCTGTGCAGCACCGTCGCGAAGGTCGATGCGCTCGCGGCGCAGCTCCAGCTTGTTCTGCGTGATGCGCGACACGTCGAGCAGGTCGTCGGTCAGCCGCACCAGCTGCAGCAGCTGGCGCTCCATGGTCACGCGCGCTTTTTCGACGACCTCGGGCTCGTCGCGCGCCAGGCGCATGACTTCGAGAGCGGTGCGGATCGGCGCCAGCGGGTTGCGCAGCTCGTGCGACAGCGTGGCGAGGAACTCGTCCTTGCGGCGGTCGGCCTCGCGCAGCGCCCGTTCAGCGAGCTTCTGCTCGGTCAGGTCGACGCAGACGCTGACGCAGCCGTAGACCTCGCCGTGCGTGTCGTACAGCGGCTCGACGTCGTTCTGGACGTAGAGCGACGCTGCCGTCGGCGCGGACGATCTCGATGTCGTTGCTGACGACGCGCGCTGGGCGATGGCGTACTGCATCGGCAGCTCGTCGTCGGGCATGTCTTGGCCGTCGCGCTGGATGCGATACGGCGGCGGCGACCCGTCGGCGGGGTCAGCGAGATGTTGCATCCCGAGCGGCACGCCGAGCAGCGTGGCCAGCGCGCGGTTCGCCGAGATGAACCGGCAGCTCGGGATCGTGGGCGATGGCGATCGGGACCGGCGCCGAGGCAATCAGCGCTTGGAGCGTGCGCAGCCGTTGTCGTAGTTCGTCGGCGGTGAGATCGTCGATCGCATCGAAGCGCGAAGTGT
Organism: uncultured Acidobacteriota bacterium; assembly: GCA_963766895.1. Taxonomy (GTDB): domain Bacteria; phylum Acidobacteriota; class Blastocatellia; order Pyrinomonadales; family Pyrinomonadaceae; genus DASYKT01. The sequence goes on from CAVYCB010000003.1 coordinate 201,153, forward strand.
CTGGCATGGCCGCATCGAGCACGTGAACTCGGTTCGGGCCAGCCCATGCATGTGGCGCGCCACTTGGCACGGAAGCCGATCCGTGCCGGCATGGCTGGGGTTAGCGGCCGTTTCCGTCGGAATCAATCCGAAATGTCCGCAACATGACGTGGCACTCGTGGTGAGCGGACAACAATCGTTCCCGCGAGATTAGTCTCCCTGTACACGCCCATTCCTGAATTTGCACCATCGATCCAACTACTTGCCGGCCGTGTAGACCCGGAAGTTCAACACTGACCAGGGCGGCGCGCTCTCGCCGGTGTCAGTCTGGGTCACCCGGATGAAGCGGGCCTGCACCGGCCGGAACGTCGCCACGGTCGTTGCCGGTGAACCCTTGCCCTCGGCAACCGGAGCGCTCCAGGATTTGCCGTCCATCGACAGCTGAACGCGGTAGCCGAGAGGGAAGCTACCAAATACTGGAGGGGCTGCGCCCCGGCCGGGGGGAGCCTGTGGGGCCGCGCCCGGTGCCGCACCCCGTCCCGCGGGCGGAGCCTGGCCCCGCTGGCCGCGGCCGCCGCCAACGCCCCGGCCTCCCGGCGCGCCGGCATCGAACTGCACCTCGGCGACCATCGCCGGCTGCGGCAATTCAACCTGGAACCACATGCCGGGCTCCTGCGGAGCCGCGGTGGTCCAGGCGCCGAGGGTCAGACCGCTGCCGGCCCGCTCGGCGTTGTGGCTCGCGGTCGCCTTCCAGGACGGGTCGGCCGGCAGCAGCCGCGGGAGCGACGCGTCGAGCTCGGCGAAGGTCCACGGCGTCTTGCGGCTGGTGTTCGCCGCGCGCACCCGCGCGACGTCCGTCGGGGTCACGAACGACGCCGTGTTGCCGAAGCTGTTGCGAACGTAGGACGCGATATTGGCGATCCACTGATCGTTCTGCGCGCCCATGGGCAGCATGACCTGGCCGGAATACGTCTGTCCGCCGATCGGCCCCGTCATGCCGTGCAGCAGCGTGTTGATCACGTAATCGCGATGCCCCTGGACACGCGGCGAGCTGGCAAGCGGCGGGGCCATCATCGCGCCTTCACCCGCGCC
>CAVYCB010000004.1:0-86736 GCA_963766895.1 uncultured Acidobacteriota bacterium
CGGGCGTGCGATCGAGCGGCAGGCGCAGTACGGCACTCGCTGGCCGCCGATGGAGGACGGTGTGCTCGCACGCGTGGCAGGTGAGCGAGACGATGGAACGTCGCGGCTCAGGAGGGCGCAGGCGATGGCTGATGCGGGCGATCTGGCCGGCGCCGCTGCGGAGAACGAGGCGGCGCTCACGCGCGATCCGTCGCTGTCAGTCGCGCACGAGCGTCTCGTGACCCTGTATGGACGGCTCGGCCAATGGGACAAAGCGGACGTGCACCACCGCGAGGCCGTGCGGGCCGGTTACAACCTGGCAGACGTGCACTACGACTACGGCGTGCTGTTGACGCAGCAAGGCAAGTGGGATCTCGCCGCAGAGGCATACCGGCGGGCGTGCCGGATCAATCCTGGGCACGCGCAGGCGCACAACAATCTGGGTCAGCTGCTGGAGCGCACGCGTCAGTTCGATGCGGCGCTGGACGAGTATCGCCTGGCGATCGAGAGCCAGCCGACGTTCCGCCTCGCGCGGTTCAACGCGGGGCGCGCGCTCGTCGCGCTGGGCCGGCCGGCCGAGGCTGTCCAGGAACTGGCCAGGATCACGGAGCCTCGCGACGCCGAGTCTCCGCGGTACCTGTTCGCCCTGGCCGTCGCGCAGCTCAGATCCGGGAATCGGCCCGAGGCGCTCAGATGGGCGACCGAGGCAAAGCAGCTCGCCGAGACCTTCGGCCAGACCGAGCTGGCGGCCGCGATCACAGAGCAGCTGGGCTCGTTGAAATGACGCGCACGCGCGGTCTGATCGCGATCGCGCTGTTGTGCCTTCCGGCTTTGGCCGGAAGCTCCAAGCCTGTGACCGGAAGTTCGAAGATCGCCGCCGCCGAGGCGCTGTTCGTCGAGACCGCAACCGCCTCCGGGCTGACCTTCACCCACGTGAACGGCGCGACCGGCCAGTACTACATGCCGGAGCTGATGGGGGCGGGCGTCGCGCTGTTCGACTACGACAACGACGGCGACCTCGACGTGTTCCTCGTGCAGGGCGGAGCGCTCGCCGGGCCGGCAAGACTCGCTCGGCCGCCGCAACAGAGGCCAGCCGGCTGTTTCGCAACGATCTGCACGGCCGCCGGACGGCCGCCGCACGCTGCGCTTCACCGACGTGACCGAGCGCGCCGGCGTCGGACTTCGCGCCTACGGCATGGGCGCGGCGGTCGGCGACTACGACAACGACGGCGACCTCGATCTCTTCGTCACCGCCTTCGGTCCCGACACGCTCTATCGCAACAACGGCGACGGCACGTTCACCGACGTCACCGCGGCCGCCGGCGTCAGCGATCCGCTCTGGAGCACGAGCGCCGCCTTCTTCGACTACGACCGCGACGGCGACCTCGATCTCTTCGTCGCCAACTACCTCGACTTCACGGTCGCGGGCAACAAGCCCTGCAACGACTCCGCTCGGCGCGCGCGACTACTGCGGCCCGCGCGCGTATCGGCCGGTGCCCGACCGGCTGTTTCGCAACGAGGGCAGCGGCCGTTTCACCGACGTGACCGAAGCGTGCCGGCATCAGCAAGGCCGACGGCGCCGGCCTCGGCGTCGTCGACCGGCGACTACAACGGCGACGGCTGGCTCGATCTCTACGTCGCCAACGACGCGACGCCGAACCAGCTCTGGATCAACCAGCGCGACGGCACGTTCGTGGACGAAGGGCTGCTCTCGGGCGCGGCGCTGAACGCGGCCGGCAATCCCGAGGGCAGCATGGGCATCGCGTCCGGCGACTTCGACGCCGACGGCGACGAGGATCTGTTCGTCACCAACATCGTCGGCGAGACGTTCGCGCTCTACATCAACGACGGCCGGGGCAGCTTCGACGATGCGCGTGGCCGAGTCGGGCTGTCGGCGCCGACGGCCGCCGTTCACCGGCTTCGGCACCGACTGGTTCGACTACGACAACGACGGCTGGCTCGATCTCTTCGTCGCCAACGGCGCCGTCAACATCATCGAGGCGCAGCGCGGCGAGCCGTTCCCGTTCCGGATGCGGAACCAGCTGTTTCGCAACACCGGCGCGCGGCCGGTTCGCGGAAACCAGCGAGCGCGGCGGCGCGGCGCTTCGACGCGCGCGGAGATCGGCCGCGGCGCCGCCTTCGGCGACGTCGACAACGACGGCGACATCGACATCGTCGTCACGAACAACAACGGGCCGGTGCGGCTGCTGCTCAATCAGGCCGGCCGCAGGGCAATCACTGGCTGCAGGTGCGCGTCGCAGCAGGCTGCCGGGCAACCGCTTCGCGTTCGGCGCCCGCGTCGGCGTCGAGCGCGCCGGACGGCCGACGCTGTGGCGGCGCGTCCGGACCGACGGCAGCTATCTGTCGGCGAGCGACCCGCGCGTCCACTTCGGGCTCGGAGCGACGCCGGCGATCGATGCGGTCGTCATGCAGTTTCCTGATGGACGCCTTCAGCGATGGAACAATCTCTCCCCCGGCAGGCTCATCACGCTGCGGGGCAAGCCCGCTCAGTAGTTTCTCTCGGGACACACACCTGAACGGTACCGGAGCTCGTCTGTGCTTCTCCTCCACAGGGTATTGCCCGGGACCACAGGGAGATAGTAAGGTCCCACCGCGCACCCCGATTCCAGCGGCGTGCGCGGCACGGTGGTAGTTTGGAGGGAGGACCCGTGAACAAGTGCACCCAATCTAAATTCGGCCGCATCTCATGGTCCGGCCGTCGTCTGATCGCCGCGGCAGGCACACTGCTCGGACTGAGCCTGTTGGCCGCTCCAACAAGCGCACAGGTTCTGTACGGGAGCATCGTCGGCGTCGTCCAGGACGCTTCGGGATCGTCAATCCCCGCCGCGACGGTGACAATCGTGAGCAAGGAAACGAACCTCACTCGCGAGACCGTCAGCAACGAAAACGGCGAGTACACGTTGACGAACGTGCTGCCGGGCACCTACGACATCAAAGTAGGCTTGCAGGGTTTTCGGGAGTTCGTGCGGGCAAATGTACCGGTGACACCCGGCCAGATCAGCCGGGTCGTCGCGAAGCTCGAGATTGGCGCGCTGGCCGAGACCGTCACTGTCGAGTCCTCTGCGCAACTCCTGCAGACGGACAAGACCGACGTGCACACCGAGCTGAAATCGAAGGAGATCGTCAACCTCCGCTCAATCAGTATCGGAACTACCAGACCCTCATCAACCTCGTACCCGGGGCGTCGCCGGCGACGTTCCAGAACTCACAAGTGGACACGCCCGGGCGTTCACTGCGCACACAGGTCAACGGCACCAATCCGAACAGCAACAACACGCGGATTGACGGCGCGAGCAGTGTGAACATCTGGCTGCCACATCACACGGGCTACGTGGCCCCTGCGGAGACCATCGAAACCGTCAACATCAGCACGAACAACTTCGATGCGGCGCAGGGCATGGCGGGAGGCGCGGCGATCACGCTGGTGACAAAATCCGGAACTAACGAGTTGAGAGGCTCGGCGTTCGCCTTTCGGAACCAGGATGAATTGAACGCGCGGAGATTCTTCGACCGTCCAGGCCGGATGCGAGCATCACGATAGGCGGCGGAACCGTCGGCGGGCCCATCAAGAGGGACAAGCTGTTTTACTTTGCGTCCTGGGAAGGCAACTACGAACGTCGCGGCCGCTTCGACAGATACACCGTGCCGACGGCGAAGATGCGCAACGGTGACTTCAGTGAAGTGCTCGCGGTGAATCCGGACTTCCGGCTGTTCGATCCCGCAACCGGGAATGCCAATGGCACCGGGCGAACGGAGTTCCCTGGCGCAGTGATCCCGGCCAGTCGTCTCAGTGATGTCGCCAAACGCATCCAGGCGCTCTACCCGGCACCCAACGCGCCTGGCACGAACAGCGGACTGCAGAACAACCTCGAGCTGCCGCGGGCGCCCAAAGCCGATCGCGACAACTACGACGTCAAGGTCAACTGGAACCGCAACAGTCGCCATCAGCTGTTTGCCAAATTTTCGACGCTGCAAGCGCAGGTGTCGGATCTGTTCAAACTGGGCATCGAAGGCGGCGGAAGCGGCGACACGAACAACTACGTCGCGACGATCGGCCACACATGGACTCTCAGCCCGACGATGCTGATTGACGGGAGTGTCGGCAGCAACTGGCAGGATCAGACAGGCCGCGCGTCCGACTTCGGTACGTCTTTCGGCAGTGACACGTTCGGGATTCCCGGCACGAACGGGCCCGACCCGCGTCAGAGCGGCTTCCCGAATTTCAACACCGGTCTGAGCGTCATCGGGAACAACGACACCTGGACCCCCGTCGAGCGGCACGAAAAGAGTTACACGGTCACAACCAGCCTGAGCAAGCTCGCCGGGCGCCACGATCTCCGCGTGGGATTCGATTTCATAGGTACCAGCTCGATCACTGGCAGCCCGAGCTCGGGGCCGGTCCTCGCGGGAGCTTCGATTTTCGGGAAACATCACCGGGCAGCCCGACTACGACACGAACGGCTGGAACAGCTACGCCGCCTTCCTGCTTGGACGCACCAGCGGCTACGGCAAGAGCATCCAGTTCGAGGAAATGTCCGGCCGCGAGAACCAGTACGCCGTTTTCGCGAGCGATCGCTGGAACGCCAGTCCGAAGCTGACCCTGACGCTGGGCCTGCGATACGAGTACTACCCGATCATGTCGCGGGGGAGTCGTGGCCTGGAGCGACTCGACTACGACACGTGGGAGGTTCTGCTCGGGGGCATCGGCAGCGTGCCCGCGGATGTCGGCCTGAAGCCGAGCAAGACCCTGTTCGCGCCGCGTGTCGGCGCCGCGTACCGCCTGAACGATCTGACGGTGTTCCGGGCGGGCTATGGCATCACCTACAATCCCCTCCCCTGGTCCCGCCCCCTGCGGGGCTTCTATCCGCTGACCATCGGCTTCAGCGAGAGCGCGAGCGGGGTCTTCGGGAGCAACTTTGCCTCGTTCCCGCTGGCATCGGGAATTCCTGAAATCGCGCTGCCCGATGTCAGCAGCGGCCGGATTCCGCTGCCGCGCAATGTCCAGACACGAACCCCCGTTCCAGATGATGTCGAACGCGGGCGGACGCAGCGGTACAACGTCACGCTGGAGCGGCTGTTGCCGGGAGACATCTCGGTCAGTCTGGGTTATGTCGGCTCACGCACCGACGGCGGATACGCGGACCAGAACCTGAACTACGCCGAGGCGGGCGGAGGGGACGCCGGGCGGCGGTTCTTCACGCAGGCCGGAACGGCCAACGTGCTCGACTGGGCGGCTAGGTAACGAAGAGCCGGCAAAACTCGATGCAGATGGCGATCAACCGTCCCTTCAAGGGAGGACTGCTACTCAAGGGCGCGTACACGCTGGGCAAGGCGATGAACGAAACCGACGAAGATGGCTGGGCAACTCTGCTCTGGAGCCAGCCGTCGCAACTGTCACGCAACTACGCGCTCGCGGGGTATGACCGTATCCACAATTTCCAGATGGGATTTCTATATGAGCTCCCTTCGCGAAGCCAGTCCGGACCCGTGGCGCGCAGTAATCCAGGATTGGCAGATCAACGGGATCTTCAGCGCTCTCCGGGACGCCGTTCACCATGGATGGCGACAACACGGCGCTCAGCCAGCCCGGGGCAGTAAAAAATCGATCTGATCTCGTCCCCGGCGCGTCGGGGACGCCGGTCCGGACGAGTCTATACGATCCCGCGTCTTTTGCGGAGCCCGGTAACAAGTGGGGCAACAGGGCGCAACAATTCCGCGGCCCCGGCCAGTGGAACCTCGATTTCAGCTCTCCAGTGGGTTCCGTTCGGCCGTTACCGTGCGGAGTTCCGGGCGCCAGCGAGAATGTCCTGAACCACTCGAGATGGGCCAACCCCGTGACGGGCTTCAGTGACCCAACTTCATGCGGGTTCGCAGCGAGGGGGACCCGCGCAACGTCCAGTTGGGGGTTCGCTTCGAGTTCTGATTCTGACGGCTGGACCCTCCGGCCGCCGCGTTCACCGCACCAATCCGGTCGGGACCCGCACGAGTTTTGTTGTCAGGCGACTATCGGCGCGACAAAAATGTCACGCCGATAGTCAAAAACAGGCCTAAAAACTCATTTCTCGCTCCAAAGCCTCCGACAACCCTTGCCTGAGCGGCATCAGCCGGGATAGGTTACGTTCGTCCCATAGTGTCTTCGCACTATACGTGTCGCTTGTTCCGAAGGAGGAACCTTGAGGGAGCTCAGTAATAGGACGTCAGGCCGCGGCTTCTGGTCTGGCGCCCGGTGTTCGCGGCGGCGTGTCCGTTCTTGCCATCGGCCTCGTGGCCGCCCCGCTATTTGCACAGGTCCTGTACGGCAGCATCGTCGGCAACGTCTCGGACGCGCAGGGTGCGGGCAATCCCGGCGCGACCGTCACGATCAACAAGGACACGGGCCTCACCAGGAGACCGTCGACCAACGAGGACGGCGGCTACACGCTCGTCGAACATCCTGCCCGGCCGTACGACGTCAAGGTCTCGCTGCAGGGCTTCCGGGAGTTCGTCAAGACCGGCGTGCCGGTCACCGCCGGGCAGATCAGCCGCGTCGAGGTGGAGCTCGAGGTCGGCGCGCTGACCGAGACGGTGACGGTCGCCTCGGCGGCGCAGCTGCTGCAGACCGACAAGGCGGACCTCCACACCGAGCTCAAGGCGAAGGAGATCACCAATCTGCCGCTGCAACCAGTACCGGAACTATCAGGCGCTGATCAACCTGGTGCCCGGCGCGACGCCGGCGGCGTTCCAGAACGACCAGACGGACACGCCGGGGCGGTCGCTGCGGACGTTCGTGAACGGCACCAACCCGAACAGCAACAACACGCGCCTCGACGGCGCGAGCAGCGTCAACATCTGGCTGCCGCACCACGTCGGCTACGTCGCGCCGGCCGAGACGATCGACACGGTCAACATCAGCACCAACAACTTCGACGCCGGCCAGGGCATGGCCGGCGGCGCGGCGATCACGCTGGTGACCAAGTCGGGCACCAACAGACTCAAGGGCTCGGCGTTCTACTTCCGCAACCAGGACGAGCTCAACGCGCGGCATTTCTTCGATCCGGTCAAGCTCGACTCGAGCATCTCGATCGGCGGCGGCACGGTCGGCGGCCCGATCCAGAAGAACCGGCTGTTCTTCTTCGGCGTCCTACGAGGGCAACTACGAGCGCAACAGCCGGTTCGACACCTTCACGGTGCCGACGGCGCGCATGCGCAGCGGCGACTTCAGCGAGGTGCTCGGCGATCAACCCGGGCTTCCGGCTCTACGACCCGGCGACCGGCAACGCCGACGGCACCGGGCGCACGCAGTTCCCGGGCAACATGATTCCGGCCAACCGGATCAGCCAGCATTGCGCAGCCGATTCAGGCGCTCTATCCGGCGCCGAACAACCCGGGCACCAACAACGGCCTGCAGAACAACCTGTTCCTGCCGCGCACGCCGACGGCGGATCGCGACAACTACGACATGAAGGTGAACTGGAACCGCAGCGCGAGCCACCAGATCTGGGGCAAGTTCTCGACGATGCAGGCGCAGGTCGACGAACCTCTATCAGCTCGGGTTCGACGGCGGCGGCGTCGGCGACACCAAGGACTACGTGCGACACGGTCGGCCACACCTGGACGCTCAGCCCGACGATGCTGATCGACGGCAACTTCGGCATGAACTGGCAGGACCAGACGGCTGCAGGCCTCGGACTTCGGCACCAACTACGGGTCGGACATGTTCGGGATTCCCGGCACCAACGGCCCGGACGCGCGCCAGAGCGGCATGCCGGCCTTCACCACCGGGCTCGGCAGACTGGCACGCCGGATCGGCAACAGCGGCAACTGGCATCCGCTCGAGCGCCACGAGACGAGCTACACGGTCACGACCGAACCTGACGAAGCTCGCTGGGCACGCACGAGATCCGCGCCGGCTTCGACTTCATCCGCTACCAGCTGAATCACTGGCAGCCCGAACTCGGCGTCGGGCCCGCGCGGGCAATTTCGATTTCTCGGGCAACATCACCGGGCACGCCGGGCTATACGTCCGAACGCCTGGAACCAGTACGCGGCGTTCCTGCTCGGCCTGACCAGCGGCTACGGCAAGAGCATCCAGTTCGAAGAGATGTCCGGCCGCGAGAATCAGTACGGTCTGTTCATCAGCGACCGGTGGACGGTCAGCGAAAGCTGACGGTGAACCTCGGCCTGCGCTACGAGTACTACCCGCTGATGTCGCGCGCAGGATCGCGGCATCGAGCGGCTGGACTTCGGCACCTTCAACGTACTGCTCGGCGGCGTCGGCAACAACCCGAAGGATGTCGGGATCAAGGTCAGCAAGAAGCTGTTCGCCCCCCGTCTCGGCGCGGCCTACCGCATCGACGAGAAGACGGTCTTCCGCGCGGGCTACGGCATCACCTACAACCCGCTGCCGTGGTCGCGTCCGCTGCGCGGGTTCTATCCGCTCACGATCGGCTTCAGCCAGACTGCCGACCGTCAGCAACTTCGACGTCGTTCCCGCTGGCGACGGGCATCCCGACGGTTCCGCTGCCCGACATCAGCACCGGGCGGATGCCGCTTCCGCGCAACGTCGAGATGCGCACGCCGGATCCGGACAACGTGGATCGCGGGCCGGACGCAGCAGTGGAACGTCACGCTCGAGCGGCGGCTCCCGCTGGACATCTCGGTCGAGCCTCGGCTACGTCGGCACGCGCACCGACGGCGGCTACGCCGACCTCAACCTGAACTACGCGGAGTCAGGCGGCGGCAACACGGGCGTCAGTTCTTCGCGCAGGCCGGCACGGCGAACATGCTCGACTGGGCCGCGCTCACCAAGAGCCGCTACAACTCGCTGCAGATGGCGGTCAACCGCCCGTTCAAGAACGGCCTGCTGCTCAAGGGCGCCTACACCTGGGGCAAGGCGATGAACGAGACCGACGAGGATGGCTGGGCGACGCTGACGTGGAACCAGCCGTCGCAGCTCGACGCGCAACTACGCGCTGGCCGGCTACGACCGCACGCACAACTTCCAGATGGGCTTCGTCTACGAGCTGCCCTTCGCGCAAGGACGCCGAGCGGCCGTGTCGCGCACGTCGTCGAAGGACTGGCAGGTCAACGGCGTCGTTCAGCGCGTTCTCGGGCACGCCGTTCACCATCGACGGCGACAACACGGCGCTCAGCCAGCGCGGCGGGCAGCAGACGATCGACCTGATCGCGGATCTCGATCGGGTCGGCGATCCCGGCCCGGACGCGCGTGTACTCGACCCGCGCGGCGTTTGCGCAGCCGGGCAACAAGTGGGGCAACACGGGGCGCAACCAGTTCCGCGGCCCGGGCCAGTGGAACCTCGACTTCGGGCTCTTCCGAGGCGTCCCGATCGGCCGCTATCGCGCCGAGTTCCGTGCGCAGGCGAGCAACGTGCTGAACCACTCCCGCTGGGGCAACCCGGTCACCGGCTTCACGGATCCGAACTTCATGCGGATCCGGACGTCGAATCCGGCGGTAACATCCCGCGGAAGATCCAGCTGGGACTTCGCTTCCAGTTCTGATTCGATGGTCGTGAATTTTCAGGCCGGGGGGCTCTCGCCTCCCGGCCTTTTTTTTGTCTGCGCTACAGTGATCGACAGACGCAATTGTCCCTTCAACCTGCCGAGTCCGCGTCACCGCTACGGCGCATCACACCAGCTGGACAAGACTTTCGCAACCTCATCAACAATCTCTGCTCGATCGCTCGAAATCTGAAGCCTATAATTTTGTTTCGGTTCTAACCGAACAGGCGTTGGCTGGCGCGCTGTTTGATTCTGAAGGAGGGACCTTGAAGGTCATCCGTGTGTCGTCAGGCCGCAGACACTCGTCTGCCGGTCGCGTGATCGTTGCGTTGCTCGCCCTGCTTACTACCGGCCTCCTGGCCGCTTCATCAAGCGCACAGGTCCTCTACGGCAGCGTCGTCGGCGTCGTCCAGGACGCCCAGGGATCGTCCATTCCCGGCCGCGACCGTGACAATCGTGAACAAGGACACCAATCTCACCGCGAGACCGTCAGCAACGAGAACGGTGAGTACAAGCTGCCCAACGTGCTGCCGGGCCGGTACGACGTGAAGGTGGCTTGCAGGGGTTCCGGGAGTTCGTGAAGACCAACGTGCCGGTCACCGCCGGGCAGATCAGCCGCGTCGAAGTCCGCGCTCGAGGTGGGCGCGCTGACGGAGACGGTGACGGTGGCCTCGGCGGTGCAGCTGCTGCAGACCGACAAGGCGACGTGCACACGGAGCTGAAGGCGAAGGAGATCGTCAATCTCCCGCTCAACCAGTACCGGAACTACCAGAGGCTCGATCAACCTGGTGCCGGGCGCGACGCCGGCGACGTTCCAGAACGCGCAGACGGACACGCCGGGGCGGTCGCTGCGGACGAACGTCAACGGCACCAACCCGAACAACAACAACACGCCGCATCGACGGCGCGAGCAGCGTCAACATCTGGCTGCCGCACCACACGGGCTATGTCGCGCCGGCCGAGACCATCGACACCGTCAACATCAGCACCAACAACTTCGACGCGGAGCAGGGCATGGCCGGCGGCGCGGCGATCACGCTGGTGACCAAGTCGGGCACCAACGACGCTCAGGGCTCGGCGTTCTATTTCCGCAACCAGGACGAACTGAACGCCGCGCCGTTTCTTCGATCCCGGCCAAGCTCGACTCAAGCCTCGTCAGCATCGGCGGCGGCACGGTCGGCGGGCCGATCAAGAAGGACAAGCTGTTCTTCTTCGGCGTCGTTGGAAGGGCAACTACGAGCGCAACAGCCGCGTTCGACACCTACACGGTGCCGACGGCGAAGATGCGCAACGGCGACTTCAGCGAAGTGCGGCGGTCAACCCGAACTTCAGGCTGTATGACCCGGCGGACGGGCAATGCGGACGGCACGGGGCGGACGCAGTTCCCGAGCAACGTGATTCCGGCGAACCGGATCAGCAGCATCGCGCAGCACGATTCAGGCGCTCTATCCCGCGCCGAACAACGCCGGCACCAACAACGGCCTGCAGAACAACCTGTTCCTGGCGCGCACGCCGAAGGCCGACCGCGACAACTACGACGTGAAGTTGAACTGGAACCGCAGCGCGCGCCATCAGATCTGGGGCAAGTTCTCGACGATGCAGGCGCAGGTCGACGACGTGTTCAAGCTCGGGTTCGACGGCGGCGGCGGCGGCGACACCAAGGTGTATGTCGGCACGGTGGGCCACACGTGGACGCTCAGCCCGACGATGGTGCTCGACGGCAACTTCGGCATCGAACAGGCAGGACCAGACGGTGCAGGCCTCGGACTTCGGGACCAACTTCGGCTCCGACATGTTCGGCATTCCCGGGCACCAACGGGCCGGACATCCGCGGCAGAGCGGCATGCCGGCGTTCCAGAGCCGGCGCTCGGCGAGCGATTGGCAACGACGACGACGTGGATGCCGCTCGAGCGTCACGAGACCAGCTACACGTTCACGCACGAACCTGACGAAGCTGGCGGGCAACCACGAGCTGCGGGCGGGCTTCGACTTCATCCGCTATCAGCTGAATCACTGGCAGCCGGAGCTCGGCGCCGGCCCGCGCGGCGATTTTCGACTTCTCGGGCAACATGACCGGCACGCCGGGCTACGTGGCCAACGACTGGAACCAGTACGCGGGGTTCCTGCTCGGGCATGACCAGCGCGCTACGGCAAGAGCATCCAGTTCGAGAGATGACGGGCCGCGAGAACCAGTATGCGGGCTATTCATCAGCGACCGCTGGACAGGCGTCGCAGCAAGCTGACAGTGACCGCGGGGCTGCGCTGGGAGTACTACCCGCTGATGTCGCGGGCGGAGCGCGGCATCGAGCGGCTGGACTTCGTCGACGTTCAACGTGCTGCTCGGCGGCGTCGGCGGCGTGCCGGAGGATCTCGGGATCAAGGTCGAGCAAGAAGCTGTTCGCGCCGCGGCTGGGCGCGGCCTACCGCCTCAACGACAAGACGGTGTTCCGCGCCGGCTACGGCATCACCTACAACCCGATTCCCGTGGTCGCGGCCGCTGCGCGGCTTCTACCCGCTGACGATCGGCTACAGCCAACGTCCGATCGACAACAACTTCGCCTCGCTTCGCCGCTGGCGCGGGCATTCCGACGATTCCGCTGCCGGACATCAGCTCGGGCGTGATCCCGCTGCCGCGCAACGTCGCAGACGCGCACGCCGGACCCGGACAACGTCGAGCGCGGCCGCGACGCAGCAGTGGAACGTCACGGTCGAGCGGCTGCTGCCGGCTGACATCTCGGTCGAGCGTCGGCTACGTCGGCACGCGCACGGACGGCGGCTATGCCGACGTCAGAACCTGAACTACGCCGAGTGCGGCGGCAACGCGAAGCGCAGTCTACTTCGCGCAGGCGGGCACGGCCGACGATCCTCGACTGGGCGCGCGATCACGCAGAGCCGCTACCACTCGCTGCAGGTGGCGGTCAACCGGCCGTTCAAGAACGGGCTGCTGCTCAAGGGCGCCTACACCTGGAGCAAGGCGATGAACGAGACCGACGAGGACGGGTGGGCGACGCTAGACGTGGAGCCAGCCGTCGCAGATGGCGCGCAACTACGCCCAGGCCGGCTACGACCGCCCGCACAACTTCCAGATGGGCTTCGTCTACGAGCTGCCGTTCGCGAAGGACAGCCGAAGGCCGTGCTCGCGCACGATCGTGAAGAACTGGCGATCAACGGCATCGTCAGCGCGTTCTCGGGCACGCCGTTCACGATTGCGCGGCGACAACACGGCGCTCAACCAGCAGGGCGGGTCAGCAGACGATCGATCAGATCGCGGAGCTCGTCCGCGTCGGCGACCCGGGGCCGGATGCGGTCTACTACGACCCGGCGTCGTTCGTGCAGCCGGGCAACAAGTGGGGCAACACGGGGCGCAATCAGTTCCGCGGGCCCGGCCAGTGTGAACCTGGACTTCGCGGCTGTTCCGGGGCTTCCCGTTCGGCCGCTACCGCGTCGAGTTCCGGGCGCAGGCGACCAACGTGCTGAACCACACGCAATGGGCCAACCCGGTGACCGGGCTTCACGGATCCGAACTTCATGAGGATCCGGACGCTCTACGCCGACCCGCGGCGGCGTCCAGCTGGGGCTGCGCTTCCAGTTCTAACCGGACGCTTCGGCAAGTCTCAGGGCCGGGAGGCATTGCCTCCCGGCCTTTTTCTATTTACGGCCGGCCCCGGTTCCAATCGTCCGAGATGTCCCCCCTCGCTGCTCGCCCTCGGCCTGACGCGTCGGCTCGTTCGCCTCGCCCCGCAGCGCCCGGACCGGCGGCTGCCGCTGCCGTCTGACGTCGCCGGGCTCCCTGGCGGCGGCCGGCAAGGCCATAGGCGAGGCGTATGCCGCCGCCCGCGCCCATCCAGCGGACGTCGAGGCGGTCGGACGGCTGGCGATCACCCTCCACGCCTGGGAGCAATGGGACGCCGCGGCCGCGACCTACAAGGCCGCCCGCCGGCTGGCGCCCGCGATCGCCGGTGGTGGTATCTGGCCGGCCTGCTGGAGACCGCCGCGGCCGGCACGGGGACGCGCTCCCCTCTTTGAGCGCGCGGCCGCGCTGGCCCCGCGGATACCGCCGGACGACTGCGAGTTGCGGAGGCGCGGCTCAGACAGGGGACTTCCCGGGAAGCGAGCCGCTCCTGCTGGAGCTGGCGCGAGAGCCCAGGACCGCGGCTCCCGCCGGGTCCGGCGCGGGGCGCGTCGCGATGGCCAGGGCCAACCTCTGCATTGCTTAGAAAAGCGGCGCGGTCGAAAAATACATTTAAATGGCCGGGCCCGGCGACTTCGGCGCGGGCGACGTCGGGCAGCGATTCGATGGCGGTTTTTAGTTTTTCGGCGATCTCGCGGGGGTTTTGTTTTTCGCCGGTCTGCTGTTTAACGAGTTTTGCCAGCTCAAAAGCGACGGGGAAGGCCAGATCGCCCAGTTCGGTCTTGGGGGGCACCTCACATGCAAGGGTTTCCGGCGTGACACCAAAAAGTTCTTTGGCAGATTCCGCAACTCTATTCTTTACAGCACTTTGTAGGTCAAACAGGTTCAGGTTCGTTTCTCTCCTAAAGACAAAAACGTAAGTATAACAGTAGTGAGTCTGGAGAGTCTATCACGGCTTTTAGAGAGAGAACCACCCCGGCGCGTAAAACAGCGCCACCCCTCCTTCGTAAGGAGGGGAGTTTGGAACGCGACTCTTAAACTCCCCTCCTTACGAAGGAGGGGTGCCCGCAGGGCGGGGTGGTTCTTTTTTACCAAACATAAAAACACTACAAGATCAGGACATTGCCAAACCCTGAAAAACCTTGCTTTTCCGCCGCTCTGGTCTATAATTGCCGGTAATAAGCTTCCCCTCGATCCCGGCGTTGTCAGGCGCGCGCATTTTAAGTTGCCGCTAGCTTTAGCTAGCGGTTAATAAGCAAAATAGTATTGGGCTAAAGCCCGGTGTCTCACTTTGCTCCTCCCTCCGCCAGCTAAAGCTAGTGGCAATCTAAAGGCACATTTTTCTCCGGAGGAATAATGCGTAAGATTCATCGTCTATTTTTCAGCAGTCTTTTCCTGTCCCTGCTTTTGGCAGCAGCGGCAACGGCCGCCAGCGGGGCGGTCTTTACCGTCACCAAAACCACCGACACCAACGACGGCGTTTGTGATGCCGATTGTTCACTGCGAGAGGCGGTTACCGCCGCCGATGCCGGGGTTGGGGGAAATACGGTGAAATTCTCCCCGTCTTTGGCGGGTACGCCGATCGTCCTGACCGCCGGCGAGATCCAGCTTATCAGCGCTAATATTACCGGCCCCGGCGCCAACCAGATCATTATTTCCGGCAATAACAGCAGCCGTATTTTCTTTGTTCCGGCGGGAAACGCGCTGACCATTTCCGGCGTGACATTGACGGGGGGAAACGGCGTGGGCGTTGTCAATCCTTCGCCCGGCGGCGGCGCGGTCCGTGCCGAAGGCGTTGTACATCTTGATGGAGTAAATTTCACGGGAAATAGTGTGAGTGGTTCGAACGTGGAGGGCAGCGCCATCCTTTATATAGGTGTCGCGGGGGTAAAGATAAGAAATTCCACGTTTTCCAATAACCTGGGTGTCGGCGTATATTTCAACGGGCAAAGCACCGGCTCAATATACAACTCCACTTTTGTAGAGGGCCCTGGTATTTTCACGCCGGTCCTGCATTTGATCGGCACGCCGTTAAAGATGAGAAATTGTACGGTGGACGGCATGATCTGGATCGGAGGTCTGTCAGGTCTTGACATAGGAAACTCCATCGTCGGGCATGTGGAAAGAACTTCTTCGCTCGGCGGTATGACCAGCCAGGGAAATAATATCTTCGTAAGTACCGCCACCACCGGCAATCCGGTGACATATCACGCTTCCGATCAATTAAATGTCCAACCTCTGCTCGGTATGTTGGCTAATAACGGCGGGACGACGCCGACCCTGGCGCTGCTGCCGGGCAGTCCCGCGATCGATGCCGGCAGTAATGCGCAGGTCATCGCCGCCGGTTACGCCATCGATCAGCGCCGCTACGCCCGCACCGTTGACGGTAACGGCGACATGAACGCCGTAGTCGATATCGGCGCCTACGAATTCGGCAGCACGCCGGTCGTGCCGATTTCATTTTCCGGCCGGGTCCACGACGCTGCGGGAAATGGCGTCGGGCGGGCGACGGTCACGGTAACGGATTCGGAAGGAGTTGTCCGGTCGGTCACTACTTCGCCGCTCGGCTATTTCGTTTTAAGTGGTATCTATGTCGGAAATATCCTGGTCGAGATATCGGCAAAATCCCACCGCTTTACACCGGTCACGATCTACGCCACCGGGGACATCGCCAACATGGAACTGGCTGTGCAGTGATGAGCGAAGTTTGAATGATCTGGTGGCTTGTGACCGTGTATTTCATGGTTAAGGTTTTAGTTTTATATGGCCACAGAATGTCACAACATAACCACGAATAAAAGATTTTTTAATTCGTGGCATTTGTGAATTCGAAGCGAATAACAGAATCAAGAGGAAACCGATGGGTAAAAAATATTCCTTCCTGATAATTCTGCTTCCGGCTTTGTTGCTTTTGAGTATTAGCAGCGCTTCCGGCGCGGTCTTTACGGTCACCAAGACCGCCGACAGTAATGACGGTATTTGCGATAGCGATTGCAGCCTGCGCGAGGCGGTCACCCAATCCAACGCCGCTTATTCCAACGACATTATTATCTTCTCGCCGTCCTTGATCGGGGGAACAGTTACGGTCGCCGCTTCGCCGATCGAGATCGCCGGTAAAGGAGATCTGACGATCGAAGGGCCGGGCAGCGGTTTGCTGACGATTTTCGGCGGCAATGAAACGCCTATCTTTGTGATCAGAAATCCCCGGATCGGAAACCCGATGAACATCAGGTTTGCGGGAATGAAGATGACCGGCGGCAAGGCCTGGTTTAATCCCGGCGGCGCGGCGATCAGTTCTCCCTTCGGCGCTAATGTCGAGATAGACCGCGTCTTTTTTACCGGAAACTCCACGGAGCTTAACGGCACCAGTGGCGGCGCGGTTTATTTGAAGAACGGTGTTCACCGTATCAGCAGCTCAACCTTTACCAATAATTCGGCATCGACGGGCGGCGCGGTTTTATGTACCGGAAATGTCACGATCGTTAATTCCACTTTTAGTACGAATAATGCGAACATAGGCGGTGCGCTCGATGTCTTCGGTTACCTCAAAATGAGAAATGTGACGATTTACGGAAATACCGCCAGCTTTGGCGCGTCAATGCGAATAAATTCCAACACTACGGTAAATACCGGCAATACGGTAGTTGCCGGGGGCTTTGCATCGATACTTTGGAATATTCAACTTTCCGGCAGCGCTACGATCACCAGCGCCGGTAATAATATCATCTATAACACGGAGCCCCTGGACGGCGTGGTGTGGCAGAACTCGGATCTGCTGACCGGCAATCTGCATCTCATCGCGCCGGCTGACAACGGTGGCGGGATGCCGACATATCTGCCGCAGGCGGGAAGTATCCTGATCGATACGGGCGGCAACGCCCTGGCCGATGAAGAAGGGCTGGCGATCGACCAGCGCGGTTATTACCGGATAGTGGGCGGCAATATCGATAGAGGCGCGGTGGAAACGGGATCGTCCCCGGCGGTAGTGATGATCGCCGGCAGAATCTTAAGCCTCGGGCGGCCGGTCCCGCACGCGCGCGTTACGCTTACCGATATGTCGGGGACCGTACGCAAATATACCGCCGATCAGGGAGGGTACTATTTCTTCATTGTCCCGGCGGGCGCAAGTTATTTTGCCCACGCCGTTGCCGCCCCTTACACGTTTTCCCCGCGCCTGGTAAATGCCAACAGGGAACTGACGGGCATCGATCTGGCCGCGGAGTAGCAGTGGGCAGTGAGCAGTGAGCAGTGAGCAGTAGGCAGTAGCAGTGGGCAATTAACCTGGGAGTGCCGGCATCTTGCCGGCTGTCAGTAGCGTCTGCGTTAGCAGATGCGTAAGGCGTAAGAAACGCACTTGCTGACGCAAGCGCTACTGACATGAGCGCCTCGTCGCGCTTTGCCGGCAAGATGCCGGCGCTCGCGGGTATGCTAAACTTTCCTCGTGCAAATTTCCCCTGAATTAAAACAAAAAGTAAATTTCGCGCAAAAAGTTTGCGTGCTGACGGGCGCAGGGATTTCCGCGGAATCGGGCGTGCCGACATTTCGCGGCGGCGGCGGAACGGCCGTGTGGAAGGGAATGCCTTTTGATGAAATTTCCTCCGCGCAAATGGCGCGGGAAAACTTGCCCGAGGTCTGGGAATGGTTCGACTATCGCCGCGGCATCTTTAAGGATTGCAAGCCCAACCCGGCGCACCACGCGCTGATGATGTGGGAAAGCCGCGTGCCGGAAATGCTGATCGTGACGCAGAATATCGACGGGCTTCATCGCGCCGCAGGGTCCGCGCGCATTATCGAACTCCACGGAAACATCCAACGCTCGCGCTGTCCGAAATGCGGGCTGAAATACGAGATGCTCAGCAGTCAGGTACCGCACGATCCGGACATCTGCGATCTGTGCGACACGCCCGTCCGCCCGGACGTGGTGCTCTTTGGCGAGATGCTGCCCGCCGGCGCGTTTGAAACGGCGGAGCAAACTGCCGGCGAGTGTGAACTTTTTGTTTCGATCGGGACTTCGGCGCTGGTCTTTCCGGCGGCCGCGCTATCTTCTATCGCCAAACAAGCCGGCGCGTTCTGCCTCGAGATCAACCCGGAAGAAACTCCGCAATCTCATTTTTTTGATGTTTCGAGTCTGAGAGGGAAAGGCAGGAGAAATTCTGCCAGAGCTACTGGGGATCAATACGGCTGAGATGCGGGTTTAGCTTTCATCGCAAAGCACGAAGGAACTGTCAGTAGCGCCTGCGTTAGCGGGTGCGTTTTTTTGCTTTCGAAGCGGTAATACTTTCGAAGAACGCATTTGCTCACGCAAACGCTACTGACAAGATGCCTTGGTAGTGAAAAAAATGCGGGCAAGGATGCCCGCGCTCCATAGTTACTCGATCGGCAAGATCCACGAAGCGTTTCTCGAATTACTGCCAAACGGGATCGAGTTTGTATTGGTGAAATAGACATTGGCGTTTGACGGGCGAAAGACCCGCGGCGCCGCCGATACCACTACCCCGGGAAACGGCAGGTCACCCAAAACTCCCAGCTGGTGGCCCCAGAGATTGTGGGCGGTCGCGATAAACCAGTTAAGGCCATTCTGAGCGCCGTTGGGACGCCACATCGCGAGATCGGCCCCGCCGTCATCATCGTAATCCGCCGGGATCGGGCGATCGCCGGGCGTGCCGCCGAAATTTGTAATGTAATAGCTGCCGTCATTGGTCATCCAGATATACCATGAGCCCGTGGACGGCCGGTAGATCGCGATGTCGGCTGACCCGTCACCGTTATAATCCATCGGCAGCGGAACGTCACCATTTAAACCCCAGTGGGTTCCGATCACTTTTTCCGGCGAACCGCTGGGCAGGTAATACCAGTTGCCTTCGGAGGGGCGAAAGACACCGATATCGGCGCGGCCATCGCCGTCATAATCGGCCGGAACAGGTTTGTCACCGGGCGATCCGAACGGCAGGATGACCACCTGGCCGTCAGATCCGCGATAGATGTACCAATATCCCGTCGAATTCCGATAAACGGCAAAATCGGTGTAGCCGTCGCCGTCGTAATCCTGCGGCACGGGGATGTCGCCTAAGGCGCCCGATCCCCAGTTCACGTTGCCGTTAAAGCCGGTGTAGCCCTGGCCGCTGTAAAACATCCAGAGACCGTCCGACGGGCGCCAAAAAGCGAGATCGCTTTGGCCGTTGCCGTCAAAGTCGATGATCCGCGTCTGGCCCTGCGGTTCGCACACGTTTTGCTTGACGCTGACGCTGTAATGGCCGTAGCTTTGGACCGAAGTAGTGTTTACCGTTAGCAGGTCAAGTTTGTTATCCGCGTTAAAATTGCCGAGATACGGTGTGGTATCGCCGGCCGGGCCGAATCTCTTCGCGGTGAAATTCAGTGAGCCTTCATTTTTGGCCAGGACCGAACCGGTCCCGATAGAGAAGAGCATCACATCGACCAGGCCGTCGCCATTGAAGTCACCGGCCCGCGGCGCATTGTTGTATCCCTGCTGCAATTCGGCGAAGGTTCTAGTCAGCGCGCCGGTTACGTCCACTACCTTTTCGGTGATGGTGCCTTTAGTGGTGAATTGAAAAACGGAAAAGACAAAGCTCGAGCCGTCGGAGGTATTCTGATAGGCTTGCGAGACCATATCGGTCCGGCCGTCGTTATTGATGTCTGCAAAGACCGAGGCATTGTGGTCGTGAACTCTCTCATTTATCGGCAGGCTGATCTCGTTAAAGACGCCGCTGCCCTGGTTAATGCCGTATTTGACGAATTCGTTAAAATTTACGGCTTCAGTGTAGGCCAGATCGTTCTTCCCGTCGTTGTTGAGATCTTTTACCAGCAGGTTTCTGATGTCGCTGCCGAGCGGGATAGGCGGAGCGAAATGGTTCCCGCTATCCGCCGGCCAATAATAGACCGGGCCGCTAAAGCCGTCTTTGCTGACCAGGTCGGGGCGGTTATCGCCATTGATGTCCGCCACGTAGATGAGGGATTGGGGACTAGGAACAACTCCTTGAGTCTCCGCCGAGCGGGTAAAAGTGCCGTTGCCGTTATTGAGATAAACAGCCACCTTGGAAACCCCGTTATTCGGGTTGTAGCTTGAGCCGATCATGTCCGGCAGGCCGTCATTGTTAAAATCCGCGAAGAGGTCTTTACCGATCACCAGGCGAAAGGTGCTGCCGTCATTGGTGGGAACAGGCGTTTGATTAAAGCCGCCGCCGGCAAGGCCTTTATAGAATACAAATGTGTCCCAGTCGCCGACCAGATCTTTGATCCCGTCATTATCCAGATCGAGATAGGCCGATGAGATCAGCGGGGTATTTAATTGTACGGTTTTAGTCCTTTTAAAATAGACGCCCGCGCACTCGGCAAAGACACAAGTGGCCGATAGGAACAACAACAAGATCAAACTCGAAAATGTTTGCTTAAGATGCATCGCTTTTCCCTCCTCGCAAGTAACAGGTAAGTTTTCGGTGAAGCTTGAATTGGGACGTAGAATAGCACTAAAAAGGCTGATTTACAACGGGTTTCGCCATCGCAGGGCGACGCAGAGAAATAGCCGCCCCGTCACGGCTTTGCGGCTCTGCCGCCGTGCTGTGCGGAAAGGCTTTGCCTTTCCGTGAGTCGATACTAACAACCTACGGAGGCTGAGCCTCCCGAAAATAAATATTGCACCTGCCGGTAAGCCGTAGGCTTACCGCACATCACTGCGGCAAAGCCGCAAACCCGGTCCCTCGTTGGCTTTGTTGCTTCGTTTCCGATAAATCCTTACAATTAAGTGCATTTTATAAAAGACGGAGATAATTTTGGCCAAAAGTAAAGCAAAAGTCGATCTGAAAAAAATTGCTCAAGGCGTCCGGCTCATCCTCGAAGGCATCGGTGAAGACGCCGATCGCGAGGGGCTGATAAAAACACCGGAGCGCGTGGCGGATTTTTATGCCGAGCTGACCGCCGGGATGTGGGAAAACGCCAAGGAGCATATCGTGCCGCTGCCGGGCGATTCGCACGACGAGATGGTGATAGTCAAGGACATCTCGATCGCCTCGATGTGCGAGCATCACCTGGCGCCGTTTACCGGCAAATGCCACATCGCTTACATCCCGAAAAACGGCCGCATCATCGGATTGTCAAAGATCGCGCGCGTCGCCGAAACCTTTGCCCGCCGGCTGCAGGTGCAGGAACGCCTGACACAGGAGATCGCCAACACACTCTTTGAAGCGCTTGACCCGCTCGGCGTGATGGTGGTGGTCGAGGCCGAACATACCTGTATGACCCTGCGCGGCGTAAAAAAACCGGGCGCGAAAACCATCACCTCGGCAGTGCTGGGCGGATTTAGAAAAGACCCCAGGACCAGGGCAGAGGCGATGAGTCTTATTAAAGGATAGTGAATGCTAACCTGGGAGCGCAGGCGTCTCGCCTGCAAAGATCGCGCAGCGATCTAAAATAAGTTTATCCTACGATTTTTTCGCGCGTGACCGCGAATGCAGGCGGGACGCCTGCGCTCCCAGGTTTACTCGCTGAGTTTTATTGATTCGATCAATAATAAGGAAACTAACATGAAAAAAATAACTGCATTTTTGATGATGATGACAATGGGGGTTTTACCGCTCATGGCGCAAGACAATACCAAACTTTTTGACGCCGCGAAAATGAAAGCGCGCGTGATCAAGCTTTCGTCTGACGAGCTTGCCGGGCGCGGCCCCGGAACCGCCGAGGGCAAAGCCGCCGCGCAATATATCGCCGATGAATTAAAAGCAATGGGCGTCAGGCCCGCTAATAACGGCAGCTATTTTCAAAATGTAAAGCTGTTTTCGATCAAGACCGATCCCGGGACTACACTGAGCATTAGCGGCGGGAGCGGAAAAAGCGGACCCTCTGACAGCGCAACTTACAAATTCGCCGACGAGTTTGTCGCCTTTACCGGCGCGCAAAAGCCGGAAGTTGCGGTCGATGCCGAGCTGGTTTTTGCCGGTTACGGGATAAATTCCGACCTGTATAAATGGAACGATTACAAAGGTGACCCCGACCAGTACAAGGGCAAAATCCTGATGATACTAAACGACGATCCGCCCGCGACCACCGCGGAGCCCGATCTCTTTACCGGCAAGGCGCGGACTTATAACGGCCGCTGGATATATAAATACGAGGAGGCAGCGCGCCGCGGCGCCGCCGGCGTGATACTGGTGCACACGTTCGACAGTGCAGGTTACGATTGGAATGTGGTGCGTACTTCGAACGGAAGCTGGCGTTACGACATCGCGCGCGAACCCGGCGACACTTCGCCTTACCTCGATATGAAAGCGTGGGCGACCGAGGAAACTTCAAAGAAAATTTTGGGGCAGGCAGGGCTGAAACTTTCCGATCTGCAGGAAAAAGCCAAGACGCGCGATTTCACGCCGGTTAAAACCGGGCTCCGCGTCAAATGCAATTTGAAGGCGGTAACGAACACGGTCGATTCGCCGAACGTAGTGGGCGTTATCCCCGGTGTGGACATCAAACTGTCAAAAGAATATGTGATCTACAGCGCGCACTGGGACCACCTGGGCGTGGGCGCACCCAATGCCCAGGGCGACAAAATTTATAACGGGGCGCTGGATAATGCGTCGGGCTGTTCGGCGGTGCTTGGCATAGCAGAAGCATTGATGAAAATACCCAAGGCCAACAGGCCGCGGCGCTCGATCCTTTTTCTTTTTCCGACCGCCGAAGAGCAGGGCTTACTGGGAGCGGAATATTACGCGCATCACCCGCTGGTGCCGCTCAACAAAACCGCCGGAAATGTGAATATCGACGGGTTGAATATTTTCAGCAAAACCTCGGATTTTGTCGCGCTGGGCGCTGAGCGCTCTTCGCTGTGGGACATCGTGATGGACGTCGCAAAGGAACGCAATATGACCGTCTCCGGCGACGCGCACCCTGAGCAGGGTTCGTTCTACCGTTCGGACCATTTTCCGTTCGCCAAAGTCGGCGTGCCCAGCATCTCTCTGAAAGAAGGCAACAAATTTATCGATAAACCGGCGGATTACGGCGACAAGGTGTTTGATGAATTCAACACCAAAAATTATCACCAGCCCTCGGATGAATTCGGCGAATGGTGGAATTTTGAAAGCATGATCCAGGAATGCGAGATCGGGCTGGCGATAGGTATGAAGATCGCTAACACTTCGGCGATGCCGCGATTTAAGGCGACCGATGAATTTTCCGCGCCGGATAAAGTGAGAATGGGCGGGAAGTAGTTTATGGAGCGCGGGCATCCCTGCCCGCATAGCTTGCCGCCGGCAAGCTGGTATCTTCGAAAATTGACACTTTGACCGGAAAAACCGACTTCGAACGCGGAGCGTCCGTTGCGGGCAGGGATGCCCGCGCTCCATAATTATCTTTTCCGCGAAGTATATATTTTATTCACGATCTTCCACTCGCCTTTTATTTTCAGCAGCGAAAGATAATCGATATAGACATCGGCCGGGTAATACTCTTCGACCTTGACGCTGGCCGCGTTGCCGCTGATATCGACGGCGGTAATTTTTAGCTCGCCTTTTTCTTCCTGGCCGGCGACCTTGGCAAAACCGGCGTACCACTGCTCCTGCGTCAGCTCGCCGAAGTCGCCGTTATTTTTGACGAACATCAGCTTGGCGTCCGGGCGGAATGCTTTTTTGAAATCTTCGACATTGTTAAATTTCAAACCGTGCAGGTAGGTTTGCACCACGGCGCGGATGGCTGCTTCTTCGGTGTCGGGTTTCGTTGTTTGGGTAAACGTGGTGACAGCGATCGATGAGATCAGGGCGACAAGAAGGATGATGTTTTTCATAACTTTAATACGTGATAAAACGAGAAAAGTTGCTCTTACAAAAAGAGGCTCTGAGCCGGAAACGGCGTCAGTACCGGGAACACAGTGACCGGCTATGAACGAAGCGAATTGACCTCGAATGAAAGTCCATTTTTCGAAGCGAATAGGAAGCCGGTCACTGCGTTCCCGGTACTGACCTTATCATCTGAAAAGTGGTTGCTTATCTGCGGTCAAGCGCTTTTGTTTTTTTCCGAACAACGATAGGCCGCAAAAAATTATGATCGAATAAACTGCCCAGCCGAAACCAAAACCGTAAAAAACCGGATGCAATAGAGAGAGCCTATCGTAAAAAGGGAGCCAGCCATTATTGCCTAAGTAGTTTGCTAAAAGAAGAGGCCAGGCCACCACGTTGAACATGACATCGACGATCAGCGGGTCGCCGCCGTTGGTTCCAAAGAGAGTGAACAGCAAAAATATCACTAATATCGAAAGGATCATTAAGATGAAACTGAAACCGAGGGAGCGGAAGATTTTGCGCTTCATGAGATGCCACTATACACCAAATCCTGCTAAGATATAACGTTTTATGACTCAAACGTTTTACATTACCACGCCTATCTATTATGCCAACAGCCTGCCGCACCTGGGGCATATTTACACCACCACGGTGGCGGATGCGATCGTGCGTTATAAAAAGCAGCGCGGATTTGATACCTATTTTCTGACCGGGACGGACGAGCACGGCGTCAACATCCAGCGCATCGCGGAAAAGAACGGGCAGACGCCTAAGGAATATGTAGACCGTATTTCGGGCGCGTTAAAGGAAACCTTTGCGGATTTCGGGCTCGATAATTACGACGTATTCATGCGCACGACCGAAGCTTTTCACTACGAAGCTGTACAAGGCCTGTGGCGCGCGATGGCGGCGAGCAAGACACCGCGCGGCAACGATCCCATCTACAAAGGCTTTTACGAAGGCTGGTTCTGCCCGAACTGTGCCGCCTTTAAGGGCGAGGACGAATATTACACCCTCGAAGGCTCGGACGTGCCGCACTGTCTGATCCACGAACGGCCGCTGGATAAAGTGTCTGAGGAAAGTTACTTTTTCCGGCTGAGCGATTACGGCGACGAGCTATTAAAGATCATCGAAGAAAAGCCCGAACGCATTCGCCCCGAAGCCCGTCGTAACGAGGTGCTGGCATTCATCAAGCCTGGTTTGCAAGACCTCTCGATCAGCCGCATGAGATCTTCAGTGGCGTGGGGCGTGCCGGTGCCTGATGACGAAGATCACACTATCTATCTCTGGGTTGATGCGCTGTCTAATTACATCACGGCGATCGGCTACGGTTTGGAGGACAGCGCCTTCTTTAATCAGAAAATGATAATGGAACGCCACCCCGAAGGCGCGCGCAATAAGATCGCGGAAAATAAGGCGGACGAGATCACCTTTGAAGCATACTGGTCGAATGTCACGCACCTGGTCGGCAAAGACATTTTGCGTTTTCACACGGTCTATTGGTGGTCGTTTTTGCTGGCGGCGGGCGTGAAACTGCCGGACACGGTTTATGCGCACGGACTGTGGCTGGACGGGCAGGGACGCAAGATGTCTAAGACGCTCGGCAATGTGATCAAACTTGAGGTTCTGCACAAACATTTTTCGACCGATGCGCTGCGATATTTTCTGCTGCGCGAAATGGTGTTCGGGCAGGACGGGAAATTCTCCTACGAGAATTTTATCGACCGTGCAAATTCGGATCTTGCCAGCGGGCTGGGAAATCTTTCCAGCCGCACGCTGACGATGGTCGGTAAATATTGCGATGGGAAAATTCCCTCGCCCGTCATCACAGAGCCGAATTTTATTTACGCCAAGCGCGCCGGCGTGCAGCCCGATGCGCAGGAAACCGCATCTATTTTAGAGCACGCGCGCGATGAATTTTTGGCGGCCTTTGACGACTATGCTTTTTCGCGGGCGCTGGAGACGGCGTGGGCCATCATTGCCCGCATCGACAAGGAACTGTCGGACGCTAAGCCGTGGGACCTGGCGAAAGATGAGCACCAGCGCGAAACTTTAAATGCGGTGCTTTACCGCGCTGTGGAGATTTTGCGCTGGCTTTCGGTAATGCTGCACCCGGTGATGCCCGAAGCGACGCAAAAAATTTATCAGCAGATAGGATTGACCGAAGATATTTCAAAACTCGATCCGAAGGAACTCAAATGGGGCGGGCTGCCGTCCGGTACGCAAACCGGCGAGGTAGCGCCCGTTTTCCCGCGGTTGGATAAACAAAAAATTATGGAAGAAATAAATAGTAGTCAGCAGTCAGCAGTCGGTAGTCAGTCGGAAACAGGCCCGGATCAAAAGGCCGCAGTTCAAACGACTAATGACGAAGGACAAATTTCTAAGGACGAATTTATCACCATCGACGATTTTCTCAAGGTCGATCTGCGCGTGGGCACGGTTTTGTCGGCGGAAAAGCTGCCGGACGCGGATAAGCTCCTGCTGTTAAAGGTCGACATCGGCGAAGAAGAGCCGCGCCAGCTGCTGGCCGGTCTGGCGATGTTTTACGAGCCGGAAAAGCTTGTCGGGCGCAAAGTGGTGGTGGTCGCCAATCTCAAACCTCGCAAAATGCGCGGGCTGATGTCGCAGGGAATGATCTGCGCCGCCAGCCTCGGCGACGGCGACACGCCGGCCGTCGCTACGTTTATCGAGGAAGTGCAAAACGGCGCCAGGCTCAAATAAATGCAATTCGAATGGGACATCGAAAAAGCAGAAGCGAATCTGAAGAAACACGACGTAGGTTTCGAAGAAGCAAAAACTGTATTCAATGATCCGTTTTATATTGATTTTTATGATGACACACATTCGGCGGCCGAACATCGGTTTTTGATTGTTGGTGAATCGAGTGGCGAACGTCTTCTCATTGTCTCTTATACTGAAAGAGATGGTAAAATCAGGATGATAAGCGCAAGAGAAATGAGTTCCCAGGAAAGAAAAGATTATGAGCAATACGGAAATAAGTGACGAAATGGCATCAGAATACGATCTAAAAAAGCTTCGCGTTCGTAAAGTGGGACCAGGACGCGCGAACATGATAGTCCTTGAGAGTGACGTTTCGGAAGTTTTTCAGGATTCGGAGTCTGTGAATGAAGCCTTGAGATTTTTGATTCGGGTAACAAAGCGGCATCAGACCGAACTTTCAAAATAAATGCCTGAGGCCGACAATTTAGATTATTCCAAAGCAAAACCCAACCGTTTTGCGCAAAAATACCGCCAATATCAACGAACTGTAGTTTTGGACGATGACGTGGCCAATTATTTTCCAAGTGCCGAGGCTGTCAATAAAGCTTTGCGAAAGCTGAGCAAAATAAACGATAGACAGGAAATCGAAAGCACGAAATAAGAAGGCAATTTAAGAGCGGGC
This sequence comes from uncultured Acidobacteriota bacterium, assembly GCA_963766895.1. Classification (GTDB taxonomy): domain Bacteria; phylum Acidobacteriota; class Blastocatellia; order Pyrinomonadales; family Pyrinomonadaceae; genus DASYKT01. The sequence goes on from CAVYCB010000004.1 coordinate 27,314, forward strand.
GCAGGCAACCCTTCCTGACCTGAGAGGTGTTCAGATTGAATGATAAATATGGCATCTGAATAAATTTGCAGGTCGGGAAGGGTTGCTTGCACCCGCTCTGATGAGCGGCATACATTAAATGAAAAGATACTCGACACCGGTAATAATTTTTTGCTTGATGCTGTTCACCGTAAACGCCAGCGCGCAAAAAAAGAAAGCGCCAAGAAAAAAGGCGGCCCCCGCCAAAATAGATGTGGTAAAAACCGCGCCGGAAGAACTGCTGCTGGTGACCAGAGCCCAGGAAGCTTTTAAACCCGGCCCGGTGGATACGGACGGCTGGCGCCTTTATGGATCCGAAGTGGACCTTTTCAAATTAGCTTTCCCGCCGACGCCGGTGGTTGCGGATTCGCTGGATTCGCAAGGTAAAAAAGACGGTAACCGCTATTACAACCCGGAGGCGTTCACCGACGCGAAAATGAGCCTGGCCTTGACGGTTTCCCCGCTGGGCCCGGGCAGTATAGACGATGATCTTAAACGTAAGATCTACAGCGCCTGGGCGGAAGGCCTGCTTGCCGATGCGGGTGGCAGGAAAACCGTCAAAGTGTCAGAGAAAGAATTTGCCGTGGCGGGAAGCTTCGGACTCGAGGTGGTGGCCGATCACGGTGAATTTCGCCTGCAGGCAAGAATGATCTGCCCGGCCGATAAGTGTTACTATCTCGTCGTCGGGTCGGCAACGCCCGACGCTTTAAAAGCCGGCGATTATGCCCAAGTCGAAAAATGGACGAAAAAGTTTTTCGATTCATTCCAAGTGATCAAATAATTCGCTATCGGTTTTGTCTATGCATATCGGTTGAGGCTAAAAGTAACGGGCCAGTAACGGGTCAGTACCGGGAAAGTAGTGACCGGCTAATGATCACCGGTTTGTTAGATCTTTACATGTAAATAAGACGATAAGTTTTTATGCCGGAAGCCGGTCACTACGTTCCCGGTTCTGACCTCATTTCGATAACCACCAGACCCCTATGACGATCTTAGTTGACTCACATTGCCACATTGACGGGCCGCAGTTTGAGGCGGAACCGGGAATCGGTGATCGCCCGCGCGCACGAGGCGGGTGTGGCCGCGATGCTCAATGTCGGAACGGGCGATCCGAATACGGGCGCGTTCATGGATGCGGTGGCGGTGGCTGACAGCCATCCTAATATTTTTGCCGCGGTAGGCGTTCACCCGCACGATGCCAAACTTTACGATGATCGCGCCGAAGAGCACCTTGTTTCTCTCATCAAATCAAGCAAAAAAGTGATCGCCTGGGGCGAGATCGGGCTGGACTATTATTACGACCATAGCCCGCGCGATGTGCAAAGGGAAGTTTTCATCCGGCAGATTCGAAAAGCGCGGGAACTCGAACTGCCGATCATTATTCATTCGCGCGACGCCAACGACGAGACGGTGGAAATTCTCCGGACGCAGTGTTCGGGCGCAGATTTCCGGGACTTCAGGGGAGGCATAATGCACTGCTTTGGCGGGACGCCGCAAATGGCGCAGGACCTGATGGAGATCGGGTTTTTAATTTCGTTTGCGGGAAATGTGACGTTTAAAAAAGCCGACGATCTGCGCGAAGCCGCCCGCGTGGTGCCCTTGGATAAACTGCTGGTCGAAACCGACTGCCCTTTTCTCACACCGGTCCCGTACCGCGGACAGCGCAACGAACCTGCCCGCGTCGCCGACACCGCCAGATTTTTGGCGGAATTCTACGGCGTGGAGTTTGAAGAATTGGCGAAGGCAACGACCGATAATTTTTGTAAGTTTTTTGGAGTGGAAATCGGTTAGCCACAGAGAACACAGAGAAATTTTACAGGGATAAATGGGATGAACGGGATAAGAAAATGCTTTTATCTCCTTGATCCCCTGTATCCCTGTTTTAATTTCTTCTCTCTGTGAACTCTGTGTTCTCTGTGGCAAAATCTCTTAACACGCTCCATAACTGTCGCGTTTCCGCCTTTTTCGTGTTAATTTTTACCTAACTTATGCGACGTGCCATATACCCCGGTTCTTTCGACCCCATCACGAACGGCCATCTCGACATCATCGGGCGAAGCTGCAAGCTTTTTGATGAGATCATCATTGCCGTGCTCGATAACCCCGACAAAAATCCCCTGTTTTCGGTGGAAGAGCGCTGCGCGATGATCGAAGAAGTGATGCCCGCGATCGTGCACGACGGCTGCGTTATCAGCGTCGAACATTTTGCCGGGCTGACGGTGGAATTTGCCAGGGAAAAAGAAGCGCGGGCGATCGTGCGCGGCATTCGCGCCATTTCCGATTACGAATACGAATTGCAGATGGCCTCGATGAACCGCCGGTTGGGCCCGGAACTGGAAACCGTTTTCATGATGGCGTCGGAAAAATATTCTTTTGTCAGTTCGAAACTTATCAAACAGGTTTTCGGGCTGGGCGGCGCGGTCGGCGGGCTAGTGCCTGCTTCGGTCGAAGCAAAGTTAAAGGATAAGCTGCATATTTAATGCTCATCCGCCTTCATCATGTTCAGATCACCATCCCGCGCGGTGCGGAAGACGAAGCGCGTAAATTTTATTGCGAATTTTTAGGGTTGAAAGAAATTCCCAAACCCGAAACGCTCACCGGGCGGGGCGGATTCTGGATGGAGCTGGGCAGCACGCAGATCCACGTCGGCGTCGAAGATAATAACGATCGTGCGCAATCAAAAGCCCACGCGGCCTATCTGGTCGATGATGTGGAATTTTGGCGGAGCAAATTAACCCAAAACGGCGTCAAAATATTAGAAGGCATACCCATTCCCGGTTACGAGCGTTTTGAATTTCGCGATCCATTTGGAAACAGGGTGGAGCTTTTACAGAGCATTAAAAACTGACAATTTAAATTGTCGGAGCTTAGTTCGTGGCTCAGAAAAGATCATCAGAGGCTTTAGCCGAAACATCCCACTCGGCTAAAGCCTCTGATTTATCCTGAAACCGGCCGCAGTCCCAAAACCAGCGAAAAATAATTTGTTTCAAGTTATGGAAAGCAGTCTTATTAAAGGGCCTAGCGGTCAAAGGTCCAGCTGTTGATGACGGTGGTTGCTGGCCCGAGGGCGCTGTAGGTAGTTCTTTTCAGCCGGATCCTCACTTTGTCGAAGCCGCCTGGGGCCGTGTATAACGAAACCACCTTACTAGCAACCCAACCGCCCGCCAACGTGGTGCTATAAGTTGTATAACCTGACCAGCCTCCGCCGGCAGAATGAAACTTGATCTGGGCGATAGCTATTTGTTGATTCAAATTATCGGAAAACAGCCTACCCTTGACCGCAACTCTGCCATTGGTTGCCCAGCAGATGACGGCGTCGCCGCCCGGAGAGCCGCCGAAGTGAGGATCGTCCGCGAAATCCACTTTTGCTGTGTTTATGTTGACCTTCTGAGTCCGTTCCATATTGGCCAGACCTATTATCGTGTTGCAGTTATTTACGTCGTACCGGCCGGCACTTTCATTGACCCATTCGAGCGGCCTGGCGGCAAGTGAGGGAAATGCCATTAAGGGCCCGGCGGCTTCTTTTTTCGATCCGGACAGCCCATTTTCTTCCTGAAATATATTTATTGAGGGAAAATCGTGGGCGAAGACCGGAGAAACTGAGGATACAATAACCAATGCCATAAAAATGTACATTAATTTTTTCATGAATTTTTCTCCTTCTAAGCAGTTAAATTTGACTGCTCATTAACGTATGATTTAAAAGAGAGATTTCTTACAAAAAAATCTTTCAATTTTGCCTTACGTTTGTTTATCGATCACGGTAATTTCCGCGTTTCGGTTATAAAAACGGAACAAAATAAATGGCAAACTGGCGCGTTCGGCTTTTTTCCATTATTGTTTTGTTAAAGTGTTTTTACGGATCTATTTCGTGTGATCTGGCGTGTTTTCGTGGTTCTTTCTTAAATGTCCGTTCATCCGGCGGGTCAGGAAATAACCACAAAAACTATACTGACACCACGAAAAAGACCGGGAAACTTTATCAATAAATTTATGACTTTTTCAGTTTCAAAAAATGTGGCGGCGATGCAGCCATCGTCAACGATAAAAGCCATGCAGGCGGCACAGGCGCTGCGCGCTTCGGGTGCGGATGTCATCGATCTTTCGGTGGGCGAGCCTGATTTCGACACGCCGGAGTTTATCAAAGAGGCCGCCTGGGACGCGCTCAGGCACGGCAAGACCAAGTACACGGCGACCGCCGGTATCAAAGCGCTGCAGGACAACCTGGTGAAATTTTACGCCGGGCAATTCGGCACGGAGTTTAAACCGTCACAGGTGATGGCGACATCGGGCGGAAAGCAGGCGATCTTTAACGCGGTGGTGACGGCGGTAAATCCCGGCGAAGAAATCCTTATCCCGAAACCATACTGGGTTTCGTTTCCGGAGATCGCGCATTTTGCCGGCGCCAAACCGGTCTATATCGACACCGAAGAAACCAATTTTGTCCTGACGGCGGAGCAGGTAAAAGCGGCCATCACGCCTAACTCAAAACTGATCATTCTTAATTCGCCGAGCAATCCTTCGGGCCGGGTGATCCCGGCGGACGAGTTTCGCAAGATCGTCGAAGTCTGTCATGAGCACAATATCCTGATCATTTCCGACGAGTGCTACCTGCTTTTCGTCTACCCGCCGAACGAAGTTTTCACGGCGGCCACGCTGCCGGCGGAACTGCGCGAAAATATCTGTATCGCGGGAAGTTTTTCCAAGACCTACGCGATGACGGGCTGGCGCATGGGCTATACCATCGCGCGGGAAGAATGGACCAAAGCGATGCTGAAAGTGCAGAGCCACTCGACCAGCCACCCCGCAAGTTTTGCGCAGTATGCCTGCGCCGCGGCGCTTGAAAGATGGAGCGAATCTTCGGCGGCGATCCAGGATATGCTCGCCGAATACGAAAAACGGCGGGCGTGGTTTGTCCCCGCGCTGCAAAATATACCCGGATTTAAATGCGACATGCCCGAAGGCGCTTTTTATGCGTTCCCGGATGTGCGCGGAGCCCTAAAAGAGGCGCAAGGCGAGATGAAAGTTTCCGACAACCTGGCGAAGCTGCTGTTGGAAAAAGCCCATGTTGTCACCACGGACGGCGCGGGTTTTGGCGCGGAAGGCTTTGTCCGCATTTCTTATGCGGCGTCGATGGACAGGCTGCAGGAAGCGGTGGAGAGGATCAGGAAGGTCCTGGAAGTCTAAAGTCTGGAGAGTCCGCGTTGTCAGAATCCGGAAACTGCAGCGACGAGGCAAACGGTTTAAAGTTCAAGCTTCAGCTTGTCTTATTCATAAAGTAAAGGACAAACTAAAGTTTGAACTGGCGTTGCACATAAAGTCATAACCCTAAATTTATAAAGTTCTCTGGATTAAAAGATCGACGTTAACCTGGGAGCGCAGGCATCTTGCCTGCAAGCGCGATTGCTCGCGCTAACTGGCGTAAATCAAAGACTTTTAGATCGCTTCGCGACCTTGCAGGCAAGATGCCTGCGCTCCCAGGTTTAGCCCCATTTTATTTTTTTTACTTGTTAAAGACTTAACACCGCCAATAAAATTAAGCTCTTTCTGACTTTATGTGCAAAGCCGTTTGAACTCTGAACCGTTTATTCGGACGCCGCGCTCCATAAAAAAAGGCGAGCATTTCTGCGCGCCTTTTACTTTGCCGTATTAAAACAGCATTAATAAAGATTGAAGTTATATTCGATCGTTTTGGAGATCGACGTCGGTACGCCGTTCTTAAGCTGCGGTTCAAAGCGAATATTGCGCGCCGCCGCGATCGCCTTTTCGGTCAGGCCGTATCCCAGGCCGCTGACCGCCGTGATCGAACCGACCGAACCGTTGGAATTAAAGATCACTTTCAGCCGGACGGTGCCGCTGATCTGATTTTTACGAGCCTCTTCCGTATATTGCGGCTGCGGCTTGGAAATTATCTTCAGGGCTACGCTCGGGCCTTTCGGCATTTCCGGAGGAGCGTCAGCGCCGCCGCCGCCCGGACCGTTCCCGGGGCCGAAACCGCCGCCATTACCACCGCCAAAACCACCGCCTGAACCGGGACCGTAACCGGGGCCTCTACCGGGACCCTGGCCTTCGCCCTGTCCGCTGCCCTGGCCGAGCGGGCCGCCCGGGCCGTCGGACGGGATCTTGCCAATACCGGCGCCCATCGGACGCCCGTCATTTTCCGGGGTAAAATCTTTATTTGCCTGCAGGCCGCGCGTGACCGCCATTAATGGTTCGGTGACCGAGATATCTTCCTTGCTCGGCGTCAGCATGGGCTTGTCTTTGAACATCGGCGCCATCCGGCCCTCGGAAGCAGGGGTTGGATCGTTGCGTCCGCCGCCGCCGCCGCCGCCGCCGGTGTCATTGTCCTTTTTAATTTGGATGTGTTCGACGTCCACCGGGTCGTCGCTGATATAAACCGCGGAGACAAGTTCATAAGCCTCGGGCGAATTCACATTCACATACTGGTCAAAAAGGCTGTACACCACGCTGCCGATACTGAGCGTTAGTACCACCGCCAGGGCAAAAATGCCTGCCGTGCGAAAACGCGGGTCGGTAAAGATGGTCTTGTTTTCGACCATCGTAATGTGATAAAGCCCGTCATCCGGGGGAACCAGGTTTTTACTTTTTACTTCGCGCCAGCCCTGTTTATCGACCGGGGAGACTTCATGCTTTGGTTCGCTTACGAAGACCGGGGCGGCAAACGCGGCTGTCGGTTCAGTGGCTGCCCCTATTACCGGGGCTCCTGTCACGGGGGCCACCACCGGCATTTCCGCGGTAACTTCTTCCGGCACGCCGTTGCCATTGGTTTGGGCGCTTTCAAATTCGGGGATCTCAAGCAGATCCGGGTCGCCCGCGGCTTCCGTCAGGATCACCGGCGTACTGACCGACTCGGCATACAGAGAGTTTGTTTGGGGCAGAGACTGCGCTTCGGCAGCCGGCTGGGCCGTTACCGGATTCATCTCGTAGACCTCGAGCTCGCCGCCGCAATTCGGACAGAAGGCAAAACGATCGGCGAACGCTTCTTCGCATTTTCCGCAAAATTTCATTAACTTGTTCATCTTTGGTCTCTTCCCTTTAAAACTAGGATCATGGTGCCAAAAAACCCATCTCCTATTATAAAACCTTTTTAAACGTAAAAAAAGCGCTAATCGAGCCAAATTTACAGGTTTTATCAGGACTGGTCGAAAGTTGTTTTTTCATCTTCTGAATTATTAAGTCCAGATATGGCAATTTGATGTCGCTTTAGGCAGCCAAAGTTGTCCGCCCATCAGGAAAAAACCGCGAAAAAATGCTTTTGTTTTGAGGGTTTTAGGCGGCTGTTCGACAAGCTCCCTGAGAAGGCCGCAGCGGCAATTTTCGTATATTTCGTGTGTTTCGTGGTTAAACTCCTACAGATGCCCGAACATAAATAAACCGGAAGCTTAACCACGAAACATACGAAATGCACTAAACAGGCTTTAGATCATATGCGCGGGCGGCCAACAGGTGCCGCCCCTGCAACGAGCGCATCGCGAAGGATGCCCGCGCTCCATAAATGCGCTATAATTACGCTTTTAGCAACCTGATACCGGGAACTGACAACTAAGTACAAGTTGATTTCCGAATTGTCTTAATCTATGAAAAAAAGCGTTTTACCGGCGATATTGCTGATAGTTTTTGTTTTCTGCGGGCGGGGGGCGGCGCAATCCGTGCCCGAACCTTACCAGGAAAAGCTTCTTAACGGCCTGAAAGTTCTGGTTTGGAACGATCCGGCGGCGGACAAAGTCACGGTAAAGCTGCGTATTCATTCAGGCGCGGCTTTTGATCCGAAAGACAAGATGGGCGTGATGGCGCTGCTGGCGGACATCATTTTTCCCGACGCGCAAACTTTTAATTATTTTGAGGAAGACCTGGAAGGAAAGCTCGAGGTCACCACCAATTACGATTACATCCAGATAACCGCGACCGGCAAGGCTGACGAGTTTGTCAATATGCTGGACACCATCCGCGCCGGTATCGTAAATACAGCGATCACCCAGGAAAATTTTGTTAAAGTGCGCGACGCGCGGCTGGAAAAAGTAAAAATCGACGCGGCGGGTATCGGGGCCATGGCTGACCGCGCGGCGGCCAAAAGGCTGCTCGGCGAATTTCCTTACGGGCGGCCCGACCAGGGCACGCCTGAATCGCTGGCCAGGATCGACCGCTTTGATCTGGTTGGGGCGAAGGACAAATTTCTCGACGCGGATAATGCGACCCTGGCAATCGTGGGTAAGATCGAACCGCGATTCGCCGTCAAAGCGGCCAAGCAAATGCTCGGCGGCTGGGGCAAGAGCGAAGGCCTGGTGCCCTCAACGTTTGCCCAGCCGGGCGAACCGGACACCAAAACGCAGCTTATTGATCAGCCGGGTTCGGAAACGGCGGAAATAAGATTCGCTATGCGCGGATTGGCATACAACGACAATGATTTCTGGACATCGGTTATCTGGGCTGGCGTATTGGAAAGCATGATCGCAAACGCCGAGCCGACGGATTGCGGCGGTTATCTTAAAGTAACTATTCATCAACATCGTTTGCCCGGTGTCATCATGGTCAGCCATGGTGTGCGCGTAGACAAAGCAGCCCAGTGTTTTAATGCGATCAAGGGTGTTATCGCAAAAATTGACAGTGGAAAAGGCAAGCCTGAAACTTTCAGTATTTCACAAGATCAGGCCCTGACGCCCTGGAAAAACTTAGCGGGTGATAAAGCTTTGATCTCGGATCTCTGGCTGAACGCCGATACGTTCAAACTGGCGAAGTTTGACAACCCGATGAGATTGGCGAAGGCCGCAACTCCGGCGGACGGCGATAAAGTTGCCGCCCGGATCTTTTGGAAAGCGCCGGTGGTGAGTGTGATCGTCGGCGACGCCGCCAAGATAAAATCGCAATTCGACGGCTCGACGCAATTTGCGCTGACGGCGGAGCAGGAAGATCAGATCAGAAAAGAAGTGACGGATTTTATGAGTTCGTGGAAAGCCTCGGCGGAAAAACGCGACCTCGATGAGAATCTCAAACACTACGCGCCGAAATTGGAAACTTATTACAAAGACACCAACAAAGATCAAAGCGATGTCAGGGCCGAGAGAAAAAGCTTTCGAGCGTTACGATACGATAAAGATCGATCTTTCCCGCGTAAGTATCAGGCCGGATTCGGAAACCTCGGCCAGCGTGATCTTTGATAAGAAGTGGCAATACCACGGCAGGGAAATGATATCGACCGGCGCCGCGCAGCAATTGGTCAGGCTGGTGAAAACGAACGGCCAGTGGCAGATCGTTTCTGAGAAAGACCTGATGGTCTATAACGCGGACACCAAACAAATTCCGCCGCCCGCCAAACCAAGTAATTAGTCCGGAGAGTTTATTGAGTTTGTAGAGTCATGAGTAAGAAGATTTTCTTCGCAAATTCTCCAGACTCAATAGACTCAATAAACTCAATAAACTTATTTTGACCATGACCGAAAGAACAGCAGATGAGCTAAAACATGCCCGTGCCGTGCGCGAGATGTTTGGCGGCATCGCGAAACGTTACGATTTTCTCAATCATTTTCTTTCCATCAATACCGACAAACGCTGGCGGCGGCTGGTGCGCCGGAAACTTGCCGGTATTTTGGCGGACCCGTCCGCGGTAGTCTTGGACGTTGCTTGCGGTACCGGCGATCTGGCCAACGAACTGCAGCATGATTCCGCCGCAAAAGTGATCGGCACGGATTTTTGCCGCCCAATGCTGGCCGTCGCAGCCGAGAAAAATGAAAAAAATAAAACAGCCATTCCGTATATCGAGGGCGATGCGCTGGCGCTGCCGTTCTCTGCGGAGAGTTTTGATGCGGTGACGATCGCATTCGGACTGCGCAACCTGGCTAATTTTGCCGACGGTTTGAAAGAATTGCGCCGGGTATTAAAACCCGGGGGACGCCTGGCGGTGCTGGAATTTTCCGCGCCGGTCGTGCCGGGATTTCGCCAGGCTTTTCAGTTTTATTTTTCACATGTGCTGCCGCGCATCGGCGGGGCGGTCAGCGGTTCGCGCGGGGCCTATGAATACTTGCCCAATTCGGTCTCAAAGTTTCCCGATCAGAAAAATTTGGCGGAGATGATGCGCGAAGTGGGTTTCGCCGAGGTCGAATACCAAAACCTGACCGGCGGCATCGCGGCGATCCACCTGGGAACGCGTGACGGAAGATAATTAGCCGCGGATAAAACGCGGATTTTCACGGATCGGAGATATCCGTGTATATCTGTGTAGATCCGCGGCTAAATGCTTTTTCTTTATCTTTGTGTGCTTTGTGCCTTTGTGGTTTAATTTCTTCTGTTAGTGAAATACAAACTTATAAGTTTTGCGCGTCGTTTCGGCCTTTTTCTTTTGGTCGTGTGGACGGTAGTGTCGCTGGTGACGCTGCTGATCGAGCTGGTTCCGGGCGACCCGGCGGCCGCTATTCTGGGCGACCAGGCGACGCCTGAGCAGATCGACGCCTTTCGCGCGCGGCACGGGCTTGACCGCCCGGCGTTTTTCTTTTCCGTCAGCAGCAGCGAAGGCTTTAAATGGAACGGGGTCGATAACCGCTACACCGAGTATTGGGGAAATCTGCTGCAGGGCGATCTGGGCAAGTCTTTCCGCACCGAGCGCCCGGTGCTGGATATGATCCTCGAACGTTATCTTTCAACCATCAAACTTGCTTTTGCGGCGATGATAATTGCGGTCGGTATCGCCATTCCGCTGGGCGTTCTGGCGGGCACAAATAAAAATTCGCTGATCGATAATTCGGCTTCGTTTGTTGCGCTGCTGGGCATCAGCCTGCCCGGTTTTGTCATCGGGCCGGCGCTGGTCTACGTTTTCGCGGTGCAATGGCAGGTGTTTTCGCCTACTGGCAATGCCAACCCGGAGGACATCGTCCTGCCGGCCTTTACGCTGGGCGCTGCTCTATCGGCGATCCTGACGCGAATGGTGCGTTCGTCCGTGATCGAAGAACTGGGCGAAGATTATGTGCGCACGGCCCGCGCCAAGGGACTCAGCGAACGAAAAGTTATTTACAAACACGTGCTCAAGAACGGGCTCATTCCCGTGGTAACGATACTGGGTCTGCAGCTGGGAATTTTGCTGGCCGGCGCGATCATTACCGAGAAAATTTTCGGCTGGCCGGGACTCGGCCTCTTGCTGCTCGATGACGGCATCGGCAAACGCGATTACCGGCTGGTGCAGGGCTGCGTGCTCGTCATCAGCGTCACTTATATTCTGGCAAATACACTGACCGATTGGGTCTACCGGTGGCTGGACCGAGGATCCGTTTGTCGTGAATCGTGAATAGTGAATCGAAAGTATTTTATGATAAAGACCTGGATATAACGTTTAGACTAGATTGAAATAGAATTTAAGAAAGAAGAAGAATTTAAATTATGCGTTCCCACCATAATTTGGATGTATGGAAAAAATACGGCGGGCGTCCGTTTCAATACCAGCAAATATAGCTGAAGGTGCAGGAGAAGATCTCATAAAGAATTAATGCATTTTCTTTCAAATGCTCAAGGTTTCTGCTAGCGAAGTGGAAACGGAATTGATAATCGCTTTTAAGCTTGGCTATTTGCAGAAGACAACCTTTGACAACTTAGTTTTAGCCTGGATGATATCGGTAGATGATTACTGGGCTTGCAAATTACTTGAGAAAGAAAGACTCAAAATAGCGAATTATCTATTCACGATTCACTATTTTCGATTCACACAGATATGGCACTTTTCAAAACAAAAATTGACGAAGAAGGCGAGCTTTTTAAGAGCAATTATATCGAATCCGATTACGCCGGTTGGGAGTTGAAGATTGTCGAACTGACGCCGAACTTTTTCGTGGTCGAAGCTTCGCACGAAGATTACGTGACGATCTCAAGGCAGGGTTTCGATAAGCAGGCGGTGATCGAGCTGGTGGAGAGCGATATTGCTGAGGTCTTAAGTCGTGAATAGTGAATGGTGAATGGTGAATGGTGAATTGTGAATTGTGAATGGTGCATCGAATGCTCTCAGCCGAAGGATCGTAATGAAAGAATTTAACAATTGAGGAAAAAATAAATATTAGGAGATAACGAATTATGCGTTCCCACCATAATTTGGACGTTTGAAAAAGGCGCTTGATTTTGTAATAGATATATACAAAGCCACTGATAGTTTGCCGAAAGAAGAAAAATTTGGTTTGACCTCTCAGTTACGTCGAGCGGCTGTTTCAATTCCCGCAAACATAGCTGAAGGGGCGGGCAGAAAATCTGATAAGGAATTATTGTATTTTCTTTCAAACGCACAAGGCTCTGCCAGCGAAGTTGAAACCGAATTGATCATTGCATATAGGTTAAATTACATTCCAAAAGCGACCCTTGAAAAATTGACCGGGTCGCTGGATGACATAGGAAGGTTAATTACCGGATTAACAAATTATTTGAAAAATAAGCCTGAAAATAAATAATGACCGATTCACTATTCACAATTCACGATTTACTATTCACGAAATGAACAGACTTACCTACATCGGTCTCGTGATCACCGCCGTGCTTGTTTTCGTGGCGGTTTTTGCGCCGCTGATCGCGCGGCACGATCCGACGGCGGCTGACACTTCCAAGCGCTACCAGCCCGTTTCCGCCGAGCACATTTTCGGCACGGACGACGTGGGGCGCGACGTTTTTGCGCGGGTGGTTTACGGGGCGCGCATCTCGCTCGAAGTCGGTCTCATCGTCGTGCTGGTTTCGACCGTGATCGGTACCATCTTAGGCTCGCTGGCCGGGTTTTACGGCGGCTGGCTGGACAGTCTTCTTTCCGGTTATATCTTCAATGTTTTTCTCGCGTTTCCCGGTCTGCTGCTGGCGATCGCGCTGGTTGCTTTCCTGGGCGCGGGGCTGGGAAAATTAATTCTGGCACTCTGCATTATCGGCTGGGTGGGTTACGCGAGGGTGATGCGCGCGCAGGTCTTGAAGGTGCGCGAATATGATTTTGTGCAGGCGGCGCGGGCGCTGGGCGCGGGCGATATGCGGATCTTGTTCACGCACATTCTGCCCAATTCGGTGCAGCCGCTGATCGTGCAGGCAAGTTTGGGAATGGCGGGCGCAGTGCTGGCCGAAGCCTCGCTTTCATTTCTCGGGCTGGGAATCCCGCCGCCGGCCCCTTCCTGGGGCACGATGATCGAAAACGCCCGCGGGCTCGACACGCTCTATAACGCTCCGCACGTTTTATTTGCGCCCGGCATCGCCATCGCCCTCACCGTGCTGGCTTTTAATTTTATCGGCGACGGGCTGCGGGAATATTTGGATCCAAAACAACGAAAAAGATAAATTTAGCCAGAACAGAGAACACAGAGAAATTTTACAGGGATAAAAGGGATGAACGGGATAAGGAATGCTTTTATCTCTTTCATCCCCTGCATCCCTGTTTGAATTTCTTCTCTCTGTGTTCTCTGTGACCTCTGTGGCAAATTAACTCATAAATTCCGCCAGCAATCGATGAAAATGATGGCAGCCTTGTTCGCGTGTGGGTGAGTAGCGGCCGCGGTCGTAGAGCCGGGAGCGGATGCCGCGCTGCACGCTTTCCACCACGGCCTGGTCTTCGAGCTCGACGGTTTCCAGCCCCGCTCCGGCGCCTTTTTCCACCTTCGACTCGTCCGATACAAAAGTGTAATATTCCACATTCGTCAGATCGGGCCGTACAGGCTTTACGATATTTAAAGACAATCCCCACGGGTAAAAATTAAACATCATATTTGGGAAGATAAAGAAATATTGCGCGGCCACTGCACCGGTCTTATCGTAACCGGTTTGCAGGGTCGCATAGCGAAAAAGCTCGGTCGAATAATTTCCGTAATCCAGCTGCCGGTTGAGGCCGTCATGCACAAAAGGGATATGGAAACCTTCGAGATAATTTTCGCAATAGAGTCCCCAATGCGCACTCACCGTGTATGTTTTGGCGGCGGTAAATTTGAGTTCGTCAAAATTCTGCCAAACAACACGCGAGGCCATACACCCAAGAAAATTTTCCAGCGGTTCAACAGTTTGGGCGGCGCAAGAGAAGCGAATAAAAACTTTGCCCACTGCCCGAACGGTACTTTCGGCAAATTGTCGCTTTCCGCGGGGAAGTTTTCCGTCTGTTCAAATTCGGGCATCGAAAGGAATTTGCCGTCAAGCGCGAAACGCCTGCCGTGATAAGCGCAGCGGATCAGATTCGCCTCGCATGGAGTTTCAACTAAAATTTTTCCACGGTGCGTGCAGATATTTGACAGGCAATTTAAGGCCCCGGCGCCGTCGCGCGAGATAAAGACAGGTTCATCCACAAAACCCGGCAGAATCGAAACAGGAAAGATAGAGCCGGCATTTTTCAGATCGTGGTCAAAACCGATCAGCTGCCAGGTGCGGGCAAATATTTTCTCTTTCGAGGCTTCGAAATATTTCTCGCCGGTATAAAAAGCGGACGGCATCGTCTGCGCTTTACGAATGTCAGGGTCGATGTGGAATTCGGCGGTCATTTTGATGAAGTATAGCAGAAGACAGAATTCAGGAGACAGTAGGCAAAGAGGCCAATCATTTGGGCGCTGGCTGGGAGACAACAGAATTCTGTCTACTGTATTCTGAATTCTGTTTCCTCTTATCTTTGTGTTCCTTGTGTCTTCGTGGTTAAATTTTTAACCAATGTCCGTTGTCATCGATAATTTATCAAAAACCTATCGCGCTTCGTTTCCGCGGTTAAAGCGCCTGTTCGGCGTTAAAACCCAGCCGCACGTTGAAGCGCTGAAAAATGTTTCGTTTTCGATCGAAGAAGGCGAGATCTTTGGCCTGATCGGGCGCAACGGCGCGGGCAAGACGACGCTGACCAAGATAATCGCCACGCTGGTTCAGCCGGACAACTCAGATGGGGGCGCGGTTACAGTGAACGGTTTTGACAGCGTCCGCGATGAAGTAAAGGTGCGATCGCTCGTCGGGCTGGCGACCGCCGAGGAGCGCAGTTTTTACTGGCGGCTGACCGCCACGCAAAATATGATGTTTTTTGCGCGGCTTTACGGGATGAACGACAGCGCGGCCCGCGCGCGTATCGCAGAGCTTTTCGAAGAGCTCGACCTGGCGGGCCTGGCAAAACGGCGCTTTGCCGAAATGTCCACCGGAAATAAACAGCGGTTGGCGGTGGCGCGCGCTTTACTGGCACGGCCCCCGGTGCTGCTGCTCGATGAGCCTACGCGCTCGCTCGATCCGCTGGCGGCGGCGAAAATGCGCGAGCTGATACTTCGCTTATCCGGCAGCAGCGAAAAGAAAGTTTCCATCCTGCTTACTTCGCACAACCTGACGGAAGTCGAAGAGCTTTGCCGCCGGGTGGCGATCATCAGTAACGGCGAGATCCGCGCCGCGGGCACGCCGGATGATCTGCGCCGCGGCCACAAACAGACCCAGCAGGTAAAAATAACCTGTCAAAATATCGCGCCGGAGAAATTGGCCGGGCTTTTTCCGACATTTACGATATTACAGCAAGGCGATACCGTTATTTTGAGTTTCACGCGCGGGATGGATGATGATGTTTTGGGAAAAGCGATCGCATTGCTAATCGAGAACGGCGCCAAAGTGGTAGATGTAAAAACCGAGCAGGCGACACTGCTGGATGTGTTGGAAAAAGTCGAACAATTTTGAGTTTTTAGTTCTGAATTTTGAGTTGATTCGTGAAATTTGCTGTTAAAGTAACAACGAATTTCGCTAATAGCACAAATTAAGAATTCAAAACTAAAAATTAAAAACTATAGTGTCATCTCGAGCACAAAATACCCGGGCTGCTCAAGTTTTATCAAACGCCCTTTGGTATAAGGGGCCTGGATGAAATCCCGCGCGTCGTATTGTTTGCCTTTCAGGCTTTGGTCGCCCGAGGTTTCGCTTTCGGCGATCAGCTCGGCGGGGAACCAATCTTCGGGTTCGATGGTCACGTCTTTGGCGGCTTCGATCTTTTCAACCTGTGACACGAGCGCGGCGCTGTCGGCATCGCTGAATTTTAAAACGGCCACCAGGTGCCTGCCGTTTTGCCCTACGGTGCCCGCGGTATTGGCCGCTAAAGCGTTTGTCGCCGGGCCTGAGATCTTTATGGCGGCATTCGGCATCCACAAAACTTCTTCCGGGGTGAGGGGAAGTTTTACGGTCTTTGCCAATTCCTCGGCATCGTCACTGGCGGCGGACGGCTGTTTTTCGGCTATCTGAGCGGTATTATTTTCCTTGTTAACATTTTGATTTGCGGTATTATTTGAAACACAGGAAATAAAAAACGATAACATTAGCAAAACGGGCAGAAAGTTAAGAAGCCGTACACCTGGAAAGGCCGGAAATTTCATTAGAAGATTTTAAGGGGAACTGGCGTAATACGCAATACGTGATAGGTAGAACGTGATACGCGATGCGCAAATACGTAGGTATATCAGTTGTGATTTTTGTTTCTTTTAAATTGCCACTAGCTTTAGCTAGTGGTTTTAGAAATAAACTTATCTTGGCTTAGCCGAATACAAGATGGGGCTAAAGCCCGCGCATTTTTTGTAAGGTATCCACTAGCTAAAGCTAGTGGCAATGCAAAAACGTAACACGACAAACAATGCTTTTATTAAAACGCATCCGGGCCTTTATCATTCGCGATTTTCAACTCGCGCTTAGCTACCGGCTGGAATTTTTTATTCGCGTGATGTGGATACTGGGCATCGTCACGACGTTTTATTTTGTGTCACAGATCTTTCGCGGATTGCCGATCACTGGGTATGAGCAGTGGCGCGATCCGCTGGCGGCGTGGCTGACAGGTATTGCGATGCTCAGCTATTTTATGACCGGGTTTTCCAGCCTGGCCAATGCCATCCGGCAAGAGCAAATGCAGGGCACACTGGAAAGCGTGCTGCTGACGCCGATCAATGTGCCGACGGTAGTGGTGGCGACTTCGGCGTGGGCCTATGTCGAAGCGACTTTTTATTCCGCGCTCTATATCTTTTTCGGCTGGCTTTTTTTTAACGTGCAATTTAAAGGCAGCGTGATCCTGGCGCTGCTGTTTTTGATACTGACTACGCTGGTGCTGGCCTGCATCGGAATTTTATCGGCCAGTTTTGCGATGGTATTTAAACGAGGCGACCCGTTTGCGATCCTGCTGGGCGCGGGCTCGGCGATGTTTTCCGGCGTGTTTTTCCCCAAAGAAATGCTGCAGGAAGCGCTCGGGCAAACCGGTGGACGGATCGTATCGGCCATCATTCCCTCGACACACGGCCTGGACGGCATTCGCGCCGTTTTGATCCAGGGAAAACCTCTGAGCGAGGTCGAGTCGCCTTTGATCATCTTACTGACATATTTGGCCGTATTGCTCCCATTTTCGTTGTGGGTGTTGCGGGCCATCAAACGGGCGAAGAGGGAAGGAAGCCTGATCCAATATTAAAGTTTCCGAGTTGGCAGCTTTGCCTCTAAAATCAGAGAAAGGCGGAACGGTAAAATTGAAGTAAACCTGGGAGCGCAGGCATCCTGCCTGCAAGGATCGCGCAGCGATCTAAAATTCCTTTATTAATATCCGGTTAGCACGGCAAACCGTGCTTGCAGGCAGGATGCCTGCGCTCCCAGGAAAGCGGCCCTGAATCTCTCTCAGAAATTCACAAATTACCCTGGTAACAAACTTTGAGAACTTTGTTAATTCTACTAATATCTACGTAAAAATGGTGAACTCGGAAAACTCGGTGCACATCACCTCTTTGGGGGACAACGCCTTAACTGTTACCTTTGGTAACGTGATCTCGGCTGACCTGAACGATCTGGTTTTAGCGGCGGATGAGGCTATAAACAGCTCTCCGTTTGCCGGATTTGTTGAAACCGTGCCGGCTTATTCCTCGATCTCAGTCTTTTACGACCCCCGGGCGATAAGAGCGCAGACAGGGGAAAGCTCAAGTTCTTTTGAGACAGCTAAAGCGAATATTGAAAATAGTTTAGCCGGATTAGTTAAAGTAGGAGATAAAGCTGCCAATCTCATTGAGATACCTATTTCGTTTGCTCCGCAAGACGCTCCTGACCTGGAATTGCTTGCCGGTGAAAGCGGGCTGAAAGCGGAGCAAGTGGTGGAGATATTTCTCGCTCAAACATACCGGGTTTTTATGCTCGGGTTTTTGCCGGGATTTTCCTATCTGGGCGAGGTCGATGAGCGGATAGCGATGCCCCGGAAAGAGTCTCCGCGGACGCTGGTGCCGCGCGGGAGCATCGGGATCGCCGGGCGGCAAACGGGCATTTACTCGCTCGATTCGCCGGGCGGGTGGCAGATAATCGGGCGGACGGAAATGGAAATGTTCCGGCCAGGCGAAGACCCGCCCACGCGGCTGCAAGCGGGAGATCAGGTACGATTCAGCAAAGAAAAATAGCCGCGGATAAACACGGATTTCACGGATCTTAAAATCTTATCCGTGCCTGTCAGCGAAAATCCGCGGCAAATATTTATGTCTTTAACTCTTCTTACAAACGGAATTTTGACCACCGTGCAGGACCTCGGACGGTACGGGGCGCGGCGCTACGGCATCAATCCGGGCGGCGCGATGGATACAAAAGCCGTGCGTTTGATAAATATTCTGCTTGGCAATGATGAAAACGAAGCGGTGCTTGAGATGCATTATCCCGCGCCGCAGATCCGCTTTGACGAAGACGTTATTTTTTCGCTGGGCGGAGGGGAGTTTGGCGCGGCCTTAAATGATTTGCCCGTAGGAAACTGGCGGCCGGTGTCTGCGCAAAAAGGCGATGTGCTGAAATTTGCGGAAAAAAGATCGGGCACGCGCTGTTACCTGGCGGTAAAGGGCGGGTTCGCGATCCCAAAATGGCTGGGCAGCGCGGCGACCAATTTAAAAGCGCGGATGGGCGGCTTTGAAGGAAGGGCCTTAAAAAAGGATGACCGAATAAGATTTGGAAGTAAGGAAATAGGAAACAAAGAAAGTTCAGCACTTATCACTCACCATTCACCGTTAAACTACAGCGTTTCGCGTTCGCTCATTCCGCTTTACAGCGCGTTTCCTACGGTGCGTGTCATTCCCGGTGCTGAATATGAATTGCTGAGCGAAGAAACCCGGCACGGGTTTGTCGAGCAAAGTTTCAAGATAGGTTTGCAGTCTGACCGGATGGGATTTCGCCTTGCGGGCAAACCGCTCAAGCTGGAAAAGCCGCACGAATTTATTTCCTCGGCCGTGAGTTTTGGCACGATCCAACTGCTGCCCGATGGTCAATTGATAATTTTGATGGCCGATCACCAGACAACGGGCGGTTACCCGCGGCTGGCGCACATCATCAGCGAAGACCTGCCGCTCGTCGGGCAGCTGGGCGCGAACGACGGGATCGGTTTTCATGTGGTCGATATTAACAAGGCCGAAGATCTGGCGCTGGATTTTGAGAGAGAGTTAAACTTTTTAAAATTTGGCGTAAAACAAAAAGGGGCGTAAACCTGGGAGCGCAGGCATCCTGCCGACAAAGCGCGGCTACAGGCTCATGTCAGTAGCGCTTGCGTTAGCAGATGCGTTCTTAAGCCTAACGCATCTGCTAACGCAGACGCTACTGACAGCAGGCAAGATGCCTGCGCTCCCAGGGAAGAGCTGGATGCAAATGATAGATTTAAATTGCGACATGGGAGAATTTACCGGCGAGGCGGCGATCGCGAAAGATGCGGCGCTGATGGACTTTGTGTCTTCGGTAAACATCGCCTGCGGCGCGCATGCCGGTGACGAAACGGTGATGCGGCGGACGGCGGAAAATGCCATTGCGAAAGATGTCGCGATCGGCGCGCACCCGGGCTACGTGGACAAAGAGAATTTCGGGCGCACGGAAATGGACCTGCGCATGGAAGAGGTTTATGAACTTGTCAGCGAACAGGTCAATGCGCTGAAAAAGATCACCGAAGATCTGGGCGGACCGCCTGCATCACGTCAAACCGCACGGAGCGCTTTATAACCAGGCGGCGAAGGACGCCGAACTCGCACACGTTATTGCCCGCGCGGTTAAAGATATCGACGCGAATTTAGTTTTTTACGGTTTAGCGGGAAGCCACTTGATCTCCGAAGCGCAAAAGCTGGGCCTCGAAACCGCGTCCGAAGTTTTCGCCGACCGCACGTATCAACCCGATGGTTCGCTGACTTCGAGGGAACTGCCGGGCGCATTGATCACCGATACTTACGACGGGGTCGTGCAGGTGCTGGAGATGGTGACGCTGGGAAAGGTAAAAGCAGTAAACGGTGAACGCATTCGTATCAATGCCGAAACGATCTGCATCCACGGCGACGGCGAACACGCGCTGGAATTTGCTCAGGCAGTGAGAGAAGCACTCGAGAAAAATAGAATAAAAATTTTAGCCACAGAGATCACAGAGGGCACAGAGAAAAGATAAGAGGCCAGTATGCAGTCACAGGCTAATACACCTGAAGAATACATCGCGTCGCTGCCGGAAGATCGCCGAAAGGCGGTCAGCGAAATGCGCAGGGCCATCAAGAAAAATCTGCCGAAAGGGTTTAAAGAAGTAATGGCCTACGGGGCGATCGGTTATGTCGTGCCGCTCTCGATGTATCCGGCGGGCTATCGTGATCCGAAGACGCCGCTCGGTTTTATCTGTATCGCCTCTACTAAAGGCCACATTGCGCTGCATCACATGGGGCTTTATGCGGCCGGGCTGCTGGAATGGTTTCAAGCAGAATGGCCGAAGCATTCGGACAAAAAGCTCGATATGGGCAAGGCCTGTGTGCGCTTTTAAAAAACCCGAAGATGTGCCGGTCAAACTGATCGGCGAACTCGCCGCTAGAATGACGCCGCAGCAATGGATCGAGGTGTATGAAAAAGCGCTAAACAGTAGAAGATAGCAGTGGTAGGAAAGCAGGAATATATTGCCGCTAGCTTTAGCTAGTGGATAAAGAAGTATTAAGTTCCAGGCTTTAGCCAAACACATTTCTTGGGCTAAAAGTTCTTATTTTGACAAAACAAAACCACTAGCTAAAGCTAGTGGCAATTTCAAAGAAAAAGAATAAGAAGTGATCACAAATCACACTAAATCGCGCGAAAAACTCTGTAAGGTACAGAAAGACACAAATCCTGTTCCTACAACGATTCACAATTCACGATTCACAATTCTTCATTAAAAAGCTACAATCCCTGTCGGTATGTGGGTTTGGGTGAGAAACATTTTTTGGATACTGCTCGGCGTATTTTTGCTGTGGGCGGTCTATGAAATTCTGACGTTTCCCAACGTCATTAAGCTCCGTACGGAAAACCCGCAGACGACCTCATTGATTGAAGCCCGTTTGAAACAGGCGCAGGCCGAAGGCAAGCAGCCCGTCAAACAGATGATCTGGGTGCCGATCGAAAAGATCTCGCCCAATCTGCAGCGCGCCGTGCTGGCCGGTGAAGACACGCGCTTTTTCGAACACAGCGGTTTTGATTGGGACGCCATCAATAAATCCTGGGAAGAAGCAAAAAACGAAACCGAAAAAGAGGCCAAGGAAGAAGGCGATAACGATCCGGAAAACTGGATCCCCCCGCTGAACCAGGCCGGTTTCTGGGAATACGTCTATGACAATTTCGGGCTGCCTTCGCCGGAGAATTTTAAACGCGGCGCTTCGACCATCTCGCAGCAGCTGGTAAAAAATCTCTACCTGAGCGAAGAGCGCTCGTTTTTCCGCAAGGGCCGCGAAGCCGCCATTACCTATGTGATGGAGCGCAACGTGCCGAAAAAACGCATCCTGGAAATTTATCTCAACGTGATCGAATGGGGCGACGGGGTTTACGGCTGCGAGGCCGCTTCGCGCAAGTATTTCAACAAATCCGCAGCGCAGCTGACGCCTGACGAAGCCGCCTACCTTTCGGCGATGATCCCCAGCCCGCTCAATATCTTTAACCCCAACAAAAATCCGCGCCGCCTCAAACGCCGCCAAAACGTCATCCGCAAAGGGATGAATTATATCAAGCTGCCGTACTAAGTTGTCAATTTGTTATGGTAAAAAACAAACGCATTTTACGTCTTTTCTCGCCTCTCCGTCAGATGTGGTTGATGAACGAAAAGTGCTGGAGGATGTTGTAAATGAGGTTAATTTAACTGCGGGAGAAGCGAATGGTATCCATGTTGAACTTGTAAAATGGGAAACACATACTCGGCCGGGATTCGGGGAAGATCCACAAGATGTAGTTAACGCGCAAATTGGTGAGAATTACGACATTTTTGTGGGAGTAATGTGGGGACGATTTGGTTCCCCCACAAGTCGTGCTGATTCTGGTACAGAAGAAGAATTTAACCGTGCTCTGGAGAGATTACAAAATGCTAAAGATAGAATTGAGATAATGTTCTATTTCAAAACAGCCGGTATTAGCCCCAATGAAATAGATCCGCTCCAATTAAGCAAAGTGCAAGAGTTTAAACGAAAGATTAGTGATAACTATGGCGGTTTATATCATGAATTCAATTCTACTGATGAATTTGAAACAAAAGTACGCATTCACTTGAGTCGATTGGTGTCTGATTGGGCGTCGTCCAAAGCTGAAAAAGTGAGTACCGAAAGGGATTTATCAAATACAAAGGCGGATGATATTAACCCTCTCGCTAACCTTTCGGCTATTGCTGATGAAGATTTTGGTGAAGAGGATATATTTGAATTAACGGAAAAAAATCAGAAATTTTCGAAGGAAACGTTAGAAATAATTGAAAGTATCGCTCAAGCAACTGATATTTTGGCCAAAAGAACTGTTATAAGCACCGAAGAGGTAAAACAATTCGCTGCCACGGGCAATATTTTGGGGCGCGAAAACGAACTCAAAAATATTATTAACAAACAGGCAGCAAACCTGGAAAAGTATATTAAAGTTCTAACGGTTGAAATCCCCCGTTTCCATGAGAAACATCCAAAATTAATGGATAATCTTGGAAATATTGCATTGCTTTCAAGCGAAGATTCGTACCAGCATAAAGATGATTATATAGGCGCTCGTAATCAAATTAGAGAATATAGGTTTGCACTCGCTAAGGCTTTGGAGGAATTGACTGGTTTTCAAGAAGTTATTAGTGGATTGCCTCGTTCAACATCAACTTTTAACCGCGCTCGTCAACGTAGTGTTGCCGTAATGGAAGACCTTAAGATGCAATGGACATCTGCTTTAAACCAATGTTCAGATATCGAACAACTGCTAACAGATCTTATTGGGGATGGTGACTAATAGGCATATAACCTACTGCCTCGTGCAATTTAAGAGAGCAGCTTTTGCAAAATAACAAGCTTGGGAATTCTTCCCTAAGCTGGTTATTTTTTGTAACTAGCGCTCTATTTTTTCTTCGGACTGGGCAGAACACCAGCCGGAACGCCATCCGTTGCTTTAAAGCTGTGCAGCACGGAGAGCAGTTCGGCCTTATTGGCCGTGTATTGCGAAGGCAGGGTCCAGCTGATGACCTGGTAGAAATTATTTTTGCTTGCCACGACGGCGTAAATAAATTTGGCTTTGACCTTGTCTGCTGTGCCGCTCATTTCAAATTCGCGCGCGTCCAGGGTGTTGATGGTGCTTGAGGTTGTCGGGGTGAATTGGGCGTCGGGAATGCGGGACGGCGCGTCTTTTCGCACCAGCTCGACGTAATCGTCGATGGTAAAACTATCGTCAAAATCGCCGCGGCTTTCCTTAAAGACCATCACGTACATCTCCTGCAAGGGATGAGACGCCTGCAAAATAGCCTCGGCATTAAGATCGGTAGACTTGCTCCACAGCCCGGGGACCGTTACCTCGCAGGAACCGTCCGTGGCGGCTATCGTTTTCGGCTCGACCACCGACTTAAGGCCTTTCTGGATCTGCTGGCAGCCCAGCACGATCGGCAGCAGCAAAGCGAAAGGTAAAAGTTTTTGCAGAATGGTTTTCAAGGTTTTCAACTTTTTCATGGGGTCTTATTATTGTTTCAAAAGGGAATTTTTTCAAGGTAAACCTGGGAGCTTCGGCAAAGCGCGGCGACGCGCTCCTGTCAGTAGCGCTTGCGTCAGCAAGTGCGTTTCTTTATGCCTTACGCATCTGCTAACGCAGACGCTACTGACAGCCGCGCTCCCAGGTTTAGCGTCAACTTTCCAACCGCCGTTTAAATTCATCTTTCCAGTGATCGGGCAGATACTCGATCTTTAAAGCGCGGCGCATGGTTTCGGCATCTTTTTTGTCCGTGATATAAACGCGGACGATATCTTCAACCGAGACGCGGTTTTCATCGCGCCCCAATACTTCGACCTTGTCACCGGTTTCGAGTTCGCCGGTTTCGAGGACGGTCAGATAAAAGCCTGAACGCCTGCTTTTTAAAAACCGGCGAAGAATGTCGCTGCGTCCAAAACGAATTCCGAGTTTGTAGCAGGGCATCCGCGGCTGTGTGACGGCAAATTCGGCGGTTCCGATGCGCAGGCGGTCGCCGATAAAAACCTCGTTTTCTGGCATGCCTGTCACCGTCAGGTTTTCGCCGAACATGCCCAATGGCAATTCCATCTCCGGCAGCTCCGCGCGCCACAGATCATAATGTTCGACGGTATAGGCGTAGACGGATTTGTACGGCCCGCCGTGAACGGTCAGGTCGGCTTGGCGGTCGCCCGCAAGATTGAGTTCGCCCACGCGCACTTTTCCCTCGACGGGCTCTTTGAAAATCCCGGTCAAAACCGGATCTTCTCCATTAACTTGAACCAGCTTTGGCAGGCCTACATTTACCGAAACGACCTTCATTTATTCTTCCCCGAACGAAATCCTTATTTAGCCGTATAAAACTGGAAGACCCCTTTTAGCACAGGTTTCAGATCATCGCATGTCTGGCTAAAGCTCGCGCGGAATTTTACCAGCTTTCCCTGGCCGTCCCATTCGATCTCGGTAATTTCGAATTGTCCCTGGATCTCGCTGCATCCCCGGCCGTCACCGCTAAAATTTAGTCCGGGGCTGGCATCGGGCGGAGTGGGCGGATCTTTCGCATTCTGATACGAACCCGCGGCCAGAATTTTGTTTTGCGGGGCGGCGAAGGTCAGCATCCAGGTCGCGCCGTCATTTTCGATCCAGAAATCGAGCCTTTCCTTTTTCGGGTCGGTGACGGAAATTTTATAATCTCCGGCGCGCAAGGCCATGTTCTTGCCTTGCCCGATAAACTCGCCGGCCGGGCTTTCAAAAGACAGGTAACTGTCCGCGTTTCCTTCTACTATCGCCTGTGGCTGCGCGATCTTTCGCACTCCTTTTTCGAGAGGCGTATTTCTTGAGCCCGTTCCGAAAATGATATTCACGGGATCCGCCAGACCGGGCTTAAAGCTTTTGATCAATTTCATCTGCGGGTTTGCAGGAACGGATTTTGTGATCACGCTGAGCGTGGGCTTATCAAAATTCGGATCGGATATCTGCTGAAAAAATTGCGCTACCGGGAGAGGATTTTTATTCCTGATAGCTCGATCGATGACCAGCAGCGAGCGGCGCGCAATTCGGCCGATGCCGATAGTCGAAGCCGCGTCAAAAGGGTCGGCGGCGATCTTTGCCGTGGTGCCCGGCGCCGCCGCAAAGATCGCCATGCCCGGCCCGCGAAATTCATTTGCCGCTCTTAGCACGTTGAAAATATCGACCATATTGGCCTGTAACTTTTCCGAAAAGAATAATGCGCTTAAGGGAGGCTCTTCTCCTTCATAGCAGGAATCGAGCATTAATAAATAAGAAGTAGAAACCTTTTCGATCGAGGTGGCAACTTCTCCGGTAGAGATCGAGTAGTCGGACATCAGTTCGATGTCTACCTCGTCTCCATACAAATTAAAATTTCCGGGCAGCGAAAAATGATTCCAGGCGATGCCTTCGGAAACGCCGTGGCCGCAAAAATAAAAAATGATCAGTGGATTTTTTGCCTTGGATGCTTTGACCTTTTCCAGCAGTTTGTCCAAGGCTGAGATGACGTCGGTTCTGGAGACCAGCCTGCTTTCATCGGAAAGCAGCGTTATTCCGTATACCGCGCCGATACGATCCATGTATGAGGCCATATTTTTGGCGCTTTTGGTCGCCCCCACGATGTTCGGGAAAGGTTGATTGACGGGGAAAAAGCTTTTTTCATCTTTTTTTTCTATCGGCCGAGACAGGTAACGGGTGCTTCCGACCGCCAGGTAAAATATGCTGTAAGTATCGCCGGCCTGGGCGGATGTCTGAAAAGCAAAAGCAGACTGGGCGAATATCGATAAAAAAAAGACGAGCAGAAGTTTTCGTGTCATAAGGTTTCATTTTTGTTCATTCGGTGAACCAGGTCTCTTTTGAAGACGCCCGGCAGGCGTCGATCAATGCTTTTGCCTTTATTTTCAGACGGTCTTCCGGGCTTTCGCTGTTGAGCTCGCTGTTTTCACCTTTAAGAAAGTCTTCGATTTCGAGGCGAAAATCGATCATCGCCTGTTCGACCCGGTCATCTTTTACATAGACCATATCGCCCCAGTAGATGCCGTAGAATTCATCGATATCCTTGCCGAATTTTTCTTTATTGTTTTTATATCTTGCAGAAGCTATTTTCCCGACGACATTACTCAGCCGGCTGTAAACGGCTAATTGTTTCTCCCAGATCCGGCGTTTAAAATCGAGTTTATCGCCGGTAGCTATCTGATCGCGCTGGCGCTGCAATTGGGCGCTTTGCTCGGTAGAAAACTGCCAGACCCCGACCAGTATGCCGGCCACGGTCAGTATCGGGGCGATGAACTTGGCGGTGATATCCCAGCGACGATAGGTTTCTTCGTTCATTTCAGATTCACTCTCGTTCGAAGGTAAATGTTATGTCTTTTGTCTGCTGGGTCATGGCGGTGGCCTTGAGCCTCAATTTCATCTTTTCTTTATTTCCCACTTTTTTGATCCATTTTAAAACATAGGGCGTGCCGCCTACGTTCATGATCAGATCGATCGATATTTTCTCCAGACTCCAGGATTTTTCTTCGTGCCGCACGGAACCTTTAACACACTTGGAGATCGTTACCCTCCCGTTGCTGGAAAATTCCCACATCTCTCCTTTGGTACAGGCATTTCCTCCCATGGAGATATCGATCGCCGTTATGATCCACAGTTTTACACTATTGTTGGTGATCTTGGACGAAATTTGCTGTACCGTCTGTGCCGAAGCGCTAAAAGCGTTCGCGAAAAAAAGAAGCGCCAGAACAGTGAGAGCATTTTTCAACATATTCCTGTTTTTCCCTTCAATTGGCTTAGTGTGCGATTTAGTATTGTGATTTTACTTTAGGTTTCGGATGTGAACAAGCTTTATGGCGTTAAGACTCAATAGACTCTCCAGACCTGCCCTGTTATAATTTCGTTTTGCATTAATCCACTTATATTTAGAGGGAAAACACACTTGAGCATACTGGTCGATAAGAACACGCGCCTGATCGTGCAGGGCATTACGGGCAAAGAAGGCACTTTTCATACGCAGCAGATGGTCGCTTACGGCACCAACGTCGTGGGCGGCGTGACGCCCGGCAAAGGCGGCACTACGCATGAAAACATCCCGGTCTTTAACACCGTGGCCGATGCCGTCAAAGAAACCGGCGCCAACGCCACGATCATCTATGTGCCGCCGGCATTTGCCGCCGACGCGCTGATGGAAGCCGCCGACGCGGGCCTGGCCCTGGTGGTCGTCATTACCGAAGGCATCCCGCAGTCGGACATGGTCAAGGCCAAGCGTTTTCTGGAAGACAAACAGACGCGTTTTATCGGGCCCAACTGCCCCGGCATCATCTCGCCCGGAAAATGCAAACTCGGCATCATGCCCGGCCATATTCACAAAGAGGGAAACATCGGCGTGGTTTCGCGCTCCGGCACGCTGACCTATGAAGCCGTGTGGCAATTATCGAATCTGGGTATGGGGCAATCGACCGCGATCGGCATCGGCGGCGACCCGATCATCGGCACCAATCATACCGACGCTTTGCGATTGTTTCAGGAAGATGACGAGACCATTGGCATCGTGATGATCGGCGAGATCGGCGGCACTGCCGAGGAAGAAGCGGCCGCTTACGCAAAAGAAAACGTCACCAAGCCGATCGTCGCTTTTATCGCCGGGCAGACCGCACCCCCGGGACGCCGCATGGGACACGCCGGCGCGATCATTTCCGGCGGCAAAGGCACTGCGGCGGAAAAAATGAAGGCCCTGACCGAGGCGGGCATCCGCGTGGTCGATACCCCCGCCGACATCGGCCAGGCGATGAAAGAAAGTTTGGAATAGTCCGGGAAGTCTGGGAAGATGTAGGGGCGGCACCTGTGGCCGCCCTTTTTACTTGAGAATGAAAGACGTTTCAGGTTGCCCTGGACGACCGACAGGCAGATCAGCCGGTGCGGCGCGACCGCACCATCGCCAAACCGCCAATCGCAACGGCTATCAGTCCCAGCACTATGGCCACGATTGCTCCCGCAAGCCCTCCGCCGGTGCCGATACGACCGCTGGAGGCAGCTGCAACCAGTCCGCCGAGGATGATCCCGATCAGTCCCGCCGCCAGTGCTATGATGGCCCCGGGCCGAGCGAAACGGCCAGACGGACGAACTAAGGCCACAACGCCGAAAACCACCCCGATCAGCGCCAGCGCGGCGGCCACGTTAGCTCCGAGTCGACCAGGGGTCATGCCATAAGAACTGGGGTCGGGCGGTTGCGCCGTTTGCCCGGAGATGCCGATCGCGCAGAATATCATAAACGCAAATATTGCATGCGGCGGATTAATTTTGGTTTTTAATAAGCTCGCTTTTTCCTCTTTTCTCATTGGTTATCCTTCTAAGTTTTCTAAAACTCACTTTCGCTCAGAAGCCGGTTGAAATAGTTCGATCGGATTTCCATCCGGGTCTTCCAACTGGATCTGAGAGCCGCCCGGGCCTTTCTCCATTTCATTCCGAAAATGCAAGCCCTCCTTTTTCATAGCCTCAATGACAGACGGCAGATCCTCCACCTCGAGAGCGACACGATTCCATCCGCCCGGCTCCTGTGTCCGTCCGTCCGACATCGGGCGCGATCCTGATGCTCCTGGCCCGCTCAGCCAAATTTTGAAACCTTCGTTTGAGATCAGCGCGATTACCGGGGCAGGTTTCCGATCCAGCTTGAATCCAAGATGCTGCGTGTAAAATTCGACCGCTCGATCGACGTCCGTGACCTGATATCGGACAGCGACGGGCCGCAATAAAGGTTTCTTTTCCATTATCGTATTACTCCCTTCTTCGCTGGTCGTTTTAGTCGCGGGTTAAATGCGACACAAAAACGGCAGCGAGGAAATTTATTATCTTCCGACATAATCACCACCCGGAGATATTATGTCATCGCAAGTGGCCGGTTGTATTGGATAAAATTGACCTGGTTTTGAAAATAACGGAATGTGGTAGCGTTTGATATGTATGTCCCGATCAAGAAAGCGGTTATATTGACGCAGGTACGCCGCGGGGCTGATATCGCTGAACTCGTCAAATTCACGGATCATGTGTGATTGGTCGAAGTAGCCGCATTCCATGGCAATAGCTGCCCAATCAACCGCACCTTCATGCCGGTGGATGATCGCGCGGGCTTGTTGAAATCGCTGCACACGACTAAATAGCTTGGGCGTCATTCCAACTTCTTTTTTGAAGATCTGAATAAATCGACGTTCGCTTAGCCCTACATCTTTGGCAATGTCCCGAACTGTGGTGGCAGCGTTACGGCTGAAGGCTTTGAGCGCAGCGGAAACGGCGTAGTGATGTTCCAGGGGGCCAGGCAGGTGATCTATTAAACTTTCCTCGAGCAGGGAAAAACGTTCGGTCGCGGTAGCTGTATCACAAAGACGCTCACGCAAGAGATTAGCCGGCAGGCCCCAGATGCATTCCAGATTGACGTGAGCGTCGGCCAGCTCGCCGGCGGAGAATCCAAGAAATGGAGCCGCCCCGCCCGGTTTGAAATGAATGCCGATAATAAAGGCTTCCTCTTCGGAGTCGGTTACAAAGCCTTTTCCATAAGCGCCCGATACGACAGCGCCCGAAAAACGGGCACAGTCTGTTTGCTCCGTTGCACTGTAAATTCGCAATTCATTCTGGCGGAGATTGATCACCAGTTCGAAGGTCCCGGTGGGAAGGATCCGTTCGTTTAAGTGTTCGGCCTCATAGCCCTCATAGAGCCAAAAATTATCGACGAAATCAGAGAGAAACGCCGCCGGTTTGTAGCTGCGGAAACGCATTGTATTTTATCCAGAATAACTACCGGAAAAATACAATGCAAGGCGATGATGGCATTTCTAAATTAAACAAATAGCGGATTCTGAAGCGTGAATCGCAGCAGGCGGGGGCCGAGGTGGCGGTAGAAGGTTCACTACCGAACGTAAAGCGTCGAAAAAAACTTCCAAAATTCCCAAAAACAGCTTATTATTCTCCATCTTCGCTCCCCTGCAAAGACAAAAATCCGGAGGTGTGCCCAGGTGTCCGAACAGAACGAGACTCTCATCCGTCGCTGGTTTGAAGAGGTCTGGAATAAAAAGAACGAGGCCGCGATCGACGAAATGCTGGACGACGATTGCATCGCCTACGGCCTGCCCGACGGCAAGGGGGGCGAGGTCGACAACAAGGCCAAGTTCAAAGATCTCTTTCAGGCTTTTATCCAGGCATATCCCGACATCAATGTCACCGTCGAAGAAACAATGTCAAAAGCTGACCATGCTTTTGCGCGCTGCATGGTTACCGGCACGCATCTCGGCGAGGGGCTGGGATTTTCAGCGACGCAAAGAGGTGTCGCCTTTACCGGGATGCTGCTGATCGAGGTAAAGGAAGGCAAAATAGCAAAGGCGTGGAACGAGTTTGATTTTTTGAATATGTACCGGCAGTTGGAGCGTTCTCGCTGACCGATCCGAGCATCTAAAATTTATGTCGACAAATGCGGAAGTAGTTCATCGCTGGTTTGAAGAGGTCTGGAACAAACGGAATCTTGCGATCGTCGATGAACTGTTGAGTGAAGACAGCGTTTCGCACGGCCTGATGGACGACAAGGGAAATGTCCGGCGCGGGCGGCCGGATTTCGCATGCTTTTCGATGCCTTTACCAGCGCCTACCCAGATATGAATGTGACCATCGAAAAGACCGTCAGCGAAGGCGAGTTTGTGGTGGTCCACGTGGTGGTAAAGGGAACCCACCTGGGCGAGGGCATCGGTGTGGCGCCCACCGATCGAGAGGTAAAGTTCGGCGGCTTCTGCCTGATCCGGGTGGAAGGCGGCAAGATCGTCGAAGCCTGGAACCAGTATGACTTTATGACCATGTACCAGCAGCTCGGCGTGCTCTCGCTGACGCTGGGCTAGACCATTTTGGGTTTTAGATTTTAGATTTTGTTTTTATTCGTGTGATCAGTGCAATTCGTGGTTAAAACTTCTATTCACGATTTACCATTCACTATTCACGGTTTTTTCTTATGTCATATAAAATCTTATTTCTTTTGATTCTTCTTATGGCGGGTTTTATTCAGCCGGTATCGGCGCAGACAAACTCGCGGCGGAAAAAATTGAAAGCAACGCCTATCTTAAAAACCAACCAGCGCAGCGTAAAAGTAAAATCGTACGTGCGCAAAGGTAAAACCGTCCGCGCGCATAAACGCACCATCACCAACAAATAACATATGAGTAAACATGGGAGCGCGGGCGTCTTGCCGGCACAAATGTTTGCAGAGTTAACGGACTTTCATGTAATTCGCGGCTTTGCCGCGGTGATGTGCGGTAAGCCTATGGCTTACCGGTGACGATAGTTTTTATTGGCGGAGGCTGAGCCTCCATTTATTTATTAGGAGTGTCTCTCGGAAAGACGGAGCCTTTCCGCACAGCACGGCGGCAGAGCCGCGATCCGGTCGCGACCCTACCGGCTCCGACCTCAAGGACCTACTCGACCTTGCCATTCCATGCTAGGATAATGCTGACACGGTATCATTTTTTATGAAAAAAATACTTCTCTTATCCGCTATAATTCTCGCGCTTTTCGCCGCCACCGCCACCGCCCAGGCGCAGCGCAAAGGGCATTTTGAGATCGTAAAGACCGAGCAGGGAAAATATTACTTTGTGCTGAAATCTTCCAACGGCCAGGAAATTTTGAAAGGCTTTCAATACGGCAGTGAAGACAAGGCCCGCGAAGCCGCCGGGAAGACGAGGGGATTGGCCATGGACGATGCCAATTTCGATCAGCGAAGCCGCGGTGAGCAGTGGTATTTTTTTCTTAAAAGCAGCGACGGCCGGGCGGTAGCGCAAAGCGAATACTACACCACCGAGGCCGCGATGAAACGCGGTGTCGAATCCGTAAAAAAGACCGCTCCCGAAGCAGCGGTCTTAGCACCGGACAATTAATTGCCGGCGGGGTCAAAAACCTTTCACGTGTCCGTTCGGCTGATCAAGCACCTTAACTAAATCTGCCTGCCTGGAAACTTCCGGCCCCAAATATCGGGATACAATAACAGATATATATCGCGCATCATTCGGATCGCCGGTGCCGTCTCCGACGCCCGCGACAACGATCCTGCCTGAGCCATCGACAAGCACGGAATTATTACCGCGCGTCGGGGGATCGATCGCGGGAAACGTATTATCCGGCAAACCCGAGGGCCCGTAGCCGTTTGCAAAGCTCGTGACCAGATCCAATTATGGTCGTGCCGTCGTTTTGTACGTACAGGTCGTCAACGGACATGGGCATAATACCGTCGCCGCTGAACGAAGTATCGAAACTGCCGTCCGGATTATGCCGCGTGAGATAGTACGCGCCGAAAGCAACGATCTTTCCATCAGGCAGGACAAAAATGCGAAATCTGTTTTCGTAAGAGCGGGGAAGAAAAACCTGCCCGTTGTCTCCGAAAGTCATGTCCATCGAACCGTCCGCATTATAGCGAAGCAGCGACGATTGGCCGGGAGCGTAACTATGGGCAAAGATCAGGATCTTTCCGTCCGGTTGGAAGGCAACTGCGCGCGCTTCGTCACCGGCCAGGCCGAAACCGGTCCGCGCCGGTTTGCCGCCGTTAAAAGACGGGTCCGGAGCACCGTCGGCGCCTATCGCAAAAACGAAAAACAACACGAATAACAGGCAAAGATTTCTCATAGCTTTATATACTGATCAGTTTTATTGGTGAAAAAGCCTGCCGGAACAGCAGAATAAAGGTTTCTCAGCAATTATAGTAGACTATTTAACAATGTTTAGCAATAGCGGGCTTGTTAGTGCTGGTCAGTTAAAATCTATCCTTAAAAGTCCCCGGGCGGGGACAAAAGAAAATAGCCCAGGGTAGTGAGCAAAGCGAACGCCACCCTGGGTATCTGATCCAAAACGATCCAGCCCTGAAAGGGCGGCAGAATCCGGCCATTTCTGCCGCCCTTTCAGGGCTGGATACTCAAATTGATCAGTACCCAGGGCTAAAGCCCTGGGCTATTTTCTACAGTCCGCTATGCGGACATTATCGTTTTCAAACTGACCCGCCTCCCACTGTTGCCGGTTGCGGGTAATGAGTTTAGAATTTCTAACTGAAATGCCGCAGAAATTTTCACATAGCTTTACGGTCAGGCCGGAAGAGATAGACGAGCACGGCCACGTCAATAACGTCGTTTATTTGCAATGGATACAGGACGTGGCGGTGGCGCATTGGAACGCCTATGCGCCGGAGGAATTGCGCGAAAAATACGGCTGGTGGGTTTCGCGGCACGAGATCGATTACAAACAGCGGGCTTTTGCCGGCGAGGAAATAACCGCTGCCACCTGGGTCGGCGGGTGGAAGGCAGTGACTTGCGAAAGATTTACCGAGATCACCCGCGGCGAAGAGTTATTGGTAAAGTCCCGCACGGTCTGGGCAATGATCGACCGCGAAACAACCCGGCCCGCGAGAATTACATCCGAAATTACAGAAAGATTTAGTTGATATGGAGCGCGCAGCGTCAATATGGAGCGCGGGCATCTTGCCCGCATGAACGCGCAGCGAGCAGGTGTTGTTTCTTATTCGCGTTTTTCGTGTGATTAGTGGCTAATCTAAGTTTGAAAGAACTTTGGATCCGAAAGTTCTTTAACCACTAATCACACGAAAAACACGAAAACATCGATACCACGAAAAAAGAGAATTCGGTCTTATATGCAGGATGACATAAATAAATTTCGCGCCACGGTAGAAAAGGCTCACTCGCGATTATCTTAAATATCGGACGAAGCTGCCGCAGCGCCGCCTGCTCCGGACAAGTGGTCGCCAAAGCAGGTGATCGGCCATTTGATCGATTCGGCTTCGAACAATCACCAGCGATTTGTCCGCGCGCAATTTACGGACGACCTGGTTTTCGATGGCTATGAACAGGAAAAGTGGGTCGATTTTCACGATTACCAGAACACGCCGTGGAAAGACCTGCTCGAGCTATGGCGCGCGTACAATCTGCACCTCGCCCGGGTGATGGAAAATACGCCCGAAAACGTCCGCACCGCGCCGCGGGCCAGACACAATTTGTATCAAACGGCTTTGTACGGCATACCGGCCGAAGAGCCTGCGACGCTGGAATATTTTATGCTCGATTACATCAAGCACCTCGAGCAGCATCTGGGGCAGATAGGTGTGTAAACCTGGGAGCGCGGGCATTCATGTTTCGTGCGCTTCGTGTGTTTCGTGATTAAATCATAGTTGATCGCCTAATAGCAGGCATAAAATTAACCACTAAATACACGAAACACACTAAGAATACATTATGAAAACATTTCACCTTATTTTCGCATTTATTTTTCTCGCGGCATTTTCTTTTACCGCTTCCGCCCAGCTTTGCGGGCAGTTCGGCGTGACACTGAATGTGTATGACAATGATCTGAAACCGGTAGAGAACGCGTCGGTAAAGATCGTGGCGTGGTTAAAAGACGAGATGAAGGACAGCAAATTCGCGCCCGTCGCCGACAAGCCCGGCGCGCTGGAAATAAAACTGCTTGAGGGCCACGTGATCACCGGCAATTATAAGCTGATCGTTTCCGCGCCCGGCTTTCTCGATAGCGAAAAGACGACCACCTTTCCCCACTGCACTAATCTGTCATACGACGTTTTGCTGTTGAGAAAAAAGGAAAAATACGCCACCGTGACCGGGCGCGTCGCGGATGAGGAGGGAAGGCCGGTCAACTATATTTGGGTCACCTTCACTAATTATGCGGACGAATCCACCCGCGGGGTAAGCACGGATTACACGGGCGTATATGAACTAAAGCTCAAACCGGGCGATTACAAGATCACTTTCCGCACGAAATCTTACCTGCCGCTGCGAACGCAAAAATTCACGGTGCCCGAAAACGGCAAAGCGGTCTTTAATCTGCTTCTGCGCGACAAACAATAAATATGAAATATCTCGCCGTCATACTATTTCTTCTTGCCTGTTTTGCCCCTGCGCAGGCCCAGCCAGGCAATGGGGCATTAAAAGGCGTCATTACGGACGAATTGGGTGCGGTCATTGCCAGGGTATCGATCGGGGCGACCGATGTTTCGGGGAAAATGTGGCAGGCGCTTTCAAACGACGACGGCGAATATAAATTGGAGCTGCCGGAAGGGAAGTACACCATCGCATTTTCTTCTCCCGGATTCGTTCTCATCAAAATCTTAAATTATCGCCCTGACGGGGAACGAATAATTGATCTCAAAATGAAGGTCAATCCCAGCGGTTCCTTTGTTTGCGATCCGGAGAAAGATGACCGCGGTAAATACATTTGTCGCATGGTCTGCCGGCAGAACGAAACAACCCCGGAAATGATTGATCTCGAAGGCCCGGAACTAAGATCGGTAAAGACCGATCCGGTAGCGGGGAGCGCGTTGACAAATCTAGAGCCGATAGCGGCTTCGGTATCCTCAGGGGTGACAACAAAACCGGTTCGATCCCTGCTGGCGCTGCGCAGGACCGATCCGCTAACCTGGCTGCGCGGGGTCTTGCGGGATGATAACGGCGCGGTTTATCCGAATACCGATATCCTTTTTACGGGCAAGAGCGGGAAGCATAAGATAAAGACCGATGAGAGCGGAAAATACCAGATCCTGCTTTTGCCGGAACGCTATGACATCATCGTGGACGGAACCGGCAAGGGATTTAAGACGTTCAGGATCCGTAGTTATTTAATACCCGCGCATAGCGAAATGACTTTAGACATAGCGCTGGAATCCCCACCCACCGACATCCTGTGACGTGTTTCCGCAATCAACCCCACTTGTTGTATTATCTATAGTTTCGGCCCGGGGCGCTTTGTTTGGTGCGTTTCGTGTGTTTAGTGGTTAGACTTGTTTTTGGCCGATCTAACCACGAATCACACGAAAAACACGAACATTTGCATCGCGATCCGCTATTAAATTCTATTTTTATATCTAAGAAGGACTATTAACAATGAGCAATTTAACATTCGGCATTATCAAACCTGACGCGACGGGCGCGGGGAAATTCGGCGCTATTCTGCAAAAGATCGTGGACGCGGGTTTTAAGGTTCGCGGGATGAAACTCATCCACATGAGCACGAAACAGGCTGAAGGCTTTTACGCCGTTCACACGGGCAAAGGCTTTTTTGCGGAGCTGACGGAATTTATGTCCAGCGGCCCCTGCATCGTGCTGGCGCTGGAAAAAGAAGGCGCGGTCAAGGCCTGGCGCGATCTGATGGGCGCGACCAACCCGGCCGAAGCCGCCGAAGGGACGCTGCGCAAGGAATTTGCCACCTCGATCGGCGAAAACGCCGTCCATGGCTCCGACAGCGACGAGAACGCCGCCATCGAGATCGCCTATTTCTTTAGCAAACTGGAATTGGTGTAAAAGATCCTATCGGGGCTTCCGGTCTCGAAATAACTTAGTAGGGCGGCACTTGTGGCCGCCTTTTTATATTTTGAAACAAAATACCGCATGCTAACATGTAGCGCGGACTCTTGACGCCTCTCAGAGCCACGGGCGGTCCGGGAATTCACATGGTCTTTCGAAGGCGCCTCCTACGGTCAAACGAGAAAGAGAGAACTGTGATGACAGATGAAGTCATATCCTACAAGTACGATGTATTTATAAGCTATTCAAGGAAGAACGAAGCCTTTGCCGGCAAGCTGGAACAGGCCCTGGAAAATTATCAGCCGGAAAAAAGCCTGAACGTGCCGCGGCGCAACATCGAAACCTTTCGCGACAAGGAAGATTTTTCCTCCGGCGATTATCATAAAAATCTTCTAAAAAATTTACAGGAATCCTCCAAGCTCATCGTCGTCTGCTCGCCCGAAGCGCGCGCGAGCCGATTTGTAAATGACGAGATCAGGCGCTTTGTCGAGGTCCGCGGCGCCGAACACATCATCCCCGTTCTGTTTTCGGGAATTCCCAACAATGAAGCGAAAGACGGCCAGGAAAGCGAAATGGCCTTCCCCGACGAATTGTGCCTTGCACAGGAAATGCCGCTCGCCGTCAACTACCTGAATTTCAACCCTGACAAAGACAAGATCAACCGCGGGATATTTATCAGCCCCTGGTACAACATCCTTGCCGATGTCTATTCGCTCGGCCGCAGCGAAATGGAACAGCGCGAAAAAAAACGCCGCGCCCGCTCCCGCCGCTTCGCCTTCGCCGCCATGAGCGCCAGCCTCGCAGTGCTCTCGGTATTGCTCATCTTTGCCATAGTTTCACAGCAGCGGGCATTAGCAGCGCAGGCGGCCGAGAAAGAACAAAAAACTATAGCCGAAGAACAAAAACTGGAAGCCGACAAACAGCGCGATGACGCGATCCAAGCGAGAAACGAGGCAACCGACGCCAAAAAACTCGCTGACGATAAACGCAAAGAAGCAGAGGCCGCCACTGAGGCCGAAAAGATAGCCAAAGATCAGGCCGAAGAACGCCGCAAACAAGCCGAACAAGCTACTAAAAATGAAACGATAGCCAAAAATCAGGCCGAGGAAAGACGCCGCGAAGCCGAGGCGCAAACAATTAAGGCGAATAACGCATTGCGGTTCCGCCTATACGGAAAATGGACGGCAGGAATTGTTAAATTATTATCCGTTCCGGGCAGCGGTTTATTTAAATGCGGCCTATCAAATTAAAAATACTAATGACGGTTCGAACGAGACGTCCGATATTCGCTTTTTACTGCGGCGCTCAATGAGATCGATCGAATCGTTAAACTTTTTGCTAAAACATTCCGACGCTATCAATTCGGCAAAATTTTCGCACGCAGGGAATAAAATAATTACGGCTAGCCAAGATCGTACCGCCAGGGTTTGGAATGCGGAGAACGGTGAGTTCCTTTTTGAGGTTCAACATCAAAAGCCCATTTATTCGGCGGTATTTTCACCGGATGACAGAAAAATACTAACAGCCAGTTTCGATCAGACTGCCGCGGTTTGGGATGCCGAAACCGGAACCCCCCTTTTTTCGCTGCGACACCAAAGTGCCGTTAAAGTCGCGGTGTTTTCTCCCGACGGAAAGAAGATTATCACCGCGAGCTCGAATATTATTGGCCAAAATTACGATAGCACGGCCAAGGTTTGGGATGCTGAAACCGGAAAATTACTTTTAACTTTACCTCATGACGATTCCGTTCAATCGGCGGAATTTTCGCTTGACGGGAAACGGATAGTGACCGCCGGTTATGACAGGAAAGCTAGAATATGGGATGCCGAAACAGGAAAACTTCTCTTCGTATTAAGCCATGATTATATAGTTTATTCGGCTAGGCTCTCATCGGACGGAAGTAAGGTCCTAACGAACTCGACAGACTATATTGGTAGAATTTGGGACGCTGTAACAGGGAAGCTGCTCTTTGAATTGCAGCATTCGGACGCTATTAAGTCAGCGGAGTTTTCTCCGGATGGGACGCGAGCGATCACTGCCGGCATGGACAAAACGGTCAAAGTTTGGGAACACCAAAACAGGGAAACTTGCCCTGGTTTTGTCTCATCGGGATTCCGTTTTAGCAGCAACGTTTTCACCCGACGGGGAGAGCATCGTTACCGTCGGTGCCGACAAAACCGTTATAGTTTGGGATGCTGATACCGGTAAAGCTCTTTTTTTCGTTTGAACATTCCGGCCCTGTCAATGCGGCTGTTTTCTCGCCGGATAGCAAGAAGATCGGCGTCTATGACTTGACCGGTGTCGCTTCGGTTTGGAGTGTCGTTAGGGATCGGGTTTTCAGGTCTCTTAAATCTTCCGGACTCTCTTCAATGGGCTGAATTTTCACCGGATGGCAAGAAAGTCGTTACAACACTTTCCGCCATAAGTCCGGATAGAACAGTTCGGATATGGGACTTAGAGGGCAGAAACAACACTCTTTTATTGCCACATCAGGGGGCGGTAAATTCTGCCCGTTTTTCGAGTGACGGGACGCGGCTGGTAACGGCTAGTACCGACAAACAGCCCGGATCTGGGATACAAAAACGGGGGAGCTTCTCTTTGTTTTACGCCACAAAGCGGCGGTGGCTTCCGCCGTATTTTCTCCTGATGGCGATAAAGTTGTCACAGTCGCATTCGATAAGGAGGCCTACATCTGGAACGCGAAAACCGGGGCTCCTCTTTTTTTACTTACAAATAGCGACATTGCTTATTTGGCGGAATTTTCTCCGGATGGGAAACTTTTAATGACAGCGGGTTTCGGCGCCGCGGCTGAAGTATGGGACGTCGATTCCGGAAGACTTCTTTTTTTGTTAAATCATAAAGACGGCATACGCGGAGTGAAATTCTCCCCGGACGGCAAAAAAATAATTACCGCCAGCCTTGATAAAACGGCTAAAATATGGGAATCCAAAACGGGAAAGCAGCTTGCCGAACTAAATGCTCAAGGTGCGGTTAGCTCGGCCGTATTTTCACCCAACAATAGATTAATTTTAATGGTGATTGACGACAAGGTTACGGTTTGGGATGGGGAAACAAATAAGATGATATTTTTACTCGAACGGCAAAATCTTATTTTCTCGGCTGAATTTTCCCCGGACGGAGAAAAAATAATTACTGCCGGCTCGGATAATGTGTCCAAGAACTGGGATACCAGGACGGGGAAACTTTTTGGGCTATTGGCGCATAAAGATTCGGTTATGAGCGCAAAATTTTCACCCGACGGGAAAAAGGCCATTACAGCCAGTTCGGATAAAACTGCTAAAATCTGGGATCTTGATACGGAGATTCGCTCCCCGAAAGAAATAGATAAAATAATTACGGCGCAGGTTCCGCTCTATCTATATAAGGGGGCATTATTGCCGCGTTAGAAAATTTGGGGGTTAGACAGCATCGCAATCCTGTGACGGCGCTGATATTTGGTTTTCCGCAGATACAGAAATATATGATTTGACACTTTTCAACTATTGTTTTACAAAGGTTTAAGCTAAAATTTATCATTCCCTGTAATTCCGAGTTTCCAAAAAAGGAAGACTTTACGTAATGAAAAGATGTCCTAGTTGCAATAACACCTTTGACGATAATCTGCGCTTTTGCCAGAACGACGGCACGGCTTTGCTGGATGAACCCGCGGCAGGCGGCCTGGGCGAAGACGATCCGCTTCAGATACCGGACTTTGATCCGAATAAGACCGCGGTCTTTTCCGCGAGAGACGAGATGGACGTGCTGGCTACGCCGCCGCCTCCATCTTTTGGAGATTTGGGCAGTTTGCCGTCGCCGGAACCGGAGAGTTTTTCGCCTCCGCCGCCGCCGGACAGCCACATTCCGCCGCCGTTCGGGCAGCCGGAAAATCAGCCGATCCCGTCCCCGTCACAGCCTCCGCCGTTTGCGGAGCCGGAGCAGATCTATCAGCCGCCGCCATCACCTTTTGATTCGCCGTTTTCGCCGCCGCAGGGAGCAGGCGCTGCGCCGGATTGGAATCCGCC
Organism: uncultured Acidobacteriota bacterium; assembly: GCA_963766895.1. Classification (GTDB taxonomy): domain Bacteria; phylum Acidobacteriota; class Blastocatellia; order Pyrinomonadales; family Pyrinomonadaceae; genus DASYKT01. Next base: position 68,052 of record CAVYCB010000004.1, read on the forward strand.
GCCGGCGCCCGTCCAGCAATGGAACGATCAGTCCAGCGGTTTTGGCAGCAACACGCCTTTTCAGCCGCCGGGCGCCGTGCAGGGCGAGAAAAAAGGGCTTGGCGATCGCTTCGCTGGTGTGCGGTATTTTGAGCTGCATATGCTGTATCTCGATCATAACCGGCCCCGCCGCAGTGGTCATGGGCGTTATGGCGCGCAGCAAAGCCTCCGCCGATCCGATGAATTACGGCGGCAGCGGAATGGCCATGGCCGGTATCATCACCGGTGTCATCGGCGGATTGGTTGGCACACTCGCTATCATCCTGCAATTGATCGGCGCCTTTGCCAAAGGGTTCTAAAAACGATTTAGACCGCGAAACAAAAAAGGACAGGTTATATGCCTGTCCTTTTTCGCGATTTTCTAAATTACCCCTGGCTTTAGTCCTTAAATTCCCACTAGCTAAAGCGGGTCGTCTATAAATTCGTTTATTTTTAATTCGAACTAAGATATGGCGGGTGACTTTCGTGTTTTTCGTGCGTTTCGTGGTTAATTCCGGAAGTTTTTACCACGAATCACACTAAACGCACGAAGGTATCGCTCATCAGGAGGATCTTTATTTTAATGGGCAAACGCCACGAAAGCTAGTGGGCAATTTAAAATAAATCGGTAAGAACTGTAACCACGAAAAGACAGGAAACAACACGAAAAAAACACACAAGTAACTAGTGAAAGCGGCGAGCCCAGCTATTCACAATTCACGATCCACAACGACACAATCCACAATTCCCATTTCACAACTCAAAATTCACAGTACCCAATTCACAATTCACAATTCCCAATTCACTAATCATTACTCTTTTTCCAGATTCGCATATTTCTCGATCAGCTTTTTCAACCCGTAGCCGGGAAAGCTGACGGAGAGTTTTACGTTATCGCCCGTGCCTTCGCGGCGGAGGATCACGCCCGGGCCGTATTTGCTGTGGCGCACGCGCACGCCGGGCAAAAGCTCGCCGGGGCCCGCCGCATTTGAAGAGGTTGTCGAACTGCCGGAGGAAACTGGTTTATCGCTGGCGGAGCGCAAAAGATTGTCCATGCTGCGCGAGCTATCCAGCGCCGACGGGGGCGCCGAGGGAGGTTCCGGCCCGCCACTGACGCTGCCGCCGACGGCCTTCGCTTTTTGTTTTTTGAAAAATTCGTTGATGGCGTCAGTGGTGTTATAGGTTTTACCGGCGTAATTGTTGCGCGGTTTTTTCGGATAATCGGTAAAAGTATTTGGCGGTTTTGGCTGGCCCTGGAGCGAGCGCAGCGTGTCGCGCGTCTGCTGCGAGCTTCCGCTCTTGGCAAACCGCAGCCACGATTCGGACTCGCTCATATCCTTGATCATCTCGAGCGGCATTTCGCTTAAAAACTGCGAAGGCTCAGAATAAATATACTCACCGTAAATTCTGCGCCGCGCGGCGTGGGTCAGGTAAAGCATTTTTTCGGCGCGCGTGATCGCCACATAGCAGAGCCGGCGTTCTTCTTCCAGCGCCGCCGGGTCATTGATCGAACGCGAATGCGGAAAGATGCCATCCTCTAAACCGGCGAGAAACACGATCGGAAATTCCAGGCCTTTGGCGGCGTGGACCGTCATCAGCGTGACGGGCGCGTTGCCGTCAAATTGGTCGGTGTCGGAAGCGAGCGCGGCGTGGTCGATAAATTCGCGCAGGCCGCCTTCTTCCTCGTCATAATCGGCGGCGGCGTTGACCAGTTCTTCCAGATTCTCCAGGCGGCCTTGCGCTTCGTCGGTAGTTTTCCGATCCGTAGCGCGTTGGCGTAGCCGGTGTCTTCGATCGCGCTGGTAACGGCTTCGGAAACGGGCGCGGCCGCCTGCGCGGCTTCGGAAAGCCGCAGCTGTAATTTCGAAAATTGCTGTTTGAAAGTTATCAATGCCGTGATCGGCGCGCGGCGCTAATTTTCTTTCCGGTTCAAAGGCCGGATCGGTCAGCACGTTGATGGTTTCCCAGACGGAAATATCTTTTTCCCGGGCCGTGCGCTGCAGTCTCATCGAGCGTCGTTTTGCCCAGGCCGCGCGGCGGCGTATTGATCACCCGCATCAGCGCGAGTCGATCAACGGATTTAAGGCGAGCTTGAGATAGCCGATGACGTCTTTAACCTCGGCGCGCTCGTAAAAGGAAAAACCGCCGACAATGTTATAGCCGATGCGGCGCTGGCGAAAGGCTTCTTCGAAAACTGGCGCGACTGCGCGTTGGTGCGATAGAGCACGGCGAGCGCATCGTCGGGTTTATCGCCCAGGTGCTCCTCGATCTTGCCCGGCGACAAAACGCGCTTCGCCTTCGCCGTCGGGCGCCTGGAAATAACAGCACCATCTCGCCGCCGGATTCGATTGGTCCAGAGCTTTTTCTTCTTCTGCGCTGACATTGTTTTCGATGATGGCGTCGGCGGCGTCGAGAATGGTTTGCGTCGAGCGGTAGTTTTGCTCGAGCAGGATCGACTTTCGCGTCCTGAGAAATGCTTTTCGAAACTCGAGAATGTTGCCGATGTCGGCCTGCGAAAACCGTAGATGCTCTGCGCATCGTCGCCGACCACACAGATGTTCTGCTGCTTTTCGGTCAGAAAGTGATCAGCGAAAACTGCAGCGCATTGGTGTCCTGATATTCGTCGACCATTATATATTTGAAACGGTCGTTGTATTTTTCGCGCACATCTCTCGCAATTCTCAGCAGCGCGACGGTCTTTATCAGCAGGTCGTCAAAATCGAGCGCATTGGCGCGATGGAGTCTTTCGGTCGTACATCGCAAACACCCGCGCCGATGCCGGCTTTTTTATCGGTCTGTGTATTCGGCGCTGCGCGGTGAACATGGTCGACATCTTCGCCGCGGTTCTTTGCGGCGCTGATCGCCGATACAGCACGCTGCGCGGCGAGAACTGTTTTTCATCCAGCCCGAGCTCCTTGATGGATGCCTTGATGACCTTGGACGAATCGTCGGTGTCGTAGATGGTAAAGCTTTTGGTGTAGCCCGCTTCGAGCGCGTCGATGTCCTGAGCGCAGGATGCGCACACAGAGGCTGTGAAAGGTCGAGATCAGCGGCGCGGATTGAAGATTTTGGCCTTCGAGCAGCTTCTTGACGCGGTCGCGCATCTCTCCGGCGGCCTTGTTGGTAAAGGTCACCGCCAGGATGTGCTACGGCGTAACCCCTTTTTCTGCGATAAGATACGCGATCCGGACGGTGATCACACGGGTCTTGCCCGACCCGGCGCCGGCCAAAATAAGCAAAGGCCCTTCGGTAGCCTCGACAGCTTCGCGCTGCTTTTCATTGAGCGTTGAAAGTAGATCCATTGGTATGGTTTTAGTTTAAAGGGAGAATGATGTTGCGTCAATGAAACGCATTCGTTTCATGCTTTCGGTTTCGTGTGTTTAGTGTGATTCGTGGTTAAATTCTTCTCCAAGCTAAAACCCTAACCACGAAATACGCGAAAACGAACGCTGGAATTTACAGTACATATCTTTTCCATTCGAGTTTAGGGCGGGCACCAAAGTTCATCAATAAGCCAACCCGAAGCTTGCTGATTTTCAGATAATTTATTATTTGAGCTTCTTCCAGGCCTGAGAGTCTTTCCAGAACTTTCAATTCAATTATTATTTGGTTGTAGCAAATAATGTCCGGAACGTATAAGGTTTTAAGCGGCTGATCTTTATAATTTATCGTTAAGGATTTTTGAGATTCAAAAGGAATATGTCGTCTCTGCATTTCCATTTGTAATGCTTCGTGATAAACGGCCTCCAGAAACCCGGTGCCAAGTTGGTAATAGACTTCCATCGCCGCACCGGCGATAGCATAGACTTCTTCTTTGAACAGGAGCTCAGGCATGTGGGATACCTCATTCTATTTTGTGTATTTCCTGATCGATTTTAATAGTGATGGTATTTACAGTCAAAAAGAATTTAACCACTAATCACACGAAACGCACGAAGTATTGCAAATGATAATCCGGATGCCTCTGGTTTGGTGGGTTTAGTATTTTTCGTGGCTGATCTTAATTTCCGGAAGAGGCTCCAGTCAAAAGAAAATCAGCCACCAGGCACGGAAAAACACGAAGTTATGGGACGGTAATTAAGAAGCTTCTTGTTTAGTGTATTTGGTGTGATTCGTCGTTAAATTCTTAAATTATCGACATATATCGACAAAAGGTTAACCACCAAACACGATACAAACGGCGCTATTTTTTGCGCATCTCCCTTATTCTCTTCAAAAATTGCGGTAACAACCTTGCCGTCTGAAAGAGTGAGCCGGTGGCGAAGCGGCGGGCTAAACCTCTAAATAATTCCACGGTGTCGGCGTTGTAATTAAACCACCACATGTCGGCGAAGATGGTAGATCACGCTACTTTTAGATCTCCTTCTTCTTTTTTCGACTTCTGTTTCTTAACCAGACGCTCTTTATATTGATCTTGCAGTTCTATGTAGTGCTCGATCAATTTTTTAGGGTCATTATCGAACTCCGCGGAGATTTCTTTTCTTACTTTTCTAATTTCTTCGATGGCCTTATCTGATTTCATCGGTGGCGCCTCCCAGTAATTCTAAAGGTGTTACCAGCATAGGGATATGTAACCCAAGCATATCATTGATCCGCTTAATATGTCCGAATTCATTGGCATTGGCGATCAGTGGAACGGTAACTCTCAATCGGAGATGCGACGATGAGCGATGAAGTCAGTACCGGGAACGTAGTGACCGGCTTTGAGCGAAGTGAATTGTTTACCCATTAACACGATTGCTCAAATGATAAAGATCAGCCGGTCACTACGTTCCCGGTATGATCCGTAATACGTATGGCCTATCTCGGCTTACGGCGCATCTCCCTTATTCTCTTCAAAAACTGCGGTAATAACCTTGCTGTCTGAAACAGCGAGCCGGTAGCGAAGCGGCGGGCGAGGCCTTTAAACAATTCCACGGTGTCGGCGTTGTAGTTAAACCACCACATATCGGCGAAGATGGTGAAGCGATTGATGTGGATATGCTGGGGGGCGACGAGTTCCATCAAACCCAGGCGCCCGTGCGTGCGGCCGTAGCCGCTGCTGCCAAATCCTCCCCAGGGAGTTTGCCCGATGCCGTGCGTATAGAGAACTTCGTTGACCATCACGGTGCCGGCGCGGATCTGCCCTGCTAAGGAGCGCCCGCGGGAAATATCTTTTGTCCAGACGCTGGCCGTCAAGCCAAATTCGGTGTCGTTTGCCAAGCGTACGGCGTCTGATTCGTCTTCAAAAACGGCGATGGGCATGGTCGGGCCAAAGGTTTCTTCGCGCATGCCTCGCATCTCGTTGGTGGCGCCGCCGATGACGGTCGGTTGAAAGAAAACGCCGTCTTTAAATTCCGCGTTGCGCGCGCCGCCGGTGAGAATTTCCGCGCCCGCTTTCTTAAAATCTTCCACGTGGTCTTCGACAATTTTTAGCTGCCGTTCGCTGGACATCGAGGCGACCTCGGTGTCGGCGTCGCTGCCGTAATTCTGCGTTAGCTCCAGGGTCTTTTCGACGACCCGGCGGGTAAATTCCTCGGAAATACTGCGATGCACATAAACGCGTTCGACCGAGCTGCATGCCTGGCCCGAATTTGTAAACGCGCCCCAGACCGCGGCCCGCGCCGCCATTTCCAGATCAGCGTCGCGGCAGACGATCATCGGGTCTTTGCCGCCTAATTCTAAAACGACGGGCGTCAGCGATTCCGCCGCGACCGCGGCGATCTTTTTACCGGTCGCCACGCTGCCGGTAAACATTATTTTGTCCGCTCCGCCCGTTACCAGTGCCGCGCCTACGCTTCCGCCGCCCGATACGATGGTCAGCACGTTTTCCGGCAGCCCGGCTTTCTCAAATATCTCGCCGATCTTTAGGCCGACCATCGCGGTGACCTCACTCGGTTTTAGCACGACGGTGTTGCCCGCCATTAAGGCCATCGTTACTTCGCCCAGCGGTATCGAGAGCGGGAAGTTCCAGGGCGAAATAATGCCGACGACGCCAACCGGCGTGTAAATGATTTTTGACGAACGCCCCAGCCAGCCGTAAAGCCCCACGCCGAGTTTTTCCGGCCGTAACAAGCGTTCGGACTTGCGCGCAAAATACTGCATCAGGTCGAGCACGGGCGCGATATCGGCAGAGAGCGCCTCGGCGACCGGCTTGCCCATTTCGTCACAGATCAGCCGCGCCGTCTCATCCAGCTGCGCGAGCAAAACCTCACGCGCGCGCATGATATATTTCCCGCGCACGCGAAAGGGAAGCTTGCTCCATTCCTTTTGCGCTTCGCGGGCGCGGGCGACGGCTTCCCTGACCTCGCGTTCGGAAGATTGTTTTACCCGGCCGACCTCTTTACCGGTAGCGGGATTAAACGAAACGACCTCTTCCTTGCCGAAAGATGTGGCGATGGTAGCGCTCATATTGGGGAATAATAGCAGAAAACAGGAAAGAGGAGACAGTAAGCAGTAAGCAGTAAGCAGTAAATAGTGAGCAGTAAATAGTGAGCAGTGAGCGGTACGGAGGATTATTGTGATGAGGTCGGAACCGGGAACGGTCGTGACCGGGTTTCCTTATAAAGTCGAAATAAGTCAAAAATATTAGAGACTCACTGCTCACTGCTCACTGCTTACGTATCTTTTTTCCTGTCCGCGTAACGAATTAACCTGATTTTACATTTATAGTAGAGTTCGAACTTTAGTGAACCAGATCCACCATCCTATAGGAGAAAAAACGCGTATGAAAAAGAAGTTTGAATATGCCATGTGCATGCCGAAAAGGCTTCCTCAAAGCAAACAAGTAGCCGCGGCCAAAGCCGCCGCCGAACATAATCCGATGAACCTGCCGCCGCCGCGGGCCTTAGGGCGGCTGGGTATGGCGCCGACCAGGCAGAGAATATCCATAATGGTCACAAAATACTGGGGCGCCGCGGGCAAGAAGTTCACCGTCGGGTTTATGGATAATCCGCCCATGGCCCTGCGCAAAAAGATACTTGAGCACATGAACGCCTGGTCCAAGACGGGAAACGTTAAATTTGTCCTTTCGGGTACCGACCCGCTGGTCCGGATATCGCGCCTGCCCGGCGACGGGCACTGGTCATACGTCGGCACGGATGTGTCGCAGATCCCGAAGAACGAGGCGACGATGAATCTGGACGATTTCTCGCTGGATACGCCGAATTCGGAGTTTTTCCGCGTGGTGCGCCACGAAACCGGACACACGCTCGGCTGCCCGCACGAACATATGCGCAAGGCCTTTGTAAACAAGATAGACGTGCAGGCGGCGATCGATTTTTACGGGGCGACTCAGGGGTGGGATCCGGACGAGGTGCGCCGGCAGGTGCTGACGCCGATCGAAGAGGCTGCGCTGATGTCCACGCCGCCGGACGAAACCTCCATCATGTGCTATCAAATACCGGGAACTCTGACCACCGACGGTAAACCGATCTTAGGCGGCACGAACATTAACAAATCGGACTTTACCTTTATCGGTAAGGTATACCCGAAACCGAAAAAGATCTGACCGTTCTTGTTTAGTGTATTTAGTGTGTTTCGTGGTTAAGTTTTAATTCAGTTATGCCTGGATAATGTACAAGCGTTAACCACGAAACACACCAAACACACGAAAATTGAAGCGCGACCCCAGCGGATCTATGCAGGCAAGCCGGTTTGAATTTCACATCTAAAAATTCAGATCGTATAAAAGCGATTCGGCAAAAACTTTTTTTAACATCGTCTTTTAAACTGTAACGGTTAAAAATTTCTGAAACGACCGAAGTCCGAGGACCTGTCGTTTGACCCCTATTGATATTCCCAAAGGAGATACTTATTTTTATGAGCACACAAGAAGTTGCTACTTGCACTCCCAAACGGCTTCCCGACAGTAAATTGGTTGCCGCGGCAAAAACTGCCGTTGAGTACAACCCCGCAAACCTTCCGCACGCCAATCGTTTGGCGCAGCTGGGCATTGCGCCCACCAAACAAAAGATAGCCGTTTTGGCCACCAAGTATTGGGGGACCAAAGGCGTAAAATTGACGGTCGGCTTTATGGACAACGCGGAAAAAGCGCTGCGCGATCGTATCATTTCGCATATGAACGCGTGGGCCAAGACCGCTAACGTCAATTTTGTCTATACCGCCAAAACCGCTGACGCGCAGGTGCGCATCGCGCGTGAAAACGACGGTTACTGGTCATACCTGGGCACCGATGTTCTGCACATCGCAAAGAGCAAGCAGACGATGAACCTGCAGGCCTTTACGATGAAGACGACGGATTCGGAATTCTTTCGCGTAGTGCGCCACGAAACGGGCCACACGCTCGGTTTTCCGCACGAGCATATGCGCAAAGCGGTGGTAAAACGCATCGACGAGGCAAAGGCCATCAAATATTTCGGCGAGACACAGGGCTGGACCCCGACCGAGGTGCGCCAGCAGGTTTTGACGCCGCTTGAGGAAACTGCGCTTATTGCTACCCCTTCGGCGGATGAAACGTCTATAATGTGTTACCAGATACCCGGCTTTTTGACCATCAACGGCAAACCGATCATTGGCGGATTAGACATTAACGCGATCGATTACACCTTCGCCGGGAAGATATATCCGAAAGTAAAATAGCGGATCGTAGATCGTGAATAGTGAATTGAAGGCAGTAGTCAGAAGCCAGTAGTCAGTAGATGAAGATTTTGTCTTCAGAGGTTCTGATTTTGGATTCTGACTTCTGTATTCTGACTTCTTTTCTATTCACGATTCACGGTTTACTATTCACGAAAAACATATGACCCGTTCAAGACTCGATATCACTACGATCGCGATGGTTTTGATCGCCTCGATCTTCCTGCTTACTCTCCTGTCCTTTATCGCCAGCCGCACGGTTGAGGCGCAAAAAAATTACAGCATCACCATCAAGGACTGTACCGATGCGGAAGCGGGTTCTATCCCGGCCGGTGTGGAACCGCCTTCGGGTGAGGGAGAGCAGCCTACCGCGGCCGAGCCGACAGTTACACCGGAGGAACGCCTGCCGATGAGCGTCATGGACGTTTATCTCTCAGGCAGTAAAGATCTGCCGGGTGACGCGCCCGCGCGAACGACCATTGCCCTTGGTGACACCCTCGATTTTCAGGTGGAGAATCTGCAGCAGCTGGTCAACGATTCGCAGTGTGTGAACAGCACCGGCCAGACGCTGCCCGGCTGTGAGCCGAAAGCGATCAGATTATTTCTGGACGGCGTGATGCTGCCCGGGATAACCGCCGACAGCCTCGAGCCGACGACCGGCACGGTCAAGTTTCACCTGGAGAGGATCAGGGACGGCGGCGAACGCGCGCCCAACGCGGAGCAATGGAAAAAGCTCATCAGCACGCCGCTGGTGATGCGGGATTTCTTCAAGCGGCAGATCGAGGCTTCGGTCGGATTGGAAAACGGCGTTCAGATGCCGGGCAAGCCGGTCTTTCTGGTGCGCGTACAGCAATGGCTGTTTTGGGTGTGGCTGGCGATATTGGTCGCACTGGCCGCCGGGTTGATAGTGCTGGCAAAGAAGACCGACATCCTGCGCGATCAGGGGGCCCCGCCGCCGGAGCCGGGAAAACGCAAACCTTACAGCCTGGCCAAATGCCAGGCGGCCTTCTGGTTTTTCCTGACCATCACGGCCTTCTGCTTTATCTTTATCATCGTCAATTCTTTCGACAGCCTGACGGAAGGCGTTTTAGGCCTGCTGGGCATCAGCGCCGGCACGGCGGTCGGCAGCGCGGTGATCGACAAGAGCTCGCAAACCTCGACGCAGAAAAAACTTGAGCAGACGCAAACGGCACAGGAAGAGGTCGCTTCGGAAGTAAGCCAGCTTGAGGTGGAACACGCGGTGCTGAGCATGCCGCCGCCCCAGAGTGAAGGCGGGCCGGATAAAGCAGCGGCCCCGATCGCACGCGACCCGATTGTGGCGGCGCGCGCCGAAAGCGTGCAGCGGCAGTATGACGTTAAGAAGATGCGGATGGACGCGCTCCAGCAGCGGCAGGAAGAATTGACCGACGCCGTAATGCCGCGCGCTTCGCAGGGCTTTCGCAATGACATCCTGACCGACGAACAGGGAAGCATCGGTTTTCACCGGTTGCAGCTTGTATTGTGGACGCTGGTGCTGGGCGGGATCTTTGTCTACACCGTGTGGCGCAGCCTGGCGATGCCGGATTTCAACACGCTGCTCGTCACTTTGCAGGGCATCAGCGGCGCGACTTACCTGGGATTTAAGATCCCGGAAAATCAAGCCTGACGATTTTAGATTTGGGATTGCCGATTTGGATTTTATTTGTGTGATTAGTGTAATTCGTGGCTGCTTCTTTCTTTGGTTATTTTTTGCGTTTAGGAATTAACCACGAAACACACGAATTGCACCGATCCAAAATCCAAAATCGGCGATCTAAAATCTATGTAAGACATGCGTGACCACGCCCCAGACGGCAAAGTCCTCGCTTTCACCCACCTCGCGCGTCTTAAAAGCCGGGTTTTCGGGCACGAGATATAACTGCCGGTGCCAATTCACAAAACGCTTGACCGTAAAACTCCCGTTTATTTCCGCGATCACTACATCGCCGCTCTGCGGTTGTTTGAGGCGGTCGGCCACCAGCAGGTCGCCCTCCTTGATGCCGTACTCGATCATCGAATCGCCCTTCACCGTAATATAAAAGATCTGGTCTGAACCGCGCCGCACGTAATCGTTTAAATCAAGCCAATCATCCTCGTTCGACACATTGTGAGGCTGGCCCGCCGGCACAGGTGAAAGTATCAGCGGCGAAAAATTTTCGGTGATCGTGTCCGGGGTGAAAAACGTGAGTTCCATAGATGAAACATTCTATCAGAGATGCAAAGGCGAGGTCAACGGAAAGCAGTGAGCAGTGAGCAGCAGAAGCGCGCTGCCAATAAATAAACCGTAGGACTTTAGTGATGAGGTCAGAACCGGGAACGTAGTGACCGGGTTCTTTTAGTGATTTAACATTACCTGCCCCTCGACGGAAATGCCTTCACCGGATAAAATTCTTCCAATTCCAAAGGAAAAAAGTTATTTTATAGAGCGAAACATCTCAAGCAAATATGGCCGACATCTCTCAATCCGGCGATCACAACATTGCCCTCTCAAACGTCAAAGATTCCGAGATCAATATACTGATCGTCGGTTCGCAGGATTATATCGCGCTGACTGAGCGCCTGCGGGAATTGGAAGACCACCTGGCTGACGTTTCGCCGGACAAGATCGACCGCCTCAATGAGCTAAACGACAAGATCGCCAAACAAAGACGTCACATCGAGCAATTTAAACAAGGCGTGATGCAGCTGGCGGAGACTTTTTCCCGCATCGACGTCGATACCACCGACCGCTTGAAACGCGCCCGCGAATTTTTCGACAAAGGCGAATTTGGCGAGGCCCGCGCCGTGCTCGAAACCGAGCTCGAACAGATGAATGACGAGCATGAACGGTTACTGGCGCAAAGAGATCGACTCTTACCCCAGTTAAAACACAACGCCGAGGAATTTTTAGTACTGGCACAATCCACCGCGGTAGATTTTAGTAATCCTAATCGCTTCGAAGATACCTGTAAATATTATGAGCAATCGATCGCGGCCTTTACGTTTTTGGATAATCTTTTTTCTTTTGCAAAATTGTTACAAGAGCACAATCAGTTTCATTTGGCGGAGCCGTATTACCAGAAGATTTTGAATGAATTCAGCCGTGAGCTTTCGACAGAAAATTATGCAGTAACGCTCAACAACCTGGCAAATGTACATAACGAGCGGAATGAGCATGAAACAGCGGGAAAAGAATATACGGAGGCGCTTAAGATCTATCGCGGATTGGCAGAAAAAAAGCCGGAAGTGTACTTACCGAATATGGCGATGACGCTCAACAACCTGGCGGTTTTGCACCGCCGCCAGAATGAACACGAAACGGCTGAAGCGGAGTTTACCGAAGCGCTGAAGATCAGGCGGGAACTGGCGGAGAAAAACCCGCAGATATATTTGCCTAATGTGGCGACCACGCTCAATAATCTGGCGATATTACATAGCCACCGGAACCAGCACGAGGCGGCGGAAAAGGAATACACTGAGGCACTGGCGATCTACCAAGAACTGGCGAAGAGAAACTCGGTTTATTTGCCGTATGTGGCGAGGACGCTTAACAATCTCGGGATTTTGCACCGGCGACAGAATGAATACGAGGCAGCGGAAAACGAATACGCCGAGGCACTGGCTCTTTACCGGGAACTGGCGGGGAAAAATCCGCAGGCTTACCTGCCTGATGTGGCAATGACGCTTAACAACCTGGCGGTATTGCATAGCGACCGGAACGAATTCGAGGGGGCGGAAGCTGAATATAACGAGGCTCTTGCGATTAGGCGGGAACTGGCGGAAAAAAACCCGCAGGCGTACGTGCCCTTCGTGGCGATGATACTTAGTAATCAAGCGTTATTTTATCAGGCCAACAAACCCGATAAAGAGAGATCGATCGCTTTGGCGGTAGAAGCGGCGCGTATCATCCGGCCTTTTCTTGAGCAGGCGCCGTACACTGAGGAATATCTGAAAATTGCTCTGGATGTTTTGAAAAGTTGGGGATTAACGGATGAAGAAATCGGAAAACTAATTAATAACTGATAATGAATAATGAATAAGAAATTGGAGTAAAAGTTATGATCGAATTGGCATTGTTAGCATCGGGATTAGTGAGCGCGATCACACCGTATTTGGTGAAGGGCGCAGAGAAGATGGTTGAAAAAGCTGCCGAAGAGGGCTGGGTGGAGCGCGGCAAGATCTGGGAGACGGTCAAAGGGCTGTTTGCGGGTGATGAAAAGATGCTGCACATTTATGAAGCCTATCCTGATACGGAAAAAATAGAGCAGGATTTTACCGGGGCGCTGGAAGGGAAATTAAAGGAAGCGCCGGCGGATGTGGTGAGTGAACTGGAGCGATTGTATAAGGCCGTGCCCCAGCAGGTGAAAAGTAACGTAATGGACGTCAGGGGCAATAACAACATCGCAATGCAGGATATTTCAGGAAGCCGGATCAGCATCGGCAGCTCCCATTCAAAGCCGCCGGATGATGAAGAATAGCCGGCCTGACAATTTTATCTGCTAACCCTTTTTGATAAAATATTTAGTAAAGGGGAAACGAACATGGGGGATCAGTTGGATAATTTCAGGGAATTCATGAAACAGCGCGAAGAAGCCGCTCGCGCATACGTCAACGGCGACCCGCAGCCGCTCGAAAAGCTGGTTACCGCAAATTCACCCGCAACTTTTTTCGGCCCGAAAGGCCAGAATAAGGAAGGCGCCGCCGACGTTTTGCTGACATACAAATCAGGCGCCACGTCATTTGACAGCGGCAGCGAAACTCATTTTGAAGTGCTGCATATGGAAGCGTCCGACGGGCTGGCCTTTTGGACCGGCTTTCAAAAAGCATCGGTGCGGATGTTAGAAACGGAAGAACTGGTGCCGATGAATATCCGGGTCACCGAAATTTTCCGCAAAGAAGACGGTGAGTGGAAAATGATCCATCGCCACGCGGATATGGTTTAGAGATTAGTGATGAGCGGCAGATGCGCCCGAGGTATTAAATTGCCGCTAGCTTTAACTAGTGGATAAAGGATTTCGGTTAAGAGAGGGCTTTAGCCCAAATTAATTAGTTTGGCTAAAGCCGGTAAGGATATATTTATCTTCCTCAAACCACTAGCTAAAGCTATTGGCAATTTAAATAGCCGCTCACCGCTCACCGCTCATCTTATTTACTTTCTTTATCTTCCTGCTGTTCCAGGCGGTACATGGCGTCGGTGCATTTTTCCGCGACCTTCTTTTTATCGGCGGCCGATTTATTGGCCAGGTCGTCGCGGATGGGTTTGATCACCTGGTCTTTGATGAACTGGTAGGCCGCGCGTTCAAACATGCTGGAGTTGCTGTTTTTATCGCTGGCTTTGGCCTCGATCTTTTCGATCAGCCGGTCACATTCGGGGATGCCGGTTTTAGCGGAATCCAGAATGGTGCCGTCGCTGCTAACGGAATTGCCGGACGAAGACGAGCCGGAACCCGAAAGATTCTTGATGGTGCTGCAGGCCAGTGTCAGAAAGGCGAGAAGTGATAAAGCTATTAATAGATTGCGCGTATTTTTCATTCAATGCTCCAGGAACGCGAGTAGATATCAGATGCTAGATGTTAATTGCCGCGGCGGCAAATAGTCAAATCCGGCATCTGATATCAGACGCGTCAGGCGCACTTATTTTGCCGCACCCTTTATTTGACGGCGGTGTTTGCGTCGATCTCCAGCTGGCGCTGTTTCCTTTCAAACTGGATGGCCGCCAGGCTGCACTGTCCCGCCAGCTTTTCGCGGTCGCCGGGCTTCATCTTGTCGATCTTGCTCTTGATCGGGCCGATCAGCGTCAGTTTCAAAACAGCCACGGCCGTTCTTTCCGCCTTCGAGCCGTTCTTGTTCTTTTCCGCTGCCCAGATCTCAAACTTCGCAAAGAGATCGTCGCATTCGGGAATGCCGGTCACTACGTCGGGCGTCGGAACGGGCGTCGGCGTCGGGGTCAGGGATGGCGTCGGAACCGGTGTCGCGCTCGGGGTCACTTCCGGCGTCGGGGTCGCTTTATTGGCGTTGGAATTATCGCCGGGCGAGCTTCCGCACATACTGCTGCAGGCACCCATCGTGATCACAACAACAAGCAAAGTCAGCAAAAGGAGTTTGGTTTTCATTTTTTACATTAGCCTCTTTTTTGGGAAAAATTATCGCCTGCGGTAGATTCTCGCAGGAGTTTTTAAACTTGTACTTTAATAAGACGAACTTCGCTCGGGAATTTTGCGGTAAATATGGAGCGCGGGCATCTTGCCGCAAAGCGCGATCTTCGCGCTAAACGTCTGCGGTAAAAAAAGCCAGTGTATTTTAGTATGATTTCGTAGTTCCGTTTTAGACGCTCAAATGCCATGCATTTCGGAGATAACCACGAAACAACACGATCAAAAATCGTGCTATACTCAGGCGAATTTTTAACTAAGGAGCACTCTCATGCCCGAACCAATTACTACTGCTATGATAGTTGGCGCGCTCGCGTGGATTGCTGCCGCAAAACCCTAGCGTGTGCTTCGTGATTCGGCGTGTCGCTGAAAGCGACATATAAAATAGCGTAGGGTAAAACCCTACGTCAGATCGTAAAAATATTGCGTCCCTGAAAGGGACGCACATCTCACGAATTATTCGACCCCTTCAGGGTCGCGGGTTGTTTGGTTATCGTGAACGTAGGGTTTCACCCTACGCTATTAAATCCATCGCCTCCAGCGACAAAATGCAGAAACCAAGGCAGTCATGGAGTGTGTTTTTGTCGGTAGCGTCTGCGTCAGCAGATGCGTTCTTGTCAGAACCGGGAGCCCCAGCGACCGGGTAAAATCTTTAGTGTATTTAGTGTGTTTCGTGGTTAAGCCTTAGTTCATATGTTTAGACAAGTAAGAGTTTAACCACGAAACACACTAAACACACGAAATAGTTCCGCGGGATTTATGGGACAGGCCTTACAAAATAAATATGGCGAATGAAATAAATCAAAGTGGAATCGGCAATGCTGCCTTTCAAAATATTTCCGGTTCCACCATAAATTATTCTCAACAGATTGTCGGCAGGTCGCCGGAATATGCTGAGATGCTCGACCAGCAAAAACAACTGGAAGATTATTTGCAGCTTATTCCTGAAAGTGACGCGGAAAAACGTTCTGACATCGCTTCCAAACTATTTAAGCTTCGTGAAAAAATAGATAGCTTCAAAGCCGACGTCCTGAAACTCGCAGAAAGTTTCTCCCGCATCGAAATAAATACCGACCGTCTCCGCCGTGCCAAAGAGCACTTTGACAAAGGCGAGATCACCGAAGCGCGCGTGGTTTTAGAAGACGCGCTGGAAGAAATGGTAAGCGAAAAGACTTACCTGCTGGGGGAAAAGAAAAAATACGAGGAAGATACTGCTCCAAAACTTCAATCCAAGGCCGACGAATATCTGATCCTGGCTCAGACCACAGCGCTGAATTATGAAAGTCCTTCGCGTATATCTGACGCAAGGCAATATTTTGAAGATTCCATTGAATGCGCCAAGGTTTATGAAAATCTTTTTGCCTATGCTTTGTTTTTGTGGGAACATAGCGAATTTTCTCAGGCAATAGATTTTTGGCAATGGACGTTAGAGATAGCTCAGGAAAGCAGTGATAGGAACGGTGAAGAAAACAGCTTAGGTAATCTCGGGAATGCGTATCTTTTTATTGGCGAATACCAAAAGGCGATATATTTTTATGAACAAGCTCTTGCAATCTCCCAGATAAATGGAGACCGTTCTGGCGAAGCAAAAAGCTTGGGCAATTTAGGTAGCGTTTACTGTTCCTTAGGTGAATATCAAAAGGCGATAGATTTTCAGGAACGGTCGTTGGAAATTAAACGTGAGATTAGCGATCGACGTGGTGAAGGAAACAGCTTTATTAATTTGGGCTTAGCTTACTATTATTTAGGGAAATGCCAAAAGGCAATAGAATTTTACGAACGGGGATTAAAAATATCGCGTGAGTTCGGCATTCGGCGCGCTGAAGGAGCTAGCTTAGGCAATTTGGGATTGGCTTATGATTCTCTCGGTGAGTACAAAAAGGCGATAGAGTTTCATGAACAGTATTTAAAGATATCGCGAGAAATCGGAGATCGGTTAGGTGAAGGGAACAGTTTAGGCAATTTGGGCTTGGCTTATTATTCTTTGGGCGACTATAAGAGGGCAACAGAATTTCATGAACAGTCGCTGGAAATCAAACGTGAAACCGGCAATCAACGCGGAGAAGCAAATAGCTTAGGCAATATAGGTCTAGCCTACATTGCCTTGGGTGAATATCACAAAGCAATAGAATTTCATAAACAGGCTCTAAATACAGCGCTGCGTATAGGCGACAAATTTAATGAGGGTAATCAATTAGGCAATTTGGGCTTGGCTCACTCTAAAATGGGCAGCATGAAAGAGGCTTGTCGGTATTGGCAGCAAGCGCTCTTCATTTATGAAACCATCGGCGTACCACAAGCTGATTTAGTTCGTAAATTGATGCAAGATGAGGGATGCCTGGAAGGTAAATATAAAACTAAATAAAATTTGCAGTCGGGGGAAGCGCCGCCCCGCGCCCGCTCCAACGACTAATCAAAGCAACGGGTCAGAACCGGGAACGCAGTGACCGGGTAAAAATGAGCGCAGCGAAAAACTGACAATTATCCAGTTCGTCAAATAAAAACCCGGTCACTGCGTTCCCGGTTCTGACCTCATTGCGATAGTCATCCGTTTCATTTATGGGCAACGCCATTAAAGCGTTATAAAAGCAAAAAACCGTGATTGAAATACCACGAAAGAAGGTTCAAGTGCGATATTCAACCGCAGTTTTGGGCAATTTGCCTCAAAACCTTTCATTTTTAAGATTTCTGTTCCAAAAGCGTTCCAGGTGTCCATTGTTTCACTCTGTTCAGGGTGGAACACCAAGCTTGGCCCGGATTCTGGATTCTGAATTCTTTCTGCGTTATAATCCAAGAGAACTTTTTCACAAAATATATGTCAATCATCAGCGACGTTATCAATTCGACGAAGGCCATTATTACGGGCATGCGGATCACCTTTTCGCAGATCCCGAAGAAAAAATGGACCGTGCAGTACCCGGACGAGCCGGTGACCGTGCAGCCGCGCTATCGCGGGATGCACCTGCTGCACGTGGACGAACAGGGCAAGGAAAAATGCGTGGCGTGCTATCTGTGCGCGGCGGCCTGCCCTTCGGATTGCATTTACATCGAGGCGACCGACAACCCGCGCCCCTATGAAGAGCGCGTCGGACGCGACGAGCGCTATGCCAGCGTTTATAACATCGATTACGGCCGCTGCATCTTTTGCGGATTTTGCGTTGAGGCCTGCCCGAAAGACGCCATCACCCACGGCTATAATTTTGAGATCTCCGTCTATAACCGCGCCGACCTTTTGAAAACGAAAGACAACCTGCTGATCACCAAACAGGTGCAGTCGAAAAATTACCGCGTGGCGCTTTCAACCGAAGACGTCGATAGCGAATTTAAGGAAGTCTAACCGCTAAAATAGATTTCCCCGCTAAAATAACTTTTCAGTATCTACAAAACGACTAAACCTCAGGTCGTTCTCCTTCACCATTCCAAAAAAACATTAATGTTTTAAATAAAAAAGTATAAATAATGTGAATAAGTGAACTATAATACCCGCTAAAACCAGGCGGATAAATTTATTTCCCATGTTTGCCGGAGCTTAAAAGCATTTTCCGGTTACACGAAACGCACCGAATAACCATTTTCGCCGATAATTCCAGTTAAGAAAACAGGACGGAATGCGATCATGCATGCCTTTTAGCCTTTTTAGAGCGAAGTGACAGGATAGCGATAGCCCTCAACACTTTGGAAAATAACTTTTAAAGGAAACCGATATGACCGTTGAAAAAAAATCTCACCTTGGACCCAATTTTCGCAAAGCGCAGCCAAAACTTCGGGTTTTTACAAACGGCGATGAAGAAGTGAATGCCGTGCGCGCGCTTCAATGCTCGGCGTTGGCGGTAAATTACGATTCGAAAGTGCTCGAGAAAGTAGATTCCGTCGAGGTCGCACAGATGATGCCGGTTAACTACCGGAAAGTGGCGCCAAAAGCAAAAAAAGGTAAGCTCGAG
>CAVYCB010000005.1:0-124447 GCA_963766895.1 uncultured Acidobacteriota bacterium
GAACCGAAGAGGCCATTATGAAACTTTACCCATCTCTGCTTTGGACCGTCCCAGCGATCAATTCCATCTTATACTTTTGCCATACCGGGCGATATCGATCCAACTTCGGCGGCGGTCGTACGACCTTCCGGCATCGGCCAATCCGCGTCCGCAGCGCCATTTACCCAGATGGCGATCCAGCCGAATGGAAAGATCCTGGTGGCCGCCAATATGAATGATCCCGGTGCGCCGCAGATAACCCTGTTCAGGTTCAATGCTAACGGGTCGCCCGATACGTCTTTCGGAAGCGGCGGCTCATTTACGATTCCGGTTGCTCCCGGGTCGGTCAGTAATTGGGAACGTACGAACGCCATGGCGCTCCAGCCGGACGGCAAGATCCTGGCGCTCAACGGAAGCAGCCTTTTCCGGATAAATTCTAATGGCAGTATGGACACATCATTTGGTGGAACAGGCTGGGTAACCTCGCCCGCACTTCACTTTCCAAGTGCGTTCAGAGTGCTGTCAGACGACAAGATAATGATCGCCGGCGAGGAAGACCGACAGTCTCCTATGCCGGGCGCGACCTGGTACGTGGCCCGCTATAATTCTGAACGGCACGCCTGACAGTGGATTCGGCTCTGGCGGCTTCTCGAATGCAGGTTCCTTCGACCTCATCAAATACGGACTTATCGCCAACGTTTTTATCCAGCCGGACGGCAAAATTTTGGTCTGCGGAGGTTACGACATTACTAAGCGTTATTCTGTCATGAGGTTTAATGCCTCGGGTGGGCTCGATACTTCATTCGGCACGAGTGGAATAGCTATGATGCCGCCGCCGTCGGCTTCGGATACCGCGGCTGACATTGAAATGCAATCCGACGGGAAGATCGTTTTTGTCGGTAATCGTCATCCGGATGGGGATTTAGAATGGGCGGATGAGTACTGACGGAACGCCTGATACAACTTTCGGAACCAACGGATATGTTGCTCTTACCGGACCGGTCATCTCGACATTTAATGTTGCGGTGATGGCGATCCTGGGTGACGGAAAGATCCTGGCGGGCGGATACGTTAGAACGCGCCTGACAGGGTCGATTTTGCGGTGATAAAGTTCAACTCCGACGGTTCTCTGGATTCCGCGCGATTCCCCGCGCCGGTAGATCGCTTAAGTCAAAAACCGAAGTTTCTTCTGTGATGCAGACCGATAGCATATTGTCGAATGGCCTGTGGGGCAGCGGCGGGATGGTGACCGCGGGTACGCCGGATGGTAACGAGAATATTACCAGCATGGGTGTGGACGCCGTGGGAAGAGTGGTAACAGCCGGGTATTCACATGTTTTCCTGGGAGGCAATACGGCAAGTTCGGACCTCCCGATGGCGAGATTTTTGAGCGACGCTGCGCCGACCGCTAACATATACGGAACCATCAGGCAACCGCCGACGGCATTCCCATCAAAAACGTTACGGTCGTGCTGACCGAGGGCGGTTTTCGTCCGAACCGAGATATGCGCTGACCAATCAGTTTGGCCTTTATTCATTTCCCGGTCTGCAGGTGACGGAGCGCTATTCGGTCTCGATCAGTTCCAAGCGCTTTAACTTTACCGTGGACCAAAAGCTCGTCACATTGCTTCATGATGAAGAGAGCGTGGATTTCACCGCGCAGCCATAAAGTAAGAAGACAGTAGACAGTAGACAAGGCGGGTTTTCGGGCCTGCCTTCTTCTGTTTAAGCAACAACTTCATTGCCGGTCATTTCAAAAAAAGTTAGACTTACAGCAAATCAAAAACGTTGATTCTCCATTTCCCATGATTAAGTTAAAAATTTTTATCAGTCATAGCAGCAAGGATGAAATACTGGCGGGACAATTAGTCGATCTGTTTCTAACCGCATTAAATTTGGCGAGCGGAGAGATTCGTTGTTCAAGCATCGGCCGGCATAAGATCAAAATAGGGGATAAGATAAAATACCCAACTAAAGTTGGAAGTGCGTGACGCCGACATTTTATTGGCGCTAATTACACCGTTTTCATTGAGATCCATCTATTGTTTATTTGAATTGGGGGCGAGATGGGGCGCGGAAAAACCGTTTTATCCGATCTATGCAAGAGGAGCGAGCCCGGATCTCATCAATCCTTTTATAGGACATTTCACGGCGCAAACTGTGAAGTGGAAGATGATCTATTCCAGCTGCTAAAAGAAACTGCCAGGGCCCTCAACATAGATTTATCGCCGACACAAGATCCTGGCTCAAGTAGAATCAATAGCGAAAACATCACGCGACCTTAAGGAAGCCGATCTGCTTGAAAGCGGTGATTCCGATCCCGAAATTCAAAAGAAAAAAGAAATGGAAATGTGGGACGAGGATATGACCCTGGGGGAAGAGTTTTCAGATTTCTGGAACATCGCCAATACATTCTATGTTCGCGAGTTTCGCACGAGCGGCGACCCAGATACGTTGGAGGGACTTATATTTGCTGCCGGCAGTCCGAAGGACGCGACGACTCCGGGAACAGAGTTGATCACGTGGTATAGTAGAAATAGCCATCATTGGAACTCGGACCAACGGCGGATATGGAAATTCGTAAGCACAATTTACCCCGCGCGAAATATTGACCAGGTGGGGATGTCTGGCTTTACAGTGGTATAAAACCATCCGAAGATGCAAGTACATTTCATCGTACGCGACGGAGGCTCGCCACGTATTTTGTAAAATGGGTATCGGCCGTAGGAATGAAATTTATCGTTACAAATTTCGGCTCAAGGAGGGGTTATATACTCCTTCTAGCTTGGCTTGAGTTGGCACTGGTTCAATGGACGAGGCAAGAAGGGCCGGGAAAACAGAGGCTATTTGGGTTAGCAGAATATATTGACCGCACCATAAGCCACACTCACAAATAATAAGATCGATCCAATCGTCAAGTGATAACTTCAAATCAATATTATTCTTGCAAGTTCTCCGCAAAACATCGTTCTTCACATTACAAGGGGGTTAATTTTCCGGCGCGAAGGCAACCGCCCGCCGGTTTTAAACCTCGAATAACTGAACTCTTTCGACAAAGATAAAAATGAGGTAATTATGCAAAAGATCATTTACGGCGCTATTTTGTGTTTAATTTTAGCGATCGGGATTTCCGCCCAGCAAAAGATCACGCAGGGTGAACTCGACGCCATCGGTAAGGGCGGTAAAGCGCTCGGCGCATGTCCGTTAAAAAATACCGATGTCCAGGCGGACATAACCGGCTTTCTTTCGCGCGTGAAAGTAACGCAGGAATTTGAAAATAATTTCAGTGAAAAGATCGAGGCCGTTTATGTTTTTCCGCTGCCGCAAAATGCCGCGGTCGATGATATGACGATGCGCATCGGCGAACGCGTGGTGCGCGGAAAGATAATGAAGCGCGAAGAGGCGCGCGGAGCGTACGAAGCCGCTAAATCGAACGGGCAGGTGGCCAGCCTGCTTGACCAGGAACGCTCCAACATTTTTACGCAGGCGGTCGCCAATATTTTGCCGGGCGAAAAGATCGTGATCGAGATCAGCTATGTCGAAACTCTAAAGTACGAAGACGGCAGTTACGAGTTTATGTTTCCGATGGTTGTCGGGCCGCGTTATATTCCGGGTGCGTTAAATGATAAGGGCACCGGTACCGCGCAGGTGCCGGACGCTTCGAAGATCACGCCGCCGGTGGCGACAGACCGCGCCGGGCATGACATTTCCATTCGCGTTCACCTCGACGCAGGCGTGCCGGTGGAAACAGTCGCGTCAAAATCTCACCAGATCGAATCCGCGGCGCTCTCGGCAGGCAGCTTCGATGTAAAACTAAAAAACGATAAGACCATCCCCAATAAAGATTTTATTTTGCGTTATGACGTGGCGGGTAAAAAGATCGAGGACGCGGTGCTGACTCATCGCGACGGGCGCGGCGGATATTTCACGATGATACTGCAGCCGCCCGACCGCGTAGAGGCGAAAGACGTGACGCCGAAAGAGATAGTTTTCGTGCTCGACACGAGCGGTTCGATGGAAGGTTTCCCGATCGAAAAAGCGAAAGAATCGATGAAGATGGCGCTTGACGGGCTTTACCCGCAGGACACTTTTAATCTGATCACTTTTGCCGGCGACACGTCGGTGTTGTTTGAAAAACCCGTACCGGCCACGCCGGAAAATTTACAGGCCGCGCAGGAATTTCTCGCCACTCGCAAAGGCGGCGGCGGAACGGAAATGATGAAGGCCATCAAGACGGCGCTTGACCCGTCGGATTCGCAGCAGCACCTGCGCATCGTTTGTTTTATGACCGACGGTTATGTCGGCAACGATCTTGAGATCATCGGCGAAATTCAAAAGCACCCGAAAGCGCGCGTGTTCTCATTCGGCATCGGCAGTTCGGTCAACCGTCTTTTGCTCGACAAGATGGCGGACGAAGGCCGCGGCGAGGTCGAATATGTAACGCTCGGTGATGACGGCTCGGCCGCCGCCAAACGTTTTCACGAACGCGTGCGCTCGCCCTTGCTGACGGATATCTCGCTCGATTTCGGCGGGCTCAAAGTGGAAGACGTTTATCCCAAACGCGTGGGCGACTTGTTTAGCGCCAAGCCGGTCATTATCCACGGGCGCTTTACCCAGCCGGGAACGGGCGTCGTCAAATTAAAAGGCCGTTCTTTCGGGAGAGAGGTCGTGCGCGAGATCGCGGTCAATTTTCCCGAAAGCGAGACGGGACACGATGTTCTGGCGACGCTCTGGGCGCGCACGCGGATCGACGATCTGATGTCGCAGGATTACGCCGGTGTGCAAAACGGAAACACCAAACCGGATGTGAAAAATACCATCACCAGCCTGGGGCTGGAATACCGTCTGCTGACGCAATTCACTTCTTTTGTCGCGGTCGAAGAAACCGTGGTAACGGATGGCGGCCAGCCGCGCCGGATCGAAGTTCCCGTGGAACTGCCCGAAGGCGTCAGCCGCGAAGGAATTTTCGGGGCCGATGACAAGGTGGCGGACGTTGCCAAGATGCCGCATGGATACATTATGAGCGCACAAGCGGGGTTGAGAAAAAGCGCTGAACTCCCCTCTGATAACGCAGGCTTTGTCGGCCCCGTCGTCAGCGCGAGAGGGATCGGCAGCGGCAGCGGGCCGTTGGCCGAGCGCTACTCCGCGTTCGGAAAATGATCCGCGGAATTCTCGCCGATTAAAATCGGCCCTTAAGGAAGGGTACAGAAAACTGGGTGGACAAAGACGTCGCGTACATCATTACCGGCGAAGAAAAACAGGTGTTCGCCTCCGCTATCAAGGCGACGGCGATGCCCAAACCGCAGTATCCGGCGAAGCTCAAAGCGGCCGGTGCGGTCAAGGTCGAAGTGGAACTTGATCTGGCTGGTAACGTTACGTCCGCCAGGGCGGTATCAGGCGACGCATCACTTTATAAAGCGTGCGAAGCGGCGGCGAGGTCGGCGAAATTCGAAATACCGAACATCGGCCGCGAGATCGTGAAGATCACGGGTACCATCGCTTATAACTTTACCGCGAATAAGGGGATCAGGAAGGTAGAGGCTGTGCGGCAGCTTTTGGACGCGCATATCCAAATAAAGCCGAACAAGTACCATTCCGTGATCAAGGCGCTGATCGACCGCTTAAAAGCGAATCAGGCGCCCTCGACAACTGCCGAAGGCGAAGCGAAATTCGTGGCGAACGGCAAAGCCAATGTCATCGTCCGCGTGACGGAGATGAAACCGGAAACGATCGCCGCGCTTAAGGCGGCGGGCTTTGAAGTGGTCGCCGAAATGGCTTCGTCAAACGCCGTGGTCGGGCGCATCGCGGTCGAAAAATTCGCGGCGCTCGACGGCATAGACGCGGTTGTATTTATCTCACCGCAATATTAGTTCGAAAGAGTAACCCTCGCGCTCTTGTCAGTAGCGTCTGCGTTAGCAGATGCGTCTTCCGGCACGCAGAAGAACGCACTTGCTAACGCAAGCGCTACTGACAAGAGCGCGACTCATTCGCGCTTGCAGGCAAGATGCCTGCGCTCCCAGGGAAGATGCCGCTTTAAAACTCTTACCTAAAGCGGCGTTAAATGTGCTAGAATCTCAAGTACGGTGTGTGCCGTAAATTGTTCAGCTGATTCCCGTACAACCACTCCTCTTACAAAAGAAATAATATGAAACTCAAAGTCCTAATTCTTTTGGCGGGTTTATTTACTGCCACGTCCTTATTTGCCGCGCCGGGTGATCTTGACCCGACCTTTAACGGCGGCGGAAAGCTGCTCACCGGCACTAACGCCATGGGCCTTACACCGACAAATATGATGGCGGTGCAGGAAGACGGCAAGATCATAGCGGCCGTTTAACATACTTGATCAGCAGGGAGCCGCCGCCGCGATAATTTTCCGCTACCATCCTAACGGCGTTCTCGATACGAGTTTTGGTGACGGCGGCTCGGTCAAAATAAAGCGCGACATTGCGGGATGGGACCAGCTATATGCGTTGACTCTGGACGCCGACGGGAAAATAGTAATCACCGGAGATGTGGTGACCTTCGGGCAAAACGCGCACTATGAATGCGGCGTGGCCCGGCTCAACAATAACGGCAGCGCTGATACTTCCTTCAATTTAACGGGAACCGCGGTGACCGCCCAACCGCAACATTGCTTCGGGATGACAGTAAAAGCCCAGTCCGATAGAAAAATAGTGGTCGGTGGTTACGTCACCACCCAAACCGGCCCGTCGCAATTCCAGATCGACTGGATAGCCATTCGCTATAACACCGACGGAAGCGCTGACACATCGTTCGGGCAAGCCGGCGCAGTGCGCTTTGCGCCGCCGGGCCAATTGATACAAGGGCCGCGCGCGCTGTTGATCCGCCCCAACGGAAAGGTGATCCTGGGCGGAAACGTTCTGGTCAGCGGGCCCGACATGGCATTCATCGGATTTAACGCGGACGGCACGCTCGACAGCGGTTTCGGCAGCGGCGGTGTGGCTGTCCTTTTCAGCGCTCCGTGGCCGGAGTCTTTGACCGCGGCGGAACTTCGGCCCGACGGAAAGATCGTGGCTATGGGCAATAGGATGAGCGATATTGCGCTTGCCCGGGTCAACGAAAATGGCAGTCTCGACACTTCTTTTGGCACGAACGGATCTGCGGTTCTCCCAATGGCGGTTTATGGCGTGACGTTTCTTAATAATCTTCTCCTGCAGCCGGACGGAAAGATCCTGATCGGCGGCGCGGTCAGTGTTCCCGGCGGCATGGGTTTCGCGGTAATGCGGTTGGGTTCCAACGGCTCGGTAGATTCCGCGCCGCCTCTTTCGCCGTTCGGCAGAAAGGAAAGCGTGCTGCAAGCTTTCTGGGGCATTAACGGCGTGTCCGCCGCGGGTTTTGATGGGGTCAATGAATATATCGCCAGCATGGCGCTTGACGCCGCCGGCAGGGTGATCGTAACTGGTGACTCGCACGCCCAGCCGCGATATTTTGCCCTCGCCAGATTTCAGGGCGACAACTCGCCATACGCGAGCGTTTCCGGAACGGTCAGAACGGCGGGCGGGCTGCCGATCAGAAACGCCTATGTCACGCTGTCGGGCGGCAGCTTGAGCTCGCCCGTCACCGTGCTGACAAACAATCTGGGGATTTACCTGTTCACGGACCTGCCGGTTACCGAAACTTATACGGTCACCGCCACCGCCAAACGTTTTCGCTTTGCGACCGGCGAAAGGGCAGTAATGCTCAACGCCGATACGGAAAATTTCGACTTTACCGCAAACCAGTAGAAGGGAAGCAGTGGCCCGTAAACCTGGGAGCGCAGGCATCCTGCCTGCAAGATCGCGCGGCGATCTAAAAAGTCTTTGATTAACGTCATTTAGCGCGAGCAAGTCGCGCTTGCAGGCAAGATGCCTGCGCTCCCAGGTTTACCGTCGATTTTTTTAACTCAGCGAATACACATTACTGAAACCCCCCGCTACCGCTTCGGGTTCTGACCTCTTTCTCCACTTACTATCTTCAAATCGACGGGCAGATCCTGATTATCTCGAATCTCTTAACGACTAAATTTCCCTCCCTGAGCTATGCTTGCAGGGTGGCGCCGGACACGGCCTGAGATCCGGAAAAGAGCGACAGGCGCCTGAATTTCCCGATCTCAATGCTCTTTTTTAATTTAATCAATTGATTTGTGAATTTTACGGGATTTCTGGAACATTTTTGGAACAGGGTGTTCACTTGCGCTCACTGGAACAGGTGAACACTTTCACCCGCGAAATGGCCGCGGATCTTAGATCGCTGCGCGATCTTTGCGGGCAGAGATGCCCGCGCTCCACAATAAAACCCTTGCTAAAAACAATGTTAAACGGGTAGAATATTTATCACGGTGTGTACCGTAAGCAGTTCTAAACATTCTGGTTTAACCGCTCCCTTTGTTCCGCACAAACAACATATATGAAAAACAAGGCCCTTTTTCTCTTCGCGCTTTTAGTCCTTTCCGTGCCGGTATTTGCCGCTTCTGGCGATCTCGACCCCACCTTTAACGGCACCGGCAAACTCATTTCCGGGCAGCTCTTTCCTCAGACTTGGGTCGTCAAAAATTTGGCGATACAGGCTGACGGCAAGATACTGGCCGGGGCGTGGAATGGCGCACCGTTTATAAATCGCGGCATGCTGCTGCGTTACTACCCGAGCGGCGCGATCGATACCACCTTTGGCAATAACGGCAGCGTCGATCTGACCTATCCCGGCGACGTGCGCGTTTTTCCCAGTGAGATCAAGGTCCAGGGCGACGGCAAGATCATCATGGCCGTTAATGCATTCGGTTTTGCAGGCTGCGGCGTGATGCGGCTTAATGCCGATGGCAGCGCCGACGGTTCGTTCGGTACGGGCGGCATTTCAACAATGGCGGTGCCGGGCGAAGGCTGTATGGCCAGCGGGCTTGCGATCCAGAACGACGGACGCTATGTGATGATGTCAAAGATCTTTGGTCCGATCGATTCTAATCAGGCCAATTTTGCGCTGATGCGCTTTATGCCCGACGGCACGCCCGACAATACTTTCGGCGGGGACGGACAGATCAACGGCGGCACCCAATTTTCATCCGACCGCTATCGCTCGCTTTTGCTCCAGCCGGACGGCAAGCTCATCATCGTCGGCGAAACCGACACCACTTCAAAACACATTCTTTATCGCTTTAACGGCGACGGCACGGCGGACAATTCGTTCGGCACGAACGGGCGCACGATCATCGGCGTCGGGTCGCAATGCGTGGGCAGCTATTCCGCGGCGCTGCAGCCGGACGGAAAGATCATCCTGGCGGGCGGCGGCGGCGGCATGGGCAGCAACTGCGTCGTTGCCGTGGGTGAAGTGCGCTTCGGGTTTGAGATGATGCGCCTTAACAGCGACGGGTCGCCCGATCCCGGCTTCGGCACGAACGGTTATGTGTTCACGCCCGAAGCCGACAAACAGGTCAAGATAGCGCGCGGCCTCGCCATCCAGCCGGATGGCCGCATTCTGCTGGGCGGCTCCGCTACCTATCAGGGAGTGCCCAATCCGGGTTACAGCTACGCTGATATTGCGGTCGCCCGCTACAGCGCTAACGGTGTGCTGGAAGGCACCTCTTCACGTTCAACGTCATCACGTTCGAAGTTTTTCCCCAAATTTTCCGAGGGCGAAAGCGTGCTCGGCAACCTTTGGGGCATGGACGGAATTGTGCGGACACGGCTTTTCGATAATGTGCAGACCGGCGTTGTTCAGATGGATTTTGATGCCGCCGGCCGCCTGGTTGTTTATGGCTTCTACTTTGGCGATCCGCTTAATGGCGATAACTCTTCGGGAATGGCGCTGACGCGTTTTCAGGGTGAAGCTTCGCCCTATGCCAACATCTACGGCACTCTCAAAACAGCCGGCGGAATGCCGATCAAAAACGTCGTCGTGGTGCTAAGCGAAGGCGAATTATCACAACCGAGATACGCGCTGACAAACCAGTTGGGAAACTATTTCTTTGACAATTTACCGGTGACGGAAACCTACTCCGTTTCGATAAGTTCAAAACGCTTTAATTTCAATGTCGACCAGCAGCGTCTGATGCTCAATCACGATGAGCAGGGCGTCGATTTCACTGCCGAACCGTAAAGGTAAGAAGACAGGCTTTCAGGCCTGTCTTCTTTTTATGGAGCGCGGGCATCCTGCCCGCTTTTTTTCATGCGAATTTACACGAATTAAACCGGTCGAAAATATTTCGCATTTGCTTCGCTAAATCTCTGCCGTTAAAATGAGTAAAAAAGCGGGCAATGATGCCCGCGCTCCATACTTATGATTAAATCAATTTTATTCGACTTTAACGGCGTGATCGTCAATGACGAGCCGCTGCACAAACAGGCTTTTCGTGAGGTTTTCGGCGAGCGCGGCATTGAGATCAGCGACGAGGATTACAACGCGCTGCTCGGCGCCGATAATGAGAGTTTTACCGTGCGGACCTTCGAGCGCGCGGGCAAAGATGCAGACGCGGCGGAGATCAGCGAAGTGATCGCGAAAAAATCCGAGGCCTATAACAAACTGATCGCCGATGAGATCCCGCTTTTTCCCGGCGCGGAAAATTTTGTGCGTTCGTGCGCGAATTATTTTGCGCTCGGGATCGTGAGCATGGCGCCGCGCGCCGAGATCGAAAGCATCCTGACACGGCTGGACCTGCGCAAATGTTTTTCGATGATCGTCAGCGCCGAAGACGTGGATATTCCAAAACCGGATCCGCGCTGTTACAAGATAGGTTTTGTCGGCATCGATGACTATCGCATCAGCACGCTCGACTACCCGCCGATGTCGAACGGCGAGTGCCTGGCGATCGAAGACTCGCCGCCGGGCGTCGAGGCCGCTAAAGGCGCGGTGCTGAAAACTCTTGCCGTAACCAACACCGTTTCCGCCGATGAGCTGCGCGAGGCCGGCGCTGATGTCGTCACCTACTCGCTCGAAGACTGGACGCCGATGTCGGTCGAGGGAGCCTTCAGGTGATTTTAGATTTTGGATTGGAGATTGGGGGATTTTGCATGGGAAGATATCCGTTGATTAAAAACCAGTCTAAAATCCGCAATCTAAAATCCGCAATCCCAAATCTAAGGAGGGGACAATGAAGCAGTTGAGATCAGGTGAGCAGGTAATTAAAAGTGCAAACGTAAAACGCGCGGCGGTCGGCGCGGCCGCTATCGGAGCGCAGGCTATCGGGGCTTTGGCGCTGGGCGCGCTTGCGGTCGGCACGCTGGCGATAGGGAGTTTAGCGATCGGAAGTCTGGTAATGGGGCGCGCGCGTATCCGAAAGCTGGAGATCGATGAACTGACCGTTGGACGTTTACGCGTCAGAGAAATGATAAATCGGGAATAGTGAATAGTAATTGGTAACTGGTAATTAGTTTTTGGTCGTTTTCGTGTTGTTTAGTATATTTTGGTGGTTTCGGTTTTTTATAATATAAGAACTGTAACCACGAAAATCACACGAAGAAACACAAACAAAACTAAACCAATTACCAATTACTAATTACCAGCTACCAACTACTATTCTGCTATAATTTCGGCATGGCTCACGAAAAGATCCTCGACGCGCACCACGCCGCTTTTGTAATTATCGACGTACAGGAAGGCTTTCGCGGCATCATCCCCGATTTTGCGGTGATGGCCGCAAATATTACCCGATTTTTGCAGGGCGCGAAAATTTTAGACGTGCCGGTGATCGTGACGGAGCAGTATCCGAAAGGTTTGGGCCGCACGGCCGAAGAAATTCTTTTCGCGCTCGACCCCGATCACGCCCCGCTGGAAAAAACGGCGTTCAGCTCGTGCGGCGCCCCCGCGTTTGTTGCCAGCCTGAAACAATTGGACATCAGGCAAGTGATCCTCGGCGGCATCGAAGCGCACATCTGTGTTAATCAAACCGCGCACGACCTGATCGACGCGGGTTTCCAGGTGCACTTGTTGGCGGATTGTATCTCGGCGCGTTTTGAAGTGAATAAAAAAGCGGGTCTGGACAAAATGATGCAGAGCGGCGCGGTGCCTTCGACGGTAGAGATGGCGCTGTTTGAATTAATGCGCGACGCAAAACATGAGCAGTTCAAGGCGATCCAGCAGTTGGTGAAGTAAGGCCGTATTCCCGGCGCGAAAAAGCTTTGTTATCGACGATATTAATGTTATTACATAGGTGACCTTTTTACGTTGTCCCAAAGGATGATCGTTGCGACAATTCGCCCACAAAAACTCGCCGGCTGAACAGCTCACGGCTTCCCACGATGCGCGGCATTCCCCCGCGAACGAATCCGCCGATGCTTATGAGCGGGAAGCGGAGCGCGTTTCCGAACACGTGATGAACATGCGCTCTCCGCAACCGCGTGGCTCTTGTGCCTGCGGCGGCGGATGCCCCGGATGCCGGCCGGAACAGCTTGATAATAAACATTTGCGTTTGCAGTCCGCACGCACCGCGGCCGGCGGCCTGGCTGAAACCGCCGCGCCGCCGATAGTGCATGAAGTTTTGGCATCGCCCGGGCGTCCGCTCGATGAGGCGGCACGTAATTTCATGGAGCCGCGTTTTGGCGAAGATCTCAGTGACGTTCGCGTGCATACGGGCGAAAAGGCCGCCGCGTCCGCGAAAGCCGTGGGAGCGCTGGCTTATACGCACGGCAGCAATATAGCCTTTAACGCCGGCCAATACTCGCCGCATACCGGTGAAGGACGCCGGCTGCTGGCCCATGAACTCGCGCATGTCGTGCAGCCCGCCGGCCCAGCGCTACGGCGCAAAAAAAACGATAACACCGCGGCCGCGCTTCCCTGGAACGGAGTGATAGATCACACGTCGAGCGCCGCGCTTCACAGGACCCCGGCAAAAAACACAAAAGTCCCTCATGACAATACGGTCGCCGATCTGCCCAGGGGCACACCGGTAACGGTTGTCAACTATGCCGGCGGCTGGCTGCGTGTCCAGGCCCGGCTGGAAGAAGGAACTCTGACCGGCTATGTCTCGCAGGAACTGGTTACTTATGTAAGCCAAAACTCTTTTGATCTGCCCGAGATAGTTATCAGCGTGAAAATGCCCTCCGTGGAAGAGGCTTTTGTCGAACTCAAAAGAGCTGAGATGAAAAAAGCCCGGGAAGGCGCGGCTTTCGATCCGGCACGGGAAGAGAAAGAGCGCATTGAAAACGCCGCTATCGTTCTTAAAAGAACCGGGAAATACATTGTTGACAAAGATAGCCTGGCAGTCGATTTCGTTGCGCAAAAAGGCGAAGACAGGACCAAGGTCACCACGATCGAAGATTTTATTTTGTTTGTCGAACAGGTGGAAAAACAATACTCGTCAGCCACGCCCGTGGAAGTAGTGAGTGAAATCAGGCAATTATGGTTTTCAGACAGTAATTGGGAAATACTGGTGGCCGGCAAGGGGATATGGCAGAACAAAAAAGAGGTGGATATCGAGACCAAACCCAACCCGATCGCGAAACGCTTCGATATGGGACAGATAGCTCCCCTCGAGGATGAACCGTCATTAATGACGAGCTTGTTCGGCATCGGAAAGAAAGCCCCCCGCGACCTCGGGCTGAAATTAATGACGCGCATGGGGCAAGTGGATATTGGCCATGTCATGGCCGGGTTGGACGCCCAGCTCAGCGGCTTTCCTAAATCCTACGCGCATTCGGCCTGGAAAAGCGCCAGCGTCGTGCATGCGATAAAGTACAACGTCATGGAAAAAGCCAGCGGGGGAAGCACTATTGATTTTGCCACCTGGGCGGGCGATATCGGTCAGGCGTACGCGACCTACATATTTGAACGATATGTAAATTATGGAAATGCAAAAACACTTAAGGCGATTGCGGCCGATAAGGCTTCACCTGCACAAATGCTCGGCGATATTCACGGTTATGTCGCGGCCAAAATTTATGAAAAGGTGCCCGCTTCGGTAAGTCCGACCGGAGACGAATTTAAGATCTCAAACGTATTGCGCGATATGTATCTCGTCGAAAAACCGGCGACCGGTGAGACCCTGCAAAAATATTTCGATGAAACCGGCGGAAAACAAGGGGACGAATGGAAACCGTACATCATAGAACGGGTGCTCAGCTTTGGAGAAATATGGTTCATAAATATGGCTAAAAATAAACGTGGAGATTTACAGGAAGGGATCACCAATATCCTGGATGATGATGAATTTCGCGATCTGCACGCTAAAAATGAAAAAGAAGCGTCGGAAGCAAATAAGCTGGGAACCCTGGTGGATAATTTACTAAAACAGTTAAATATGCCCTATAGGTAAAGATATATAAAAACACGGTTCGCTTCGCGCAGCGGGCAGGATGCCCGCGCCCCATATTAAACCAAGACACCCACCATTTTTCTCAGCACTTTTTTCTCTTCCTCGCCCACGGGCAACTCCAGTTTTGCATAGACGTCCGAAGCGGCGACGAGGGCGGTGGCTTTGATGCTGGTGTCTAAAATGCGGTCGATTATCTGCAGATTTTCTACCATCACGGCCGCGGTTTTATCGTGATCGCCGAGATCGGCAAAACGCACGGCCAGTTCGTTAAGCGCCATCGAGCGCGCCGGAAGCTGCGGAGTTTCTTCCGATAGCTGGTGCGCCTCGCCCAAAAGCTGCAGAGCTTTTTCACTATTACCGGAAGTCTTATAAGCGTCGCTTACGCCGATCAGTCCGAATATTTTCGCCGCGTCGTCACCTATCGCCTGCAGGGCCTGGTCGGCGGCGGTTTCGTTTTCCAGGATAACGCACGCGCTGGCGATGCCCTGCAGCGCGCGGTTGCGGGTGGTCTCTTCTTCTATCTCCTGCGCGGCCTGGATAGCGCGCTCGGCTTTTCCGTAGGTGGCAAAATCGATCGCGATCGCCGCCAGCAATTCGTAGCGGGCGCGGCTGTCGCGGATCTCGTTAAACTTTTGCGAGATCAGCAGCGCGCGGCCTTCTTCCAGATCTTCGAGCGCCTCGTCGGTCTGTCCGCTTACGTGTTTGCGTTCGGCAAAACGTTTCAGGCAGAGCGCGAAATATTGTTTATCGTCGATCATGTCCAGCGCGCGTTCGGCCAGCTCGACGCTTTCGCACTGGAAATAAAGCTGGGCGATCTGGGCCAGCCAGTGATCGCGCCAACTCCGGTGTTCCATCTGTTCGGCGATGTCTCGCGCGGCTGAGATCAATTCGATCGCGCGGTCTTTCCGCCCGGCGCGCAGCCACAACCCGGCTATCTCGCACATTTCGCGGAGCTTTTCCTCAATATGCTCGCTCTCGGCGGCCGCCTTGGCCGCGGCGTCAAGATAAGTTTCGGCCTCCGGCTTTTTGTCATTGACCAACCGGTCGGCGGCGATCTCGGCGTAAGTTTTAGCGCGCAGCGCGGCAAATTCGATCAGGTCTATCAGTTCACCGGCCACTTCATCTTCCCCCAGCGCGGCCCGGTGAAAAGCGATCGACGAATAAGCATTTTCCCGGTGGTCTAGCGATTCGGCGA
Organism: uncultured Acidobacteriota bacterium; assembly: GCA_963766895.1. GTDB lineage: Bacteria > Acidobacteriota > Blastocatellia > Pyrinomonadales > Pyrinomonadaceae > DASYKT01. Next base: position 15,414 of record CAVYCB010000005.1, read on the forward strand.
TCTCCATCGCTTTATCGAACTGGTGCATTTCCGCTTTGGCGGCGGCCAGGCGCTCACGCGCGATAGACCGCGAGCTGTAATCTTCCGCCGCATCCGCTAACTGCAGCGCGTATTCGTCGTCGTTGGTCCGGGCGCAATGCTCGGCGATGTCGGCCAGCAGGCGGTCGCGGGCAAAATTGTCATCGACCGCATCGGCCATCTGCGCGCAAAGGTCGACCTCACCGCGCTGCAGGTAGCGGGGAACTATCGCTTTGATGGCTTCGCCGTGCCCGTCGCTGCTGCCAACGCGTTCCGCCACAAAAGCGGCGCACGCCAGCACATCATTCTCAGCCGCATCCGGTTCGATGTAGAGATTTTTCATAGGTTAGTGAGTGTGAGTACGAGAATTCAGTAGTCGGTAGTCAGAATATTCTGGCTACTGGCTACTGGATTCTTCTATTTACTATTCACGGTCTTTTTTCTGCTTCTCCTTCATTTCCTTGCGGTATTGACGCATAAAGAGATAGAGGCATCCGACCGTGATCGCCACCGTCAACAGCAGCATTACGATAACAAAAATAAGTTCGCCAATTCCGGGGGCTTGCATGGTTTAAAATTAGCACAATTATGGAGCGCGGGCATCTTTGCCCGTCCCGTCATCTTTTTCAATGCCGGCTTTAATTTCGTATGCAGCGCGCTCGCTCCTGACTCTCTAGACTTCTTCCTGATAGATCGCTTCTCTTAAAAATTCCGTCAACGGTTTTCCGGTCTTCATCGTATCGGCGACAAACGAGGCGAAGTCTTTTTCCAGGGCCTTTTTTGCTTTAAATTCCGCGCACCAGTAAAACTGCGTGTTAAAGAGCAGCGGCTGTTTTTCCGCGGCGGAGGCAAATTCCGGCCCGAGCCGCTTGTTCTTATGGCCCAGCATCTCGCCGAAAGCGGCTTTCCATTTTTTATCCTCGACCAGTTTCTTAAACCGCTTGTCATTTTTTAGGATGAACCGGCGCACCCGCGTCAGAACTTCTTTGTCCTCGAACCAGTAAGCGCCGCTGCAAACATAGGCCTCGTCAAGCCCGAGATGAAGGTAAGCAGCGGGGTAGAGTTTGTTGCGCGTGCCGCCTTTGCCGATGGTGGCGGAAAGATAAGTTTTATAGGGCGATTTGTCTTTGGAAAAACGGATATCGCGGTTGATGCGAAACATCATCGATTTTAGCGGCGTCGTTGCCAGATCAGGCTCGAATTTAACCGCTTTGACGACCACTTCTTCCAACAGCGCGAGGAACGGCTCTTTTACCTGCGCTTCATAACGCTTTTTATTGGCATGAAACCATTCGCTGCTGTTGTTTTTTGTCAGCTCTTTAAGAAAATCGAAAAAAGGTTTTTGCAGGGGCATAAGATCTCGTTTCTTTTTGTTTTTGCCGCAGAACGAATTATAAATTTTCTCATACCATGAAAACAACTTCAGTTTGCCGGGGAGCCGCGCGTTTAGTTGGAACGACGCAGGTTGGGTATTAGGTCAGAACCGGGAACGGTAGATGACCGGTTTTCTTTTGTAACGCTAAGGAATAAAAGATAAAAGCAAAAAGATACTTCTTTGAAACTCTTGTTTATCTTTCGCCTTTTGCAATTTCGAATTTAAGAACCGGGAACGGTAGTGACCGGTTCTAACTTCATTAACGATAGTAGTCCGTTTTCATTTTCCGGGAATTCCGCGGGCTTTTTGACCGGGTGAAAATGCCCCGTACCGGCCAAATTTCCCCGGCTGATACGCATTTTACCCCGGCTGTCCATCTTGCCTCACTCTTATATCTCGTTGTGTGCTAACAGTTTAGCTTAAATTCTTGCTATTAAACATAATTTAACAAGGTTGGCATACGTTTTGCAATAGAAGCGCCGGACGCCCGATCTATGTGCGACCTGTTCATTATAAAAAAAAGGAAAAGAATGAAATGAAAAAAATTATCTTCACATTGCTCCTGACCGCTTTGATGGTCGGAGGTGCGTTGGCGCAAAAAACGTCCAGGAATGAAGCTGCGGGCGGCCCCGTACTGCCGATCGACTCTGAGCCGGCTCCTTATGGAAGGCTTGATTTCTACGGTACCGAAAATTTTGGCGTGCTCACGCCCGGCGACAGTTCGTATGCGATGGTTTGCGAGCAGGCCGATATCAATCCTTCGCTGACCATGAACGTTACTTTTGAGCCTGTCGAGGACCAGCCCGGTGTTTCTCAGGTCACAGGCGGCACCTGGACCCTGATGGTTTATATGAGAGGCCGCTACGTCGGCGCCATCTTTGGTGACATTGAGCCGGGCGGCACCGTTGTCGATACGTTATCAGAAGACTCTCAGATTATGTCCCGCCAGATCGAAGCGGCTTTTCGCAAAACCGGCGGCATGGGAATATATTCCGGGACGCAGCCGGAAACCGAGGCGAGCGGCCAATTCAAATCCTCGACGACCTACGATAAAGGTGAAACCATCGGTTCTCTCGAAGGCATTCTCTAATACCTACGCTGTATGTAGTATGCAGGTAGCAGAGGAAAAAACCCGGGCCGCAATTTGGCCCGGTTTTTTGCGTTTAAACTTTATATCCGAGTTCATAGATCTTTTACATTGCCACTAGCTTTAGCTAGTGGATAAGAATGTAAATATTACCGGCTTTAGCCCAATTGATCGATTTGGCTAAAGCCTGGACTTCAAGCAAACTAAAAACCACTAGCTAAAGCTAGTGGCAATTTATATTTAGTGCGGTTCGTGGTATTCCGGATGATGTTGTAACTAAGAAACAACACGAACAACTCGACTATCGGCGCTTATTTTTCAGGAAGCGATTTGTTCAGCTTGTCACTCGCCGCTGCGTTTGAGCTTTTATTTCCAGCGAACCTATCGCCTGCAGCAGCAGTTTTTCGGCATCGGGTTTGTTGGGGTCTACCGTCGCCGTTACGATGTAAGTTTCGTTTCCCGCCTCCAAAAGGCGCACCAGTGTTTTTATCCAATCGCCGGAGTTAAATACCAGGTCCGCGCCGCGCCATTTCCCCGCGGAAACCGCTTTTTCGGAAACAAACTTTGTTTCCGGGTCTTTGGTGATCGCTTCTTTTATCTGCGTCAGGATATTGGTAACGTCGGCTTCGGTGTTGAAGGTCCGGTGTTCATATGTTGATTTTGTGACGGCAAAAAAGCCTTCGGCGAGGTCCCATTTATACACCGCTTTGGTCGAGCCTTTGATAGGATCGCGGCGGCGTAAACGTTACGCTCTTCGCGGGGGCCGGCATCCAGATCGTGAACGTTTTTTCGATATCAGTGTATCTTTTCGCCGCGGGCAGGGTCTTTAACGAGATCTCCGACGGCGTTACCGGCTCGGTTTTGACCGCCTTAAGAACGTCCTTTTGCGCCGCCGCCGAAATTCCCAGTAATAAAAATAAAAACAAAATTATGCTGATAGTTCGAAACATACAGGGCAGTATAGCAAATGCTCTGTAAAATTCTTAAGCTCCCACGGGGCGGACGATAACAGCTTGGACGTAATCACGGGCTAGTGAGTTTGACAGGTTACGGGAATGCGATCGTAAACCTGGGAGCGCAGGCATCTTGCCTGCAAGCGCGGTCTTGCCGTGCTAACTGCGTGATAAAAACAGTCTCTTGGATCGCGGTGCGATCTTGCAGGCAATAGCCTCTAACTTTTAGGAAGAGCTGCTTATTTTTTCTATTGACACCAAAAAAACATGCGAGTAATATGATTTGTATAACCGGGTCTTACAAATATTAAGACCGAAAGAGAAAATATATGCTTTTATCAAAAAAAGAGGCTTTAATTTTGCAGCTGATGTCGGAAAACGGCTTTCGCGAAGTGTACGGCCTGGAGCTGCTGCGCCTCTCTAACGGCGGCATCAAACGCGGCACCATCTATACCACTTTGCAGCGAATGGAAGATAAAGGCTTTGTCGTGTCACGCCAAGAAGACAAACCCGACGACGTCTCCGGCATCCCGCGCAGGTTGTACGAGATCACCGGCGCAGGCCAGCGGGCTTTGGGAGCCATGGAGTTGATGAATGGTTTTCCCTCAATAGCGTAAGGGGGCGCGCATGAAATTTAAACAAAAAGAGAAAGTCTCAAAGACTAAGCTTCATCCCGACGAATTGTTAGGAAAGATATTGGGGTGGCTCTTCGCGTTATTGTGGGCAGGGTCTTGCACCATTGTAGGGATAACTGTGGGTGGGCAGTTCATGGAGGGAATTAAGGGGCAGATAATCGGAGGTATCGTTGGCTGGTTTGGGTCAATAATTGCGTTAGGCGGGTTGTTTGCCATTATTGGGGTGGTATTTGCAATAGCGGGATTTTTCACTACAATGATATTAGAAATATGGAATTTTTATTTTAGTACTTCAATCAAGGCGACAAAAATAGACGGTAGAAAAAAACTCACAAAACCTCCATTTTCTTTTCTATCGAATGTCGCTAAACTTTTGCCAGCTAAATATGCTAGAAACTTAGAGCAGGAAATCTCTGATCTGCGTATCGAATACAACGACGCATTGGTCCAGAAGAACAGTTGGCGCGCTCGCTGCATTGTCGCGGAATATTATGTGGGATTAAGTTGGTCGGCTGTGAAATGGATAGCCGAGCGTGCAAAAGAACTTGTTGGATTTATGCCAAAGATGAATTAGCTAAACACTGAGAAACGGCGGATATTACCCCCAGGCGAGAGCCGGGGGGCGCGTGTCATAAAGATGTTCGGCCAGACTTAACAAGCGTTAGCGTCGTTAAGTCTGGCTATAAAATTACACCGCCGCCTTTCAGAGCACCGAACAAACCCCTCGCTACCGCTTCGGGTTCTGACCTCATGTCTCTCGAATACCAGATACGTTACTTCTTCTCCTGATCAAATGATACAAGGCAATTCACCTTCCGTACTGGTCCGTAACAGTTCGGGTGCTTCACCGCTTTTCCATCGCTTCACCGTGTGCGTGACACGGTATCTCAGATCACCGCCGTCGGCGCGTTCACTGCGTTCTATCGGGCGCGGGATGCAGACGAATTCAACTTCGATTTCCGCAGCCGAAGCTCTCACCGTCGAATAGCCGTGACCGCTCGTATCCATCCACGAAAGATGCGGCGCGTTGTCCCTATTACCAGCCGCCACAGCTTTTTTAAGATCACCTGTTTTTTGCAATTCGAGCGCGGCACGCACGCCGTGCATCAGCGCCAGGTTGAGCGCCGGCTGAAGGGGAGCGTCGGGCGATGCCTGGTAAAGATAATATGGCCGCCACGGGGAATCTTTTTTCATGTTATATTCCGTCGCCTCGAATCCTCCGGGTGCGGATATCGATCCGGTAACAAATTCGCGCCGCCACGGGTTTGAACTCTTTCGGCGGCAGAGTTTCCGAGAGCACACCGGCCTGGAAGGCATGTTTATCGCCGACGACGTTGATCAGGCCGGTGATCTTTTCGCGGCGCAAGGTGGCCAGAATTTCATTGCGTTCCGTGCGATAGCCTTCCCAATCGCCAATGTTCATCAACCCATAACCGGGGGCGGTCCATTTCAATTTCATTTCAGGCGGCAGATTCTGAAAGTCCAGCCGCATATCCATCGAGCCAAAAGAATTTCCCCAGATTTTCCAGGTTGCTTTCGACTCTCGCAACCGGCCGAGAAACCATTTTTTCTGCGCGGCGCCGAGCACGGATTGGGGCTCGGCGTCCTTACGCGGGTTGGGCAGCTCTTTTCCGTTAAAGCTGATCGTCGCGGGCGGTTTTCCGTTATTGTATGTTTTTCCCGCATCCATGATCGTCATTATCTCGTCTGAAAATCCGGGGAAACCCGGCACGTCAAACGGATCCAGCAAATCTGTCAAATGGAGAGATTCAGATTGGTATGAGCGGTTATCCGTCAAGATCATCTCGACATTTTTGCCGTAACGAAAGTTGCGATAGATTTTCAGGCTGTTGATAGCTGCCAGATTATTCTCCTCGAGTCCCAGCCCGTGATCGTCGAAAATTTTAAGCGGCGCGTTGCTGACACGCGGGGCCTCGAAATGTTCCAGCATCCGGTTGTCCGGTTTCAAAAAGCGCCCGGGTTGATATTCGAACCACGCCTGATTGGCCATGACTTTCACCGTTTGCGCAGCGCGTGTTCCCTTGCCGAAATTTTGCTGAGACTGAAAGGCCTGCCAGGAAAATTCGTGATTGTCCCACACACAAACGAAGGGAAAACGCGCACGGGCATCCTGCAGATCAGGGTCCAGCAAATAAGCGCGGTAAAGACTGCGGTAATCCGCGAGCGTGGTCGGTATATGATAATCGCTGATCTTTTCGCCGGATTCATAACGCACCAGATCGCGCAGCCGGCGGGAATAATAACCTTTCGGACGATCTTCAGGGTACCAGAGCATTTCATAGACGAAATCGCCGAGGTGAAGGACAAAACCGAGCTGATCCGCAGCAGATTTCTTTTCGTCCTCCCAGATCATTTTGCGGTATGCGTTGCAGGAGCCCTGCTGAACGTTCTGGCAGCTCACGAAAGCAAAATTGACGGGGCGATTATCGTGATCGGTCCGGCGCGGTTACGGTGCGACCGACGCGACTGCCAAATCCATGTTCATCTGTGAACCGGTACCAGTAAACCTTCCGCGGCTTAAGCCCGGCGACCAGCACCCGGCAGGTCCAATCTTCGTCGCCGGAAATCGACGTTACGCTTTTAGCTATGACGCGGCGAAAAGCCGGATCTTCGGCGACCTCGACCGTCAGTTTTTCAGCCGCCTTGATTCGCCGCCCCCTGATTCACGGGTGGGCGGCGCGTCCACAAAATGACGCTGTTGTCGGTCGGGTCGCCGGAAGCCACGCCTTGCGGGAAGAGGTCGCGCCGTTCCTGCCAGCCAACGGTAGAGGCGTGCGCCGGAATCGTGCCCCAGACCAAAACCACGCCGCATGCCGCCATCTGTTTAATGAATTCTCGTCGATCGACTCTGCTCATTATCATTCTCCTTACTTGATTCGGACGCGAGAATAACATCCGAATTCAACCTATGAATCTCATTTTTTACCGAAGTTGTGTTTGCTGTATACGGATCGTCATACAAAATTGTTTCCCGGCTGGAAACAATCTCAAACTGAGCTGAATTAAGCTCCGAAGCAGCGTAGGAATTTAGCCCCAGGCGAAAGCCTGGGGTTTCGCGTATCCCTAAACTATCTGGCCCGGCTTAACGACGGCTAGCGTCGTTAAGCCGGGCCACTAAACTTTGTGATTCGTGTACCCCGGGTTGCGCTGCGCTTACCCGGGGCTATTATCTTGCCGCCCTTTCAGGGCTCCGAACGGAAAACCAGATAGGTGACCTTTCGCTTATCGCCGCCCTGCAATTTTCTCGCCCAGGAAGTTTCCGGCCGCCATGCGCGATACAAAGCGTCCGTCTCCCGTCCCGATGTCGAACACCACTCCGCGTCCTCTGATCGGCGGGTGATTCCCCACGGGTCCTTCGGTATGGTTCGATAAGGCTTCGGAATTCGTCGCGGCTGAGTTATCACTTGGTGCTTCCACGGATTGATTTGATCATAATTTTATTTACCTTCCCAGGGTGAAGAAAATTATAAAAGATTTTCGGTGGAAACGCGATAGTTTTAAGAATAGCGGTGTGACATTTGCCAAGTAGGTCAATTATTTGAGTCGCCGTACTGAAGAGAGAACCACCCCGGCGCTCAAAACAGCGCCACCCCTCCTTCGTAAGGAGGGTAATTTAAAATGAGTCAATTCTAAAATTCCCTTCCTTACTAAGGAGTGTGTCGCCCGAAGGGCGGGGTGGTTCTTTCCCGAAGCTAAAACATCACAAAGATTGCATTAACGGGTAGCTATTTCCTTTTTGTCATGGAGATCCAGACAGCTTTCGCCGCCGGTTTCGCGTTGGGATCGACTTCAACCGTCTCCGCTCCGTCCGCGGCGCGTGCCAACCGCAGTCCCGCCAGCGGCAGAACTTCGTCGAGCGGGAGTTTTTCGCTTCCTTCGATATATTTCCGGTAGAAATTTTCCCAATCCGGGGAAGCGGCGGTATTGAGAGCGGCTTTGATGTCGCTCCAGTCATATTCTTTTTCGCCGTTTTTTGTGCGCAGCCAAAGCGCCCGGAACATGTCGCCGATGTCGCGCCGGCAGGCGGTGGCGTGACGGATCTGAATATCCCAGCAGAGGGCGACGAGCGCGCCCCCGCCATAGAGCGGCGGGCCTTTGCGATTGCCGGGCAGCGCCAGCGGCGTTTTCAAATTGCGATATTTTGCTATCTGCACTCCGATACGGCGGCGAAATTGATCAGCGCCGATCATGCCCGTTGCGGCTCCAGAACCGGGCTCCGCACCGAGCATCATCAGATCGGCGGCGTAATCGGTAAAGCCCTCTTGAAACCACTGCGTCGCGGCGTAATCCGCCCCGGCAAGCCGCCAGCCGTTCCAATAATGAAAGATCTCGTGGGCGATGGTGTGCCCCCATTCGTCGCGGTTGTTTTTCGCAGGAGCTTTATCGACGTTAAAGGCAAAACTGCCGCGATAAGATTCGCCGCCCGTGTCGAGCACGGGCAGTAGAACCACCGAGTAATTTTCGCGCTGGCGCGCCCCAAATATTTGCACATAGCGCGGGACGACTTTACGTAAAAGGGCGGCGATCTCCGGGCGCACCGCCTGCCAGTGTCCCATTGCCGTGACCGATACGTTAAACCCGCCGGCGGTGACGCGGTCCGTCGCCGTGTTAGTAAATACGATCAGGTTTTCGATCAGGTCGGATGTTTTTTCGACGGCAAAAGTCGAAGCGTTAAGCGCGCGCCACGGCGCGACCGCATGCCATTTGGCGGGCAGGGAAAAGCTGACCGTGCTCGCTTTACTAAACGGTGTGGTGATAAAAGCCGACCGGCCGACAAAAAGAAAATTGTTATCGTCCTGAAAAGCGGTTTCGCGCGGAGCGGGCCATCCGGCGGCCGCCGCGATGGAGTAATCGACCTGGTAAGTCAATTTGAGACGGCCTTTGTGCGGCTCTTTCAGCTCCCAGCCTTTTGCGCCGGCAGGCGAAATTTCCAGTTTGCGGCCGCGCTCGTCGGTGACCTGCAGATCGCGGATCAGCGCGGGCCACCCGTTATCACCGACCTCCGGCACATCGCCCGGGCGCGTGTCCGTCATCCGCAGCTCTTTCCCATCGATCGGAACCAGGGCGATAATCTCAAGTTTTGGAATTTTGGCGTCGCCAATAAGGGCCAGTTTGATGCGATAGGTTGAATCTGCGGAAGAGCTTTGTCCTGTTACAGGCCCGGAAAATAATGAAACAAAAATTAGCAGTGCCGCCGGCAGGAGTATAAAAGCACGCGAGCGTAATAAAACTTTTATAAGCATCTTTAAAAGACACCTGAGCGGAGGCTGTGGTTACCCGAAAAGTAAACCTGGGAGCGCGGGCGTCCCGCCTGCAAAGATCGCGTCAGCGATCTAAAAATGTTCTCGCTTCAGTCAGCGCGACAAGCCGCGCTTTGCAGGCAAGATGCCTGCGCTCCCAGGTTTAGCGCCCATTTAAAATAACATTGCGGATCGTGACGATCAAACACTCAGGGGATCACCGCGTTTTTATCTGTCCCCTTCGCGGCTGGCCGATTCTCCTCCACGATCCGCAAATTGCGAGTGAATAGTAAATCGTGAATGGTGAATCGATTGCGAGATTTTTGCGATTCACTATTCACTTATCACGATTCACTTCTTTGTTTTCATGTCATCCAACTCTTTTTGAGTTTGGTCGATGAGTTCCTTCAAACCGTTCTTGATATTCGGCCGGGCCTGTTTTTCCATTGCCTTGGACAGGGCCGACAGGTAAGCGGTCTTCATCGCCATTTCTTTCGCAACCTTGACGTCCGGTTCTACGCCCGTGCCTTCCCAGTTCGTTTTCGTCACGGGGCTGATGGCGCGGCCGGGACAAAAACTGCGAAATGTTCGTTCAATCGCACGCGTCCGCCCGGATTTGCTCCGCCGCCGGTGGTTTCGCCGATGATCGTGGCGCGTTTCAGATTTTTCAGGTTGTAGGAAAATTCTTCGGCGCCGGAAAACGTGCGTGCGCTGGTCAGCACATAAACATCTTTGTCGAGAAATTTGCGGCCGGCCACCGTAGGCTTCGTCCAGAATTCTTCGGTCCGGTTTCCTTCGCGCCAGTACAGGTCGTTAAGATGCACCGGTTTGTCGCCAAAAAGATAAGAACAGATAAGCTGGACCATCGCCGGGTCGCCGCCGCCGTTGCGGCGCAGGTCGATGATCAGGGCATCGGTATTGGCAATAAAATTAAATGCCGCCGCGACCGTTTCCGCGCCCGCTTCGGGTTCGAAAAAGTTGGTCAGCTCAATGTAACCGATGTTGCCTTCCAGCCGCTCTACCTTGTTAAAAGCATAATTGATGCGTTTCATGAACCAGGCATCCTCGGCCTTTTCGGCCTCGGTGGGTTCACTGCGCTTGACGCGTTCCGGGATCCCGTCAAAGGAAAAACCGACACGCATGTGTTTATCATGGCTGATGGCCTGCACGTCCTCGGTCAGCTTTTTCGCGAAATCGCGTGAACTGGTAAGGCTGTCGTACTCTTTGTTTTTCTGGCGCGCGCGCAGGTCCGCGTCGATCTTTTTCGCCACGTCGGGGAAGACATAGCCGTCGTTTAATTCTTTTACCAGGTTGTCGATGACCACCGTTTTTGCGGCCGCGTCAATGGTCAGGTCCGGCGGCGTATTTTGCGGCCCCGCAACTGTCGGGGCTGTAGACTGGCCCAACACGCGCAGGGGGATCAGCACCGCCAACGCGATCAAAACAACAACGACTGCAATATGTACTAAAGATGCTTTCATATAATTACTCCTATTAAATTGCCCCCGGTTAGACCGGTGGAAGGTGGCGTTTAGTGTTTTTCGTGTGATTTAGCGGTTAAATCTTTTGCGGTGTTTCTCCCGGCCTAAAATTAACCACGAAACACACCAAACACACGAATCGATCAAGTCTTTACCGGGCAAGCCCGTTTACTAACAAGGCTGCAATACTTTTCACTCTCTTTTCCAACTCGGCGCGTTCGCCCAGTTCCTGCGCGCTCAGGCTGTAGGGAAGCATGCTGTTCGTCGCGTAGAGCAGCGTATGCGCGGTTTCCAGGGCATTGTTCTTAGCGAAAACACCGGCGCGTTTTCCTTCTTCGATCACCGCGGCAAAGATCCCGGCCTCGTCGTCAAAGTGTTTTTTGCGCCGTTCGAGCAGCTTTGCCCGCAACCCCGCCAGCAGTTCATTTAAGCTCTGGGTATAATGCTGGACACTGTCAAAACGAAACATCACGCGCTCCAGCAGCATCAGCCGCAGGCGCTCTTCGGCTGACGTCTTGCGCGCGGCGATGGCTTCCAGGCGGAGCTTTAGGCGGTCGATGATCCGGTCGATATGCGAGAGGGCTATCTCTTGCTTGCTGGCAAAGTGTAAGTAAACACTGCCTTTACCGATGCCGACCTCGGCCGCCAGATCGTCGATGGTCATCTTTTTATAACCATAACGGGCCAGCAACCTGTCCGTCGCATCGAGTATGGCGTCCCTGGTGGTGATCTGTCCGACTGCGTCTCTCATAGCTGACTAATGACTATATTCGTATTTTAGTCAGTTTGTCAAGAGTGGGCGGCAAAAGGTAAAACGGTTTTAGAGTTCAAACTTTAGTTTGTCTTTAATTTTAGTGATAAGAACAAACTAAAGTTTGAACTCTAAACCCTTAAACCTGACTCTGGCATTTCCCATTAATGTGGGCTAGAATGAAGCCACTCCCTGAAACACCACAAGCATTACCATCCCTGGGGTTAATTAGCAGTAGAAAGATCGAGGTTCGATCTTAAGTAGAAAGGAAAAGATCTATGAAGCTGATTATCCGGATATCCCTCGTTGCGATACTGATCTTCGCCGCTTTGTCCACAGCCGTTTTCGCTCAAACAGCGTCGCCGCCGCTGCCGAACCCCGTGCTCTACATGACCGGGTTTGCGGAATATAAGGTGAGCGGGAAAGATTATATTCGTTACAATTACGCCGTGTTTAATTCGACTTCCTATCCGAACACGCTCTTTGCCGCCGCGCCTGCGCTTCCGCCGTGCGGTAAAAATACCAATTCGTCGCGTACCTGGGTCGATATTTACGACCAGCGGGGCAAGAGGATCTATGGATTTTGCGGATTTGATAAGAGCGATAGTTTGAACTCGATCTGGTTTGGGCTGCCGGCCGACGAACTGCCCCCGAGCTGGATCTATATCGAAATGACCGACCGCGAGACAGGGAGCAAATACAAATCGAATCTGGCTGAGACAACGATGTAGTTTGCGCGATATTTTCGTGTGTTTAGTGTGATTCGTGGTTAAACTCTTACTGTATTAAATGACGAACTAAAGCTTAACCACGAATCACACTAAATACACTAAACTGCAGCTGCTATTTTTTTGCGGGTTCGTTGATCTTGAAAGAATCGAGCGCTTTGACCATCAAAGTTTGCGCATCCTCAGCCGTTTCATCAAGCGAAGCGGTCAGTGTATAAGCTTCCTTACCGGAAGCCAGGATACGCACGATGATAATTTTGCCTTCTTTATTTCCGCGAACGATCTCCGAACCGGTGTAAGCGCCGAGCGTGATCGCCTTCTGCGAATATATTTGAAACGTGGTGACGCGTTTTAGTTCTTCGAGGAAGGAGGCGGTGTAACTGTCCACCAATTCTTTTGAGGTAAAAGTGTCTTTTTCGTAAGTGCTGTTTGAGATGAAAAAGATGCCTTCGCGCAGCACCCATTTATAAGTGACGTTGGTGTGGTCCGCCACGGAATTTAACGGAGAAGCGATCGTCGCGAACGGCTCGCGCGGCAGTTCGAGGGAAAATTTCTTCGCCGGATCGGTAAAACTCTCCGCCAGCGGCAGCGCTTTTATCACCTTTATTGAGGGCTCGGCCCCTGGTGTCGGCGCCGGTTTTGCGGAGTTCGAACTTTGCGCCGCGAGCGCGCCCGCCGTACCAAATATAATAAGAAAAAATATTGATAATTTCCGCAGCATGTTTTTGGAGTATAACGTAATCTGCATTCATTATTAGCCACGAATTACACAAATGACACGAATTAAAAATTCTTATTCGTGTCATTTGTGACATTAGTGGCAGATATCCGCGAGGCAAAGTCACTTTAACGTCTAATTGATGCGCTGGCGCAGCACGCGGGTTGCAATACAGTAGTCGATAATTTCACGCGGTTTGGCTGGCTGCGCGCCTTTGATCACGTCGCTTAGCGGAGGGCCGATCAGTTTGGCGGGTATCACCAGTTTCGGGTTGCCGTGAAGGAAGAGCGCCGTCAGCCCCGCGAGCCCGGTAAAAGTGTCGGGTACATCGTCCAGCTGATTAAACGAAAGATCGAGCGTCTGCAAACCGGTCAGGCCGCCGAGCGCATCGGGCGCGCTCACGATCCGGTTGCCGGAAATATTCAGCATCTCCAGCCGCGCGAGGCAGCTCAATTCATCCGGCAGCTCGGTGATCTGGTTGAGCGAAAGATTAAGCCGCCGCAAATTCGGCATCGAGCAGAGCGATACCGGGATCTTCGTTATGCGGTTAAATTCCAGGTAGAGTGTTTCCAGATTTTCCAGGCGGCTGATGGCGTCGGGTATTTCCGCGATCTCGTTGTTATAAAGATCGAGCCGCTGCACGCTGCTCAGGTTTCCGATCGCGTCGGGTATCAGGGTCAGGCGGTTGTGGTGGAGATAGAGCGTCTGCAGTTTTGAAAGTTTGCCGATCGCGTCCGGAATAGTTTCGATGCGGTTGCCGGAAAGAAAAAGTTTGGTCAGCTTGGCCAGATCGCCGATCGTATCCGGCAAATGCGTGATCTGGTTGCTGTAAAGATCAAGCTGCTCCAACCGTATGAGCCCGCCGATCTCTTCCGGCAGCACGGCGATCTTGTTGTCGGATAAATTTAACGAGCGCAGACGGGAAAGTTTTCCGATGGAAGCGGGAAGCTCGCTGAGCTGGTTGCCGGTCAGCGTAAGGGTCTCCACATTGGGAAGCTGAGAGAGCGCATCTTCGTCTTCGCTGAGGCGGTTGTACGAAATGTCGAGCCACTTGAGCTGTTTTGATCCGCGCAGCAGCGGAGAGACACCGGTCAGCCGGTTGCGGGAAAGGTCGAGCTCGCGCAATTTTGTCAGCCCCGCAAACTCCGGCGGAATTTCGGCGATCCAATTCTTATGCAGCGACAACTGCTGCAGATGCGTCAGCTTGAAGATCTCCGGCGGCAGCTCTTTGAGCCCCAGATCCGAGAGATCTAGTTTTTTTACTTTTTTATTAGAAGCCGCTTTAATGCGATCTAGAACTTCCTGGTGATTCTCATCGGCCATCATTCCTCCGCGGGGAAGCTAAGGTAGGACGGTTATGTATATTACTATACAGAAGTTTATAAAAAGGAAAAGCTAAATGTGTAATGTTTTTTTGTCAGAACCTAAAGCGGTAGCGAGGGGTTTTAAAGCTCCCCTCCTTGTGGAGGGGGGTGGCATCGCCACAGGCGATGACGGGGTGGTACACTCTTCTTGTGAGAGGGGTTTCTTCTTGTCCTAAGCTTTATCACTGATCTCTTACGAAACCCGGTCATTGCCGTTCCCGGTTCCGACCTCATGCGCCGTCAGGCGCGTTTCATCTCTATTCGCCGAAGGCGAAATATTTAACAGCGTAGGGTGAAACCCTGCGTCGCAGGTGAAAATATTTCCGACGCTGAAAGCGTCGCATAATTCGGCGGAGTTTTATTCGTGTGATTCGCGTAATTCGTGGTTAAATATTCCGCGTGCAATCGACTAAACTTATCATCCGGATCGTGATCTCAGTAGCGGGCGCGCTGGCCTTTATCGTTTTCTACTTTGCTATTGCCGGAATAATATCGAGGCTGATTCCAAACACTTTTATGACTCGCCAGATCGACCTGGGCTGGGTTACTCTGCCGGCGTTAATTTTCGCTCCGGTGTTGGGGCCGCTGATGCTTTCCGTCTGGCTGGGGCTCGATCTCCACGGAAACCTTTCTGTCGCGGCGTTCCTTTACCGGATGGCGATCTTTTTCGGTCTACCCATAATATTTTATTCCGGGGTCAATTATTTGCTGCTGGGGCGGTTGAAATGGTTCCGCAAAAAACCCGAGGGAGGCACGGTTCCCGAGCCGCCCCCGCCACCGGAATTTTAGCAGGTGTAGGCGGGTACCTGGCCGCCTGCTCTTGTCAGAACCCGAAGCGGCAGCGAGGGGTTTTCTTAGAGCAAGGTCCCGGGACACGGATACAAAATAGATCGGCCTTGACAGGGCGGGCTCGATGTTTAAGCTAATCCTTCGGCGCCCGGCTCCGGCTCAACAATGGTGTTCGGATGATTTTTGAAATATTCATCGACGATCTCTTCCCAAAGTTTATGTTCTGGCATATTGAGCAGGGTGGCGCGGATCTTGACCCTTTCGAGAAATTTTTCTTTTGGCGCGTCAAATGCGAAGAAGTGGTACCACACACCGCGCGCCCAGGATGCGGCGTAAAAAAGTGAGAGGACAAAAAGCGCGCAATTTTTATCGCTTACGGCCATGATAAACCAAAACGGCTGAGACATCAGGCCCAAGACATATCCCCATCGGCGCCACGAACCGGGCCGCCCAACTACCCAGATGGCAGCTATACCGAAAAACGCTATACCAATATGATAATAGTTGACCGGGCCGCAATAATCAGAACACATGGGACAAATGGTGTGGAAGAAGTCCATTTAGTTATTCTCCTGAGATATTTTTTGTTGAAGTACCGGCCACATTTCCGTCACTTTTTGAGTTAAAGCGACAATTTCATTTTCATTATTAAGCTTGATGACGTGCTTTGGATAGAAAGAAACAAGCTGCTCGATATCGTCCGTCTTAAAGTAGGTATCCATTTCCTGGGCCGGGACGGAGTATTCCCGCGTAGTGTTTCTTTTTTTGCATAACTCGAGATTGGTATCCATATAAACGACGAGAAAATTGTCCTGAAACGGCATATCTCCGAACCGCTGGAAAGTCCGCACGTAATCGTTTCGCGAGAATTCGACCAAGAGTATCTGATCGCCGTCCGCCTCTCTGAGTTTTTCGATCAATTTGTCGATCGCGATATCGTAAGCAATGCTGTCCTTGACCTCGAAATTATTTTCATCGAGCGCACGGATGATCTCGCGCAGATCATCCGTCCTTGCCATATCCAGCAAGATGTCGCGATCGTTGAATACTTGAACGGAATATTCCGTGGCCGTCCGGAGTTGTGAACTTAGAAATTTGACGAATGTCGATTTTCCGCTTCCTGGTCTTCCATTGGCAACGATTATGAACGGCATTGGGAGAGCACCTTCATCATGAGATTAGTGAGTATTACTTAATTTTTGAAGCATGCTAACAGTAAACACCCGTCATGTCCAGAACTTTTTAGCAAAAAATATTGAAATATCCGAGTTTGATGTCCGATATAGAAGTAAAAAGCTTTACAATGAACAAAAAACACGCTAAATTCCCATCTCAAGACTAGTAACTCGAGTTCCACTGCATAGTCTCCCGAATCTGTTATTTGTTAGGAGTAAAGCATTATGCGCACAAGGTCGCGCGTTTTTGTGGCTTCTTCCAGTGAAGCCCTAAGACTTGCCAAAGCAATACAGCAAAACTTGTCCGATATGGATGTGACGGTCTGGGACCAGGATGCATTCCGTGTCGGAAGCACGATCATCGATGAACTGAGCAGAAATCTGCAGCAGTCCGATTTTGGTATCTTTGTTTTTTCGCCTGACGACATCAGCGTCATTCGCGGGCGTAAAACACCCGCAGTCAGGGACAATGTAGTTTTGGAATTAGGAATGTTTATCGGGCGATTGGGAAGGGAACGCAGCTTTATAGTTCGCCCGAAAGGACCGGATATGCGACTGCCGACCGACCTGCTCGGAATTGTGCCGGCGAAATACGATAGAGAGTGGGCGGAGCGGGAGCCATCCGCGGCGCTGGGCAGCGCCTGTACCGAAATAACAAATGCCATCGCCGCGCAAACGAGGCGCAGGGAAAAGGAATTGAATCTCGCCATAACTGCCGCCCTGGAGACGGTTTGTCGTGCAGTTGCCGCCCCGCTGACGCCTGAACAGGCCGGCCTAAGGGCTTTTATCTTTCGCAAGGAAAGC
Source organism: uncultured Acidobacteriota bacterium (assembly GCA_963766895.1). Taxonomy (GTDB): domain Bacteria; phylum Acidobacteriota; class Blastocatellia; order Pyrinomonadales; family Pyrinomonadaceae; genus DASYKT01. The sequence continues at coordinate 32,553 of CAVYCB010000005.1, forward strand.
GAGGAATTGGTGTGCCGCTATTTTTGGGACCCACTCGAAGCAGCCGAAGAAGTGGGCATTACCCGTTTTAAGATCGATAAAAAGAATGCCTCGGAAGTGGCAGTCGTGGACTGTTATATGGCGGGCGCGCTGCGAAGCGCTAAAGGAGTGGAGATCGTAAAAGGAACCGCCGTATCACCTCTCTCAAATAAGATCGATCTTGGGGGCGATATAAAGTCGACGATAAAATATATCCTGGCCGCGCCCATTCGCAACAATGACGATAACCTGTGGGGTGTAGTTGATTTTGATACTTCGGATACTCAAGGCATGCACATATTGGAAACAAAAACTTCTAACGCGGTCCTCCTGCGCCTGGCAAACCATTTATCCACACTGCTGGCTTCGTGAGATTTCACAGCTGACAGCATTCTGCAAATAATTCACGAATCTGGTTCTGTTCTTGACTGGACTGTCGAAGTTCGGTCAGAGTACTTCGCGTTTTTACATCCTGTGTCGAATCAATATCCCATGGCGCTTAAAAAACAAAGCATTAAAGATATCGAAGGTGTCAGTCCTTTATATGAAAACGTGGATCTCATGGTAAAAGCGCCGACACGCTGGCATTTTATCGAGCAAGTTGTCGCGATCGGGCCGCCGCTTTTCTTTATGGTATTGCCGTTTATTATTACTATTTTTACCATTTACACAGTGTTGGATATGGAGTATAAAGCGAGAGAAAGAAGTCGGCCTTTCTACTCGATGATGGGCTTGGAGCCGGAAGCGAGGCCGTTGTCTTCGACTACGTATTTTATCAGTGCATTATTGGTAGGCATATCTTTTTTTCTCAGCTATAAATATCTTGTCATACCTCTTGCCAGGTGGTTCATTAGTAACGCACGATATTCGATAGACCCCGGCAAAGCGCTCGCCGATCCACGCCGCCCGGCTCTGCTTCTGCGCTCATTCATGCCTGAAAGGGTGACCAAAAATTTTTTAGAAGCAGGCGCTTTGAGGGAGGGTTTGCGGCGGACACCGGAAGAAGGCCTGGTAAGAGTGATTGGTTTAGTAGGCCCGGTTATTACTGTTGGGCTGCCGGGTGAGGACGGAGTTCCTCTACCGGGTGCGACAAGAATCTATCTTGAGAATGAGAGTTGGGATCAAAATGTGCTAAAACTCATCAAGGTTGCGAACCTGGTAGTAATTGACGCCGGAATATCTGAATCCCTCAAATGGGAAATGCTATGCGTCAGAAACATGATGCATCCGCGACGAGTATTGGTTTCCTTTCTGAATAGACAAGATACGCTCGATCACAAAGCAGGGACACTTATCGATAAAAGAGGTTTCGAGAGATTCTACGAAAGATTTGCCGGACCGTTTCTACATTCATTTAATGTAGCATTGCCGCAGTATGATTCGGGAATCGTTTTCATTCAATTCGATGATAATTGGAATCCTTACAGTATTAGTATCCGATCCGGCACTAAGGTTGCTCCCGCCATTCTGTCGCAACAATTATCTTTGTTTTTCTCCAACTTAAAAGCGTTAAATGATAGAACGAACAATCAATCGATATAAATCGGATTGGTCGGGGCTGAGCCGACCGATTAAAACAAACAAAAGAGAAACACCTCGCCTCGAAGTCGCGGAACGCGAAAATAGGCGGTTCGAAAGAGTCGGTGCGTCTTTACTGATTTTTCTTTCTTAAAGTTTCAGCCGCTTTTTCAATCTCTTCCGATACATTGCGCCAGGCGCTATCCCGGTTATCCCAAAGATCGACCGCTTTCCCGTCTTTCGGCACAGCCTGGAGTTTTCCAAATGGCGCCTTTTTCCAGTTACAATCGCGAATTATCACAGGAATCACCCGCGCTTCGCCTTTTTTGTGGCGCTCCATCGCACGTTTCATTTCAACGTCATAGCAGAAATCAGAATCTATAAAATTTGCGCTGATCAAAAGTAATATTATGTCTGCATTTTCCAATCGTTCAGTGATCTCTTCGCGCCATCCTTCACCTGCTTCGATCTCGCGGTCGTTCCAACCTTGAATTATTCCTTGTCTCTGAAGAAGGGAAAGATGTGTTTTCAATTCTTTACGATAAGATTCGTCTATATGCGAGTAACTATAAAATAGATTTAATGGTCTTAAATCTTTTTCCTTATACCGCGGCAGATCGACTCCGCTAAGCAATTCACTGACCTTGTATGTTTCTAACTCTTCACCGACTACTTTTTCAATTTCTTTTTTCCCTTTGTTTTCCATGACCAGCAGGTCTTTGTAGAGAATGATCTCATCTGGAAGCCCGGGCAGGGGAACGAGCTCCTGCGGGTTAAGATTTTTTATATCTCTATGAATACGTTCAAAGTCAGACCGGATAATGGCTAACAAGCGTCGCCGGCTATCCGCGCTTTCCCCGGTTATCGATATATAAACTCTTTTTTCCGCGATATCCGCTTTTACCAACGCTCGACAGCCTTCAAACGTCAAAATGACCCCGCTGCGCCAGCGCGGCTCGTCAATACTTAAATGATGCGTTCGAGTGATAAAACGAGGCAGAAGCCCTTCCGGTAAAATTGGATAAAGATATTGAAAATTTAAACATTCGCTCAGCTCAAATTCTGCAGCTTCATCAGGTTCATTTTTTGATAATAATTCCGGTACGAGATAGCAGGTATCTTTTTCAGGAAAACTAAAGCACAGGTCGAATTTCTTCATCAAGTCGAAGATAAAGCGGCACATAAATGCCGGATATTCTTCTTCACTTAATATCCCTGAAACACTTTCTAAATGAATTTCTCCCTTTGCTTCCTCCAGGCTTTTGGAATTCAGAATCTTATAAATACCGTTCGTCACCCAATGGGGGTTAAGTATGTGCGTGTCTTTTAATCGCGGATCGTTGCGATAATTTAATACTATGCCTAATTGATTTAAATAACGGGCCAGCATTTCCTGATGTTTTAGAATTCCAATATTATTTTCGCTGCAAAGTTCTCTATATTGCTCAAAGCTCAAAAAATTCTTTTTTGTTGTGGCGAGTTCGTCTTTAACCGAAAACCATTCACCGGGAAATTTTACTCGCAGCTCATCAAGCAAATCTGTCTGTTCGACTATTGACGCTTTTAACTCGTCAATTCCGATACCTTTACCGCCGCAATCCGTGCGAACAAACCCTTTGATGTTTGGATATTTTTTAAGCAAGGCACTGCGGTTGAGATCAAAGGCATGCTCACTGATTTTATTCAGCACGATAATAACCGGGGAATTCGCTCCAAAACTCTCGATCAATCTTAGCCAATATTCAGCTTCGGCGTCTTCCTGGCCTTCCCGGCCAGTTAAAACTAATAAGTAAAGACTTCTCTCGGTCAGGAAAAATTGATGCGTAGCGTGCATAATTTCTTGCCCGCCAAAGTCCCAAACATTGAGGCGTATTTTATCGCCCTTAATTTCTAACGGCCATTGCTCAATATTGATGCCTTCGGTTTTTGCTTCGTCAGGAGCGAAAATGTTATGAATCAATTTTTTGGCCAAAGATGTTTTACCTACCGCCCCTTTTCCTACCAATATTAGCTTCGCTTCATTTAGGGGACGGCCATTGGCTTGCGTTCTGAAATAGTATTCAAGAATGTCAGAAGGGATCGCAGGCACTCCTCCTTCCAGATTAACCTCACTATGGTGGGCGCCAAGTAATTCCGTCGGAAGGCCCAGCGCGGGATTGCCATGCAAGTAGAGCACTTCCAGCAAGCTTAACTGTTTGAGTGTGTCGGGGATGGCAGTAAGCTGATTACTACTAAGATAAAGTCGTCGCAAATTAGAGAGGTTGCCGAGTGCGTCAGGGACAGTGCTGAGCTGATTGTTATTTAGAACAAGTACCTGCAAATAGGACAGTTTGCCAAAAGTGTCTGGAATGGTAGTGAGTTGATTATGATTAAGATGAAGTTTTTGTAAATCGGAAAGGTTGCCGAGTGTGTCCGGGATGACCGTAAGCTGATTATCGCGAAGATCTAAGTTTTGCAAATTCGAAAGGTTGCCCAGCGCGTCAGGGACTGAGGTAAGTTGATTATTGACAAGCCAAAGTAGCTGCAAATTAGAGAGTCTGCCGAGTGCGTCGGGGATGGCGGTGAGCTGATTACTGTTAAGATCAAGTTCTCGCAACTTAGTAAAATCGCCGAACGCGTCGGGAATAGCGGTGAGCCGATTACCGTTAAGCTCAAGTTCCTGCAACTTAGTAAAACCGCTGAACGCATCGGGAATGGCGGTGAGCCGATTGTAAGCAAGATTAAGTCTTTGTAACTGGGCCAGTTCAAACAATTCCCGCGGCAATTCTGTGAGATCTAATCCGGAAAGATCTAAGTTATCGGAGTTTTCGTCCGCAGCTTCTTTTATTCTCTGTAAGGCTTCCCAGTAACTTCCTTGAGACATTTGTTTCTCCTTGCGTGAGAGTGTGTAGAGCAGGGCAATTATAAGTCAAAGTGCATAAATGCGAAAGAAAAAGAGACGGCCGACACAAGTGAAATCTCGTAAAACAGGAGGAAACTTTCTGCTGGAGGAGCGATAGTTTTTGATTTATCCTTGGCGTGCTTTGCGATAAAACTTTGCGCCCTTGCGGTTTCTCCTTGTCGGTAGGACGGTAATTTTCCTAAAAAAATGCAACCGCAAAGTACCGCGAAGTTAAGACGCAAAGATCGCAAAGAAGCTGCCCGCGGAACTCCAGGTAGAGGAGTAATTACAAATAACACCATCCAAATTCAACATCTTTTCCAATTGTCCGCAAACCTCACGATCAAATCCGACGCCTTATTGGTATACTTTTCGCGACGAATGCCGTCAAGGTTGTCATAAAACTCGAACGGCAAGTGCTCTTTTACAACTTTAGTTACGATTTGGGAACGTCGCTAAATTTCTGTTCCATTTTTGTTCCGGTGTTCCATTTGCGCACACCCGGAACATGGAACACGACGAAAACCTGCTTTTATCGGGCTTTAATTAAGCGCCTTGTCCCATTTGCCCACAACTTCGTTGATCAGCGCGGCCACTTTGTCGCAGACCTTTTTGTAATAGAGGTCGGCTTTAGCTTTATCAAACACGGGATAGCCCTGATTTTTTTGATAGAGCCCGATGGACGAAGGGAAGGGCACGGCGGTCCAGGTGCCGGGCGCTGGGTAAGCGGTGGTCATATCGGCGCCGGTGTATTTTTCGGGGTGCACGAGCGCGGGATCGATCGCCTGGATAAAAGCGGTTTCGTTGTTGCCGGCGTGGCCGCCGTCTTCGCCAAAGACCTCTTTGGTTTCGTCCGACGCGAACGACCACCAGTTGATGACCAGCGTGCGCACTTTTTGCTCCGCCGAAACCTCGGCCGCGACGGAATTCAGCACGGCGGTTTGCCCGCCGCCATGGCCGTTTAGGATGATGATGTTTTTGAAGCCGTTTTTCGCTAGGCCTTCGAGGATCTGTTTGACGAACGGGCGGTAAGCGGCTTCGGTGATCTGAAACGCGCCGGGATAATCGGCCATCGATCCGGTGATGCCATAGGGCAGCGCGGGCGCGATCATGGCGTTGGTGCGCTGCGCAATGGTACGCGCCATCGCCAGCGGCGCGGTAATGTCCGCCCCGTTGTTGATCACACCGTGCGGCTCCAAGCGTCCCGGTCGGCAGCAAGACGGTCTTTATTTTACCCGGCACCTGCTCTTTGAATTCCATCCAGTTGATGCGCTCCATCTCGCGGGTGGAAACGGTGTCTTGCGGCTTCGTATTTTGGGCAAAAGCGTTAAGGCAGAACAGAAGAGTGATAACGATAACAACAGCGAAGCGGTTCATGTTTTTCTCCCGGAAATTTTTTTAATATTTTATCGGAAATAAACATAAGGGCAACCCGGAGGCTGCCCGCAGACGAAATTAATTATTTGCTGTCGTTGGGCCTAAGGAAGAGGCCGAAATGAATTGAGGACGCGCAGCATGGCCTTTTCCGCGAGGCGATCGTCGGCCTCATAAGACCCGATGGCGGAATACATTTTTTTGCCGATAAATATAACACGGAGAATTGCGCGTTCACCGTTCGGCCCGGCGACTACGGCCTCATTTATCGTGCTGCCGTCCTGGTTAAACTCTCGCTCGCTCTGGACCTCGCCTATCCCCCGCAACCCGGCCTTGGTATCGGCCAGCGCCAGACCGCGGGTTTTTTCATCGAAGTCGGAATCGTGCACATACACGCCCGCGCGGACCTTTTCATTTTCGTAGGACCATTCATACATGCCCGGCTGTATTAATTTAGCTGCGTCCTTGTGCAAGCGGATGCTGAAACCGGCCTCGGCCGAGGAAAAGATATCCTGGTCGGTGAGAGATTCGGTTGAGGTGATAGACGGATCACGTTTTATCGTGCCGACAGTTAACGTTTTGTCTGAGAAGGTCGCACTAGGTGAAAGCGGTTCATCCTTAACAAAAGGCAGCGGTTTGACAAATCTGAAGGTGTCAAAGACCTGGCGCGCTTCCGCCAAAATCTGCGGAGAGTTAGCGCGATACACATGCGCGATCAAAATAAAAGATTCCCTGCCATACGCCATCACGCGGACAAGCAGTTGTTTCGCATTGCTGTTGGTGACCACGGCTTCGATCCCGTCGAGCCCGCCGATCTTTACGCTGCGCTGCTCGGACACAAAGGCCTCAGGGGTTTCAAGATAACCGTTAACTATAGCGCGGCAATATTCATCTCTATTTCTCTTGATCGCAAAAGAGATGTCGCGAAAGCGAACGTGAGTAACCGCGTAGCCAGCCTGCTGCCCGGGCCAGGTCACGACCGTGCTATCCGACCGCGCGTCACCCGGACGAGATAGATTTTCTAGGCGTTTGGCCCGCGCATCGGCGGCAGGCAACGCGATCGCGAAATTCTCGATCTCGGAACTGAAGCTGCCGATCAGAACGGCAGGCTTTTCCTGAATGGTAGTTTGAGCGAAAAGCGAGCCGGACGGGGCCAGCAAAAATAAAAACAAAGCAGCAGTTCGCAGGTAAAACATGGGCGGATTATAGCAGAAAAGCCCTCGCGGAAAGCAAGAAAAAATAGCTTGCTTAACCTGGGAGCCAGAGGCATCTTGCCTGTAAAGATCGCGCAGCGATCTAAAATGCTTTGTTTGATTAAACTATTTAGCACGACTTCCTCGCGCTTGCAGGCAAGATGCCTCTGGCTCCCAGGTTTACCCGAATTTTATTTATTTAGATCGGCTCGCGGCGGTTCGGTTCATAGCGAAGACCCCTGAAAAAAAATGTTATTTCTGAAAAGGGTGAGAAGGCAAAAAGAGAGAGATCATTTATCGGAATCACTGCCAAAGCGCAGGAAACTCAGCGCCTTTACGTCCTTAAGCGCGGTCAGTTTGGCGTTAAATAACGGATCGATCATGATGATGAGCGAGATAGCAAACCATGCGATCCCCGCTGCTTTTATATAAGAGAAATACGGCTCGGAAAACGCAAAGCCGGGTACCCATGTCGTTGCCCAGATCAACCCCAACGGTATTGCAGAAACAATGATCGCCCTTATCCCTGCCAATATTCGCTTTAGCCATAACCATGAACCTTCGCGTAAGGTGAGTTTTGAGAGCGATTCGGTTTCCAGCGCGCCCCAGTTTCCTTCTACGATGTTGTAAAGGTTTTGCGACAGGCTTCTAATGAGAGCAGCGCGCGAGTGAGGCAGCGGGCTAAAGACGAGTTTCTTTTTGACGCGAAAGGCCAGCGCTACCTCCGAAAAATGATTTCGCAGCCAGGCATTGGTCTCTAGATCGGCACTGCGAAGGCGTTTAGCCAGAGCATTTTCAAAGATGGTGCTGATACTTTCCAGCGCGGCAGCCACCTGATTCTTGAAAGCGATCTCATTCCACTTCGGGTTGTTTTCTATCTTATAAACCAGCGCCCAAAGCTGAGTGGCGATATGCGCCTGCGGCGCCATCAAGATCGACCTTCTGGTGAGAAAATTGTTTGCCAGTGACCACGCGCTCCAGATAAAGATAATGCTGAAAAGAGTTATCGACAAAAATACCGCGAGAAATATCATCGCCAGAGGGACCGCAGACCACCAGCCGGGTATTAATACTTCCAGGCGGAGAAAGAAAGGATACGCCAGAAGAATTATTAAAATAACGGCTAAAATATCAAAGATATTATCGATGCGACCGGCTTTCAGGCTAAAAAGCTCCGCAATCATATCTAAATACTTTCTCACCAGAACGCGTAACTCGGTCAATCCCGTCCCCACGAAAACAAAGCCTATAAAAGCTGCTACTCCTACGACGACATTAAAAGCGTCGTTAAAGACACCCGAGATATTCAACACGGAATAAAACCACGAATAGACAAATGCCACAAAAGCAATAAGAGCCGGTAGGTATAGTAAGAAGGCAAACACCGTAACGAAATTATCTATTCGATGTGCCACTATATCTTTCACCAGCCCGAACCGCCGGAGCTTCCGGTAAAAGCGGTTCCGGTCTTTTGTTCTCAGATAAGCAAGAGACTTTAGCGGCAGTTCTTTTGGCGAATTGATCGCATTATGTATCTTTATTTTTTTAAAAGAGAGCTCCGTCTTATTTCAGCATTAAAATTTGCGCCGGGATCAGCTTTTGCCAGCGTGCGCAGCGCCCATTCTTGCGCCCGGCGGACGAGAATTTCATCATCCGGGCGATAAGCCGCCTTGAAGATGGGTATCGTACGCGCCGCATCGCCCGGATGCCGGCTATTTAAAGCTATGGTTGCAAGCACCGCTCTCCGTCGATGCCAGATCCCTTCTGCGTTCGCCCAGCCTCTTACCGAACCTTCCGACAAGCGGCCGTCTCGCCAGGCAGGGCCCGCCAGATAAACGGCAAAACGATCCGTAGCCTTCCGGTTTTCTATTTCCCGTACCCGATCTGTCAGACCTTCTTTCTGATCTAAATGCTCGGGGTTAAATACCAGCTTTTGCAGATGCTCGTCATTTAGAGATTCGATCGCGCTTAAAAATTTATCCGAACTTTTATGATGGCGTATCAGTTCATATACGAACGTGCGCGGCAAATTTTCTCTGCTAATGAGATATTCGGCTAGTATTATGACGCTTGTGCCGTCCAGCTCCGCAATATCTTTGGAAAACTCACCGCGAATTTTGCGCAAGCCGGAATTGTATGTGGCGGGAATGTTACCCAGACGATCTTTGATTTCTTTGGTGATCTTTCGGGCGCGGTTTTTTAAGGTATTTGCCGACCGGGTTTTTTCGTAAGCACGGAAAAGAAAAAATATCAAAAGAAATGCCAGCCCCGATACCAGGTAAACTTCAAGTTCCCAGGAGGCAATATCTATCAACGGAGGATTTGACGTGGGTAACTGCATTTCGCTTGAAACAATAGAAAAAACGTGAGTTATAAATAGCAATATTGACCGGGGAAGTCAAAAAAATTTACTTGCCGCGCAGGCGCCATCCTTTTTTAAGCCGCCGGAACAGCGCGCTCCTACAATTTTTTCACATCGATATAATACAGTTCAGTTGCTACCTGAAAATCGTCTTTGCTCAGGCTGGTTTTCATTTTCTGCCACTCGGTGGTGGGTTTGATCGTTTGCCAGTTGGCGGGCGTGCCGACTTTTACCGGCATGTCGAAGCCTTTTTCGTCGGCCTGCCAGCGGTAGGAAATTTCGCCGTTCTCAAATTTCAGTTCGAGCGCGGGCAGCGCGGCGTGACGCAAATATTGATCGAAGACGGGCGTCATATTCCTGCCGGTTTTTTCGTTAAAATAGGCGACGATGTCTTCGGTCATTATGTTGCGGTATTTGAACTTATTGTACAGCCCCTTGATTACGCCAAACCATTTCTTGTCGTCATCGACGACGCTGCGCAGCGTGTTTAAGAAAAGCGCGCCTTTGAAATACTGGTCCTGCGGCGGATCGATGCCGGTGCCGCGTTCGCTGATGATCGGGCGCTTGTTCTGCACTTTCGATCTGTAGGCGTTGGTGTATTTTAACCCGTCGGCCTTGCCGTAGTGGTATTCGACATAGAGGCATTCGAGATAGGTCGTCCAGCCTTCGTGGATCCACATATCGGCGTTATCGGCGGCCGAGACCGCGTTGCCGAACCACTCGTGGCCGCTTTCGTGGATGATGATGAAATCGAATTTGGTGCTGATGCCGACGCCGGTCCAGTCGCGTTTCAAATAGCCGTTCTCCCACATATTGCCATAGGTGACGGCGCTCTGGTGCTCCATGCCTGAGTAGGGAGCTTCGATCAGTTTGTAGCCGTCTTTTTTGAACGGGTACGGGCCGAAGTAGTGTTCGAACGCGGCAAGCATTCCCGGCACCTGCGAGAACTGCCGCCTGGCTTTTTCGATATTTTCCGGCAGCACATAATAATCCAGCGCAAGATCGCCGTACTTTTCCGACCAATGCTCGTAAGCGCCGATGTTGAGCGATACGCAGTAATTATTTATCGGGTAGCTGACGTCCCAATCCCAGCGCGTGTAGCCGTCGCCGAGGTCGGTCTTGCCGGCAAATTTCCCGTTCGAAATATCGCTCAGGTTGTTGGGCACGGCAACGCTGATGCGCATGTTTTCGACCTCGTCATGCCAATGGTCTTTGTTGGGCCACCATATGCTGGCGCCGGGGCCTTCGCAAGCGGTGTTTATCCAATCGCGACCGGCGGGGTCTTTCTTAAAAGTGATGCAGCCGAAGCGGCCCGTCTCCGGCGGGTTGCCGGAATAAAAGAAATCGATGTCGTAAGTTTTTCCCGCCTTCAGCATCTGCGGAAAATCGATGAAGACGCTGCGTTTGTCGCGCGTGTATTTCAGCGCCGCCGAGTCTGCCGCGCTCATCGTGATCCTGTCCACGGCCAGATCTTTGGAAAGATCGAGCTGGATGCGGTTGTCGTCCTTTAGCATTTTGAAGCGCACCTGGTTCTTACCGCCCAGCCATTTTTTTGCCGGGTCGACGCGAATATCCAGATGATAATAAAGCAGATCGTTGTTGGCCCGGTACGGGCCGTATGACCCGTCAAGCGCGTTGGCGTCGGCGCCCGGCAGCGCCGGCGTTTGGGCAAACAGCGAAAAAGGGAAGAGAAAGAGGGCGAGAAGAAGCAAAGTTAATTTGAACATAAAGTTATTTCGTGCGTTTCGTGTAATTCGTGGTTTAATTTTTACCACGAAACACACTAAAAACACGAAACAGGAAATTATATGCCGTCGCCGAAGGCGACAAATATAATAGCGTCGGGTATCACCCGACGTGTAGATCACAAAAACCCCGCCGTCCGCGCAGAGGACGAATTCGACGCCTTCAGCGTCGGGACGTGTAACTATTCCTGTCGTAGGGTTTCACCCTACGCTATTAAATATTTCGCCTTCGGCGAAAATGCCCTGCTATTACCAATAGCCTTCCTCGTCATGGAGGTCCTTCAACTTCGGGCGTTTCAGTTCGTGGGCGAGGCGTTCGAAATTGATGACGCCGTTGTTTTCCTTGAGGTGACCCACGATGGCGAGCGCGCGGTGGATGCGAAGGTCGACATCGGCTTTCTGTCCCGCCTGGTAGAGCAGCGAGCGCTGCTTGCCCGGCGAGAGCGCGTGAAAGAGACGGTCGCCTTCGGGGTCCTGGTCCAATACCGCGCGAAATTCTTCGGGCATTGGCAGGCCGTACTTGCTGGTGTCGATCTCCAGCCGGACGTCAATATGATCGCCCACCTTGCAGGCCCCACATTTCTCGCTTCTGCTTGTTGACGGAAATGATGAAGCCGCCTGAGCCGCTCGGCATCAGCGCGCAGTGAAAACCCTCCTGTTTATTGATCGAACAGATCACGCGTTTAAAGCGTTTGTTGGGAAAATCAATGCCGGCGGCCATCTCCCGCGTGACCGGGACATAGACCCACATGCCGTCACCAAAGGTGGAAAGCTCGGCCGTGAACCTGAGTTTTTTGACAAGTTTTGCCAATGCCTGGAGATTTCCTTTCGCGCCGCGCGCACAGTGTCAACATTCCCGGCAGGAAATTCGGCGGCTATACTTCATCCCAAATTTCGAGTGTTCGACATACCTTATTTGTCGGCTTGGCGTAGATTTATCGCAGCTTTTTTTATACCTTCTGCCACATCTGTCCAGGCCTCGTCTTTATTTCTCCACGATGAGACAGGTTTGCTATCTTTAGGCAGCGCCTTAATATCTTTGAGGACATCGTCCTCCCAGATGCATTTTCTTACAATGACAGGGATGATTTTGGCCTCGGCATTTTGGTGGCGCTCCAACGCGTGCTTCATTTCGATATCGTAACAATAGTCCGATGCCATAAAGTCGGCGCTTATCAAAGGCAGTATGATCTGTGCGCTTTCCAGATTTTTGTCGATCTCGGTACCCCAGCGCTCTCCCGCCAGTATTTCACGATCACTCCAGGTATGAATGATATTTTGGCGCTTGAGAATTTTTAGATGGGTTTCAAGCCTGCTCTTATACGATTCGTCTTCATGAGCATAGCTGATGAAAACGGCGATCCCTTTTCTACCTGGTTCTTCCTTCTGCTCCAGTTCCCGCTCTTTCTCCTGGTACCTGGGCAGATCGATTATTGGAAAGAGTTCATCTACATTGTAAACCCGTACTTCTTCACCTATGACCTGGGTAAATTTTTTGAGGTCATTCTTTTTCATTACCTCGAGGTTCTTGTAGCTGATCAGGACCTCAGGAGCATCCGGCAAGGGAACCATTTCGCTGGGATTCAAATTTTTGATCTCACCATGGATCTGTTCCAGGTCTGAACGGACGACGGCGAGCAGTCGTCGTCGGCTTTCCTCATTGTTTCCCATGATAGAGATGGAAACCTTCTTTTCGGCGACATCGGCTTTGACCAGCGCGCGGCATCCTTCGAAACTGAGAATGACGCCGCTGCGCCAGCGAAATTCAGGTTCGGTTTCGCTTAAAAAATGCGTACGGGTGATGAAGCGCGGCAGTAATCCTTCCGGCAGAATACGATAATGATACTGGTAATTCAAGCATTGCTCGGGAACAAATTTCTTTACCTCTTCCGGCTGATTTTTTGGAAGTAACTCAGGGATCAAATAGTGCTTGTCGTCATTGGGAAAGGCAAAGCAAAGATGAAATTTCTTCATCAGGTTTAAAATAAAGCCGCGCATGAATGAGGGGTATTCCGGCTCGGGCAGAATGCCGGCGATATCGTCAAGCCTGATCTCTCCTTTACTCTCGGCCAGCAGGAGAGAGTTGAGTATTTTGTAGATTCCCGCGGTGACCCAGTGCGGGTTTAGTACGTGGGTGTCTTTGAGCCGCTCGTCATCACGGTAATTGAGTACGATACCCAGCTGGTTAAGATATTTCGCCAGCATTTCCTGGTGATGCGGGTTCGCGACGCCATGTTTCGCGCATTGCTCGCGATAATCCGCAAAACTGAGGTAGTTGCGGCCGGGCATTGCCAGCTCATCTTTGATCGAGAACCATTCGCCGGGAAATTTAACCCGCAATTCGTCCAGGGCATCGGTTTGTTCGATTATCGCGTGCTTTAGTTCTTCGATGCTCTTATCATCTTCGCAATCCGTACGGATAAAGGCCTTGATATGTGGATATTTTTCCAGGAGGGAACTGCGATTCAGGTCAAAGGGGTGTTCTTTTATTTTATTAAGAACGATAATGACCGGCGAGTTCCCGCCAAAGCTCTCGATCAACTTAAGCCAGTACTCCGCCTCGAGATCTTCGGTGCCTTCGCGCCCGTTGAGCACCAGCAGGTAAATGCTGCGCTCCGTCAGGAAAAATTGGTGCGTGGCGTGCATTATTTCCTGTCCGCCAAAATCCCAGACATTGAGCCTGATATTTTCCCCCTTTATCGGCAATTCCCACCGTTCGATACTTATCCCCTCGGTTTTCGCTTTACCCGGCTCGAACGTATCGTATTTTAGCTTTTCCACCAATGAAGATTTGCCCACTGCGCCCTTTCCGACCAGGATAAGTTTTGCTTCATTTAAGGAACGCCCGTTGGAATTTATCCTTCTCGTGTATTCAATGATGTCGGCAGTATTAGCGCGTGAAGAATCCGCTTTGGCCGTCTCTTGCCAGGTTGGTCCGAGCAATTCCGAAGGAAGCCCGAGACCGGGGTTATTATGAAGAAAAAAAGACTTCAGGTTTGTTAAGCGAGCCAGGGAATCAGGAACGACGGTGATTTGGTTATCTGCAAGGTAAAGCACTCGCAAATTGATCAAGTTGCCGAGAGAGTCGGGAAGGGCGGTGATTTGATTAGGGGAAAGGACAAGGACCTCCAAATTAACCAAGCTGCCAAGCGAGTCGGGAATGGCCGTGATTTGATTATCTCCAAGGTAAAGTTCTCGTAAATTGATCAAGTTGCCGAAAGAGTCAGGGATGGCGGCGATTTGATTGGGAGAAAGATCAAGGTACTTTAAATTAACAAGGTTGCCAAGCGAGTCGGGAATGGCGGTGATTTGATTATTAAGAAGATAAAGTTCCCGCAAGTTAATAAGATCTCCGATTGAATCGGGTATTACGGTGATTTGATTATTAGGAAGATAAAGTTTCTGCAAGTTAGTAAGGTTGCCGAAGGAGTCGGAGATGGCGGTAATTTGATTATCAGAAAGATAGAGTTCCCTCAAATTAATAAGTTTGCCGAAGGAGTCGGAAATGGCGGTAATTTGATTATCAGAAAGATAAAGTTCCCTCAAATTAATAAGTTTGCCGAAGGAGTCGGAGATGGCGGTAATTTGATTCTCAGAAAGATAAAGTAGCTGCAAATTGACCAGGTTGCCAAGCGAATCTGGAATTCCGGTAAGGTTATTATTACTGAAATTAAGCGATTGTAACTTGATAAGGTTGCCGATGGCATCAGGAATGTCGATGATTCGATTGTAATTAAGATTGATCGACTGCAGCTTAGCGAGATTTCCGACGGCATCAGGAATGGCCGTGATTTGATTACTGTTAAGATTGAGTGATTGTAGCTTAGTGAGGTTACCAATAGTACGGGGAACGGCTTCGATTTGATTGCTGGAGAGATAAAGCGACTGCAACTCAGTCAGGTGGCTAATAACATCGGGGATGACGGAAATCTGATTATTAGAAAGATTGAGTTTCTGAAGATTAGAGAGAGTTGCGATGGATTCAGGGGTAAAGGCAATATAATTATCAGAAAGATCAAGTAACTTAAGATTTTTAAGTTTGAAGACTTCCGGCGGAATTTCCCTCAAACCCAAGCCGCTGAGATATAATTTAGTTGAATTTTCATTTTCTGCCAGGTTTATTCTCTGCAGCGCTTCTTCGTATCCTTGGTGAGGCATTTTATTTCTCCGTTTGATCCTGGGAGTAGAGCAAAGAAATTATAGGGCAAAGGGGAAATTTGCCCAAGGAAATCCTGTACGGGCAACCCCTTGGTTGTCGTCGGATACTTTCGTGTTCGTGAGGTGTCGATCATTTGATCAACACAATTCGCGCCCGCGACGCTTTACGGCCCCAATATGGGCGCGCACGCCGCTACGCTCGCCTTTTTGATCTTGACGGGCTTTTCCGGTTTTTCGTCGGCGCCGGGCATTTTGTTGATGGCTTCGGCGACCTCAATTCCTTTGGTGACGCGGCCAAAGGCGGCAAATTTTCCGTCCAGGTGAGTGGCGGACCCCAGCAAAATAAAAAAATCCGTGGTGGCGCTGTTGGGTTCATCGCCGCGCGCCATGGAAACTATTCCTTTTTCGTGGAGTATCTTGCTTGGCTCGTCGGGAACGGTACGGCGGGCGCGCTTGCTGAGCGGCGTGGTCCAGTGCTCACCGGTAGATAGATTACCGCCCTGAATAATGAAATTGGGAACTACGCGGCTAAAGGTAGTGGTATCAAAAGCGCCGGTCGCCGCAAGGTTAAGAAAATTTCGCACCGTTTCCGGAGCGCTCTCGGGAAACATTTCCATTTCGATCGCGCCCGCTTCGGTATCCAGGCTCACGCACAATCCGGCCATGGTTTTTACGTCCGCCTTATCATATGGCTCGGGGGCGGGCTCCGGCAGTTTCGCGGGTGAGCGTTCGTTGGCTTTTTTTGGCCCGCTCGCAGCAGGCGAAGCCGCAGGGATCGGGGTGGCGGCCGGTTTTGCCGGTTGGCCGTTTGCTGTGATGCCGGTAACGAAAAGCCAGATAAATACAAAAACTAAATTCTTTAGCATTTCATTATTTTCGGCGAATTTACCGAAGCTGTAAAGGGAAATAAGGTCAGAACCGGGAACGGCAGTGAACGGATTTCTGAAATTGGAGTAAGGATAAGGCGAAAGGATAAAACCGAAAAACCAAACCCCTCGCTACACCCACCACCCGGTCAGCCGAAAGCGGCTGCCACCCCTCCTCGGGCAGGAGGGGAGCTTTTGGATTCTGACCTCATTGCCGCCGGGCCCGGGTTATTTTTCTTCACAATAACAAAGCGGCCAAGGGGTCTGGCCGCTTCATCAAAGCAATTTTCTTAGAATCAGAAAGAGTATCTTAGAAAACAATGCGGGAACCGTTCCTCCTCTTCATCCCCTGCAATGTCGAGCTTTTTACAGCCCCCGCGATTGCTCTCTAAATATAAGGACGAGGGCTCCTACAGTTTTTGCGTAAGAAAATAAAATTAATTTTTCGCGGGCGTAAACTGATGAAAACAAACTATTAAGATCCTGGTTATAAAGATCGGCCACAATAATAGAAAAGAAAATATTATCGTTAATAGCAAAAAAGCGACGAGTTGGTCGGAGCTTACTGTCAGCTCGCTGCCGGGATAGCGCCTATTTTGTATTGAATAAACAATTACGTTTCGCGCAAAGCTAAAAACGGCTGAACCGCCGATGCCGATCCAGACCCAGCTTGGCAGAGAAATTAAACGGGATAAGAGAAGTCGTGCACAAAGAAATGCCAACAAGTAAGAAATTATTGCAGTGACAACAGATAAAAAGAGTTGATCGTAGATCACCTGTCCGCTGTCAGCCTCCATTTGAATTTGATAGCCCGCAACCAAAGCAAAAATAAGCGAGATCGTGAGCTCGCTTTTCCAGAAATCCTTAAAAAATAGATCTGTTGAAAATGTCATGCCCTCTTTTTCTTTTCTTTCCCGCCGATGGAAAAAGCCGGCGCGCCTTTTTTGCGCGTCAATTCTTCGCGCACCATCCGGCGGACGACGAGTTCCAGTTCACGCATCGCGGGAGATTCGGCCACGTCTTTTTCCGCTGCCACTCTTTTTGATCCGTTACCGGTCAGCAGCCAGTTAAGAGAGTAGTCGGTCTGCTCGGCGATCAGGGTGAGCACTTCGGCGCTAGGGAGGCGGCCTTCGAGATAATTTTTCGCCGCCTGGTAAGAAATGCCTAAACGGCGGCTGATCTCGGCCGGTTCGGTTGTGCCGAGAGCCTCTGTCAGGCGCTCGATATATTTTTGAACATTCGTGGAAGGTGCGTTTGACATCTATTCAACACTCGTGTAATTTAATCCTACAAACGTTGAATCGTGAAATTCAACAAGATGCAGGATAACGCTGAGAAACCAGCATTGTCAAGCATTTCTTAAAATCCGACGATCCCCGTGTTGTTTGAAAAAGTAGAGAAAGAACGATTCAACAATTGTCGAGAATAGATGATAGTGAATTGTAGATGAGAAGCCCCTCTCACACCGATGAGGTTTCTATTCACGATTCACGATTAACTATTCACGAACATTTCTCCCGTTTTGCCGAGTGTTGACGCGCCTCAAAAACCTTCCTATGAACACAACTTACCAAGGCCAGCTGATCACCCCTACAATTCCCACCCAATAAAAAAAGAGCCAAACCTCATTTCTCACCCTTAAACCACTGCGTCAACACTCGGCAAAGCGGGAAAAACAGTCGAGAGAGTCCGGAGAGTCAATCGAGTTCATTGAGTCTATTGAGTCTATTGAGTCTATTGGGTCAATCGAGCTAGACTAATACACACAAGGCTCAACGAACTCAACGGACTCAACGGACCCAACAGACTCGAAGAGACTCGCAATACTCACTCCCTCATGACTTTGATCGACCACGCCACTCTATACGCCGCAGAATGGCATTTCGCCGTTTTTCCCGCTCACTGGATCCGCGAAGATTCATCGTGTTCCTGCCGCCGCGCAGACTGCCGCAATCCGGGTAAGCACCCGCTGACGCGCGACGGTTTTAGATCAGCCAGTAAAGATCTGAGCAAGCTCAAAGACTGGTGGCGGCAGTATCCGCAGGCCAATATCGCCATCGCCACCGGAAAAGTTTCCAACATCGTCGTGCTGGATGTAGATCCGCGCCATGGCGGTTTTGATTCGCTGGCGAAATATTCGCTCCCGCAAACGATGAAAGCCCGCACGGGCGGCGGCGGCGAGCATTATTTTTTTCGGCCCGGCGAACGGGAAATTAGAAATTCGGCAGGGAAGTTAGGGGCCGGTTTGGATATCCGGGGCGACAGCGGTTATGTCGTGGCGCCGCCTTCGAATCATCTGCAGGGCGTATATGAATGGGAAAATTGGGACCAGATAGCGGAAATGCCGGAGTTTTTTCGTGTTTTTAGTGCGTTTCGTGGTGAAAATTCTGAAAAAGAGCTATCCACAAATCACACGAAAAACACGAAGCATCAGCCAAATTATGATACTTCGGCATTTTTTCCCGCCGGTACGCGTAATAATGAATTAGCCTCGCTAGCGGGCACGATGCGGCGGCGCGGATTTGGCGAAAGCGCTATCCGGCAAGCGCTATTGATCGAAAACCAGGAACGCTGCCAACCACCGCTCGCAGCTGCCGAGGTGAAAGAAATCGCAGGATCCATCTCGCGTTATAAGTCCGGAAAAAATTGTAGGGGCGAGGCTTGTCCTCGCCCGCCGGTAGAACCAAAAGGGCAAGAAGGGCAGGCACGGGTCCTGCCCCTACAAGGTGATCTCAAAGTTTGGAACCTCAACGAATTTCTTAGCCGATCCTTCGAAACTAAAGAAAACATGTGCTTTGAGGCAGGGCGAGGCGACCTGGTAATGTTGGCGGCGCGGACCAACGGCGGCAAGTCGACTCTCTTGAGAAACTGCCTGCTTTCGCTGGCTACGGGCCGTAAATTCGCCCCTTTTGTGCCTGAACAGCGCCCGCGCCGGGTAATGCTGCTCGATTTCGAAGCCGACGAAGCAGAGCTGCAGCGCGATCTGCTGGTGATGACGCGGGACTTTAGCTTGCCGGAGCGCGAACTTTTGGCGGAAAACTTCCGGCTCATCCCGAAGGGGTTTGTCCGGGGAGAGATGTTCCAGTTAAATCGCCACTTCAATCTCGCGCATAGCATTATCAAAGAGCATTTAAGTGAAGTAATAGTTATAGATAATATTTCCTCAGCATTTACTTTAAATGATGAGAATAATAATGCCGAGGTGACGGGAAAAGTTGTCAAACCGTTATTTAAACTGGCCCAAACCAGCGGCGCGGCGGTGGTTTTTGCTCACCACATCGGCAAAATGAGCGAAATTTCGCGGGACGAAGTATATCTCGGGCGCGGGGCTTCGGCGTTGGCCTGCCTGGCCAAGACCGTCTTTAATTTGCACGGCCGGGTCGATACCGGGGAAACGGTGGATATTTGCTGTGTAAAACGGAAAAACGGCCACAATTACAAGCGGAGTTTTCACCTCGACCCGGAAACACGCTGGTTCATCCCGGCGGGGCAAGCCCCTCGCAGGCCAAACAATTATGACCTGATCGTGGGCTGGCTTCGCGAAAATGCGCCGCCTGAGCGGCCGGTAAAAACGAGTGAGATCGTGGCGGCGTTTCCGAAAATAGGGCGCACCAGCCTGATGTTGAACTTAAGAGACGCCGTCAGCACGGGGGATGCACAGATGCCGCAGAGGGCCTATTATTCGGCGCGAAAAAAAGCTGATCAACCTTAAAATATTTTTTGTAACAGAACGAGGATAAAACTCCATATAGGGTAGGAGTTGTCCAATTAACTCGTGACGTCCCAACTGTGGACGCTCCCAGTCCGCAGAAACGGAATAATTTCTCCCACAAAAGCTCCTTGAGAGAGCAAAAGGCAAAAGAGGCGGGTTTCGCGACCCGTCTTTTTTCTGTTTGGGTGGTTAAAATAGGTTTAAGGACGGGTGCCCAACCTTAGGGATGTTCGGCTAAACGCCATGAGGTCAGAACCGGGAACGCAGTGACCGGGTAAATGAGCGTAGCGGAAACAACACCGTCCAGTCTCTGTCAGAGAAGAACCCGGCCACTGCGTTCCCGGGTCTGACTTCTTAACTTTTTGACATCTCAACCACGAAAGCACACTAAACACTAAACGATCCCGGTCACTCGCCGCCTTCCACTTCTTTCCGGACATTGCGTTCGCGATAGTACCGCATCAGATCTCTTCCGCGTTCGAAAAACCAGGGAATGGTCAGGATCGGCCCCAGCAGGCTCAGGACCAGCCCGGCGATACTGATGGTGCCCCATTCAAAGAATGATTTGACCACGCTGATCTTGAAATCTTTCGGGCGGCTGGCATCGGGGCCGAGTGTTTCGGTGCCCTTGACCCAGGTGAAATTCAGCGTCACAAACATTTCCTGGGCGCCCTCGACGTCGCCTTTCGGGCGGATGCTCCAGCGCCAGACAGGGTTTGAACCCGGGCCGATCTTTTTCGGAGTGTTCTGCGCGCCGTCCGAGGTGATCTCAAAACCGCTTCCCACGAGCGAAACCACCGCGCGCGTTTCATGATCGGGCAGGCAGGCGCTAAGTGGGCTGCCGGGCGGGCAGCGGTCGGTTTCCAGTTCGATACCTGAGTCATCCGAGCTGCCGCTGGTCCCGTAAAGCGTGCCCGCGGGCGCTGTCGCCGCCGCGCGCGTAATTTTAAGTTCGATAATGCCGGAGCCTTTAGCGGTAAGTTCGGTCGGGTAGGTGAGGTCGATCGTCTCGCGCTCGCCCCCTCTACCATCGCCATCACCCCCTGCGGGTGCCGGTTCCGCCGCCGAAGCGGCAGGCGACATATAACCGAAGAAATTCCCCACTGATTCCCAAAAACCCGGCACGGCATTTTTAGGAGCATTTTCTTCTCTCACTTCACCGATCACGACGGGCGTCGGCGTGGGTTTTGGCGTTTGTTTCAGGATGACGGGCGGCTTAGGCGTCGCTTCTACCAGCACGGCGGGCGGGTGCCCGGTGATCCCGATATTCGGCGTGCGCCGCGGCGTCGGTGTCGGTTTCGGTGTATGGCGAGGCGTTGGTCTGGGAGTGGGATCGATCACCGGGGTCGGCCTCGGTGTAGGCGTAGGCATGGGCGTTGGGGTGGGACGCGGGCTGCGTGTCGGGCGCGGCGAAGGCGAAAATCCCGGCGTGGGCGATCGGTCCGGCGTTGGAGTCGGAGTCGGAGTTGGAGAGGGTGTAGGCGTTTCGTCAGGTGTGGCAGTCGGCGTGGGTGTCGGGCTTTGCTCCGGCGATGCGCTAGGTGTCGGGGACGGCGTTGGTGTAGGGACCGAAGTTTTCGGCACGGGCACGATCGCCGCTACCAGCCGGCCTTCATTTCTGTCGATCGGAACGGTCAGCGGAACCGGTTCTTTAAACGAGGAAAACAGCGCCGTCATCCCGGCCGCAAAAAAAATCAGGCCGCTAACCAGCAATATCAATCTGATAGTTGAAGACATTTTCCGTCCTTGAAAGACAAAGTTTTTATTTGGGAACTAACTAAAAATAGACGCTATTTAAACAAAGTTTTGCCTATAACCAGATGGAATTCGGGAGGGGCCTCTTAAAGAGAGTTAATTTTAATGGGCTTGTCCATAGACCTCATGGGCGACAACTTCGTGTGTTTAGTGCGTTTCGTGGTTAAACTCTGACAACTGTATAAACATAGTGAGATTAAAATCTTAACCACGAAGCACACTAAATACACCAAACAAGAGCCACAAATTTATCATCGCAGGGATTGAGCGCTTAGACAGGTTTTTTGGGATTAAGGGCAAATGTAAAGCGTGCCGTAATGTGGTGGCGGCACGCTTTACCCCAGGGGTGAGCCTCAGAAACAAGATCGGGCGAGGCTTGCGCTGCAGCCTCGAAAAAATAGGGAGAGGGGTGGAGTTGAGGCCGGTTTTTCTCGTCGGGAGAAGGAGCAAACCGGCCGGCGTCTCAAAACGCCTTTGTTTTTTCGTTTTTTAAATGAAAATCAGCTTTCCATTGATATATGACAAAAGAAGGAAAACGTTACGGAAAATTGCGAAGATTTTTGCAAAATACTTGGTACGTAATACATTTTACGTTCGTAAGATCAGCTAAATGTTGATATCTAAGTGTTTAGCACGGCATACTACTGAGACAGACAGGGATCATTTTTTTTTCGTGTAGTTCGCGGTAAATTTCCGAATGTTTAACCACGAATCACATCAAAACACGAAACATCATTCGCTGTGGCGATGAGTTGTTTTGATTGGCATTACCGGTTTGAACGCATATCACGCGCACTATATGCCGCTCTTCAGCGCATAAACTTCCGTCGAATGGCAAGCAAAAGCAAGGTCGCCTGTACCGGACCGAGAATGGTTTGCAGGATTACCACCAGCCGCGTCAGCCAGCTTTCATTAGCCGGTTTGGGGTCGGGTTTTTGAAAGGCCATTACATTTAGGCTGTAAAACGCAGCATCCTTTAGTTCCAGCCCCTTGATGTCCGTCAAGTCAGGTTTTGCCGCCGGATTTTCCAGCCCGGTAATTAACGATATAACAAATTCATGTTCCGGAACTTTCCTCTCAAACCTGCTCAGCGGCGACGTATAAAACAAAAAGGGAATCAGCCAGATCAGGACCAGCATTACCGTTGCCCGCAAAGCCCGCTCGCCGTAACCGCTGCTCGCCCAATACCACCAGTGCAGGGTCACGGGAATCCATCGTCGCCACCAGAGGGACTGCCGTTGGGTTTCCATCGCAAGGTAGCGAAACCCCATTGCCTCTTCATAACGGTTATTTTCCTCGGCGTTCATCGCCAACCGGCGGTAGGCCGTGATGAGAAGTTTGTAAGATTGTTTTCCGCCGATCTTAATAAAATTAATGTTCTGGAAAAAAGTCTCTTTTGCTTTTAATTCTTTGTTCGCAGCGGTTTCTAATTTTAGAACTTGGTATAAAGTTCTTTTTTTGAGGATCGGAAATTCAACGCTTTCAAAGTTGAATTTACGCGCATCGACATTAACAAACCAGCGCGGCTGTAAATTAAAAATCGAGTGGAAAAGCACTAGTTCAGGTTTCTCAAAAGTGGCTTCACCAAAATATAATTCTGCGCTGTTTTGGACCCGACATCCGATAAATCGGGTAAGGTCCCTGAAACGTGCCGATTTGAAGTTAGCGAAAGTGTTATCGCTAAATTCACACTCTTCAAAAAAGACCTGTTTTTCAAATAAGGCATATTTAAAACTGAGATCACCGGTGAAGATCGCGCCGTGAAAATAAGCTGCCCGGTCGAATTTTGCGTTATCGAAAAACGAACTTGCTCCGCTAAACCGAACGTATCTAAAAGAGGCGTAACCGCCACTAAATTGCGCGGTATTGAATAAAGCGTCTGCGCTAAATTGCGAACTGTTAAAAGTGACGAATCCGCCGCCAAACTGCGCATCTCTAAAATCAGCATTCCCGCCACGGAAATTCGTATTGCCGAAGTCGGCCTCTCCTCCACTGAATTTGGCGCCGGCGAAATTGGCAGTGCCGACGAATTCAGAATCATTAAAACTGGATTTTCCCCCACTAAACCGGGCTTGTATAAAATCGGCGTAACTTCGAAACCGCACCTCGCTGAAGTCGGTAACCCGGCAGTCGAACTGCGCTTCGCGAAACCCGGCGTTAGCTCCGAAAACCACTTTACTAAAGTCTGTTTCTGCGCCGACGAAATGTGAATGCCAAAAGTTAGCAGAGCCTGCGCTTCCAAACTCCGCCCTGCGAAAATTGGCTCCGTCGGTAAAATGTGTCTCGCTAAAAAAGGCGCTCCCGTGAAATTTCGTGCCGCAGAAGAAAGCAGTCCCCCCGCCAAACTTTGCTTTACTGAATGCGGCGCTTCCGCCGAATATTGCGTCGCTGAAATAGGCTTTTCCGCTGAACTTTACTCCCCCGAAATCCGCCATCTCACGGCTAAAACACGCTTCACTAAAAACAGCATCTCCCCCGATAAAACTGGCCTCGCTAAAGTAGGTTTTCCAACCGTTAAATTGCGTTTGATTGAAATCAGCCTTTCCGTTAAATACAGCAAAACGGAAATCCACTTGATCTTTGAAACTACGCCGGGAAAGATCTACATTCCCGGGAAACCATACGCCGCGAAAGCTATAGTCTTCAGCAGCAAGTTTTTTTAGAAAGGCCGTTTCAAAATCTTTAGTTTTACTTTTCGTTGGCGCATGCATCAAACAATAGTTTTTTTCATTAATGAGAAAGACAGCATTGCCGTGACAAGCCGAGCGGAGAATAGATTCACCTGTCAAGTGATCTTTTTCGCGCAGTTCCAAGTAGCCGGCGCATTCGGGTTTTTCAGTAGGTGACATAATGCGGGAAGTATAGCTCGAATTCGTGAATCGTGAATAGAAAATCGTGAATCGAAAAGACCCGGCGGCCTTCGATTCACGATTCACGAATCACGGAAGGCGGGCAGGGATGCCCGCGCTCCATAAAAAGCGATCTATAAGAGCCGAATGAATTCGGCGCTCCGTCACGGTGCTCCAATCACGGCGCTCCATAAAGGCGCTCCGTGTTATTTTTTGGGCGAATCTTCGGGGAACATGCTGCCGGCGACGGCGATGAGCATCCAGTTGCCGCCTATGCGCGCCCAGGTGTCGGTCCAGCGCGTTTTGCCGGAGATGTCCTGACCGTTGAAGGTGCCTTTGTCGTCGGTGTCGTAGGTGGCGATGGCAGTGTCGATAAAGACCTTTACGTGCAGGTCGCTGATCGTCGATTGCGTAAACTTCAGCATGCCGTTGCGGATAGAGATGCTGATGGCGTCGCGCGAGAGGCGCATTCCGTCCGGCGCGGTAAATATCATGTTCGGCGAAGCGTATTTATCATTCGCGTCGGCATTGCCCTTTAAGAAACCGGCGTTGATCTCGGCTTCCATTTTCTTAATGGCGTCAATGTCTTTTTGCACCCCCGGGGGAATGGAGCTTTTCTGCGCGAAGGCCGGGATCGATACCAGTATTATCAGTCCAAATAAAAACAGCAAGTTTTTCATAGATTCTCCTTTTTGGCGGATTATAGCAGAAAAGAAAAAGAGGGAATAGCCGTTTGTGATATACCGCGGTCATTGTGAGCAGCGAATAATAAAAGGGATAACCACCACGCCCGCGGAAACCGCGCTATCCTCCTTTTAAAAGGTAATAACATATTTGACTCAGCTATCCACTTTTGAAGTAATCAAGTTAAAAGCAGGGAGGCGTTTGAGTTCCGTTAGGAACGCTATATTTATAGTATCAGACGAAAAAGTAAGGCGGGAGTTCCGTTAGGAACGACATATACCGCTCCGCTGGAGCTGAAGAATATTTATACATCATTGTTTCTATCAATATGACGCTCCTACGGAGCTTAAAGCTATTCGTTGAGCCAAGTAAAGTAAATAGCGCCGTCTATTTTCGATTTCGGCGGTTCGGACTGGGGTGAGCCGCTGCCGCTTCAAACTACTTTGCGGCATTTTTCGGCGTTCGGATCTCGGTGTTTTTGCGCCGGTTTCCCATCAGCGTTCGCCCGCCAAAGGCGATCAGTAAAATAGTGCCGGCGACAAAGGTGATTATTTGCAGCGCCGCGGGCGGCGCGATGTTCCTTTTTTTAAACTCCATGCTGGCGGAAAAGGCCCGGGTTTTTATTGCTTCATCTATCGCGGCTTTTACCTTTTCAGGATCGGCGGCGTCGGCCTCGCTCATAAAGGCCTTTGCCTTTTCAGGATCGGACGTGATGAGCAGGGCCCGCAGCACCTTGGCGTCGGAAGCGATCTCAAACACATCGCCGGTGACGGACATCATCATCCAGATCCCGAAAATGATCGAGAGCAAAAAACAGCCCCAGGAAATTTTCAAAGCCCAGGTCGGCGGATTTCTTTCCAGCACGTCGCTGATAAAAGTAATGCTCAGAATGAGAATGCCGGTTGCCAGTGAGATGAGCTGGATGCAAAGCTCGTTTGCGTTCTTGTAACCTACCAATACGTCTTCCATAGTTTTTTTATCGCGCTTAGATCAGTAGCGCTTGCGCCAGCGAGTGCGCCGCTTGCGGTTTTTACGCATCTGCTACTCCCACCACCCCGGCCTTTGGCCACCCCTCCTCGGGCAGGAGGGGAATAAACGCTACTGACAGCTATTTTCAGCAAAACGGAAACACCGGGCACAGCGCAAACTGCGTCCGTTTGATGATCTCTTCGTTTAGTTCTATCTTCGCCGCCCGGGTTTTTGCCGCGGGTGCAAAAGACATTCCCCCCGCCGGTTTCTTACCGGCGTTCTCCTGGGCTAATTTCACCGCTTTTTTAATGAAGTTCCACAACCCGGCATCGGCCTTGCCTAACTCTTCATAAGCCTCTTTCTCGACGATGACGGCGGCGCCCTTCTTTATCATTTCATCTACTAGAACCTTAGCTCCATCGGTAAGCTCGGCTCCGGAATTTTCCAGCGCGTCATCCACTATATTTGAAAAACGCGAGAGGATATCTTTAGGCGTGATAGGAGACACTTTGTCTGCGCCCAGGACGATCAATTCGACCAGCACTTCGTCACGGGGCTGGTCGCATTTCGTTCCCTTGGTGTCGGTTGCCTCGACGTATATCTTTTCCTTATAAACCTTACTTTTCAGCCCGGCCGCATTAAACGTTGCCGGGACAGCTTTGGTCGTTTGTGCCGGGATCAGAATTGCCGTGGTCTGCACGAGAAATTTTAAAATTTAACGTTGCCCGTTATTTGGAAATTATGCGGTTCATTGCAGCGATTTCTGATCCCAAGATTCGAGATCGTGGTTTTTCCCTCTTCCACCACCACGGTCCATTCGACAGGCGCCGGCTTTGACACCGTTTTCGGCTTCTGGGCGGCAGCGGGCCGGGGAGCGATAAGAATGAATAAACTTAAAACAAGTAAGCAAAATAAAGGCCAGCGCACAGCGTGGACGGCTTCGTGTGGGAGTAACTTCATTTTTTCGATCTCCTTTAAATGTGGGAATAAGGCTAAATACGGGCGAACGCAACTCTTGTCTCTTCAGATCACGACATATTAAAACTTTTGATTTGAGAGAGAGAGGGACCGGTAATTCTGATAAGGAACTTTGGGATTACTGAATTTTCCGCCCTGTTTGCAAGCATCTTAGCTTAAATCTTTCAAAATTCAAATATTTTTTATTTGGGGAGGGCCGCCTGGGGCTGATTGTGGAGAGTGAGCAGCGGAGAGTGAATTGTATTTCGTGTTTTTCGTGTGCTTAGTAGTTAATTTGTTCGCCTGGTAAAATATCGATTTAAAAATTAACCACGAAACACACGAATCACACTAAACGATTAACATTCACGGTTTACAGCTACATTCCCATCACGGGGGTGCCGTGCGTGGCGACGCACATCCACATTCCGTTCATTTTTACAAAGGTATCGGTCCAGCGATATTTGCCGCTGATGTCCTGCATTTTTCCATCGGCATATTTGATTATTCCTTTATCTTCGGACAGATAGGTGACAACGGCCGTGGTCTGGTTAAAGACGCGGACCTTGATCTCGCTGAATTTTGAAGATTCAAATTTCAACATGCCGGTCTTAAAGAGATCGGCGGTCTGTGCCTTGGTAAACATCATTCCCGAAGGATCGGTCAGCACGCTGTCGCTGGAAATATATTTTTCGACCGCCGAGAAATCGCCTTTGACCAGGGCTTCGGCGGACTGAAGCTCAAAGCGGGTCAGCCATTGTTCGTCAGTTTCCCTGGCGGGCGCGGTTTTTTGCGCGAGAGAAGCCGAGGCGACGGTAATTAGCAGGGCAAACAGGATAAATAGTTTTTTCATAATAATTGTTTCCTCCGCGAGGATATTTCGGGAATAACGCCTGTTTGGATTCACAAGTGTTGTCCTAATTCGCGTGGTTCGACTTAGTGTCAGTAGCCCGACCGTTAGGAAGGGCGCCCTTGCTAACGCGCGGGCTACCGACACGTGCGCCTTCGACCGACAATGCAAATCAGGACACTGCCGATTCACGAGTTTGCGATCGATTATTATCCGAACCGTGTTATAATCCGCCCAAAAGCATCACCAAAATTAAGTTCTTATCTATTTCGCTTAAGGAGCTATCTCTATGAAGCTGGTCAAGATCATCATTGCCGGTATCGTCGGCGGTATTCTGATATTTGTTTGGTCGTTTGTGTCGCACATGGTTCTGCCGGTCGGGCATTGGGGCGTGCAATCATTTCCGGTTGCCGGTAATGAGGCGCTTCAAGCCGTTATCAACAGTAATATTCAGCGCGACGGGCTATATTTTTATCCGGGAACGGAAAATATGGACACGCTGATGACCGATCCGGCAGCAATGGCCGCTTACGAGCAAAAATATCAAGCGGGCCCGTCGGGTTTGGTCATCGTGGTGCCGAAGGGCGAGGCCAGTTTTTCGGTCAATAAACTGCTGCGCGAATTCGGCACGGATATGGCGGCGGCAATACTGGGCGCGCTGATAATATTCTGGGGCGTGGACCGCTCGAGCCTGTTCCGCACCTTTGGGATGTCGATCGCGCTGGGATTAATGGCGTGGTTTTTGATCTCTGCTTCTTATAATATCTGGTATAGATTTCCGCGCGACATGATCATCGGCGAAGCCATCACGGAGATCGCCGGGTTTGCCATCGCGGGCATCGGGTTTTATATCGTGTCGCTTTTCTTTAAGGGAAGAAAGCCGGCCGCTCCGGATCTTAGTTCGGGTATTTGAAATTGGAAATACGGTAGTAAACCTGGGAGCGCAGGCATCCTGCCTGCAAGATCGCACAGCGATCTAAATTCTTTTATCATATCCGATTAGCACGGCAAGCCGCGCTTTTGCAGGCAGGATGCCTGCGCTCCCAGGAAGAGCGGGCCTCCGTGTATATCTCTTGATTATTGAAGAATAATTGTCGATACTTAACTGTATGAAAGAAGGCATCATAAGTGTTTCTTCCGAAGTTACGGGCGGCACGCCCGTGTTTGCCGGAACGCGGGTCCCGGGGCAGATTTTGCTCGATTATTTGGAAGGCGGAGAAACGATAGATGACTTTTTGGAAGGTTTTCCCACCGTCACCCGGCATCAGGTAGTAGATTTTTTAGAGGCCTCGGTCAAAGCCGCGTTGACGCAACCCGATCATGATGAGATTGCTGCTTGATGAATGTATTGACCGCCGCCTGATAAAACTTTCTGATATTTTCCCGTAAATTTATGCCGGATTCTGACTACAAACTCGAGTCTCTAAAAATGGTAAAGGAGTGGTGTACCTGGCTGACCGGACTCCAGGCGGGGATCTGCGCGCTGCTTTGGCCGCTGCTTAAAGAAAGTGCGCCGAAAGACATGCCGTGCAAGGATATCTTGTGCAAGGAGATCTTATGTAAGGATATTCTTCCCTTATGTAAGGAGAGTGTTTCGCAGGCGCTCCCATCCTGGCCGTCCATTTTCTTATACCTCGGGTGGTTTGCCTTTTTGTTCTCACTGCTTTTTACGGTGTTCTTGTTAAGCCGGTTGCCAAGTGTGATCGAAAAGCTGGATAAGACTGATATGGAAAAAGTATTTGATGAAAGTATCTCGAAGAGAATGACGGTCGAATATTCTCTGACCGCAATTTACCGGTTGTTTATTCTAGGCGCGCTGTTTCTCGGTGCATTCATTATTGCGCGCGCGATCGTAACGCTTATCTATGGCGGTTAGGTGGCCGGTAAATCAACACGCGCAAAAAATTCCCAGCCTCCCGTCTATTAAAAACAAAGTCTTTTCTCAAGGCGGCAAACATCCCGCAAAGATAGTGCCGCTAGAGCTTTGTTCAATTGTGAAAGACAAAAAAAGAACCGCCCGCAAACGCGGGCTTTTCAAACCCTGTGCATCTTTCGAAATGAAACCGTGCGCAGTCTCCCAAATGAATTTTGTGACAGTATCGCTCCCGCTTTCCTGGCCGTGCGCGTGTCTCACCAAATCCAGCGGACTGCCGAATGATCAAAAAATTTAAGGAGAAACATACATGTCAACAGCAACAAAAACAGCAGCCATATCTCATCCGCCGATCGTCAAACACGTCGCCCCGCCGTATATGGGCGCGGGTTTCAGCACGCTCCAGAGCGGTCCCGCCCCGCAGAATTTCTGGTCCGCTATCAGGCACGATGTCACCCGCGGCGGCCTGGTCGTACAGTTAGGCGGCTACGCGAACCTTCCTCCGGACACTAATCGTTTTGCCCAGGCCTATGCGGGTTTTCAATACGAATTCAAGACGCCGGCCGTCCCTCCGGGCTATTCGTCTTACGTATTTCGGGCGAAATTTGGCACCGGGCCGGTATCGGTAAGAAACACCGGCGGCAATTTCGTCAGCACGTTTTGTGAAGTGCTATTAGTGGGCGGCGCTCCGATACAACAGCAGGTGGTTTCCAATACCCCGCTCACTTTACTTACGGACCATCATTTGCAGCCGAATACGACATATAAAGTGCGGGTCAGATGCGGAGTGACGATCCTGCAGTACAGTCCCGTTGACGCTCCCTACGGCGAAGTAATAATCAAAGACCTCGATCTCGAGATGACCAGATTTTTCACCGGCGAAAACAGCCTGGCGCCAGGCGCGCAGGCGGCCCTGTCTGAAAGCGAGGATATTTTCGAATCGGTGGACTCGATCGAAGATGCCAGGCAAAAAGGCCTGATCGGAATGTTCTAACGGGCCGGTATTATCCGGATGAAAAGGGCGGAGACGGTATATCTTCCGCCCTGAATTTTTTTCGGTTAAGGGGCGCTGCCCGTAAATTCATCGATCCTCAATTCGAAATTAAAGCATCGCGGTGATCTTCGTGTGTCTAGTTTGATTCGTGGTTAATTCCGGAATTTTTACCACGAATCACACTAAACACACGAAAATGCATCGCTCATAAGACGACCTTATTTTTTTTATCGACAACATCCGGTCAAGGTAAGAAAATATACACACTTTCGCGTGGTTTTGTGTTATGTTTCTACTTTAGATCCTTACTAAAACAAAATAAATAATAGACAGGCGTTGTGCTGGCGACGTGATTTCTTAAATTATGGACAGGTCAGACATCAACAAGCTTTTCGCTTATACCCGCTGGGCAAACCTGCGCGCGCTGGACGCGACGGACAAGCTTTCCCCGGAACACGTGTTTCAGGATACGGGCAGCAGTTTTCCTTCCGTTTTTAAAACGCTCGAACATATGCTGGCGGCGGAGTGGGTGTGGCTCAAACGCGTGAATGGAATTTCGCCGTCCGCGATGTTTGACGGCCACGAATGTAAAACGCTCTATGAGCTGCGCGAGCGCTGGGCGATCAACGACCTGGAATGGACGGCTTTTATCGAAGCGATGAATGAAGAAGACCTCGCGCGCGAGATTCACTACACTAATCTGGCGGGCGATAAACTGATGTTCCGGCAGCAGCAAATAATGCAGCACGTTCCCAACCATTCCACCTATCATCGCGGCCAGGTCGTCACCATGCTGCGCCAGTTCGGCGCGCAGGGGTTTGATTCGGACCTGATATTTTTTGATGAGTAAAAAGAGATCAGCCCGCTCTTCCCGGGAGCGCAGGCATCTTGCCTGCAAGCGCGGCTTGCCGTGCTAACAGGAGATTAATAAAAGAGGAATTTAGATCGCTGCGCGACCCAAGCAGGCAAGATGCCTGCGCTCCCAGGTTTACATCCACATTTCTGATCTCCCCACTAAATAATTGAGCTATATTCTGAATTTCCAAGGTTTACGAACACCGCATTTTCCGGCAACGCGCACCCGCCAAATTTCATCTTATAAACAGACGCAAATTGGAAAAGTTGATCTGAAGATCGACAACAATTTGGCGGCGATCTTTGAAGGGATCAAGGAGGTTATATGAGATATCTTAAAAGATCTGCAATTGTACTTTCGCTCTTACTGGTTTTATTCGGTGCAACAGCGGTGACTGCAGAG
The DNA here is from genome assembly GCA_963766895.1 of uncultured Acidobacteriota bacterium. Classification (GTDB taxonomy): domain Bacteria; phylum Acidobacteriota; class Blastocatellia; order Pyrinomonadales; family Pyrinomonadaceae; genus DASYKT01. The sequence continues at coordinate 64,569 of CAVYCB010000005.1, forward strand.
GCCCAAAGGCGAGGCTATCGCAGGCCGGTGATCATCGTGAATCACAATCCGTTCTGGAATGGTTGGGGATATAATCCGTACTATTACGATCCCTACTATCGCGAACGAGAGCAGCGGTATTACCTCGAGAACAGAGTCGATGGTAATTTGAGTGAGCTTGAAAAACATAAACAGAGATATTACGCCGACGGCGTGTTAACGAATAAAGAGCGAAGAGAGCTGGCGGATGATGAAAAAGATTACAACAATTCTGTGCGACAGTTGAATCGATATCATCGCCGTTATTAAAGGATGAAGCTTAACAGCTTCAGTAACCGGAAAAGAAGAAGGGTGGCTTCGGCCATCCTTTTCTATTTCGCTGAACTTAAGAAAAAAGCGCAGCCGCCCCGCCTGCAAGTGTATTTCGCGTCAAAAGAATTCTTCTTAAACAAGGGGGAATTTAGGTCAGTGGCGCGAACTTGCAGGTGGGCCGCCTGCGCTTTTTTTTATCCGGCCAGCCAGCTGACAAACCCAAGCCAAATTTGCGTTTGGGCAAACATCATCCGCGCCGGCGTAAAAGCGATAAAGATCATGACCGCGGCGAGAAATATCTTATTTACCCGGCGGTGTTTGATCGAATGCCAGGCGAGGCAGATGACCGCCAGCACGCTGGAACCACCGAAGGCAAAAGTAACGATATATTCCGCCGGAATGAACGGCAGCCGGGCGATGGCGGGCGCGGCAAAATTGATGGCCGTCATCAGCATCAGGGACTTGTGCTCGGCGGGGCGCTTGCGGTAATAGATCGCGCCGGCGAAAAACAAAACGAAGAGCGCCATGTCTCCCACGGGGATCATAAAAAAGACGCGCGGATCGGCCCCCGGAGGCGCGCTGCCGCGAACCAGCTGCGAATCGTAAGCGGTCGCGAGACCGATGACCACCACCAGCGCCGCCAGCACCACGCCGGCCATGCCCATCGTCATATGCAGCTTGATGTTTTTTGAGCGGATCAGCGCTACCTGCGCGACGAAATAGACCACCCACAGCGACATCACGATCGCGTGCGCGTGAACCAGTGAATTGGACAGCGCCGGAACATCAAAAAACGCACTGAAATAATAAGTTCTGAAATATCCGGCCAGCACCAAAAGCGGGAATAACACCGCCGCCGCCAAAAACAACCTGCGGTCTGATAACCGCCGCAAAACATTCGCATTCATCCGCCATAAAAATAGCCTCCGAATGTATAACGCGTAAAACGGCGGGAAAAGGTATCAGGAATAGTGAATAGTGAATAGTGAATAGTGAATAGTGAATGAAGCGCTTAGTTAGCTAATAGCGGGAGCGACGGCCATGAGGTCAGAACCGAGGCTCCCCTCCTGCCAGAGGAGGGGTGGCAACCGTTTCGGCTGACGGGGTGGTGGGAGAGCGACCGGGTTTCCGGGAATGTTTAATGGTGAATGATTAATGAATAATTTGAGAGAGGGCAAAGAGATTCGTTATTCATTAATCACTAATCGTTATTCACTATTTTTATTTTCCTTAGCATCTCGCCGCGGACGGCTTCCTGAAAGCTGATGCGGTGGGCGATCTCTTCGCTGTCAAGGTCCCACTTTTCCAGAATTCCTTTGGCGCGAAGGGTGATGTGAACGGCTATTTCGTCTTCGGGAAAGAGGGTTGCCAGAGCAAACGCATCGGCCGCATCCCGGATCGATGTTTCACGTTTTTCGGTTAAATACCGCTGGTAAAAATCAGCGCGGATCACGCTGCGCTGCGCCAGGTCTTTCCCGAATTTGACCGGGTCTTCCGTCGCCAGTTCGTGGAAAAGCTCCCAGCCTTCGTTGTGCCCGCGTTCAGCGGCCTGGATATCCAGCATTTCCTCGTGCGCCAGGGCCATCGCGGTAAGATAGAATCCGAGGCGCTGCCTGAAATACTCTTCTTCGGCGGCAAGTTTGCGGGCGAGTTCGATGGCCTCTAAGAAATATTTTTCTACCGCGTCAAAGTTTTTCTCGCGCGTTTCCAGGTGGGCAAGGTCGCCCAAGCCTTCCATCACCTGCGGTTCAAAATTGTGAGGGTCGGTTTTCATCAACACGCGATTTATCTCAAGCGCTTCGAGCAGGTATTCTTTTGCTTCGGCGTCCTCGCGGAGACGGAACAGCGTGCGGCCCAAACGGTTGAGCGCTTTGCCGAGCGTCGGGCGGCAGCGTTCGGCATCGGCGGGCAGCAGCTTGCGGGCGAGTTCCACGGTGGCAAAAAGCGTTTTCCGCGCGCTGTCGTTCAAGTCATTATCTACTTCGATCATTCCCAGGGGATCGAGGATCGTGAGCCGGTCGGCGTCTGTCATTTCACCTTCAAACATTTCCAATGTTTCGCGATATTTGCCGTGCCGCTTCCAAGAACCGCCGTTCATTTTGCAGAAAAAACGCGTAGGTGGTCATATTTTGCATGAACGGCCGGGCGGCGATCGACGCCTGGTAGTAACGGCGGGCGGTTTCCTTCGCGACAATTTCGGGCGTCTGGGCCTCTACCATTTTTCCGTGCGCCTCATAAGCGATCTTGAAAAGCTCTTCCGAAAGCTTTCTAAAAAATTCGTGCATCATCCAGCGGTCCGGCGGCTCGATCCTCACTCCCTCAATAAACTTGTCCCATTCGTATTCGGTATCGGCAAAATCCACCGCGCAGAGGTTGGGATCACCGAGTTCAGCAAAAAAGGGATCACCCTGCCCGGCAAAAAATTCCGCTGTCGCAAGTTCAAACCGGTTGAAATATTCGAACGCCCGTTTGCGTGCCGGGTTGCCCGCGACGTCGCTGAGCGCGATATCGCGCGCGGCCCTCGCCGCCCTCGTCTTGTATCTTCTCATCAGGTTAGTGAACTCGTTGGCGCGGGACGTTACCAGAGAATGGTGTTCTTCGTCTTCGCGAAGGTATGGAACAATGGAATCAAGCCGCGCCAGGACGTCACGCATGGCCCTGTACTCAGCGCAATTTCCCAGGTAACGGTCGATGTTTTTCCGGTCCTCGTCGCTCCAGACTGCCTTTTCGTATAAAGGCGAGAGAAGCTCGACAAAATTTTCCCGCATAAGAATTAGGCGAGTGTAGCATGAAAGAGAAGACAGGAGATGTCATTAACTGACCTTATCGACCTACTCGAATGGGTTATAAAAGGTTGCTGAATCTGGGAGCGCAGGCATCTTGCCTGCAAGCGCGGCCCACCCGCGCTAAATGGTTATTAAATAAAGAGCTTTAGATCGCTGCGGCGACCCAAGCAGGCAAAATGCCTGCGCTCCCAGGTTAACGTTCCAACCCCCATGCGGGTAAGTATCTCCCGCGACTTCAGCCATTTCTAAACAATTTTCCGCCCTTTCCCGTAAAATAAAACGACACACGAATTAAAAGCCAAAAAACGCGGAGGAGATATGCGAATTTTCAGAACATCAGTGGTCTTTTTATTGCTCGTTTCTACCCTGTTCGGACAGAGCTTAAAAGGCGTAGCGGTCACGGATATGGACAGCGGCGCGCTGGCCTGCGACGATTTTTACTCTTACGCGAACGGCAAATGGCGCGCGGATAATCCGATCCCGGCGTCGATGGTGCGTTGGAGCCGCCGCTGGCAGGCGGGCGAAATGGCGAAGGACCGCTTGCGGCTGATCCTGGAAGACGTAGCCAGGAGTTCGGAGAAATCGGCCCCGGCCAGGGGCAGCGTCGATCAGATGGTCGGCGATTTTTATACGACCTGCGCCGACGAAGCGCTCGCCGATAAGAACGGGTTGACGCCGATAGGGCCGCTGCTGACAAAGATCGATAAGGCAAAAACCAAGGCCGATATCCAGGCCTTGATCGCCGAGCTTGCCTTAAACGGCATCTCCGCGCCGTTCGGCTTTCACAGCTCGCAGGACCTGCACGCGCCGGAAAATGTGATCGCCAGCATCAATGCCGCGGGCTTGGGTTTGCCCGACCGCGATTATTACTCGAAGACCGAGCCGCGATTCGTGGAAGCGCGCGAAAAATATGTGGCGCATATCCAAAAAATGTTTGAGCTGGCCGACCCCGCCAAGGGAGCGGGTGATATTTCGAAGGCGATCTTTGATTTTGAAAGCCAGCTGGCCCTGGCGTCGCTCGATAACGTAGCGCTGCGCGATCCGGCGGCGACCGATCACAAGATGAAATTTGCCGAGCTGCAAAAACTCACTCCTAATTTTAACTGGGCGGATTTTTATAAACGCATGGGAGTAAAACCCGCCGATCTGAACGTCAGTGAACCGGAATTCATGAAAGGCTTTAGTAAGCTGCTAAACGGCAGAGAAGTCTGGGATTGGCAGCAGTATCTGAAATGGCTGGTCATCAACACCGCGTCAAACGACCTTTCCAAACCGTTCGTCGATGCGAATTTTGCTTTCTATAATCAATATCTTTCCGGCGCGAAGCAGATGAAGCCGCGCGCGACGCGCTGCGCCCAGGAGGCCGACGCGCTGATGGGTGAAGCGGTAGGGAAGAAATACGTGGAAAAATATTTTCCGCCCGAAGCAAAAGCGCGGATGACCTCGCTGGTACAGAATCTGATCGCGGCGATGAAAGAGATCATCGAAGGGCTGGATTGGATGTCGCCCGAGACGAAAAAACAAGCGCTGGGAAAACTCGCGACGCTAAAACCGAAGATCGGTTACCCCGATAAATGGAGAGATTACAGCGCGCTGCGCATCGGGCGCGAATCGCACATCGGAAACGTGGGCGCCGCCATTCGGTTTTTGACGGCTGGCGACCTCGCTCGGATCGGGAAGCCGGTCGACCGCGAGCGCTGGGAAATGACCCCGGCGACTTCGGACGCGCAGTATAATCCGCTGCTTAATGACATCACTTTTCCCGCGGGAATTTTGCAGTCGCCAGCGTTTTCGCTCGACGTGAGCGACCCGGTAAATTACGGCGCGATCGGCGTGGTCATCGGGCACGAGATCAGCCACGGTTACGACGACCAGGGAGCGCAGTTTGACGCCACGGGGCATCTGCATAATTGGTGGACGAAGGAAGATTACGCGAAGTTTCAAACGCGGACAGAGTGTGTCTCCAAACAGTTCGAGGGTTATTTTATCGAGCCGGGAATTCATCACAACGGCAAATTGGTGTTGGGCGAAAGCATCGCCGATCTGGCCGGGGCAAGGATAGCTTACAAGGCCCTGCAGATCTCGCGCCGCGGCAAAGACCCGCTGCCGACGATCGAGGGCTTTACGCCCGAGCAGCAATTCTTTATCGCCTGGGGACAATTTCGCGGCGACGCCACGCGGCCCGAAACTATGCGTCAGATGATACAGGGCGACCCGCACCCGGTGGCAAAGTGGCGCGTGATCGGCCCGCTCTCGAACCTGCTCGATTTTCAGAAAACCTTCGGCTGCAGCGCAACCGCGCCGATGGTCAGGCCGGTAGCGGAAAGATGCGAGGTGTGGTGAATAGTGAATAGTGAATAGTGAATAGTGAATAGTGAATAGTGAATAGTGAGTAGTGAGTAGTGAGTAGTGAGTAGTGAGTAGTGAGTAGTGAGTAGTGATAGAGGGGCAGTTTATCATGAGGTCAGAACCGGGAACGGTAGTGACCGGCTCAAGAGCGTAAGCGAGTCAGTTCCTCTTAGTTGGGTTTTGCAGGGTGACAATTCGCTTCGCTCATGGCCGGTCACTTCGTTCCCGGTTCTGACCCGTTGCCGTGGACAAATTAACGATAAATATCTTGTCCGTTATATTTATCGCGCCATTCGTTTGAGAAATATTCTGAGTCATCGGCAGAGCGCGGAGTGACACCGAGCACGGTGCCGCCATTCTGAATGCCGCTTTCATAAACTTTTGCGCGATCTTCGGGTATTCCCCAACCGATCAGCGCTCCGGCCAGCGTTCCGGCCGCGCCGCCCGCGCCCGCGCCGACCAGCCCCAACACCAGCGGACCGGCCACTACCAGTCCGACACCGGGTAATAGTACGTTGGTGCCGATGGCTGCCACTCCGCCGATGATCGCGCCCAGCGTTCCGCCGATCGTCCCGCCGATCCCGGCGCCCTCAGCAGCTTTACTGCCCAGTTCGCTGTTGTCGCTGTAATATTTATCGCGGGTCTGGTCTGACATTATTACGTTGATCTCGCTGTCCTCATAGCCGCGGTCGCGGAGCGATCGATACGCCCCTTCGGTGCTCTCACGGTCATTAAATAACCCGGTCAAAATTCCGCTTTCCTGCTGAGTTGTAGTTCCTGTTCCCATAACGTTAATTACCCCTTCTTGTTGGTATATAAATTTAGCTTCGTGCTATGGAGAGGAGTAATGCAATAACCGTGCCCGGGCTGTTACAGTGTAAACTTATTGCTTTCAGCGTTAATATTTCAGCATTTAACGTATCGTATTAAGATATGTGTATGATACTAAAACATTTTTGTGAATAGTGATTAGTGAATAGTGATTAGTGAATAGTGATTAGTGATTAGGGATCTAAGATCCGCGGCCATTTCGCGAGTGTTCACCTGTTCCAGTGAGCACAAGTGAACACCCTGTTCCAAAAATGTTCCAGAAATCCCGTGAAATTCACAAATCCGTTGATTAAATTAAAAAAGAACATTGAGATGGGAAATTCAGGCGCGTGCCGCTCTTTTTTCCGGTCTCAGACCACCTGAAAGCATAACCCAGACGGGAAATTTAGTCGCCGGAGGTTTAATTTTATTTACGATATTTGGTGTATTTTGTGGTTGGGTTTCGCTTAATAATGGATTCGCGGCTTTGCCGCAGTGATGTGCGGTAAGCCTACGGCTTACCGGGCCGATGTTTTTATTTGACAGAGGCTGAGCCTCCGTGTTTTTCTAAGGAGCGACTCCCCGGAAAGGCTCGGCCTTTCCGAGTGTCAATACTAATAGGCACCGCACCTGAATCACGTGCCGATTTAAGTGAAATCGTGAATAGTGAATAGTGGGTCGGTGTGAAGATCTATCCTTAAAAGTCCCCAACGGGGACAAAGAAAATAGCCCAGGGTAAGTGAGCGAAGCGAGCGCCACCCTGGGTATAGGATACCCAAAACGTTTCAGCCCTGAAGGGGGCGGCAGAACCGGGTCAGTTCTGCCGCCCCTTCAGGGCTGGCATTTTCAATTGATCAGTACCCAGGGCTAAAGCCCTGGGCTATTCTCTCCAGTCCGCTACGCGGACATTATTGTTTTCAAGCTGACCCATTACTGAATTGATCAATTTTATTACCGGCCGGTTTCCGGTAGGGCGCCAGCGGCCCCAGCGAGCGTGAAGTCCTCGACAAGGAGGGGAGCTTTTTTTGCCCTTCAATTTTTTACAATACGATCATTAATGAATAGTGTTTAATGATTAATGATTAATGTCCGGAATTATTCATTTATCATTAACCATTATTCATTAAGGAGATCCTATGTCCGTAAAACCCATTCCCGAAGGATACAGCACACTTTCGCCGCACCTGATCTGCCGCGGGGCGGCCAGGGCCATTGATTTTTACAAGGCGGCATTCGGCGCCGAAGAGCTGACGCGATTTGGTGACCCGACGGGACACATCGCCTGCGCGGAACTGCGCATCGGCGACAGCACTTTTGCCATTGCCGACGAAAATATAGAGTGGAATAATTTCAGCCCCGAGCATCTGAGCGGCACGGCCGTGCAGGTGATGTTTTACACCGCTGATGCCTACGGCGTGGAAAAACGCGCGCTCGGGGCAGGCGCCGAATCGATCTATCCCGTGCAGGACCATTTCTACGGCGAAAGGCAGGGGCGGGTCCGCGACCCATTCGGACATCAATGGCTGATCTCGCAGCGTATCGAAGACGTTACGCCCGAGGAAGTTCAGGAGCGGATGAACAAGTGGGCGGAAGAGAATACGTAAACCTGGGAGCGCAGGCAAGTTGCCTGCATGAACGCGCAGCGTTCAAATAGCGCCCGGTATTAATTTGAGATCATTAGATCGCCTTCGGCGATCTTTGCAGGCAAGATGCCTGCGCTCCCAGGAAGAGGAACCTATGTCACAACAATATCGCCCCGAAAATTACCACACACTTCTTTTGCCCCGGCGGCGATCGCGCGGGCAAAAAAAGCGTCCGCATCCGGAACATACAGGTGCATATGACGAGATCGAAACCGTCGGCGGCGACACGAAAATTTTCCACATCTGGGACCCGTGCGGCGTGCTGCTTATATTTATCGGGTGAAAAAGTGAATAGTGATTAGTAGATAGTGAGGTCAGTACCGGGAACGCAGTGACCGGCTCTGAGCGCAGCGAAAAAAGTAATAGCATATGACCAGTCGGGAGAAGAAGCCGGTCACTGCGTTCCCGGTTCTGACAAGAGAGAACCACCCCGTCATGCGAAACGCATGCCACCCCTCCTTCGTAAGGAGGGGAGTTTTTGAGTATGAATTTATAGGCAAAGCCTTAAATTCATAAAATTTTTTTATGGTTTTGCAACCATAATCCTCATTTACGTCATCACATCTCCATACCGCGTTAATCCCAACCTTCAAAAAAGGAGGCTTTCCTATGAGCCGAAGTGTACGTAAGTTTTCACTGTTCATAATGACGGTATTTTCCGTCGCGATCTTATCGGGTTTCGCTGCCGCAAAGACGGTGACGCAGCCGATCCCGCTCAGGGTAATGTATCTCAAGAGCCATCTTGTTTTTATCGGCACCGTCAGCAGCGCGAGTGCCTGGGAGCAAGCCACAGAGAGCAACGGCAAGACCCTTTACCGGCGCACTTTGATGATAAACGTCGAATCGCCGATCAAGGGTATGGCGTCCGGCACGCTCGCGGTTACCGAAATGTACGTCGGCCCGGGTTCGGGCGGCGACATCGGTGCAAAAAGCAATTTTTCCGCCGGTGCCCAGCGCAGGCTTTTCTTTCTCGGTAATCGAGACAATTCTTATTACGTTTTAAGCAATTTTCACGGCGATTTTTCGCTGAATAATACACAGCTGGATGTGTATGCCGCGCGCCTGCGCGAGCTGCAAAATATTTATCTTTCAGGAGACCGCGTCAAAGAGCAGTTAATGGACTGGCTGGGCGCGGTGGCCGCCGATCCGGTCACTCGTTTTGACGGCGCTTACGATCTGAAAAACGTGCTTGAGAGCGCCCGCTGCGCTGCGGGCCTTTCGACCGAAGCCGGGCCGGCGATAGATCCTTCGGGCAGACCGGAAGGCTCCGGGCTTGACCCCAACGGCAGAACTGATAACGGCCCCTGCGTAGATCCTTACGGACGCGATGCCGGTTCCTGCATAGATCCGATGGGCCAGCCGTGTTCGAGCAGCGACGCGGGATCGTTTATCGATCCGCTCGGCCGCGATGGCGGTTCCTGTATCGATCCGAACGGAAATCCGTGTGATGTAAAGGGAGTTTTTGAAGGCTCCGGTATCGACCCGCACGGGCGATCCGTTTCCGGGAAAGGCGATGATACGTCGCACCTTCGACCCTAATGGCAGGGATTATGGAGCCGGAATCGATCCGAACGGCAGAAAAGGCGACGAAGGCGGCGCGATGGACCCCAATGGAAAAAAACGCAGCCGGAGCACGGTGCTTAACCCGTCGGGCAAGCCGGAAGGCAACGGGTTAGACCCGCACGGCAGATCTGTAAAAGGTGAAGAAGGCCCGTATATCGATCCGAATGGTAAAGACGACGGATCGGGACTCGACCCGCACGGCAAAGGCCTGGGAGTTGATCCTAACGGGCGCAAAAATACGCGCGCTGCCAGTCGCGACACCGGTTCATGCATCGATCCGTTCGGCCAGCCGTGTGGCGACCCGAACGATAAGAATGTAAGGTCATTGTCAGGGCGCGACGGCGGCCCGATCATGGACTCCTGAACATGGCCCACGGCGGCGGCGGTATCGATCCGAACGGCCGCAAAGGTGACGACGGCACACAGCTTGATCCCAACGGCCGGGAAGAAGGATCAGCGATTAATCCTAACGGCGGATCTTCGCTGACCGATCCGGGCGACGTCGGGTCGCGGCTCGATCCAAACGGTAAAAAAGTTAAACCGGTGAAAAAACCTGCTGCCGAGCAAGGCTCCGGTATCGACCCCAACGGTATTAAAGGTGACCAGGGCCCCAGCATGGACCCCGACGGCCGCAACAGCGAAAGCGGCCCGATCATGGACCCCAACGGCGAAAAGTTGACGAAGGTTCAATGATCGACCCCAACGGTAGAAAGGTGAAAAGCGGCGCGGTAAAACGTGACGAGGGTTCACAGATGGATCCCGACGGTAAAGGTGAGGGAGCATGGCCCTGGCAGCTTTCAGGCGGCGCGGCAAAAGGTGACGGGGGTTCCTTAATCGATCCAAACGGAAAATGCGCGGGTGATTATACAGCCTGCATCGACCCCAACGGTAAAAAGGTGAAGCCTGCCGCGGTCAAACGCGACGACGGTTCACACATCGATCCAAACGGTAAAGGCAGCCCGGGAGAATTTCCCTGGCAGCTTTCAGGCGGCGCGGCAAAAGGCGGGGCGGTCAAAGGTGACGAAGGTCCGCAGATGGACCCGAACGGACGCGAATCAGGCATCACGATCGATCCGGACGGCAGGAACGTCGAAAGCGGCATCACGGTCGATCCGGACGGTAGAAAATCCGGCCGGCAAACGGCAGGCCGTGAATCAGGCTCGGCGATCGATCCTGACGGCAAAAAGTCTGTTTCCGGAAAAGGCGCCCCGGGTGACCAGGGCGGCTGCATCGATCCGGACGGAAAAGCTTGCATCTCAAAAGGCGCAAAAGGCGAGCAAGGGCCGGCGCTTGATCCGGACGGCAGAAAGCCGAATAGGACAGCGGCGGGCCGCGATGCGGGCTCGACGATAGATCCCGACGGCCGCGATCATGGCGCGACCATCGATCCTAACGGTAGAAATGTCGAACAGGGATCGATGATCGACCCCAATGGCGTAAAAGGCGGTGATCAGGGTGCCAGCATCGATCCTTTAGGACGAAATGTCGATCAGGGCCCCAGCACCGACCCGGACGGTAAAAAGCGAAATGCTACGACGGCTGGCCGCGATCAGGGATCGATGATCGATCCGGATGGCAGGCAGTCTGTTTCCGGAAAAGGCGATCAGGGTGGGGCGACCGATCCTGACGGCAGAAAGGTGCGGGGCTCGACGAGCCGTGACACTGGTGTGCTGATCGATCCTCAGGGCAAATCACCTTGTCTCAAAAAAGGTGACGAGGGCTGCGGGATGGACCCGAACGGCAAAGGCCTTGGAGTTGACCCCAACGGACGCGGCGGCGCGTACGATCCTAACGGTAAAGAAATCGTCATCTTCGGTGAAAAAAGATGACGGCCGCGGTATCGACCCGAACGGCAAAGGAGCCGGACTTGATCCTAACGGATTGGGCGGGACGCTCGACCCGAACGGCCGCGGCGCGTTGATAGACCCCGACGGCCAGGGATCGGCGGTTGATCCGAATGGTAAAGGAATGGGGCTGGATCCGAACGGCCGGGGATCAGTCGATCGATCCCAACGGCGCGGGCTCCGCGATGGACCCGAATGGCGACGGCGGCGGCGCGATGGACCCCAATGGCAGAGGTTTCGGCATCGACCCGAACGGCAAACAAAAATCGCCCGCTTCGGTGAAAAAAGACGATGGGCGAGGAATCGATCCGAATGGTAAAACAGCCGGAGTGATAATCGACCCCAACGGCAGAGGCTATGGAATGGACCCCAACGGCAAGGGAACGGACCACAGCGATCATGGCGGCATGATCGACCCCAACGGCAAGACGGGTGACAATACAGACGCCGGCCCCCGGATAGATCCCGAGGGAAGATCGCGGAAACGCGGAACGAGAAGCCCCGAAGCCGGGGTGATCATCGATCCTAATGGCCGGGGCGCGCAGATCGATCCCAACGGCCGGGATGCTGAAAATGACGTAAGTGTCAGGATAGATCCCAACGGCAGAAGCGCGGAAAATGACGCGGGTGTCAGAATTGATCCCGACGGCCGCAGCGTGATCGATCCCATCGGCAGAAGTTCCGGGATCGATCCTAATGGAAAAGCCGCCAAGAACGGCGGACGGAAAGCCGAAGCGGGTATCAGGATAGATCCGAACGGCCGAGGAATACTTATCGACCCCAATGGAAGGGAAATCGAGACTGATTCCGGCGCCAAGATAGACGGCAACGGGCGGTCGGCAGCCATCGATCCGCTCGGACGCGGCGCGGGGCTTGACCCCAACGGCAAGAAAGGCGGACGAAAGGCCGAGGCAGGTATCCGAATCGACGACAACGGTAAGGGGGCACTGATCGATCCGAACGGCAGAGGTTGGGGAATCGACCCCAACGGCAAAGGCGCGGGAGTCGATCCTAATGGCAGCGCCGACGCCGGTGTCCGGATGGATGACAACGGAAGAGGGTTTAGCATCGATCCGAACGGCGCGGCTGCGGTAGACGGAGGCGGATTCATGGACCCGAACGGGCGTGATTCAGGCACTTCGCTTGACCCCAGCGGGCGTGCTTCGGGCACTTCGCTCGACCCGAACGGGCGTGACTCGGGCACTTCGCTCGATCCGAGCGGCAGGCTGATCACCGCTGTCAACAAGGAAAAGCTGGTCCAGGCTTTGCTTAATGCCGTTACCACGCGCGTGCCGCTTTCGGCGGGAGACCTCGAATTGCTCAAGGTTGTTTCCGCATTTCGCGACCGCCGTGTCAATGCCATACTGGCCGCTGCTTTTCCCGCTTTGACCGTCAACACCGATCGCGCCGTCGCCCATTTATTGGACGGCACGGCACAATCGTTTGGCGACAAGCAATTGGGTAAACTTGCCGGGCTCTACGCTCTGACGCTTCCGGAGAATGAGGAAGTCGACGAATGGGACGGCGAGATCATGCCCAGGGCTTCCGAAGTAGCCGAATGGGACTCGGATGTGGTGAAACGTGGGGCCGCTGCTCCTGCTTCAGCCCCGGCAGCCGAAGCATGGGACAGCGACATTGTGAAAAGAAATGCCCTGGCAGGCGGGGCAGACAATAAACAGAAGCGTGTCGACGAATGGGATAGCGAAGTAGTGAGACGTGGCGCTGAGGCTACGCCGCCGCAAAAGAACGTCGATGAATGGGAAGGCGAAGTAGTAAGACGCGGAGGCGTCGATGAATGGGACGGTGAAGTAATAAAAAAGAGGCGCGGCCCCTGAGGGCTTGCGTGTCCGGCTTCTCCAGCTCTTTCAGGCCCGTATGCAATTACTGGCAGGTCGTTAGCGAGGACGATCTACGAGTAAAGAAGGGCGGCGCTTGTGGCCGCCCTTTGAATTGATTAATATCAATGGCGCTGCATTATAAAGCTCGATCCGGATCGATCTAAAAAGAAGAATTAGCAGCTCTTGTTTAGTGTATTTAGCGTGCTTCGTGGCTAAGACTTCAGTTTAGTTTATTAGCTTAGAAGCGGTAAGAGTTTAACCACGAAACACACTAAACACACGAAAATGGCCTCGATAGTTTACTCACTCTCCGCCGGCGTGATGACCAAAGGTTCTCCCGTTTCGAGAAACGTTTTCAGGCCGGACAGAATGCAGGACCAGCCGGTGAAAAATTCCTTAGTGAGCGGGTTGCCGGCGGTCAGCTCGTCGTGAATCAGCGTGAGTTTGCACGCTTCGCCTGCGGGCGCGATCTCCCAGGTTACGCGCGACCGGGGGTAGCTGGTAACTTCTTCGCCGCCCCACACCGGTTGAAAACTCATCACCAGCCGCCGCGGCGGATCGATCTCCAAGATCTCTCCGGCGATCATAGCAGTACCTTCAGTGCCGGGTTTGTGCGCCGCGCCGATGTATTCATATTTCGAACCCTGTTTCCAATCAGACTGGACCCGCGAGCCGTAATAATAATTCGGCGTCACCGAACCATCGGTCAATGCCTGCCACAATTTCTCAGGCGTCGTGCGGATGTAAATTTCAAAAACGTGTTTTATATCTTCTATCATTGCTTGCTCCTTGTAATTTATGATTGCTGTTTTTCCTGGGAGCGCAGGCATCTTGCCTGCAAGATCGTCACCGACGATCTAAAAGTTTTTAGTTGTAAGCACTTCGAACGCGATGCGTTCGTGCAGGCAAGATGCCTGCGCTCCCAGGTTTACTCTTCATCTTCCAAATCGTATTTAAGCTCCGTCAGCGAACGCGCCCAGCCTTTCGAATATTTGCTGACCCAGCGGTCATAGACCATTTGGATCGGCACGGGGTTTAAGAAGTGCAGGGTAGAACGCCCCTGCTTGCGCGTGGCCACCAGGCCGGCTTGCTTCAAAAGCTTCAAATGCTTCATCACCCCGAAGCGCGTCATCTCGTCTTCCAAATGCGCTGACAACTCGCTGAGCGATTGCCCGTTCTTTAAAAATAAAAGATCGAGCAGCTTTCTCCGGCTTACATCAGCCAACGCCTTGAAGACCAATTCCTGATCCATTTGAAATTATTATATGTGACTAAATGGTCACGTGTCAAGCAAAATAATTGACCGGCGTAATTACTTTTTTTAGCCGGTCAATTAAATTAAAAAGATCAACTGAAAGGCCTAAGGTCAGTCAGAGCATGCCCCGCAATCATTATTTGAAGAGCAAAACATCACCGTCATATTGCCGCAGACATTATTTGAATTGATAATTGTGTCGAGCGTCGTACCTAAGCCGGGAACCGACCCGGATTCTACGGCCTCAAAGGCGCCTATATCCATGATCTGCCTTATATTGAACGAGCTGTTTTTCAGTGGGTTGTCATCATCGCCGCTGGGGCACATAAGCGTGCCGGTGGTTGAATCGGCCAGGCCGAATTGGGGACTAAGCGGGTGTGCCAAGCCGAGCGCATGCCCTAATTCGTGGGCCAGATGCGTACAATTAATGCTGCCCACAAGCTTGTCGGTGGAAACGATCTTAGCGCCGCCGGGAAAATCCAGGGTGCCGCCGCCTCCGTCACCGTACAGGGAAGACGGCTGAAAATCTCTTACAAAGAGCATGACTATCTCGCCGTTATCGGGCACGCTATTAAAAATTGCGCGCAGTTCATTTTCATCCGCTTCCTGCCATTGCTCATTGTTGAGGGTGAGCCAATCATCATAAACAACGGCAATTCCGGCATTTATCCAGAGCCTTTTTATTTGCGGCTTACCGTATTCGAGCCCTGCCCCGGTAGGGTGCCGGATCTCCTGAGCGACGTCCTACGCGGACCGGATGAACATGTACGGTCCTGATAATATCGGATCTTTGCTGATCAGCTACCTGCGCGGTTGAGGGAGTATTACCAATTTTTACTATATACTTCGGTATCGTAACGATGGGGCTTGCAATGCCGGGGGCTTCCACGCCGGTCTGATCCGTAAACTCATCCACGGTGATATGCGCCGATGATTCCATCGTCGTCTCATAGGCCCAGCTTTGGTCGTCAATGAGCGGTCCCGCTGCCAGTATCGCCGTCCCCGGGGCCCATTTGCCGCCCCTGATCCACTGAAACCTTTTTTCCGGTATCGGGATCAGATCGATATTTCTGATCGTCAGGCTCAGCGTTCCGGGCTGTGTTTTTGAAAAGGCCAGATCGTCACTACGAGAGTGGCTGTCAGGAATATCGGGCGGGAATATCTCGTCGAGCTGCGAAAAGTGCGTTTCGACAGGGATAGTGCCGGTGACCGTTTTCTCGTCCGCGTTATATTGCAGCGCAGCCGCGCCGGCGTTTGAAAGCACTATTCCCAGAGTTCCCAGACTTTGGTCCGTGGGCTGACCTGAGATTCTCTGTTGCGGCACGTCAAAAAAGACCAGGTTGAACCCGCCGACGGACAGAGTCCCGCTTTTCAGCTCCCGGTCATCAGTTTTCAGATAAAGATTAAGTACGCCGTGGATCGTAACCGGACCTCCACTGGCCTGCAGATCAGCGGTGACGGGGACTTTCGTTGTCACCGAATAACCTTTTCCTTCAGTGTGCCAAGGGGAGGGCTGAGGTCCCGGGCCGCAGCAAAAAAGCGCCAGGGCCAAAGTACAAAATACCATCAGCAAGCAAAATGCGAGGAGTTTTCTTTTTTCCAGGGTGGTCATAATTTTATTAAACATCCGATCTGAAAATTATTGAGAGCATCCGCGCGTTTCGGGTAAAAACGCGCGTTTTCAGATCGGCGGATATGGCCCGGGCTCTGGCCGGATGGGAGTTGCTTTCCGGGCCGCCAAATTTTATCCGCCGTACCAATGCTCCAGGTCCTCCGGCGTGTTGCCGATCACCGGATTGCAGGCGGCTATACTATCGTGGTTGACGTTGATGGAAGGCCGGGTCTGGAGAAATTCTTCTATCTCGATATTGAACCCCTCATTATCGCGGCCTTCGATCATTTCATAGTAATACCCAAAGTCGGCGCCGCAAGTCTCGCCTTCACAATGGTTATTAAGTACGATCTTGTAATTTACCGCCGTCGCCGGATTTTTCGGATTGGGCTCATGCTCAAACGTATATGAACGATCGAACGGTTTTTTCAATTGTAATTTTGCGGACGATACCGGGCCGCCCTCGACCGGGGCCGGAATACGAAAATGGACCACGGCTTCCTGTGGGACCGGTCTGTCCAGGCGCCATTCCGTCCGGCCTTTTCAGGTAGATCCGTTCCGGCGAAGTACCGCCTCTGGTTTTGCGCATCCAGAATTCATGGATAGCAGCATTACCATCCGCATAAAGCACATTTGTCGGCAGCGTGAAAAAACTCATCGGTACGGCTACGTCTCCCCTCGGCCTGAAATTGATCCTGGAACCGGGCCCGGCAAAATCTTTGTGTAACTGGATGATATCCACCAGGTTGGTGTTAAGAGGGGTTCCATGGCCATCGAGCGGGAGAGTTGCAGCCGTGTCGTTCTCGATCGTCAAGGCCAGGCTATTAACACTGGGAAACTTGTCTTCTATGACTTCGCTGGGACTTCCAGTGTGGAATTTTGTTATCGTAAGGCTTAATGCGTGCCCGGGAGGGTGCGGAAAAAGTATTTGCGTCATGTTGGTTCCTTCCAATGGACGGCAAAAAGCGAGGCCGCGAATTACTACTCTTAAATCTGACATAAAACGTTTTCTCCTTCGGGGTTGGTTTTGTTTTAGGCTAACAGCGGACTTGCCTTTTGCGAGAATGATCAGGCCACTGAAAAAATTCGCGGCCAAAAATTATTACATCCGGCATTTCCAGCTGTTTTCATAGTTAATGCTAAAAACGGCAAAAATCTTTCAATCTTTCTTATTGCGGGAGCAGGACTTCACGCGCCGGGAATAATTTGCGAAACCGGCGTTGATGTTTTACGCTTTTAAAGCGAGTAAGAATAACCATGTTACAGGGAAAGAGAGAAACCGTAAACGGATTGGCGGGCGCGTTTACTTTTGGCGGCGGTCCTTACCGGGTTGGTGCCGGGCAGCGCGCAGGCGCAGAAAGCGCCGGAGAGCGATTACCTGGTGTATGTGTTGTCGGAGTCGGCGGACCGGATCGCGCTGGTGCGGTTTGGGCCGAAGGGCGCGAAGGTCGAGCGCGATTTTGAGACGGGCAGTATGCCTTCGGATATTGACGGGCCGCACGGCATCGCCATTTCACCCGACAAAAAGTTTTATTATGTAACGCTTTCAAACGGGCGTCCGTACGGTTCGGTGTGGAAATACAGCGCGGTTGACGATCGGGTGCTGGGCCGCACACAGCTCGGATATTTTCCCGCCACGATGGACCTCTCCAAAGACGGCGAGTTTCTCTACGCCGTAAATTTTAACCTGCACGGCGATATGGTGCCTTCGTCGGTGTCGGTCGTCGCCACCACTCCGATGATCGAGATCGCGCGCATTCCGACCTGCATCATGCCGCACGGCTCGCGCTTAAACCCGCAGGGAACAAAACATTATTCCGCCTGCATGATGGACGACATGCTGGTAGAGATCGACACTGCCACTTTGAAAGTCTCGCGCCATTTCGTCGTGACCAAAGGCAAAGAGATGGGCATGACGGGCCCGATACAAACGGGAAAGAAACAGGAAAGAATGGAAGGAATGGAAAGCCGGAAAATGGAAACGCCGCCCAAAGATGCCTCCAAAGATGCAGCGAAGCACGACGCGTCAGGCCACGGGATGGAACCTCCCAAGGCCGGAGACACGTCCTGCTCGCCGACCTGGGCGCAGCCTTCTGCAGACGGCGCTTCGGTTTTTGTCGCCTGCAACGCGCTCGAGCGAGATCGTCGAAATAGACGCCGCGACGTGGAAGCTGAAGCGGCGCGTGCCCGCCGGCGCGGGCGTTTATAACCTGGCAGTTTCAGGGGGTGCAAAAAACGGCAAACTGATCGCGACCAACAAACGCGACCAATCGGTTTCGATCTATGACATCGCGACCTGGAAAGAACTGGCGCGGCTTAAGACAAAACGAAAAGTGCTGCACGGCGTCGTTGTTTCGCCGGATGATAAATACGCGTTCATTTCGGTGGAAGGGATCGGGTCGGAACCGGGCACGGTCGAGATCATCGATCTCGAGGCGTTGAAAACGGTGGCGACGGTCGACGTCGGGCAGGAAGCCGCCGGGATAGATTTTTTGCGAATGGAAAAAAGTCAGAACCCGAAGCGGTAGCGAGGGGTTTCTTTTTGTGGTTTAAATTGCCGCTAACTTTAGCGGTAATAATATATTTGACTAAAGCTACCGGCTTTAGAAGTAAATCCATGGTTGAAGCTAAAGAGGCGTTCCCGAGTTCCGTTAGGAACGATATATTTATAGCATCAGATCGAAAAAGTAAGGCGAGAGTTCGTCAGGAACGACATATGCCGCTCCGCTGGAGCTGGAAAATACTACATTATTTTGTTCTATAAATATGACGCTCCCACGGAGCTTAAAGCCTGTTCGCTGGGCTGAGTATATTATTACCGCTAAAGCTAATGGCAATTAAATAAGACAAACTCCGAACTCTGAACTCTGAACTTTGAACTCCGAACCATTTTGTTTGACGCCATCCCATTAGCGACAATCCTTGTTAATATTTTTCGCGAAGGTCAAATCAAACTTACCGCGCGCGGTTTTTAAGGTAGAATTCAAAAACACGGGACGACTGTTGGTTGGGGACCAAAGGAGAGTACAGCGCGTTCCGTGTGTGGTGCGTGATTCGGGGTTGAGCTTTTCTCCTTTAATTAACCACGAGTCACGCGTTAAATGTTAGGTGGAAAATCGGCCGCGGATTTAAGCGAATGGATTTCCAGATCTGTGTCGATCTTAGAGGATGGTGCGAAGAAGGGAAGATCTGCGCTTTCCGGCAAGACCGGCCCAGTTTGTTTATTCGTTTGATCCGCGGCCGCTGATCTTTCGAAGCATTAGCGACACTCCTTGTTAGATTTTTTTACCGGCATCAAATTCATGTAGCGACGCGAATTTTTTGAGGTAAAATCCAACCACGCAAACCGCTGTGATCAAAGATCGGCGGAGAGACAAAAGAAAACCAGGGCTCCCCCGTGATGGCCCTGGTTCTTTTATTTGGCTTTGCCCATAAAGCCGGGTTTTTTATTAGCCACGAATTACAACAAATAACACAAATTAAAGATCCTTCTTCGTATTATTTTGTGTAATTCGCGGCTAATATTTATAAGCAAAGCCGTTTCACCTGATCACTTGCCCGGCTCGGTGGTCGAGCCTTTATTGGCTTTTGGCTCGCCGAGTTTCACTATAAGGGGGTAGTATATATTCACATTCAACGTTTGTATATATTCGCCGGAATTTTGTAGCCCTCTTGTGAATCTAGGGCGGAGAAAGTTTGACACAGTCAAACAAGAATTTCAGGCAGTTAATTAGTGGATAATATCATGCCAAGCAGCCTTTTTCTAATAGTTGAGTGGTAATGGCATCGATCACATTAACGGTTACTGCATTTCCGCACATTCGATATCGCTGCCGGTCCGATATCTCCCTAACTTCATCATTTTCAAATCGGCCGTATCGCGTCCAATCATCAGGAAAGCCCTGCAAGCGTTCACATTCGACAGGGGTGAGATATCGCATTCTAAGGCCGTCGTAAACTCCCTGGTGGCCCTGTGTGGTAATTGTCGGTGAAGTTCCATCCTTATTTTCAACAAAGCCGCCGTGGACGTTGTAAGCTCTTATGGTGCCGATCCTAAGATATTCTCCGGTATCATTTCCAATAATGGGAAAACTGGCATCAGCTCGGTTGTGTAAGATGCCGTGGAAGTATCCTGTATCATCCCCCGCGCCAATATTGCATTCATCGCCGGTTCTGAAAGGAAATATTTCTCGTCTACATCGGTCTGCAAAATGTCCGATAAAGTAAACTCGTTGCCTATTTTGGGGAACTCCGTGATGCTTTGAATTAAGCAATACGACTTCCAAAAAATAACCAAGTTCGGTGAGAACCCTAAGAATTGCCTGGAAAGTTTTTCCGTTGTCGTGACTGCGTAAACCTTCCACATTTTCGAGTAAAAAATGTGCGGGTCGTTTGTTATTGAGAACCCGTTCAATTTCAAAAAAGAGAGTGCCTCTAGTGTCGGCAAACCCTTTTCGTTGACCTGCAATTGAGAAAGCTTGACAAGGAAATCCCGCGCAGAGAAGGTCAAAATCGGCAATGTCCCCGAGAATAAGTTTTGTTGCGTCTCCATAATTGTGATGGTTTGGGTAGTGGTATTTTGTAACTGAGCAAGCGTATCTATCGACTTCTGAATATCCGGCACATTGTGGGATGAACTCGCCTCGACGTTCAAAATAGCGTTCATGCGCTTGCTCAATCCCTTTCTCAAATCCTGATATCCCTCTAAACATAGAGAAATATTTAAGTACGTTCATAAACTGCATTTAGTACCTTTCAATAAGTGGATCGTTTTATTGGCGGATCTGATCCTGTGTTGCAGACTAGCGCGGCTAAAGACCTTTATTGAATTGCAAATTTGGATTAAAAAAAGACATTGTTAACCTTCTTTTTACGACATCGCATTTACGAAGATTTCTTTTTCGATTATCAAAGATCAAAAACTATGAAAATAACCCGCGGCGAAAGGGACCACTTTGAAAGGTCTGGCCGGCGTCTTTTATCCAAAGACATTCCAGACGAGGTTTTCCACCATCAGCAACAGCATTTTTTGTGACTCGACGCCAGCCCTTAAAAAAATATTCATCATAAAGTGTTGAAGGATAGCCAGAAACCACTACCCCCCCCCGCAAACTCTGTACCACTTCTGCAAATTCAGCATGACTTTCTTCGTCCGACATATCATGTTTATAAGCCCGTTCACCTCTTGAAATATTGCCTTGAAAAAGCGAGCTTCGAGTTTCTGCCAAATAAGGTGGATCACAATAAAAAAGCGTGTCAGCGGAATCGTGCTGTCTTATTACATCGATAGCTTTTCTGTTTTCAATAATTACGCCGGCAAGGCGTGAGGTGAAGTCTTTAATCGATGCTGGATAGTTCACCCAATCAGCGGCACCGCAATCAGCGGCACCGGTTGAATTATGAACATAGACTTTCGAACGAAAACCGGTCCCGTTGCGTTTCTGGCTGGTCGTTCCGTGTGCCATGAAAGACCGGGCAACCACGCGCCGGGCAGATTCAATGGGATCTTCGCAGGGCTGATAGCACAGTTCAAATTCTTCGCGTGAATATGGGGTTAATTCAATCAGATGCTTTAATCTATCAGCTTGATCAATGTCTCGCAGTACACGAAAAACATTGACTACTTCAGAGTTGATATCATTGTAAACTTCACCTTTACAACGTGGCTTTCTCATCAGCACAGAACCGGCGCCGCCAAACGGTTCCACATAAATATCATGACTCGGAAAATGAGAGATGATCCACGGTGCAATACGTTTTTTCCCACCATGATAGCGCATTACCGGCCGCCGCGGAGTTTTAATTTCTTTACTCATTTAACTTCCTAATATTGCCTTACAAAGCGCTTTGGCGGTGTTCACCGGTACGGCGTTGCCGATCTGTTTTACAACGTCCTTTTTTGTTCCAGTAAAAATGTAAGATTTTGGGAAAGATGTCCCTGCGGCCAGCTCGTGAGGCTGAAGCATCCTAAAGAGGAAATCCAAGGCAATACCAAGCTGAGGGATCACCAACGCATATCGATCTTTCGTGCTTAAAGTTTTTAGAGGATCATCAATGCTTTGCGGCCCTTGATTATTATTGAACCTGATCAAATAAGGCTGTAACGAAATGCCATCACTCGGAGGGGCAACATCGGGCAAGACAAAAGGCTCAACCAATGCTAAATGTTCATAATTTGCTGTTATGGTGCTTAGTGGTTGGTTGATAGAAACAGCATCGCTTCCAGTGTTATATCTCACCAGGTAAGGTTCAATTAGACAATGACTGCCTTTGCCGGTGAGCGTTGGAAGCGGACCGTCGGCATCGTAACAATATCGTTCGTTTCGCTTTAGATCACACTCTGCGCCGTTGTGTGCAAGGTTTATCAGATAAGGATAACAAAGGCCTTGCCTGATGCCACCAGCCGTGATCGTGCTTAATGGCTCGTCAATTGACCGAACGCGCGGAGCGCCGCCGTTTCGCTCAGTAAAGAACTGAACTAAAAATGGCTCAATCAAATATTTGTGATTGCTTCCGAGTATTGTTTGTAGTGGTTCATCAATAGAGCGATCGCGCCGATCTGTGCCTTGACAATTTAGTATGAAAGGGCTGAGGTCGGTCGAATCGCGTAAGGGCTTCAAACTGTATTTGAAAAAACCAGCATAGATCCTGCGCAGTGTATTGTCCGAAAGTGACTTTTTCCGGCCATAGATACTCTCACCTTTCAAAGTCCAATCAATGATCTCACGAGCTGCGCGCCAAGGCTTTATACTAGTCGCGACTCCAACCTTTTTTATTTCTGCTAATTTTGCGTGTGTGGGCGTCGGCCAAACGATCTTTTTACGTCCGCGCCGGGCAATGAGAAAGAACCGCTTGCGAGTTTGAGGATCACCGTAATCGGCGCAATTTAGAATTTTGTGTTCGACAGTGTAACCTGTCTTTTTCAAAGCTTCGATAAAGAGCTTGAAGAATGCACCCTTTTTGCTTTTAACCGGCATACCGTCTCTGCCAAGCGGCCCCCAGTCCATAAACTCTTTAACATTTTCAATTAACAGATTTTCAATATAAAGTTTTTCGATCCAGCGCATTAAAAGCCAGGCGTCAGCCCGTTTCTGTTCACTACGCGGCTTTCCACCGCGCGCGATGCTGTGATGAGTGCATTCCGGGGAAGCGACCAAAAGATTAAGGTATTTTCCAGGTATAAGATGCTCAGGGTTGACATGATCAATCGCCATACAAAGATGGGTAGCCTCTTTGTGATTTTCTTCGTGCGTGGCAACTGCCACTTCCCAATGATTTATAGCGGTCAACTCAACCGTCAAACCTAATTCGCGCGCAGCTTCCATCATGCCGGTAGAAGTACCACCTGCGCCGCAAAAGAGATCCGCTGCTAAGATTTTTTTCTTGTTTCTACCCATTAAGCTTTACGGTAATGCTTTCCTGTCTGAGCGTTTCGTATAGTTTTAAGATTTACCTTGTATTTCCTTGCCAGGGCGGAAGGTTTTTCATCACTGGCCCTAATCTCGCGCACTTGCACATGAGTAAGCTTTGCCGCATAGTGATCTTCACCTTGCAACGGTTTGAGATTGCCCCGTTCACGCCTCTTTTTTTTCGACGGACTATCTGGAATACGCCGATCTGGGCGGGGATGTATCTGCCAATCTTTGCGTGGTTTCATTTTGCCTCCATTGTCATTGCTCTTTCGGTAACCGTAAGAAGGTCAGATAGGCGCTCTTTTGCCGAATCTAAGGCCCTGCGAGCTTCTGAAATGTCATCGACCTCACATTTATGCTCAGCAAGGCTAATCTCACTAATTGCGGTCACCAGTTCACGTTTTTGACCGTTCAAAAAAATCGCTAGATCGCTCATAAAATCACCTTTAAGATTTATTCACCCGGTAAATGCATGGAAACTCCAGGCCGGGCGTTTCTTCGGGCACCAGCCAAGCCGGTGGGTTGTTTGTATCGCGCTGATAAAAGAAAAGCTGCCCATCATTCAACCAGATGTAAAGATGCGCCCAGAACGCCTCAGCAGCCTCAGGATCGCGTATAGGCTCGAAAGCATAGACAAGGTCAAAGTCATTAACATCAGGTGTCCAATACAAAAGATTTGCCGGTTCAACCGAAATACAATAATTGCCGGCCGGGATCGCGCTGACAGCCAAATCACAAAGGGATGAATCAAATTCGACGCCTACGATCTTTTCAGAGCCGAAAACACTATTGACAGCAAAAAGAACATTACCGGCGCCGCATCCGAGATCAACAAAACTATTGACCTCAATATCCAATTCATCCCTTAGATATTGGAGAATAAAATAAGCATTGCGGTTTGGAATATAGCTAAAACCACCGATAGCCTCAGCGGAAGATTCACTTTTTTCAAAAAGTGAGATCGCTATTTGATGGCCTTCACCTTTTAATTCAGCGAGAGGGATTCCCCGAGCTAATAAAAAGCTGGTAGCTTTTTCAACAGCATCTTCATAGGAAAGATTCAGCAGGGCCTCAATTCTTTCCATTTTCATGCTGACCGGGTTGTAAGTTCTGATGTAGTACATTTTTACTTTACCGCTGCAGCATTGAGGTTGCCTGGTCAAGGATTTCTATGAGAATTTTCTCTCTATCCGGGCACTCACCTTCAGGCAAGGCAATGATGGTGTCCATAAGATCTCCAACCTTGCCGTAAAGCTCTACAGCGTCCTTCATTAACCGGCTACTGTCTAAAAGCGTAATAATTTTCTTTTGGCGCTGGATAATTTTTTCTGCCTGGTCGAGGTCCGTTAAATTTCCTATCAATGCATTCATTATTTTTTTACCTCAGTTCAACTGTCGAAACAGTAGTTACAAAACCTCGCGAATCAAACCAGTTTTTGACTGTTTCCATATCCATTACAGAAAGAACTTTTCCATGATGGGAAGAAACTTTTACACCCACAGGAAACAGTCCGAAAAGTCGTGGCGGCTGATCGCTGTCGGCCAGTTTGTAATAGAGAGCTTCATATTTATTTGCCATAGAATTACACCTCGCTTAGATATCTGCGCTTTTTACCCTGGCCTTTAGTCTCAGCGTCCTTTTTTTCAAAGGTCATTTTTTCGCGCAACAACGAACCAGGCACCTTTTTTTCGTCCATTTCAAAGGCATACCCAAAAGCCGCGTTGGCGATGTTTCCAAGAGCAAGCGGCGTCTCAGCTTCACGGCAAATAAACTCAATCGCCTCCTTATCAAAAAGCGCATTCAAATTGCCGCCGGCCGTTTTTATCCGGTAAGCAAAAAATTCTTCTACCGAATCTTGAAATGTGGGCATGGTCAAGATCGTAAGGCGTTGGCTCACTTCCGGAAGCTTGGCCATCGACATAGCGAATTCTGTTTGCTGGCCTAAAAGAACCGCGCCGAGATCGCGCTTAAAACCGCCGCTCGAACACATTTCAAGGAAGTTCTTTAACGACTTGAGCATTACCGGTGACAGTAAATGACACTCATCAAAGCCAATGCCAACGTGTTTAAGGCCTCTTTGCTGAGCGAGAATGCTTTTGACTTCGCCGGCGCGCGCAACACTATCGACCGGAACTGTAGTGCTGCTGCTGATTGAAGTGATGATCGACCGTGCGACTGAGGCCGGGGTAACTTTGGACATCTGAAAAGTCTCCGGCCAGATTAACTGGAGATTTTTTCTTGATTCAACTTCATCTTCGAGTAAAGCGCGAAAGATTGTTTTGCCAGATCCAATGGGACCGGTGACAGCGACAAACTGCGCTCCGCGGATCGCTTCAAGACATTCGTCCAAGATTTCCTGCAGGCCAGCACTGATAAAAGACTCTTTGCGGCTTTCCGGGTGGGCAAAAGGATCTTTATTTAACTTAAAATGGATTCTAACTTTGAGTGATAATTTAGCAGCTTCATGGATCATCGGGCTATATTCTCCTTCGGGAAAAATTTGTAAAAGTTCACTATCGATCGCTGATGAAGAAAGACCTTTAGAGCGCAAAAATCCGGGCAGGGTTTCTGCTAAAAGCTTTCTCACTTTTGCGGCCATCTGTGGGCTTAGCTCGTCTTTGCAAAGCCTCTCACACGTCGATCTGCCGGCGCCGGCCGCAGATCCGCCGCAGATATCGGAAAGGGCTGTATAACTGATCTCGTGCCGATCGCAAAACTGAGCGAACGGCGTTGAAGATGATTTTTTAACGGGCGTTTTTTTCATCTTTTTTACCTTAATTTATGCAGAACGTGAGTAACCACACCCCACACCTCGTAACTAAAATCTGTTTGTAAAATCAAATCTGAAATTAAATAAAGGTCGCGATGCTGATATCTTCGTACAAAGAACTCACCCTTTGTCTCAACGATCACAATATCCTGGTATTTAGGTTGAAGTGTGCGATTGGCGACTAACACATCACTATCGACAATTCCGTATTCAGTCAGTGAATTTCCGGTAACTGTGATATAAAAAACAGCGCCACAGCTTCCACGCACGTACTCATTTAGATCAAGAAAATCATCATCATTTTTTTGGGCTACTTTGGGCATACACAAGTCCTTAAACTGCGCGTAAAAGCGTCTGTGCGGCATTGCCGCGGTTAATAATGGCGGTTTCCACATCAGCGGCCACAAGCCGCCCATCGTGGGAACCGAACATCTCTAATAAAAATTCTTTACACTCGCCCAGGCTGGCAAATTTGTCCGCATGGATTCCAACCGCTTCCCAATATCCCATCTCGCTTGAATAAAGCTCAGACGGCAAAGAAGCCGCGATAAGGACGCGCTCAACTGGTATCTCCACTTCGTTATGCGGGAAGCTGGACACGTTTGTTCTAGGAATTTGAACCTCAGTATCAACGTAAGGCAGCGGTTCGATCTGACCGGTTTTCTTTTTGCGGTCCTTGATCACCTTGACACCTTCAGCGCGGGTTTCCTTCAGGCGCTTCTTAAGCTGATCGGCGCGACTGTCGGCGTTGGTTCTAAACTCGCCGGCTTCATCAGGAATGGAAAGAACCTTATCGATGATGTATTCGTCAAAGACATTTTTTTCAGCCGTAGGCAATCCAATGACGATGTAATCAATATTGGGCGGGACCGTAACTCTAACCTTTTTGTCTATAAAATCGACGTAAGGAAGGACGCCAGGTATCTTATAGCTGATACCCTTGTGTTCAACTGTCATTGACGCATAAAGCTTTGTATCAAATACGTCAGACAATAAAGCAGATTCAATTACTTCTTCCGGAAGCTTGCGGATGATAGCGCGGCGCGAATACCAGCGGTTCATTGGAATTTGACCGGTCCCGCGACATTCGCGGATATCGTTGTAAAAAGTACAGATCTGAGTGGCAAAGTGATCCAGCAGTTCCATGGTGATCACTCTGCCTTCCCGGATAGCCGTGCCGATCAGCTTATTCATTTTTTCAACGAACTGGTGAGCGACTTCAACTTTTCCGGTGGCCTTTGCGTTATAAGGTTTATGCCGCCAATGCTCATAACCGCCCTCGTTTTCAGTGATCTTATTTAGCAATTTTTCAGAATGATAATTGCGGCCTTTGAATTCGGAGCCGTTGTCAGTGTAGAGCGACTGAGGCACACCCCATTTACAAAAAACTTCAACCAAAAACCTGACAATATCGTCGCTTGTAACTTTATTCACCGCTACATATTTCAAATAGCGTCGGCGTGAAAAGTCATCGGTCAGCATGATCTGCCAAACCGGAATTACATTTGGGTTATCGTTCGGATGGTTTGTGTTTATATCAGCGTCGGAAATCCGCAGGATCTTGCGCGATTTGATATCACGGTATCTTTCTTTAAGGGCGGTAACATCGACCTGATAAACTTGCCCAGGATATTTTGCTTGCCAGCGGCGAAAAGCCACGCGGCCTGTGCGGCGAGCTTTACGATTAAGGCCGCTTTCATTCAACATTTTTTGAAATGTGGCAAGGCTGGGAAGATTCACATGACCGCGCGTGGCGGCGGTCAATAATGCAAGGTCAGGATCGTAGTGATCAGCAATGACCAGTTCGGCAGCTTTCCAGATGTCTGTCCCTTCTATCAGCTTCCATTCGCGCTCACCGGCGTCAGTTCTTTTCTTTCTTGTGGGCCGGATATCCCTGCTCAATTTATAGACGTATTGGGGGGTACACCCGTGTTTTGCAGCCAAGCTCTCAGCCATATTTGAAGCGGCGGGGCCGCTCAAACCGTGCATTGACTCACGAATGTCCCTTCTGGCATAATTACCAACAGATTTACTAGTCATATTTAGTTGATCGAATCGAAAGGGCGTAAAAGACCAGGCTGTGTTCTTTTACGCCCCTAAAATTTTTACTCGTCATCTTTGATATCGTCGGAGTTTTTCAACTCATTCAATATCGACTGATCCAACCCGCGCGCTTCAGCGTCAATTCTCGAATCGGTAAATACAAAGTTTTCCAAACCGTAGGCATCGCGCGTAAGACAAATTTGATCGTGAAGTGTCTGCAAATACATTTCCGCTTCTTTGGGCCGGAACTGCCGGGATTCAACCTCCATGCGCAGTTGCATCAGAGCGTTGACCACGCGCGAGAAAGATTTACCGTGAGCATCACCCTCATTCAAAGCGTCAAAATTGCGCTCTAGCTGGCGAAATTCGTCAGTGCCTTTTTTGACCTGGGTTTCTAATTTTTCAACACGGCCTTCAGCTTTTTCCTTTTCGACCGCGGCGGTGCGTATTTCGGCGGCCAGATCTTTTACCAGTTGCTTAATGCCGACAGAATTTCCAAGGTCCACCTCGTGATCACCAATACGCGCTAAGTTTCCCTCAAACTCGATCGTTCCGGTTGTAAGCCATTTACGATCTGACATTGGAACTTTTAATGAGTTCAAAAGGTTGAACGCTTCCTCGCCTTCAGCTTCTAAAAGCGTGGCCTGCCGGTGATAAGTGGCGTGATTGGGCAGATGCGGCTGACTATCCAGGAAAGCGGCCATGCTGCTGAAGCCGTATCCCTGAAAAAGTTTTTCATCAGCAAATTTCTTTAAGGCCACGATGCTGAATTTTCCGGTAGCTTCGGATAGATAAGCGGTTATTTTGGCGCTTCCGACAATTTCACCGGCGCGCAACGCTTCCTGAATTGACATTTCTGAGACGACCTCAGAAGTTAATTGTTCTTCCTGTTCCTCTTGGGCTTTTTTTAGGTTTGTAGTCATAGTTTATAAATTAAAATTTGTCGGCAAACTGTTTAGCTAGATTCATCACCTTGGCCGCGGTCGCCCAGCGATTTCCTTCAACCTTTCGCACGTAACCTTCAGCCAAAAGCGCTGAAAGCATGCGACTGATCGCATTGGATGAAAATTCAAAGTTAGGATCGTCTTTTAATTGACGGATGATCTCAATGTTGCGCAGGGGCGCCGGTGACTGGCCCAAAAACAGCCAAAACGCGCAGCCCACGGCTTAGCGCTTCAATTGGTTTTGGATCTAATTGTTTGGCCATAAAGAAAATTGAAAGGGGCGGCGGGCTATGCTGTCTGCGCTTTCCACTGGCAACAGCAATTCTCCGTATTCAGTACCATGGTCAAAACCACTTCTTTTGCGTCGGATAGCCCACCATAAATTTATGCTTTTAACCTTGCTGCCTTGGCGCGCTGCTTTCCTCGTTTCCAGGCGTCGTGCAGCGATTCGCTGTTGCGGACCTTTTCCCTTAAGGTGCTGGAGTGAAGCTTGAAATGCTTGGCGATCTGATCAAACGGTTTCCCGGTAGCTGTCTGTTCTTCAAGTTCATCAGCATCGATCACGGCAGCGCGCTTACTATTCGGCCAGGATTGAAAGATCATAGGTTTTACCCGCAAGTAACAACGCTTGAGGTTGGATTAAGGCCCGCTGGTGCCAGCGTGTCCGGCCTCCCGGATTCGAGGCTGTAATACGCGCGCGCGGTGACTTTCCACAAAGTTGGCGACTGAGGGCGAATAACAATATCTTCCCAACCGAAGGCCACAAGATAGTTATATTCGTCGTAAAGTTGTGCGGTGGAAACATTGCTGGCATAGCATCTGACGCTGATCGTCGGCGGTTCGGGATCGAGGGGGCGCGCCGGTTTTGAGGTTTGCGCGCTAACAAATATGGTCAACATACATACTACGAGAGTGACGATCCAGCCAAGCAGGTAATACTTTAGTTTTGAAATAAATAGTAGTTTGGTCATTTTTATCTTTTCCTTTTTTTGGGGTCTTTACATCACGCAACGGTGGTTTCTTGTAATTGCTCAACTCGCTTAACCTGTTCATCCCAATTTGTTAGACAATTTTTATTGCAGAAAAATTCAGCGGGTTCACCGGGCAAACGACGCATAAGAGACGAGCCATCTTGAACGCCGCCTTTCGGCCAGGTCTTTTGACACCAGCGGCAGGCGCGCGGGTAGGAACATTCGTTGATAAACGCTTTCGCAGCTTCCGGACCTTCGGTATCGTGAATGAAAAGACTCTTTAGGACCGGCATTTCTTCGCGCATGACTTGCTCAGCGATGCCCATCTGCCGGTTTTCATCGCTGAGATCTTTTAGAACCAGATCAACGACAATTTTAATTTCATTTAGGGCCGCTTCGTGCGTTGCTCCGTGTGCGGCTAAAGAAGGAAATTCCACAACACGACCGATAAAGAGACTATCTTCCCCGGAATACTCAGCAAAAAAATGGTATTGGCTAGCATCAGCGCCAGGTGAGAAGTGATAATCAAGAAAATCTAGCTCGGGCTGGCCGGTAAGATGTGGAAAGTTTGCCTTTGCGCAGCGGTAATTCCGAGATAGCTTTTTGAGGGCTGCGGCCGTCGAATGTTTCAGCCACGCTTCGCATTCTCCCGCGGTTGTGATGAAGTAATAACCTGAAGGTTCATCTTTGCGCGCGCCGATCGGCACAAACGCATCTAAAAGCTCCGCCACAAGATCATTAAATTTGCGCAGCTTGGTTTGAAATTTTTCGCCGAGAGCGCCAAAGAAATGATTTAGGAGAAAATCGCGCTTGCACGGTTCGGCGCTGCCGAAGTGCGTTAGGATCCTCGCCAGATCGAAAGCCATTTTGCTCACCCGCGGCTGATCTTTACCCAAAGGATAAACAGGAAATCTCAATGCGAAGATCTCCGCGCCCGGCGCAAGTTCCGGGTGAACATCCTTCATCAGAATACCCGGACACTTTGCGATGTTGCCGGCGTCGTTGATGAAAAGACCTGTTCCCCAACATCGTTCGCAACCGCCAAAATTTCCAAAGTTAAAAAGCGGCTTCGGTTGTGTTTGTTCGGGCTCAACGCCCATGATAATTCCCATAAACTTGATAACCTCCAATAATCAGCTACTTCGCAAAAGGATCTAGGAGCCGGACATTTGCTTTCACGAACTCATATTCTTCAGCGATCTTCGGTTGAGATTCGGGCTTTACTTTGCACTCAGGGCAAAAGTGGCATAGCGGCCCTTCATGCCAGTTTTGCCCGAACCATATAAGTGTGTTTTCGTCTTTGACGGCATACATCGCATGACAATCTGCGCCGTCACATTCATAGATCTGTACATCTGCAATTTGTGCCATTAAGCCGCACCTTCCATGTCGGGAAATTCAGAAGTCTTTGCTTTGTCGGCGCGCCATCCTCGCCCGTGCATTTTTTTCAATGCTTCGATCACGATGTTTGTTTTTTTGGTAGTGGAAGGAATGCGCTCGCGAATCATGTTGCGCGTGAAATTTTGTAATGCAGTTTCATCAAAGCCTACAGCCTTGCCGGCAGCGACCCATTTTTGAAGATGCGGCTCGGTATGAATCCGATTAATACCAAACTGCTGATGATGATATTGCTCAGTACGTTTTGACTTCGCCCTTCCTTTGACCACGTAAATTTTTGCTTCCGGGATCGGAGTACCGCCGAGGCGTTTGATCAAATTATTGGCTTGATGAAACGTTAAATTTTTGGTGCTTTCATCGACACTTTGGCGGGCCTCAAAGACCAGCGCGCGAAAATCATCTTCAGACAAACGAGCTTTAACTTTCAGTGCCCAAATTGCGTTGTTTTGCCTTTTACTTCTTTTCGAATTAAGTCCCATAAATAGCTTTCCCTTT
This sequence comes from uncultured Acidobacteriota bacterium, assembly GCA_963766895.1. Taxonomy (GTDB): domain Bacteria; phylum Acidobacteriota; class Blastocatellia; order Pyrinomonadales; family Pyrinomonadaceae; genus DASYKT01. The sequence goes on from CAVYCB010000005.1 coordinate 96,594, forward strand.
CCGCAAATCAACGGGGGCGGCGTTAGTCCGCCCCCGTCTTTTTCTTACGCCTCAGCCAATAGCTGCAATAGTTTGTCGCGCCAACCTTGGGCCAGAGCGGCCCGAGCGTCCAGAGCGGCCAGAGCGGCCCGAGCGTCCAGAGCGGCCCGAGCGTCCAGAGCGGCCAGAGCGGCCCGAGCGTCCAGAGCGGCCAGAGCGGCCCGAGCGTCCAGAGCGGCCAGAGCGGCCCGAGCGTCCAGAGCGGCCAGAGCGGCCCGAGCGTCCAGAGCGGCCAGAGCGGCCCGAGCGTCCAGAGCGGCCAGATATTCTTTGTAGACAATTTCTTCGCCGTTAATCGCTTGCTGGTAAAAGGCGGCGACTCTGCGGATGTAGGTTTTTACTTCTTCGTTTTGGGTGAGACTGATGATGCCTTTTTCTTCGTCAAGAAGTACCCAGGTAAAGAATTTCCAATAAGCCGGATAGAGATCTACGCCGATCGGGATAGCTTCTAAAAATTGTTCTGGAAAAAATTTAGAGTCTGCGTTTGGGAGTCTTTCAAAAATAACATCTTGCAAGTAAGCAAGCCCGGTAGGAATGCCGAGTTCAATTTCATAGTCGCTGTGGTTTGACGAATGAAGAGTACAGCCGACAGCGCATCCCTTCCCCTTGTTCCAATAGCCATAACCTTGAACTATTTCATCTGCTAATCGGTGCTTTCGAACACGACCAAGGTATTCTTGTTTTATCTTTTCGTCTCCGTGAAATGATCGGAGGTTAGGGGTTCGTAACTGTAAAATATCTTGTGACATTGAAGTCTCCTTTTTTAATAAAAAATTGGTTAGCGTAGATTCCGAGGCCAGCGGCTGGGCCGTATCGCGTCGGGTAAATAAAGCGGATGATGCGGTTGTTCACGGGTGATCTTCAGGTAATGAAGATCGAAGCGCCGCAAAAGACGTTTCACGGCGGTAGCGCGGTTTAGGTGTGCGCCATCAAGGCCCCACGCGCAGACGATCAGGGCGGCGTGTTCAGCGATATTTACAAGGTGCCGATCGTTGCCAAGCCCGATAGGATCAGGGGCGGCCATTGCTTTTGTAAAATCCGTGGCGCGATAGGCAAAAAGGTTGGTTATACAAAGCGCGTCGAATCCCCATTTGTGCGCGTACTTCACACACTTTTTAACAGTGGGATCGTCAGTGGTTTCGTCGGCGGTTGAAGGATTGGTGCAAATAAACTGCACGTATCTTTTGCTGACAAGAGACCATCGCCGCCAAAGTTCGTAGCGGTAAATTCTGTCACGGCTTAAGGTGGCCGTTTTAGTTGTCGTTTCGAATAACATCGGCTGTGTAATTGTGGAAGTCATTCATTAAGTTCCTTTTCTTAGTGATCCCACCTTGTTCTAAAAATGTTTTGGGGATCGGCGGTGTCTGAGAAAATCCGTCCGTTCCCACATCGGACGGTAAAGGAGGTCCAGACACCACCGAACTTATGCGGCCTGACACAATGAGCCGCGATCGTTTCCTTTCAAACGTTTCTTTGCCGCGTTAGGTGAAGGCACATAAACGGGCAATGTGATTTTGAAAGCTGATTCGATTTTTTTTCTGTAGCCGGGATAGTGCGCGTGGTTGTTTATAATCCGGCTAATGATCGTCCTAAGATTCCGGATCTTACGCGGCGAGGTTTTGTCGGGGGATATCTGCCGGGCTATGCCAATGGGCGTAAGTCCTCGCTCAAGCATCCAGACCTTGGTCTGTATAACGGTCTCTAAGTTGTTTATTTCAACAGGCATTGTTAATATTTTCTGGAATCTAGTAACTATCGTTACTTTCTTTACAGAACGAATATTACGGATTTTCCGAAATTTGTCAACCATATTTCGTAAAATATGAAATCCGATAAACTCTCAGGGTTCGGTAGAAGATTGCTTGAGGCCTTTGGTGAAATGCCAAAAGGGGCGATAGCTATTGAGCTGGGTGTTGCTCCTTCGACTATAACCGATTATTTGCAGCACAGAGTTCCAGATGATAAGACTCTTATTAGAATTTCGGATATCACGAAATGTTCAATTCATTGGTTAATTACAGGTCAAGGAGAGAAATCGCTAAATCCGGCCGCTCCACGATGGGAAAAAGGCCTCGAAGATAGAATGCACGAGATTGCATTAGATGTTTTCCGGCAGGAGATATCTAAAATCAGGCCAGGCGCACGACGATTAAAAATTGATGATAGTGAAGAGGGGGAACGGAGGGAGGGCGCAGCATAGACACATGTTTAGCAATAAACTTTTCGAGAATGAAAGATTCCTCGCGTAGAAAAAAAAGAAAACAATCCGTAGAAAAATTAAGGGCCTTTAAATTCCCACATGGGAATTCTGCTGAACGATAAATTGTTTATTTTCAACGAACCTTCCAAGTTTAAATTCCCACATGGGAATTTAAACCCCTTTTTCATTTCCTTAAACAATCAAATTAGTACCAAAGAGCAAAGCGGCGAAGAATTGAGAGTTTAAATTCTCATGTGAGAATTTAAACCACGCTAAGTCGTTTATTTCTGGCAACGCACTTCCCTTTAAATTCTCACATGAGAATTTAAAGGGCTGATCACTCAGACCTTTTTTGATTCATGCAATCTTCCGCTGCTGTAAAGATCTTACCCAACCTTCAAAGCTATCCTCATACACAACCCACTGGCCGTTTTCCTTAAATCCTTCAAACGTCCCAACGTTGATGTAATTGATTAGTGTCCAGCGGCAAGGGACCGGACGCATAATGCGATGCTGCCGAATGATATCTTCGATCTCCCCGAGATTAAGTAAAGGCCTTATCTCAAAATCGAATTTAAATTGTGCTGCGCCCATATTTTGAAAATCGTTAATATCGTTAATTTCGTTAATCGTGTGAGAACCGCTCTAACGCGCGTGGCAGAATCAGTGTCATTTTATACTCGTCTTTTCTTTTTGTGTCAATCCCGAATTTTGATGGCACAGATAAAACACAGCCCATGAATAACCAAAAAACGCTGATCGAAGAAAAACTGAGCGAGTTAAACCAACTGCAAAATAAAATTGCGCGGATGGAAGTAAACCGAGACAGGGAACTTGCTCCACACAAAGAACTTTATGCCGCAAATACGGCAGTGATCAGTGCAAAATATGACGGAAAAATCTCTCAAGGAAATCAACAGATCGGCAAAATCGCAGGCGAGATAGAGAGCCTGCTTTTACAAAAGCGCGATAAGAAAAATCAGCCCACATTGCGCATTGTCACCAGTGAAAGCCTTACCGCAGCGGCGGTGATAACCGAGGGCGCGCGGACTGCCGATCCGAAAAAGTTGTTTGAAGCAGCAAAGGACAAGGGGGCCGCTATCTGGGAATGTTTCAAGGTGTTGCTGCCTAAAGCGGAGTCGCTCATAGGAAAAGAAGCAGTTGATAAGATCTCCGAAAAGAAAACCACCTGGACAGTTCAGATAACAAAAAACTGAGTTATACCTCCATGAAAAGGGCGGTTGCAGTTTAACCGCCCTTAGTTAAATCGACAAGAAAGGAAAGTTGCCCGCAGATGAAAAAAGAAGTAATCGACTTTGACATAGACCCGTTATGGAAAGTCTCAGAAGTCCGTGAGTTATTACGAAAACACGACATTCTCAAACCGGTGCCGACACACCAAACACTGATCAATTATGTTTTGGATGGAACGCTCGACGGGTTCCAGACCGATAAAGGCTTTTACCTGGTCAGACAAACAAGCATGATCAACTGGATCAAAGCTTTACAAGTTAACGTATAAAAACCTTTTCCCTTCGTTCTTTGAACAATTCAATTTTGGCTGAACCGGCGACAAACCGCGGCGTATCTCCTCATACATTAAACCGCGCCACGGATCCTTCCTATGAACCAAGCAAAACAAACGGCCCGACCACAAAATACTTCCTTTTTCACCTACCAACTACCCTACCAAAGCCAGCTAGTCAGTTCAGCCAAATCTCAATTCTTCAAAACCTCATCCCTCTTTAACCAGAGTGGCTTAAATGCTCTGAAAAATACTCCCTGCTAAATAAAGACACTCGCTGACAACTTCCAAAAAGACAAATTTATGAATATTACATTGCATCAAGTTATTGCCGCGTTGCTTCTGCTCATTCAGTTTGGCAACTTCGCGGTTATATTTTTATCCACCGTAAAGCCCACGTGGGCATTTTGGGTTGCTGCTGTTGTCGGCGCGCTGCAGGCTTTCGTCGGGCGTATCCAGGGAACGTCTGAATCAGACGCTATGGGCAAGCTGAAAGCGGCCGGCAAATAAAACTATGGGCCTCGACAAGCTTAAGAAACTTTTGAAACCCGGTCTTAAGATCGGTTCGCTTTTCGCGCCCGGCGTGGTTGGATCGGTTTTGGATATCGTTGGTAAAACGATCGATGATGAAAACGATCCTAAAAATGAACAGGCGCTGCGCAACCTGGCCCAGGTGAACGATGCCCAAACAGAAGTTCTAACCGATCACGACGCCAGACTTGCCGCAATTGAAAGGAAGCTCAATATAAAATAAAAAATGACCTGGGGAGATTTTTTACCAAATGCCGCGGCGATCGTCGGGATAGCAATTCCGATCATCGCCTTTATTGTTTGGCTGGTACGGCTGGAATCCAAAGCAGCGGTTAATCAAGCCTTGCTCGAAAGACTTGAGGTGCAAATAAAGTCCGACGCTGAGCAGAGCGAAAAGCAGATGACCGCAATGGCTGAAAAGTTCGAAAATCACGTCATGAACCAGCAAATTCATTTCAACCACGAAATACACCGGCAAGTGGAAAAAACCAATGACTTGAGATTTAAAACCATCGAAGAAGAGCTTAAAAGTATAGACGGTAAGCTCGACAGATTGATGGACGCAAAATAAAAAGTTTGCTCCGCGCCGGGCTGGTGGAGCAAAAAAGGGCGCGAAAACAGCGGGCATACGGGACGCGCCCTTTAAAAACCTCTCAAAAAAACCTCACACAATGACCTTCAGAAATCGCAGCCCGACTGCAAAAAACTTCAATTCTATCTACAACAACGGAATGCCGGCGCGTAAATAATGCGTCGGCATTTGCCACAAAAAGATGCCAGTAAAAAAAGAAAAGGACTTAATCAACCGGGCCTTTGAACTCTACCTGGAGTTTAACGGTGAGAACTTTGATGAGATCGAAAAGCAGATGCGGATCGAAGGTTGGGAGTTCTCAGCCGAACGGTTCAAATCTAAAGGCCGGCGCGGGACCAAAACGTTTCGTCAAGGTTGGGTTGAAAAATACGGCTGGGAAAAATCTCTCGAATTATACATCTCGATGAAAGGTAAAGCGGCTGTAACCAGCGCGGAAAGCCTTTTATTTGAAGTTGAGTTTATCAGGAAGAAGATCTTTAACCAGATCGAAGAAAACCCGACCGGGGCGACGAAAGACATGTATTGGCAGCACAACACCTACGTTGGCCGCACAACCGAGATCCTTGACCGTCTAAAATCCGCGCGTGATAACTACGCAAATTTCACTTTCTTCATGGAACATCTTTTAGCCATCTCGCCAAAATTATCTCCCAACCTTGCCAAAGAGCTGATCAAAGCCGAAGAACCCCTGATTGAGTGGGCTGAAAAGACCTTTGCCGTAGATGAGACAAGCAAATAAATTCGATCATCGCCAAAACGTAAAAACGTCCTTTGAAAAGGCGCGGCGCGAGATGGGAATGAACAGCCTGGCATTGCCCGACTGGTATAAAACCGTCTCACCGGAAATGCCCTGGCATTATCGGCATTTAAGATTTCTCGATCCATATTTGATGCGGATCGAAAGCGGCGAACTGAAAAATTTGATGCTGTTCATGCCGCCGCAGCATTTGAAGTCCTGGAAGGTCACTATTCATTTTTCCGTTCGAATGTTGGAACTCAACCCATATTTGAACATCATCTGTGGTTCTTACAATGAAACCTTAGCAAAGAAGTTTTCCCGCCGCGCGCGCAAGATCGCCCGGTCCCGGATCGCTTTGGCCAAAGACGCTCAAAGTGTTTCTGAATGGGAAACCGCCGTGGGCGGTATGTGGAAAGCCGTTGGCGTCGGGTCCGGTGTAACCGGCTTTACCGGCGACGGAATAATAGTAGACGATCCGGTCAAATCTCACGAGGAAGCATATAGCAAAAGATACAGAGACAGAGTTTGGGACTGGTGGGAAGATGACCTGCTTTCTCGTACCCATGACAACACGTGGAAGATCCTGATCATGACTCGCTGGCACAGTGACGATCTGGCCGGGCGGCTGATCAAGGAAATGCAAAGCGGCGCGGGTGAGCAATGGGAGATCGTAAGCCTGCCGGCGCTGGCAAAAGAAAATGACCCCCTTGGGCGTGAGATTGATGAACCATTATGCCCGGAACACCGCTCTAAAGAATTTTTTCAAAGGCTTCGACATAAAGCCAGCTTTCCAGCCTTGTATCAGCAGGAACCCGTGCCCACTGAAGGCGCCGTGTTTAAACGCGAGTGGTTCAAACAACGGGTCGAGCGAATGCCGCTAAATGTTAAGCGCAAGGTTCGCGGTTACGATCTGGCACTTTCTGTCAAACAGACCGCGGACTACACGGCCAGCGGCCTAACCGGATTTGATGCCAGTGGAAATCTTTACATCGATGATGTGTTTTGGAAACGCATCTCTTACCCGGATCAAAAGAAATTCATCATTAAGAAAATGCTGAGCGAGCCCAGAGTTGAGCACGCGATCGAAGAAGCTTTTCACGGCCTGGCACTGATACAAGATTTGCGCACAGAGAGAAAAATTCGACATATCGCGTTTAAGGGCGTGCGCGTTGACACTGACAAGCTGGTAAGAGCGCAGGCCTGGGCAAACCTCGCCGAAGAAGGAAAGGTGATCCTGGTGAACGGCCCATGGATTGAGCCGTTCCTAGATATTCTCTGCAACTTCACCGGCCACAATGATGAGATCGATGATCCGGTCGATGCTATCAGCGTGGCAGTACGCCGGCAGTCAAAACGAGGTGGAAAACTCTACGAATGTTAAAAATCGCATTTCCTGTGTCCGGCATGGCTAAAAAATAAGGCATTCAAGCCGTCCCTAGCCGTCCCTGACACGCACCAACTGCAACAACGCCCAATGCCAAGACCCCAAGGCATTTTGAGATCGCAGCAGACGAAATTCAGTTATGGCAAACCAAGATATAAAAACGGCCGTGGAAGCATTAGCAGCGAAGGCCACCAGAATAACAAAATACGAACGGTACTATGATGGCGATCACGATCTGAAATATGCCACGCAAAAATATCAAGATACATTCAAGGGCCTTTTCAAAGAATTTGCGCTGAATCTTTGTCCGGCCATTTGCGACGCGCTCAGCGATAACTTAAAGGTCGTAAATTTTAGTGTCGAGGAAAATGCCCAGGGCGGTGATGATCTGGTAAAAGAAGCCTGGATGATCTGGCAGAAAAATTTGATGGGCGTTCGAGCCGGTCAAATTCATACCGAAGCCAGCAAAACGGGTGATGGTTATGCAATGGTCTGGGTCGATTCGGAGCAAAAAGTAACGATATATCCAAACCGATCTTCAACATGTACGGTGATATATGACGAAGAAACGCCAGGTAAAATTTTGTTTGCCGCAAAATATTGGCACGTGCAGGACAAGAAAATAAGGCTGAATCTTTTTTATCCAGATCGGATAGAAAAATACATCACGAAGAATAAAGCAGAAAGTTTGCCTAAGGAAGATGAATTTCAACCCTACAACGACGATGGTAAAGAAGTAATTAATAATCCTTACGGAATAGTGCCGGTTTTTCATTTTCCAAATAATGGCGATATCAGCGGCGCCGGCAGATCGGAATTGATCAATGCAATTCCCATCCAGGATGCGCTAAATAAAACGGTCCTTGACGAATTGGTCAGCCAGGAATTTTCCGCGTACCGGCAACGATATGCCACGGGGATTGAACCGGAGCTTGATGAGCAAGGAAAGGTGATCCCTGCATTCTCGAGCGGAAGCGGAAAACTGTGGATAACAGGCGGACCCGAACGCTAAATTCGGCGACTTTGACACAACCGATCTTACTCAATACATCGCCGTGAAAGAATCTTTCAGAGACGATCTGGCCGGCGTGACCGGGACACCGCATTATTATTTCATGCTGACCAAGGGCGATTTTCCTTCTGGCGAAGCGCTAAAAAAGAGCGAAACGCGCTTTATCAACAAAGTCAAAGACCGGCAGGAAGCTTTTGGCTCGACCTGGGCGGATCTGATGTCATTTGCTCTGCTGATCGAAGGTAAAGGGAAAGGCATCCGGCTTTTTACACAGTGGAAAGACCCTTCACCGCTTTCAGAAACAGAGATGCTGGAAAACATTCTGCTGAAACAGCAGATCGGGACCAGCGAGGAACAAGGATTGATCGAAGCCGGCTATGGCGAAGACGATATCGCACGGATGAAAACCGAAAAAGCGGAAAAACAGGCAACCTTTGTAAATGCATTTAACGCCGGCGAAGAAGAAACTGTATAAAGAATGTCGGTACTAGATAAATATCTCGCCAGGCACCGGCAGCTGATCATTGATCGGGAGAAAGAAACTTTCCGTCGCCTGTTGTCTTCTTATGAGATAGTCGAAAGAGATCTGCACCGCGCTTATTTGGATATCCAGCAAAAGATCCTGGCGGCCCACACGGCCGGTGAAGAGATCTCATCTTCGTGGCTTTACCGGGAACGCCGGCTGCAGCTGCTGACCGATCAGGTCAAAAATCAGATCTCAAGGTTTGGCATGCAAGCGGCGCCGGTGATCGAAAGTGAACAGCGCGCCGGCATCAAGATAGCGATCGCACAGGCCCAGGAAACTTATGATCTGATTTTGGATATGGGAAAAGCAGGCGGCCAGTACGCGCGAAATTTGGGAACGACCTTGCCGACGCGCGTAATTGAAAATGCAGTGGGTATGATCGGTGATGGTTCACCGTTGCTCGAATATTTTACAGATCAGCTGGCCCCAAAAGTTGCGGAGAAAATTAAGGATGAAGTGATCAAAGCGACGGCCACCGGAACAAATTTCAATACGATCGCGAAGAGATTACGTTCCACCGGGCAGATCACAAAGACCAGGGCGCTTTCGACCGCTCGCACAGAAGTCAATCGTGTAAGACGTGAAACAACGCGCCAGATCTTTGAAGAAAATTCAGATGTGATCTCCGGGTGGGAATGGGTGTCCAGTAAATCACGCCGGACCTGCCCGGTATGTTTGGCACTGGACGGCCGCATATTCAAATTACAAAACGAATTTCCGCAGCATCCTAATTGCCGATGTTCCTTAATCTCAGTGATCATCGGAGTACCCCGGCCACTCAGGACTATCGGCGCGAATTGGTTTGATCTCCAATCTGACGAGATCCAACAAGAAATTTTAGGCAAGGAAGCGGTTGAAGCATTTCGAGCCGGCGACGTAAAGTTAAAGGATTTTGTAGGATGGAAAAACCATAAATTATTTGGTCGGTCTGTTTACCGGAAGCCTTTAGGACAGGTCTTGCAAAGTAAAGGAATTGGAGTATAGTGTTGCTCCGTACCCTCCTGATCAAACTCCGCGCGTTAAAATCTTCAATTTCATTAATATCGTTAAATCTTCCTATATCTACGTTTGCCATTGCTCATTGATTAGATATTCTTACGGCGCATGACTGAATTAACGAAAAAAGGCGGGGATAAGTCCAAGGCAAAAGAAAAGCCCGTGACTGAAGACCCCAAGGCAAAAAAAGAAACCCTCGAAACTGAAGAAGAAGTAGAGGGCGACGAAACCGGCAAAGCAAAAAAACCGGCAGAAAAGACCTACACAAAGGCTGAACTGGATAAGTATTCTGACAAAGCAGTTAAACAAGCTTTGAAAGATGCTGAAGAAAAAGCCGACATGACCGAGGCTGAAAAGCTGAGGGCCGACAATGAAGAGTTAAACAAAAAGTTGCGGATGCGCGATGCGCGCGACGAAATAATTGAACAACTCAAAAAGGCCGGCGCCCGAGCTCCCGAGCTTTTATTCAAAACAATCGTCGGCGATCTGGAATTTGATGAAAAGACCGGCAAAGTGACCAACACCTCAGACCTGATCGAAGATCTAAAATCCTCTTTTGCGGACCAGTTTGGCGAAGAAAAGCCGACTGACACCATCGACGCCGGTAAAGGTCAAAAAGGCACAGAAGGCGCTTTGACCGCTGAAAAACTCAAAAACATGACGCCGCAGGACATTATGAAGCTTGATCAAGAAGCAGTGAATAAAGTCCTGATCGACGCTAAATAAAACACCACACCTGACGCGGCTTTCTTGGCTGCTGATCCTCACACACAAAATATGGCTTTAGAATTCATTCCTCAAATTTGGGCCGCGCGTCTTTTAATGGCGCTGGAAAACGCCCTGGTATATGCGCAGACAGGCATCGTAAATCGTGATTACGAAGGCGAGATCAAGAAAGCCGGCGATAGCGTAAAGATCTCATCGATCGGTGACATTGACGTCAATGATTATGTAAAAGATACGAACATTGGCGATCCTCAAACTTTGACCGATGCTGAGCAAACGTTAATTATCACGGAATCCAAATATTACAACTTTGCCGTTGATAGCATTTCCAAGGCACAGCAGAGCGTTAATACGATGGATACCGCGATGAAACGCGCCGCATTCAAGCTCGCCGATGTCGCGGACCGGTTTGTTGCGGCCAGCTATGTCAACGTGCCTTCCGGCAATCTGATCGGCAGTGATGGATCTGCGATCGTTCCCAGTAAAACCACCGCCTATGAATACCTGGTCGATATGGGCGTTCTGATGACAGAGAAAAGTATTCCCACCCAAGGGCGCTTTGTCATAGTGCCGCCCTGGTTTTACGGCCTGATCCAAAAAGATGATCGCTTCGTAAAATCCGGAACTCCCACCGGCGATCTGGTGCTGCGCAACGGCGAAGTTGGCGAGGCCGCGGGTTTCCGGGTGTTGCAATCCAACAACGTTCCAAATACCGGGGGCGCGCTTTACAAGATCATTTCGGGCACCGATATTGCCTACAGCTATGCGGAACAGATCGTTGAGACGCAAAGCTACAAACCCGAAAAACGGTTTGGCGACGCGGTCAAAGGCCTTCACGTGTACGGCGGCAAACTGGTTCGTCCTGACTCCTGGGTCGTAATGACGGCAAGCAAAACCTAATTTTAGTCTATCCAAAGAAGGCCGTAATAGAGGCCCAAGCGCGTAAGGTTTTGATGTAGTTTTTCAAAGCCTTACGCGCACAATAAAAACAAATATGGCAAATCCTTCCTCATTTACAATTACCGATCTTACAGCTAATAGCGGCGCGACAAAACCGACTTTTCAAGCTGTCGATACAAACGGCACCATAAACTGCGCAGCTGGCTCCAAAGCCAGCCGGCTTTTCTTCGATATGGAAAATGCCGACGATGCCGCCGTAACAGTTACGATCAAGGGTGGCACAGGTATCCAGGCGATGCAGTCAAAAGACACTGCCTTCACGCTGGCAGCATCGGGCAGCGCCGGTGACAAGAAATTTCTCGGACCGTTCGAATCTTCGCGCGTTTGCAAAAGCGATGGCTCTCTCGATGTGACAGTTTTGGCGGCGACGGGCGCGCCCAATTTGAACGTCCGCGTTTTGCGGTTAGCGAAAATCTAAAGCCTCAACCAGGGAGTAAATTTAATGCATATTGCAACATTTAGAAGCGGCGACGGCGTAGAGCATTCAGTTGAAATCGGATGCCCGGCATACGCGCTGATGATGAGAGACGGAAGTTTTACGCGTCTTGACGCACCGCTCGAAGATGAAGAAACCGCCCATCAAAAGAACGGAGAAGCTTTACAAGTTCTTGGCTCGGAGAAAAAAGATCCTCAACGTGGGTTGCCGGATGATTTCCCTTGTCTAAAGGTACTCCACGGCGCGAACATCACCAACTTTGATCATCTCCGCGCTTTTATCGCTGAAAAGGGCGAGGCCGGTCTGATCGGCTTAAAAGGGATCGGCGCAAAGAGCGCTGCGAAGATGGTACTGCTCGCTGCAGAAACGACCGCTCCGGAAGAAAGCGCATAAATTTTCTCTTTGAAAAATGCCAGGTCTAACCGCCAAACAGCGACTTGAAAGAATGACGGCGTCGGCTTCCGAGCCGGCGCTTTCTTCGGATGAGGTCGACGATCTATTAGCCCAATTTCAAAAGACCGACGCTGACGGCGTTAATCCCGGCGAAGATGATTATGAGCCAACTTACAATTTGCGGGCCGCAGCTGCTGAAGGTTGGCGATGGAAAGCGGCAAAAGCAACGGAGTTAGTTTCCGCGGATCTCGACGGAGATCGGATGTCAAGTAACCAGGTCTTTGAACACTGCCAGGAAATGATCAAGCACTATTCCGCAAGTTCTGCAACGGTCAGCACTCTCTAAAAGACAAATGAGCGTGGAAGAAAAATTGAGATGGTTGGAAATCAACCGCCGCCGAAAACGTTTTTTTGCCGATGATCCGCTGCTTGTTTATAAGACCACACCGGAAGCCGGCGAAACGGTTGCTGAGACATTTAGCATCGACTGGTTTGGCCACCGGATCAGTCCTACCACCACCGGCGACAATGTAAAGCCCGGAGCCTGGCAATTCCAAATCCGCGCTACAGATGATTGGGAAACTTCGCAGGTCTTTATGTTAGCAATTGTCGTTCTAACTATCGGCAATCGAAGGTGGAAGGTCAATAAGGTTGAGAAGCCGATCGGCACTTCCATGGTATGGAAAGTTAAAGGCGAGATCCAATGATCACGATCACCGTAAAAGACAGATCGCCCGAGCTTATGCAAAAGCTCAACGCGGCGATCACAAGGTTTGTCGCCAAAGGTGTCACCTATATTCACGGGCAAATGGTTCTTTCGATGAACGAACCTAAAACCGGCCGGGAATATGACCGCGGCAAAGACGGCGTTCACGTTGCATCGGCGCCAGGCGAATCACCGGCCGTCGATTCCAGCAACTATGTAGGATCGCTTCAGATCATTGCAAATTCGCTTGAGGCCAAAGTTGGAACGCCTATAGAGTACGCCCCGATGTTGGAAGAAGGGACCAGCGCGCCAAGTGTCCGCGGACAACATGGAGTAAAAGGTCAAAAAGGATCTTCTTATGGGCCTTCACCAAATCTAATGGGACCGCACCGCGGCGGAATTTTGCCCCGCCCGCTTTGGGAGAAAACAGCCCTTGAAAGTCTGCCCACGCTTGAGGCCATGCTGGCCAATGAAATACGAGCATTGTGAATGATGAAAAACGCAGGGAAAGAAGCTGCACACGGAAACGAGCCTTTAGCACTGAGCGCTATGCACAATTATTTGTGGAAAACGTCGCCGCAGATCCAAGCCTGGAAGTTTACCAGTGTAAATTCTGCGGCGAATTTCATCTAGGACACGGAAAAAAGAATGGATCAGGCAATAAGAACAGCTATAAAGTCGATCATAAAAGCTATCTATAGCACGGCTCAGATCTATTCGTTCAATGCCCTTTCTCACGAGCTGACCGAATGGCCTGGGCTTTTCCGAACGACCGATGATAAAACCCACGGATGGATAATCAAGCGCGCGGCCAAATCATCTACCTGGAAAAATCCGCAGCGTGATCGCCAGCAACTAGACTTCGATGTTTGGGCATTCTACAAGTTCACCGCTGGAAAAGATGATGATAATTCCGACAGTGAATTTGGCATTATCTGCGATTCAGTTTATGCAGCGCTAAAAGCCAAACCAACTCTCGACGTCGCCGGCGTCGAAAGACACGATCTTTTGCAATTCCTCAGATTTACCACAGTTCAATGTGGTGAAGAAACCCTCCACTTCGCGCAGGGACGATTAACCGTTCACCTGTGCTGCTAATCCTCACGAAAAACTTATGAGTCTTAGAATAGACAGCGCACAACATTGGGTCTCTAAAACGGAAGAATCAGCCTTTAATACGGCAGAAACTACCAACACAAATTATGAGTATATTCCTACTACTCAGCCTTATTTTGTTTTACCGAAGATAGAAAAGGTAAATGACGGGAACCGCATCGGCAAAAATGCCCCGACGCATCTTTGCAACCAATATTGGACAAACCCTGAATTAACGATATCTGATGATATCGAAACCGGCGTACCGGGCCGACTCTTCCGGCGCGGCCTCGGCGGCGGTGTGACGAATACCGTTGTCAGCGCCGGCGCCGTTTGGGATCACACTTTTGCCATTCTTCAGCCGCAGATCGGCAACATTCTTCCAAGCTTCGATGTGATCTCGATATTGGATGACGCCGATTTTCTATTACACGGCATGATGGTCGACGCGTTCAAATATAGCTTCAAAAATGCTGACCGCGGGCAGCATGAATCAATGCTGGTAGGGAGCGGCAAGTTCACAAATCCGTCCGGAGTGGCCTCACTCCCCGCGTTAGGCGCTACGCAGTGCCTGGACGGTTTTCGCCGGACCGTTAAATACACCGATTCCGATGGGACCACCGTAATAGACCTCACATCTCTTGGCAAGGTCATTGAAGGAACGGTCGAGCACAAAAACAATATTCGACGTACCAAACGCCGCAGCGGCGATCCGATCCAAACCGTTTCAACAGGAAGCGCTGCGCACGTTCGCAGTATGCCGCGCGGCAAATATGAAACAACGATTGGACTCTCAGTCGATTTCGAAGATCTTACCGACTGGACAAAGTCGGTCGAAAACAAGCAGCTCACCAATCTAAAAATTACGGAGTACGGCCCGATCATCGCTTCTACCTACCGATATGAATTTGAGATCATCGTTCCTCTTTTCAGCTTCGGAACCGTTAACACCGGTGAAGATGAAGGGGATGCCGCGACGCCAATAGAAATAGTCGCTCTGGAAGATCCGGTCACCAAAGGGACGATCACCGGCCGTGTCAGAAATGCGACCGCTACTTTGTTATAGAAAAAACAAAAAAACACAATAAATTTATGGCAAAAACAGAAAAAAAGCCGGAGAAAACAGTTGAAGAAAAAGCCCAGGAATTCTTTGACACGGAAAAAGTAGCTTATGAAAAACGCACCAACACAAAGGTCAAATATGTTCGGCCGGTGGAGCTCGATACCCTGCCAGCAGATTCCCAAAGCGGCGGCGAACAGGCTGACCCTAATGCAGAAACTAATGCCGCTTCTTAAAGCAGGCCTAATTATTATCCCGAAAGGAAACAACTAACTTGGAACAAGGCACTCAACAGCTCGAAAAACTTTATCCGCTCGATTGGCAAGACATTGAGGTCAAACTTGCCAAAGGGCGCTTCGTTCATAAATTGCGCCGGCCGTCAGAAGATCTGCTGCTAAAGCGTGAAGATGAGATCACCACTGAAATTCCGATAGCTAAGGATGGAAGCTATGCACCTCCGGATGAGCTCAGTCAGGAAGCGGTCGATGCCAAATATTGGGAAGAGCTGAAGATCGAAGCCACCGGCTATAAGGGAGATGTCCCGACAGCTCATAAGGCCGCGGCTTTTAACGGGCTCTATACTCGCGAGATCTATGTTCCGGAAGATGCAGATATCTTTGCGGACGAAGTACCAGTGATCGAAGAAATTGGCCGCGGCGATGAGCCTGATTTTATCCTCACACATTGGGTCCGGCAGCCTGAAGAAAGCGAACTGAATAAATGCCGCAGCAAGATAAACGCCGGTGGGCGATTAAAACCTGACAAACGAGGCCGTCAGAAATTCGAACAGCGCTCAAATCTGCGATCCGCGATGTCTTATTACAACACTTGGTTTAGCCGCATGGAAGGGGCAAAGGTTAATGAACAATTGTTTTCCGCGGATAATAAACAGGCCTTCATCGATACGGTTGACCCGCTGATCAAGCGCAAGGTCATAAAGGTGTTTATTGATGCCCTCGTTGGCAATTTGTTGGACTAGTTGAAGCTCTCGCCGCCCATTTTTGCGCTCACATCGATTGCGTGAATATCAACGACGGGAGCTGTCCAGGCGCCGAAACGTGCAGTGAAACTCGCGGATTACCTCTAAACAAATACAAAGACCGTGATGAAGATGAAGTTTGCCAAGGTTGTAAATTTTTCCCCACAAAACCTGAAGCCGTACCAGATGAAATTGTTTCCATGTTTAATGCCGCGCTCGAGCTTTCAGAGCTGGAACGCAGCGGCGCTCGGTTCATTTATCCAACCGGCTTAAGGGTCTTTCAATGGGAAGCGCTGCGCGCGCTTACCCGCGGGCGCGATCGCGCGGAAGCATTGGAGAAACAACGGGAGAAAAAGAAGAAAAAGAAGAATTGATCTTTGACATGTGTCAAATTTTTATTGACCCCAAATGAAGATTTTGAAGATGCCTTTTCCCTCTATTGATAACCGTATTTTAGGAGGCGGCACATCAATTATGCGCGCAAAACTAAATTCTACACTCTCGCGTACAAAACCTACTTTGTCCTCGCCTTCGATTGCTGTCAGCATTACAGAAAATACGCTGTAATCGAGGCGGGACACAACTTTCTCATGAGCATTCCAAATTACAAATCTCAATTGTTTGTATCGGCTGACATCGATGGTGGCGATCTCGATCGTAGCTTTCTCAGGAATTTCTTTCACCCCTTTAAAGATCAGCACTGACCCGAAACACGAAGCGCATAAACCCGCCAATAGAAATGGAAGTAAAAGTAGTTTTCTCATGCCGCGCAGTATAGCAAAAAGATGAGTACGCTGACAATAAACGTTGACTTGAACGCGAAGGGCATAAATCCGGGCGTGGCATCGGTGCGCGCGGAAATGGGACAGCTTGGCGACTCCGCGGAAAAGACAGGGCGAAAAATGCGGTCGGTGGCGTCAATAGATTTTTCAGGGTTGAAAAGTCAGATGGCGAGTGTTTTTTCCGGCAACCTCGCTGCGTCAGCTGTTCAGATGATAAGCAGCAAATTATTGGAAGGCGGGAAGGCAATACTGGATTATTCCGGCCGTATGCAGCAGCTCGACATTGCTTTTACCACGATGATGGGCAGCGCGGACAATGCAAAAAAACACTTATCTGATCTAAAAAAATTCGCGGTGGATACGCCATTTGAATTTGAATCGCTGGCAAAAATGTCACAGCGACTGCAGGGCGTAAAGGTGGACGCCGGCCAGGTGATCCCCTTAATGCGCGACATCGGCAATGTGACGGCGGCGACGGGCGAGATCAGCGCGGACCGGGTGGAAGGCATCACGGTAGCGCTGACCCAGATGATCGGCAAAACGAAGATCTCAGCGGAAGAAATGGAACAGCTTGCCGAGCGCGGCGTGCCGGCCTGGCAGATCCTTTCAGAAGGAATAGGAAAGTCTCAAGCAGAAACGCGAAAACTGGCGGAATCGGGCGTTCTGACCAGTGACATAATGGTCAAGGCCATACAAAAGATCTCGCGTGAAAAATGGGGAGACGCGATGGAAAAGCAGAGTAAGACTGCATTCGGCGCGTGGTCAACTATCACAGATACGATTCAACAATCCGCGGCGACGGCATTTGAGCCGTTATTTAAGCAGATCGCCGATCTGTCAGTAAGATTTTCCCAGGAAATACAGGCGCAAGGCAATGACTTTAAGGCAGTAGGGGAAGTTATCGCCAAATATATCGGGGAAGGCTTAGGCATCGGCCTGGGCGCGGTTCTAAGCAGCATTGGAGGCTATGTATCGGATCGGCTGGTAAATATTTTTACCAAGGGCGAAGTAGTTGACCCACTTTTCAAACAGCTGGCAACCGGCTTCTTAAAGCCTTTCGGGATCGGACTGGATTCAGTGGGCGGCGGACTGCAAAACACCGTCAATCCCGCTCTAGGACAAGTCCAAAATAATTTAGAAAAGATTAATAAAGAGGCAGCCAAAACGCCTTCGATAGCTGAAAGTCTGGACGCGGCACGGGCGAAGAAGGAAGCTGAAGCGCTAAAAAACATCATCAGTGATCTGGGGCTCAAGATTCGCTTTTTCGGACAGGAAACGCAGGTAGCCGCCACAAAGCAACAATTGTTGAAGCAGGGCATCTCTGATTTCAGCTCCGCCCAGGCGCGCACGGTGTTGGCCTATGCGCAGACACTGGATAACCTGCAAAAAATTCAAGAGCTGCAGCAAAAAGACAAAGACGCGGCGGATGAGCGGATAAAAAAATTAAAAGATCTGTCTGACGAACTTACGCAGATGCGCGAAGATGCCCATTTCGAAATGGCATTTCCAAACGCTTCCGAGCTTGACAGGTTTTCCCGCTGGGTGAAAGACAACACGGCCGGTTTTAGAGAACTCTCGCCGGAGATCGCAAAAACCCGCGAGGAATTAAGAAAATTAGAATTTCAAAAAGGTATCGCGGACAGGAACAGGGCGATCAATGATTTTGCCGCGTCGGTAAAACAAACCCTTGACGATCTGAACGGGGTTGATATTACACCTTTCCAGGAGAAATTGGCGCAACTTGTCGAGCCGTTAGGTCCACTGAAGAATGCGCTTGGCACGGTCACTTTACCGCAGGATTTTGCGCGCGAGATCGAAAGCCGGATGTATCAATATATCAATGAGCAAGACAGCATTCGCGCCACCGCCGATGCGCTCACCGGTGATCCTAAATTAATAGAAACCGAACTCGACAAGCGGTTAAAAACCCTGCATGACAGGTGGTACGACGGTCTCCAACTTTATTTAGAGCAGTTCAAGAAATTTAACACTAACGGGACATTGGAAATAGATCCCATAAGCGGCCTGGCGGCAAACACATTCGCCGATTCGGCGGACTACGCGAACATCGTACGCCTGATCGGACTTTTTAATTCTTTAGAGAATAAACCAGCCCTCGACCAAGGCAAAGAAAGAAAAAATATTGAAAAAGAGATAGCCAATCTACAAAGGCAAAACGCAGATGATCAGTTTGTTGAGCAGCGCAGATTGCTGTCAGCAAAAAGAGAGCAGCTCTCCCTGGAACAGGAGATTGCAGGGCTTCAAGATGCTCTCGCGAATGCAGGGGTAAATGACGCTCTGATCATTGAAGCGGAGCGGCTGAAAAATATCCTTGAATTGAGAGACCGTGAGCTGGATGCCGTTTTAGCGATCCAAAAAGCGCAGATCGAGCTTTCGCACGCTATGGAGATCTCGGGCAACCAGATCCGGGCGCGCGTCATGGATCACCTGGCACAGCAGCAAACACTAAATGAGGCCATCGCCAACGGCATAAATAAAACCTATGACTTTTTCGCGGCCAAGCTGGATGAAAATATCGATCGGCTTTTTGCGTGGGCCGGTAAATGGAAAGACGCCTTTGCCTTTATAACAGAACCGCTGAAGGCGATCGCGCGCAACAGTCTCACCAGCATAACGACCAAATTTTTGGACATGATCATTCCGGGCGGCGGCGCAATGTATGAAAAAGCCAAAAATCCGGTCGCTCGGTGAATTGAAGGACCACACCAAACTGCTGCAGCAGATCGCTACCAATACGGGCGGTGCGGGCAGCGGCGGTACTGGCAACACATCATTGCCACGCATGGGCGGCATGGGCGGTATTTTCGGCAACATTTTTGGTGGTATCTTCGGCGGCGGTGGTGTTGGGATCGGTGGAAACCAGCCTGGCTATCCGATCGCTATGAATTCTACCGGTGAGGCCAGCGGCGACGGAACCTCTACCACCTCGGGCGGCTCCATCTGGAAGCAAATAAAAGGTCTTTTTGGCACTGGTGAAGGCGGCATTTTCGCACCTCGTGAAAATGTTATTACAGGTAAGACGAGCGCTCTTGGCGGCATTATGGGCGGCATCGGGACAATTGCGGCCGTAGCTGGCGGAATGATCGGCGGCAAATGGGGCAACGTTCTTGCGATGGCTGGAACCGGCGCATCGATCGGCGCGATGTTCGGACCGATCGGCGCGGCGGTCGGCGCGGGCATTGGCGCTCTGATCGGACTTTTCGGCGGCGATCCGAAAAAGAAACGCGACAAAAATGAACATTTGCCACAGCTGCAAAAAGGTTTTACTGAAGCCCTGCAAGCGCTTAGGGACATGGCCGCAAATAAAAACGCCATACTGAGCGATCCGGAAGGATCCATTAGCAAAGCAATGGAGTTAAGATCGCAGATCGCCAGCGGCTTTGGCGTCCAGTTTGAAAGCAAAAAATACCGGCAGATCGCGCAACAGCAGATCACGCAAAAACTTGCCGAAGCCGATGTTCTCATTGCCGAGATAAAGAAATTCGCTGAGGTGGCCGGCGTGGCCAATGAACGCGAAAAACGCCTTCTGCCTGAATTTGCTGACGGCGGAGCCGTGTCGAATTTTGCCCGGCAAAACGGCATGGAAACGATGTTTAGATATTCGCGCATGGACGCGGCTTTCTCCTGCCGGGTCCCTGGTGTTTACGATCGTAAAGATGATTTTATAGCGCGGCTCACCGGCAATGAAGTTGTGCTGACTCCTGATGTCTGGATGCCGATCACGCATTATCTCAAGGCGCGTAATGTGCCAGGCTTCGCCGAAGGCGGCGCGGTGGGCACCGTACCACGATCAACGCCGGCCAATACGGCGGGTGGGAGTAATTCCGGCAAAGCTGAGCAAAACATAGTGATTCAACTTTTCACCAATCACACCGGCATTGTCGAATCCGATGTCGAAAAAGTTTTGGTCGACGGCCTTAAGAAAGAGAATGTCCAGGTTGAAATTGTAAAGGCGTATGACAAAACGAAAAGATTAGTAAAAAATGGGTCGTGATCTCCCTGAAAATTTAGATACTATCCTGCCGGCATGTACCAGGCGGCAGACGCTGGATCTATATTTAGCGGATGATACCGCTTTGCGCCTTTCCCGCGGCGCCGTAATTCGTGATATCGACGGAACGCCCACAACTTACCTGAATCAGATCAAATCCCTTAGTGAGATGCGCTATTCGCTGGAAGATTCTATCGACCGGGTTACTGTAGTTTGCGAGAATATCACGACCACTTTAGGGCTGAATCTGGCCAGTAATTTGCGATTGCTGGATTATGCGACTGTAAAAGTGGGCAAGATCTATCAGAGTAAAATCAACCCATCTTTAATTGTCGATATCCCGGATGAATTTGTTGGCTTAGTTTCGAATGGCGAAGCCAACGAAACAGAGATCTCATTTGAGATGATCACCGACATAGAAGCGCTTGGATCGATCATTGCATCCAGAGCCTTTTCTCCCAGGTGCTGGTGGCTTTACCAGGATGGCATAAACTGCACCGCTTCGGGCGGCCCATTGGAATGTCCGAAGACCCGGACGGCCTGTATTGCCCGAGGCGTGGAACATGAAATGGGCGGGTGGGAGTTTTTCGAAGATCCTTCAGCAAACGTGCCTGGCAGCGGCGGCAATGAAGGCGGTGGAATAGAACCGCCTGAGCATCCTTGTTTTGTTCTAGATACCAATATCTGGACACCGCGCGGAGATGTGCCGATAGGTGATCTCCCATTGGGAAAACAAGCTGAAGGAATGCCGATAGTTTCTTTTGATCCAATAACGCACGAAGTAAATTATCACGATGAAATAGTTGAAGTTCACGAGCGAGAATACACCGGCATTTTTAAGATGACTTTCTCCACCTCGAGCTTGGGCGTAACTCCACTTCACCGCCTTTTCTTAGGCTTCAATAAATTCAAAGTCGCAGACGATTTTTCGATAAATGATAATGCAAAAGCTTTCACCAAATCATGGGTAGATACACCCGTTAAAAATATCAAATGGAATTCTGATCTAACGGTTAAAGTACGTAATTTGACTGTAAAAAAGAATCAGACCTATTTCGCAAATCGCATTGCGGTTCACAACGCAAAACCGATCATACTTTTAAACCCATAGAAAGAACATGGCGACAGTTAATCACCTGAAAAATAAAGACGCTCAGCTGCGAACGCTCACCACAGCTTTTGGTAAGCACGTCGCCGAGGGAATGCTTTGTTATTCACGCACTGTGGGCACCAGCCCAAGCCATCAGATTTATGCATATAATGCGCTCGGCGAAGGCGAGTGGGACGGCGTTGAAGGTGTCTGGTACAAAGGTTTGAATATTCCCGCAGCTGATTACACTTTTCATCCCGGCGCAAAAGCCACCGATATGACCAGCGGCGATCAGACGGTTGACCCTTTATTTGATGCGGATGTCCCACATTCCAGAACAGCGGCGATCGGTTATAAAATACCGTCCGGTATAGGTGATCCCGATACTAAAAACAGCCCGCCGCAGGATTTTTCTTCGATTTGCCGTACTAAAAAATGCTATGACTACAAGGGCGGCGGAGCGATTGACGGGTACGGGTATACTGCCAACCCCGCTCGAGAGATCATGCAGCTGGCCACCGATTACGCCAGGCTGCCGAATCTGCCGGCGCAATGGGCTGACTACATAGAATATTGGATCTCTCGAATTGATTGGACCAACTGGGCGGAGTGGCGTGACTTCTGTGATCAAACAGAAGTGGTCGACTATCTTGAGATCCCAGATTTTGAGGGATTGGGTTTAACCGCGGAATATTACTCAGGAACAAATTTTGATACCTTTTACACTAAACGCGTCGAACCGGTTATTAACCTTCAAACCGGCAACGGCTCGCCCGCCGTTGGGCTTAGCAATGATAATTTTTCAGCGCGATTCGAAGGCCGCATTGTTCCCAAATATACCGAAACGTATACTTTCACACTGACTCACGACAACGGCGGCCGGTTGTGGATCAATAATTTATCGACACCATTGATCAACCAGTGGTCAGACGCCGGCACTTCGACACCTGGCACTCATACGGCCACGATAGCTTTGACGGCCGGCCAGCCTTATGACATCAAACTTGAATGGAATAACGCTACCCATCCGTCAAGCTTTATGCTGCAATGGAACTCGACTACTCAGGCCCTTCAGGTCGTTCCTTCAAAATGTCTCTATCCTAAAATTGAAGATCGCCCGAGGTATGAAAGCCACGTATTTTTCAGCTCTCCCACCAATTTTGCTGATAGCATTCGGCAGATCTTATTTCTCTCCAACTCCATAATGCAGCCGGTGAATGGAAAACTGCGGTTTTTTTGCTACGAGCAATTAACCAGCAGCTTTGATTTCGACAGTAGCAACATGATCGAGGGAACTTTCAATTTTACAAATAGAAATATTCTTCAGCGTGAGCCTATAACCGAATTTGAAGCCAAATTTCGGGACCTTGATTCTCAATACTTAGAAGAACCTGCAACCCCGCTATCTATAAAAGTGGATGGTCTGGCCAGAAAGACACGCGAAAATGTGAAGGTTTTAGACCTGTTTAATATGACGAACTGGCAAGCCTGGAAGGTGCTGAAGTTGAGGGCAAAGCTTGAAACCGCTGGCGGTCTTGAATGCAGTTTCAAGGGGCAAGGGTCAAAGGTTTACACTCCACTGCCGGGCGATCTGGTTACTGTAACCCACCGTAAAGTAGGCGAAAGCGCGCGAAATTTTTTGTTAGTTGAAGCAACCGATGATGCCCAGGGGCAAGATCAAAGCGAAGTTAGTAATAGGACGTTTGTTGCTCGGGAATGGGCTTCCGACGAAGAAGAATAAAGATGTCGATTGTCATAGGTCCTAATGCGGCCAAAATAAAAATCAACCATGTAAAGAGGCTGGCAGCCACAAACATTTCGTATGATCCAAAATGGGGCATCCGTTCGGGTGTGGGTACTGTCAACAGTTTTGGTTCATT
Source organism: uncultured Acidobacteriota bacterium (assembly GCA_963766895.1). Taxonomy (GTDB): domain Bacteria; phylum Acidobacteriota; class Blastocatellia; order Pyrinomonadales; family Pyrinomonadaceae; genus DASYKT01. The sequence goes on from CAVYCB010000005.1 coordinate 120,257, forward strand.
TTCTTCAACGGAAAAGGGTGATTCAGTAGTTCGCGCGATGTCGGAGATGTGGGAAACTCACCACGCTAATTTACTCGTATCTAATAACAACGATCTTTTAGTTGCCGAAAATCACGCCGCGTTAGAGGCAACATCACTCGCCAGATTAAACGGTCCGGAGATAGCATTGAGTGGGTCTATAATTCTTTCTATGACGTTTTGATCTATGATGGCGCGAATTCATTTAATACCTGGTTGGGGGATTTTCGCTATAACACTACGGTTGTTTTTGCCGTTGGTTTAGTAGATGGTGACATTGTCCGCATGGAGTGGACGGCTTCTCACCATATTAAAGTTGTAATTAATAACTCGACCGAATTTAGTACATATCCTCAAGATGTTTCGAATAAGCATTTGCAGCCGGCTATAAAGACCTACACAACGGTTCCAGTAGAATATGTCGTTCCTGCGCTCAGGATCAACGGAAATAACATCACCGGCTATGAAGAAGGCACCGCTGATATTCAAATAATAGCGGACATAATTACGCCCGTTGAAGGCGTCGAATTTTACGCTGAGGCTGCATTAGAAACCACATATTCAGGCGGAAGTGACGTAACAACAATTCACGACGAATCAGGGTATGGGCGGGATTTGACGGCCGGTAAAACAAAACCAATCTTTGTTGTCGGCGCGATTAATTCTTTGCCTACCTATCACTGGAATAGCAGCTCTGCCATGAGCAACAGCAGCACGATATTTAGGCTTAAATGTGGGTGGGTGATCGCTAAATATACAGATTCTACATTCCCCAATCCGACGCCTTCATTGGGTGGAAACAAAGGCTTGCTAACTGACGTCACCGGCAGCCTAGCTATTTTGGTTGGGCAGTTTAATACCACGAGCTTTCAGATCTTCTCCGAACTGGTTGAATATCGGCTGCAGGATCGCATATATACCGGGTTTCCTCATCCTGCCCCGATGGCCAGCTTTGGTTTGATATTTTTCCGGTTTTGGGAGCCGGTAACTATAACCAGTCTACAGATCGGGCAGTGGTTTAATTTCGGAGATACGCGTTGGATCGGTGATGTGGCTCTTGTTGCGCTCTATTCACAGGATTTTAGCGAGCAGGAAATTAGGAGCAATAGCCAGCTGATTGCTACCAAATATGCGCTTACCCTCGCTGACGTGTATCCCTATCAAGCAGACGCTTCCGGCCATTCAGAGACAACGACTCAGTTGGTGAATGCTTACTATCCTCCGGAAGGTGACAAGGTTGTAGAAGCGATCGGAGATGCAAAGCAAACGCTCCAATTAACGTTCTCGGTCGCTGATCAATCTGAAGTGGATACCATGCGAACCTTCCATGCTGCCCACTATCCAACAGCCTTGCCCTTTATGTATAGAGATTACCGGTTCACCCCGCCGCGCGATGTCGAGGGTTACTTTGATTCAATGTATAACCTCGACGGCGCCATGCATGACTTTCAGTATTCTTGGAAATTCAGACAAAGATAACTTAATTTAAACCCCCAACTTGTTTGACTGTATCAAATGAAAAATTCTACAGTTATAAACAATTAGGAGTTTCAAATATAAACTTTGCGCGCACTATCCATAGACCGCTGTTGATGTCATTAAAATAGATCAGGCCTTTGTGCGGCTGGGCGCCCCAGGTAAACGGCAGGTTCGGGCGAAAGCCTTCGGGCGAGCCCGCCCAGAGATGCGCGATCTCGCGTCCCTGCCGGTAGAGGTCGCCGCGCAGTTCGCCCGACACATCGAGCACGCGCCCGCCGCCGTTGTAGTAGCCCATGTACATCATGTCGTTTTCGACCCACATGTTGTGCGCGCCGGCTTCCGGCACGGCATACTCCGCCACTTTTCGCGGATTGTTGATGTCGGAAACATCGACGACGTGCACGATGCCGCGCACCGGGAATGCGGCTTTGCGCCGTGAATATCAAAGATCGGCGGGAACACTTCGTCGCCGACAAAGACATAATTCTTGTAACGAAACACGGAGTGCGTGCCGGCGAGCCAGCCGTTGCCGTAAAGCTCGTGATGATTAAAGCGAAACTGGCTGACGAGCTGCGGGTTTTCCGGACTGCCGCCTTTCATCCCGTTGCCGACGTCGAGAATGATCAATCCGTCGCGCCAGTAGGCGAGATAGGCCAGGCCGTCTTTGACCTGCAGATCGTGCAGATAGCGCCCGCCGATCTCTTCGCCTTCCTTGGTGCGTAATCGTCGTGGCGACATCGCTTCGGAACCTGCCAGCGCGCCGACTTCTTTCGGATTTTTCACGTCGCGCGAAATCGATCACGCGCATCGAGCCGGTGGCATCGTCGGTCAGGTAAACATAATGCCCGTCGACAAACGCGCTGTGAACGCCGCCGGTCACCGTCAGCGGTGTATTCGGAAATGAGCTTTGGATGCGCCGGATCCGAGGTGTCGAAAAACACGATGCCGTTTTTGCGGTTCGAAGCGCCTTCGCGCGAGATGACGCCGAATCTTGCCGTCGGCGGTGGTGCTGATGTCGTTGACGATGCGCGCGTCGACTTTGATCGTGTCCGTGAGTTTCGGATTGCGCCGGATCGGAGATGTCGTAGACCAGAAGCTTGTCCGAGATGGTCGAAACATACGCGTAGTTTCCAAAGATCCACTGTTCGGCGGCCTGGACCACAGCGCCGTTGCCGTCCATCATATCTTTGATCAGCGTGTGGCCGACCACCTCGATCTCGCGCTCTGCATTACGCGGCGTGACGATGATCGATAGCATGTGCCTGGACACTGCCGCTTGTCGCCGTGACGATGTAGGTGCCGGGGCGTTCGGCGACAAAACCGCCGTCCGGATAGACCGCGCGCCGCCATCATAGCCGCCGGCGACCGACCAGCTGACAGCGTAATTATCAAAGCGATCTGCCTGAGGCTGTTGCGCCGGGCGTTCAAGCGAACAACGTCGCCCGTGCGCGCATTGGTAGAGCCCGGATCTATCGAAAGGCCGGTCAGCACGTTATTTGATACCGTGACCGCGATGGTTGCTTTGCCATTTTCCGGAAGTCGCGGTAATATTCGCTTTTCCCGGCGTTACACCGGTGACCACGCCCGCAGCATCGACGGTGGCGATCGCCGGAGCGTCCGATGCCCACTTGATGACCGCGCCCTCACGCGGATCGCCGTTCGCCGAACGGGCAACAGCCACGAGTTTGTAAGTTCCTCCGGTAGGGATCCCGTGCTTTAACGCTTCGATATCGATGCGCGAAACGGCCGGGCGCCTTGACCATGACCTTGGCAAAACCGGCTTTGCCGCCGACGATCGCGCCGACCATTACTTCACCGGGCTGGAAAAAGGCGACGGTCCCGTCTTCACCCGCGTGCGCCAGATCAAACGGCGCGGCAAACCACGCGGTCGGCTTATCGCTCAGCGTATTGCCCGCCTCGTCTTTACCGACAGCGGTGAATTTTATCGGCTTTCCCACCTCGGCCTCGGCCGTTGCCGGCGTCACCACCACCGTCCTGACCGTAACCTGGGCGGTAATAATTGATGAGAAGAAAAGTATAAAGCCTAAAATCCAGAGTTTTTTCATAATGTCCCTTCGGAAAAGAAATGAGTTGGGAATTATTTTAACGCAATGAGGTCAGAACCGGGAACGCTATCTGCAGCCGAAAGCGGGTTTCCTTTTCTTTGGCGCACCGCGCCAGGCTGCACCACTGCACCACCTGCGCCACTTTTGCGCCGGAAATCTTAAAAATCATAAGCGATCGCCCAAAATCAGATAAAAGCGGCTTGAAAAGATCGGCGGGAGCGGTGAACCTGCGCAAAATAGAAATGCCGCGAGGATATTATTGCCGATAGATATTATTTTGGTAAGAAAGGCTTTGGAAGTTTTGCCTTTTTTGCTGATCTTTAATGGCATTGCACATAAAGTCATACTCTAAATTTATAAGCTCGCTGAGTTAAATAATGCAGTAAACCTGGGAGCGCAGGCATCCTGCCTGCAAGCGCGACTTGTTCGCGCTAATTGGCCCATAATCAAAGACTTTTAGATCGCTGCGCGACCCAAGCAGGCAAGATGCCTGCGCTCCCAGGAAGAGCGGGCCGATTCATTGCCAACCGGCTGCAACAAAAAAAGGCAGACCCAAAGGCCTGCCCTTACGTGTATCGATAGACCGATACCCTGGTTAATTCCGGTTGCGCCAGATACTCTTTGTATA
>CAVYCB010000006.1:0-8329 GCA_963766895.1 uncultured Acidobacteriota bacterium
GTATCATTTGATCAGGAGAAGAAGTAACGTATCTGGTATTCGAGAGACATGAGGTCAGAACCCGAAGCGGTAGCGAGGGGTTTGTTCGGTGCTCTGAAAGGCGGCGGTGTAATTTTATAGCCAGACTTAACGACGCTAACGCTTGTTAAGTCTGGCCGAACATCTTTATGACACGCGCCCCCCCGGCTCTCGCCTGGGGGTAATATCCGCCGTTTCTCAGTGTTTAGCTAATTCATCTTTGGCATAAATCCAACAAGTTCTTTTGCACGCTCGGCTATCCATTTCACAGCCGACCAACTTAATCCCACATAATATTCCGCGACAATGCAGCGAGCGCGCCAACTGTTCTTCTGGACCAATGCGTCGTTGTATTCGATACGCAGATCAGAGATTTCCTGCTCTAAGTTTCTAGCATATTTAGCTGGCAAAAGTTTAGCGACATTCGATAGAAAAGAAAATGGAGGTTTTGTGAGTTTTTTTCTACCGTCTATTTTTGTCGCCTTGATTGAAGTACTAAAATAAAAATTCCATATTTCTAATATCATTGTAGTGAAAAATCCCGCTATTGCAAATACCACCCCAATAATGGCAAACAACCCGCCTAACGCAATTATTGACCCAAACCAGCCAACGATACCTCCGATTATCTGCCCCTTAATTCCCTCCATGAACTGCCCACCCACAGTTATCCCTACAATGGTGCAAGACCCTGCCCACAATAACGCGAAGAGCCACCCCAATATCTTTCCTAACAATTCGTCGGGATGAAGCTTAGTCTTTGAGACTTTCTCTTTTTGTTTAAATTTCATGCGCGCCCCCTTACGCTATTGAGGGAAAACCATTCATCAACTCCATGGCTCCCAAAGCCCGCTGGCCTGCGCCGGTGATCTCGTACAACCTGCGCGGGATGCCGGAGACGTCGTCGGGTTTGTCTTCTTGGCGTGACACGACAAAGCCTTTATCTTCCATTCGCTGCAAAGTGGTATAGATGGTGCCGCGTTTGATGCCGCCGTTAGAGAGGCGCAGCAGCTCCAGGCCGTACACTTCGCGAAAGCCGTTTTCCGACATCAGCTGCAAAATTAAAGCCTCTTTTTTTGATAAAAGCATATATTTTCTCTTTCGGTCTTAATATTTGTAAGACCCGGTTATACAAATCATATTACTCGCATGTTTTTTTGGTGTCAATAGAAAAAATAAGCAGCTCTTCCTAAAAGTTAGAGGCTATTGCCTGCAAGATCGCACCGCGATCCAAGAGACTGTTTTTATCACGCAGTTAGCACGGCAAGACCGCGCTTGCAGGCAAGATGCCTGCGCTCCCAGGTTTACGATCGCATTCCCGTAACCTGTCAAACTCACTAGCCCGTGATTACGTCCAAGCTGTTATCGTCCGCCCCGTGGGAGCTTAAGAATTTTACAGAGCATTTGCTATACTGCCCCTGTATGTTTCGAACTATCAGCATAATTTTGTTTTTATTTTTATTACTGGGAATTTCGGCGGCGGCGCAAAAGGACGTTCTTAAGGCGGTCAAAACCGAGCCGGTAACGCCGTCGGAGATCTCGTTAAAGACCCTGCCCGCGGCGAAAAGATACACTGATATCGAAAAAACGTTCACGATCTGGATGCCAGCACCAGCGAAGAGCGTAACGTTTAAACCGCCGCCGATCCTATCAAAGGCTCGACCAAAGCGGTGTATAAATGGGACCTCGCCGAAGGCTTTTTTGCCGTCACAAAATCAACATATGAACACCGGACCTTCAACACCGAAGCCGACGTTACCAATATCCTGACGCAGATAAAAGAAGCGATCACCAAAGACCCGGAAACAAAGTTTGTTTCCGAAAAAGCGGTTTCCGCGGGGAAATGGCGCGGCGCGGACCTGGTATTTAACTCCGGCGATTGGATAAAAACACTGGTGCGCCTTTTGGCGGCGGGAAACGAAACTTACATCGTAACGGCGACGGTAGACCCCAACAAACCCGATGCCGAAAAACTGCTGCTGCAGGCGATAGGTTCGCTGGAAATAAAAGCTGCAAACGCAGCGGCGAGTGACAAGCTGAACAAATCGCTTCCTGAAAAATAAGCGCCGATAGTCGAGTTGTTCGTGTTGTTTCTTAGTTACAACATCATCCGGAATACCACGAACCGCACTAAATATAAATTGCCACTAGCTTTAGCTAGTGGTTTTTAGTCATATAAAAGTCCAGGCTTTAGCCAAATAGGTATTAGGCTAAAGCCGGTCATTCATTTACACTTCTAACCACTAGCTAAAGCTAGTGGCAATTTAAAAGATCTATGAACTCGGATATAAAGTTTAAACGCAAAAAACCGGGCCAAATTGCGGCCCGGGTTTTTTCCTCTTGCTACCTGCATACTACATACAGCGTAGGTATTAGAGAATGCCTTCGAGAGAACCGATGGTTTCACCTTTATCGTAGGTCGTCGAGGATTTGAATTGGCCGCTCGCCTCGGTTTCCGGCTGCGTCCCGGAATATATTCCCATGCCGCCGGTTTTGTGAAAAGCCGCTTCGATCTGGCGGGACATAATCTGAGAGTCTTCTGATAACGTATCGACAACGGTGCCGCCCGGCTCAATGTCACCAAAGATGGCGCCGACGTAGCGGCCTCTCATATAAACCATCAGGGTCCAGGTGCCGCCTGTGACCTGAGAAACACCGGGCTGGTCCTCGACAGGCTCAAAAGTAACGTTCATGGTCAGCGAAGGATTGATATCGGCCTGCTCGCAAACCATCGCATACAAACTGTCGCCGGCTGACACGCCAAAATTTTCGGTACCGTAGAAATCAAGCCTTCCATAAGGAGCCGGAACAGAGTCGATCGGCAGTACGGGGCCGCCCCAGCTTCATTCCTGGACGTTTTTTGCGCCAACGCACCTCCGACCATCAAAGCGGTCAGGAGCAATGTGAAGATAATTTTTTTCATTTCATTCTTTTCCTTTTTTTTATAATGAACAGGTCGCACATAGATCGGGCGTCCGGCGCCTCCATTGCAAAACGTATGCCAACCTTGTTAAATTATGTTTAATAGCAAGAATTTAAGCTAAACTGTTAGCACACAACGAGATATAAGAGTGAGGCAAGATGGACAGCCGGGGTAATCCGTATCAGCCGGGGAAATTTGGCCGGTACGGGGCATTTTCACCCGGTCAAAAAGCCCCGGAATTCCCGGAAAATGAAAACGGACTACTATCGTTAATGAAGTTAGAACCGGTCACTACCGTTCCCGGTTCTTAAATTCGAAATTGCAAAAGGCGAAAGATAAACAAGAGTTTCAAAGAAGTATCTTTTTGCTTTTATCTTTTATTCCTTAGCGTTACAAGAGAAAACCGGTCATCTACCGTTCCCAGTCACTTGATACCCAACCTGCGTCGTTCCAACTAAACGCGCGGCTCCCCGGCAAACTGAAGTTGTTTTCATGGTATGAGAAAATTTATAATTCGTTCTGCGGCAAAAACAAAAAGAAACGAGATCTCATGCCCTGGGAAAAACCTTTTTTCTCTTATTTTAAGAGCTGACAAAAAACAACAGCAGCGAATGGTTCATGCCAATAAAAAGCGTTATGAAGCGCAGGTAAAAGAGCCGTTCCTCGCGCTGTTGGAAGAAGTGGTCGTCAAAGCGGTTAAATTCGAGCCTGATCTGGCAACGACGCCGCTAAAATCGATGATGTTTCGCATCAACCGCGATATCCGTTTTTCCAAAGACAAATCGCCCTATAAAACTTATCTTTCCGCCACCATCGGCAAAGGCGGCACGCGCAACAAACTCTACCCCGCTGCTTACCTTCATCTTGGGGCTTGACGAGGCCTATGTTTGCAGCGGCGCTTACTGGTTCGAGGACAAAGAAGTTCTTGAATGCGGGTGCGCCGGTTGATCCTAAAAAATGACAAGCGGTTTAAGAAAAAAACTGGTCGAGGATAAAAAATGGAAAGCCGCTTTCGGCGAGAATGCTGGGTCATAAGAACAAGCGGCTCTCGGCCCGAATTTGCCTCCGCCGCGGAAAAACAGCCGCTGCTCTTTAACACGCAGTTTTACTGGGTGCGCGGAATTCAAAAGCAAAAAAGGCCCTGGAAAAAGACTTCGCCTCGTTTGTCGCCGATACGATGAAGACCGGAAAACCGTTGACGGAATTTTTAAGAGAAGCGATCTATCAGGAAGAAGTCTAGAGAGTCAGGAGCGAGCGCGCTGCATACGAAATTAAAGCCGGCATTGAAAAAGATGACGGGACGGGCAAAGATGCCCGCGCTCCATAATTGTGCGAACTTTAAACGTGCTGGAAAGCCCCCGGAATTGGCGAACTTATTTTTGTTATCGTAATGCTGCTGTTGACGGTGGCTATTATGGTCGGATGCCTCTATCTCTTTATGCGTCAATACCGCAAGGAAATGAAGGAGAAGCAGAAAAAAGACCGTGAATAGTATATATTATTATTTAGGGGTAGCGAATAAAAAGTGAGAATATTCTGACTACCCGACTACTGATTTTCTCGCAGCTCACGGCACCTACCTATGAAAAATCTCTACATCGAACCCAATGCGGCTGAGAATGATGTGCTGGCGTGCGCCGCTTTTGTGGCGGCAAACCGTTGGCGTTGGCAGCAGGCGACGGCTGGGCTGAATGAAATTAAAGCGATAGTTCCCTCTGGTTAGGTGTAGCGCGGTGAGGTTCACCTTTGCGCGACATGGCCGATGCGGTCGATGGCACAATTTTGCCCGCGACCGCCTGCTGGCCTACATCGCCGAGCATTGCGCCCGGACCAACGACGACGAATACGCGCTGCAGTTAGCGGATGCGGCGGAAGATTACAGCTCGCGGTCTATCGCGCGTGAGCGCCTGGCCGCCGCCAAAGCGGAAATGCACCAGTTCCATAAGAAGCGATGGAGATCGCCGAATCGCTAAACACCACCGGGCAAACGCTTATTCGTCGATCGCTTTTCACCGGGCCGCGCTGGGGGAAGATGAAGTGGCCGGTGAACTGATAGACCTGATCGAATTTGCCGCGCTGCGCGCTAAAACTTACGCCGGAGATCGCCGCCGACCGGTTGGTCAATGACAAAAAGCCGGAGGCCGAAACTTATCTTAACGCCAAAGCCATAAAGGCCGCCAAGAGTGAGCATATTGAGGAAAAGCTCCGCGAAATGTGCGAGATAGCCGGGGTTGTGGCTGCGCGCCGGGGTGGGAAGACCGCGCGATCGAGTTCATCTCAGCCGCGCGAGACATCGCCGAACAGATGGAACACCGGAGTTGGCGCGATCACTGGCTGGCCCAGATCGCCCAGTCTTATTTCCAGGCGAAAGCGTCGAGCTGGCCGAACGCGCGCTGGACATGTATCGACGATAAACAATATTTCGCGCGTCTCGCCTGAAACGTTTTGCCGAACGCAGCAACACGTAAGCGGACAGACCGACGAGGCGCTCGAAGATCTTCTAGAAGGCCGCGCGCTGCTGATCTCGCAAAAGTTTAACGAGATCCGCGACAGCCGCGCCCGCTACGAATTGCTGGCGGCGATCGCGATCGATTTTGCCACCAACCGGAAAAGCCGAGCGCGCTATCCAGGCCGCGCAGGAGATAGAAGAAGAGACCACCCGCAACCGCGCGCTGCAGGGCATCGCCAGCGCGTGCGTTATCCGTAAAACGAAACCGCCGCCGACCAGGCCCTGCAGGCGATAGGTGACGACGCGGCGAAAATATTCGGACTGATCGGCGTAAGCGACGCTTATAAGACTTCCGGTAATAGTGAAAAAGCTCTGCAGCTTTTGGGCCAGGCGCACCAGCTTATCGGAAGAAACTCCGCAGCTTCCGGCGCGCTCGATGGCGCTTAACGTACTGGCCGTGCGTTTTGCCGATCTCGGCGATCACGATAAAACCGCGGCCTGTGATGGTAGAAAATCTGGCAGATAATCGACCGCATTTTAGACACCAGCATCAAAGCCACCGCCCTCGTCGCCGCTTCGGACGTCTATGCAAAACTGGAGTTGCCCGTGGGCGAGGAAGAGAAAAAAGTGCTGAGAAAAATGGTGGGTGTCTTGGTTTAATATGGGGCGCGGGCATCCTGCCCGCTGCGCGAAGCGAACCGTGTTTTTATATATCTTTACCTATAGGGCATATTTAACTGTTTTAGTAAATTATCCACCAGGGTTTCCAGCTTATTTGCTTCCGACGCTTCTTTTTCATTTTTAGCGTGCAGATCGCGAAATTCATCATCATCCAGGATATTGGTGATCCCTTCCTGTGTAATTTCCACGTTTATTTTTAGCCATATTTATGAACCAACATATCTCCAAAGCTGAGCACCCGTTCTATGATGTACGGTTTCCATTCGTCCCCTTGTTTTCCGCCGGTTTCATCGAAATATTTTTGCATGTCCTCACCGGTCGCCGGTTTTTCGACGAGATACATATCGCGCAATACGTTTGAGATCTTAAATTCGTCTCCGGTCGCACTTACCGAAGCGGGCACCTTTTCATAAATTTTGGCCGCGACATAACCGTGAATATCGCCGAGCATTTGTGCAGGTGAAGCCTTATCGGCCGCAATCGCCTTAAGTGTTTTTGCATTTCCATAATTTACATATCGTTCAAATATGTAGGTCGCGTACGCCTGACCGATATCGCCCGCCCAGGTGGCAAAATCAATAGTGCTTCCCCCGCTGGCTTTTTCCATGACGTTGTACTTTATCGCATGCACGACGCTGGCGCTTTTCCAGGCCGAATGCGCGTAGGATTTAGGAAAGCCGCTGAGCTGGGCGTCCAACCCGGCCATGACATGGCCAATATCCACTTGCCCCATGCGCGTCATTAATTTCAGCCCGAGGTCGCGGGGGGCTTTCTTTCCGATGCCGAACAAGCTCGTCATTAATGACGGTTCATCCTCGAGGGGAGCTATCTGTCCCATATCGAAGCGTTTCGCGATCGGGTTGGGTTTGGTCTCGATATCCACCTCTTTTTTGTTCTGCCATATCCCCTTGCCGGCCACCAGTATTTCCCAATTACTGTCTGAAAACCATAATTGCCTGATTTCACTCACTACTTCCACGGGCGTGGCTGACGAGTATTGTTTTTCCACCTGTTCGACAAACAAAATAAAATCTTCGATCGTGGTGACCTTGGTCCTGTCTTCGCCTTTTTGCGCAACGAAATCGACTGCCAGGCTATCTTTGTCAACAATGTATTTCCCGGTTCTTTTAAGAACGATAGCGGCGTTTTCAATGCGCTCTTTCTCTTCCCGTGCCGGATCGAAAGCCGCGCCTTCCCGGGCTTTTTTCATCTCAGCTCTTTTGAGTTCGACAAAAGCCTCTTCCACGGAGGGCATTTTCACGCTGATAACTATCTCTTGGGCAGATCAAAAGAGTTTTGGCTTACATAAGTAACCAGTTCCTGCGAGACATAGCCGGTCAGAGTTCCTTCTTCCAGCCGGGCCTGGACACGCAGCCAGCCGCCGGCATAGTTGACAACCGTTACCGGTGTGCCCCTGGCACACTCGGTGACCGTATTGTCATGAGGGACTTTTGTGTTTTTTGCCGGGGTCCTGTGAAGCGCGGCGCTCGACGCGTGATCTATCACTCCTTGTTCCAGGGAAGCGCGGCACGCGGTGTTATCGTTTTTTTTTGCGCCGTAGCGCTGGGCGGCGGGCTGCCACGACATGCGCGAGTTCATGGGCCAGCAGCCGGCGTCCTTCACCGGTATGCGGCGAGTATTGGCCGGCGTTAAAGGCTATATTGCTGCCGTGCGTATAAGCCAGCGCTCCCACGGCTTTCGCGGACGCGGCGGCCTTTTCGCCCGTATGCACGCGAACGTCACTGAGATCTTCGCCAAAACGCGGCTCCATGAAATTACGTGCCGCCTCATCGAGCGGACGCCCGGGCGATGCCAAAACTTCATGCACTATCGGCGGCGCGGCGGTTTCAGCCAGGCCGCCTGCTCGCGGTGCGTGCGGACTGGCAAACGCAAATGTTTATTATCGGAAGCTGTTCCGGCCCGGCATCCGGGGCATCCGCCGCCGCAGGCACAAGAGCCACGCGGTTGCGGAGAGCGCATGTTCATCACGTGTTCGGAAACGCGCTCCGCTTCCCGCTCATAAGCATCGGCGGATTCGTTCGCGGGGGAATGCCGCGCATCGTGGGAAGCCGTGAGCTGTTCAGCCGGCGAGTTCTTGTGGGCGAATCGTCGCAACGTCATCATCCTTTGGGACAACGTAAAAAGGTCACCTATGTAATAACATTAATATCGTCGATAACAAAGCTTTTTCGCGCCGGGGAGGCATACGTGCCTTACTTCACCAACTGCTGGATCGCCTTGAACTGCTCATGTTTTGC
>CAVYCB010000007.1:0-7833 GCA_963766895.1 uncultured Acidobacteriota bacterium
GTATCGTTTAATCTCCCGAGAAGCCTGAAAAGGCGTAAAAGATTAGCCCGAGTAAGCACAGTGTAGCCTAGAGCTAATCTATTACGCCCTTAAAGCTTAGTTTAATTTTGTTTGGGTATAAAGCCACCCTTCTTTTTAATTTCATCCACGGTCCACAATAATATCGAAAAAACAACGCCAAAAATATAAGATAAAATCACTAATGTTTTTGCGATCTCGCCTCTCGATATAATTTCTTCACATTCTCCCATCAGATCCGAAAGTTCCTGCAAGAGAATCTCCTTTTTCTTCGCAGGTAGCGCATTTACAAGATCGCGTAAAAGCGCAAACATTTTTTCGCTAAACACTTTCGGTGGGGCATATGGTTTTTCCTCGTTGCCGAAAACTATCGAATCCATCCAGGTAGTGAATGGCGGAGACAGATAAACAAATACTCTGATTATCAAATAGCCTACTCCGATAACGAACAGTATCGCTGCAAGCGACATGAGTAATCCAAGCGGTGACAAATTTCTCCTGGAGTTAAGCTTGCTTATATCGACTTTGTAAGCGTCAGTTTTTTTGATCGAGTTTAAATAATTAGCGCGTGATAATGCGTCATTCGCCGAATATGCGGGGTCGTTCTCGCAACGATACTCTGAGTCAACTATGCTGTCTCCGACGATCGTCTGACAGTATGAAAGGTGCTTACATTTACGAAAACGGGTCGGCACATCGTCCTTCAATGTATCTGATCTCGGCGCACAGGCATAAGCCGGCGCGGGCTCCGGCCTTGTTTGTGACAGTGCCCCGGTGACGCTCAATTGGAACGACAGAGTCAATAAGCAAATCCAAAAATATTTTACGACCGATTTCATCATTATCTGCTTTTAATGCACTTTGGGTACTAACCCGATGAGTTCTTTTACCCGTCCCGCGATCCATCGCACGGCGGTCCAACTCAAGCCCGCATAATAAAACGCAACAACAACCCTTGCCCGCAAAATATTATTATCCTTGAGCGCCTCGTAGTATTCGATCCGCATGTCGGAGACATTTTGTGTAAGATCGGTTGCGTGTTTTACCGGCAAAATTTCAGCGATTTTGAGAATTGCCGCAAAGGGTGGAGTCTTAATAGCTGAAAATTTTACGCCGGTAATCCCAGTGTAGATGTCCCGGAGAAGGCTAAGATAAACTACAAATCTTAACTTCTGCGGAGCGGCGAGAAGCACCTCCATATCCACCGTTACCGTCTCTCCTTCTACCGTCATCATTACCGTCGTCCCAGTTGGAATAGAAACCGCTGACACCAATCCAACCAGCTTGTTGTTATAGAACACATACAAATCTCCAGCTGACCGCAGTGTGCGGAATTTTTCTAATTTAACATTCGATACGTTTATTCTTTTCATATCGACAAAGATCGAATACAAATCCTATTGTTATCTGGAAAAAACACTCAATGTTTTGATCAGGCTGTTAAAGAACATCGTAACGATCGACCAAAATAAACCTAATCGATAATGCCAGCTAATCCATCTTGCTCGTTTGAAATCCCCGTCCGACAGCGCTTCGTGATGTTCAATTCGGAAGTCCGATATCGTTTGTTCGATATTGTTTTTATATTTCGAGGGCAAATATTTTGCCAAAGCCATCCACCCGGATAGCGGTGCCGCGATCGAAATTCTTTCGTTATCAGGCTCGACATGCGGAACCTGAATTTTTTCAGCCTCTACTAGCTCCAGCATCTCAATTTTTTTCGCCAAATTCGGTTCATTTTCGACTAAATAATCCCGGACCCAACCTCGCCTTAATTTGCTCGTTCCTTCGACAAGATATTTTTCCAAACCCGCGTTAATTTTGAACATAAATTCGTGATCGGACGGGCTACGTCGAGGAGCGTCAGGGATTTCCACATAGTCCGCAATTATTTTTAGAGTTTGTTTCAAACTCAATCCCGCATTTTCTGTGCTTTCACCCATGCTTAACCTCGCCAAAAAATATTTTAGTTGATCTGCAAATTCAACCCCACCATCTCCCAAGCCTGCAACACTCTCTGCCCTGCGCCGGTTATCTCGTACAACCTACGCGGGATGCCGGAGACGTCGTCGGGTTTGTCTTCTTGGCGTGACACGACAAAGCCTTTATCTTCCATTCGCTGCAAAGTGGTATAGATGGTGCCGCGTTTGATGCCGCCGTTTGACAGGCGCAAGAGTTCAAGGCCGTACACTTCACGAAAGCCGTTCTCCGACATCAACTGCAAAATTAAAGCCTCTTTTTTTGATAAAAGCATATATTTTCTCTTTCGGTCTTAATATTTGTAAGACCCGGTTATACAAATCATATTACTCGCATGTTTTTTGGGTGTCAATAGAAAAAATAAGCAGCTCTTCCTAAAAGTTAGAGGCTATTGCCTGCAAGATCGCACAGCGATCCAAGAGACTGTTTTTATCACGCAGTTAGCACGGTCAGGCCGCGCTTGCAGGCAAGATGCCTGCGCTCCCAGGTTTACGATCGCATTTCCGTAACCTGTCAAACTCACTAGCCCGTGATTACGTCCAAGCTGTTATCGTCCGCCCCGTGGGAGCTTAAGAATTTTACCGGGCATTTGCTATACTGCCCCTGTATGTTTCGAACTATCAGCATAATTTTGTTTTTATTTTTATTACTGGGAATTTCGGCGGCGGCGCAAAAGGACGTTCTTAAGGCGGTCAAAACCGAGCCGGTAACGCCGTCGGAGATCTCGTTAAAGACCCTGCCCGTGGCGAAAAGATACACTGATATCGAAAAAACGTTCACGATCTGGATGCCGGCTCCGGCGAAGAGCGTAACGTTTACGCCGCCGGCCGATCCTATCAAAGGCTCGACCAAAGCAGTATATAAATGGGACCTCGCCGAAGGCTTTTTTGCCGTCACAAAATCAACATATGAACACCGGACCTTTAACACCGAAGCCGACGTTACCAATATCCTGGCGCAGATAAAAGAAGCGATCACCAAAGACCCGGAAACAAAGTTTGTTTCCGAAAAAGCGGTTTCCGCCGGGAAATGGCGCGGCGCGGACCTGGTATTTAACTCCGGCGATTGGATAAAAACGCTGGTGCGCCTTTTGGCGGCGGAAACGAAACTTATATCGTAACGGCGACGGTAGACCCCAACAAGCCCGATGCCGAAAAATTGCTGCTGCAGGCGATAGCTTCGCTGGAAATAAAAGCTGCAAACGCGGCGGCGGGTGACAAACTGAACAGATCGCTTCCTGAAAAATAAGCGCCGATAGTCGAGTTGTTCGTGTTGTTTCTTAGTTACAACATCATCCGGAATACCACGAACCGCACTAAATATAAATTGCCACTAGCTTTAGCTAGTGGTTTTTAGTTTGCTTGGAGTCCAGGCTTTAGCCAAATCGATTCATTAGGCTAAAGCCGGTAATATTTACATTCTTATCCACTAGCTAAAGTTAGTGGCAATTTAAAAGATCTATGAACTCGGATATACGGTTTAAACGCAAAAAAACCGGGCCAAATTGCGGCCCGGGTTTTTTCCTCTGTTACCTGCATACTACATATAGCGTAGGTATTAGAGAATGCCTTCGAGAGAACCGATGGTTTCACCTTTATCGTAGGTTGTCGAGGATTTGAATTGGCCGCTCGCCTCGGTTTCCGGCTGCGTCCCGGAATATATTCCCATGCCGCCGGTTTTGCGAAAAGCCGCTTCGATCTGGCGGGACAGAATCTGAGAGTCTTCTGATAACGTATCGACAACGGTGCCGCCCGGCTCAATGTCACCAAAGATGGCGCCGACGTAGCGGCCTCTCATATAAACCATCAGGGTCCAGGTGCCGCCTGTGACCTGAGAAACACCGGGCTGGTCCTCGACAGGCTCAAAAGTAACGTTCATGGTCAGCGAAGGATTGATATCGGCCTGCTCGCAAACCATCGCATACGAACTGTCGCCGGGCGTGAGCACGCCAAAATTTTCGGTACCGTAGAAATCAAGCCTTCCATAAGGAGCCGGCTCAGAGTCGATCGGCAGTACGGGGCCGCCCGCAGCTTCATTCCTGGACGTTTTTTGCGCCAACGCACCTCCGACCATCAAAGCGGTCAGGAGCAATGTGAAGATAATTTTTTTCATTTCATTCTTTTCCTTTTTTTTATAATGAACAGGTCGCACATAGATCGGGCGTCCGGCGCTTCTATTGCAAAACGTATGCCAACATTGTTAAATTATGTTTAAATAGCAAGAATTTAAGCTAAGCTGTTAGCGAATAACGAGATATAAGAGTGGGGCAAGATGGACAGCCGGGGTAAAATGCGTATCAGCCGGGGAAATTTGGCCGGTGCGGGGCATTTTCACCCGGTCAAAAAGCCCGCGGAATTCCCGGAAAATGAAACGGACGACTATCGTTAATGAAGTCAGAACCGGGAACGGTAGTGACCGGTTCTTAAATTCGAAATTGCAAAAGGCGAAAGATAGACAGGAGTTTCAAAGAAGTATCTTTTTACTTTTATCCTTTATTCCTTAGCGTTACAAAAGAAAACCGGTCATCTACCGTTCCCGGTTCTGACCTCATACCCAACCTGCGTCGTTCCAACTAAACGCGCGGTTCCCCGGCAAACTGAAGTTGTTTTCATGGTATGAGAAAATTTATAATTCGTTCTGCGGCAAAAACAAAAAGAAACGAGATCTTATGCCCCTGCAAAAACCTTTTTTCGATTTTCTTAAAGAGCTGACAAAAAACAACAGCAGCGAATGGTTTCATGCCAATAAAAAGCGTTATGAAGCGCAGGTAAAAGAGCCGTTCCTCGCGCTGTTGGAAGAAGTGGTTGTCAAAGCGGTTAAATTCGAGCCTGATCTGGCAACGACGCCGCTAAAATCGATGATGTTTCGCATCAATCGCGATATCCGTTTTTCCAAAGACAAATCGCCCTATAAAACTTATCTTTCCGCCACCATCGGCAAGGGCGGCACGCGCAACAAACTCTACCCCGCCGCTTACCTTCATCTCGGGCTTGACGAGGCCTATGTCTGCAGCGGCGCTTACTGGTTCGAGGACAAAGAATTCTGATGCGGGTGCGCCGGTTTATCGTAAAAAATGACAAGCGGTTTAAGAAACTGGTCGAGGATAAAAAATGGAAAGCCGCTTTCGGCGAGATGCTGGGACATAAGAACAAGCGGCTCGGGCCGGAATTTGCCTCCGCCGCGGAAAAACAGCCGCTGCTCTTTAACACGCAGTTTTACTGGTGCGCGGAATTTAAAGCAAAAAAGGCCCTGGAAAAAGACTTCGCCTCGTTTGTCGCCGATACGATGAAGACCGGAAAACCGTTGACGGAATTTTTAAGAGAAGCGATCTATCAGGAAGAAGTCTAGAGAGTCGGGAGCGAGCGCGCTGCACACGAAATTAAAGGCCGTATTGAAAAAGATGACGGGACGGGCAAAGATGCCCGCGCTCCATAATTGTGCTAATTTTAAACCATGCAAGCCCCCGGAATTGGCGAACTTATTTTTGTTATCGTAATGCTGCTGTTGACGGTGACGATCACGGTCGGATGCCTCTATCTCTTTATGCGTCAATACCGCAAGGAAATGAAGGAGAAGCAGAAAAAAGACCGTGAATAGCAAATAGAAGAATCCAGTAGCCAGTAGCCAGTAGCCAGTAGCCAGAATATTCTGACTACCGACTACTGAATTCTCGTACTCACACTCACTAACCTATGAAAAATCTCTACATCGAACCGGATGCGGCTGAGAATGATGTGCTGGCGTGCGCCGCTTTTGTAGCAGAACGCGTTGGCAGCAGCGACGGGCACGGCGAAGCCATCAAAGCGATAGTTCCCCGCTACCTGCAGCGCGGTGAGGTCGACCTTTGCGCGCAGATGGCCGATGCGGTCGATGACAATTTTGCCCGCGACCGCCTGCTGGCCGACATCGCCGAGCATTGCGCCCGGACCAACGACAACGAATACGCGCTGCAGTTAGCCGATGCGGCGGAAGATTACAGCTCGCGGTCGATCGCGCGTGAGCGCCTGACCGCCGCCAAAGCGGAAATGCACCAGTTCGATAAAGCGATGGAGATCGCCGAATCGCTAGACCACCGGGAAAATGCTTATTCGTCGATCGCTTTTCACCGGGCCGCGCTGGGGGAAGATGAAGTGGCCGGTGAACTGATAGACCTGATCGAATTTGCCGCGCTGCGCGCCAAAACTTACGCCGAGATCGCCGCCGACCGGTTGGCCAACGATAAAAAGCCGGAGGCCGAAACTTATCTTGACGCCGCGGCCAAGGCCGCCGCCGAGAGCGAGCATATTGAGGAAAAGCTCCGCGAAATGTGCGAGATAGCCGGGTTGTGGCTGCGCGCCGGGCGGAAAGACCGCGCGATCGAATTGATCTCAGCCGCGCGCGACATCGCCGAACAAATGGAACACCGGAGCTGGCGCGATCACTGGCTGGCCCAGATCGCCCAGCTTTATTTTCAGTGCGAAAGCGTCGAGCTGGCCGAACGCGCGCTGGACATGATCGACGATAAACAATATTTCGCGCTCTGCCTGAAACGTTTTGCCGAACGCAAACACGTAAGCGGACAGACCGACGAGGCGCTCGAAGATCTGGAAGAAGGCCGCGCGCTGCTGATCTCGCAAAAGTTTAACGAGATCCGCGACAGCCGCGCCCGCTACGAATTGCTGGCGGCGATCGCGATCGATTTTGCCACCTACGGAAAAGCCGAGCGCGCCCTTCAGGCCGCGCAGGAGATAGAAGAAGAGACCACCCGCAACCGCGCGCTGCAGGGCATCGCCAGCGCGTGCGTTATCCTGGAAAACGAAACCGCCGCCGACCAGGCCCTGCAGGCAATAGGTGACAACGCGTCGAAAATATTCGGACTGATCGGCGTCAGCGACGCTTATAAGACCGCCGGTAATAGTGAAAAAGCTCTGCAGCTTTTGGGCGAGGCGCACCAGCTATCGGAAGAAACTCCGCAGCTGCCGGCGCGCTCGATGGCGCTTAACGAACTGGCCGTGCGTTTTGCCGATCTCGGCGATCACGATAAGGCCGCGTCCGTGATGGTGGAAAATCTGCAGATCATCGACCGCATTTTAGACACCAGCATCAAAGCCACCGCCCTCGTCGCCGCTTCGGACGTCTATGCAAAACTGGAATTACCCGTGGGCGAGGAAGAGAAAAAAGTGCTGAGAAAAATGGTGGGTGTTTTGGTTTAAAAGACAGAATTAAAATTGTAGGGGCAGGGCTCGTCCCTGCCCGATGTGCGAAGCGAAATATTTTGATTTTCACTCCCATGAAAGACGAGTTATATACCCGCAAGAATTCCATTCGGTTGCGTAATTTCGATTACGCGGCAACGCGCGCATATTTTGTAACTATTGTTGCGGTGGATAGAAAACCAGTTTTTCTCAATAAGGATCTATCATATGAAATTATTAAATGTCTGATCGATTTGCGCAGCAAATTGCATTTTAACCTGTATGTATATTGCCTGATGCCGGACCATTTTCACGCGATCATCGGCGCGGGGGAATCAAAGAAATCTCTGGGCGGAATTTGCGGTGCTTTTAAGAGCATTTCAAACCATATTTATTGGAAATATGGAGAAGGCAAATTATGGCAAAGACAGTTTTACGATCATATAATTCGAAATGAAGAAGATTTTTTTGAAACACTGGAATACATCAGGTTAAACCCTGTACGAAAAAATCTGGTGGAGAAAATTGAAGACTGGGAGTTTTCCGGGATAGTTGATGTTCTAAAATGACAGTTTCGCTTCGCTCATCGGGCAACCACAAGGGTTGCCCCTACCTATTACTTCACCAGCTGCTGGATGGCTTTGAACTGCTCGTGTTTCGC
>CAVYCB010000008.1:0-245651 GCA_963766895.1 uncultured Acidobacteriota bacterium
CAAAAGTAAGCGAACCGGTTTGGCCTTTGCCGGTGCTGCCGTCAAAGACCAAACCGCCGATCTCATCACCCTTTTCGCTAAAAAAGATCATGCCCGCGGGCCTTTGCCCTTTGCGTTCGTCAAATGTTTTGCCGTCAATAATCCCCGGATGCTGGCGTTCTTTATTGGAAATAACCATTTTCAGCTTGCCGTCTTTTTCCACGATATTAATTCGCTCGACGTCTATTTCCTCAAACTTCTTCTTGCTTTCAAGCGCGAAAGCCGAGAGAAGAAATATTGCAAAAAGCAGCGTGCTAACGAAGGCGTAGATCTTTAAGTAACGCACTTCTTTTTCAATTTTGGTTTCCATAAACAACTTCCTCGTGATATTAAAAAAAGACATCTCATGCTGAATACTGTTGCCATAAAGCTCGATCACGGTGATATAAGACCCAAAAAAAAGCGATTCTTATTTAGTGTATTTAGTGTGCTTCGGTGGTTAAGCTTTTCTTTTCATTAAGGCTTAGACAAAACTGTAAGAATTTAACCACGAAACACACCAAACGCACGAAAATAACCGCCATAGTTACCAGAAAGAATTTATGGGCAACGCTTTTCCAAATGCCAACTAGTTAACTACCCGCCGACCTTAGGGTCATTTTTCGATTGCGCTTTATCTTTATCGTAGGGGATGACGCTGATGCTGCCGTCGCCTTCCATACAGGACAGTTTTACGTCCGAGGCCTTTTCCAGTCCGGATTGGCGAACCTGGCTCATCAATTCATCATAAGTAATATAATTACGGTTCATGTTTTTTCGCAGCAGTTTGCCGTCTTTGATCAATTGGACAGGTTTCGGGTAAAAAAGGCTGCGGATAAAAGGTACTTTGTCCTGCAGGAGGTTGAGAATGTAATCCCAAAAAATAAGCGTGAGGATCAGCAGAACGCCATCGGTAACGGATTTGTAATCGGCGGACATTCCGTTTTGTGCGGCGTCAGCGATCATCACGATGATCAAAAGGTCGGCGATGCTTACGCCGCTGATCCCGCGTCGGGTAAAACGCATCACGACAAAACAAAACAGGTAGATCAGCGTGCCGCGAATGAATATTTCCAGCGGGTTCACGCTAATACTGAACATATCTTGCCAATTGATGGCCGGCAGATCGAAAAGCAGCATTTTTACACCTATCTAAACATCGTATTCGTAAATGTATTCAGCCGGAGTTTTGCCTGTTTTTTCTCCCAGCAATCTTGAATTGACGAAGGCCGGCTCGGCGGCGATCGAAGCGACGTCGGGCGAATTGATACTCGCGGGAAATTCGTAATCGGTTTCGATCACGCGAAATCCCATTTTTGTTCCAAAGAGCCCCGTCAGGGCTTCGCGCGAAAACCGGAAGTAATCATGCGGCGCGCCGTGGACGGGATAGGTCTGGTGCGTTTGGATAAAAACAGGCCGCCGGTCTTTAGCGCCTTCATTATTTCGTGCGCCGCCAGGTGCGGATATTTAAAGTGTTCGAACGAAGAGCAGGAAATGACGATGTCAAACTGTTCTTCACCGGTAGTTTGACTTAATTTGTGAACGTCGGCGACGATGTCCACGTCGATGCCTTCGCCATATCGGTGCCAAGAAACTCGGCCGCGTGCGGTACCCATTCATCATGTTTTGTTTTGACGTTTTCATAGAGGCGTTTGGTGCCGAGTTCGAGCACGCGGGGCTGAGGGCAGCTTTGCCGCGCGGGCCAAAAAATCATCCAGTAGATGATTGTCGCCGGACGTTTGCCCGGCGGCGCTGTAACGCGCCAGCGGGATGGCGATTCTTTTGGCAAGCTTTCGCGTGAATTTGGGGATGCGCATCGCGCTAGATTTTAGTCTTTTTTATTTGAAACAAGAAACGCTTTTCTGATAAAGGAAGTAATTTTTCCCGGAACGTCAGGCCGTGTTTGCGAAGTTCTTCGCGCAGATTTTCGCCGCCGAAAAATATCATATAGGAATTTTCCGACCATTTTAGGAGCGCGGGCAGCTTCTGCGTAAATTTATCGAGCGCCCGGCAGGTGATAATGCGCACATCTGGCTTTCGGATCTCTTCGAACTGGCGGTTGATAATGGTCAAGCGGTTTCTAAGGCCGAGCTTTTCGCGAGCTTCACTCAAAAATTGCGCCTTTTTTTGTTTTGATTCGATGAGAAAACCGTGCAGATCTTCACGCGCCAGCAGGCAGGGAATTCCGGGCAGCCCGGCCCCGGTGCCGACATCGGCGAATTTAGAATTTTCGGGCAGATATTCCAGCAATGTAAGCGATTCGAGAATATGGCGGATGGCAAAATCTTCCGCGCTCTGCGGGCCCTACCAGGTGGAGCAGAGGGTTGTGTTTCAGGACGAGCTCATAGTATTGCGAAAGACGCGAAATCGTTCCGGCGCCCAATTGCAGCCCGAATTCAGCCTGGTGTTTTTCCAACGCTTTAATTAGATCGTCCATCTTACCCGGCCCCGAAAACAAAAAATGAAGACCATTTCAGCCTTCATCATTGTGGTAAATATTGGTGCGGACGAGAAGAATCGAACTTCCACTCCCTCGCGGGAACAGGCTTCTGAGACCTGCGCGTCTACCAGTTCCGCCACGTCCGCAAAAACAGAATTATCAATATACAATTTCATGACGGGGATGACAAGTTGTTATGGGGCAGATAAAAATATCAGCTAATAGCTGTCGGCTTAAAGCTAATAGCTTTTTGGCTACCATTTTCTATTGTGTCTGCTATATTTAGCGTGTGGGTGAAACGTTTAAGGCGAGGTTGGATGAAGTAAAGCGCTGCATTGCGAAGGCAGCGGAGCGCGCCGGTCGAAAGCCGGAAGAGATCAAGCTGATCCCGGTCAGTAAAACCCATCCTGTTCCTGTTTTACGCGAAGCGATAGCCGCGGGAATTGGCTGTTTCGGCGAAAATAAGGTGCAGGAAGCCGAGGGCAAGATTGAAGAACTCGGGCGCGACACTCTGGAGTGGCACCTGATCGGGCACCTGCAGGCCAACAAGGCCCGCAAAGCAGTAAAGTTTTTTTCGGTAATCCATTCGCTTGATTCGGTCGAACTTGCGCGGCGGCTTGAGCGTATTTGTGAAGAAGAGGGGCGCGTATCGCCGACGGTTTTGGCGGAAGTCGATCTGGCCGGCGAGGATTCGAAAACCGGGATCGCCGAAAACCATCTGCCGGAATTGGCGGAGTTTTTACAGGGCTGCAAGTTTTTGAGATTTACGGGCTTGATGATCGTGCCGCCTTATTTTGAAAACGCCGAGGATGTGCGCCCATATTTTCGCCGGCTGCGGGAAATTCGCGACGGCCTTGCCGAAAGAGGTTTTTTCGCGGGTAAAACGGGCGAGCTTTCGATGGGAATGACCCACGATTTTGAGATTGCTATCGAAGAAGGCGCAACGATGGTCAGAGTCGGAACCGCGGTCTTCGGCGAAAGAAATTAGAAGAATTTTTCAAATATGCGTATAAGCATTTACCCGATAGTCCAGACGATCATAATCATCTCGCTGCTTGTTTTTATCGCGCTGATGCTGGGGCGGCTGCTGTTTAATTATAGCGACCCGAATCCGTTCGGCAAGACCGGCAGATTTGCGTTTCGCTTTAGAAAATTGACGGAAAGATTCGTTTATCCGGCGGCGCGGTTCCTGGCGACCTTTGGGATAGATGTGCGCCTGGCGCCGATCCTGACGATCCTGATCGCCGGCGTTTTGGTCTATTTTATTTTAGGAATAATCTTTGACATTTTTTATATCGTCGACGGGCTGACGGCCGGGATCATCAATAACAACTTAAAGGTCTTTGCCGGATTCTTTCTATACGCGGCGATAAGTTTTTATATCCTGCTGGTATTTTTGCGCGTTCTTTCGTCGTGGTTCGTCTTTACTAAAAACACTCTTTTCGGATTTGTCAGGCGAATGACCGACCCGGTCGTGCTGCCGCTGCAAAGGCTTATCCCGCCGATCGGTATGTTCGATCTTTCGGCCATGATACTTTTGATCCTGCTCGGCCTTTTACAGCGGTTCATTATGCAAATCTTTGTGTTCGGCCAATGACACATAGAAAAACTTCGGTGGTGTTTCGTTTCACCGCCGGGTGAAGCAAATGAAACAAATGAAACACCTGAAGAAAATGCAGCGCTGTAAACTCAACACGGACAATAAGTTAGACATGATCTGGATTTTCGGAGGGTGAAACACGGTTTTGGCCTCAAGCGGCATTTTAAGTGATATTAGCGGTAATTTGGCTTTTGACAGTGATTTGATGTTTCATCCTGAAACGCCTTCTGTAGGCAGGGAGTTTATTTCGCCGGGTCTTCAACTCGACCCGCGGCAAATCTTCCGCCAGCCGCATTATAGTTTTAAGGACGGGGCAAAAAGAAGTAGAGATTTCTTCAAACATAACTGAATCGCGGCTTTTTAAATTCTAAGAAGGGAGGGAGCGCGGCCCTGCCTTACTGAACACAAAGCGCTCAGCCTCTCCATGAGTCAGGCAGTCTTCCAGCGCGCTCCCATAAGATATTACTTTCCGATCATATTACTGTTGTCTAATACCAGGCTGTTCTTGCCGAATGTGAGTTCTACCGGAACATTCCAAATTACAACCTCCTGCGGCGTATGACCGATGCCGCAGATATGATAGGTTCCCGTTTTCAGGTTTTTCACCTTGGCCCTGCCCTGCGAATCGGTGATAAAAAATGTCAGGGCGAGGTTTCTCAGCGCGTTCATCGTTTTCCCGTACCAGATCTCACTAGTGACATCTTTTCCTTTCAATAGATCGCCGGGGCTTGTTTCTAAAACATAAAAAACCTGTTGGGCCAGTGGCTGAGCGGTGCCCGCGTTGTCTGGAACCGTAGCTTCGACTTCCAGAACAGGGTTAAGGCCTAGTCTCATAGTTTCGGGAGTTTGGGAGCTTTCACCGCGTCAGTGGTGAGCTGACAGTAGCCGTGGATTTTAATCCACGGAAAAGATGAAAAATGATATTTTAGTCGCGTGAGCGACGAATGAATCAATCGTCGCTCGCGCGACGCGCCGCTTGTTATTTACACGTACCGTGGGTTAAAACCCACGGCTACTATCAAGGGGACGCTGCGCGTCCAAAACCATTTCCGTCTTTATCACTTACCGAAATTCTGTTAATCTTTCAAACAAAGTTTATGGTTGAGGCTCTCAAATAGTTAATGAAGAGAGCCGTTAGATTCACAGGACTACCGGCAAAGAATCTTCAGAGTTTAATTCTAGAACCATTTTGTTCCGCCATCAATCCGGCAGAAGAAAATTTCCCATTGGAGGCAGCAATCTAATGGGAACCTCTAAACGGGCCAGGCCCCAGCGTCTTGCCGAAAAGCTATTGCAGATAAGACAATCTTTTAATTTTTCTCAGAACCAGATGCTGGATAAATTAGGGCTTAAAGATTCCCATTACCGGGAAAATATTTCCGCTTTTGAAAGAGGTACAAGAGAACCTTCCTTCTTAATCCTGCTCAGTTACGCAAGAGTTTCCGGAGTTCCTATGGAGGTTTTTGTGGATGACGAATTAGAACTGCCGGCGAAATATAAATAAAAAGGTTTAGAGTTCAAACTTTAGTTTGTCTTTCTATATAAGAATAAGACAAGCTGAAGCTTGAACTCGGAACCGTTAAGACCATGACCGCTGTAAGTCCCATAGGGACGCAATATTTATAGAACAGAAATTATTAAAAATGACCCTAAGCTCCGTTAGGAGCGAAATATGCCGTTCCTACGGAACTCGAAAGAGTTCTTCTAAACTCGCTGCTATAAATATGACGTCCCTATGGGGCTTAAGATAAGAGCGGGCGTGGGGGCAACCCTTCCGGACCTGTTAATTTTATTTACTTAAATGTTTATTATTTATCATGCGAGTTGACCATCTCTCTCAGGTTGGGAAGGGCCGCTTGCACTTGCTCTTATCTTCTTTAAATTGCCACTAGCTTTAGCTAGTGGATTTGAAGGCAAAACAAAAGGTGGGCTTTAGCCCAACCTAAAAGAGTTTGGCTAAAGCCCAGGCATAAAATTTAGCATCCATACCCACTAGCTAAAGCTAGTGGCAATTGATAAATCGTTGATAAATATACGGGAAAAAGACGGCGCTTTGATCGTTACGGTGCGGGTCACTGCGCGGGCTTCGAAAAGCGAGATCGTAGGCTGGTATGGCGAACCTGGTGGGGCACTGAAAGTAAGACTGGCCGCGCCGCCGGTCGATGGCCAGGCGAATGAAGAATTGATAAAGCTTTTGGCAAAAGAATTCGGCGTGGCAAAAAGCGACGTGCAAATCCGCAGCGGGCAAACCTCAAAAACAAAACAGCTCGCTATCTCAAACGGCAATAAAGAGAAATTAGACGCGATTTTGCAAGGCAAAAAATAGCGTGATATATTCCTTTTTTATCTAAAACTCAATAAATTCAAGCATAAAAAGGAAATATTTCAAATGTCCGGACATTCCAAGTGGCATACAATCAAGCACAAAAAAGGCAAGGAAGATGCCAAGCGCGGAAAACTTTTTACCAGCCTGATCAAAGAGATCACGGTAGCGGCCAGGGGCGGGGGCGGCGATGTGGACGCGAACGCGCGGTTGCGCAAAGCGGTGACCGACGCCAAGGCAGGCAATATGCCGAACGATACGATCGATCGCGCGATCAAGCGCGGCACCGGTGAACTGGAAGGCGTAAATTACGACGAGATCACCTATGAAGGCTACGGGCCGGGCGGCGTCGCTATCCTTATCGAATCTATGACCGATAATAGAAACCGGACCGTCGCGGAGCTTCGCCACCTGCTGGCAAAAAACGGCGGGAATTTGGGCGAAGCCGGCTCGGTGGCCTGGATGTTCGATAAAAAAGGTTATCTGGTGGTGGAAAAAGCCGCCAAATCCGAAGACGAGCTGATGGAGATCGTGCTCGAAGCCGGCGCCGACGATATGCAGGACCAGGGCGATGTTTTTGAAATTTACACCGCGCCGGAAAATTACGAAGCCGTCAGCGAAGCATTAAAAAATGCCGGTATCGAAACCCAGGCTTCCGAACTTTCACGTATCCCGCAAACCTATGTCCGCCTCGAGGGCGATGAGGCCCAGCAGATGCTCAAACTCTATGAAGCGATCGACGATCACGACGATGTGCAAAAGTTATATGCGAATTTTGATATCGATGAGAGCGAGATGCAGTAATTGGTAGTTAGTAATTAAGTAGATAAATAGAATTGAACAAGTTGACAACCTCGAGGTTGGGAAGGGCCGCTTGCGCCCGCTCTTATCACTTTCTTCCTATTAGTTGAATAGAACTTTTGATTGCGGGCGCAAGCAACCCTTCCCGACCTAGAGATTCTTAACACTACCGTTTTCAAATTAGGCATGAAGATTCTTGGAATTGACCCAGGCAGTGAGGTATTAGGTTGGGGCGTTATAGATGGCGCCGCTTCCAAATATGCTCTGGTAGATTTCGGCACGATCAAATCCAGCCCGCGCGTCCAGTTTTCCAAACGGCTGTTAAAAATTGCCGATGGGGTGGAAAAGCTGATCGCCGAATTCCAGCCCGACACCCTCTCGATAGAAGAAGCTTTTTACGCGGTGAACGTGAATGTCGCGCTCAAGCTGGGACAGGTAAGAGGCGCGGTTTTAGTAGTGGCCGAACGGGCCAGGCTGGAGATCGCGGAATATGCTCCGCGGCTGATAAAACAAACGGTGGTCGGCTATGGCAACGCGGAAAAACACCAGGTGCAGGAGATGGTGCGGCTGCTGTTAAAACTGAAAGAAGTTCCCCAACCGCACGATGCCGCTGACGCTCTGGCGGTGGCGATCTGCCATTTTCATCACGCCGGAATGCAGCAGAAAATAAATAAGGCGACGGTTGGAAGAAGAAAGAAATAATATTCGCCACGAATTACACTAATCACACGAATGAGAACTGTTGATTAAAAAATAATATTCGCCGCGAATTACACCAATCACACGAATGAGAATCTGTTGATTAGTATAATTTGTGGCTAATATATTCTGACCTTGTAAACAAAGCCGTTATAACTGCGCTAAAATACTCCTGCAATTTCCCAATTTAATAGAACCAGGGCGTGGCCCGAATGTTTTCTCCTATAAACAGGATCGCTTCAATTTGTGCCGTTATCTTTCTCGTTTTCGCGAGCGATATCGCCGCGCAAAAAAGGCGTCCTTTAGTGCAAACCAAAAAAACTTCACCGGCAAAACCCGGGACGGAAAAACATTATCCGGGAACGGTGATCGACGAACGGCTGTCGGTTTTGCGAATGGAGCCCAGCCTGTACGCCGTCCCGCTGCAGAGAATGCGCCGCGGCCGGACTGTGTTGATCTATTCCGGTAAGGAGGTGGACGGGGTCCTTTTTTACTTAGTGGCGGTGCCGCCCGACAAACGCGGCTGGGTACAGGCCGCGGCGGTTGTTTCCGCCGGCCGGCGCGGCGATGACGAGCGGCTTTTGAGGCTTATTCGCGCCTCCGAAGGTTTTGAACAAATAGAACGGGGCGTGCTTTTTCTGGAGACGTTTCGGGATTCCCCGCTGCGCCCGGCGCTTTTGCTCTATTTAGGCGATCTGCTTGAAGATGCGGCGCAAAAACTCACCTTCGAAGCGCACAAGCGCTTAGACAAAAGTGAAATGGAGGCGGGCGGCGCTCCGCTTTACAGTTATTTTCTCAATTACGCAGGTTTGGATCGCTACCGCAGGCTGGGAATAACCTTTGTTTTTGATCGAAACGCCAAATATTTTCATTATGACGGTGAGTGCTGGAAGGAACTTATCACCCGTTTTTCGGGCTCAAATGAGGCCGCCGAGGCGAAAAAACGGCTTGATGAGCTGAAACGGAGCGCCGAATTTATTCGGCATGCCCAAAATTGGGCGCTCCCAATCCGGCACTGCCCAATGAATTGGGCGCTCCGGTTGAATTTTCCCGCGCCAGAAGCTAAAATTACCTTTTCGCAATGAGCGAAATTTCCGAACCTAGCGACGGCTTGACCGGAAAACCGGACAGCAATATCCTGAGACGTATTCTGCTGATAATGGCTGTTTTGCTGATTATTGGTGTGGCTGTCTGCCTGTTCGTGTTCGGATGGCGTGAAACCGTAGGGTTGATAATTGGCGGAACGCTGAGTTTTTTGAATTTCTACTGGTTAAAGGCGTCGCTGGGCAGGATGTTTGGCGTGGCGGCCGAAACCGGAGCCGCCGAGCCGACCGGGCTCTGGCTGCTGAGATACAACCTGCGTTTTTTGTTTTTGCTGTTCATGATCCTGGGGATCTTTTTGACGGGAGTGGTTTCCGTCCTGGCCCTTTTCGCCGGCCTGCTTTCTTTGGCGATGGCAATTTTAGTAGAAGGTTTTATTCAATTATTTTTAGCTGTTTTTAAACGAGGAAATTAATAATGTTTTTATTTGCAGAAGGCCATCATACCCCGGTGATAGTGGAATTTATCAACACTTATCTGGGAGAACCGGTCTGCCGCGCGGAAACTAATTATCTTTACCCGGCCCTTGATCTGGCGCTAAAGCCGATGGGTACCAGCGCCGAAGCCCTTTTCGGAGCGTGCCATCCTGAAAACGCGATTCCGTGGTACACGATAATGTTCATCATCGCCTGTATTCTGACGATGACGGTGATCTGGATATTCAAAGGCAAGCTTTCGGAAGACGATCCGACGCCCGGGCAGCTGACGCTCGAGGCCGGATTTCTGGCGTTGAAAGATATGATCGTCAGCGATCGTCGGCGAGCACGGTTACAAATATTTTCCGGTGGTCGCGACATTTGCGGTGTTGATTTTGATTTCGAACCTGATGGGAATTTT
This sequence comes from uncultured Acidobacteriota bacterium, assembly GCA_963766895.1. Lineage (GTDB taxonomy): Bacteria > Acidobacteriota > Blastocatellia > Pyrinomonadales > Pyrinomonadaceae > DASYKT01. Next base: position 9,820 of record CAVYCB010000008.1, read on the forward strand.
CCCGCTCTTTATGTCGCCGACGGCTTCGGTCAACGTTACTTTTGCGCTCGGCATCACGTCTTTTATTTATTACAACTCGGTTGGCATTAGAGAAAACGGGCTGATCGGCCATTTAGCGCACTTTGCCGGCCCCAGCCTGCCGCTTGATAATGGCGCTGATTATCACGCCGTTGATTTTCGGTATCGAATTGGTCAGTAATATGATTCGCCCGATGACGCTGGGCATTCGGCTTTTTGCGAATATGTATGCCGACGAACAGGTCGCCGCTGAATATGTCCGGCATCGCGCCGCCGTTCACGCAGTTTTTGCTGCCGATAGTACTGCTGCCGCTGGCGTTATTCGTGGCATTTGTTGCAGGCGTTCGTGTTCACGCTGCTTTCGATGATCTATCTCGGCGAAGTTTCGCATAGTGATCACGGGCATGGAACGGCGGACGTACACCATGAAGAGCTGCATGACGATGCCGTCGTGCACGCGTAAGATATTTTAGATTTTTGACTTTGTTCTAAGCTATAGGGACCTGCGTTTTATAGCAGTATAGCCCGCACGCAACAGGAGCCTTGTCTCCACGGAGTATAAAACAAGCGCATACCGGAAGTGAGGCGAAATCATAACCCTTTGCAGGTATCCTTTGCCGGGACCAGAGTCATTTAATAACAAACAATATAGAAGGAGACTTAAAAAAAATGACTAAGATCAAATATTTCTTATTTGCCCTTTTGGCAGTCGCGATGACCGCCTTGAGCGCGATGGCGGCAACCGATGCTCCGGCTTCGGCCCCGTCGGGCGGTACTTCGATAGGAGCCGGCCTGGCGATCATCGGATTCGGATTGGCGGCCGGTTTGGCCGGTATCGGACAGGGCATCGCCGGTTCGAGAGCGGCGGAAGGCGCGGCGCGCAATCCGGGCGCGGCGGGAACCGTACAGACGCTGATGATCATCGCGCTGGCGCTGATCGAATCACTCGTGCTTTTCGCATTTGTGGTCGTGCTGCTTAACGTCAAATAAACCAAAAGGAAATAACATCGCATAAAGCGGGTGGGCTGATGCTTCACTCGCTTTTGCTTTTGTTTTAATCACAGCGGGGTTTTATACTACAACCAGGCGCAAGTTTGGCGAATCCAAACATTCATTAAAGAGGAAATTGCGCCGCAAAAAAAGATAAGTAATGCCTGAAGAAATAAAAACATCGCCTGATATCGCGCCGGACAGTAACAAGATAGACATCGAACCGGTGACCGAAGGATCCGAAGGAGAAGAAACACCGGAAACGGGTGCGCAAACCGCGGCATCGACTGTAGGGTCGGCAAAAAAGGGTGACCCGTGGAAAACCGCGTTCATCGTGCTGGCGGGAATTACCATTATCAGCGGCACGATCTATTTCACCACCTACGGCCGGAAGAGCGATCTGCCGACGGTGCCCACCGCCGACCCTAATGCGATGCCTGTTCAGATGGCGAACCCGCCGACCGGCGCCAGTGAGCAAAGCGCCCTGCGACAGGCTTTACCGACCGTAGTGGGCAACGCCGCCGATATGCTGCAGGCCGTGCCGGGCGACGGTTACGATCCGTGGGCAAATCCGGGCCGGTATCAATCGAATAGTTCATCAAATCCATATCCCGTTACGCCCGCCGGCCCCCCGGGGCAGCAGGTGTATATGGAAACCAATCCGAACAGCCCGTTCATGTCGGATGGCAACACTTACATAATGGTGCCGGCCAATACCGCCGTCAACGCGAACCGGGGCGGCTCCGCAAATACGAACCGGCCTCCGAAACCGGTGATTTCACCGTCGCCGGGAACCGCGCCCGCGGCCAACACTTCGACGCCGGCAATGCAGCCTAAGCCGGATGCGCAGCCGGCCAATAAGCCGCCGGCAAAAACGAAAAAGCCTTCAACTGGAAAGCCCAACGGTACTGAATAGTTATTTGGAGCTTTGCCTATAAAGTCGCAGATATTAGCCACTAATTACACAAATAGCACGAATAAGAATCTTCAATTCGTGTTATTTGTGTAATTAGCGGCTAATAATAAATGCACGGGTTTTTGCCTGTTAATAAGAAAAATCTACTTTATGGGCAAGCCGTTTATTTGGTAAGAGTTTTTACGATCAACTCCCGCAATCCTTCTTCATTGTCGAAAACAGGGGCGCTCTCCACAACGTAACAGGGCACATCAAAAAGAAAGTCTTTTAATTTGACCGCGTCTTTTACGGTCGTGAGGAGGATATCCGCGTTCCATTTCCGCGCCAGTTCATTTAACGTCGAAACGTCACGCTCTGTGTATTTATAGTGATCGGGAAATTTGTTGGTTCCGGCGAGCTCAAATCCCTCGGCCATTAGCTGGCGAAAGAACGAGTCAGGGTTGCCGATCGCGCAAAAAGCCAGCGTTCTCGTTTTTGGCAGAAGTGACGTGATGGCAACGGTTTCTTTTTCATCAAAAAGTTTTGCCAGGGGAACAATGTTCGATGTTTTATTTTGCGAAGTAAAGACGGCGGCCGCCGGCGCGAGGGCCAGTACCCGCGTTTTTAACGCGTCAACTCCATTAGGGTCGCCGGCCAGATTCGCGCGCGTTAGAATTACTGCGCCGGCCCGCGCCAGATTTTCCACCGGCTCGCGCAGCGTGCCTTGGGGAAGCAGCCAGCCGTTGCCGAACGGGTCCGTCGCATCGACGGTCACCAGATCGAGGCTGCGTTTTAGCTGAAAGTGCTGAAAGCCGTCATCCAGCACAAAGGCGTCGCTGCCCAAATTTTCTTTCGCCCAAAGCCCGGCCGCCGTGCGGTCCTTGTCCGCGATCACGGCAGAAATGCCTAAAAGTTTTTGCGCTAATTCGTAAGGCTCATCGCCGCTTTGTTTTACTTCGGCCAGGATGTTTTGGCCATCGGAGACGAGGATCCTCTCGTTAGGGTTTTCGCGCTTATAGCCGCGGGTGAGAATACAAACTTTCCGGCCGTTTTCCGCCAGGACCTTGGCTGCAAAGGCGACGAGCGGCGTCTTGCCGGTACCGCCGACGGTGAGATTGCCGACGCTGATCACCGGCACACCGAGATCGTGCGAACGCGTGATGCCCTGGCGGTACATCGCCGACCGCGCTTTTAAGATCAGGTTGTAAAGATGGCCCAGGGGCATAAAAGTTACGGTGTACCGCTGCGATCATCGAGAAACGGCGCCAGGTATTTTACCGTTTTTTGGCCGCCCCGGCATTTGCCTGCATTATCGAAAATGCCCGGTCAGCCAATTTCTTACCGGCTTCCGGCTTTTGTAAAAGCCGGGTAATGGCCGTTTGAAGTTTATCCGCCATCTCCGCCTTATCCAGCACCGGCAATTGGATCAGCGCATCTTTTTCCAAAAACTCACCGACGATAGCGGCAAAATTCGCGGTATAGGGCCCGGTAATGATCGCTTTACGGGCGGCCGCGGGTTCGAGTATATTTTGCCCGCCGTGCGGGATCAGGCTTCCGCCGACAAAAACGATCTCGGCCAGGGGAAAGACCGCGCGAAGCTCGCCGATGCTGTCCAGCAAGATAACATCCGCCAGTTCGTCCGCTATGCCCGCTTCGGCGGAGCGCCTTACGGAAGTAAACCCGTTGGACGAAACCAATTCCGCGACCTCACCGAAACGCTCCGGATGACGAGGGGCGATCATCAGGCGGACCGTGGAATTTTTGGGGGAATTTTGGGGAGAATTTTCGGATGAATTCTTTATCGCCGTAAAAGCTTCGAGCAGCCATTTTTCCTCCGGATCGTGAGTGCTGGCGGCCACTATCAGGCGCGCATCGGCGATCCCAAAACGTTTGCGAAATTCCGCGGTGAGTGGATCTTCCTGCGCATCTCCGTCATTTGGTGCTTCGTTGAGGGGCTGATCGAATTTGATATTGCCGGTCACGCGGATGCGGGAATTTTTCATTCCCAATTCTTTTATCCGGTTCCCGTCCTGCTGGCTTTGCATCAGCGCCAGATCGACATAATGCAAGACCCGCATCATAAATTTGCGGATCCACATATAACGATTGACCGACCGGTCAGACAGCCGGCCGTTGACGATCGCTACTTTGACATTGCTTTTGTGAGCGACGCGCAGGAAATTAAACCACAGTTCGGTTTCCATCAGTAAGACGACTTGCGGGTTGATGATCTTTAACGCGCGGCGAACGGCAAATTTCCAATCAAAAGGGAAGTAGAAGATCAGCGCGGCCTTATCGGCAAATAGATTTTGCGCAACTTCCTGGCCGGTCTTGGTGATGGTGGAAATTACGAGTTTATGACCGGGGAATTCTTTTAAAAGCTCGTCGACCAGAGGGCGGGCCGCCTGCGTCTCGCCGACCGAAACGCAGTGCAGCCAAATAACGGGTTTTCCTTCAGCATCGAATGCGGGAAGGCGGCCTAACCGCTGCCGGAAGCCCGCCGCATACTTTCCGCGCCGTGTCGCGTCGTGCAAAAAACGAGGGAAAAGGATAACGAAGGCAACGGTTAAAAGAACGCTGTAAAGAATGAACATTGGCGTCGTGGCTTTCTCAGGTCAATAGCCCGACCTCGTCAGGAAGGGCGCCCGAGCTCCCAAGCGCGGGCTCCGCACAGTTTATTTTACACGTTCGATGTATTTCGACTCGGCCGGATTTACCCGGATCTTTTCGCCCACGGTGATGAAGGGCGGAACGGTGATCGAAACGCCGTTTTCCAATTTGGCCGGCTTGTTCGAATTAGAGACTGTCGCGCCTTTTAGCGGCGGGTCGGTTTCCGTTACGATCAAGTCCATCGACATAGGCATATCGATCCCGATCGGCGCGCCGTCGTAAAACTCCACGTCGATCTTTAAGCCGGGCATCAGCCACTGTGCCGCGTCGCCCAGATCGCTTTCGTTCAGCGCGATCTGCTCGTAACTCTCGGTGTTCATAAAGTGGTGCTGGTCGCCGTCGGAATAGAGATATTCCATCTGGTGCTGTTCCATCACGGCCCTATCAACCTTATCGGATGAACTGAAGCGGTGCTCGAAGGAGTTTCCCGTGCGCAGGTTGCGCATGCGGGTCTGCACCATCGCGCGCAGGTTGCCCGGCGTCTTGTGCTGAAATTCCATTACCTTGCAGGGTTCACCCTCGTGAATGATTATCATCCCCCTGCGGATATCGTTTGCCGAAATTGCCATAAACTTTGATTAACTCCGTCTAATAAGATTCTTTATATATTGCAAAACATATAGTTTAATTTCTAACCGGATGTTTTGTCCAGTCGTTATAAATTGCGGTAATGGGTAAGTTTGAAATCTGTCCTTAAAAGTCCCCGGGTGGGGACAAAAGAAAATAGCCCAGGGTAAGTGAGCGGAGCGAGCGCCACCCTGGGTATATGATTCCAAAACGATCCAGCCCTGAAAGGGCGGCAGAATCCGGCCATTTCTGCCGCCCTTTCAGGGCCGGCACCTCAAAATTGATCAGTACCCAGGGCTAAAGCCCTGGGCTATTTTCTATAGTCCGCTATGCGGACATTATCGTTTTCAAATTTACACCACTACCTAAATTGCCACTAGCTTTAGCTAGTGGATCAAAGCAGTGGTCATCGAAAGGGCTTTAGCCCAAATAGATTCGGCTAAAGCCGGGATAATTTTGGCATCGTGAACCACTAGCTAAAGCTAGTGGCAATTTAAACAAAGCTAACTACAGAATTTAGTAACGGCCTGGTGCCGGCTGTTTTATGATTTTCACTGCCAAAACACTTGTAAAAGTCTGCCCGGTTAGCCTATTATGCTGGGAATCAAAAAATCCTATGCCCGAAAACAAAATAGAGTTTCAAATCGAGCGGATAGCTTTCTTTAGCGACGCGGTCTTTGCCATCGCCATTACCCTGCTGATAATCGAGGTCCACCCCAAGGTTTTTGGCCCGGAGGTGACGGGCGGCGAGGCCTTAAGGGAATTTCTCGAACTTATACCGCATTTGGTAGCGGTAGTCGTCAGCTTCCTTTTGATCTCGATGCACTGGCGGCGGCATCACCAGCTTTTCGGGGAACTGATAAATTTTGACAATAAACTGATCACCCTGAATTTGCTCATCCTGCTCAGCATTATTTTCCTGCCGTTCAGCACTGGTTTTATCGCGATGAATTACGGGCGATTTTGGATCAACCATCTGACGCTGCCCTTTGTCGTGTATATGCTGAACAACCTGGCCTGCGCTTTTTCCAACTTTCTTGTTTTTAATTACGTGGTAAAGCAGGAAGGTAAATTGTACGCACCGGAAAGCCGTCCTAAACTTGTCCGGGCAAAATACGAGGTGCTTTACGCTGTGGTTGTTTTTCTGATCATCACCATAGTAGGAATTTTCAATCACTTCGCGGGGCTGGCGTGCTTCGCGCTGTTTGCGCTCGAGCCTGTCATTCTTAAGCGGATATTTCCCAAAGAATGAGGAATAGTAAAAGCATTTTTTCTTCTAATGAAGTCCCCCAACGGGGACAAAAGAAAATAGCCCAGGGTAAGTGAGCGAAGCGAACGCCACCCTGGGTTTGAGAATTCCAACACGATCCAGCCCTGAAGGGGCGGCAGAACTTATCATTACTGCCGCCCCTTCAGGGCTAATGTTTCAAATCGATCGTCGTACCCAGGGCTGAAGCCCTGGGCTATTCTCTCCAGTCCGCTACGCGGACATGCCGTTTCAAAATTGACCCGCTGTCTAAAATTATCGAATATTTTTCGGGAAATAAGATTTAGAGGTTTACTCCACTCTTACTTTAAATCTGAACGTCCCGCGCCACGGGTCGGCCTTACTGCATTCGCTGACGATTATTTTATAGTCGCCCGCCATCGTTTCTTCCGTTTGCTTACGATTGTTGCAGGACGCGTCGGAGTCGGCGGCGATCTCACCGCGGGGATCTATAACGGCAATAGTTATCGCGTGGCCTTCTCCCGCCTGCTCGGTCTTTAGTATCTGCCCGGCGCGCACGCGGATCACATAAACACGCTGTCCCTTATAGCTATACAAAGTACCGCTGACGATCGCCTGTTTTGCACCGCGTTTGAAGGTTATGCGCTGCGCTTTTTGGGCAAACGCGGCCGAGGCGGCAGCGGCGGCAGCGGCAAATAACGTTAACGAAATGACCGATAGGAAGAAAAACTTTTTCATGTTTTGTCTATAAATAATATTTTAGATCGCTGCGCGATCTTTGCGGACGGGACGTCCGCGCTCCCAGGTTAATTGCCGGATGGCAGCGGGGGCGGTTCTTCGCCTTCCTTGGGCGGTTCGCGGCCGATGCTTTTGAAAATGCTGATGATCTGGTCGTGCATTTTCTTTGCCTCTTCATCATCAGGATCGAGTTTTAATCCCTTGCGAAAATCTCCCAGCGCGGCGCGATACTGCGCGGCCTCGGTCAGTGCAAAGGCGCGGACGAAATAAGCGTGGGCCAGATCTTTTTTCGCCTGCGCGTCCTTGGGTTCCTTTTCATGATTCTTTTCCGCTTTTTGGATATCGGCGTTCATCGCCGTGACGTCTATCGGGCGCGACATCGGCGAGACATTGCCGCCGCCGGCTGAGTTAGTGTTCGGATCACTATTTAACGGAATGTTGGTCTGCTGAAAGCGGTTATCGGCCGAATGGCTGATGGCGGAAAGCTCGTCGCGCCTGGCAGGAGTGGCCTGCCCAACTGACTGATTTGCCGGCTGATTCGCCGTTTGAAGCTGGGCAGTATTACCCACGCAGCCTGCTAAAAATATTGCGGATAAACTTAAAAATAAAAAATATTTCATAAAAACTTCAGTCTTTTCGTGTCAGTAGCCCGACCGTTAGGAAGGGCGCCCTTGCTTACACGCGGGCTACTGACACAACGCACTGCCAAACCTAATTCTTTTTCTCGATATAAGGGCGTGCCTGCACGATATAAATTTGCCCGGCCATTATACCCCACTCGATATCCTGCTCTCTCTTGCCGCCAAAAATATGCTTGATATCCATTGCGGTTTTTGCCAGGGCCCTGGCCTGAATGTTGGTCAAAACCCGCTTGGTTTGTTTATTGGCGCAAATGTCGGCGGTCTCCCTTAAGCCTCCGCTTTTGAGATCGAAGGTCAAAGCCACTTTCTGCTGCGAGCGGGTCATCAGAATCACCGAATTCGATTTCGGGTTAAACAGGATCTGTTCGGGGATCCCGTCATTATTGGTGACCTTTGTGTTGTGGCCGCAGACGGCGCTGATATAGACGTTGTTTTTACTCTCATCATCAAAGGGGTCTTTGGTGACCATCACCCCGCCTCTATCCATATTGACGCCGAGATGGACCAGCGCCGACATATAGACGTCTTTCTGACTGACAAAATTCCGCACGCGCGCTTCGTAGGCCTGAAAATTCCAGAGCGAAGCCCAGACTTTTTTCACCGCTTCGACAAGTTTTCTTCTTCGTTAACCACATTCGCTTCACTGGAATAAAGTCCCGCGCCGGAAAAATTCGGCAGGTCTTCGGAGTTTGACGAGCTGCGCACAAAAACAAATTTTCCGCCGAGCTGCGCTCTCCATTTAGAGATCAATCTGCCGTCAAAGTTTCGTCGAAATTTCCCGCCTGGAGTCTTCGCGCGAAACTCTTCCAGCCTTTTGCGGCGGAACTCGGGTTGTGAACAAAATCATTATCGTCATCGAATTCTTCGAAGATCTCGTCAAATTTATTGTCTTTGATAAATTTGTCGTACCAGTAGAAGGGAATCGTAAACCCGTCGGGCACGGTCGCGCTGCTTAAGGTGCTATTGAGCATCTCGCCAAGATTAGCGGATTTTGAGCCGAAGGCGATGCTGTCTTTCTTCCGCATCTCATGGAGCCCGGCAAGCTTTTTAACTTCCAGGTTGACGGGCGGTATGACAGGAGCTTCGTCGCCGCCCTGATCAAGGATAGGCTTATCGGCCAGAATGGTTTTTTGTAATCCGTCAGGTTCGCCTGAAATTTGACCCAGCGGGTGTCAGATCTCTTTAAAAAGCTTGTCGGCATCCTTGATATAAACGTTCGGAATGCCCCAGCCTTTCGCCAGAATGTTGATGTGCGACAGCGGCGTGGACGATTTGGCGACGATAATGCCCCGCACGGGCGGCAGAGAAAGCGGCAGCTCTTTTATAACCAGTATTTCGTTATAGCCGACTTCGACCGTATCGTCGAGTTTTTCAATGATATGGATGCGCCCGATCGCCTTGCCGGTATTTAGGGCGAGATATTCCTGATTCTTGGTTATCTCGTCCTGCGAGATGCGCGGGATCCTGAGAGCGGCCGAGGCGTCTTCCTGGCGGATCGAGTTCGGTTTATAAGAAACCGGCTGAAAAAAGGTCTTGCTGATAACGCCGTGCGTAAGCCTGATGATCGCGGTCGAGCCAGATCGCCCTCCCACAATTCCCAGGTAAATTTTTCGACCGGTTTTTGCCAGGCGATGGTGCCGACGATAAAGCGCCTTTTTTCGCTGGCGTAAATCGTCTTAAAAATATCTTTGCCGCGCGGGACCAGATAATTGGCCAGCAGAAAATCTTTATGAAAACGAAAACGCTGGGAATTGACGTAATAGATCTTGTTGGCGTTCTTGCGGTCGATGACGAACATCAGGTGAGGCAATGCAAACGGCGTGCCTTGGTGATACGTCCGCGCAATGGAATCAAAATCTTCCTGGGTCTTTACTGCCGGCAGGGAACGGTCCTTCGAATCGGGCTGGGCCGGCATTGCGCCTTTTGGTTCGCGCGTCGGCGTCGGCTTGCGCGCCATCTGCGCGCCGACAGACGAGAAGGTAAATAAAACCAGTATTAAAAAATAGATCGCGTGTTTAAATTTTTGATTCATATACAAGAGCAAACAAAACTATTAACTTTTAACTATGCACTGTTCACTATTTTTCATTGATAACAGTTAATAGTTCACAGTGCATAGTTAATAGTCTAAAATTCCACATCCAGATTTTCGTCTTTTATCGCTAATTTTTCAAGGCGCTTTCAATCGCATCGCAGGCGGCGCGCGTACCGCTTTCAGAATTTACCACGCTCTTTGCTTCCAGCGCTTTTTCGCGGTAGGACGCTTCCGCCAAAAGAGGGCGTATTTCTTCGGCCGCCCTGGCAGCGGTATAACCCGAGCGGCTTATGATCCGGCCGACTCCTGCCCGGCGGCAGCGCGCGGCATTATCGGGCTGGTCATGGGCGTACGGCATCACCAGCATCGGCACACCGGCGCGCAATACCTGCGAGGTCGTCCCGACGCCTCCCTGGTGCACCACACAAGCTGCTCTTGGAAAAACCCGGCTGTAGGGGGCGTACCGGAAGCCGGCGTTATTCTCATCCAAACCGGCGGGCGGTTCATTATAAAGGCCGTATAGCGAAACCGAACGGCGTCCCAGTATCTTGGCGGCCTTGATACTTTCTTCGAAGAAATCGCCGGCATCCATCACCGCGGCGGAACCGAGCGTGAAAATTATCGGCGGCCCATCTATGTCGGCGGCGGCAAGGAATTCTTCCAGGCCGGCGGGCATTTTGCCGGTATCGTTTTGGCCGTCATAAAAACAAAAGCCTGTCTGAACAGAGGCCGGAAACCAGTCCGGCTGCGGCGCTTCCATCACGCGCGAGAACATTACCAGGTGAAGCAGATCGGACGCCTTGCCGCGAAAGACCGGGTCATGGTCTTCACTTAGGCCGAGATCGCGGCGAAAAGCTTTATACGGTTCAAACCAGTCGGAAATGGTCCAGCGCATGAAGCTCAAAAGCGCTTCGTGAAATGCCGGAGGAAGAAAACGCAGATACTCCAGCCATTCGGCAGCCGGGTAGACGCCGGGGTCGTGATTGGAAAACATCGAGATCGGCGAAAGCGAGGTAGAGATCCATTTGATGCCGCTTTTTTGCGCCGCCGAATTAGCGGCATAGATAACTTCGCCGCTCAGAAAAATATCGGCGCCTTCGATCGCGGCCATCAGGTCATGGTAGATCTCGTGAAGGTGCGGAAAAACGATATTTCTGATCATCACTTCCGGCCCTTTTTTGATATCCATCACCTGGCGCGCGAGTTCGCGGTCTTCCAGCTCCAGGTGCGGGCGCAAAGGGCGAAACTCAAAGCCAACGGCTTCGATCTTTTCGCGGTAAAGGTTCATGGTCGCGAAAACAACATCGTGGCCGCGGCTTTTTAATTCAATACCGAGGGCGATCATGGGGTGAATGTCACCGAGCGAACCGGAAGTTGCTAAAACAATTCTTGCCATATCACTTGCCGGGATCTTCTTCTGCTTCTTCTGCTTCTCTTGGCCCGCTTTCCGCGTCTCTCCTGTTCAAACCGGCTTTTAGCTGAAAACGCATTCCCAGGAAATAAGCGCAGGCGCTTAGCACCCCGGCGGCAAAAGCTATTTCGGTATTGTGATACCAAAATAAGACGGCGGCTGCTCCGAGCAGAACAACCGCCAATATTTTGAATACGATCTCGAGTTTCATTTATTTTATGAGCTTTGCTCTTCCGACAGCTTGACGGCAAGCCGCCGTTTTTTATATTTTCTCCAAAAATATCTCAACAGCAAATAGGCCGGCAATACGACCAGCACCAGGAAGGGGATTATCGCGATGATAAAAACGATAAAGCCGAGAACGAAATTCATGGCCGCCTCGAAACCGGTGCTTAATGATTGCCCCAGCTGATAAACGAATCCGGATGAGTTTGCCGAGAAAACGGTCGGAGTCTGCAAGGTCAGCTTGATGGTGGAAAGGCTGGTTTGATTTTCGAGGAAACGCTTTTTGCCTTCGACCTGTTCGATCTCGCCGCGGACGCGGGAAAGTTGGGTTTGAACCTCGAGCGTATCCTGCACGTTTTTGGCCTGTTTTAATATCCCGAGGAATTGCGCTTCCAGCTCTTTCTTGGTCTTTAAGCGTGCTTCGACATCGATATATTCCTCGGTCACATCCTGGCCCTTGACGGTTTCTACCAGAATGCGGCCGGCGGTTTTTCTTATTTCGTCCAGCGTCTCGTCGAATTTATCGGCCGGAACGCGCAGCGTCATCGTCACCCGGTCGCGCGTTGTCGCCTTGGAATTGGTGGTGCTCTGCTGCGATTCGACCACGAAGCCGTTTTTGGAAGCGGCGATGGCGGTTACCTTTTGCTGCGCTTCCTCGGGAGAAGAAGTTTCCACGGTCAGCTCGGCATTGCGGATGATCTTGCGCTCGACGGGCGCCTGCTGGCTTTTGCCGGCTTTATCGATCGAGACCTCGCTGCCCGGGTCCTGCGGCGCGGCCGCCTTATTAGAATTGGCCGCATAGGGAAGCGAAGCAGACTCATCTTGCACGCTCTTGATGCGCTCAGTCGCCATGGTGGCGGCGTTATACGACGGCTCACTGCCAGTGATGCCGGCGATGCCCGAGGGGCGCCCACTCGCGCAAGCGCCGGTGACCAGCAGCGCCGCAGTGATCAGGAAAAATTTTATTTTGTTCATATATTTGATGGAATACATTTCCTGTAAATAAGAATGCGTTCCCCTGCGTATCTTGCAGGAATTCCAGGGCTGTAAAAACCAATATCACCCGGCCGTTTCGGTAAAGCCTTTTCCTGCAAAAAAAGCACGGATAGCCCGCCACATTCTGCGCATCGCGCGAAGTATCTTGGGGGCGAACCAGGCAAAGAAAAATGCGAACAAGATCAAGACGATGATCATTATCACCGGCGCAAAGACCGCCAGAAACGTGCCCAGGATAGCGACGCCGTCTTCAAAGAAGGACAAGGCCCAGTTTGATACCGGCTCGGGGCTGAGATTGGCCGTGGCGCGCGCGGCCGCTTTGGTGCCGTGTGAGGAAAGCGCCAGGCCGCCGCCGAGGAGCAGCGCGATAACACCGACCGTCGGATCAATCTGGTAAGTGGCGGCGTAAGCCAGAACGGCGCCCGCCGGAATACGGATAAAGGTGTGGATGACATCCCAAACACTATCGACATAAGGGACCTTGTCGGCGACAAACTCGATCAGGAACAGCACGCCGGCGATGCCGATGATCCACCAGTTGTCCAGCACATCGAGCCCGCCGGGCAATTTCGCCGCACCGAATTTCTGGAGCAGCCCTAAAATGGTGACCGTAGCGTAGAGATTTATACCCGATGTCCACGCCGCGCCCAGCGCCAGGGATAGAGTTGAAAACCAGTCCATAGTGACACTCCTTTTAAGAGGAATGAGGTCAGTACCGGGAACGCAGTGACCGGCTTGCGGCTTTGCCGCAGTGATGTGCGGTAAGCCTCTGGCTTACCGCAGACTCAATTTATTTCGGAGGCTCAGCCTCCGCGGGTTTATTACTATCGGATCACGGAAAGGCAGAGCCTTTCCGCACAGCAAGGCGGCAGAGCCGCAAAGACACGAAAGAGAAAGCCGGTCACTGCGTTCTGAGGTACTGACTCCGTTCCACTTAAAGATTACGTCTCTTCACCTTCTTCGGTTCCGGCATCGTCGCGTTTGATACCGAATTTTTCCAGCCGGTATTGCAGCGTGCGAAAGGTCAAACCCAAAAGTTTGGCCGCCTTGGTAATATTATTGTCGGTGCGTTCCATCGCCTGCAGGATCAGGCCGCGCTCGACGTCCTCAAAATTTATCCCTTCAGCGGGAAGCTTGAACTGGCTGTCGCCCGACACGGCCCTGACGCCGCCCTGCATCATTTCCGGCGGCAGGTCGTCAACTGTGATGGTGTTATCTTCGCTGAGCAGGATGGCGCGCTCGACCGCCGACTCAAGCTGCCGGACATTTCCCGGGAAAGCGTATTCGTTAAAGAGGCGTTCGGCTTCGGGCGTCATGGTAATTTCGCGCTTGGTGTCACGCGTGTGTTTTTTGAGAAAAAAGTCGATCAGAAGCGGGATGTCCGTACGGCGCTCGCGCAGCGCTGGTATCTCGATCGAAAGAACGTTCAGGCGGTAATAGAGGTCTTCGCGAAAGCGGCCTTCCTCGGTCATCTTGAGCAGGTCGCGGTTGGTCGCCGCCACTACCCGCACGTCCGTCTTTATCTCTTTGGTGCCGCCCACGCGCCGGATGGATTTTTCCTGGAGCGCGCGCAGGAGCTTGGCCTGCAGGCTGATGTCGAGTTCGCCGATCTCGTCTAAAAACAAGGTGCCGCCGTCCGCCACTTCAAACAAACCTTTCTTTTCCACGATGCGCGCCGGTGAAAGAACCTTTTTCATGGCCGAACAGTTCCGATTCGAGCAGATTTTCGTTTATCGCGGCGCAGTTCACCGCCTGGAAGACCTCGCCTGAGCGCGGGCTGTTTTGATGTATCGAACGGGCGATCAATTCTTTACCCGTGCCGCTTTCGCCGCGGATCAGCACGGTCGAGCTCGACTTGGCTACCTTTAAGATAAGCTTCTTGACCTTGTCCATTTCGGGGGAGGAAGAAACGATCTCGGTATCGAGCTGCGACAATTTATCCATCGCGCGCCCGACGGTTTCCAGCAGGTTTTCCCGCTCGTAAGGTTTTTGCAGGTAGGCAAAGGCGCCGAGGTCTTTTGCCTCGAAAGCGGAATCGACCGTGCCGTGCGCCGTCAGCAAAATGACCATGATCGATTTGTCGAAAGCGACCAGCTCTTTGAGCAGGTCGATGCCGCTCATACCGGTCATTTTCAGGTCGGTCAATACCAGGTCAAAGCGGCGGTCATGGACGAATTTCATCGCCGCCTCGCCGCTCGAAGCAGTGGTCACATCATAGCCTTCGCCGGACAAGATCACCTCTAGGATCTCGCGCTGGCCCTTTTCATCGTCTACTACCAGGATCGTTTTTCTCGTCATACTTATTTGATGTAAGTGTAGCTTAAAATGTGGTATAAAACATATTCTAAATATAGCCTGTGAGTTACCGCGAAACTTCCACAAAACCCGGTTTCAGGTTCACATCCTAAATTTACCGCAGAATAACCACATATTTTGGAGGTAAGCCAAGTGAGAAAGAACAATTTAATATCCGTATCCGGAATGCTTTTGTGCGTCATTAGCATTCTCGCCCAAAACAGCTAAGTCCAAAAAACGTCGGCGGTAAAGACGAACCGTCGAAAAGGCGGCAAATACCAGTGTTGTCGGGCAATATTTGCACTAAATGTACATAACGTAAAAGAGGGGCGCGGTACGGCATTCGGAATTCCGCGCTCTTTTATTGTGTAAATGGCGCTGCACATAAAAATAAAGTTGTGCTTAACCTGGGAGCGCAGGCGTCCCGCCTGCAAAGATCGCGCAGCGATCTAAAAGTTCTTTTAATTTTAATACCTGTTTAGCGCAACCAAGCCGCGCTTGCAGGCAAGATGCCCGCGCTCCCAGGTTAACATCGATTCTTTCAACTCGGGCGGATCGATGAATTTAGAATTGTGACTTTTAGGGGCAGCGCCCGATCATTTTACGCCGATATGCTTTTGGGTCATGCTTTTGGCAATTTAACGTTGAACTGCGTTCCGCCATCCGGAGAAGAGGTTACCTCGATCGTGCCGCTGTGTTTATCGACGATGCGTTTGGCGATCGCCAGGCCGAGGCCGGTGCCGGTTTCCTTGGTGGAAAAATACGGTTCGAATATTTTGGGCAGATTTTCTTCCGGGATGGCGCAGCCCGTATCTTTGACATGTATCTCGACAAATTCGCCGTTCGGAATGAGATCAACCGACAGTGAGCCGCCCGACGTTTCCATCGCCTGCACGGCATTGATAAAAAGATTATTAAAGACCGAGCGTAAAACCTCGCCGTCACCCAGGACCGGCGGTGTGCCGGGAGTTTCATTGACGGAGGTCGAAATGCCTAATCCTTCCGCCTGTCCCTGAACCAGCAGCATCGAATTATCTATTACCTCGCGAATTTTTACCGGCTGCAGATCGAGGTTCAGCGGGCGCGAATAGCGCAGGAAGTCGCTGATCTGATTATTTATCCTGCCAACTTCCGATTTGAGCTGCGAGGTCAGCTGCTCAAAGGTCTCGCGTTTTTCTTTATCATCGGGGACGAATTTGGCCCGCAGATGGTCGAGCGTGAGATTGATGTAATTGAGCGGGTTTCTGATCTCATGCGCGATGGCGGAAGCCAGGCGGCCCACCACCGCTGATTTTTCCGCTTCCTGAAGCTGCGATTCGAGCTGGCGCGATTTCTCGAGCTCGGCGGTCATTTCATTGAACCTTTGCGCCAGCAGGCCTACTTCATCACCTCTTTTATGGTCCGCCACACGGACCTGCAGGTTGCCTTCCGCCACCTGTTTGGCCGCATCCGAAAGATTTCTGATCGGCCTGGTAAAACGCCAGACCAGCACGATCGCGATAATGCTCGACGCCAACAGAATGCCCAAAGTGTAAACTACCGGCAAAATAGCGTCGCGGCGGGCGGTTTCCATCGGGGTAACATTTAATATCACCATGATATGCCAGACACCCTTAGTGGTTTGCACGGGAATGGCATAGGCTTCCTGCTGCGCGGTATCGTTATCTTCGCCGGTCGCATTCGGAAAGTTCCTGCCTGCCTCGCCCAGCCTTTCGGCATCTCTTAAAGGCGGCAGATTTTGGATCTCACCGAGTTTCTTAAATACCGTATTTCCATCCGCGTCTTTGGTCGGCTTATATTCCGGATTAAGAGTGTCATAGATCTCCCAATCGGAGTTGATAATAATAATGTCTTTAAGGCGCCGGTCCGTGTACTTGTCATAAAGCGTCTCCCTGGCCTTTTCCACCAACTGGCTCAGCTCGTCACGGGAAGTGATGCCGCTGACCCCTAAGGTCAGGCCTACGACCAGGGCCTGCTGCTGGCGGTCGTTAAGCCTTTTGCTGCTGGTTTCACGGCGGACATTCAGGTAATACTGCACACTGAGAGTGGTTATGAGGAGTATCCCCATAACTATCAATAACTTCGCGCGCAGGGTAGTAAAAAATCTCATTTTTGTTCCGGAGGGCTACTTTAATTTGATATTTCCGGTAAACAATGCCATTTTAACCTGAAATCTTATAAGTTACCGGCGATCCAGGCAAACATTTGATGCACGAAAAGCAAAATTCTTTTACCGCTTGACACTTTAGATGTAAGTACGTAAATATATCTGCTTCCGTCGTGTGCGCGCATTTGCTAATATGAGGGAAGTAAGACAATTCGGGAGAGCGGTTTCGGGGTAAAAATATTACAACCCTTTTCTGCAGGTCATCATCTGATTAACGCAGGAACGGGAAGAGTTCGGTTCCGCATAAGAAGCATAGAGAGTAGTAGCTTTGGAGGAATGCAGCTAATGAAAAGATCATTTAACAAACTTGTTTTGGGAGCACTCGTAGCGGCCGTATGCGCGCTTGGAGTTGTCAGTGTTTCGGCCCAGGATGACGAGAAAACGACAACTTATAAGAAATTCACCGAGTGCTATAAAGCGCAGGATGAAGCCGGGATGAAAGCCTGTATTACGGTAGGTGACGATTACATAACCAAATTCGGTACGCCGCCGGACCAGTATTCCGAATTTATCAGCAAACAGCTGGTGAATATTAAAAAGAGACTCGCGGATCTTCCTCTTAAAACTGCGTATGTGATGCTGGACGAAGGCGTCAAGAGCAAGAACTGGAAAAAAGCTTTTGACGGCGCCCGTGAGATCATGCGGCTCGAGCCGAAAGATACACTGAAGCTGGATATTGCTTTGTTCATGGCGCAAATTGGCTATTTTGACCTGGCCTTCGGTGCACCGCCGGATTACGCCTATAATACTGAGACGCTCAACTATGCGAAAACCGCGCTGAGAATGATCGATTCGGGCATCGTATCCGACGCGACACCCGCCGCCAATAATACGACCGTACAGAATTGGGGCGGTGGAAATTACTCTTTGAAGACCAAAGATAATTCGTCGGCGTGGATGAACTTTATCATCGCCCGCTTGACATCTGATACCAATAAGGACACCACCCGCAGCCGGGCGCTCTTTAAAGAAGCCGCTCCTTATTACTATAAGGCCGTAAAATTTGAATCGCCGGATATCAAAAAATCACCTTTGCCGTATCAGAATATCGGACGGTATTACCTGGAAGAATTAAACGCCCAGGTCGACGAATTCAATAAGACCTGTAAGAACCTGACCGAAGATACGGAGCAGTGCAAGAACATCCGTGAAATGCAGCTGGCGTATGCTGACCGAGGGCTGGATGCCTACGCGCGGGCCTTAAAGATCGCCAAGGACGACCCGAAGCAGACGCAGACGGTTAATAATTTGAGCAAGACGGTTGACGTTGTTTACAATGCGCGCTTTAAGAAGGCTGAGGGCGTAAATGAATATGTAAATAATGTAATGTCCAGGCCTTTTGTCGACCCGGCAACGCCGGTGACGCCGATACCGGAAGAAATTCCGGCGGCCGCTACTTCGACGACCCCGGCCAACACTACCAAACCGGCAACTACGCCGCCGGCGACCACGGTCAAACCCCCGGCAACCACCGCCCCGGCCAACACGACCAAACCGGCGGCCACGGCCCCGGCCAAACCGAGCGGCGCGGGTAAGGGAACCAAGGGTGCGGTAGCCAAGGCAGCGACGAAAAAGAAAGCGGGCCGCTAGAATAGTTCATTAGCTGTTTCTACGATAAAGCCGGGTGTGAAAGCATCCGGCTTTATGTTTTTAAAGGTGAATACGTTAAGATGTCTTCATTATAGAAATGGCCGGAAGTCTTAATAAATTAGAACACTTGCTGGGATACAGGTTTCAAAAAATAGCTTTACTCGAAAGGGCGGTGACGCACCGCTCGTGGGCACACGAAAACTCTACGTCAAACAAACTGGAGATCAGAAAGCTGCACAATGAATCGCTGGAGTTTGTCGGCGATTCGGTGCTGGGCGCGGCGGTCGCGGAGTATCTTTACAAGAAAAATCCAGACGCTACCGAAGGTGATCTCACACTGATGAAACATCACCTGGTGAGTACGGCAACGCTGGCCCGGCTGGCGGAAGAATTGAAGCTGGGAGATTTCCTGCGCGTAGGCCGGGGCGAAGAAAAGACCGGCGGGCGAAAAAAACAGGCGCTGCTGGCGGACGCGCTGGAAGCGGTGATCGCGGCAGTATTCTTTGACCGCGGATATATCTCGGCGCGCAACCTGGTGCATCGCCTGCTGGCGGAAGAGTTCACCCGGATAACGCCCGGCTCGGCGCTCGATTACAAGACCCTGCTCCAGGAAAAACTGCAGGCGGTAAAAAAAGCGGCCCCGAAATATACGGTGGTCGAGACCGAAGGCCCGCCGCATTCGCGCACTTTTTATGTCGAAGCAAGCTGGGACGGCGGGAAGATGCGCGGCCAGGGCTTATCGATAAAAGCGGCGGAAATGATGGCTGCCAAGCTGGCGCTGCAGGAGATGGAAAAGCTATAATCAACGCCGCGGGGTTGACCGTTATTAGACAGGTTATTTAGGATACCAACCATGAGCAATAATACTGACGATAGTAAGAAAAAGGCGGAAAAGGAAACACCGCCCGGCCCGCCAAAAGGCGTTATCCGCGATTATTTCGAATCTTTTGTGGTAACGCTGATCATGGCGCTGTTCGGCATGACCTTTGTCTTACAGGCGGTCACGGTACCGACCGCTTCGATGGAAAATACCATTTTGGTGGGTGATTACCTGCTGGTGAATAAATTTATCTTTTCCCCGGGCGACAGCCTTTTCTTTCTGCCGCAGCGCGAGATCAAACGGGGAGACATCATCGTCTTTCAAATACCCCGGCAATTCGCTCCATCCCAGGAAAGACAGCGACCGCGGCCTGCGCAAATATGAGATAAATTATGTAAAACGCGTGATCGGCCTGCCCGGTGAAACGATCGAATTTCGCAATAACCAGGTGCTTATCAACGGGCAATTGCTGCCGGAGTATCGAATGATAGGCGACCACCCGGAGAAGCCCGACGGGGCGCCGAACAGCACCGCCGCTCTGGTTACCAGCGAGGTCGAAGCAAGGCAGCCCGATCAGCCTTACGGGGTTTATTACGGGAAAGACTCTACCGAAGAAGCAAAAAAAGGGAAGATCCAGGACCGCTCTTATTATGATTTTGCCGCGCCCGGCCAGCCCCTACAAGATCCCCGATGACAGTTATTTTATGATGGGGGACAATCGCGACAACAGCGAAGACAGCCGTTTCTGGGGACCGGTAAAACGCGACCTGATAATCGGACGGGCGATGTTCGTTTACTGGTCTTGCGATCAGACGAGCGGGGAAAGCATGTCCAACTGCATAAGAAACCCGCGATTTGACCGTATTTTCAGAATGATCAAATAAGAGAACTGTCTATTACCGGAATCAGCGCAAGGGGCAGGGAAATTCTCTGCCCGTTCTTATGGAAAATTTTATTTTTAATAAAGAGGTAAAAGACGCGCTCGCGGCGGGAAGGCCGTTGGTGGCGCTCGAATCAACCGTTATCGCTCATGGTTTGCCGCACCCGCGAAATCTCGAAACTGCTTATGAGCTGGAAAAGATTGTGCGGGACAACGGCGCGACGCCCGCGACGATCGCGGTTTTTGGCGGCGTTTTTTATGCCGGGTTAGATACGGAAAAGATCGAGCGCCTCGCCGCCGGCAAAAATATTCGCAAGATCAGCCGCCGCGACCTCGCGCCCGCCGTTGCGGGCAAATGGGACTGCGCAACCACGGTCGCGACCACGATGTGGCTGGCGCACCGGGCGGGAATAAAGGTCTTTGCCACGGGAGGGATCGGCGGCGTCCATCGCGGATTTTCCGCCGATGTTTCGGCCGACCTGCCCGAACTTGCCCAGACCCCAATGACGGTGGTTTCTTCCGGCGCGAAAATCATCCTGGACCTGCCGGCGACGCGCGAATGGCTGGAGACGCATGGCGTAACGGTATTGGGCTACGGCTGCGACGAGTTTCCCGCATTCTATTCGCGCCGTTCTCAGATGGGCGGGCTGAAGGTGGATGAGCGAATTGAAACCGCCGAAGAGGCCGCCAGGATAATTCGCGCGCGTGATGAACTGAATTTACCGGGTGCGATACTGCTGACGGTTCCCGTGCCGGCGGAATATGAAATACCGGTTGATGAATTGGAGATCGTGCTGCAGGGATGCCTGAATGCAGCCGAAAGGCAGAAAATGAAAGGAAAGAACCTGACACCTTTTCTGCTCTCGGAAATGTCCGCGCGCAGCGGCGGGAAAACCCTTGAGGCAAATATCGCCCTGCTAAAAAACAACACGCAAGTGGCGGCGCAGGTAGCGGCAGTTTTGGCGAAGTTGTAAATATGCTCAATCTTTACCGCATCTTGACCGGTTCTATTTTTGGCGCTTTGACCGGCGCGATAGTTTGGGGGGCGATCGTAAGGGCGATCATTTTTCTGCTGGAACCTTAAGCATGGTGAAGGATTCGCCAACATTCCCTCCCCGTTCTTAGGCTGGCTGTCGGTGATCATCGGGGGATTAGACGGCGCGGTTATCGGGGTGGTGCTGGGATATTTCAGCGCGGACAAAATAATAAAAGGCGCTTTGCTTGCCGCCGCGACGACATTGGTAATTATCCTCGGCTACTTCTTTATTATTGACCCGGGAATCTCTCTTCTGGTTTCGTCGAGCTCGCTGCACGCGGTGAGAAATCTGGCGGTCGTAGCGGCCATTTTGACAGTGCCTTCGCCGTTTATTGGCGGGATAACAACGCTTGTTTGTTCACGTATCTGGCCGTGGTTCGATCCCGAGCCGGAACCTTCACTTTCCTATGATCCGCGACGTGATGCGGAAGAACTGGTAAAACCCGAGAGCAGCACCGAAAATTAACCCTCCGACCAGAAATACGGGCGAGGTGGCGAAATACCGATCCAGCAGCCAGCCGATAAAAAGCATTATTACGACCGAACCGAAAAGTGTTATGCCTGCGCTATAGGCAAGCCCGCTTTTTCGCGTTGTTTCGCCAGCGCTTTCCGGGGTGTAAGGCAAAACATTGACGGGCTCGTCGTTTTCTTCGGGCTCTTTGTCCTCTAAATATTTCGGCTCTGAATTCTCCGGGGGTTTTTCTATCATCGCCAGTTACCTCTGTCAGATAAATTCCAGATTGCAGTGTTTCCTTAAGCTGTGGTGAGAAGGAAATGTCATTCGGAATAGATGATAACTGATAATTGATAGAGAATAGATCGAAATCTTTCAGTTATTAGCTATCATCTTTTATCTATTCCGAACTCCTACCCGGCGCACTACAGCTTTAGGACACCACCCAGCTTACGGTTTTATTTGTCATTTGAATGTATCAGGGTTTCTTGAGGCGATTTTAGTTCATAAGTGATGCCGCGCCAAACGATCTTGCGCGAAACGAGCGCCGCCGCGCAGTTGTAAAAGAAAAGCGCCGGAGAAATTATCCACAAAGTGTTCTGCGTCCAAAACTGTTTCTTTAATTCTTTTTCGTAACCCTTCAACACCAATTTTACGGCATTTAGCCGCAGCCAGGATTTGCCGATGCTAAAGAGTGAGGCAAGCACTAAAGCGATCAGCGCCAATAGCCGCTGCCAAAAAGCCGCGCCTGAGATCATTAATAAAATGCCTGAGACAAACACCGTGTTAAAAACAAATGAGCCGGCAAAAGACATCTTCCAATACTGCGGCGCATAGACGCGCGTAATTTTCATCTGGCGGGTGGTAAATTCCAGCAGCTCGCGAAAATTGCAGTCTTCGATCGATGCGGTCAGGCACTGCGGCACGAAATATACCAGCAGGCCGGCGTCTTTCACAGCGCGGGTCACGGCAAAATCGTCCGACAAAGTGCCGCGCCATTTTTCACGCATATCGATATTTTCAAAAGTTTTTCGCAGGATGGCGGTAGAGCCGCCCCAGCAAAAATTGCTTTTCATATTCGCGCCCAGCGCCGAAGCAACCGATGCGTTCCAGACCGACTGCAGTTCGGATGAAAAGTTGCGCTTTTTGGAAATGAACCAGCGGTAGCCGGCGGCGGCGCCGATCTTTTGATCTTCGAGCGGTGCAACCAGATATCTTAACCAATCTTTACCCGGCCGCGCATCGGAATCGACAAAGGCGAACACCGCGCTTTTTTCCGACGCGTGCGGGACAGCCGCGCGAAGGTTATGGACCTTCTGGCCTTCGTTGGCAGCCTTACCCGCGATGACGAGTTTGCCGGAAACATTCGCGAGATGCTCGAATTCCGCGCGCAGTTCTTCGATAACGGAGACGCTAACGTCGCCCGCGTCGTCGGTCACAAAGATGATCTCGTATTCCGGATAATTTTGACAAAACAAAGCGGCGAGATTTGTCTTCAGGTTCTCATCGCGCCCGCGGCAGGGCGCAAAGATCGTGGCGCGGGGAGTGAAATTGGATCCGGGTTTGCTTAGCTCTTTTTTGAAATATTTTAAATACTCCAGCCCGCCAACGAACGAACGATAGCTTTGATAAATCAGAAACAGAGCAAAGAGATAGAAAATTATCAGAAGGATCAGCATAGTCCGGCAATTTTCAAGATTTATTAGCCACGAATGTCACAAATAACACGAATTAAGAAATATTTTATTCGTGTTATTTGTGACATTCGCGGCAAAGTAATAATTACTAAATGACCGCGCCCGGCGTCTGCTTATGACGGCGGGCGAAATACACCGCCATCAGAAAAGTGGGCACCATAATTCCGGCGGCGGTCCAGAAGGTCCTCTCGATCGTGAAATCGGTTACGTTTCCGATCGCGGAATTCTCAACAACCGTTTCGCTGGCTACTGCCGCGCTTAGTAATAATCCCGTCAGCGCGGGACCGACCGCGCGCGCCAGGCTGGCTGCGGATTGCATCACGCCCATCGCGACGCCCTGTTCACGGGCGGACACGCACTTTGAAGCCAATGCCACCAGCGGCGTTCCGGCAAACGCGCTGCCGAAGGAAAATACCGCGATCCCGATCAAAAGTCCGGGCAGGCCGCCGCTTTCCGGGCCGACCAGCGGGACAAAGAACAATGCGACCGCCATCAAAACCGTGCCGATGATCACCAGCAAATTTTCTCCAAATTTTTTGGTGGCGATACCCATCAACCCGCCCTGGATCATAATGCCGATGACGCCGATGTAAGCAAAAACAAAACCGTTTTGCCGCGCGGTATAACCAAAACGATGGGCGGTGTAAATGATGAACGCGGTGGTCAAAATCGAAAACGCCACGGTCACCAGAAAATAGATCAGTATCAGCAAACCGAGCCGCGGATCGCCCAGGTATTTGAGCAGCGTATTAAAACGCCCGCTGGATTCTTCAGCTTTGTGCTCTCCCTTTTTGACCGTTTCCGGCAAGACAAAATAGAGCGCCGTGGCATTGAGGAACGCCAGCCCGGCGGCAAAGTAAAAAGGCACCGCCAGGCCGAAAGGGCTCAGGATCCCGCCGATCGCCGGGCCTAAGACAAAGCCGATCCCAAAAGCCGCGCCGATCATTCCCATTCCCCGGGCGCGGTTTTCCGGCGTGGTGACATCGGCGATATAAGCCTGCGCGGTGGAAATATTTCCGCCCGTGATGCCGTCTAAAATACGGCAGGCAAATACCATCCACATAGTGGTGGCAAAACCGAGAACCAGAAAACCTATCCCGGTGCCGATCAGGCTGAGAAACAAAATCGGCCGCCTCCCGTACTTATCCGAAAGTTTTCCCAGGATCGGTGAAAAGATAAACTGCATTATGGAAAATGAGGCGACCAGCCAGCCGAAGGTAAGCGGTGTGGCGTTAAAAGGTTCCGTCCCGACATAATACGGCAGCACCGGGATAACGATGCCAAATCCGATCAGATCGATAAGGATAGTGATAAAGATCAGCAGAACGGGAAAACGCTTCATAGTTCACAGTTTCCGGAACCTTTTTCGGTTAAACATGATTTCGTAGTAAAATAAAGGCTTATCGTAAATATTATCTAATACATATGAAAGTAATTAAAGCAGGGAACAACCCGAACAAGCGTCTGACACGTCTTTTTACCGTTATCATTGCGGCTCTTTTGCTCGCAGGTATCACTACCGGCATCTCGGCGCAACCTAAAACTTCGGCGAAAAAGCCGAAGAAAGCCGCCGCCGAAGAGATAATGGTGATAACGGCAGCGCCGGAGATATCTTATACGGTTTCGATGTCAAAACCGTGGACGCACCTTCTGGAAGTCGAAGTGCGGGTCAAATCAAGCTACCCGAATGAAAAGACCGATCTGGTCATGCCGGTTTGGACGCCGGGTTCATACCTCGTCCGCGAATATGCCCGCCACGTGCAGGACTTTGCCGCCAGGGACGCCCGCGGAAACGCGCTGGCCTGGCAAAAGACCAACAAGAATACCTGGCAGATCGCCTCGAAGGGCGCAAGCGAGATCGTCGCCACCTATCGTGTCTACGCTAACGAACTGACCGTTCGCACCAATGAGCTCAACGACAGCCACGCTTTCTGGAACAACGCCGCGACATTGATGTACCCGGACGGACAATTGAAAACTTCGTCCACCGTGAAGGTCGAGCCGTATGGGGAGTGGAAAATAGCGACCGGCCTGCCGCGGGTTTCAGGACAGAAAAATACCTTCACCGCGGAAAATTTCGATGTTCTTTACGATTCACCTTTTGAAGTCAGCAACTACAAGGAAATAAATTTTGAAGTGCGCGGCGTTCCGCACCGGATGGTGATCGACGGCGAGGGGAATTACGACCTGGAACAGTTAAAGCGCGACGTGCCGAAGATAGTGGCCGCGGCGGCGGATATGTTCGGCGAAATTCCGTATAAAGATTACACCTTTATCGTCAACCTGCGCGGCGGCGGCGGGCTTGAACATTTGAATTCGACCGCGCTGCAATTTAACCGCTTTGGCTTTAAGCCGCAGTCGCGCTACATGGGATTTATGGGCCTGGTGGCGCACGAATTTTTTCACGCGTGGAACGTAAAGCGCCTGAAGCCGGACGCGCTCGGCCCCTTTGATTACACGAAAGAAAATTACACCAAACTTTTGTGGATGGCCGAAGGCGGAACGGATTATTATTCGAATGTTTTGCTGCTGCGCGCCGGGTTGATATCGGACAAAGATTTTCTCGCCAACATTGCGTCGGGGATGGAAAACCTGCAGGCACAGCCGGGACGTTTGCAGACGAGTGTGGAAGAAGCGAGTTGGGACGCGTGGATAAAATATTACCGGCAGGACGAAAATGCGATAAACAACCAGATCTCATATTATGAAAAAGGCGCGCTGGTCGCGGGGCTGCTGGATGTCGAGATCCGCAAAGCATCGGGCGGCGCAAAATCGCTTGACGATGTGCTGCGTTATTTTTATACCGAATTCTATAAAAAAGGGCGCAACTATACACCGGAAGATGTGCAGAAAACGGCGGAGATGATGGCGGGTAAGAGCCTGGATGATTTTTTCCGCAAATACGTCAGGGGACGCGAAGAGATAGATTACAACGGCGTATCTAAACGGCATCGGCCTGCAGCTTAATACGGGCGCGGGCGGCGGTCCGCAGGCTTATCTCGGCGTCAATACGTCGCAGCAAGGTGAAAGACTGGTAGTGAGCTCGCTGCCGTCAGACGCGCCGGCCTATGAGCAGGGGCTAAATACCGGCGACCAGATCGTAGCGGTCGACGGTTATCGCGCCAGCCAGGTGATCCTGGATAATATGATCCGCGGTAAAAAGCCCGGTGACAAGATCAGGTTGACCGTGTTTCGTTTTGACGAGATGCGAACGATCGAATTTACGTTGGGCGGCCGCGCGCCGATGGATTACAGTATCTCGCCGGTGCCGTCGCCGAGCGATCAGCAGCGCCAGCTATACCAGGGTTGGACCAAAAAAGTAATGCAGTAAACCTGGGAGCGCAGGCATCTTGCCTGCAAGCGCGATTGTCGCGCTAATTGGCGTAAATCAAAGACTTTTTAGACCGCTCCGCGACCCAAGCAGGCAAGATGCCTGCGCTCCCAGGTTTACCGGATGTTTTACAGATAACGTGTTTTGCTTATGAATTCCGGAATTTCTTCGACTTATGGGCAAAGCCAATAAATAGATACAATGTTTAAAAGCAAGAAAATTTTTGTTTTCTCTTTCGTCGTGCTGGGCGTGTTTGCCGCTGTATTTTCCGGGTGCCGGCAAGCGGGCGTAGTACCGGCGGGGCAGGCGGGAAGCCTGCACAATGTTCCGGCACAGCGGCTGAGTTATTCGGTAGATACCGACGCGCTGCCGCCGCTCGAACCCGATCAGCCTTCTACCGCGGATGAGAGAGTGGCGACGGTACAGGCAGATTTCGATCAGAACCGCCCGCAGGAACTGCTGGACAAAACTTTGCCTTCGCCGGACAAACAGAGAGTGCTCGCCCTATATCATCGCGCGGGCGATAAGGAAACCGAATTCCGGCTGGATATGTACGCGGCGGATGGAAAGCTGATCGGCCACGTTTCTCCGGATTCGATGGCGATCAGTTTGCCGGACGCGATCGCGTGGGCGCCGGACGGAAGCACGGCGGCGTTTATCGGCGTTACCAGGGAGCACAGCCAAACCCCGGCGACAGCGGACGCGCCGACACCGCCGGAAGTGGAGTCGGGCGATAATGCGGCGAATACGGCGGCGAATATCGACGGAAACGTTCCGGCCAATAGCGGCAATAGTGGGGGCAGCGCAAACACCAATGCGTCCGTGCCGCCTGTCCAGACTTTGGCTCCGATCAAAATATTCGCTAACGAGCAGATATATACCTGCAACAAAGAAGGCGCGGATCTGAAATATATTTCGCAGCGCGACACGCTGATATATTTCTACCTGCTTTGGTCGCCGGACAGCACGATGCTTGCGACCCTGGCGTGCACGCCGGCGGAATGGCAGTACGGCGAATTGGCGTCAAAATCACGGGCTGAAGAATTCAGGCCTTTTGGCAGGCCGCGCCTTATCGAAAAGATCGGCCGGGAGCGTCTTTTGGATGATAATCTGACGGTCGTGCATCCGGTGTGGTCGCCGGATTCCGCCAAAATGGCTTGCGCCTTTGATAAAGACATCAAGATCTACGACACCATCGGAGAAATGCCGACCATAGCGGCTATTCCGCTGCGCATTCCGCTGCTGACTTCTTCACAGAGATTTGACCAGCTGTTGCGCGATGAATTAAAAAGCAGCGGGAATTCGAATGCAATATCGAACTTGCCTGCTCCGACACCGACGCCTGAGCAGGGCGTGCAGGTAATGCCGAATGAAAGCGACTTGGTCTCTTTTAATCCGATCGTGGAACTCCGATGGGTGGATGAGAAAACGCTTTATTTTAAGACCGGCTATATAAAGGAAATGCTCGATTCCCGGTACAGCTCTTATAGTTATATGCGGTGGCACAAACTAAATCTAAGCACGCAGGCGCAGACGCAGACGGGGGCCGCGAGGTAAAACACGATGCTCTTTAATTCGCTCGAAGAAATTTTCACTCACATTGATACTGTCCGCGCCGAGGTCACGGGCCGGATAGAAAGTTTGGACGAGGCCGAAGTCGTTTTACGAAATAACGGCGAAGGCTGGTGCCCGGAGGAATTGGCGGAGCACCTGGCGTTGGTGGAAAAATCGATCACGGCGGTAGTGGAAAGATTATTAAGAAAATCGGAAGAATTAAATATGCCGCCGCCGCCCAGTGGAAAAATAGACCCGCCCGTGAAATTTCCCAGCGCCGTACGCAAAACCGAAATGAACAAGGTCGAAGCGCCTGACAGGATCAGGCCCCGTGGCGGTGTTCCCACGGGTAAATCGCTGCAGGACCTAAAAACATCGCGCGAATATATCAATAGTTTGCGCCCGCGAATGGAGGCCGTCAGCCTGTCGGAAGCCAAATTTCCCCACCCGGTCATGGGCGAACTGGATCTCTACCAATGGCTGCTTTTTATCGCCGAACATGAGGCGCGCCACCTGGCACAGATAGAAAATATTTTGAAAAACGAGTCCGGAACTCCGGCTTTAACATCTTAAAAGATCTGAGCTATAAGCTGTTAGCTGCCAGCTAACAGCTTTATTGATGGTTCTTAGGGGAAAAACTCTTCCGAATTTGCGGCTCTTTCAAGTTTCCACTAAACTAATAAATTCCCGTGTGCCCTTGTAGCTCAACGGTTAGAGCAGCGGACTCATAATCCGTTGGTTGTAGGTTCGAATCCTACCGAGGGCACCATAATAATCAATAAGTCAGGGCCGCCGAAAAAAGGCAGTCCTTTTATTTTTGGCCCACCAGATAAGGTGCTCATTTTATACCGGAAATTTACCCCGTGAATTTAAGAATAATTGAGAATGCTTAATACTGCCGGGTCCGATCCAGCCGGATCTACCTAAAAAGTCGCGAATGGCCGCCACGAATTTCACGGATAACACGAATAAGAAATCGTTTTAATTCGTGTCGTTAGTGCAATTGGTGGCTAACAAAATAGGGGATACGGATCGCT
The DNA here is from genome assembly GCA_963766895.1 of uncultured Acidobacteriota bacterium. Taxonomy (GTDB): domain Bacteria; phylum Acidobacteriota; class Blastocatellia; order Pyrinomonadales; family Pyrinomonadaceae; genus DASYKT01. The sequence continues at coordinate 39,095 of CAVYCB010000008.1, forward strand.
CCATATCCCCCGGTCAGCTAAATAAAGAATAATTTAGCTTTTTTCTTTGTTATGTTTCATCGGACAAGACTCCTTGCCTTCGCAGCAATCCTTTTTGTCCGCTTTATCCCCCGAAGCCGTTTTATCTTTCGACTTCATTGGGCAGGAATCGCCGCAGCAGGCACAGTCGCCGGAAGCGTGTTCGCTGCCTGAAGTGCCGGCGGAGTCCTTGCTTTTCATCGGGCATGCCCCGTCTTTGCAGCAAGCACTGCCGTCACAGCAGCACGAATGCTTGTCTGTTTCCGTGGACTTGTCCTTGTTTTTCAGCGGGCAGGAATCTTTACAGCAACAGTCCGCTTTTTTTGTAACGACAGCGCTGCTGCCGCTAAGAGCGAACGCCCCGATCACGAGCCCGAGAACGAGCAGCGCCGTAAAAAGAAATGTAAATTTTTTCATTGCATTTTCTCCTTAATTTAGAAAGTTATAGTTATGGTGAAATTTCGCGCATAACATTTTTCTAAATTCGAAAAACACAATTTGTCAGGTAGGTGCCGCCGCGGTCGCGGATAAACGAGTTAGAAACCCGGTCAGCGGTAAAGGCCGGTTTAACGAAAAGTACCGGCGGCGCAGCGATCTTTACCGGAGCGACGGCGATAAACTTGAGATCGCCCTTTACGCTTTGTACCACATCGCCCCGTTTTGAAATGAACGGGCAAAAAGTTCTTGTTTGTTCCGCGCTGACGGTAAAAGTATTTGCTGTGGATACTTCCTGTTTGGCAGGCCGCGGGCAATGACGGGATTTGCTCAAGGGGCAGCTTTCCGCACTTCCAAAAGCCGCGGCAACTTTTGTCAGGTCGCAGCAAAGCAGGCAGCAAGTTCCGCTCAGAAAAACGATGAGCGAAAGAGCGAGCAGCTTTTGCACGGCGACTGACTTCATAAGCTCAAAATTTTAGCACAGATTTGCTAAAAAGAAACGATTTTTGCGCCGCGGCGGACGGTTGCTGCCGCGCAGCGACGAGCGATCGTAGTCGCGGGTTTCGGCCCATGGCTGCTTGTTTTTAAGCAAACTTATCAATGGCGGTCGTATCCAGTTTCGAAGCAGCATCTTTATCCAGAAACCAGGTTACTTTTCCCCTATTCGGCTTGATCATCTGCGCCGGCATGATCGGCGTATGATGGGAAAATATCTTCTTTACTACATCTGCTTTACTTGTTCCCGAAACGAGAAATAAAATATCTTCCGAATGAAAATTTAAGGTTAGCAGAGTTAAAGTAACGCGAGAGGCGGACGGACTATCTCCCAGGTGGGCTGCGACAAACTTATTAGTTTCATTCAAGGCTGGCGATTCCGGAAAAAGCGAAGCAGTATGCCCGTCAGCGCCTACTCCCAGGAGAACGAGATCGAAATTAGGAGCATCGCCAAGTACGCTTCGGATCGTATTCCGGTAATCTTCGGCAGCACTCTCGGGGTCGAGTTCCCCCTTCATGCGAAAGATGTTTTCGCCCGGCACCGGGACCTTTGATAAGAGCGCCTCATAGGCCATTTTGTAATTACTCAGATCGCTGTCTTTCGGAACGCACCTTTCATCAGACCAGAATATGAGAAGATCTTTCCAGGGTATGCGCCGGGTGTATGTCTCGCCGGCGAGAATTTCATACAGCGCTTTTGGTGTCGAGCCGCCGGAAAGCGCAAACGCAGCTCTACCGTTTCTTTTTACGGCCGCATCCAATTTTTGCACGATCATTTCCGCGGCGCGAATGTAAAGCTCGGATGTCGACCGGCCCAACTCGACTTTGCGGTTGGAACGCTCATAGTAATTTAAAAGGCTTGCTTCGCCGATCAGATCCCGCACGTCCCCCAGGCCGTGCATCACTTCCTCAAGCGAGGGAGCTTTGCTTTTTAATTCACCGGAACTTTCATCACTCACGGTCCTGATCGTGTATGACGGCATTGACGTCTGAGTTCTTTCAAAAAGCTCTACCAGGGAGAGCAATTCATGAATACAGGTGAGACTTTCTTTAGCTTGTTGTAGTGTCAAAAAGAATCCGAACGGCTCCGGCTTGTTTCGCAGGTATTTTTGGATGACGCGCTCGATCATTTCGCCGTAAGGTTGGGAGTAAAGCTTACTGAACGGTTCTTCATTCACCGTTCCGTCAGCTTCGATGATATATACCTCGCCTGCGTTAAGATCGTGCTGGGGATTTACCAGGTCAAAACGACAGCTGCGGCCATTTTTGCCTATTAATTCAAGGCGCTTTACGTCGCCGCCGGCGATCTTTAGCTCCTGAGAACCTGACAATCCTTTGCCGATATACGCGTCGGCGACGATCTCGTTTCCGGCCCGCCGATAAAGGAAAAACAAATGTGGGCAAAAGTCTCTTTTGGGATCGACGCCGGCACTACTTCGTCCTTCGTCTGATACTGATAACGCGCCACCTTCAAACCGCGGATCTTAACTGACTGGATCGAGCCGAAGTACGTCAGGATCGCCAGCACGTGCGGAAAGAGGTCCAGGATCAAGCCTTTTTGCAATGAAGAGGAACGGTTGTCTTTCTCGATCGGGCCGATGTATGGGCCGCTGCGGTCTTCGAGTAAATAGAATTTCAGGCTTTCGATGCTTCCGCCCAGTTTATTCTGCAGATCGTTTTGCACGCTCTTAAAATGAAATGGGAGAAAGCGCGCCAGGTAGTGATCGATCGCAAAAACCTCGAGTCCTTTTTCTCCGGCTTTTTGATTTTCAAAATAATATTGTAATACACGGGAACGGCTTAAGCTCGAGTCGATCGGTTTTTCGATAAAAATATGGCGCGGCTTATCGCACTCGGTCAGCCAGTTAAAAGCGGTCTGCACGTGGGTCACGTCCGGCGTTGCGACGAAAACAACATCGGGATCCAGAGATTCATAGGCCTTTTGCCCCTCGGGCGTCCCTTTATTAATATATGCTGCCCATCCGTCCAGTTCGGCAAGAAATATCTCGAGGTTGGTAGCGGCGTGTTCTTTTTTTACCTTCTCATGGTAATCAGTGAAAACTATCTGAAGATTGTCCCCGTAAAGTTTTTTTTCATTAAACAACGCGGGGCCATAGTTATGTTGGACGACATGGCCTGCTCCTTCTACCAATATCGTAATGCCTTTTTTGTCGCGGGAATCCATGGCGAACGCTCCTGTTGCGAAAATAAAAGACCTTAACAAAAATAATTAAGGCCTCTATATGACTAAACTCACGATTTGGCTCGGGCTAGGTTAAGCCCCATTCTTTTTTAACTGTCTCGATGGTCAGGTGACTTTTCTCGATCTTTTTCCTCAATAGGTTAATGAGATGAATTTCGTCCGATTCATTACCATTTGATTCATCACAATATTTCCGGCTGTCTTCAAGGAAGAGTTCAATTTCGCGTTCTTCGTCCGGTGTCAGGCCGGAAGGTTCCGTTTCTGTTTCTTTGTCCAGATCAGGAGATACGTGTTTTTCGTCTATCGTTATTGAACTCATTACTTAAAATCCTCCCGGGTAAAAAAGCGATAATACAATAATTTTTACAGATTTAATAAATAAAGTCAGTCGCGCATGCTACAAGACGGCGCTAAGCTATTGTAAAAGCAATGCTTAGCAATTCAGAAATTAGACATTAAATCTGAAATTTACGATATCGCCTTCCTGCATCACGTATTCTTTGCCTTCGACGCGGGTCAGGCCCTGTTCCTTGGCGGCACCCGTCGAACCGGCACGAATGAGATCGTCATAGCCCACGATCTCGGCGCGAATAAAGCCTCTTTCAATGTCGGAGTGAATTTCTCCCGCAGCCTGGGGAGCTTTGGTTCCGATCGGGATGGTCCAGGCGCGCACTTCTTTTTCGCCGGCGGTCAGGAATGACATGAGGCCCAGCATCTTGTAGGCAGACTTGATCAGTTTATCCACACCGCTCGACGTCACGCCGACATCCTTCAGAAATTCCAGGCGTTCTTCTTCTTCCAGCGCGACCAGTTCGGCCTCGAGCTTGGCGCAGATAACGACCATCTCGGCGTTTTCCGAAGCTGCATGTTCTTTGACGGTTTTTACGTGGGGATTTGACTCCGGGTCAGCGAGGCTGTCTTCATCGACATTGGCCGCGTAAATGGTCGGCTTGGTCGAAAGCAGGAACCAGCCTTTTACGATCGCTTTTTCATCGTCCGTCAGATTTGCGGCGCGGGCCGGGCGTCCTTCTTCCAGTACGGGAAGGATCTTGTCCAGTATTTCAAGCTCGGCTTTGGCTGCTTTGTCGCCGCCCGATTTTGCCGCGCGCTGGGCCTTGTCTTTTCGTTTCTCGCATGAAGCGAGGTCGGCCAGAGCCAGTTCGATCTGGATGGTCTCGATATCGCGCACCGGATTTACCGAGCCCTCGACGTGGATGATATTTTCGTCCTCAAAACAGCGCACCACCTGGATAACGGCGTCGGTCTCGCGGATGTTCGCCAGAAACTGGTTGCCCAGACCCTCGCCCTTTGAAGCGCCGCGCACCAAACCGGCGATATCGACGAATTCCACGGTGGCGGGAATAAGCTTCTGCGCCTTATTCATTTTTTCCAGCACGGGCAGGCGTTCGTCCGGCACGGCCACCACGCCGACATTCGGTTCGATGGTGGCAAAAGGGTAATTAGCGGCCAGCGCGGCCTCCTGCGCCGTCAGCGCGTTAAAGAGCGTGGATTTTCCCACATTCGGCAATCCGACAATTCCAGCTTGTAGCATATCTATCTAAAATCTCAATTTCTCTAAAATAAATACAAACGAATATTGTAACTTTGAAATGCGGTTTTGAGAAATCGGCAAGTTATGGCTTAATTTGCTTTAAAATATTCCTATGAAAGGCGCTAAAATAATTCTCGCCATCGTTCTCTTGTCAGCGTTTCAGGGCTGTATGCCGCGGAGCTTTATTTCGCCGCAGCCGTTTGACGAAAAGGTCTGGAAGGATTTTAACGGCAGGGCGGCGCGGCCCGGTATGGCGCGTGATCTCGTATCGCGCAAGGCATTGAACGGAAAGACCCGGGACGAGGTCCGCACGATGCTCGGACACGAAATGCCCAAGCGCTCTAGTGATTCCTATGCAAGATACGAACTCGCGCTTTTGGGCGATACTCAGTCCGGCCTGGACCCGGGCGCGGCAGAATACTTAAAAGTGAACTTCGGTGATGACGGCAAAGTTGCCAGCGCCGAAATTGAAGTCTCTGGTTGGACGCCTCACTAAATATTAAATGCTTGTTTGTAACAGTTCCGGAAACTTTGTTTCTATAAAGTCGGAGATAGTTGCCGCGAATGTCACCGATCACACGAATAAGAATTCTTTAATTCGTGTTATTAGTGGCTAACAATGATTTCGTGTTTTTGAAAGCGCGGAAATAGAATTGGTTAACCGGCAGGGAGCGCATTGAACTAAATGTTCATCTCAATATTAATTTTGTCATTGATAACCATCGGCGGAATGGTGCTGACCTATCTTTATGAGAAGGAAGACTCTTTGCTGCTGCGACTCTGCGCGGGAAATGTGATCGGTTCGGCAATTTTTAGCCTGGCGGTTTTTGTTCTCGCCTGTTTTTACTACCTTTCAGTTTGGGTGGTATTGGTTTCTCTTTTACTCACTTTGCTTCCGCTGTTTTTACTAATTAAAAACGATGTCCGGAAAAGTGTGCTGCGCGATTGGCGCAGGGCGGAAGGGAAGTGGCAGGGAACGACGGGTAGCAAGCTATTAAATCTATTGTATTATTTCGGCCTTTTTACTTTGCTTTATTTCTTTTTTGACCGGGCGATGATCGAAGCAAAAGACGGCATCTATACCGGCGTGGCGCATAACCTGGGGGACCTGCATTTTCACCTCGGCGCTATTTTCAGTTTTACCGAGGGCCAAAATTTCCCGCCGGAAAATCCATCGTATGCCGGGGCAAAATTCACTTACCCGTTTATGGCCGACCTGATAACGGCGGCGCTGGTGACGCTGGGGGCGGGCGTGCGCCGCGCGATGATCTGGCAGGACGTGCTGCTGGGGTTTTCGCTTTTTGTGCTGCTGGAAAATTTTGCCTTCAGAATTACCCGCAGCAAATTGGCGGGTAAGATAGCGGCGCTGCTTTTGATATTTGCCGGAGGCTTCGGGTTTCTCCTGTTCTTTAAAGACTTTTTTATCGGCTCAGAAGACCTGCTGACCTTTCTCTGGCATCTGCCAAATGATTACACGATGCGTTTTTCCGAAGGAGTAGCGGCCGGTATGCCGTTTAGCCTGCGCTGGGGAAATCCGCTGATAACGCTGTTCATTACCCAGCGAAGCATCCTTTTTGGAATGCCCCTGGCGCTGATCGTTTTGACGTATCTCTGGAATGTTTTTGATGGTGAAAACGGCAGTAAAGGTGATGGGGAGAATAAAAACCGGGCGATCTTTGCGTCCTTTATCGTCGGGGTGATCGCGGGTTTTTTGCCTTTGATCCACGCACACTCATTGTTAGTGGTGTTAATGGTGGCGGGATTCGCGGCTGTTTTGACCCTGAAAAAATGGAAAAAGTGGCTGGCCTTCTTTGTGGGAGCGGGGCTGATAGCCGCGCCGGAACTTTTGTGGGCGATGAGCGGCAGCGCCACGCGGCCCAAAGAATTTATCGCCTGGTATTTTGGCTGGGACAGCGGCAGGATGAATATCTTCGTTTTCTGGATCTTTAACACGGGAATTTTCATTCCGCTTTTGCTTGCCGCCATCATTTTGCTGCTGCTCGATCTTTACCGGAAAAAAGACAAACCACTCATACCGCACGCCGAAGCGAAAAAAATGCTGCTGTTCTATATTCCTTTCGGGCTGTGTTTTATTATTTCCAATGTGGCGAAACTGGCGCCGTGGGAATGGGACAATATCAAGGTGCTGATTTACTGGTTTGTCGGCTCGATCTTTCGCGGTGGCGCTTTTATTGGCCAGGGTTTGGGAAAGGGCAGATGGCCAAGGTGCTGGCGGCGGGAGCTTCGCCGTCCTGATATTTGCCGGCGCGCTGGATGTATGGCGGGCGGCTTCGGGTTCGCAAATCTACCGCATCGCGAGCATGGATGAAGTAAGGCTGGCGGAGGATATCAGGAAGGTCGCCGGGCCGAACGCCCTGTTTTTGAACGCGCCGACATTTAACAGCCCGGTCAATTTAACGGCAGGCGCTCGTTAATGCGTTATAGCGGCCACCTCGTGTCGCACGGGATCGATTACCGCGGAGAGGGAGAGCGATGTTAAAAAAATGTATACCGCTTCGCCGGTGGCGGAAACCTTCCTTCGTAAATACAATATTGAGTATGTTTTGATCTCGCCGGACGAGCGCAACGAGTTAAAAGCGCGTGAGGATTTTTTCACCCGCTTTCCGGTGGTGGCGGAAGAAGGCCAGTATAGCGTATATAAAATAAAATAGGCTTTGCAATAAATATCAGTTGGAATCAAAAAGGTAACAGGGTCAGTACCGGAAACATAGTGACCGGCTCCGAGCGAAGCAAGAATTATCATGGCACATAAAATAAGGAATTCAGCCAGAAAGCCGGACACTACGTTCCCGGTATGAGCACATTTAAGATAATGAAACCAGACGTTAAAAAAAAGGAAAAGCCGCTGAGCGGCCGGAAGTAAAAAGCGGAATGCCGGATAAGTCTGGCTGGTCGGGCGGTTCTTGATAACGGCGGTCGCCATATTTTTGCGCTTTTTTTGGCTGGGGCTAAAGCCTTTTCATCACGATGAAGGCGTAAACGGCTTTTTTCTCACCACCCTGTTCAAAGACGGCGTCTATAAATACGATCCCGCCAATTATCACGGCCCGACGCTTTATTACATCACGCTCGCGTTTACCAAGGTGTTCGGGCTCGAAACTTTGCCGGTCCGTTGTAGCGTGTTGATCTTCGGGGTTCTGACGGTCGTCCTGGCGCTGTTTCTAAAAAGGTATATCGGGAGGATCGGGCGCGCTTTCGGCAGCGCTTTTTCTGGCGCTGTCGCCGGGAATGGTCTTTATTTCGCGGTATTTTATCCACGAGATACTGTTCGTTTTTTTCACCTTCGCGATAGTGGTGGGCGTGATGTATTTTATGGAAAAACGGACACCGGGTATCGGGGCGCACGTTCTGACGGCGCTGGTGCTGCTGGTTTGCCTGATGCCGATCCCGATACTTTTGCCCCGTTTGATCGGTGTTCAGGAAAACGTTACGGGCGCCGCGATCAGAAGCGGGTTCTTTTTGCTGGAAGCGGTGATCGTCTTTTTCCTGATGCTGGCCCTAAGCCGCTGGCGGGACGGAAAACCGATCTACCTGCTGCTGGCCGCGGCCAGCGCGGCATTGATGTTCGCTACCAAGGAAACCGCGTTCATTTCGCTCGGCACAATGGCGATAGCCATGTTCTGCATCTGGATCTATCGCAATTTATTCGTTGACCGCGCCCGGCTGGAGCCTGCCTGGAAGAATCCGCGGCCCTAACGCCAAGAACATTCATAGCGAGTTTTGGAAATAACGCCGACTCGCTTTTGCTGGCCGCGGCGGCGGTGACGCTTTTTGTTTATCTCTGGATACTTTTCTTTTCTTCCTTCTTTACTTATGCCGAAGGGATCCCGCGCTCGCTGGAAGCGTATTATTTCTGGCAGAGACGGGCACCAAAGAGCATTCCGAAAATGGATTTCTTGCCTACTTCGAATGGATGGGCCTGATCGAAGCCCAATATTTTTGCTTGGGTTATTTGGCAGCCTTATCGCTTTTTGGAAGGCGCAGCATCGCTTCGCGATGTTTACGGCGCTGTGGGCATGGGGGCTGATGATCGCCTATACATTGATTCCGTACAAAACCCCCTGGCTCGCGTTAAGTTTTGTTTTGCCGATGTGTATCATCGCGGGATATGCGATCAACGAGCTGGTGACCGGCAAAAAAAGAGGTGGAGAAATACTGGGCGTCCTTTTGGTTTTTCTGGCCGCGGGTGTTTTGACCTTTCAAACGGTAGAGCTCAATTTCTTCCGCTATGACGAAGAACGCCGCCCGTATGTTTATGCCCAGACCAAACGCGGCTTTCTGGATCTGATCCAGGCGATCAAGGAATTCGGCAGAAAAACGAAAAAAGGCAACGACATCAGTATCGCCGTGGTTTCACCTGGAGTATTGGGGAATGCCGTGGTACACGAGAAACTATCCCAATGTCGGCTACCATGCCAAAGCGGTGCCGGCCAATACGGTCGATCTGATAATTACTTCCGAAGAACAGGAAAACAAATGCATAGGCCAGGAAAGGCCGACGATCGAATGCGAAATGATCAGGCATTACCCGGACAATTACGCCCTCGCCGGAACTTATCCGCTGCGGCCGGGTGTGGAGCTGAAGCTTTATGTGCGGAACGATATCGTCGGCAAACCCCTCTTTACGCGTAAGAAAGCGCCGGATGAGGAGGAGATAATAGATCCGATCGATCCTGATGAGAGTGAGGAGAAATAGGGGTTGATTTGCCTTATTTGAGAAAGAACCACCCCGGCGCTGAAAAACAGCGCCACCCCTCCTTCGTAAGGGTAATAACATACCTGGCTCAGCGAACATTTTAAGCTCCGTAGGAGCGTCATATTTATAGAAACAATGATGTATAAATATTCTCCAGCTCCAGCGGAGCGGCATACGTCGTTCCTAACGGAACTCCCGCCTTACTTTTGCGATCTGATGCTATAAATATAGCGTTCCTGACGGAACTCGGGAACGCCTCCCTGCTCTTAACTTGATTACTTCTAAAGTCGTAGCTGAGTCAAATATGTTATTACCTTCGTAAGGAGGGGAGTTTAAGAGCCGAAGGGCGGGGTGGTTCTTTGCCAAGCATAAAAAACACCACAACTACTCTTGTTTTTCCTATTGTAAAATCAAAATATACCTGATACTATTCTTTTACTTTATGACTTACGGCATGCAGAAAAACAACACTTCCTTCGTCGCTTCCGCGTCGTGGTGTGTCGTATCCTGGTGGGCGTAGCCGCCCAAAATATAATCTTTCCGCCTACAATTTAAAATCCGTTTATTCTTTCCCTGGTGCTTTATTGCCTTTTTAAAGGCCGGTTTTCTCTTTATTTTTTTATATGTTTGAAAGGTTCGATCTTTCCGCGGAAACTATCACCATGACGGCCGATCACGGCCTGCCGGTATCGCTCTACAGCAATTTGCGGCAGATATTTCCCGAGAGTTTGCTGTTGGAATGCCTCGATTACGATACGCCGGTAACCGCGCGGTCCTATCTTTGTGCCGGGCCGATCTTAAAATTCACGCTGAAAAACGGCGCGGTGACGATCGAAATGGAAGGACGCAAGATCCGGGAGATAATTTTGTCCCCGGAACAAACAGCCGTGTCGGTTCTGGCCCAGTTTCAGCAGGCGATCAACATCGCGACACCCAACGGGGAACTTTCGGGGCTGGCCTGTCTTTTTGGATATATCGGCTATAGCGCGATCCCTTTTTTCGAAGACCTGACATTTTCCAAACTTCCGCCGGAGGAAGAAACCATCCCCGATATTCAGCTGGCGCTCTACCGGTACGTTATCCGCTTTCGATCATTTTCATAACCAGATCACCGCGCTGAAAATTTCCGAAGCGGGAAAGAAAGATAATTCCCAGCCGCTGCGCGAATTATTGGATATCATTACTTACCGGCGCGCGCCCGAATACGAGTTTGCCCGCGTCGGCGAAGAAAAGGCCAACATCAGCGACGAAGATTTTGCCGAAACGGTGCGCACGTGCCAGAAACATATCAGGCGCGGCGATGTTTACCAGATCGTTCCTTCGCGAAAATTTGTGCAGCCGTTTCGCGGCGATGAGTTTCAGGTTTACCGCGCGCTGCGCTGTATCAACCCGTCGCCGTTCCTGTTCTTTTTCGATTACGGAAATTTTGCGCTCTTTGGTTCGTCGCCCGAAGCGCAGTTATTGATAAGGGATCGCATCGCCACGCTGCACCCGATCGCCGGCACTTACCCGCGCGGTGCAAACAAAACGGAAGACCGTGAATTTGCCGAGAAGCTGCAAAACGATCCGAAAGAATCCGCCGAGCACGTGATGCTGGTCGATCTGGCGCGCAACGATCTGAACCGGAACTGCAGCGGAGTGGGTGTAGAATCGTTCAAACAGGTAGAGTTTTATTCGCACGTTATTCACCTGGTGTCGAAGGTTTCTGGGGAGCTCGCGGGGAGCACCTCGGCGGCGGAAATTCTGTCCGATACTTTTCCGGCGGGCACCTTGAGCGGCGCGCCGAAATACAAGGCGATGCAGATCCTAAACGACCTGGAACCGTCGGGGCGCAGCTTTTATGGCGGAAGCGTAGGCTTTTTGGATCTAAACGGCGACTGCACACAGGCGATCATGATCCGCTCGTTTTTGGCGCGAAAAAGAAAACTTATTTTTCAAGCCGGCGCCGGCATCGTCAGCGATTCCGACCCGCTGAAAGAAACCGAAGAAGTGAGAAACAAACTCGGCGCTTTGCGAAGGGCGATCGAAATGGCGGAAGCACTAAGCGGTAAGCAGTAAGCAGTAAGCCGTGGGCAGTAAGCAGTAAGCAGTAGGCAGAGCAGGGGCAGTTAGCAGCAGCGGTAAGAACAATTAATTTTTACTGCCTATTGCCACTGCTTACTGCCACTAAAAATATGAAGGTCTTGCTTTTAGACAATTACGATTCTTTTACTTTTAATTTGTACCAGCTGGTGGGAGAGGTCAGCGGTATCAGGCCCGATGTCTTTCGCAATGATAAGATCTCGCTGGAGGAAGTGGAAAAGTACGATAAGATAATTCTTTCGCCGGGGCCGGGTTTGCCTTCGGAGGCAGGAGTGATGCCGGAACTGGTCAAACGTTTTGCCGGGCACAAAAGCATTCTGGGTGTTTGTTTAGGCCATCAATGTATCGCGGAAAATTTTGGCGCGAAACTCGAAAATATGGAACGGGTCTGCCACGGATTTGGAATGGAGACGTTGGTCGAGGTCGAAGATGAATTACTGTTTCGCGGCGTGCCGAAACAATTCGAATCGGGCCGTTATCACTCCTGGATGGTCTCTAAAGAAGAGCTTCCGGAAAGCCTGGAAGTGACTGCGCTCGACGCCGACGGACGCGTGATGGCGCTCAGGCACCGCGAATTTGACGTGCGCGGTGTGCAGTTTCATCCCGAATCGGTTTTGACGCCTGACGGCGCCACGATCCTGCGAAACTGGCTGCAAGATAAAACTGGAGACAAAAGGTGAGAGGATCAGTTAAAGAGGGGGCAGCCAAAATTATGAAGGGGCAGGTGCTGAGCGAAGAGGCGGCGCAGCAGGCTTTGAGCGAGATCCTTTCCGGCGAAGTGCCTGACGCACAGGCCGCCGCGTTTTTAACGGCGATACAGATGCGCGGCATTCATCCGTCCGAGCTAAAAGGGTTTTTTCACGAGCTGGACGCGAGAGGCATAAAGGTCGACCTGCAGGAAAAAGATATGATCGACGTTTGCGGCACCGGCGGCGATGACAAAGGCACTTTTAATATCTCTACGCTGACCGCGTTTGTTCTGGCGGGCGCGGGAATAAAAGTCGCGAAGCATGGGAATTCGTCGGCGACATCGGGCTGCGGCTCGTCCGATATCCTGGCGTTTTTAGGAGTGAAGTTCACCGCCGACGAAGGCAAATTGCGCGGCGATCTGTCGGGCGCGAATATCTGTTATCTGCACGCGCCGCTTTTTCAACCGGGATTAAAACAAGTGGCGCCGCTGAGAAAAGAGATAGGTTTTCGCACATTTTTTAACCTGCTGGGGCCGCTGGTAAACCCGGCGCGCCCGCGCTACCGATTTATCGGCGTGGCGGACCCGGCGGTGCTGCGGCTTTACCGCTATTTTTTCGAGGACAGCGGAACGGATTTCGCGGTGGTGCATTCGCGCGGCAAGTGATGGGGGCTATGACGAGATATCGCTCACCGGGCCTTTTGACGCGGCGACCAATCTTGGAATGGAAACCTATTACCCGGACGATCTGGGATTCGAAACGGCGGAAGCGGATGAACTGCGCGGCGGCACGGGCCTGGAAGAAACGGCGGGCAAATTTGTGGATATTTTGCGCGGCAGCAGCAGCGGGGGCGCGGCGAACAAAACCCAGAGAGACGTGGTGATCGCAAATGCGGCCTTTGCGATGCGCCTGATAAAACCGGAGCTTTCTTTTGCCGACCATTGCCGGAAAGCCATGGAGTCATTAGGTTCGGGTGCGGCTTGGCGCGCCTTGGAAATTTTACGCGGAAATTAGCCTGATGGAATCCGGCGGCTTTTAAATTGCCGATAGCTTTAGCGGTAATAACATATTTGACTCAGCTACCGACTTAGAGGTAATCCAGGTTCGAAGCAGGGAGGTGTTCCCGAGTTCCGTTAGGAACGCTATATTTATAGCATCAGATCGAAAAAAGTAAGGCGGGAGTTCCAGCGGAACGACATATGCCGTTCCGCTGGAGCTGGAAAATATTACCTTATTGTTTCTATAAATATGACGCTCCTACGGAGCTTAAAGTCTATTCGCTAAGCTAAGTATGTTATTACCGCTAAAGCTAGTGGCAATTTAAAGCATTAAGCCGGACAGAAATTAAATTATGACGATCTTAGAGGAAATAATTGCATTTAAACAGCATGAGACGGCGGAGCGCCGTGAGCTTGTCCCGCTTAAAAAGCTGGAGCGCAGCGAACATTTTAATGTGCCGTTTCGCTCGCGGGTTATCTTCGGCGCCCGGACAAGGTCGGCATTATCGCTGAAATAAAGCGCCGCTCTCCGTCAAAGGGGATATTAAATGAATATATCTCCGTCGAACAGCTGTCGATCGGTTATATGCAGGCCGGCGCCAGCGCACTGTCGATCCTGACCGACACAAAATTTTTCAGCGGAAGCAACGATGACCTGACCACGGCCCGGCGATTCAATTATTGCCCCGTGCTGCGCAAAGATTTTGTCGTTGACGAATATCAGATCGTTGAAGCGCGGGCGATCGGCGCGGATGCGATACTGCTTATTGCCGGTGTGCTGGACGCACAGAAGATCGGGCAATTTGCCGCGCTCGCCAAATCGCTCGGGCTGGAAGTCGTGCTGGAGATCCATAACGCGGAAGAATTGCCGGGGAGCCTGGAGAATATCGACGTTTTGGGCGTGAACAACCGCGATCTGCAGGATTTTTCTACGAACGTAGACCGCTCGTTCGAACTGGCCGAAATACTTCCATCCAACGGAGTCGTGAAAATTTCCGAGAGCGGATTAAGTGATGCGGAAACTATCATCAAATTAAAACAAGTGGGGTTTCAGGGCTTTTTGATCGGCGAAACATTTATGCGAAACAGCCGCCCGGAAGAAGCCTGTGCCGCGCTTGTGCAGAAACTGCAGGAAGCAAAAAATCAATGAAAGAACGCGAAGTAAAAATAAAAATTTGCGGTATGCGCGACCCCGACAATTTGCGCGCCGTCGCAGCGCTGCAGCCCGATTATTTCGGCCTGAACTTTTATAAAAAATCGCCGCGCTATATCTCGCCCGAAGATGCGGTGAGCTTGCCGCATTTCTTTGGCCTTATCCCGGTCGGCGTTTTTGTAAATGAGACGGTCGAAAAGATGCAGCAGATCGTCAAACAGGTAAAGCTTCCGATGATCCAACTGCACGGCGACGAATCGCCGGAGGTCTGTGCCGAAGTGAAAAACACCAGGCCCGAACCGAAAGTGATCAAAGTTTTTTCGGTCGATGAAAATTTTGACGGGAGCACATTAACCGCCTATGAAGAAGCCTGTGACTATTTTCTCTTTGACACGAAGACGGCAAAACCGGGTGGAAGCGGGGAGAGTTTTGATTGGAGTATTTTGCATTCGTTTCCTATCCGGCGGCCTTTTTTCTTAAGCGGCGGTCTCGGGTTGGAAAATGTGATCGAGGCGATCAAAAGCTGCAAAAGGCTGCCGCTTTTCGGCATCGACTTAAACAGCAAGATCGAAATTTCGCCGGGAATGAAATCACCGCAGCTGGTCAAAAAACTTATCAAGAGTTTATGAATTACACGCTATGAATTACACGGTTGACGAAAATGGTTTTTACGGTGAATTTGGCGGCGCGTTCGTGCCGGAGATGCTCTATCCGAACGTCCGCGAGCTGCAGCTCAGTTACCGTGAGATCATTGAAAGCAGCGATTTTCAGGAAGAATTCGGCCAATTGCTGCGGGATTATGTGGGACGCCCGTCGCCGCTTTACCTGGCGAAAAGGCTTTCCGAATCTGCTGGGCAGCGCATCTATCTCAAACGCGAAGATCTGAATCACACCGGCGCTCATAAGATAAATAACACCATCGGGCAGATATTGCTGGCCCGCGCGCTGGGAAAGAAACGCATTATTGCCGAGACCGGCGCGGGGCAGCACGGGTTAGCGACGGCGACCGTCTGCGCGCTGATGGACCTGGAATGCGTGGTGTTTATGGGCGCGGTCGACATCGAACGGCAAAAGCCAAACGTGGAAAAAATGAAGATGCTCGGCGCGCGCATTGTGCCGGTAAATTCCGGAAGCCGCACATTAAAAGACGCGACCAATGAAGCGCTGCGCGATTGGATAGCGAATCCGATAGACACGCATTACCTGATCGGATCGGTCGTCGGCCCGCACCCGTTTCCGGATATGGTCGCGCGGTTCCAGCGCGTTATCGGCGAAGAAATCCGGACGCAATTATCGGAAAAAGAAAATAGAAACGCGCCCGACGCCATAGTCGCCTGCGTTGGAGGCGGCAGCAACGCGATCGGAGCATTTGGCGTATTTCTGGAAGACGAACAGGTAAAACTTTTTGGCGTTGAGGCCGGCGGTGAAGGGGTCGGGAGCGGAAAAACGGCGGCGACAACGGCGGTCGGAAGAGCGGGGGTTTTACACGGCAGCCGGACGCTGCTAATGCAAACCGATGACGGGCAAGTGTGTGAGGCGCATTCGGTTTCGGCCGGGCTGGATTACCCGGGCATCGGCGCTCAGCATTCAATGCTGCACGCCACAGGGCGAGTGAAATATGTAAATGTCACCGACGAAGAGGCGCTCGACGCCGGGCTCGAGTTGACGCGTCTGGAAGGGATAATTCCCGCGATCGAATCGGCCCATGCCCTGGCTTACCTGCCTAAATTAGATCTGCCGGAAAGATCGGTGGTCGTTGTTTGTCTCTCAGGGCGCGGCGATAAGGACATGACCACCTATCTCGGGCATTTCAAAAATCCGGTCAAAAATCCGGTCAAAAATTCGGTCAAAAATTTGGAGGCGGAAGATGGCCGGTGACCGCCTGAAAAATTTGTTCGTGAATGGCAGTGCTAGTGGGGACGCTGACAGCGGTGCTAAAGGTGGCCGCAAGATCTTCTCGGTTTTTGTGACCGCGGGATTTCCGGACCTGGAAGATACGGTCCCTATTTGCGAGGCGCTGGCGGAAAGCGGCGTCGGCCTGATCGAGCTGGGTATTCCGTTCTCGGATTCGATCGCTGACGGCCCGACCATCCAAGCCGCGAACGAACGGGCGCTGGCAAACGGCGCGAGTTTGAAATGGACCCTGGACACGCTGCGGGAGATACGGAGCCGTATCAATATTCCGATCCTTTTAATGGGCAGCCTGAATCCGATACTGCAATACGGAGTGGAACGTTTTTGCCGCGACGGAAAAGATGCCGGTGCGGATGGCGTGATCCTGCCGGACCTGCCGCCCGAGTTTTATTTGGAACATTACAGGAAACTTTTTGCAGAGAGCGGCCTTTCGAATATCTTTTTGATCACTTCGAACACGTCGGACGAACGCATCAAGATGATCGATGAGGCGAGCGATAGTTTTATCTACGCCGTCTCGATGGCGGGAGTTACCGGCAAGGGACTGCAGCTCGACGAAGGGCGCAGGAACTATCTTAAACAACTGAATACGCTGGGTTTAAAGTCGCCGATCATAGTGGGTTTCGGCATTGAAAAACGCGAACAGTTTGAAGAAGTCAGCAATTATGCCGCGGGTGCGATCGTCGGCAGCGCGTTTTTGCGGGCCATTGAAAACGCGGATGACGTCGACCAAGCGACAAAAGATTTTGTGAGGAAATTTATCGAGATTGGGGAATAGTGACGGGAGAGCTGGAAAGTAAAGAGTCCGGAGATTCAAAGAGTGGTGAAGCTGCGGGCCCCTAACTTTTTTGGCTCTCCCGCGCGGCGGTAAAAAGTTTTTATGATAATTCAATGCCAGGAAAATATTCAGCCCGGCGAACTGGAACGCTTACGCGACCAGGTCAAGGCTTTGGGATTAAAGGTCACTGACGTTTCAACGCAGGTGGGCCGCTACCTGATCGCTCTTGGTAATTACGACATCGATATTCGCCGCGTCGGCGCTCTCGCGGGAGTAAAGGATGTCCACCGCGTTTCCGATAATTACAAACTGGTTTCGCGGAAATGGAAAGTGGCGCCGACGGCCATCGATCTCGGCGACGGGGTAAAGATCGGCGGCGGTGATTTCGCTTTGATGATGGGCCCATGTTCTTTCGAAGGGCCCGAACAGGTTTCGGACATCGCTAATTTCTTAAAAGAAAATAACATTCGCATAATGCGCGGCGGCGCATTTAAACCGCGTACTTCGCCCTATGCGTTTCGCG
The DNA here is from genome assembly GCA_963766895.1 of uncultured Acidobacteriota bacterium. Taxonomy (GTDB): domain Bacteria; phylum Acidobacteriota; class Blastocatellia; order Pyrinomonadales; family Pyrinomonadaceae; genus DASYKT01. The sequence goes on from CAVYCB010000008.1 coordinate 56,652, forward strand.
GCCTGGGCTTTGAAGGATTGAAGATGGTCAGCGAAATATCGCGGCCGCTCGGCATCAAACTGACCACCGAGGTAATGGACGCTTCACAGATCGAGGGAATGTATCCATACGTGGATGTTTACCAGGTGGGCACGCGCAACTCGCAGAACTTTAACTTGCTTGACGCGCTCGGCAAGGTGGACAAACCGGTGCTGCTTAAGCGGGGAATGAGCGGCACGATAGAAGAATTGCTGCAGGCGGCGGAATATATTTTTATGGGGGGTAATGAACGCATTTTGCTGTGCGAACGCGGGATCAGAACTTACGAAAAGTCTTATCGCAACACGTTCGACATAAATGCTATTCCTGTTTTAAAGGAAAAGTCTCACTTACCGGTGATAGCTGATCCTTCGCATGGGGTAGGCATTCGCCGGTATGTGGAAGCGGTGGCCCTGGCCAGCCTGGCAGCAGGCGCGGACGGCGCCATCGTTGAAATTCACCGGACGCCGGAAAAAGCGGCTTCCGACGGCGCGCAGACGCTCGATTTTAGCGAAACTAAACAGTTGATCGGGAAAATTCGCGCTGTTTACGAGGCGCTCCGCAACGATTAAGTTTCGTGTTTTTAGTGTGCTTCGCGGTTAAGTTCTTTACCGCCAATTTATGGCAAGCCGGAATTTAACCACGAAATACACGAAACGCACGAAAAAAATGTTTGGCTCCAGGTGCGTTCGCCAAAAAGCCGTTTGTTTTTAAGAAGAACCACCCCGCCCAAGCCCAAGCGTGCCACCCCTCCTTTGTAAGGAGGGGAGTTTAGAAGATCAGGTAGGAATACCGTCGATCTTTTCGGTTTTCTTTTTCTCAGGATTATAGAGCGCATCTTTTACGGTGCGCTTTTCTTTTTCGCCGGTGGAATGCCATTCAAGCCATTCGCGCGGCGCGTCAAAAGTTTCACCGCCGTGCTTGGTCAGGCGCGAGCGAATTCTACACATCACCGGCGTATTTACGCCGACACCTGATATCACCGCCTGTCCCTTGGTCAGCGCGGGAAGCTCAGCCAGCATCGCGCGCCCGGCGCCCTCGACGGTCTTGGCGACCGTGTCCTGGTCGATCGGGTTGACGATGCGCATGATAATCTGCGTCATGCATTGTGAAAGAACATCCTGATCCAGCTTGCCGGGGCGCTGGGTGATCATTCCGATACCGACGCCGAATTTACGGCCCTCGGAAAGAATCTGTTTCAAAATATTGGTCGAAACCACGCTCGTGCCGGCGGGCGCGAAACGGTGAGATTCTTCGAGTAAAACAAAAACCGGGTAATCGAGAAAATTTTCCCCCGACGTGACTTCGCCGCGGACGGTCGCCATGCGGGCTTTGTTAACGCGGCGGAGCAGCGTGCCGACGATCACCTGCTGTTCGTTCTGCTCGATGTCGGAAAGCTGCAGCACGGTGCAGCGTCCGGGTTTGAAAAGATCGGGCAGGGGGATGTGGTCGGTGTCGGAAAAAATGCCGCCTTTGCGGTCAAAGCGGGAATCCATACGCCAGAGCAGGCCTTCGATCGAACTGACGTTGCCGCCGCTGTCTTTTTTACTGTCTTCGCCGTATTTTTGCTCGGTGACGGCGTCGCGCAGGTCGTGATAACCCCAAAGCTGGCGCTCCGTATCTTTGCGCTCCATCAGGGTGTTAAAAGCAAGATGCAGATAGTGCAGCATTTTGTCCGAAGTGCCTTCGGGGAGCAGGTATTTCACGTCGGCTTCGGTCAGGGTGGAAAAACGCACGTTGATATTTTCCGGCGTGATCACTTTAACTTCCGGATGATAGCCGTCGCTGCCGGCAAACGCCGGGTCGCCATGAATGCTTTGGAGCGTTTGGTATTCGCCGTGGGGGTCGACGATCAGGACCGCCGCGCGGTTGTAGGGGCGCATCAATTCTTCGACCAGCACGCCGGCCGTGTAAGATTTACCGGACCCGGTCGAAGCAAGCACCGCCAGGTGTGTAGACACCACGTCTTTGACAGAAAAAACGACGGGCACTTCGCCGGCAGAGCGGGTCAGCAGACTGCCAATGTGCGCCGAGCCTTCCTCGCCCTCTTTGCGCGGGCTGAGCATATCGCCGAGCGTTTCCGAAGACGTCAGGTAAATGCCGTCGCCGGGGTTAGGCGGAATGCGCGGGTTCACAAAATCTTTTAGCTTTTCATCAAAAAATCCGATAGTGGCGACAGTGATCTCATACAGCTCGGGTTGGCCGCCGTTTAAACCTATCAGCGAAGAAACCGCTGCCGGCGAGGTCGACGGGTCTGAAAGAAAAACGTCAGGCAGATTTCTGATCAGCCGCCGGCTGGTGATCGTGCCGACGATCCGGCGTGTTTCGCGCCCGTCGTCTGCCGCGTAATAAACGAATTCGCCGATGCGCGTGTCGGTATTATTTTTGGTGATAAAAAGATATTCGTGCGGAAGTTCGCCCGGGCCTTTGACGGTGCCGATCAGAATGTCGCTAGAAATGGCGGTCATATTTTTGCTGCGATTGAAGTATACCACGCACTCCGCCGATGGCAACGAGGCTATGGAGCGCGGGCATCCCTGCCCGCTCGGACGCCGGGCGTTCGAGCGCTGCCACTCCCGGTTCTGACAAGAAGAACCACCCCGTCACGCGAAGCGCGTGCCACCCCTCCTTCGTAAGGAGGGGAGTTTTAGGAAACCCGGTTGCTCTCCCACCACCCCGTCAGCCGAAGCGGCTGCCACCCCTCCTCAGGCAGGAGGGGAGCCTCGGTTCTGACCTCATACTTAACATTTTAAATTGTTTGTTGCGGCGGAAGAGTGACGTGGGACGGCGACCCTGAAAGGATCTGCCGGGAGTTTTACATGCTTAGTCCGGTTCCTTAAGTTCTACAGTCTGCCCGCGGGTTTCAGGAACCAAGACAAAGGCCCCGCGGCGGCTGGCCCGGTTTGATTTTTCGTCTGCGCTACGGGCGGCGGCGCAGGCTAGCTTTATACTCGGCATTACCGGAAACGACACTAAAGCGATGCTTCCGGATCTAGCCCGATGGTTTGCGGCCTACCGGGCAAGGACGGCGTGCTCAGGCGGCTTAACCGCCACAGTCAGCACTTCCGACCACAACGGAATGAGAGTAGATCATTGTTTAGTTTTTGGCGATAGAGGTTTTTGGGAGTTCGCAGAGTTTCGTGTGTTTAGTGGTTCGAGGTATTAGCGGCTCTGCCGCAGTGATGTGCGGTAAGCCTATGGCTTACCGGCGGGGTGGCCTGTTATTTGCGGAGGCTCAGCCTCCTAAGATCTTAAGTGGGCAATTCACCGGAAAGGCAGAGCCTTTCCGCACATCACGGCGGCAGAGCCGCGAAAATAAGATCAGCTAATCGATCTTGGTCAATTCAGCGATGAAAGAGTAGCGGCGAAAAACTTCGGAAATTTTCAATTTGATCAGGCCTTGTTTTTCAAGAGATTCCAGGTGCGGCATCAGCTCGTTCCAAAACTGCACGTGAAACCGCTTTAACCAAACCTGCAGGGCTTTCTGAAACCATTTAGGCAAACCTTTTTGGTCGTAAAAATCGACGATATAAATTTTATGTCCGGTTTTTAGATTTTCCAGCGCGTTGGCGATCGATTCGCGCCAGGTCGGGATCATCGTGATCGAGTAGGAGAAATAGATCGAATCAAAGGATTCGGCTAAACCGAATGTCCCGTCAGAAGTGAAATCGTCCGCCAGCGCCACTTCCAGATGGACGTTTTTGGCGACCTTGTTCGCATCGACCTTGGCCTGCGCCGTTTTCAGCATCTCGCTCGAAGCATCAAGACCGAAAAAATTTGTGCGGGGATATTTTTTTGCCAGCAGGACCAGATTTCGCGCGGTGCCGCAGCCGACTTCGAGTACGTTCTCGCCCGGCTGTACGTCCATCCGGGCGATCATTTTGTCGCGGCCGAAAAGATAAAATTTGCGGGTGGCGTCGTAAAAATACCGCTGGTGGCGGTACATACGGTCCATATTTTCGAAAGCTTCGGTCATAAGCAAGTAGACAGAAAACAGAAGTCAGAATACATCGGCGAATTGTTAATTATTCATTGTAAATTATTAACTGATTTTCAATGAACAATTAATGATTAACAATGAATAATTATCTTTCTCACTACTTCAAAATATATAAATGAAATCCGCCGTAGATCGAAGCGCGGTCCTGCTTGAACAATTCTTTTGACCACTCTTCCTCATAATCAAATTTTGCGCGCAGCTCAGCCGGCAGATTTGTTTCGAGCGGCGAACTTGCGCCGCCGTGCGAAAAATTATCCGGCTGCCGCTTTCGGCCATGTCGGCGATGGTCTGCCACAGATCGGTCATTACCTCGGCATTCATCCAATCCTGCGCATCGAGAAACACGAAACGGTTAAATGTTCCTTTTGGCGACAGACGGATCTTTTCGGTGACCGAGCCGATGTCCGTGTCCAGCTGGCCGGCGTTCGCTTTTAGCGTGGCGTAATTTTCTTCTTTCAAATATTCCGGCAGCGCCTGGCGATTTTCCGTATCGTATTTTCGCGCAAACGCCTGCCAGGCAAAATAGTTTTCGTAGATCGGATATTCAACCGCGAGGCGATGCGCGCGTTCGCGATAGATGTCGATGACGTTGCCGCCCTCGGCCAGGTCTTTTTTCAACTCGTCATATTGCTGCGGCGGAATGCCGAGGCCGAACATCGTGATCGGCATTTTGCCGATGGTCTGGATCAGAAAGCTATCGAAAAAAGGCGAGACATATTTTTGATAAAGCTGCTCTTGCTCTTCGCGGGACTTGGCCTTTAAAAGCTCCTCGGGTTTGCAGCCCAGCAGGCCGGCGAATTTATGAAAAAAGCGCAGGAAATATCCGTTACGCGAATGTTCGTAGAGGCCGCCTTTTTTGAAGAAATTGATGCGGTCGCCGTACAGGATGCTGCCAAAAAAACCGTTGCTTTCCCAGAACTTACGGGTATCGGGGTCTAAATTATCCGCGATATATTTTTTGTAGTTCTCAACGTTTTCCTTGCTCTTTCCGGCGCCGAAAAAATTAAAGAAATCTTCGTAAGCGGGCAGATATTTCAGCGCGGCCAGTTTAAGGCGGAGCAGGAAAATATGATGGCGGTTGAGATCGACCGCGGTCACTTTTTCGGGGCCGACCACCAGGTAATTCAGCGCGTTGCAGCCGCCGGAAGAGATGGTAATGATGCGGCTGTTTTCGTCAAGTTTGAGCGCCTGCAGATCTACGCGCGGATCTTCCCAGATCTGGTTATAGACGAACGCGTCAAACCAGACGGCAAAAAGTTTTTGTAATATTCCTTGTTTAGCGGAAGCTTCTTTTTGTGTGACCGCTTCTAAAACAAGATGTTGATCTGACATAAAATTAAATTACTCGCCAATTTATTCGCCAATTACTCATTGGCCAAAACTAAAACAGGGTCGATCGATGAAGCCTTCCACGCCGGATAGAGCGCCCCGAGCAGGCTGCCGGCAATAGCGATCAGAACAGCCGTCACCATCCAGCCCCAACTGAATTCGAAAATAAGCTCAAATTGCTTTTGGATAACAAACGCCGCTAAAAATGAAACGACAAAACCCAGTACCACTCCCAGGACGCCGATCATTATCGCTTCCTGTTCGATCACCTGGACGATAAAAAGCCGTGAAGCGCCGAGCGATTTCAAGATGCCGATCTCTTTGCGCCTTTCGGTAATGGTCGTGTACATCGAAAGCAGAACAAAGATCGTGCTGACAAAAACGCCGAGGCCGACTAGCACTTTAAGAAAAACCCCCAGCGAAGGGATCCGTTCTTCGGCGTCGATGACCAGGTCGCGGGTAAGATTTATCTTGTTGCCGGGCAATGCTTCATTGATCCTGGCCGCCACCTTGTCAGTATCGGCGGGGTCGTTTAATTTGACCAGAATATACGTGCATCTATTCGGGTTTTCCATCACCGCCTGCATCGCCGCCAGGGACATCTTTATACGCGAGCCCGAGGGGGGTGAAAAGATCCCGGTTATTTTGAAATTCTTGTCTCCGAGTATCTGTATCGTGTCGCCGACAGCCACTTTGTCCTCGCGCGCCTGGCGCTCGTCGAGAATGACCTCGTCATTAGCGGCGGCAGGGCGGCCGGACACGATCTGCATGCTGTTCATCCGCGCAAAAGCGTCCCAATCGACGCCGTCTATCTGCTGCAGCCCCCAGCGGCCTTTAGCACTGGGCGTGACATAACGATAGACCGGAACAACTTCTTTTACGCCCTCGATCTCCGCCAATTTTTGCGCGTAGGTTACGCTGACATTGGCATTTGAGCTGGTCAGTTCCATGGCGCCCGGCCGGGTAAAAACGATCTCCGCTTTCCAGTTATTGGCGCGGCGCACCATATCATTGGACATCCCGCGCGCGAGTCCGGTAAAAAGCACCACCAACACCACGCCGAGAGCTACGCCCACCACACTGATAAAAGTGCGGAACGGACGGGTGCGCAGATTGGCTAAAACGAGCTCTAACATCGTGAATACTTCAGTTTAACCCAGCGGGAAATTAATTTCCATTTGGCCCATTAATTAGTAGTGAGCTGGTTTGAATTCTAAAAAAAAATTGGCCGCTCTTCCTGGGAGCGCCGGCATCCTGCCGGCATTGAGAAATCTGTTTAACCCGCTAAATCCGTTTTCTATTGATTATTTAGGCTGCGACGCAGCCTTTGCCGGCAAGATGCCGGCGCTCCCAGGTTTACGCCCTTATTTCAACGTTTCGGCAAAATCAAAATCGGTCTTATCTTTATAAGCAAAAAGCTCTTTTCGGCGCTCGAAATCCTCGTACATCCGGTCATAGGTCGCGAATAAAAAGTCGGTCGATCTTTCGCGGGTATTCTCAAGCGCGGTCTCAAGCGCCGCGGCGACTTTTTGCTGCCTGAGCCCGGCGTTTTCGGTCACTTCCCTGACCGCGGCGGCAAAACTTTCGGCATCAGTAGGTACCAGCCAGGCGTTCTGCTGTGTCGCGTAAGAAAGCAGCCCGCCCGCGTTTGGAGCGACGACCGGCACACCCGAAGCCATCGCTTCGAGCGGAGCGATCCCGAAAGGCTCGCGCGGGTTCGGGTGCAGGAAAATATCGGCGTTGGCGTAATAATTCGCCAGGGTTTCTTTATCGAGATGCCCAAGCTGAATTATTTTACCGGGAAAGCGCCTGTCAGTTTCTTTTTGCAGCCATTCGGCCTGCGGGCCGGCGCCGGCCACGAGCAGGCGATAATCGCGCGCGTCGTTTTTCAGAATGTCCATCAAGTCGGGAAGCAGGCCGATATTTTTTTCGGGCGAGATGCGTCCGGCGTATAAAAGCATCACGGCGTCGGCGGGAATCCCGGCGCGCTCGCGCATTTCGCGTTTTACATCTTCCGACTTTCGGCCGGGACTAAAATATTCGGCGTTGACGCCGCGCAGGCAGACGGAAATACGTTCCTTATAGTCAACTTTTGCGGCTTTGAAAAATCGCCAGCACCAATTCAGAAAACCTTCCGAACGCCCGGGGTTTTTTTCTTTTTCGACCGACCGGTAAAACTCCTCAGCCGTATAAACGGAATTCGCAATATGAAAATCGTAGATCGCGAAATTATAGTTTCCCATCACGCGCCGCGAAAACCACTTGCCCACGGTGCCTTTGCTTAAAAACGAGGCGACATTGTCATCCATTCGCTCGCAGGAAAAATGCACCAGCATCGGGCGGCCAAGTTTTTTGAAATTGTCGGTGTGGATCATTGCCGCCATCATGCTCAGAGAATACTTGTCGCAGACTTCGACCATGTCCGGCATTTCGTCTAAGAGAATTTCGCGGATGCGGGTGTCCTTGAGCATATACTGCCAGGGCATTATCATCCGGTAGCGTTTATCGAAAATGGGCGACTTTCGCGCGGGAATGTAATAGATCCGGGCGAATTCATTGACGTCCTCGATCTCTTCTTTTTCCCCGGGAACGATCAGGCGAACGTAGCGGCGATGACGCAGCGCCGCGGCCAGCAAATTATTATAGCTGGTGCTGATACCACCGGAATTTTTGTGATAATAGTTGGTAAGGTGAACTGATTTGATAGGACTGCTGCTCACTCGATCTATGCATCCTGATGACGGAGCTTGCGGAAATTAAATAAGGCGATCAAGGCGACGGAAATGATTATCAATACAAAAACGGAAACTCCCGTGACGACCCCCCAATTAACCTTCCCGCGCAGAATGCCTACGACCAGGCCCAATCCCGCGCTCGTCGTTAAGGTTGAAAAAATAGAAACAACATAACGGCCGCTCCGGATCATCTCCCAGACTTTCCAGGGAACGAAGAAAATGAACTGAGTGGTTATCAAAGGAAATTTTTTGAGGTTTTTAAAGAGCGATTGCTGCTTTTCGTCCCTGACCAGCATTGCGCCACGCCGCATTGCAAACAGGTTGAATACCGCGGAAATGGCGGAAACTATCACAGAGGCAATGATGGCTTTTCCTTTGCCGCTGGTTCCCGCGTAATGGTCGTATGCCGTTTGCACTAAAAATTCGATCACGTGGCTGAGAAAAGCCAACATCAGAGGAACGGTAAGCACAGCCTGCCAGGCCGGTTCGACACGGGTGTACGCCTGAATGATCGCGCCGCTGATACCGCCGAAAAGCATGCGGAAAACGAACTGCGCCAGCATCGCGCCGATGGCAAAGATCAGGGCCTCTTTTTTCCAGAGATACGCTCCTAAAAAGATCAGCGAGCGCATCAAAGCGCTCAAGAGGCCGGCCTTCCAGTTCCAGCGCCATAATACCGCGTCCAGCGGATCGTGAAGCAGATAACGCGACACCCCGCCGACGGTGGTCATATCGTAATTGATCTCCGGTTTTTCCATACTAAGATCGTGGGCGAGACGCCCAGCGCTGCTTTAAGAATGCCGCTAAATTCCTGAGCTTAACAGGAATCGCAGCTATACCAAAATCATACCTGCGCGGTTTTAGCCGCGGCGGCTGCGTTCTTTCTTTCTTCTGCAATTATTAAAGTTTCGCCATAAGCAGCGTACACTTTTTCGAACACCGAATCCCACGAGCGCTCGTGGGCAAATTCACGGGCGGCTTTTTTCATTTGCGACAATTTCTCCTGATCATCGAGCAATTCCAGGCAGTACCGGGAGAATTCTTCAGGGCTTTCAGCGATAAACCCGGACACTCCATGCCGGATAATAAATTTAGGGCCGCCTCTATCGCTGACGATCGCGGGAACGCCGGATGCGTTGGCTTCCTGGACCACGTTGCCAAAAGCGTCGGTCGCGGAAGGAAAGACGAAAATATCCATATTGGCGTAGGCTTCGGCCAGTTCTTCTCCGGCAAGAAAGCCGGTGAACTTCGCGGTTTTCATGTTCTGGCTGAGCCATTCACGCTCGGTGCCTTCGCCGACGATGAGAAATTCAAAATTTGTTCTACCGGCGTCCAGCAAAGTTTTTTCGACCTGCGCCAGTAAGCGGACGTCTTTTTCCGCGCGCAGCCGGCCGACAAATCCAAGGCGGACAATGCCGTCATTTATCGTTCGTTTCGCCGGGGTCAGAAATTCGGTGTCAACGCCGCGCTGCATCAATCGCGACTGCCGGGCGGTGCCGCTGCCGAGCATATCCACCAATTCCTGGTTAGGCGAGAGCACCATTTTGGCCATCTTATAATACAAGACCGAACCGGCGAGAATTTTTCGCTCGGCAAATCCGGTCAGCGAGTTTCGCGTCGAACCGGGAAGAAAGCGAAACATTTTGTCCAAGCGGCGCGCAGCAAATTCGTGAATATTCGTATGCCACGAAGCGAGCAGCGGGATCTGTCTTTTCCAGGCGAGATAGGCGCCGATGATGCTGACATCGTTAAGCCCGGTGATGTGGATCACGTCGGGGTTAAAACTCTCGATCTCTTTGCCGATGCGGCTTAAATGGCGATTGAAAAACGGATCGTAGCTGAGGTCTTCGTCCAGAGAAAAAGACAGCCGGGAACGTTTGAGGCAAAATTCCGTGTACTCGCCGTTCTTTAAGATCTCTGTTTTCTTATCGGCGTGAATGCAAAGAAACGGGTAGCCTTTCCGGCGGGCAAAATCGGTAAGCTTGTTGCTGGTTAGAGCGACCCCGTTAACTTCCGTATAGGAATCGGGAAAGAATGCAATGCGTAGATCTTCTCTCACTTTAAACACATAAAAAGCGAACAGCGTTAATAAAAGCTAAGAAAGTGCTTCTCGAGTGACTGTTCGCAGGGCTCAAAACACTATGCAATTTTAGACTTAAGGTCCGGCGCCGCAGAGTTATCTTCGATCGTTTGCGGTGGCGAAACCGCAAAATTTGCCGGGACAATATCTTTTTTAGACCTGAGCATGGAAAACAGCGGGCGCATCGAATTGTGGCCCAGAGCGCTCAGCGTCCAGTTAGCGGCCCGCAGCCATTTCGGCCCGCCGCGTTTCCAAAAGAACGAAAGCGGATTGATGCCGCGGTCGTCAATTTGAACATAAACCCGCTGGATCCATTTCTGCCGGTCTTCGGGAAAATCCGGGTAATGTTTCAGGATCTCAGAAAAAGACTGCATCTGCCGCCACGCCAGGGGTTGATAATAATGCGGCATCAGCACGACCTGGCTGAATTTATCATGCCGGACCTGCTCGACGAATTCCGGAAAGGTGCTGACCGTGGTCAGGTTAACCACCGAATTCGGCTGGCAGCCGTGGCGGTCTCCGCCGGAAACTACCGGGAAACCGTGGGCTTCGGCCAGCTCGAGCACCGCTTTGTTTTCCGACCAGGTGCGAAAACCGTTGATCTCAAAAGCGTGTATCCATTTGCCGTGCTCTTTGATAAAAGCGTCGAGCAAAAGTTGGTGGCGTTCTCTGCCGACCATCTCGATGTCCCAGATCGGATGATTGAAAACCACCAGAACTTCGGGGATCTCGTTAAGCATCGCAAAAAGCTCGTGCAGGCGATTTTCGCCGAAAACCAATCCGCGTTTTTTCGCGAAGGTGAGATCGAGCAGATCTTTGGTTATCTCATCGGCGCGCTCGCCGGGAAGATTGTGGATGCCGAGATGGAAAAAGCCGTAATCATAGGGAACCGTCCACTCCAGCGAAATAGGGGCGGTTTTGGCGTCATTGTGCTCGGCGCGTATCTTTTGATTGGCGGCGATCTCGTCATGATCGGTCAGTGAAACTAAAGCGTCGAGGCCGATCTGGTCGTGTATCTGCGCGCGTTCGATGTCATAAACCTGGTGAGCGGTGAGCGGCGGAGTCCAATGGTTTTCCGAAAAATCCATCTCCTTGCCGTAGGTCTTAATAAAGCGCTTGCTTTCCCACGCCCAGAACAAATTAATGATCGGCAGCTTCTGTGCATAATGCGGCACAAAATCAAGCAATTCCCGTGAATGCTGCGTATGGCAATGCATAGAAACGCCCGATTTGAAAGACCCTTTCAAATTAAGGTTGTTTTCCAGGATATGCAGGCGGGTCAGCTTTAAGTTCATCGGATTATTTCTTCCCCAAAACATTATAATGTATCAAATTTCGCGAAAAGTGTAAATTTTACGGGTGATGAAGTACAGGTCATTAAAAATAGATGCGATCTTCATAAAAAAAGTTGACAAGAGATTTCGAGTGAGTAAAAAGGTGACACCTGTTAAGATGTATATTTTTCAATTCCTTACAGCTTTTTTAGAGGGTATTTTTACCGGTGATCTCGGCGATCGCAGACCGCGCCTCCGCTTCCTTTCCGGGTGGAACCGGAACCAGGCAGGTCTTTTCGATGCGCTCCGTGGTGCGATTTAGCCGCATCCATCTCATACATTTGAAATGCAACAACAGCATCTTTTCATTACCGACGTGAAGGTAACTTTCGGTGATCTCCGGTAAGCCCCAGCCGCCGAACCATTCAAAGAAAACCCCGTTGACGTTGACCGAAGTTCGGTTGATCAATACCTTACCGGTAAGAGTGTTTAATTTTTGCTCGTTACTTTTGCGAACAAGCCGATAGATCAGAAAACAAACGCCGAGGAAAAGGCTTCCGACGACAAGGACAAAGGCGGATGCCGCCGGGCCGCCCGGATGCCCCATCCGATTCGACATAAAAGAGGCAGCAATGGCAAGCAAAACAATGATCACAAATCCGCCGATGAGAACCGTTTTCTCATCTAAAAGGCTGCTGTTTTCAAATTCCAATTTTTCATAGTATCGGAATTCCTTCCACTGTTCGGCGGTAAAGTGCCAATGCGCAAGCGGACCGGAGCCGGTACTGGTTTGTGATGATGATTTTTCCGCCATTTGATGACCTCTATTTATAGAACAGATAGGTGGTGATCACAAGAGATTTGCCGCAAATATTTGCCAATAATATCCCATCGAAAATATGGTAAAGTTACGGTTCCGGTAAAGAATTATGATGAAGCACATTTCTCTCAAAATAGCGGTATGCGCAGCGCTGCTCGTGCCTTTAGGAACAGCGGTGTCTGCGCAGGTAAAAAAGCCCAAAACAAGCAAGCCAAAAACCACAAAAACCGCGCTTGCTTCACCGTCGCTAAGCAACGATGAGATCGTTGCGGCGTTTAAAGAGGTTCTTTTGAGCGGGGTTAAGCGCGCGAAGATTCAACTAAGTGTTCAGGGCGCCTTTTATAGCGATGCGCGCTACAAGATCCTCAATGCCGCCGGCTTTGCAGGAGTTCGAAAAAAATCTGCGCGAGACGGGATACGGCGACACGATCGACGATCTTATCGTCGCCATCAATCGCGCCGCGGAACAAGCGGTGGGTGAAGTTGTATTTGTTTTAAATGACGAAATCGGAAAAATGACCGCCCAAGACGCTAAAAAGCTATTGTCAGGTGCCGAAGCGACGCCGTGACACAGCATTTTCGCCGCTCGGGTGAAAAGGCGCTGCCGGCAAAAACCACCCCGCTGGTGAATACCGCAACCGCGGAGGCAGGCGTGCCGGCGCTGTATAAAGCGCTCGAAGAAAAGAACGGCGGTGGAATTACGGGCTTTGACATCGATGAATACGTGGCGCAGAAAACGCTCGACGCGATGTTCCTGGTGATAGCCGCCGAAGAAAAACGCATCCGCGAAGTGCCGGCGGCAAGAACGACGGCAGCCTTAAAGAAAGTTTTTGGAAATTAGTTAGCTATTAGCTAATAGCTGTCAGCTAACGGCTTTTTAATACCGGTGATATTAAAGAGGCACAAAAACGTCGCGATTTATAAACCTGAACCAGGTAATCTGAACGAAAGTTGACTTTCGTACGTAACAATTTAAAGTTTTAAGAAATGCTGAATTTGATCGGGCAAACTCTGGACGGGAAATACGCCATCGAGCGCGAGCTGGGCCGCGGCGGTATGGGAACCGTGTATTTTGCCAATCACATAGGCACCGAGCGCCCGGTGGCGGTCAAGGTGATCTCGCCGCAGTTCATGACCAAATCGGAGTTTGTCGAGCGGTTCCGGCGCGAAGCCCGCGCGGCTGGCCGCCTGCGCCACCCGAACGTGGTGGACGTGACCGATTTTGGCATCGCGGAGACAAAAGACGGCAGCGTCGCCTACCTGGTGATGGAGTACCTGGACGGCTGTACGCTGGGCGAGATATTGGAAGAGGAAAAGATGATCCCGCTTTCCTGGAGCCTCGACATCCTGGAGCAGGTTTGCTCGGCGGTAGGTGAGGCGCATCACCAGGGGATCATTCACCGCGATCTGAAACCGGACAACATTTGGCTGGAACCGAACCAGCGCGGCGGCTACACCGTGAAAGTGCTCGATTTTGGCATTGCCAAGCTGGAAGAGCATATAGCGGACAATACGGGGCGCCACTTAATGCCGGCAACGCCCTCCGGTACGGGTGTTTTCCGCCAGCAATCAACCGTCGTCGACCAGGAAGGGTCGGGGACGATGCTGATGGACCGGAATTCGACCACGGCTTTTAATACCGCCTTTAACGATGAATCGGGCACGCAGATGTCGGAAGCGGGCACGCTGGTCAAGCCGCCGGACGAAGATGCTGAAGTCGATCTGGAATCCGGCACGGCGATCATGCCGGGTGCGCAGGATCCGCAGACAAAAACCTTTGCCGGAGACAGCGATAAAACGCAGTTAATGTCCGCGGTGCCGGTGGAAACCGATAAACCGGGCGGGAAGACCTCAGCCAGTGGGGCAGGAGCGGAACTGACGCGGGTCGGCGCGGTTTTGGGAACGCCGCTATATATGTCTCCCGAGCAATGCCGCGGCGAGAAACTGGACCAGCGTTCGGATATTTATTCACTGGGAATAATCACCTATCAAATGCTGGGCGGCGACACCCCATTTACCGGGAATTATTCGGACGTGATGCAGGCGCATAAAGAACGGGCAGTCCCGCCGCTGCAAGCCAGTAAAGTTTCTCGCCGGGTAAAGAAAACCGTGATGTCCGCGCTGGCCAAAGATCCGGAACAGCGGCCGCAAACGGCTGAGGCCTATGCCAGTATCCTGCGCGCTCATTCCGAAGGAATGGGGGCGTTGCTAAAAAAAGCCATTTCAATTTACGGCGAACACTTGCCCAAATTCTTTTTGTTTTCGTTTATCAGTGGCTCGCCATTCATTTTTCTCACGTTTCTGAAAGTCGCGCTCCAACTTCTCGGCCTCTATGATGTGATCGATTCAACGTTTTCGGATTGGGCGGTTGTCGTGTTAACGCTCGTCATTCCTTTGGTGCAGATATTTATCGGCGCGGTGGTGGTGGGAGCCACTACCTGGATAGTGGCGCAAATATTGGCGATGCCTTTGCGCCCGATCAGCGTCCGCGCGGCCGCGCAAGAGGTCAGAAAAAAGTGGAAACCTCTGATCATCGCGGTAACCCTCAATACCCTAATGGTCTCGGTCGGAATTGTCCTCTGTTTTATTCCCGGTATTTGGCTGACCACGCGCAATATGCTGGTGGCGCCCGCGATAATTATGGAAGGCATTTCGTGGCGGAAATCTTTCCGCCGTTCCAAGGCGCTGGTTTCGCGTTCATACTGGACCGTGTTTGGAACCGTTCTGGTGCTGCACGTGATCCCGATCTTTTTCGCGATGATCATTTCGCTGTCGATCATGGCGATGGTCCGCACCGGGGTAGATGCCTATGAAAAGAGGGCAGGTGTGGTAAAACCGGCGCCCGCTGAAAAAAAGGACTTCGGTATTAAGATCAAACCGAACGGCGTTTCCATTGCCGAAGCAGAGATCGACCCCGAAGTCGCAGAGCAGATGGGTAGGTCTTACCTGCAAAAAACCGCGGGCATCGTCAGCCAGGGCATTTTCGAGATCATCTGGGCGCCGATAGTGATCTTTATCACTTCTTTTATCTCGGTGGTCACTGCGCTGGTCTATTTCAAAACCCGCCAGGCCGGCGGAGAGTCAATGCAGGACCTGCTAAAGCAGTTTGAAGCATCGGACCGCCCGCGCCGCAAGTGGCAGGAACGCATCCGGCGGCGCCTGGTAGTGTCCGGCAGATCCGCCAGCAAATCTACGAGCAAACCTTAAGAGGCAAACCTTAAACGTAAAATGCTATTCTAATAGGCGAATATGCGGGTATGGTGCGTAATTTCGCTTCTCCTTTTTGTGCCGGCGGTGACCGATGCCCGGGCGCAGCGGCTGCAGCGTGAGTTTGAAGTGAAAGGCGCAGCGCAGATCTCGGTGGTAAATCTTTACGGGCGGGTCGCTGTTTTAGCGGATGAAACGCTGGAAAATAAGGTGCTTGTTTCGGTCGATTCGCCGCAGGAGATCGGCAAGGACGACATTTCATTCACCGCCGCGGGAAATAACCTCAGCATTCTTACCGGCCAGATAAATGGCTCGCAAAAAACAAAAAAACGGCTCGATATAACGGTCAGGGCGCCTGCGCGCTCGCGGGTAAAGATAAAAACGTTAAGCGGCGAAGTGCAGCTGGGCGGAAACATTGCGTCCGCCGAAGTGGCGACCGATACCGGCACGATCTCGACCAGTATTCCGCTCGATGCGGTCAAATACACTTTTACCTGGCTGGGAGCGCGGCCGAAATTTATGAGCGACGCGCGGCTGCCAGACCCGAAGGAAAAATCCGGCGGGCGGTTTGTCATCAGCGGCGAGGTCAGCCAGCCAACCGTTGTACCCAAAAAGAAGGTAGAAGAACCTGATCCACCTGCCGATCCGCCCCCTGACCCGGATGCCAAAAAAGCGCCGGAGGTAAACAAAAATATCTCCCTGGATCTGCGTACGCAGCGCGGAGTCATTCTTTTTAACGTCGATCCCAAGGACATTCGCAGCGATCTGCGCGAGCGGGAATTGACGGAAGCAGCCAAAGGCATTATTCGCAGCGGCGACCCCGACATGACCGACGCGATAAGGATCGCCAGCCCGAAATTTTTTGGCGAGTTTGCCAAGACCCTGCCGCCGCGCCGCGCGAAACCTGCATTTGCGGAAACCGGCCAGACGGGTGCGAACAGCACAGCGTCCCCGGTGTCTGCCGTCAAGCAGGTAAATATTCGCGTGACGGATGAATTTGGCCGGGCGGTGAGCGGGCTGACGGCGAAAGATTTCACGATCCTGGAAAATAACCGCGAGACGGAAGTTTTGAATGTAAAACCGTCGGTCGCGCCTTTTAACCTGGTGCTGCTGCTGGACGTTTCCGGCAGTGTCGAAGATTACATTGATTTTATCCGCAAAGCCGCGCGGAATTTTCTCGAGACGGCGAGTGCAAAAGACCGCATCGCCATTGTGACTTTCCGTGACGACGTGAAGGTCCTGACAAATTTTACGACCGACAAAAAAACTTTCCGAAAGCCTGGACACATTTGAAGCGGGCGGCGGCACGGCTTATTATGACGCGCTGGCCTTTAGCCTGGTCGATACTTTAAAACCTTTTCAGGGGGACCGGACCGCAATCGTGATTCTTTCCGATGGTGACGACAATCGTTCTTTTTTGCCGTTTGACGCTTTGATAGACGGCATCGGCGAAAGCGGCGCGCTCATCTATCCTCTTTATGTGCCCTCGGAATTGATCGCCGCTTCGAAGACCGCGGCGGAAAATTCTTCGAGCGACCCGATCCGGACCAAGTACCTGGGGCTGACCACCCGCGCCGAAGGCGAAGGAGCGAGATTGGCCAGGGTTTCCGGCGGGGTATATTATCCGATCAGGCAATTGAGCGATCTGCAGAAAGCTTATGACGATGTGGTGCGGCAGCTGCGCACCTCTTATATGGTGACGTTTCGCTCGAATTTATCGCCCGAAGAAGCGGGCACCGGAAAGACATCTCCCCGCGTGCGGGTAAAAATGAACCGCGAAAATGTTTTCACCAGGCTGGGGCCGCTGGAAAATGTTTCGGATCTGGAAGAATAAAATTATTTCGCTTTGCCACGTGAATAATTGTTCATTGTTCATTATTAACTGTTTTTTCGGGAACTAGCGGAAAACAATGAATAATTAACAGTGAACAGTTAACAATTAGTCGCTCAGGTTCTGACACGCATCGGCTAACGCCGACGCTACTGACATTATGGCCGCAGACTCACTTTTAAATTCTCTTTTCGACCCAGCCGAACGCCGCCCCTGGAGCGTGACCGAGCTCAACGCGCGGGTCAAAGGCGAGGTGGAACGCTCTTTTGCCTCGGTGTGGGTGGAAGGCGAGATCACGAGTTTTTCCGTGGCGAGCTCGGGCCACTGGTATTTCAACTTGAACGACGGCCTTTCCCAGGTCCGCGCCGTTTGTTTTCGCAATTCAAATTATCGCGTTCGTTTTAAACCCGACAACGGGCTGCGCGTTCGCGTGCGCGGAAGCCTGACCGTCTATGAAAAAAAGGGCGAGTATCAGCTGATCGCCGAAGCGATCGAGCCGGTTGGTGAAGGCGCGCTGCGGGTGGCGTTTGAGCAGATAAAAGCTTTGCTTGAACAGGAAGGGCTGTTTGACCCGAAGCGAAAACGCCGCCTGCCGCTGTTTCCGCATCGCGTCGGGGTGGTGACGTCGCCCGGCGGGGCGGTGATCCACGACATCATTAATGTTTTAACGCGCCGGACGCGCACCGTGAGCGTGATCCTGATCCCGGCGCGCGTGCAGGGCGAATATGCGGGTGAGCAGATCGCCGACGCCATCGCGATGGCAAATCATTTTAATGAGCGTGCGGCTGAGAAGAACAAGTTCGATGTGCTGATCGTGGCGCGCGGCGGCGGCGCTGCCGAAGACCTCTGGGCGTTTAATGAAGAACGGGTCGCGCGGGCGATCTATGGTTCAAAAATTCCGGTGATCTCTGCCGTGGGGCACGAAACCGATCTGACGATCGCCGATATGGTGGCCGACCTGCGCGCGCCCACGCCCTCGGCGGCGGCGGAATTGGTCGCCGCGCACGAGACGCAATTGGAAAATTATATTCTCGAGCGGCAAAGAAATTTATCAAAACTCATTTCGTGGAAGCTGGCCGAAGGAAAAAACGATCTCCAGAGGCTGGGCACTTCGTATGCTTTTATGCGCTTTCCGCAAAATGTAAAAGCTTTGCTCGGGCGTATTGAAGATGCGCGTAACCGGCTGAGCGTAAATTTGCGGAACATTGTACGGCAAAGCGATCGTACACTTGATGACGCCCGGCGGCGCTTGTCGCCCGTTCAGATGATGGCGAAGGTTGGCGAAAACCGCGGACGGCTGCAAAACCTGGCCGATAAAGGCGCGGCGGCGGACCGGGAAAAGGATCGCCGGCTCTGCCGAAAAATTAAAGATCGGCATGGCGGCGCTCGATGCGCTCTCGCCCTTAAACGTTTTAGGCCGCGGATATTCCATAACCTATGACGAAAAAGGCAAGGTTTTGCGTCGCGCGGAAGACGTTTCTCCGGATGAGACGGTGCAGGTCCGGTTGTCGAAGGGAAAGTTCGAGGCAAAAGTTACCAGGATAGAAACGGACGGCGGATAACTGCCGGCAAGAACCACCCCGGCACGCTCAAGCGTGTAAAGAATAACCACCCCGTCATCCGAAGCGGATGCCACCCCTCCTTCAAAAGGAGGGGAGCTTTTGAAACAAGCTGAGGCTTGAACTCTGAACCTTTTTACCGCTTTGATTCAGAAGGATAAATTGATGATAATAGCAGTGCTTCGCATGAGGGTTTTAAGCAATAAAGATGTCACGAATAGTTGTAGATCTCGATAAAGTTGAAAATAAAGAAAGTTTTGTTTCGGCGGAGCCGGAAACATTGACCGAAAATACCGGGAAAAAACGAAGCGTCTGGCGCACGATATTTAAAACCGTTGCGCTGACGATCCTGGCGGTCGCCGTTGTAGGCGGTATCGCCGGATATTTTTACTGGCAAAATTACAAGAAGACGCCGGCCTACTCGCTGGCCCTGGCGGTCGATGCCGCGCGCAGAGATGACAAGGCCGCGCTGGGCAAATTGGTTGACACGGACAAAATAGTAGATGCTTTTGTGCCGCAGATAACGGACAAGGCAGTGGAACTTTACGGGCGGGGATTTCCACCGGAGCTGATCCAGAAAATGGCGCGCGTGGCAGCGCCGCTCTTGCCGGCAGTGAAAGACCGGGCGCGGGCGGAACTTCCGCGGGTGATCAGGGAAAAAACAAAAAAGGCGGAAAACATTCCGTTCTTTCTGGTCGCGTTAGGCGCTTCACAGGCGTTGGAGATCCGGGAAGAAAACGGTACGGCGTGGGTGAAAAGCACGATGCCGGACCGTCCGCTGGAATTGAAAATGCAAAAGAACGGCGACGTTTGGCAGATCGTCGAAGTAAAGGACGATGAGCTGGCGCGAAAGGTCGCGGAACAGATCGGCCAACAGATAATATCGGCGGCAACCGGCGTCAGAACAGACGGTATTCCGAATCTGAATGAGCTGTTAAAACAGGCGGAAAATGTATTGAGATAGTCACTGCGACATTTATGAGTCAAAAAAAGCAAAGTTTCGAAGATTCGCTGGCCGAACTCGAAAAGATCGTCACAAAATTAGAAGAAGGCGACCTGCCGCTGGAAGAAAGCCTCGAGCTTTTTGAAAAAGGCGTGGGCCTATCGCGCGAATGCCAGGAAAGGCTAAGCAGCGCCGAGCGCCGGATAGAAGTTTTGCTGAAAGATCAACGCGGCGAACCGGTGCTGGAAACTTTGGGTGGGCAAAGAATAGAATCCGTCGAGGTCGTGAGCAGTAAAGTGATCACCTTTAAAGATGATGAAGACGACGAGGATGATATTCCTTTTTAGTCCGCAACGATATGAGTCCCGTAGGGACGTCATATTTATAGAAGAAGATCGTCATCAATGAGCATCTGATCTCCGGCAGAACGAAATATGTCGTTCCTTCGGAACTAAAGGTCATTTACCGTTAATGTAACTATAAATATTACGTCCCTACGGGACTAAAGAGTCGCAATTTATTAAGTTCCGTTTGATATCATTAAAGAAACTAACCTCGAACAATTTATTGCCGATTGCCGTGAGCTAACAGAAAGAAAGCTCGACGAGCTGGTTCCTGCTTCGCAGACCGAACCAATTCGGCTGCATGAAGCGGTGCGGTGGAGCCTTTTGGGCGGCGGCAAGCGTTTTCGCCCGGTGCTGATGCTGGCGGTGGGACAGGCATTTGGCTGTGAGCCGGGCAAATTGCTTTCTACTGCAGCGGCGATCGAAATGGTCCATACTTATTCGCTGATCCATGACGATCTGCCCGCGATGGATGACGACGACCTGCGGCGCGGACGCCAAACCTGCCACAAAAAATTTGACGAGGCGACGGCTATTCTGGCGGGCGACGTTTTGCAGACACTTGCTTTTCAAACCGTATCTGAAGACGCAGCGCTTTCGGCCGATATTCGCATTCGGTTGATCTCGGAAATTTCACGAGCCTGCGGAACGCCGCGGGGAATGGTGGCCGGACAGGCGCTCGACCTGGCGGCGGAGAGCAGGGAAATAAGCGGGGAAGAATTGGAAAATATTCACCGCAGCAAAACCGGCGCGCTGATCCGGGCGGCGGCACGCTGCGGAGCGATCATCGCCGGCGCCGAGGAAAATGAGATCGAGGCGGTCTCTGAATACGCGTCGTCGCTGGGACTGCTTTTTCAGATCACTGACGACCTGCTTGACGTGACGGCGCCCGCCGAAACGCTCGGTAAAACACCGGGCAAAGACAAAAAGGCCGGGAAGATCACCTATGTCTCGGTTTACGGGCTGGAAGAAGCCGGTAAAAAAGCCGGCCAGGCTTTTGAAGATGCCTGCCGAAAACTGGACCTGCCAGACCGCGATACCGCCCTGCTGCGTGAGATAGCGGAATTCGTTTTGCGGCGGAACAATTAGCGGGCCGTTTTTACATTTCAAATCTTAATGACCAACCCCAGCGTCCAACCGGCATTCTCGCCTATCTTAACCAGCATACCTTTCTCATTGACCACTACCCGGCTTCTCATCGCGCCGGCCATCGTCATCCTGGCGGCAATGAACGCACCGCGTTTAATTTTTGTTTTACTGATCGCAATATCGTTTTTGACCGATTGGCTGGACGGTGTTGTCGCCAGGCGTCTGGGTATCGCTACGGTCTTTCTGCGGCGCTACGACATAGTGGCGGACCTGAGCGTTTATTTTGCGGTGTTGACGGCGGCGTGCCTGCTGGAACTGGACACTGTTTGGCTCTATAAAGAACAGTTTATTTTGCTGCTTCTGCTGGAAATATCCTGCCAGGTATTTCATTTCTTCCGCTTCCGGAACCTTTACGGCAACCCACTCCTACTTATGCAAGTTTTGGGCGATATTTCTGGCCTCCGCCGCGATCGGCGTTTTAGGATTCGGTATGGCCAGCCCTTTTTTACAACTCATGTTCTGGGCCGGCTACCTGGCTTATGCCGATGTGCTGCTGATAATTCTTTTCGCGAAGAAAGTTCCGATCGACGTCGTCAGCGCATATCATGTCTGGCGCGCGCGCGAGGGAAAATAAACAGATCGTATGACGTGGGACCGTTTACTGCCGGATATTTTTATACTGAGCGGCTTTGTCGCGGCGGTTTTAGTGATCTGGTGCGTCACCGGCTATTTGCGCCTGCGGGAAATCCTTCGTCCCGGCGACGCGAGAAAGATAAATCATGTCGTGGCTTTTGTCGGGGGAAGTTTGTGTTTTGGCTGGCTCGAACCGGAGCAAAGTAGAATTACCGGCACGGCGGCGGGAGTGGTATTGCTGGCCGCTGTTTTTCTTACGTGCCAGCTGAAAAGATGGAAACCATTCTCGTGGGCATTCGCCGGTAATACACGACCGGACGACGCGCCAAATGAAGCCTTCTATTTCTGGTCGTCATGGCTGCTTAGTATTTCGTCTCTGCTGATGATAGAAGTTATCTTTCGCGAAATTACGATAACCAGGGCGGCAGCGATCGTCGTCGGCATAGGGGACGGCATTGCCGAACCCATCGGTTCCCGGTTTGGCAGGCATATCTATAAGATCCCGGCAATAAGAACGGGGAAGCCGCGGACGCGTTCATTAGAAGGCAGCGCGGCGGTTGCGGCAGGAGCTTTTTTTAGCATCATCGTGATAATGATCTACACCACCGATCACGGGCTTTACAGATCGCTGGCGGCGGCTGGTTCGATAGGTATGGGCGCCGCAATAGTAGAAGCCGTGACCCCGCACGGGTTCGATAATCTAACCGTTGCTTTTGCGGTGGCCGGTATCCTGGCTTCTTTCGGATATATCTTTTAAAAGGTGCCATCGCGGAAGCACGGCTCATTCCTACTTTATTTATAAATGATAGCGGCCGGTTCGGCTGTCCTCTATGGAAAACTCCACCTTTCAGCAGCAAAAAACCTTTCCGACATACCTGTGGCAGACGGGTGCGTTTGCCCTGGCGCTGGGGTTTTTGTATTTTTCGGTGCTGGCAAAACTGGGCCGCGATTGGTGGTTTGAGGAAAATTATTCACACGGATTGCTGATCCCGTTTCTGCTCGGCTACATAATCTGGCTGGAATTTGACAACTTAAAGGCCTATGTAGAGAAACCGGCGGTTTGGCTGGGCGGCGCGGCAATTTCCCTGGCCCTGCTGATGCTGGTAGCGGGAACACTCGGCGCGGAACTTTATGCGCAGCGGCTTTCGTTTCTTTTGATCCTGGCCGGGATCGTTGTTTATTTCTGGGGCCAAAAAGTTTTGCAGCTTCTGGCAGTGCCATTTTTACTGCTGTTTCTGGCGATCCCTATCCCAAGTATCATTTTTAACCAGATCGCTTTCCCGCTGCAGACGGTCGCATCAAAGCTGGCCATCTGGGGAATAAAGGTCCTGGAGATCCCTTCGGTAAGAGAAGGAAATATCATCGAGATCCTGCCGAAAGGCGCGATGAGCACGGTCAAGCTGGAGGTGGTCGAAGCCTGCAGCGGTATTCGCTCGCTGATGACCCTGGTTACGATCGCGCTGGTCCTGGGTTATTTCACGCGGCGTAATAAGCAGGTTGGCAGCTTATTTTCCTATTTAAAAGATCTCGACGTGTGGCGCATCCTGATCCTGATGGTTTCGGCGGTGCCGATCGCGATCGTCACCAATGCCGCGCGCGTGACGGCCACCGGATGGCTGACATATTCCTACGGACGCCAATGGGCCGAGGGTTTTTCACATAATGCTGCCGGGTGGCTGGTGTACCTGGCCGCTATCCTGACGCTTTTAGCGATCAGTTGGCTGTTGAATTTCAGTTTCGGGATCTGGACGAAAAAACGTTATGCTTAACGGCTCAAAAAGAATGAATTACTGGATCTTGCTGGCGGTATTGGTGGCAGCGGGGCTCTTCGTTAACTTTTTTGAGCAAACGGGCGAAGCCCAGGTTTCGCGCAAGCTTTTAAGCGAATTTCCCAGGCAATTAGGCGACTGGCAGCAATCCGGCGCGGATGAGCGTTTTAACGCCGAAACCGAGAATGTTTTGCGCGCAAACGACTATGTAATGAGGAGTTACACAGCTTCCGGCGGCCGGCGGAGCAACCTGTATATCGGTTATTACTCTTCGCAAAAGACCGGCGCTACTTACCACAGCCCGCTGAATTGCCTGCCCGGATCGGGCTGGACGCTGGGCAAACCGCAGCTCATCGACATTAAGACCTCCGACGGTAAATCGTTTCAGGCCAATGTTTACATAATTGAAAGCGATAAATACAAGGAAGTGCTCATCTACTGGTACCAGGGCCGCGGCCGGGCGGTCGCCGGCGAGTTTCAGGACAAGCTTTATACCATTTGGGACAGCCTTTTACTGCGGCGTTCGGACGGCGCAATGGTGCGGGTAATGGCCCCGGTCGGAGCTTCCGAAAGCAAAGCCATGGACGCCGCCATCGATCTGGCCGGAAAAGCTGCCGAATCAATATCGGAATACGTGCCGGATTAGGTATTTATATTAATTGTGGTTTTCTCACGGTAAAGCCCGCAGATCTTTATTAGCCACGAATTACACAAATAACACGAATTAAATCCAACAAATCTCGTTAGTATTAGCCACGAATTATGCTAATAACACGAACTAAATCCAACAAACTTCGTTAAAACTTTTTTCTGAAACTTTAACCTTATTGACCCTTTTTTCTCATTGCCGGAAAGAACGGTAACTTTTTGCAAATGAAGCAAAGAGTTGTGGTTGAAAAGATATTTCCCTTCATGCTTTTGCAATTTTTGTCCAAGCTGCAAAAAGCGAGGATAAATTCAATGGCCTTTACCGGAAGTCATTGCCCGGCAGCCGGTAAAGACCACAGTTTTAACTGAAGGACCTGAAAAAATGTTCAATAGTGAGTGCCAAGTGCGCGTTAAACCATACCTACGGACGATCATATTGCTGATCGTTGCCCTATCCTTAACATCCTGTTTATTCGGCGGTAAAGAAAGATCTATCAGCCGCGGTGAAGATTACCTGAAAAAGAGAAGATTTCAGGAAGCCGCGCTGGAGTTTCGCTCTGCCATTCAGACTGACAAGGATTTCGCCCCGGGACACTGGGGATTGGCCCGCGCCTATGAAGGTTCCGGTTACATCTCGGAAACAAAAGAAGAGCTTCGCCGCACGGTTGAACTGGATCCGAAACATCTGGATGCCCGCGCCCGCCTGGGCACCTACCTGCTGATGGACAACCCGCCGCAGGTGGAAGAGGCAAAGCAGCTGCTGGGTAGTATTTTTACGGTCGATGAAAATTTTATCGAAGGCCACATTTTGAAGGCAGGACTGCAGTCGGCGGAAAGAAAGCCGGAGCAGGACATCGAAAATACTTTGAACTACGCGATCTCGCTCGACCCGAACCGGATCGAAACATATCTCAGCACCGCACGCTATTTTTACAAAGCCCAGAAGAACGAGAAAGCTGAACAGACCTTAAACAACGCGATCGCGGTCAATGCGAATTCGGCGGCCGTCTATATGGAATACGGCAAGTATTTTGAGTTCACGGAGCGCGCCGAAAATGCCGAAGCAAAATATCAAAAAGCGATCGAAGTAGAATCCGGCAATCTCGAAGCCAGGGAATTGCTGGCGCAGTTTTACTATAACCACAATCAGTACGACAAGGCCGAGCAAACCTACAAGGAATTGGTCGAAGTACAGGGAAATATTCCCGAAGCACGCGCTTCGCTCGCCGGATTTTACATGGCGATCGATCGTGAAGACGACGCCATTAATGTCTATAACGGTATTTTGGCGGACGCACCGGAATTCGTTTTTGCGCGTTACCAGTTAAGCGAGATCTATCTCGACCGCGGCCAGATGGAGAAGGTGGCGGAGCAGGTCAAAGAATTACTGGGACGCGATGAGAAAGATATGCAGGCGCTGATGCTGCGCGCCCGGATGAATTTACGGGACGGCAATCTGGACCTCGCCGTCAAAGACCTGGAAGAAGTTTTACGCCGCGCGCCGAACTTCAAAGAAGCGCTGTTTTATATAACGGACGCCAAGATCCGCACCGGACAGGTCGACCACGCGCGTACGTATATCAGCGATCTCGAACGCTATCACCCGAAATTTATGGCCAGCCGCCTGCTGAAAATTCAGGCCAGCTTTGCCGCGAGTGAGCCGAATAAAGCTTTTAGCGAGTCCAACGAATTGATGACGGCGCTCAAAGACCCGGCGATCAACAATGAAACTTCGGCGCAGGAGATCGAAAGATTGAATGTCGCGGCGATTACTTCGCGCGGGCTGGCGAGCATACAGTTGAGAAATTTTGCGGCCGCCGGAAGCGATCTGGAATACGTCCGCCAGCTTTCGCCCAGTTCACCGGGCGCTCATATGAACCTGGGACGGCTGGCGCTGGCGACGGGAGATATCGCGCAGGCCAGCGCGCTCTATGAAAAAGCGCTGACACTGGCACCCGACAATTTCGATGCCTTGACCGGTTTGATCAACGTAATGAACGGCCAGAAACAATTTGCCGCCGCGCGCCAGCGGATCGCAAAAGCGATGCAGGAAGGCGGCGAGCAGTCAAAGCTTTTGCCGGCCCTGGTATTTCTTAACGCGCAGACCTATGCCGCCGAAGGAAATTCCGACGCCGCCGAAGGTGAATTTTTACGAGCTATTCAGATAGATACAAATTATCTGCCGGCGTACTCGGCCTATGCTTCGCTGCTGATGGATAAACAGCAGGTCGACCGCGCGCTTGAGCAGTACCAGAAGATCTTGTCGATCCGTCCGAGCGACGCTTCGACCTACACGCTGATCGGCGTGCTGGAAGACGGGCGCAACAATTCGCAGGCCGCCGAAGATAATTACCGCAAGGCCCTTGAGTTGAATCCGGAAATGCCGATCGCCGCCAACAACCTGGCGTGGGTCATTTCGGAATCGGAGCAGGGAAATATGGACGAAGCGCTGCAGTTTGCCCGCTCGGCGGTGGAAAAAGTGCCGAACAATCCGGCCTTTTACGACACGCTGGGCTGGGTCTATCACAAAAAAGGATTGCAGGGCCCGGCGATAGAAAGCCTGAAGAAAGCGGTCGCGATGGAAGCGGCACAGGCCGCCGCCAGGGGCAGGCAGCCGAACCCGGCTTACAACCTGCGCTTGGGGATAGCACTGGCTGCCCAGGGCGACAAGCAGAACGCGCGTAAAGAAGTGGAGATCGCGCTGAGAAACGAAAAGAGTCTGAGCAACAACGATGCGCAGAATGCCAAAAGTTTATTGGAGACTTTGTAAGGGAACGGTTTTGAACCTGAGAGGAAAGAGATGAGCGTTGAATTTCGTCAAAGATCGGTCGGGGAAATACTGGGAATGTTCCGCCGCCGCATCTGGTTTATCCTTTTGCCGACGCTGGCGGTAGGATTGGCCGTTGCGTGGGTGGTTTGGAAATTGCCGAATGTTTATGAGTCGCGCAGCGTGCTGACGGTTAAACCGCCAACCATTGCGGCGTCGGTCGTTCGCCCGCTGACAGAAGAAGATCTTTCGCAGCGCCTGACCACGCTCAACCAGGAAGTGATGAGCCGCTCGACGCTGGAGCCGATGATCACCAAATACAATCTCTATCAAAACGAACGCATCGCCGGTTTCCCGATGGAATTGCTGATCGACAAAATGCGCAAGGCGATCGTGCTCGAGCCCCAGAAAAACGACAAGGAAGAAGTTGCGGCATTCAGCATCGCATATCGCGACCGCGAACCGCAGGCTGCCCGCGCCGTGACGGCGGAGCTGGCCAGCAAATTCGTAAACGAGCAGATGAAGAATCAGCTCGACATGTCGGAAGCGACCAAAAACTTCCTTAATGAAAGATTAAGCCAGTCAAAGACCGAACTCGACAATATTGAAAAAGAACGGCTCGACATAATGTCGCAGAATATCGACACCTTGCCGGATTCTTCGCAGGCGCTGGTGGCGCAGCTTGCCGGCCTGCACCAAAAACGCGATTCGCTGGCGAAAGAAAAAGATTCGCTGATCTCGGAAAGAGGCCGGTTAAACGACAACCTGCAATCGACCAACCGGCAGAGCCAGCTGCTTGAAGACTTTGGCCAGAACGACGCGCAGGAAGCAGCCAAGCTCTCAGGCGATGTTTATAAATCGCAGGCTTACGCGGAAATGGCCAAGAAAAAAGCCGAACTCGAGGCCAAGCTAAAAAATCAGCTGCAGGAATATCGTGAGAAGCACCCGCTTGTGTTGGCGACCAAAAATGAGATCTCGGAAGTAAATGCGCAGATCGAAACCTTGAAACTCGCCAGCCAGGAAAACGCCAAAGATGCCAAGGTAGGCGTGGCGCGAAAGACGGAATTACAGCGCAAATCGCTCGATATAGAAAAATCGAGGATCGAAAGTCAGCTTTTGCGCAACGAGCGCGATATCCAGCAGAAAGATATCGAGATCGCCCAGACCGGCGCCCAGATCGGCGGCATGGAAAGCCGCATCAACACGATCCCGGGCGTGAGAGTTTCGCTGGAAGGCGTGAATAACCGCTACCAGACCTCAAAGAGCAACTATGAGGAACTGGTCAAAAAGATGCAGGATGCGGAGTCGCAGGTGCAGGTGGAGAACAATGCTCAGGGCGAAACCATCCAGGTGGTAGACGCCGCCAATCTGCCGCAGTACCCCGTCGCACCGAAAAAAGGAATGCTGACCGCCTTAGGCGCGATCATCGGCCTGGTCTTCGGATTATTTTTAGCGGGCATGTTTGAGATCCCGCGTTTGTTCAGGGTCCAGAGTTTGGATGACGCCAAGCATTACACCGGGCTGCCGGTGCTGGCCGTGATCCCGCCGCTGCTTACCCATCGAGAGATGGCGTGGCAGCGCCGCACCGGACACATCAGAGTTTTAGTCGGAGTTGCCATAGCTACCGTAGCTGTACCGGTACTCATCTTTATATTGCAATTTTCAAAAGTTTTTGACCGGATGGTTTCATAACCGAAAGGGTTTTTTAAGAGAAGAGAGAACACGTTATGTATAAAGAATTTTACGGTTTAGAAGACCTGCCCTTCACACTAACGCCTGACCCGCGTTTCATAGTCTTCACGCCCTCGTACAACGAGGTGCTGGCGAGCCTTTATTACGGCCTGGAAAATGCCAAGGGCCTGATCGTCCTGACCGGCGAAGTAGGAACGGGTAAGACGACGGCGCTGCGCTGGATACTGCGCCGGCTGGATTCGAGTGTGTTGGCCGCTTATGTATTTAACCCGCGCCTGTCGGTGGATGAGTTTTATCATCACGTGACGCAGATGCTCGGCATCAAGGAATGGAGCAACAAATCCGACTTGCTGACGACGCTGGGCCGCGTGCTCGACGACCGTCACCGCCGGGGCCTGCGCACCGTGCTGATCATCGATGAAGCGCACCAGCTTTCGGAATACGTGCTGGAAGAAATTCGCCTGCTGCTCAATTTCGAATCAGACACCGCTAAGCATTTGCAGATCATCCTGACGGGCCAGACCGAGCTTCGCGAAGTTCTCAACAAACCGGCATTGCGCCAGCTCAAGCAGAGAGTCGCGCTGCGCTGCAACATGCACGCGCTGCCGAACGTCGAAGAGGTCGAACGCTATATAACGGAGCGTTTGCTGATCGCCGGTTCGGACCAGCCGAATATCTTTACGCCGGGCGCGATGGATTTTATTTTCCAGTGTTCGGACGGTATTCCGCGCCAGATCAATAACCTCTGCGACAACGCGCTGCTCGCGGGTTATGCTTCGGGCGAACAGGTGATCGGCCGCCAGATCATCGAACAGGTCGCCGAAAATCTCGACCTGCTGCCGGACAGGGACGCGCTCGCGGCGCAGGAGCAAAGATCGGAACACATTTCGTCCGCCAGGGTCATGAAAGCCGAAGCGCGCGAAGAACTCTGGGGCGGAACCCAGGCCCGGGTCGAACCGGCTAACGAAAAGTAACGGGAAAAGTAACGGGAAGGCTGTGACGGGCGCGGCAACCAACGGCCACAGCAACGGCAACGGCAACGGTAATGGAGCCAAACAGGAACTGTTCGAAGAGATAGAAGATGAAGTAAGTCTGGAGATCGAAGAGATCGGAGGCTTCTACTAAGAAGCAGTTAAAGAATATGAGTATTCTCAAAGCGCTGCAGAAACAATCACAAGCGCAGGAAATATTAGAGCAGCATACTGAAACAGCCGCGAAAGTTGTCCCTTTCGAAAAAAACGGCCGCCGCAACGCCGCGCCCGAATTGTTTCAGAGTGAAATCAAGATAGGCTCACCAGTTTCAGCGTCTAATGGGCAGACCAAGCCTGCTATAGGGATGGCACTCCTCGATAACAGGATCGATCCTGCCGGGGCAACTTTGGACGCTGTTGGTTCGATGCGCTCGATAGAACACAAAAAACTCCCCGAATTCAGTTCGTGGAATGTGGAGATCGAGCGCGTCGAACCCCGATTAGTCGCGATCACTCAGCCGCTTTCAAATTATTGCGAAGAGTACCGCAGCCTGCGTACGCACATCCTGCATAAAACGCAGCGCAAAGGGTTGAAAACGATCGTGGTGGCCAGCACCGGCGCCAACGAAGGCAAGAGCGTAACGGCGCTCAATCTTTCGTGGCTGCTGGCGCAGACCGACGGGGTAAGCGCGCTGCTGATCGACAGCGATCTGCGCAATCCCAGCCTGACGGATTATCTCGGGATAGAAACCGACCGCGGCCTTTCCGATATTTTGGCGGAAAGAGCGACCTTGAAAGAATCGATCATTCGGCTGCAGCCGGCAGGTCTGCACCTGCTGCCCGGCGGCGAGGCCCGCAGCGATGTGGCGGAACTTATCTCGGGGCCGAAATTCCGGGACATACTGCGCGAAGCCCGCGATATGTTCGATTACGTGATCGTCGATGCGCCGCCGCTCGCGATCTTTACCGACGCGACAGTTTTGATCAATCACGCCGACGGCGCCCTGATGGTAGTGGGCGCGGGCAAACCGAAATACACCGCACTCGATCGCGTGCTGGAACAGCTTCCCCGCGACCGCATGCTCGGTGTCGTTCTTAACAACAGCAAAGACGAGCTCAAAGAGAGCCAATACCCTTACGGTTACTATTATAAAAAGAGAACGGAAGGCTAACCTCACAGCCGCCCCCCACGTTCCTCTTAGTTTTGAGGAAGATCGATGAGCGGAACCCGCTTTAGTCCACGAACAGTTGGCTTGATCATTGCCGAAGCAACCATTGTCTATGGCAGTGTCTTGCTGGCTTTGTATTTGCGGCTGGGCGTGTGGGGAGCTCACTACCAGCTGGACGAAAGAAACGGCTGGATGAAGATCGGCCTCGCCGCTGTTTTCTGTATCATTGCGCTTTATTTCTACGACCTCTACGATTTCACGGTAATGAACAACCGCCGCGAGCTCATGCTCAGGCTGGTGCAGGCCCTGGGAATAGCCTGGGCGCTGCTGGCGCTGCTCTTCTATTTTATCCCCGACCTGCTGATCGGGCGCGGTGTTTCCGTGATCTCGCTGCCGCTGGTGCTTGTTATCCTGCTGGCGTGGCGCATATTTTTTCACATGCTCACCGGCCACCCGGACATCGGCGAAAAAGTTTTGATCGTCGGCTCGGGGAATTCGGCTTATGAAACCGCCCGCGCCATTGCCGAACGCCGCGACGCCGGTTACCGCGTGGTGGGCTATGTCAGCGAAAACGGCAAACCCATCAATGCCTCGCTGCCGGGATCGAAATACCTCGGTTCGGCGAACGACCTGAAAGCCATCATCAAAAGCGAGAACGTCGAACGTTTGGTTATCGCCATTCGCGAACGCCGGGGAAATTTTCCGACCGAAGAATTATTGCGGATGAGTTTAGCGGGAAATGTAAATATCGAAGAGTGCGCGTCGTTCTTTGAACGCATCACCGGGAAAGTGCACCTGGATATGCTGCGCCCTTCGTGGCTGATATTTGACGGACGCGAACGCAACACGCGCCTGAAAGATTTTTTCCGCGATATGGTGCACCGCTCGCTGGCATTTATCGGATTGGTACTGTCGCTGCCGATCGCGATACTGACCGCTATTCTGATCAAACTGGATTCGCCGGGGCCGATCTTTTACCGGCAGGAGAGAATGGGGAAGAACGGCAAGCCGTTCGAGGTGATCAAATTCCGTTCGATGCGCATCGACGCCGAAAAGGACGGGCCGGTCTGGGCGACGGACAATGACGACCGCGCCACCCGCATCGGTAAGATCATCCGCCAGATCCGCGTGGACGAGATACCGCAATTCTGGAGCATTATCAAAGGCGAGATGAGTTTTGTCGGCCCGCGCCCGGAGCGCGAGCATTTTGTTTCGCAACTCGCCGCGGAAGTTCCTTTTTACGAGCACCGCCATTTGGTAACGCCGGGGCTGACCGGTTGGGCACAGATAAAATACCCGTACGGCGCGTCGGTCGAAGATGCCCGCCAGAAACTCCAGTACGATCTGTATTACATAAAAAATCAGAGTCTGGCGCTGGACCTGGTAATAATTTTCGAAACGGTAAAGATCGTACTCTTCGGTAAGGGCGGGAGATAGGAGCGCCGAATTTATTCGGCAATCGCGTAACGATCTTAAAGTATCGAGCGCTGTGCGCTCGTCTGGCCGAATAAATTCGGCGCTCCTTGGGCGTATTTTTTATGGATTAGCGGGCTTAATAAGCGTTTTATTTAGGGACATGGGACATCTGGGGGAGCATTTCCGGAGTTTGTAATTATGAATATCAAGAGAATATTGCAGAGATTAATCATCGCTTTCGTGGGGATTTTTGTGTTATCGCTTCCGGCGCTGGCGCAACCGTCACTAAAGGCCGGCAAAAAAGATGACAAGCCGGCAGCAGCTACCGCTGCCACCGCAGCCCCTGTCGCTACGGCAACACCGGTGGGCGCGGAAGCAGGCATCAAGGATCCGCAGACGCCTGAAGAAGTTCAGGAAGATGCTTACATCACCACGATGTATACGAACAGCATTATGCGGGATTACAAACTTGGGCCGGAAGACGTGATCACCGTCGAAGTTTTCGGACAGTGTCCGAATTACTGCAAAATGAACGTGACCGTTCCGCCGACCGGCAGGATCTCTTATCCGCTGATCAAGGAAGGCGTTTTTGTTGCCGGCAGGACCGTAGAGGAAGTCGCCGAAGAGATCACCAAAAAACTTGACGAATACATCATCGAACCCAAAGTTCAGGTGACCCTGGATAAGGCGATGTCCGCGCGCTACAGCGTTTTGGGCGAAGTGCGCAGTCCGGGTATTAAACCGATGACCCGCCGCATCAGCATCTATGAAGCTATCGGCGAAGCGGGCGGTTTGGCGGAAACGGGAAGTAAAAAGAACGTCGTTATCATCCGCATGGGGACCGACGGCAAACTCGTCACGCAGAACGTGAATCTGGGCAGCATCGAAAAAGGAAAAGCCGACATGATATTCCTCTCGCCCGGCGACCAGGTCGTGGTCCAGGGAAATATGATGAAGAAACTCGACGGCGTTCTCAAGGTATTTTCAATTTTTAGCTTTGCCCGCGTCTTTAGCGGCGGTTTCTAGGAATTGATCGAGCAAAAAATTATGCGCGGCCCCAAAAAAATATTACTGCTCGTTTTCTGCTTGCTGCTTTTGTGCCCGTCCGTTTTTGGCGGTTGGGTAAAGCAAAAGGTGAATTCATTTGCCTGGTTTCAGGGCGTCTATTTTCTCAACGAGCAAAAAGGCTGGATCGTAGGCAGCCGCGGGACCATCCTGGCGACCGCCGACGGCGGCGCGACCTGGGACAAACTGAAGTCCGGCACGGATGATACTATCCGGGACGTTTATTTCTTTGACGAGCAAAACGGCATCGTGCTGGCCGAACGCAATCGTTATCAATTGAGCGGCAGCGCGCCTTCGTATTTGATGAAAACTTCAAACGGAGGAGCGGCCTGGGAGGCAGTGGAGATCGGCGGCGCGGGCTCGCCGATGCTGGTGAATTTTTTCTTTGGTAAAGACCAGCGCGGCTGGGCAGTGGGTGAAGGCGGCGCGGTCTTTTCAATGGAAGACAGCGCAAACGCCTGGCGCAGACACACATCGCCGACGGTTTTTGCGATGATGGACGGCGCCTTCAGCAATGAACTCAACGGGTGCCTGGTCGGCGGCGGCGGAACGATCCTCTTTACCGAAGACGGCGGGCAGCTTTGGAACATCTCGACCGTTTTTGGAAAATCCGAAACAAAACTTAACTCGGTATTTTTTACCGATGCGCGAAACGGCTGGACGGTCGGTTCGCAAGGCAAAATTTTCGCCACCACAAACGGCGGTAAATCATGGCGGCCGCAGCCGACCACGGTAAATGCCGATCTCTTTGATGTGAATTTTACCAGCGCCAATGAAGGCTGGGCGGTCGGCGCAAACGGAACGCTTCTTCGCACGCAAAGCGCGGGACGAGTGTGGAGCAGCGTCGGCAGTGGAGTGATGCACAAGCTCGAACGCGTGTTTTTCGTCAGCCCCAATCAAGGCTGGATCGTCGGATTTGGCGGTACTGTTCTTAAATATCAATAAATCGTTTTCCTATTAACAGGCAAACTGCCTTCATTATTAGCCACAAATTGCACAAATAACACGAATTAAGGATTCTTATTCGTGTTATTTGTGCAATTTGCGGCATATCTGCATTTGATGTGTTTTAAAAATGCGTTGTATTACTCCTTACACTGGGATACAATGCAAAAAAACCATCAGGAGGACAAGTATGACGGTATTTACCAAACGCAATGCTGTAGCTTTTTGCCAGCTGGCGATAACCTTTTTTCTTTTGAATACCATTGTGGCATTAGGTAATGGTGAATGTAATAGCCTTGGGCCTCCGGCGACGTCGACGGGTTCGATCAGCGCAGCCGATACGGCGCAGACCACCCGTATGTTCCGCGACGGCAGAGGCACAACCTGCCTGTTCAACAGGCCACAGACGACCTCGGCGGGAAGCTATCTTTCGCATCAACACTCTTTCACAAACACGTCCGGCGGGCCGGAATGCGTGCAGGTGGATCTTGACGCTACCGGCTGCGGAGTTGCCACCAATCAGATCAGCATGGCGGCCTATCTGACCAGTTACAATCCGACCAGCATCCTGACCAACGTTATTGCCGATCCGGGTTTGAGCACGGGAACGAACCTTACCAATTCGATGAGCTTTAGCGTCCCGAACGGCGCTACTTATATCATCGTGGTACATAACATCAACGCCGGCACTTTCTGTGCCGGTTACAGCTTCAAGCGGTATGAGACGAACGGCTGCCGCAATCCCGGTTTTGATGCCGCCAATGACGGCAGCGCCGACATGGCTGTTTTTCGGCCCGGCGCTCAAGGCACGTTTTATACGTCGACGTTAGGCGGCGTGACATCTACTAATGCCTACGGAGCGAGCGGCGACATTCCGACGCCGGGAGATTACACGGGCGACGAAACAACCGATGTCAGCGTTTTCCGCGCCGGCAGTTGGTACACTTCGCTCGATTCGGGTACTAACTATGGCTTGAAGAGTTGGGGCATCGCGGGAGACGTTCCGGTACAGGGTGATTATGACCGGGACGGCATCACTGACGTGGCGATCTACCGTCCCTCCAATAACCTGTGGCTGGCGCTGAGAAGTTCTGACGGCACGTGGGTCTCGCAAACCGTTGGCGTTGCCGGTGACAAGGCGGTTCCTGCTGATTATGACGGTGACGGCAAAACCGACCTGGCTCTATACCGGCCAAGCAATGGATTGTGGAATATGCTGCAGAGCGGGGGAAATTCCCAATCCGTGAACCAGGTCTTGTGGGGCTTGGCAAGCGATATTCCCGTACCGGGCGATTATGACGGTGACGGCAAAGCGGATCCGGCGGTCTTTCGTCCGAGCGACGGCACCTGGTACATCTTTCGCAGCTCGGTCACCACGGGCCAGCCGCAGTATGTTGCTTTCGGAACGTCCGGAGACATACCGCAGCCCGCCGATTATGACGGAGATAGAAAGGTCGATCAGGCCGTTTTCCGTCCGTCGAACGGCACCTGGTATATAAACCAGAGCACCGCCGGTATCGCCATCAGGCAGTGGGGCCAGTTAGGAGACGTGCCCGCGAGCGCGCCGAATCCTAATACAAATCAATAGGCCCGGAGAAGATCTACGGATCCGGATAATGTAATAAGGGCTGCGTTGAAAAAAAATCAGCGCAGCCTTAATTAATGAAGATTTTTACGAATTAAGGCCGATCGCGGCCGATCAAGGCCGATTAAGGGGCAAGGTGCGAGAATGTTGGCAAACGATCTGCTCTGGTCTTTCAAAATTACTGCGATCAGATACAATCCCTATTCCAAAATTGACACAATTGGGCTGTTTTATTAGACTTAAAAACTTGCCTCCGGTAATAGAGGTGCGGCCAGGTAGCTCAGTTGGTAGAGCAGCGGACTGAAAATCCGCGTGTCGGCGGTTCGACCCCGTCCCTGGCCACCATAAAATCAATAACTTAGGGCTACTTAATAAGTAGCCTTTTCTGTTTTGTGTGCAACATTTTTGCAACGGATTTAGAAACCACTTCCAATTGCCTTATAGGCATATTTTCAAGTTCCTCAGTCGCATCTTTTTGCATGACGATTCGACCGGCGGCTTGATCAGACCTTACGTAAATTAAATTTTTTTAAGAGCCGATGAAGGTTATTCGGATGGATCGATAATTTTCCCGCTGCCTCGGTTATATTACCCTTTGCTCCAGAGAGAGCCTCTCGGAGTATTTTCTTTTTTGCTTCGAGGACCGCATCATAATAAGTGAAGCATTTTTTGGGGGAGGCGCCATCGCTGTCCGTGAAATTGGACTGATCAAGTATAATTTCAGGCAGGTCATTGAGTGTAATTATATTTTCCATAGATAAAATCACCGCTCGCTCGATAACATTTTCAAGCTCCCGGACGTTACCGGTCCACTCATAATTCTGCAGCCGTACCTTTACTTCGCTGGAAATGCCTTTAATGTTTCGCTTGCATTTTTGGTTGTATTTATTAAGAAAAAAACGCACTAACAATGCAATGTCTTCCGGGTGATCGCGCAGAGATGGCATTTTTAGGTTTATAACGTTGAGACGATGATACAGGTCGTCACGAAATTCACCCTTTTTAACGGCCTCTTTAAGATCCCGATTGGTTGCCGCTATGACCCGAACGTTAATATTTTTCGTCTTTGCGGCCCCGATACGCATAATTTCTCTTTCCTGTAAGGTTCGAAGGAGTTTTGCTTGCAGGTTAATGGCTAGTTCACCTATTTCGTCCAGAAAAATAGTGCCTCCGTCGGCTATTTCGAATTGTCCCTTTTTTGTGGTGATGGCGCCTGTAAAAGCTCCGCGCTCGTGACCGAACAATTCACTTTCCAATAAATTTTCCGTCAGAGTCGCACAGTTTATAGCGACAAACGGTCCGTTTTTTCGTTGACTGTTTTGATGAATGGAACGAGCCGCCAATTCTTTACCGGTGCCACTTTCACCCAGGATCAAGATGGTAGACTCGGTCGGAGCAATTTTGGCAATCAAATCGGATACTTCCTTTATTTTGTCGCTTTCGCCGATGATCTTAAACCTATCGTCGAGTTGGCCAAGCAATCGTTGATTTTCGTTCTTTTAAATTTTGTATATGTATAGCATTTTCGAGCGGCCCGGCGGCGATCTCACTAATGCCGGTCAGGAGTTGAAGATGATCTTGATCAAAAACGGCCGATGCGTCGGAAGTATCCAGATAAACGAGGCCGAGCACTTTATCAAATAAGATCAACGGGGTACACAAAATAGAATGGATCTTGGAAGCGGTTAGGCTTTCCGCCAATTGAAATTTTTCGTTCCGGCATACGTCATTACAGAGGATCGAAACTTGTTCTTTCAAACACGTCTCGATCACCGTCTGGCTGATTCGTATGTTCCCCGGGCCTTCATATCCTGTCGAGTCCAGTACAAAATGCGAAACGATCTCCGCCTCTTCCACCAACAGAATCGCCCCCCTTTCCGCCGGAATGATCTTCATCACCAGCTCCAGAAGTTTTTTGTGCAAGCTGTCGGATTCGCGGACCGAATTGATCATTGACGCCGCTTGTAAAAGCACGGACAAATTTTTGCCCACCCTTATCATTTGCGGCAGTTCCGCCAATAGATTTTCCGGAAACAAATAGGTGCAATCTTTTCGCGCCAGCTTGACGGTCGGCCTGTTATCAGGCTCGTCATCCTCTACCCACTCAAGCTGTTGTTCTTTGCGAAACGCGGCCTCGCTTCCGGTTTCATGCAGTAGAAAAAACATTATGACATCACCAATCCCCAGTTGGTCGCCATGCTTTATTTCTTTTTCATTCACGGGTGTCCCGTTGACGAAGACGCCGTTAAAGCTTTCAAGGTCGTGAATAAAAAAACGACCATTATCGTCCTGTTTAATAACACAGTGCTGGCGTGAAACTGACGCTTCATTAAGGTACACGGAGTTCGCAGCTTCACGCCCTACACTCACTTCCTTTTCACATAAAGCGAATACAGTGCCTTTCATTCTTCCCGAAATGGCGATCAGTCGTGGGGTCATGGGTTTAACACGTAAAAATTGAGATCATCGTTATTTTTTGTGTTCGCCAAGCATATTGCAAGTCTTTCCTACATTCAAGAAAAATCTTTCCGTAACTATCAATTTTGATAGCTGAGGCTAACGGTTTTGATAGTAAAACGCGGTATTTACGGGAAAACCATTTCGCCGTGTCTATCTCCAAAATACTTTTATGTGGTGCGCGGACAACGATTTGAACTCGTCCCGGTGGTTTAGCGAGGCAGATGCACAGCTCTGGCACACGAATGGCAATAGGCACCCGTGACAATCACTTAATAAAAGATCCAAAAAATGAAGGAGAACATTATGCCAAATGTAGAAGTACAGACAACGATCACGGGAGATCTATTCAATGTCCAGCTTTTTCTCAACGGCCGCGAGATCGGTATGAGACATGACAGCGAAACGGTATGGCGATCGACAAATACCGTCGAACCGATCGACGGCATTGTCGACATTCTGGTCCGCACTCAAGGCATTCCGGGGACGAAATGGACACTGGATTTCGTCGAGCTCAAGCCGGATTCCAAAGAGTTGTTCAAAAAGGATTTCGAAGTAAGGCCGAACGGAGTCAGCCTCGTGCCGAAAGCCGTAAAAGTTTAATAAAGGAGAAAATGGAAATGTTAAATTCATCAAAAAAATATCAAAGTCGAGACTTAGGGGTCTTCCTTTTGATCGCAACGTCTTTCCTTACTTCACTCCTCACCCTGCCCAGCCTTGCACAGCAGCCGCTGCAGGACGGTAATGGCGAGGGAACACTACTGGTCGGCCGTAAGGGTTTTCTGCAATTTAACCTGGCCGATTCAACGGCACATTTCGGTTGGGTTTTTGACAACACTAAGCATGATTATTCGTTCGGATTTGATGCCAGCGCCCGGCCGAGCGGCAAAAAGGCCAGTCTGATCAGTAATAACGCGGTGGCAGCCGACGCGCAGTTTTCAATTTCAGTAGGGAAAAAATTCATATTCAGCAAGAAATTTGATCCTTACAAAATTTTTGTGACGGGCGATCTTTTAGCTAATATGCAAAAGGTTCTGAGAGCGGAGACCGTGAATGGTAAGGCTGTGATAGGTCCGACCGTGGAACTGCCCTCCCCCGAAAAACTCAAAATCTTGATCGCAAATGAGAGGCTCTCAGATAAAATATCCGGCCAGCCGGACTTGATAACCTATCTTAGAGCGCTGGTCAGGTATTGCGCAGCGACAGATGATAAGGACGATTTTTGTTCTATCAACGGCGCAGATATAGGAAGTATTGAAAGCGTCTTCGATAAGGATAGAATCTTCGACAAAAACGATAAAAATCCCAGCATAAAAAATTTGAAAAATTTTGCTATCGGATTCGACCGCCTGGTATTTCAAAGCAGGCTACGGCCGGAAAAAATACACCCTGTATGACCCGAACGCCCCTTTCGACAGCCAATTCTCGGAGAGGGATTTTCGCAAACCGTCCGCGCAGCTTATCTATTTTGCGCAGGTCAACGCGAACAAGCTGCTTGGGGTTTCTGTGGGCGTGGAAAAAGCTAATAACAGTGATCAGCTGACCGAAATGGAGGTGACCGATGAAACCTCCATCGTCAACGGCAATGTCGTTCGAACATTCAAAGAGTCAAGAACCGGCTTGGTAGGTGATTACAAGGAATACACGCGTGCGTTCTTGAATACGGATTTTGCATGGTTTCCGGGAAATAGCCGCGTCGGCCTGAACTTTTTTACGCGTTCGGGATTGACGGGTAAGAAAACTTTTCGGCCCGGCCTGGGGATCTTCTTTTCCCAGAAAGGATCCCCGACTCGGATCAATGGCGGCGTAAGCATTTCCGTAAACAACAACGGCAAACTCAATATCGCGCTTATTGGCGGGTATAACTTTTAGGCTTGTCGCGCTGAATTGGTTCAGACACGAAAGGAGAAAAATCATGGGAGTAATAATCGTAATAGTAATCATTTGTGCCGCGGGCGCTTTAGGAGGTTTGGTTAACGCCTTGTTGACCGACAACAATGTGATGCTGCCTCAATCCAAGGATGGCGTATTAAAGGCGGGTATAGTAGGCAACATTATTGTCAGCGCCGCAGCCGGTTTGATCGCATGGGGCAGCACCACCGATGTGGCTAAAATTGTCTTATGCACGGCCTCGGGGTGCGCCAATGCGGAAGGCAATCTCTTATCGATCGGCATGCTGGTGGCGTCTATTTTAGTGGGAGCCGGCGGGGCCAGAGTGCTGACCAGCGAGATCGATAAAAGATCTATGGTAAAGCAGCAGGCCGTGATCGAAGACCAAAAAATACAACTCGCCAAAAACAAACCGGCATAATTATTAACTTTTGCTTCGGCAAAAAATCAACCAAGAGCTTCCCCAGATTATTCATAAAAATCCGCGAAGAATAACGGGCGTTCGTGTGGCGAACTATGACTCGAACTGTGTGTCGACTGGACGGACATCCGTTATCGGGCACACGTCTGAAAAGCAAACCCCGGTCTGGATTTGATCATAAAGACGGCGTGCGAAAAATTCAGTAAAAAAGAAAATAAGGAGAAAAAAATATGAGTGGATTTATAACACCGGTATGCAATTGCGGGTTGACCGTAGGCGGGGATAATCATGAACCCCCGATAGGATTCGGCGGAGGCTCGTTTTTCATCGATGTACCCAATCAAATTACGATCGACCTGGCCGCCGGAGAGCCGGTTGGAGGTTACAAGATATACAAGTTCCTCGCCACGGACGGGGAGCACCATCATAATTATACGGCTTTGCGAAACATCGGGGTAATGACCGAGCTCGGTTCCAGCGGCAGCATAGCTTTTGATAATTTCCGGGCCGATGAGCCTGATAAGGCAAGATTACGCATGTGGCTAAGCAATACTAAAAGCGATCCCGGCGCGCGCGTCCCGGACGTAATAGTTGACGGCAGCGGAGACGGCAGCGGCGGCGCGGGAACCGGTTATATCAAATATCTCGATTCACTGACCGGCCTTACCATGACGAACTTATCTAAGGCCAAACGTAAAAAAAGGTACCTCGGCCCCACCTCGACCAGTGTGGTCAAATGGGACGTTGTTATGCCGGACCCCAGTGACCCGCAAAATCCCGCCAAAGGCATCGATATACTGATTAGCGCCGGGAAGCCATGCAGATTTTCAACGGACGATCTCTACTATCTTTATACGTCATTCTATGATGTGCCCCACTCGTAATTCGACGCAATCGGATGGCTGTAATAGGTAATGGAAGGACAACATGTTTGGACGGCTGAAAGGCCGTTCAAACATAAGGAGGATTGTTTTATGAGATCTTATTTGATCGGCTATAGTAAAAATATTTGTATTGTTTGGCTTAGCTTCATGTTATTGCCAGCCGGGTCTGTTCCGGCGCAAAGCATGGAAGCAATGCCGTCACCAACTCCGGAAGTAGCGGTCTGCCAGGGCCAGTTCATTGCGAAATTCGACTATAAGCTGAACGAAAGGAAAATAGCAGACCTTACGGCACTGCTCGGCGCTTTGTACGTCGAACGGTTAGGGGATTCTGATATTTACCTTTTCAAGCTGCCTGAAAAAGGCAGCCTGCCCGGAGAAGCTCGAGGCCCCCAGGAACAAGTAAATGCAGGAACGTTTACCGCTGCCCTGCAACAGGCTTTGAGGAAATTGTTTCCTCGAGAAAATAAAGCCCTGCCGCAAATCGGGCTTGATTATCTTATGCGCACAAAAATGGGCGGCGGTAAAGCCCTAAATGACGCTAACATCGTTCAAGATAAGTCTTGGGGTTTGAGACGGATCGGGGCGGATGATTTGCAGCACAACGAATTCGACTATCGGGGCGATCCGGATATTATCATCGCCATACTGGATAGCGGAGTGAGTAATCAAAATCTCGACGGCAGTTTATGGCGGCCCAAAGGTTCATTCACCTTATCATTTAAAGGCCGGCCCAAGGTCAGCTGCGGTCCTAACACCCGCGGAATCAATTTAGTGCCGCGCAATGAAGAAGACGACGTCTGCGTGCCGTTCGATAGTGACGGCCACGGCACCAAGGTAGCCGGCGTGATCGCCGCCGACGGCAAAGGCCAGGATGGCGCCCGGGGGGTAAGCCCGAATGTTCAGATCCTTCCGATCAAGATATTTAACGGCGATAACGGCGTTAACACGGGATGTTCCAGCGACGTTATCAGGGCCTGGGAATTTATCAGCAGGATAAACAAGGAAATGTACGCTAATTCCCGCACAAAGATAAGGATCGTCAATCACAGTTTTGGACTCGAACCTCGTGATCTAAGCCCCCTGGAAATAAACTGGCTTACTGGGGCGATAAAAAAGGCAGAGAAGGAAAATATACTCTTAGTGGCCTCGGCGGGCAATTCCGGAAGGCCTCTGCGAACTTTAGAGTATTTGCAAAAAGTACCGAGTGCATATACTCATTATCCGGCGAATATACTTGCGCCAAACCTGATATCCGTAGCCGCCTCGGACGAGAGCGATATGCTTATCCGAAGTTCTAATTGGGGAGAGGTGGATGTAGCGGCACCCGGGGTCAATATCTATACCATTAACGGCAGTGGCCACTCCACTTATGATTTTGATGAAACCTCCGCCGCCGCGCCATTCGTATCGGGAGCGGCAGCGCTGGTGATGTCTAATTGTTCGTGGTTGAACAGCAGCCAGGTAAAGAAATATTTGACGGAAAATTTCGATCCGTTAACGGACACTTTCGGAGAGAACGGGGCCGGCAAAATTATCAAGTTCGGAAGGATCAACATACTGAAAGCGGTGCAGGCATGCCGGGCTGACAAACCAGCAGGTTCTAAGCCAGATCAATAAATGAATCAATATTTTTCATCGGGCGGGATCTTGGGAAAAGTTAAGGTAAAAATGCGCTTGCAATGATAAAATTTCTTAATTTCCCAAGGAGAAGATATGAGGCTACTAAATTTCCCAAATGCTTGCCTGATTATTTATAGCATGTTGCTGATCGCTTCGATGCCCGCCCAGCTTCATGCTCAAACTGAGGCTCAACCTCACGTGCTATGCAGAGAGGACGCCGGAATTGAAGAGACCCTCGGAGTGCGTGTTTATAAATCAGCCGAGGTCACGGACGGAGATAGAAATCATGAGCCTCCTATCGGTTTTGGCGGGGGCTCCGCTTTTTTCGATATGCCCGCCGGGCTTAAGCTCAAAAAGGGCGAAAAGAACAATGAGAAGTACAGGCTGTACAACGTCACGGCAGATCCAACGGTTAGAATTCATGAAGATCACAAGACTTATACCGATATCGAATGCGTTCTGGTCATGACAGAAGATAAGGGAAGCGGGCACATAAGTCTGAAAAGATATAATTTGCCGGAGAACAGCAAAGCTGAACTCTGGGTATGGCTGGCGAAAGATTCGAACGTCACCTTTCCTGCCAGTCAGCTTCCGGATATTAAGATCAGAGGTGCGGACGACGGTATTATTCGTACCAAAAAAGGTTTCGATCGTAAGACCCTCAAGAAAACATATCGGAAAAACAGGTACCTTCGTTCGTCAAAGTTAAGAGTGGTGAAGTGGGAACTCCATTATAAAGATAAGGAAGGGATGAAAAGTTACTCGGACGAAAATGATGATCTGTACTATTTTTACGTTGCGTTTCGACATCCATAGAACTCGTCCGCGGTTTACCGGCCTTATCGAGAAGTCCCTGCCGTTATTCCTTTAGCCTGTTGAAAAGCAGGGGTTAAAACTTCACGGTAATACTTGATATCCGGCCGCGCGGAATAGCTGTTGAAATTTTCCTGGCCCCATTTTTGTAGCAGGGTAGAAAAAACGCTTTCGGAACGCGCCGAGGAGGCTTTGGCGGCGTCGATGTCTTTCAATCTAATTTGCGCCAGGCTTAGCAGCGACCATGCTTGCCATTCAAAAGAGGGTTTTCCCAGGTTGTTGAAAATTTCCTGGGCTTTTTGAGCAGCAACCGCGGCAAGATCGTTTTGGCCATTGTCCAGCATGATCTCCGCGCGCGCCAGGTACATCTTGGCCAATGTTTCTTTTTCAAATTTAGCGCCCAGATCGATCGCTTCGATCAATTTTTTGGCCTTTAAGTTCTCGCCCGACTGAGAAAAAGCAAGTGCCATGATAGTCCTGCCTTCGATAGTAGAAGGCAGCTCCTTTTTTTGATCCCCGGCATTCGGATCCTCAGCGAACATTTTTTGACACACT
This sequence comes from uncultured Acidobacteriota bacterium, assembly GCA_963766895.1. Lineage (GTDB taxonomy): Bacteria > Acidobacteriota > Blastocatellia > Pyrinomonadales > Pyrinomonadaceae > DASYKT01. The sequence goes on from CAVYCB010000008.1 coordinate 101,181, forward strand.
TTTATCGCCGCGTCAAATTGTCGCCGGCTGAGAGCTTTTTTGGCTTTTATCAGATCGATCCTCGGCGTCAGCCCGGCATTTTTTTGGGCCAACCCTTCGGCTTGAAACAAAGCCTTTTCTGCTTCCCGATAATGTCCCAACTGCAAAAGAGCATCGGCATAAAGAAACCAGCTATACCCGGCCTCGGATACTCTGTTAATGGAATTAAAGATTGAGAAACTATCGTAAAGCGGACCTAAAGCGCCGCTAAAATCATCATGATCATACATGACCGTTCCCGCGCCCTTTTGCGCGCGCGCCTTGATCATGCGATTGTCAACTTCGTCCGCCTTTGCCGAAATATCATAATAAATATGGATCGCTGGCGTCAGATCACCTTGTATAGTAAGTGCCTGAGCCTTAATGCTTAGCAGATCAAAAATCTCTTTCTTATAGTTACCTTGCCGGAAAAAATCTTCCACCTGGCCGACATAATTCAGAGCCTGATCGGCATCATGACCGTGTACATAAAGCGATCCCAACTGCAGCAGCGTCCGTTTTTCGACCACTGTAATTTGATATTGACGAGCCAGGTCAAGAGCCTCTTCATAAGTGATTTTTGCTGCTCCCTTTTTGCCCTGAAAAAAATAGACGGTGCCTAATTCCAATAAACTCTGGGCATGAAGTTCATTATTGTTATTTTGCACAGAGAAGGAAAGCGCTTGTTCGGCATAGGGCTGCGCATCGTCGTACTTGTTGGAGGAGCGTAGAATTTTACTTAGTGCCAATCGGCACCTTATTTGCTGGTAGGTAATATTGCCGGCGTCAGCTTTTTTTAACGCGTCTTCTACCTCGGCCTGCATCCGCTGAGCATCTTCCATTGCTGCGATCAATAGGCTGCGCTGGTAAGCTATCTCGATCTCACCTTCGGAATTGTCATTTGCATAATATGAGCGCCCCGCAATGGTAAAAAGGGACAAAGCCATATTCGCGTGCTGTTCACGCGCGTACAATATACCAAGCCGCAGATTGGCCAAAAAAAAGCCAGTGTCTGAGATAGATCCGTTTTCATAAATTTCCATAGCATCCGTCAGCTCACCATTTCGCTCCAGTGCTTTGCTCAGGTCCAAAAAGGCGCCGGTTTTATTGGCCTCGGAAGCATTGATCAGCGGCTGCCGGTAATTTTTAACGGCAGCCGCAAAATCACCCGTCAGTGTATTATTGATCGCCTGCAGGCGGGTACTATCTTCGGGGGACAAAGAATACCAGCTGCTTGCGGCCGTGTAATAGGCCTTATCTTTTTCCGCGCGGGCCTGGTCAATATTTCCCAACTCGAACAAGGTTTCGGCGTGACGCGCGTAAGCCATTGCAAATGCCTTATCGTTAATTATGGCTTGCTCAAAATAACCGTTTGCCAGGAAAGGTACTCCGTTATTTAAGGCTTCTACACCTTTGTCGTACCACGATTTTGCTTCTTGCGTAGGAACATATGTTGGATAAAACCCCCGGAAGTTGTATATCAAAAACCCGCTGGAGAGTGCTAGAAAAAATATCAATGCTAATAAGTACGGGCGACGGACAACATCTACAAAACCGGTGCGCAGGCGCTGTGAGATGGAATGCTTGAAGGGAAGGGACGACTGCGCAGGCAGGTTTTTCCCGGCCGGTAAAGTCTTCTGAAGACCGCGCAGATCGGTGACCATCTCAGCAGCACTTTGATAACGGTCTTTTGGTTTTTTAGCCAACGCTCGCAGCGCTACTTTATCCAGTGACGAAGGGACCGACGGGTTAAGCCGTGAGGGCCGGGGCGGATCATCGCGCAGAATGCTGGCACAGATCTCCATCACACTCTCGGCATAAAATGGAGACTTGCCCGCAATGCTCTCATAAAGCACCGATCCCAGCGAAAATATATCGCTCCGTGCATCGACTTGTTCGCCCGAAGCTTGTTCGGGGGACAGGTAAAGAGGAGTGCCGAGAATCATTCCATTCTGTGTTTCCGTAATTGCCGCTAAAGAACCATTCGATATAACGGCGGCCTTATCCGCGATTTCAAGTTGTTTGGAGATGCCAAAATCCAAGACCTTTACCGTATCGCCTTCGACAACGATATTAGAAGGCTTTATATCGCGATGAATGATCCCTTGTTTATGGGCGGCAGAAAGAGCGTCGGCCACTTTCATTATTATCGCTACGATCTGAGACAAATTCAGACTGCCGTTTTTGATGAGTTCATCCAGAGGTTTCCCTTTGACCAACTCCATTACGATAAAAGGCTGTTTATCTCCGGTTTCGCCGTAATCGTAAAACGAGGCTATATTGGGATGATCAATGTTCGAAATAGCTTTTGCTTCACGCAAGAAACGAGCTTTTTGTGAATCCAGATTTTTGAGGGTTTTGATCGCTACTTTTCGGCCATCGATCAGATCTTCCGCTTCATAGACGATTCCCATACCTCCGGCGCCAATCTGCTTTAAGATCCTGTAGTGGGAAAGAATTCGACTGATCATATTGACTGTGTTGAGATGTAAAGTCGTTGCTTAATCTATCAGAAAAGCAGATGTATTCCAACATTTTTAATAGAAACAAAGGGAAGATTTTAGTACTATTTATCACGCACTAAAGAAAGACTTACATGATTGTTGCACTGGCAGGGAGAAGAATTGACGAGCGAAATGCTAAAGAAATGCGCTTTCCTTTGGCAATGGAAGATGTCGTATACACAAGAATTTTGGAATTCTTCCAAAAAAAGAGAAACAATATAACTACTTTGATAAGTTCGGCAGCCTGCGGCGCCGATCTACTGGCTTTGAAAGCAGCAAAAAAATTGGATATCCAGCGACACATTATCCTACCGTTCGCCCGTGCCCGTTTTCGCGTGACTTCGGTTACGGATAGGCCCGGCGATTGGGGGAAATTATTTGACGAAATGTGCAACGAAGCCGAAAGTGAAGGACGGCTTATTATACTCAAAGCTTTTGAAAGCGAAGAAGAAGCGTATTCGGCAGTAACTACCAGCATTCTGGATCACGCCGAATCTCTCCGGTCAATTAAAAAAAACGAAAAGCTCTTGGCTGTGGTGGTTTGGGAAGGAAAAGAAAAAAGCAAAAATGACGAAACAAAGGCCTTCGAACAAAAAGCAAAAGGCCGACGATTCAAAGTGAAAACGATCCTGACGATGAACGAGTCGAGTTTGAAAACTTAAGCGGCAGCAGCAGCAGAAATTTGGCTAATCGCTGCTCCCAACTTTATCTCATATGCCAAAACAAAAACCTGAATTCCCAAAAGAACAAAGAGCTGAGCAAAATTCCCCGGAACCTCCAATTATTTCCGATAAACAAACTACCTGGACGCGTTTTTGGCGGATGCCGGTCACATTATTTTATGCGCCGTTCAGATACATTTTCGGCCGCGATGTTTTTATTTCCTACTCGCGTGCGGACGCGGCCAAATATGCGCAAAAAATAGCGTATGACGTGAGAGCACTGGCCGAGAAAGAAAAGAAATCAAAGCCGTCATTTTATCTGGATAGATGGAACGCGCCTTCTGCAGGTGTGAGGCCGGATGAATTACCCGCGTCATTGATAAGGCAACTGATGTGGTGCAATACGCTGGTAGTTATTTGCAGCGAAAATTCCATCAAACAAGAGTCTTTTGTCAGAAAGGAAATACAGCATTTTCCGAAATCAAGATCGGATCGCAGAGTGATCCCTATAAGCATCGAACGCATCTTTTTTGAGATACGGGAACAAGAGCCCTGGAATCAGATAATCGGCGCATTGCCCGAGCTTGAGAGTCTTGAAGCTTTAGAGAAAGGTCAGCCGTCCGAGGAGATCGTGCAGCGTATTTATGAAGTCGCCCGAACCAATACGCAGGACCGGCGGTTAAACAAGGCGTCCATATTGGCACTGGCGTTGATCATAATAAGCGTCGCGGCTTTGGCAGGCACGCTCTGGTATAGCAGCACGACGATCCAGGCCGCCAATCTAAAAGCATCTGAGGCGCAAACGGCTGCGAATGACGCCGGTTCGAAACGCGAGACTGCAGAGTCAGCGGCAAATACCGCTAAAACGGAGGCCAATAAAGCAAATCAAAGCGCCGCAAACGCGGAGGCCAGAGAGATCAAGGCAAATCACAAGGCCGAAGCCGCGACAAACGTAGCGGCCAATAAAACAAAACTGGCCGAGGAAAAAACAAAGATCGCCGCTGAACAAACAACGATCGCTGCTGAACAAACAACGATCGCTGCCGCGGAAACAAAGAAGGCCGCGGAACAAACCGAAAAAGCCGATCAGGCTGAGAAGCGCGAAGGGGTCGCGAATAAAAAGGCCACAGAAGAAGAATTAAAAGCCCGCACAAGCCTGGCCGAAAATTATTACAAACAGGCCCAGGTCGAGTCGCAGACAGATGCCGTTCAGGGTTTGCTTTGGGCGCAAAAAGCGCTCGAAACAACCCCTTCGAACTCGCCTAATTTCGAGATCTATAAATTTCTGACGCTGAACCTTACCAGGTATGTGCCATTTTCAATAGCAAACATTTCCGGGCCGGCAGGACTACACCGATTAAGCCCACAGCAGGACAAAGTTTTAGTAGCTTCTGAAGAAACGATATATGTCTTAGACCTGAAAACGGGGAAACGATTTCCCAGCCCAATAAAACAATCCGGTATTTTAAGCCCGGACGGCATTTTCAGCCCTGACGGAAAACGAATAGCTTTTTGGTTCCGGGACAGGACAGCCGACAAATTCGAAGTAAAGGTCTGGGATATCGAAACCGGCGCGCTTAGAACAAACCATGTGTCGGGCAATATAAAAGCGTCTTCTAGAATTTCTTTTTCCGCCGATAGCAATACGATCATATTTAATAGTGAGACTGGGCGGGATCAAACCGGGAGAAAAGTAACCATTAGAATTCTTGCCTGGAGAATCGGCGAACCCCAATGGACCGATCTCGGCGAGTCAGTCATTCCCGAGAATTTAAGATTTGGGAATGAGTATGCGACCTACAGGGACAGTTTTCCCATAAGTAAAAACCCAAAACATAATCGGATCATCACTTACCGGCAAGCGGGCGATAACGTTATTGCTACCGTAAAAGATCTTTTAGATAAGGAAAAGGAAACGCAGATCACTCTTCCGGCTAACACTTATTACGTCAACTTTACCCCTAATGCCGAGAAGGTCATCTTCCTTTCCCGCCCCATTTCTGAGGATGTTGCGATAGATAACGAGAAGGTTAAATTGATCTCGGGGATTCCTGCGGATGTAGATGGTTGGTATTTTAAATATGTATCCTATTGGGATATTAAAAATGAACGATTTACGGAGACTAAGTTCCTTTTTGCAGATACCGCTAATACCGTACCTGACGGATCAAAACTCGCGTTCGACCTCGCTGACATGAACGCCGCCGGCAATAAGATAATCCTGACCAATCGTAAAGGAGTTCGCTTAATAGATACGAAAGGGAATTATAAAGCGGTCGATATGCTCTTTGGCGAGGAAACGGTAGAAAGCGAGGCGATTCTTTCAAAAGATGAGAAATATATAATTTCGAAAAGGTCGAGTTCTGGTCTCGAGAAGCGCGAGGAAATAGAGATTTGGGATGCCGGATCCGGCAAAAGAGTTCGCGATCCTATCGTCATTCCATTTTCCGAAGGGGCATTTGACATTTCTCACGCAGAAAATATTTTTACAACCACTTACACATCGGGCCGCACTACGGTCGAAGATTTCCTGTATTCAATACCGGAAAACATACTCCCGATCGACAAATTTTCTGTAGAAAAGAATAAAGAATGGAGCAATATCCGTTTTTCCACCGATTTTAATTTCATGTTGGCCGTTGAAACACCCCAGATCGATGGGCTTGATGACGATCAGGAAGACCAGAATGATGTAATTAAAATATTGAATCTTCGCAATACCGGGACGGTTATTAAAGATGATTCAGCTGAATGGCTTGCAGCGGTCGATTTTCACCCGACAAACAAAGAGCGTTATCTAAGATTAACGAATGAGGAAGCTGTAAGGGCTCCTAATTATCTGGTGACGGTAAGAAGTCTAGAAGATAACAGCATAATTAAAGATTTTCAGAATATTACAGGCCAATTCAGCGAAGCAAAGTTTTCCCGGGACGGATCAAGTATTATTACCCTTGAAGGGCCTAATACTCCCAAGGACGGCAGTGGCAGCAGATTTTTTACCGTTAAAAGGTGGAACGCCGACACAGGAGCATTCATAGACGCCGGAAATTTTGCTTTAAAGGGCGAGATCTTTAATTCCAATTACGCCTATGGTGTTCATCTGACGCTTTTCGGCGAGTATCTCATTTTTAACGAACAGAAATGTGATCAGTTCGATAAACATTGCCGGATCTTTAATGTTGCAAATACAGCATCCGACAATGATCTTATCCAATTACAATTCGCCTCCAATGAGTCGGCCACCAAGGCCAGGGCGATAATAACCCAGGCGTTTAAGTTAAGGATCGAAAATAACGATCTGTTAGCGGATTTTAAAGACGGCCTTTCTATCAGGATCTCTTCAGCTAATGGAGGAAGGTCGAGCGTCATTCAAAGTACCGGCTCAAAATTTTCGAGTGTCTTTTCTTCTATAATTACCGCCGAAAATATCAGGTTAAGCCCCGACGGAAAATTACTTTTAACACGCTCGAGCGGAAAGAAATTGCAGCTTTGGGAAACCACCACCGGCCTGGCCCTGACAAAGCCTGTTTATTTTGATGATGTGGTAGAGGCTTTTGAATTTACTCCTGAAGGTGAAGATATTTTTATCGCAACTGTTAAGGGCGCCGTTCAAAAAATTCATATCGGGAATCTGAGAGTTCTTCCGGCGTGGATGAAGGGAATGAGTGAGGTACTTACAGGCATGAGACTAACTGAAAACCTTGTGTTCGAGCTTATTCCACAGGAAGAAAATGTAATATTGCGGCGACATTTTTTAGAAACTTTACAAACAGCCGCCTCGTGCGGAGATAAAGACGCGCTGTTTGTTCTGGGAAATTGGCAGCCGGATCAGTTGCCGACAACTATCGATCAAAAAAACTGCGCAGCTTTGGGAAGCAGCCAAAATATAATACGTGAAAAATAAATGCCCTAATCTTAACTTTCACTAAGGAGAATAAAACATGGAATTAAAAGAAAGATTGCAATCTCCAGGGCCTAAAAGAATTTCGAGCAGCGATCTGATCACGGAAAAAAACGACGAGTTTTACGATTCGCTTTGAATCCAATGGCTGCAATACTTCGCTCAGGAAGACAAATAAGAGTGTAGACTTCTAAGCTAATCCTTTAAGGGGAGAAAAGATAACAGGGTTACGTAGATGCTGCAATTTCCCTTCCAGGTGTGTTCCGATAGAGCTATTGAACGTTATAAATCACTACTTAAAGGGTGAGAAAGTCCCTTCCTCAATAACCGGCGACTTGCCGAAAAGCAACCTGTTTCATCCAAAGCGTATCTATTCTTCAAAACGATAAAAACTATGTTAGAGAATTTTAAGGTCGTAGATAAAGATTTTTCTTGACAAAGAGAACGAAGCGTTCTAAAGTCGCGTCAAAAGTAACGAACTGAGGTTTAGAAATGAGACAGCTCCGAAATTTCCTCAAACGTCTGGTTACGATAATGGCACTATCGATGAGTGGGTAATGGCTCGTCGTGGTGTTTTTTTAATTTGAGGGAACTTTACCGAGCTTTGCGAATCTAATCTCTTAGTAAAAGTTTTTTTGCTGATACTTTTTCCCACCGAACTGAGGCAGTTCCGATAAAGGAACGATCCCTGTATTAAGGTCATTTTCAAGCGGTTTGATTTTTATATTTTAAAGATCGGATAGGTCCAAACTATGTCCAAAAGAAAACAGTCGTTCGCAAAGAAAACCCAGAGCGCAGTTACCGGCGATCCAGGAGGATCCGCGAGGCGCAAGTCCCGGCCGGGTGTCAAATTTACCGTAATCATCGGGCTTTTACTTGCGGCGACTGTGGGGTTCGGGGCTTTTATCAACTGGAGAAATTCGACTGCCGGAAACTCCGCTAAAAGTTCCTCGGCCCTGATCGCACCGCTTTCCACACCGCAATATTCGGCCAATCAACCTGCTAAGGAATATGTTTATGCGGGCAGTAAATTACTGGCGGAAACCGAGCCGGTACATCCCCCTCCTAATGATCTCGCCATATGGCGGCTTTCAACCGGGACGTGGTGGGTTTTAAACAGCGATTACACCTACACGGTTCTGAATTGGGGATTATCGACGGACCTGCCGGCGCCCGGAGATTTTGACGGAGATGGAAAGGCGGATTTCAGTGTTTTCCGGCCCAGTACCGGCTACTGGTACATAATCCAAAGCAGTGACGGCAATTGGTTTGTCAGCCAACTCGGCCAGAGCGGCGATACTCCCGTTGCCGCGGACTACGATGGCGATGGGCGTTCGGACCTGGGAGTCTATCGGCCCAGCAACCAGACCTGGTATACATACCAGGTCGGTTCTGGAACTTATGTGACACAACAATTCGGCAGCAGCGGCGACACTCCCGTGCCGACTGATTATGATGGCGACGGAAAGGCAGATCGTGCGGTGTGGCGTAGTAGTAATGCGAGTTGGTACGTGCTGCGAAGTTCTAACGGGGCCACCATCACTCAGGCTTGGGGAATCAGTAGTGATAAACCTGTACCCGGCGACTACGACGGTGATGGGAAAAGCGATTTCGCAGTATGGCGCAATACTAATTACTGGTATGTCCTGCAAAGTTCTGACGGTAATTGGCTGGTTTTTTCTCACGGCGTACAATCCACTGACATTCCGGTACAGGGAGATTATGACGGTGACGGCAAAACGGATATGGCCTGTTGGCGACCGTCAAACGGAACCTGGTACATAAGAAAATCCTCTAATGGGACGATCCGTACCGAGCAATGGGGCATGAATGGCGATATTCCGATTCCCGCCCCTTACCGGAGAGTTAACTAATTGTTTAGCGCCAGCAACATCCAGTCTGAATAGACTTTGAATCGTAGGAGAGATCGCAATGACTATCATCAATGTCGTAACCAAAACAATCGCGAAATCGTTAAAGAAACAATATCTCGCCAAAAAACTTGCGGCTGTATTAATTTTGATAGCGCTGCTAATACCAATAGCTTCACCCGTGCCTGCCTGGGCCTATAGCGCATCGGAGCCGGCACCATTTAGCGGCGAACTCGAAATGTCCAATTTAGAAGGAACACTGGCGGCTGGAGTGATGAGTTTTGCCGACACTGCCTTTGCCGGGTTATTGGCGTACATCGTCGGATCCGGCGGCGATAAGAGAGAAACAAAAAAAGAAAAGGGTGAATATATAAAGAATCTTGCGAGCCGGGTCGCGAGAATTAAAACAGAAATAAAAACCGAGGTAACACTGGCGGTCGGACAGTCTTTGCCTTTGTCGGCTCTTCCCCTGGACCAAAAAGGACGGGTAGTTAACGGAGTCGGCAGTCAATGGTATTCAACCGATCGCAGCATCCTTGGCGTTAGCGAAGACCAGGCCATTGCGAACGAAGAGGGAACCGCGCAACTTATCGTTAAAGCGGGCAATGCCTCAACGACGATAAACGTTACGGTAATTAGCGCGACGTCGGAGGCGAACAAAAAGATGCAGCCTCCGCCGATGCCCGATGTGGATCCCGAAGTATATAATTCCCTTTTTACCGCCCGGAATAATCTGGGCAAGCCGCAAGGCCAGGTTGAGGCGCAGGCCCCGAACCGCGCTTCGGCGATGTCACGCATACTGGAAAGGCCGGGCAGTTCGAATTTCAGTTTTGATGTTCCCGGGGCAGCGCTGCCGGGACGCGGTCAGAATGCGGGGATCACTCTTACCTACAACAGCCGTCTTTGGAATGTTAATCCGCTGCCTTTTGGAAACGGTATCTCCTACAAATACAACATCGATAACGACTGGGTGGCACCGGGATTCAAGTTAACGCTGGGAAACGTAAAGAAGCTTGATTATTCTAACTATGACCTGACCTCGCCTGACGGCACGCGGCACCAGCTCATTTATCTTTCCGGAACTACCTCGCGCACCTACGAATCTACCGACGGTATGTTCATCCGTCTTTATGTAAGCGATAACAGCAATACGGCCACGGTGAAATATACGGAGGGCACGGTCGTTACCTATACGAGTTTTGCCACTGGTTCTACTCACACCAGTTTCTTTCCGACCAAGATCGTCGATCGTAACGGAAATATAGTTCAGATCGCTTATCAGCCCAATGACACCAGCGGGCGCTTTTTATACATCAAGGACACGTTGAACCGCTATATAAACTTTCATTACGACAGCACCGATAACACGCTGATCGCAGTGACCGTGCCCGGGTTTGACGGCGCCGGCGAGAGACAAACAGTTCGCTTTTATTACGACACTATAACCTTCGACACGACCACTACCAGATTTTCCGGAACGAACGTGAACGCGGTCGTACCCAATACCGCCAAGGTACTCAAGTACGTTTATTTTCCGGGAACGGGAAACGGCTTTAAATATGATTATTCACCGGCGTGGGGAATGATCTACAAGATTTCCGATCTGCATGGACTGTCCGTCAGCGGCGCCGAAAGCCTTACCGCCAATGGCGCTGTTGCAGCGGACGGTGAAGTCGCAGCGACCACGGTCTACGATTACCCGCTGACATTGGGTACCCCATTGCCGGACGTTCCCAAATATACTACCAGGACGGACGATTGGCTGGGACGAACAACACCCGCGCCTGCCGTGACGCATTATGAAGTTTTTGAAGACAGCGGGATCAGCCGCTTCGTAACCAGGGTACAAGCTCCGGACGGGACGATAACCGAAAGCCAGGCCAAAATTGCGCCACAAGCGTGGGATGACGGGCTGATCACCGATACGTTCGTTAAGACGCCTGTAAACCCCGCGTTGGGAGTCTATAAGATCTGGGCACATACGAAAATGTTCTGGGGCAATCAAGCTCCCGCGAATGGCCGAAAAAATATCAGGATCGATAAGGTCGAGACAACTAATGACGCTAACCAAACCAGGGCCGTAGCCTTTACCTACGACAATTACAACAATCAAACGGTCATCAAGGAATATGATTTTGCAGCGCCCGACAGTCTCGGGACTGAACTGAAGAAGACGGAAATTACCTATGAAAATGGATCCGGGTGGATCAATAACCGCCTTGTCCACCTGCCGAAACTAGTCAAGAGCACGGTCAATGGGGCGGTCGTTTCGAAAGCGCAATACGAATACGACGATTACCAGACCTCAGCATTGGCGCAAACTGTCGGGGTGATGCAGCACTCGATGAGCCACAATCCGTATGCCGGGTATACAGAGTGCAATTGCCACTGGGTTTGTCAGGGATCGCTGGCGGGAACCAATCAGGAATCCACTCCGCACTGCCCCGGCGATACTATACCGGAATGGGTTTGCGATACATGCACCGAATTCAACTCAGCGACCAATTACCGCGGAAATGTTACCAAGACAACGGTCTATGCAGATGCAACTTTGGAAACGGACCCGAAGGCGTCAATTACCACGGTGAAATACGATATGACCGGAAACGCTATCGAAGCAACCGCGAACTGCTGCAGCGTAAAGAAATGGACCTACGACATTTCGACCGGTTTTGCATATTTCACTGAAGAGGACAAAGGAAGCTCCGGGCAATTGACCACGAATCTCTCATACGATTTCAATACCGGGTTAATAGAAACGCTGACAGATGAAAATAACCAGCTTTCAACTCTCACGTATAATCCGGCGAACCTTCGTATCACCCGGGCCGACAGCCCGAACGGCGGCTGGGTCACTACTGAGTATAACGATGCGGCCCATCCTTATTTCGTAAAGACCACAAGCAGCGTTGACGCGACACACAGCGTTTCCGGATGGAACTTCATAAACGGCCGCGGGCAAGCTTTCCGGTCACGCTCGCAGACCGCGTCCGGTTATATATCCACTGACGTTGATTTTGATATCGTGGGCCAGGCGGTCAAGGTCTATAGCCCTTATACGGTGACGAACCTGGGAGACACTCGTCCTTCGGGTGTGAAGGCGATGGAAGTAGTCAGTAAAGACGCACTCGGAAGATCGCTGCAAACGAAATTACCGGACAATACGACGATCCTTTCAGAGATCGAGGGCGGCATCGTTACAATAACGGATCAGGCCGGGAAAAAACGACGCCAGGTAACGGACGCGCTGGGCCGCCTGACAAGGGTGGACGAGCCGGATGCAAGCGGAAATCTGGGAGCGGTCAGCTCACCAGTGCAGCCGACATCCTATGAATACGACGGCAATAACAATCTAAGCAAAATAACGCAGATCAGCGGGTCGATCGTTCAGGAACGCCTGTTCAAATACGACAGCCTGGGCAGCCTGACCCACGAGCGGCAGGTAGAAGCGGCTCCGACACTTAACAGCGATGGCGTGAAAGTTACTTCGGGAGGGTTATGGACCGGAATTTACAAATACGACTCTCAGGGGCTGCTTACGGAAGCTGCAGACCCTCGCGGAGTCAAAGCGACGTTCGCTTATGACGGCCTGAACCGAATTCAATCTGTCACCTATACCGGCGAGACGGGATACCAGACGCCGCAGGTATCCTACACATACGATGAAACAGAAACCGGATTTTATAACAAGGGGCGGCTGACAAAAATCCGCACAGCGGCCGTCTCTTCCGGGGGCCAGACGACCCCTGAAACGATCCATAATTACCGCTACGATAAAGTGGGACGAATAACTAAACAGCTGCAAAGCATCGGCGCGCAAAGTTACCAGATCGAGTATGGATATAACCTCGCCGGAAAGCTTATTTCAGAGAAATACCCTTCGGGGAGAGTTCTCAATATGACGGTAGACAGCTACGGGGGGCTTCAATCCATCACGGATTCGGAAAGAACTTATCTCACCAGCGTCGTTCAAAATAATGCGGGGCTGCCCGAACAGCTCAATTTCGGCAACGGAACGCACGAGATCTATACCTACAACGATCGTTTTCAAGTTACCTCCCAGAGCTTGAAAAAAAGCCACGACGTACTCCAGAGATTCGAGTACAGCTTTGGTGACGTAAGCGTCGCGACGGGTGATATCGACGCTGCCAAGAACACGGGACAGATCGGCAAGGTAGAAAGTTATATCGGCGCTAATAAACAATGGTCCCAGCGATTTGCTTATGATCAACTGGGAAGGCTGGCCCAGGCAAGGGAAGTCAAGCAAGGTGTAAATTCGACCATAACGTATGATCAAAAGTTCGATTATGACCGCTTTGGCAACATGTACCGTAAGACGGCAAGCAATCCGACCTCGGGCCAGGAGAATCCACTGGCTTTTACGCCGATCGAAGATAGCGATATTAATAAATCGACCAACCGGTTTACGTCCGGTACTACCTATGATCAATCAGGCAGTGTCGTAGCCGATACTAAATTCAGGAATATGGCGTTCTCGTATGATGGAAACGGGAGACTGATAAAAGCTACCAAGGCCAACACGCCCGACGCCGATTCGGTTTATGACGCACTGGGCAATCGTGTCGCGACGAAGTCTCATGACCTTTGGCGTTACATGATCTACGACGCATTCGGCAAATTGGTAGCCGAATATGGCGCGGCATCGGATGGGCCCGGCGGTGTCAAATTTGTGCAGCACGATTGGCAAGGTTCGGTCCGGACAATTACCAACAGCAATGGCTTTGTGATCGGCAGGATGGACTACCAGGCCTTTGGCGCCAGGATCGGGCTGGGTGTCGGACTCAGAAGTGTGGACCAGGGATATTCTGCCGATCCGGTGGCAAAACACGATTACGCGATGACGGAAAGCGACCCTGACACCGGACAGCAGCACACCTGGGCGCGCAATCTGGAGACGGAATCCGGCAGGTGGACCAGGCCGGACGTATTTAAGGGTTCAATGAAGCAGGGAAACCCGCAGTCAATGAACCGCTACTCGTACGTTACGAATAACCCGACCAACTTTATAGATCCGACCGGGCTTACAAGCTGTTTCGGGTATCACGTAACATATATCACCTATGACCCCGAGACAGGCCATATCATTTCTACGGAATATCTCGGCTTCATCTCACTATATTGCTGGGATAACAACTCCGGCGGAGGCGGGGGCGGCGGCGGAGGAGGCGGCGGCGGGGGCGGTGGCCAGACCGGCGGAGCTTCAACCCAGAATATACAGGATGCGCTGAAAAAGTGTATAAATGAGTTATGGGGCGGGTTGGTGTCGCTTTTAAGTTTTACCCCTTCGGGAAGTGGAGTAAACGGTACGGCGACTATTAATCTCAATAACATGGATGCTCCGAATCAATTTTTCCAGACATTCCCATCCGGGGGGTATTCGCCGAGGACAATAACGAATAACACCACGAGGATAGATGCGCAGGACATGGCAATTATTGACTATATGATACGAACCAACCGCCGTCCTTCCAGAGCTCAGCCGATCGGCTCAATGGGAGTAACTTTCGGTTTTAACACGAATTTCGGACCGCTCGGCGCGCAAGATCCCTATACTAATTACACCGCCACTAATGCGGACCAATATCCCGGAGCGGGGAATCATCCTGGACTGAAAACTATGGCTGGGGCCTTTGTCGCGAGCCAAATACACGAATTGGGTAATTCGATCGCGCTCTTAACGGGCGTGGACATCGGAGATCCCAATAATTCGCACGACACCGATTCCGGTTATCAACTGGGTGCCTGCGTCGAAAAGAAATTAGCGGGGAAATAGATGTATGAAAAAGCATGCGATCTTTAAAAAAAGCGCCGGACTTTTGGTTCTGGCTGCCATTCTGGCTTGGGGGGGACATTCTTTTTCGCAGGGCGAGCTCACTGCCGGCGATAAGAAAGATTCGCCGGATGGAGTTTCGGTGAGAAAGGACGCAAGCCTGTTATTGCCGGACCGAAGAGAGGCCTGGCAGTTCAAGACCGTGGGACTCAAAAATATTCCGGGCGCCGTCGATTCATCGTTCTTTCTCGATGATAAGCAATGGTGGGTGGCTTCGAAAGATGTGATCTATCACAGCGCAGACGGTGGCGGAAGCTGGACGCCCTGCAAGATGCGCCTGCCGGAAAACGCCAGGATCGAAAAACTGCAATTCGTAAACGATCGGATCGGCTGGTCGCTGGTTCAGATAAAACCCTCGGATTATGTGCTGGATTCCGGGCAAAACCGTTATTGGCTTTATGTAACCCGTGACGGAGGGAAAACCTGGAAAGAGCAAATTTCCGAACAGGGAACCCGCATTTCCGATTTCAGGTTTTCCGATCCGGAAAACGGGATGCTGACAGGCAACAGGTTTGTCGAAGGCGGCGGGGTAAAGTTTAAATCGTACTTCGTTAGAACTTCCGACGGGGGAAAACACTGGGACGATATTTCGAAAAAGGCCGGAGAACTTTCGTCCGCGCGGGAACTTCTGAATACCGCCTTTTTTTCCGGTAAGAATAATGTGATTTTGGCCGCGGGAGAAAACAGTTATTTACGATGTTTCAACCGCAGAAGATAAATGGAGCCGGGTTGTGGCTCTCAAAGACATACCTGAAGGAAACCGATTTCTCAGAGGCGGGTACCTTAATTCGCGTGTGTGGCTGGCTGGTAATATCACCGGGCACGGTGCAATATATGGCACCCTGGCGTCTTCCAGTTCAGACGATGCCTGGGATATTTACGTCCTGAGTATGGCGAAATTTTCCCAGGTGATCGATAAGCCGGATGGCGGACTTATCGCGGCCGGTTACATTCAGGAGACTCCGGACGTAAACAACATGGCTGTCGTCGTAGAAAAAGGTGCGATCCTTGAATCCGGAGATTTCGGAAGGACCTGGGAAATACTTTATCTAAATAGCGAGCAAAAGATTCAATCGGTTTATCCCGTCGATAGGGATCGATATGTGGTCATTGGAGAAAAAGGAAGCTTGGGTATATTGTCCAGGAAATAGATCCCTGGCCACCAGTAAATTCAATAAGTTAGGGCTGCCTTTACGGTAGCCCTTCTCATTTTGTATACCGGTCACTCAGATCAAACTTCGGGTCGAGACCGGGCTTTTAGGCTTCACCCTCTATCCGAACACAGATCCCACCCTCATTGATAAATCCGGGAGGGCACTGCGTTTCTCCATCACCGCCGCCATCGAGAGCCGCAGCTTTTACCAACGGGGCAGGCGGGAACCTGTCAGCAAAGGCTGCTTCAACTCTCCGCCATCTCGCCATGCTTACGCCGGCGATGTCCCGGAGCACTCTCTGCAGACTGGACCTGACGCTATCCAGGAATACCTTCTTGTCCCTGGCCGCGAATGCTTCCTCTGAAAGGTCCGTTTGGAGTTGGGCATCGAGGTCGACCAAGGTAAGTTCAAAGTTTACAACATTGGTTATCGATTCAATCGCATCGGTAAAACGCTTGCCTGTATTTTCATTTGCCATGGTTTTAATTCTCCTATTATTTTTAATTTAATTTCCCGGCTCGTTGACCGCATTCGGCTTTGTTTTCGATCTTCCGGATGATCATCTTACCGTTCGGGCGACTCGCCAGGGGCTAGTCCATTGTTTATAGACCTTTTCGCCTTTGTTTACTAGCGCGACATTCGGAAAGAAATCGTCTGAAAAAATATGAGATCTTGAGTGATATTTTTTTGACCGTGATCCGGAAGGTTATTTTCGAGCGTTCCAATCGTAGAAGGGATGACCGGCTATTAAGCCTGCCATCCCTTCCGGGCCAATTTAATTTCGGCTACTTGCGGCTACTTCCGGGAGTTCGGAACATATCTTCCGGCCCCGTCTATCATTATCACGCGGTTAGTGTTTCGGATCGCGACATAGATCTTATTGGTCGTGGTATTTAGCGCCAGACTAATAGGGCCTCCATCGAGCGCCGTTTTTGTGACAAAGTTGTTCGTGCCGTCGATGATATTCAAGGTCTTGCTGACCAAATTGGTCACATAGATCTGATTTGTCAGCGGATTGACCGTTACGGTATTGGCGACCTCGCCGAGGATAATATCGCTGGTCGAATTATTTTGCCCGTCGATCACCGTCAGGTTTGAGCTTTGATCGAGATAGATAACATAGATCCTGTTGGTCAAAGGGTTGACCGCCAGGGCAAACGGGTTCTTGCTGAGCGGGATGGACGTCGCCGAATTGCCGGCCCCGTCGATCACGGTCACTCCCTTGCTTGCGCCCAGGCCGTATACCTTATTTGTAAACGGATCGACGGCCATGGCAAATAGAGGTTCGGCGCCCGTAATAGGTGTCGACAAATTGGTCGTCCCGTTGATCACGTCTACGCCTTCTACCCTGGTGACATATATTCTATTTGTCACAGTGTTGACCGCCATAACTCCGGCCTGTCCCAGCGTAACGCTGCCCACCGGTATATCGTCAAAGCCGTCGATCACGGTTACCCCGCTGCTGCCGGTCACGTATATCTTATTGGTCGCGGGATTGACCGCGACATCCACCGTCGGGCCCAGAATGGGAATGGTTTTGGCAACCGTGTTATTGGTCCCTTCGATCACCACCAGGGTGCTGCCTCCTTTAGGAATCACATAAACTTTACCGGTTACCGGATTAACGGCCAATGGGCCGGCGGCGACACCGCCTATAAATGCCGGAAGGTTCGTGCCGCTGATCACCGATATGTTATTGCTGTTCTGATTAACGATATACGCTTGTTCTGCCGCTTCGTTGACCGCGATGGCGTTAGGGAATTGGCCGGCTTCGAAGTTTGTCATCGTGCCGTCGATCACGGTCACGTTATTGCTGCCGCTGTTAGCGATGTAGGCAATACCGGTCGCCGGGTTAACCGCGACAGCGCTCGGGGCGGTGCCGGTCGCGAAGTTTTTTGTCGAGTTGGTCGCGCCGTCGATGACCGTCACGGTGTTGCTGCCCTTATTGGTAACGTAGATCTTATTGTTGAGTGGATTAGCGGCGACAGCGGAAGGATTTAAGCCCGTCGCGATATTTGTGACCGAAAAAGTGGCCCCGTCGATAACCGAAACGCTTCCGTCTTCCGTGTTGCCGACATAGATCTTATTGGTCGTCTCATTTATTCCTATCGAGGCCGGCCTTTTGCCGACGATGACATCATTATTTCTGATCAACACGGGTATTTTCTTCGATCCGTCAATAACCGAAACGGTCCCGAAAATATGATTAACTATATATACCCGGCCTGTCCGCGGGTTGACCGCCGCAGCGATGGGCAGCGACCCGGCAGACAAAGTTGTTACCACCTTGTTTGTCGCTCCATCGATCACCGTCACGTTATTGCTGCTGAAATTAACGACGTAGATCATATTGCGAAACGTATCGACCTTCACGTCAAAGACGCTTCTGCCGGCTGGGATGGTCGCCACCAGGCCATTGCTCGCTCCATCGATCACCGTCACGGTTCCGTCGCCGTTATTAGCGGTATAAATTCTATTGGTTACCCGATTGACCGCGACGGCAATGGGGTTAGGGCCGACTTTAACAGGGGGCTGCACCGGGTTGCCGCGGATACCGTCGATAACCGTCATATCACTGCTTTTGCTATTGATAACGTATGTTTTATTGGTCCTGGGATTGACCGCCGATTGAACCGGACCGGTGCCGCCGCAAAGTTTTCCGGCAGATTGTTGATGCCGTTGATCTCGGTAACATTGTTACTGTCTTTATTGGTAACGTAGACCTTGTTTGTCATCGGGTTGACCGTGACCGAAACGGGATTTGTACCGACCGGGACATTGGTGATCAGCGCATCGGCCTGCACTGTCCGCCCGGCATTCCAGCAGAGCGAAAGCAGGAGCGAAGCGCATAATAAACCACCAATAGCCTGGCGTGCTTTTAATTTAGGGGTGGAGCGTGAATTTTTAGTATCTAGCATAGTTTTTTCTCCTTATTAATTTACGGAGGCGTTTGGGGGCGATGTTGCTTTTTGTTTTCGTGCTTTGCCTCTTACTGACTAGCGCGACGTTCCGGTAAAAAAAGTCTGAAAAAAGTTTGATCTTCTTCGGCGGAAATTTTTGATTGATTCTCCTTACTTTGGGGTTATAATGGCATCGAAAATGAACCAATCCGGATCTGCCAGGCACACGATCACGCGAATGCTGCAGGAATGGAATGACGGCAGGCGAGAGGTTATCAACGACCTTATGCCGCTCGTTTATGACGAACTGCACCGCCAGGCGAAACGCTACCTGCGCCGCGAGCGGCAGGGGCACACCCTGCAGACCACCGCGCTGATCCATGAGGCTTATTTAAAATTGATCGATCAGAGAAATGTCGAGTGGGAAAGCCGCACGCATTTTTATGCCATCGCCGCCCAGGCAATGCGGAGGATTCTGGTTGATCATGCGCGGACCCAAAAGAGGGAAAAACGCGGAGGCAATAATGTCGCGCTGCCGATCGAAGACGCGCTGCAAATAGCGGGAAAAGAAGAAAAGACCGTCGATCTGATCGCGTTGGATGAAGCATTGACACGACTGGCGGCCCGGGACGAGCGGCAGGCGCGGGTCGTCGAACTGAGATATTTTGCCGATCTCAGCCTGGAAGAAACGGCCACTGCCCTGGGCATTTCGCGCGCCACCGCCGCCCTCGATTGGAGCATGGCAAAATCCTGGTTATTTCGTGAATTAAAAACCTGAGAAAAGACCGCTCTCACGAACGTGAATCCGGAAAAATGGGAACAAGCCAAACAGCTTTATGAAGCTGCGTTAAAACGCCGGCGTGAGGAGCGCCCGCACTTCCTGGCAGAAAACTGCGGGGGTGACGAAGAACTGCGCCGGGAAGTGGGATCCTTGCTCGCCGCTTCGGAAGAGGCCGGCGAATTCCTCGAAAAACCCGCCATCAATGAGATGGCCGAAATTATCGTCAGGCAGAGATCTCTTATCGGCGGGAGATCCTCCAGTACAAAATTATCGCGATGCTGGGGTCCGGGGGAATGGGCGAGGTTTACTTGGCCGAAGACACGCGGCTGAAGCGCAAGATCGCCTTAAAGATGCTGCCCTCATCTCTTAGCGGTGACACAAAGAGCGTGCGCCGTTTCGAACAGGAAGCCTACGCCGCCTCGGCGCTAAATCATCCGAACATTTTAACGGTCCACGAATTCGGCGAGCACGAAGGGATGAATTTTATCGCTTCCGAATATGTCAGAGGCGAAACTTTACGCGCTCGCCTCAGCGGCGGCAAACCTTTCAGCCCGGCAGAAGTTTTAGACATTGCTCTTCAGATCGCCGCCGCTCTTGCCGCCGCGCACGCGTTCGGCATCATTCACCGCGATATCAAACCGGAAAACGTGATGATACGCGATGATGCGCTGGTAAAAGTGCTGGATTTCGGTTTGGCAAAACTCACCTTAAAAGATGAAAGCGTCGACAACGAGGGTGAAACGGCGTTGCACACCACGCCCGGAATGATCATGGGAACCGCCAGTTATATGTCACCCGAACAGGCGCGGGGCCGTGCGACCGATGCCCGAACGGATATTTGGAGCCTTGGCGTGGTGCTTTATGAAATGCTGGCCGGAAGGCCGCCTTTTAAGGGTGAGACGGCGAGCGACACCATGGCCGCGATCCTGACGCATGAACCCCCGGACCTCGATCACCTGCCCGGCGAATTGAACCGCATCCTGCGAAAGACGCTGCAAAAAGAAGCGGACGCGCGTTATCAAACCGTCAAGGATCTTTTGCTCGATCTGGAAAACTTCAAACGGGAATCGGCATCTGTGCCGTTGCTCGCGAGGGCCGCCGCGAAAGCCAATGCAGATACGGGAAGTAACCTTGCCGCGCCGACAAATGAAAGGCCGGGCGATTTAGACACCGGGCCGATCGATAACACTCGCTCTCCCGATACCGGTCCGGTAATTACCGCTCGTTCGCGGCTGTTAGATCGAAGATTGATAACGGTTTGCGTGCTGCTGGCCCTGGCGGGAGGGGCGGCGGCCATTTGGAAGATCGCGTTTCAAAACCGAAACCAGGCTTCGCCGATCATGTTGGCATCGCTCCGCGTCCGGCAGCTGATATCCTGGAATGCCGAGGCGGGTGAGGAAGATACCGGGGCCAGATTCTCACCCGGCGGAACAATGATCGCCTATTCGCTGACAAAGAACGGGCAGAGTAATATCTGGACAAAACAGGTTCCCGATGGCAAACCCAATCAAGTCACTGACGGCAAGTGGGACGATTACAATCCGATCTGGTCGTCAGACGGCCAGCGGATCGCGTTCTTATCCAATCGCGACAATCAAAAAGCGCTCTGGACGATGCCGTTTTCCGGCGGCGAACTTAAATATGTAAAGGCCCTGGAAGGGGCCGGCATCAACCTGTTAAATTGGTCGAAGAACGGCGAGAGAATTTATTATCAAGAGCGTTTCAATGTTTTCTCGCTCGACATTGCTTCCGGGCAGATCGCTCAATTGACCAATTTCGATGCAACCAACCGGGCGCTGTTTTTTAGTATTTCGCCCGCTGAAGACCGCATCGCTTATTCAGCCGGGCCTAATGAGCACCTGCATATTTTTGTGATCCCGATAGACGGCGGCCCGGCCATTCAGGTCACAAATGACGAAGCCAGCGATGAATATCCGCTGTGGCTTCCCGACGGCAACCGGATAATTTATAACTCCAAACGCGAAGGCGTATTTCAGACGTGCATCGCTTATCTGGATGAAAAAAGGAGCGAGCAGATAAATCTCGGGATTGGCGATACCCTGATCAGGGACGTCGCGGGCGAAGGCGGCAGGATACTTTTTCAACAGGCCAGGGAAGAGAGCGATCTGTGGATGGCCGACGCCGCCGGCAAGGGCGAAACGCCTGTCACATCCGACCCCGGGCTCGAACTTTGGCCGGATGTTTCCCCGGACGGTAAAAGCGTCGTCTTTCAGGCTACGACCGAATCCACGCATTTGCTTGAAGGCTCGATACGGGTCCATTCGATGGATGACACCCATGAGATAAATATTACCGCGGGTGGATTCTCGCCGGCATTTTCGCCGGACGGACGCAGAGTGGCTTTTCTGCGCGACGCCGACAAGCTGATCGATCTTTGGATAACGGAAAAGAGCGGCGCCGGTGAGCGGCAATTGACAACGCAGGGGGTCTGGTTCGCCGGCTTTAGCGAGGTGCCCTATAACAAGGCGCAGGTAAGAGATTACGGTTGGTCGCCCGATAGCGCCCGGCTGGTTTATAGCGCGAAAAAAGACGGGCTCTGGAACGTCTGGCAAATTGCCGCCGACGGGAACGGCGAGCCCCGGCAGATCTCAAACAACACGGATGAAAATATCCGCTTTTACAGCCCTGCCTTCGCTCCCGACGGCGGCCGCATCGCCTATACTTCAAGCCCGGCCAGGGCAGCCGCCGACGGGAAGAAAATTACCAATCTCGATCTGTGGAACGGCGAACGGCCGGTAACATTGTTTTCGTCGGAAGCGGCCTTTAAACTGATCGGCTGGTCCGGCGGCGGCCTGCTGATCGCGGTGCCGGAAGGCAAGTCCATTGCCAAACCGGTGAAAGTGAAATTACAATATATCTCCGCTGAAGAGGTTTCTGCTAAAGATATTCTTAAGGATCTCGCGTCGATCGAAGCAGCATATTTTAACAATATCCAGCTTTCGCCCGACGGCCGCAGTATCGCCTTTACCATGAGAAAAGACGGGCAGGACAATATTCGGGTCATTTCAGCCAAAGGCGTCACGAACATCAAGATCACCGCCGATGTGGAGCCGACAACTTATCTCGCCGGCCTGGCCTGGTCGCCCGACGGCAAGGCGGTCTATTTTAGTAAACAAAAACAAGTGAAAACGATCTCGATGATCGAAAACTTCAAATAAAAAGAAAGGCTTTGCCTCTAAAAGTCGAAAAAGTCCAGGAATTTTATTTAGCAAACAAGTTATTTGTAAGCATTCGGCTTTACCTGGGAGCGCAGGCATCTTGCCTGCTGGGTCGCGAAGCGATCTAAAAAGTTTTTGATTTACGCCAGTTAGCGCGAACAAGTCGCGCTTGCAGGCAAGATGCCTGCGCTCCCAGGTTAACCGCTCCTTTAAAAAAAAGAAAGTTGAAAAATTATCGCGTAAAAAAACGGCTGCCTTGCTAAGACAGCCGTTTTCAGTTTGACCTGGACGCTCGCTACAGACTTCTTAGGGCGCCCGGTAGTATCCTGAGCCATAAGAATGTAAAGATCGCAAACGGCCTGTACGCTACAGCCCGGGGGTTATTCCCGTGGCTGAACAATACTCTTTTTATAAAGAGCAGATCAGCCTTTAGCCTGGCCCGAGATCTTTCTTTAGGATCGGATATTTCTCTTTTGATCCTGGCCATTTCCAGATCGTGCGCCTTACAAGCCGCGTCGAGGTCGTCTATCGGATCTTCGTTAGCGGACGGCCCGTCCGTGCCGTAGCCCGGCCCGCAGAAGAAACCGTAGATGGGTATGATCACGTTGATACCTCTTCCCAGAAGCGCCTGGCCGAGGTATTTGAAGCCTTTGGCAAGGCCCCGGAAAAATCCGGCAAAGAAGCCGTGTTTAGCCACCTCGCTCTTTATCGACTCCGTCACCACCCCGACTAAACCGTCGATAAAGGTCTGAAGAAACATCTGCAGCACTGTCAGGCCAAGCTGCACCCACTGGCCTGTTACCATCAGAAATGCCAGGTATGCCAGGGTGAGGATAGTTTGTAATATAGGCCCTATTATGGGTATCTGGCCTATTATCCTCAGTACCTGCATTACTCCGCTTTGTACGGATGTGACAACCTTTATGATTATCTTCAACACCGCCTTCATAATGGCCTTGAAGACGTTACCCAGCCATTTGAAGAACTTGCCGAAGAATAATCCGTCGGGGTCGGTATGATTTACCGGATCGTTCCCGCAATAACTATAGAGATTTAAAGTCTGCGGGATCTGCAGATCGCTCGCCCTGGCGCCGATCGGATCGACCTGGGTAAAGCGGCCCTGCAGCGAATCGTACGTCCGGTTAATGGCGTAGTCCAGACCGGTTTGCGCGCTTCGCTCATAGCTGGTAAAACGCCTGCTTATCGACCCGGTCGTTTCCCCGGCCAACGCGGTTCCGAAAGGCAGGTTCGCCTGCTCAAAACTCGAGCCGGTTGCCTGGTTGGTCATCAGGCGCGTGCCTAATTTATCCGGATGATCGTACTCGATGACCTCTCCGCCCTGCCCGTTCGGCGTCCAGGTAGAGAACAGGTTGTCTCCCAGGAAGTTGTAGCTCTTGGTCCAGGTCGGCGTCTGGGCGGTGAACTCGGTGTACTCCGCCATTTGAATGCCGCCGTTATTGGCGAATATGCTCAATTGATTAGTGTCGTAATTGTAGGACATCAAACGGGCATTATTCGATCCGTATTGGAACGCCTGCCAGTTGCTGCCGTCTTTCTTTTTGACCGCCAGCAGCCGGTTCGCCGCATCGTACTCGTAGATGATGCTTCCTTTGCCGGCACCGGGTATGCTCTTGGATTGATTACCGGCGACGTCGTAAGCAACGCGCCCCTCGACCACGTGATTATTGGTCTGGTCGTAGGCAAGAACATCGTGGCCATCGCGGGGAATAGGAGAATTGTCAGCCGCCACGCCGGTGGCCGTCACACTCGTCCTGTTGCCATAGCGATCGTAAACGTATTGCTGCTGTGAAAGATTGTTTCCGCCTTTGGCTTTGGTCAATCTGCCTAGAGCATCAAATTCGTACTCACGATTTTTATTGTTATCCAGATTATTGATGACCTTGGTCATCAGGCCGGTTTTGCCGCCCGCGGTCCCGACGCTGTTATTCCGGTTGTAGTCGTAGCTCAGATCAAGCAGCGTCTGGCTGTTTCGCTGAACCTTTTGATTAGTAAGGTATCCGTTCTGCGCGTCGTAGGTATAGCTTTCCGTTATCTGGTTAGTACCGGTCGTTCCTACCTTGATCGACGTCAGATCGTCATTGGCGTTATAAGCGAGATCGCTGGCCCTCTGCTGGCCGTCGACCGCCATACCCGCGACCCGGCCGGCTATGTCATAAGTATTATGAACAAGCCTTCGCGGGTTGCCGGTCAGGCCGTACTGTGCCGGGTAACGCAAGTCGGTCACCCGGTTCAAAGAATCGTAAAGGTAACTGAAGACCATCGGATAATTCGTGCGATAGTCCACGGTCTCCGTCAGATCGCTGATCCGCCCATAGCCGTCATAAGCGAAATTTTCCGTCAAAATACCGTCGGTCCTGATCTGCTGGATCCTCAGCTTATCTCCCGTGGTCATATATTGATAAATGATACCGGGCGCCGCATGGATGGTCAGGTTCGGCTCCAGCGGGCCGGAAAGGTCATACCAGACCACCTGTAAGCGATTAAGCGGATCCGGCGCGCCCGCGCCGTTGGTATAAACATAGTTTGCCCTGACGCCGCGCGCATCCATTTTTTGAGTGACATTTGAACGGCTGTCATAAAAATATGCCTCGCTCCAATGCGCGTTCGGGCTCGCCGCGCCGACATAAGCGCCCGCGTCGTTCAGAGTCGCGGTTTGCTCGGCATGTTTCTGATGTGTCAAACGGAGCAGGGAATCGTATTTGAAATAACGATGCTGAACGCCCTGTTCGATCTCGGTCACTTTACCGAGGGTGTTATAGGTGTATTTGGTCGCCAGGCTGCCCGAATTTGAAACGGTACCGTTACCGTTGGGATTCGGTTCCACGACTTCCACCATTCTTCCGGCCTGATCGTAGCGGGCCCAACGTTCACGGCCCCAGGGATCGACCATTCTCACCGTGTTTCCCGGCAGGCTCGAAGCCGAATCCGGCCGCGCGCTTTCGTTATAGAATACCTTTGCCGTGCTGCCGTCGGGTTCCGTCACCTGCGTTACCCTTCCTTGCCCGTCATAAGTAGTTTCACTCCACTGCACGGTATCGCCGGAGCGATAGGGCCGCGATTTTTTCCAGACCTCGCCCATCCTGGTGTACTTGGTCTCGACGATATCCCAGGCACTATTCGGGGCCAGGGTATCTTCGCGTTTTACCATGTCCGCGCCGTTTACGTACTTGATAGACTTGCCGGCCAGAGCGGAGTTGATATCAAGCGTCTCTTCCGTGACCGTCATCGCGGTATCGTTGTAGCTAAACACCGTTATTGAGCCCATGGGGGAATATTTGATCGTTGCCCGCAAGGCGTCCGGGTGATATTTCAAGGTTGATAGATTCCCGTTGGCATCGATCTCCTGAAGGGTCAGGCCCGTTTGATAAGAGTAGGCCGTGGAAGTCGTTATCCGGTTGGCGGTGGCATTCGGGTCCGCCGCTCCGCGGGTTGACGATTCCACGTAAGCAAATTGATTTGCGATCGAATAGTCGTAGCTGGTCTGCTGGCAGCAGTTGGAAGATTCCGTCCGCATGTTGCCGGTAATGTCGTAGCTTCGCGTTTCCTCCGACGCGCCCGTTAAAGCGGCCGCGTTGGCGTAGGTTGTAACTTTAGTGATGTTACCCCTGGCATTCGTACCGGGATCGAACACGCTGATCTGTTCCCACTGGTCGCAGTAGTAGCAGGTTATCGGATCGTAAGGCGGAGCTCCGCATTCATAGGGCACCCAGTTGGTACATTCCCCGTCCTGCATCTGCGTTGTATAGGGATCGAACCTGGCATCGTGATAGAGCACCCCGGGGGTGTTAACCAGCGGATTGGCCTGGTAGTTGTCGTATTCATAAACCGTCCAACTCGCTTTGGAGCCGTCCGGGTTTTCGGTCCCGGTGGCTTTTACCAGGTTGAAAACATGCCTTCCCGCGTAGTAGATGCCGTTTATGAGGCCGCCGATGTAAGGCGCGCTGTTCTCATATTCGGTCAGCGTGCAGCGCAGTTTGACGCCTGCATTATCGTATTCACACGATTTTAGGGCTTGGTTAAAGCTTCCGCCGGTGTAATCGTATGTGGTCGTCGTTTTCAGGTTCAGCTCATCATAAGAATCGGTCTGTGTAGGCCGCGGTGTATGGTAAGCGCCTTCCTGCCAGCCGACGACGGATTTTGCTACCAGCTGCAGATTATTGTTGACATCAGGAACATACGTTTCATCCTGATAGACCAAACCGTCATCGAAAAAGCCCGCATGGTTGTAGGAATATTGTTTGCTGACAGTTCCATTGGGGCGGGTTACGGTCGTGACCCTGGGAGTGCTGTTTTGTTGAACATTATAAGTAGTGACCGCCGGCCCGTTGTCCATCCCGTCATAGTTTTCGGACATGGTGGTGTATTTCGGCGCATCGCTGAGATTTACGCCGTCCGTCCGCGGCGATTGGTTAGCGGTGGTCAGGGGATAATTGTATTCGGATTGTCTGGACATTTGTCCGGAACCAATAACACCCTGCGTTTCGGAACCTGTTTGCCAATTCATCCCCCGCTGGCGGGTAAATTTGGTCAGCATTCCGTACGACGAATAGTAGCTGGAATAATCCTGGGCGTTGGGATCGGCGCCGCCGAACCAGTAACCGGTTTGAGTGGAGGGATAATAGATCGAATCCAGCACCCATGGCGTTGAATCTCTCACGACCGGGATATATCCGTTGGCGAAAGAGTAGCCAAGCGTCAGCTCGCGATAGTGAAACATCGCTATCGTGCGGACCGTGCCCTGGCCATATTGAGAACCCTGATTGAGCATGCGCGGGGCCTCGATGCTGATCAGCCTGCCTAAAGAATCGTAATTAAAAGAAATGACCCTTCCCATGGTATCGGTTATCGTCTGGATGTCCGGCCCCTGGTTGTTTTTGTAGGTCACTGTAAGATAGTTGCCATTCGCATCGGTGATCCATATCGGGTAGGCCGCGCCGTTCGCATAGGCGCCGTACCAGATAGATGTTCCGTTGGACATGCTGGCATGGGCTTCGATAATGCCGAAGTTGGCGGTTCGGGTACTGCTGTAGTCTATGAAGGTCCCGTCGGCGGTCTGCCCGTTAAAATATGCCGTGGTTCCGCCATAATTTACCTGGCCTGAGAAAGCATGACGGGTCCCGTCGGCATCCACCATCATACTTCCGCCGTTTGAGCCGAGGTCCACCATTTTGCCGAAGCCGAGCGACCAACCCGGCGCGGGGAATCCATGATCGATGTCATAGGTCATCTCGTGCGTGCCCGCTCCGCCCATCGCCGATTTATTCCAGAGGCGCGAGTTGTAGGTCATATTCAAACTCATATCGATGCCGCGGCCGGGAAGTGACGTAAGCGGCGCTGAAAAACTGAAGTTGCCGTTGCCCGCGCCGTCGTCGACGGGATGTCCCGGCGGATCGCCCGGGAGATTGCCGGGATCGTCCGAAGACGGGTAGTTACCATCGCCCCACTCTCCGGGGACGCTTTCGGGCGCGGGGCCTCCGCCTTTGCCTGCCGCGCTAACCTGGTCGCGCGAAGATATTTTGCGCTGCGGCAGTTCAGTAAAATTCGCTCTTTCACGCGGGGGAGCCTTTGACGGGGTGACGGTAACCGTTACCGCACTGCTGGTCCCGTTAAATTCCGCTGTTACCTGAAAGGTACCGGGGCTCTTGGCCTTGAATATGGAATCGACCATTTGTCTCACCGGAAGATCGTGCTCCGTGTCTTTTGACGTCCAGGAAAATTTGATCCCGCTCAGCGGCTGTTTTTTGGCGTCATAACCAACGGCCGAAAACGCCACCTGCTGGCCCTGTATCAGCGTGACCGAACCGGGAAATATTTGAATTTCAGAGATATTGTCTAATTTAGGGGCTTCGTTCTTAATAGCGGCCCGGCTGGTTTCCGGTGTGAGGACCGCCGCTAATAAGCTATGGGAAAATGAAAAACGAAGGTCCTGGTACCATCCGCTGATCAGCCCGGGGGTTACGGCGGGCGCTGCCGGCGTGGATATTACCAGCATGGAAATTATCAAAAAAACAGATGTGATCTTTAAGAATATTGATCTTCTGTCGGTGGGTTTGCTCAAAGGCTTCTTCTTTTTAGGCATACTTCTTCTCTCCTCTATAATTGTTGGACTGACCCATGCTTACCTATCTGGTGAACTTTTGCCCTATGACTTTTTTAACTTTTTTAAGATTCGGCTGATTGTACAAATTTAGATAATTTCGATTAGGCAGAGTTTAGGACGGCCCATCTTACAAAGTCCTTAAAAGAAATAAATCGTTATTAATTAATCTTAAATTTTATGAAGAGAAAATCTTTTCAGGCCGCGGCGAAGCCCATTGAGTGAGGTGAGCTGTTTGATATTTATGTAACGCTTTAAAGGACGGGAAGTTAAGTAGAGCGGGCGCAAGCAACCCTTCCGGACCTGAGAGGTGTTTCGGCTCGAAAGGTAAATATAAAATGGCTTTGCACATAAAGTTAGAAAAAAAGCCTGATTTTATTGGCGGTGTTAAGTATTTAACAAGTAAAAAAATAAAATGGGCTAAACCTGGGAGCGCAGGCATCTTGCTTGCAAGCGCGATTGCTCGCGCTAACTGGCGTAAATCAAAGACTTTTTAGATCGCTTCGCGACCCAAGCAGGCAAGATGCCTGCGCTCCCAGGTTAACGTCGATCTTTTAATCCAGCGAACTTTAAATTTGCAGTCCAGAAGGGTTGCTTGCGCCCGCTCTTAAAACGTAATCCGGCCGCTCACCAGCGGAAGCGTCAAAAAACGGACATTTCGCCCGGGTAGATAATACCCGTAGGGGACGAACGGTCTCCATTTAAAGGCCATACTTCAAGTGAGCAGTAAAATTCCTGCACGCTTTCCCCTTTATTCACAAGGTTTACAGAAATCGCTTTGCATTAATAAACTCAATTAAACATTGTTGGTATAGCAGTTGCAGTTCCTGCCCTGGACGCGCGGCTTTTTTGCGGTTCCCCACCAGTACAAAAACAAGGAAACAACAATGAAAAAAACGATCTTTCTGATCATCGTAACCTCACTATTGGTTAGCAGCCCGCTAGCTCAATCGATCACCTTCACAGAATCCAGCCAGCCGCTATCTGTTTTGTTTGATAAGGCAAACCTCTCCGCTCCGGAAACCGTTATCTCGGTCACGGCGCCAACGGCCACCGCCGAAGTAGGAAGCGAATTTAACGTTCCGCTGAATGTATCCAGCACCACGGGCCAGGGGATTATTGCTTACCAGTTTGACCTGCACTACAACCCCGCCGTGATCCAGCCGCAAGCTAACGCAGTGGAAGTCGCGGGTACTATCAGCAGCGGGTTAAGCGCCGTGTTTAATCCCAACACGCCCGGACTTTTGAAAGTTGCGGTCTACGGCGCGTATCCGTTGGCCGGAACCGGGACCTTGCTCAACTTTAAATTTAAAGCGGTGGGCCCGGCGGCAAGCACATCGCCGCTAACTTTCACGAACTTTATGTTCAACGAGGGCAATCCCGGCAGCACGGTGCTGGATGGCCAGATCAAACTCACTTCCAGGAGCATAGGCGCGGTGCCGTCTTCTTTCACCGGATGGGAGATCCCGCGCGGGAAAAGTTTTGTTATGACTTCCGACGATCATGTGAATTCCGCTTCACTGTCGGTTTCGTTCGACATGGTAGAAGGATCGCAGCCGGGGTGTTATTCGATCGCAAATGGCTACTGGACGATGATGATCTACAGCAATGGAAATTATACGGGCGCGCTTTACGGAGAGATCTCTTATGGAGTGGTGCGCGATTCTTTTGACGGCACCACCGGGGACCTTCTTGAGCGGAGAGTAAGAGTGGCACGCTTTCGTATCCTCGGCGGTAAGGACGGTTATGAATATGTCCAGCCGGAAGAAACGGGAAGCATGGATTTTACAGCCCGGACAAAATACACGAACGGAAGAAAAACCACTGCTACATTGACGAATGTTTTGTAAATAAAAAGCTGAAGACAGTTTAGGAAACGAAAGATTTTATTTCCTCTATTTCCGCCACGGTCATCAGATTTGATCCAGCAAGAAAGGCTGCCTATCCGGCGGCCTTTTTATTTGTATTTTTTTGCTGTTGCCCCTAAAACAAACGATCTGTCGGACGTTTGAAAATTGTTTCGTGTTTTTCGTGAGGTTCGCGGTAAATTTCCGATATTTTAACCACGAATCACACCAAACACACGAAATATCATTCGCCCGCCGGGGACGAGTTGTTTATTTGCGGGTAAATGCCGCTTTTTCAAAATATTTCTACTTAATAAAAGTTTTCTGTAACGTTTCATCCTCATTTTGTCATATATAAATAAGGTCATTTTTATAGGTAACTCCAATTGAGGGGAACATTTGATAGTGCTTGACAAAAGTATGTTGTCAGCGTAGTGTTGAGACACTTCCCCCCGCATATCATGTTGTTCGTTGGCGAACATGCAGGCTTGAAAATGTGTTCCCCGTTTATGCACACCCAGGTCAAAATGATTTTATTTTAATAGGTCAGGTGAATTGAAGATCAGGTCACTTCATTCCACTTAACGCGCAGACTCCTTTGTGTCCCGTTTTAAATACCGGGCTTAAGGAGTTTCGATACGCGGCGCTAGCGGTTTTTTCCGCTTCTGAAACGATTGTAAGGAGTTTTGTGACTGCGGCCGGCACCGCGAAAACATTCTTATTTTGCACTTATTATTTTCTTTTAAGGGGTAGTTTTTCGCTCGAGAGATTTTGCTCAAGAGATTTTGCAGGAAAAAAGCTGAGCGGTTATTCGCGTAACCGCTCAACACTTATTTCTTCAAACGATCCGTCAGAGGACTTGGCTGTCTGAAGTGTTGGTATAAGCGCTCACATCATAGCACGCCCTCTGTCGCTCCAATATCTCAAATGGTTTTAAAGTGTTCTAAAAACGCTTGATGGCGGATAGGTCTTTTGACCCTTCCGCAGAGGATTTTAGCCGACACTTCGACAGGGGAGTCTTTGTCCGCTTCAAGGCCGGACAAAGAAAGCTAACTTAGCATTCGGGAGTTTTCTAAAGCTCCTGAAGTTACCTATTTCTCCTGAGTAATAAAAGCAACTTGTAATGATCGCCTGCTTTCATGGGGATGGTTCCCTGTGTAACCTGGCGCTTAAGTCTACGAACTAACGTAAGGAGAAATTAGAAGATATGTCAGGAAGTTTCAATCGGTTGAATTCGTCAACCCCAGCCACATATTCCGCACGCCCGATACGCTTTACGAGCTGGCGAAGCCGGATAAGTATTTTATTGAGCCTATTATTTATCACCGTTACATTCGGCGGACTGGGCGGCGGCTCGGCCGCGGCACAAACGGTAAATTTTGAGAACCCGCCCTATACATTAGGAAATATAAACGGCCAGGATGGCTGGACGAAGACCGGCTCCTTTGATCATGCGGTCGACTCGAGCTTTGGAGTTCCGGGATTTGGCGCACAGAGCTTGCGCATCTCTAATTCGATAACCTCGGGAAGTTTTGGAGACCAGACATTTTCAAAACCGACTGTTAATGAAGCCGGCGAAACCTCCGCTACTAACGGCGGCATGTCGGGCGGTGTTCGCAAGAATTCCTATCAAATGCAATTCAGCATTGCTTCCAAGACCGGCGCTTTCCAGCCCGGACTTCTAATGTCCGTTGCTCCGGATCGCGGCGACGGCGCTCGCATGAGCTATCTTCGTTTTGAAGATCAGGCCGACGGCATCCACGTTTATTTCGATGACTTTAAAGACCTCGCGCCCTTTGGCGGCGCCAACGGCGACAACGCTAATGGCTGCAATGCCGGTGGCGACGATTTCACCGATATAGATATCGCCACGCTGAGCAGGACCGCTCCTCATACCATTCAGTTCGTAATAATTTTTGTCGATGGCGCGCGTAACGATATCGTCAGGGTATACATTGACGGCGTTCTCGAAGCGGCCGGCACGACGTGGGAAGACTACTATCGTTTCTGCGCGGAACAGAGTGCTGACAACAATACTCACACGGTTGATTCGCTGATCTTTCGAACCGCCAGCGCAGCCGTTCTCGGAAATGCGGGCAACGGATTTTTGATCGACAATATGAAGGCGAATTCATTTTCGTCGGCTACTTCAAGCACCACGGTAGTTGTCAATCATGCCGATATTAACAACTGGCTTTTCTATGATGACAATACCGACAAGGTCGATCCGACCTTAGGCTCGTTTGTCAGCGGCCCGGGCACCACGCCCTTGGGCACCGGAAGCGCGCAGATAAGCGCTACCGGCACAGACCGGAAAAATCTGGCCACTTATCAATTTGCCGGCACACCGCTCGATGCCATCACCACGATGAAATTCAGCACGTATAATCCATCGGCCGGTAATGGAGGATCAGCTAATCGCTCCGGTTATCTGCATTTCAATGTGGATTTCAATGGCAGCGATTCTTTCCAGAGGCGTCTAGTATTCGTTCCTTCAAACAATGGCGCGATCATACAAAACACCTGGCAGGAATGGGACACCATTAATGGCGGGGCGGCGCTTTGGGGATACTCAGGGGCAACCTGGCCCGCCGGCGTAGGCGGCGGCGGCGAACCCGGAACGACCACAAAAACCTGGAATCAAGTTTTGACCCAGTATCCCGGCGTCCGGATCAGACTGACCGATTCTTTCCTTGGTATCCGCGTCGGCGAACCTTATGCCGATGGTTATACGGAAGATATCGATGCGTTCAAATTCGGAACGGCCGCGGGAACGACAACTTTCGACTTTGACCCCGCGACGACGGTGACGGTCACGCCGACAGGCGCGCCGAATCCGTTTGATAACGACTACACTCGTATCAACAATGCGGTGCAGGCAGCGCCGGCAGGCTCGACGGTTGTTTTGTCGGGCACATTTAATTGGACCGAACCTTTCGCCGCGGCCAGTTGGGCGCTGGGAAGCGACGGCCAAACCGGCGGAGCATTTTCCAATGATGATTACTGCATCCTTCCCCCGGCAAACCGGAACGGTATTACGATCACCGCTCCGATCGCCGGCGGCGCTACGATCCAGGGTCCGGGAGACCTTGCCGGCGTCAACCTCGAAGGTGTCTTCCAATACTTCAATAACGGCGACAATCAGAACACGACGATCTCGAATCTTAATATTCTTGATTTCGATCTGGCGATCGGTATGTTCAATGGAGCCGGCGGCGTAGATGCTTACAACGGAGTGAAGATCCTGAACAACCATATTTTGGTTGCCCGTGACTTGAATGCGGTAGTGGCGCCGGCTGATGCAGGTCAGAATATCGGCATCCACTATTCGTTCGGAACCAATCAGCAGATCTCCGGCAACACGATCGACTTTGCCGGCAACGGCGTCAGCAACGGCGCTAACTTCTCAACGGAAGTGGGTATGCAATCCAACACCAGCGGCGGTTCCGCTTATGACGGATTGCAGATTACGAACAATACCTTGAGAGTGCTTGCCGCACAGTCCGCCAATCCGGAAGTGATCCTGGGTATCTGGGAAAACGGCCACGCGCACACCAGCAATATCAACGTGAGCGGAAACAGCTTTACAAATCTACCCCCGGTTGGTAATAACCCGGCGACCAATTTGCAGAGAGGTTTCAGGGTTACGTCGCACTCATCGGGTTCGACGAACGTATTTTACACGGGCAATACCGTATCCGGCGCCAATATCGGCATCCAGTGGATCGCGGGCTCGAATTTTACCGGCAATCAACCGGTAAGGGTAAATTCCAATACGCTGCTGGGTAACGCGACCGGGATTCTGGTACAAAGCCAGGGCATTGCAGTCTTAAAATGGAACCGGATCGTCGGTAACGGCGTCGGGGTCAACAATGTCGATGGCTCGGTGCAGGCCCAGAGCAATTGGTGGGGCTGTAACTTTGGCCCGGGAGCCGGCGGCGCGGGCTGCACGGGAACCGCCAATGGTATAACCGGCGCGGTCACCACTGTCAGCTTCCTGCAGCTGGTAACGTCGGCTAGCCCGACAACCATCGGACTGGGTGAGAACTCAGCCGTTACATCGATGTTCGTAGACAACACCAGCGGGCTTCCGCCGGTCGGCGGTACGATACCGAACGGTGTGCCGGTGGCTTTTGCCGGAACATTTGGAACGGTTTCACCTTCCGCTGCCGCAACGTCATCCGGAGCGGCCGGTACGATCTTTACGGCCACTGCATTCGGAACCGGCGGTGTAACCACGACCGTGGACGCGCAGGTTGTAAATGCGGCGATCACCATTACCGCATCTTGTTCGAATGTTAATGCACCTACCAACGTTACTTCGCTCACCGGCGGTACACCGGTTGTGCCGATAAATGTGGATGATGTTACGGGCCGCGGTATTGTCTCGACAGACTTTACCCTGACCTTTAATCCGGCGGTGGTTACGTTCAATTCGGCAAGCCTCGGTACGGTTACGGCCGGAAGCGTTCTTACGATCAACTCCGCTACACCGGGAGTTTTGAAGATCTCGATCTTTAGATTTTCACCGTTCAGCGGTTCAGGAACGTTAGCCAATGTGACATTCAATGCTGTCGGACTTCCCGGCACATCGAGCCCCGTTACATTCTCGGCGTTCAAGTTCAACGAGGGCAGCCCTTGCTCGGCCACGACAAACGGCCTGGTGACCATTCTTTCGGGAACGATCACCGGAACGGTCTTTTACGGGAACGAGCTTAGCGGCGGCGGCCCGACACCGCGTCACGTACCGAACGTTACGCTTAATGCGGCGGGTTCGGTAAATGTATCGACGGCATCGGCCAATAACGGTACTTATACGCTGAGCGGAATGGGGTCCGGGCCTTACACGGTCACGCCTTCCAAGACGGGTGGTATTCCTCAACCGGCTACTATTTCCGGTTTAGACTCTGCCCTTATCGCACAGCACGTGGTTTCATTGATCACGCTGAACTCGACCCAACTTACAGTGGCCGATGTCAGCGGCACCGGTGGAGTTACGTCGTTTGACGCGGCATTGATCGCCCGGTACGCAGCGACGCTTCCGGGTTCGGGTTCTACCGGAAACTGGATATTTACCCCGGTGAGCCGTTCGTATCCGAACGTCAACACCAACCAGACCGCTCAGGACTATTCTGCGCTGCTGATGGGTGATGTCACGGGTAACTACGTAGATCCGTCCGCCTCAAGGCCGGCGCCGGTACGCGATGGCCAGAAGGCTATCCGTGTCATAGCGGGCAATGCTTCGGGCGCGCCGAAGTCGGCGATAAGCGTTCCGGTTACCATTCCGGCGGACATGACCGGTAAGGGAATAGTCGCTTACCAGTTCGAGCTGACCTACGATCCGAACGTGATCGAACCGCAGGCAATTCCGGTCGAGATCGCGGATACGCTCAGCGACAAACTGTTCGTGACCGCTAATACGGAAACGCCGGGCACACTCAAGGTGGTAATTTTCGGAGCTTTGCCGATCGAAGGCAAAGGAGCTTTGCTCAATCTGAAATTCACCGCGCTGGGCAATGCCGGTGACGTATCCCCGCTGACCTTTGAGAACTTTATGTTCAACGAAGGCGCTCAGAAGGTAACCACGACCGGCGGGCATGTGACGATCACGGCGCAGCCTGAGGATGAAGCTTCGATCGAGGGAAGACTGTTTGCCTCGACGGGTTTGGTCCCCAACACTCGCGTCATTCTAACTAATTCCAACACCGGTGAAACCTATACGGTCCTTTCGAACCCGTTCGGAATTTACCGCTTCGGAGGAATTAAGACGGGCCGCACATATGTCATCACTGTCGAATCAAAAGACTTTACGTTTGCGCCGCAAGCGATAAGCCTCTTAAACGACATGACCGGCGTTGACCTCAGATCCGGGCAATAAAGCCGGGTTCTGAGTTTCGATCGGGGCGGGAACTTATTCCCGCCCCATTCTAAGTTAGGAAATAAAGAAAGAAGTAGGAGATCTGTATGAGAGAGTCACGAATGTTCGGCGCGGTTTTTTGTAATTTTAAGATGCGATTTTTGGCGGCTCTGCTTTTACTCTCCGTTTTGAGTCCAACCGCTTTTTCGCAAGGCATCGTTCAGGGCCTGTTCGAGGCTGAGCGGACCTTGGGGGACGAAAAAAATAAACCTTCCCAGGAGCTGGCTGCCACGCTCGTCGTGGATGACGACAGCGTTTGCCCCGGCGCCGCCTTTACGACCATCCAGGCGGCCATTAACGCCGCAGCTCCCGGCGATACCGTTCAGGTTTGCGCGGGAACCTATGACGAAGACATAAACATCAATCAGAATAATTTAAGTATTATCGGCGCCGGTGCGGGAAGTACAAATATCCGGGGGCCGATCGGCGGCTCCGGAGCAACGGTAGTTGTCGGGGCGAATAATGCGACGATCGCCGGGTTCACTATCACCCGCCTTGGCAACAACACCACTGACTGGAATAACCCGGGACTGAATTCCACCGGCATTGCCGTTCAGGGTTTATCTATTACAGGTACGCTGGTGCGCGACAACATCATCACCGGCAACCGCACGGGTATCGATATCAATAACAGTAACGGGCATACCGTGCGCAATAACGTTATTGATTTTAACCGTACGGGTTTGATCTATCGCAACCAGACCGATAATCAAACGGTCGTGGAAAATTTTATTACCAACAACTGGACCGTGGGAATCCTTTTCCTGGACGCGAGCGGCGGCACCAACAGTCCCGTGCAGACCGCGCTCGGCAGCACGTTTCGCAATAATAGTATCAGCGGCAATTGGTACGGGCAGATCGTAGAACGGCAGACGGGAGGTTCGCTGCCGCTGCCGGGTACCACTAACCTGAAAGATTTCAGAGGAAATTGGTACGGATCGGCGACGCCGGTCGTTACCACGGCAAACAGCGCCGAGCCGGGTTATGCCGGGCAGATCCCGATCGCTTATGGAGGCGGCGCTTCCGCCCCGGGCGGCCAGCCGGATATTGCCGGGCCTGCTTCAGCTAATTTTAAATATGTCCCGTTCCTGGCCAGCGGAACCGACACCAATATCGAGACGACCCCCGGACGCGGGACCTTCGGCTATCAGGGAGGTCCGATCCCTTGTAATAATGTTTCGGTCCCGGCACTTACCACATTGAGAAATAATGTGGTGAGCGTGCCGCTAAATGTAGACGATACCACCGGCCGCGATATCATTTCATACGACCTTACCGTGACCTATAATCCGGCGGTCTTGCTCTACCTGGGAACGGACCAGGCGGGAACTTTAAGTACCGGGATGACCATCACCGTGAATGACACGACACCCGGCGTGCTGATCATATCCGGATTTTCCGCGAACCCTTTAACAGGTGCCGGCGCGGTGCTCAAATTAAATTTCTTTGCCAATGGGGCCGTCGGCTCGGCCAGCCCGGTCAGCTTCAGCAGCTTCAAATTCAACGAAGGCTCGCCCTGCGTTAATACTTCAAACGGAAGCGTGACGATCATTTCCGGCTCGGTCACCGGCATAGTTAATTATGCCAATTCATTTAGCTTTAAGCCGGTACCGAACACCGTCCTTAGTGCCACCGGTTCGATACCCGTATCGACGAATTCAGCATTCACTACCGGCGCGTATTCATTGAGCGGATTCGGAGCCGGGCCTTACACCATTACGCCGACAAAGACGACGGATGTTACCGCGATCACGGGATTTGATGCGGGGCTGATCGCCCAGCACGTGGTAGCGCTGATCACACTGACCTCGGCCCAGGCTGCGGCCGCCGATGTCAGCGAAGCTGCCGGTATCACGTCATTCGATGCCGCGCTGATCGCCCGGTTCGTTGTCGCCTTGCCCGGTTCGGGTGTTACCGGCAATTGGAAATTTAACCCGGTCAATCGTTCGTATCCGAACGTCGAGACAAATCAGACCAATCAGGATTACAGCGCGATATTAATGGGTGAAGTGTCCGGTGATTGGACGCCGCCTACCATGTTCGCTAAGGCTTCCAGGCCCGCCCCGGAAGCGATCGTCACCGTGACCGCGCCGATCATGCCCGCGGTAACCGGATCAAATTTTGATATTCCGGTAACCGTCGGCGATACCACGGGACAGGGGATCATTTCTTATCAGTTCGATATGCTTTATGATCCGGCCATAATACAGCCGCAAGGCAGCCCGGTCGATACAGCCGGAACGATGAGCAGCGGAATGTTCGTTACGGTCAATAACCCGTCACCGGGTTTGCTGAAGGTAGTGGCCTTTCAGGCGACTCCTATCTCGGGCGCCGGCACATTGTTTAAATTCAAGTTCACTGCTATCGGCGCGGCGCCCAGTTTTTCGCTGCTGACGTGGCAGAACTTTATGTTTAACGAAGGTAACCCGGACGACAATGCGGTAAACGGCAGGGTCAATGTCATCCCGCCGGTGACGGCTGCCTCCGTAACTGTTTCCGGCCGGGTATTAACGGCGCAGGGACAACCGATCGCAAATGCCGTGGTCATCCTGACCGGGTCGCAGGGCGAGTTTTATATCGCCAGGTCCGGGCAGCTTGGTTACTACACAATACTCGACGTGCCCGCGGGCGGATCGTATGTTTTGACCGGAAAAGCAAAACAACATTCTTTCCCGGCGTCACTGGTAAATGTTTCGGATTCTATCCCGAATCTGAATCTGATCGCCGATGAATAACCGGAAGTAAAAGCAAAGAAGCCGGATCGCAAGGTCCGGCTTTTTTATTTTGTCGCGAGCGTAGCGCAGGGCAATGAGGTCAGAACCGGGGAGCGGTAGCGAGGGGTTTGCGGCTCTGCCGCCGTGCTGTGCGGAAAGGCTCCGCCTTTCCGTGAGTCGCTCCTTATAAATACACGGAGGCTGAGCCTCCGCCAAAATAATGATCAGGCCTCTCTGCCGGTAAGCCATAGGCTTACCGCACATCACTGCGGCAAAGCCGCGAATCTCCGCTAACTCTACCAACTTTCCAAATCCTTTATCGCAAGCAAACGCCGAATTGCCTTACCATTTAATGTTCGCCGCCCTTATGGAAGATGCGGCGGCTTGATCTTTGAAGTCTAAATTTCCCGATCTCAACATTCTTTTTTAACTTAGTCGCCGGATTTGTGAGTTTTACGAGATTTCTGTTGCAAAAGTGTTGCAGGTGTTGCAGTGTTGCACCCCCGGAAACACTGCAACACCAGCCAATCCGCTTTATAAACTGTTGAAGGTGCGGCATTTACAACCGGTGATTATGTCCAAAAGCGTTTCAGGCATCCCGCGGCCCCGAAAAATCGTTAACTTAGTCAAAAATCGAGATTGAAGTTTATTTTGCGGCGCGGGTACCGAATCTTTTTACTTCCGCCGGGATCATCGTCACCGGTAGCCGTATATCCGCGGTCTCGAGCCCGGGAAGCGTTCTGATCGCCACCGGTTTTAGTTCCGCCATCGTTTTTTCGGGCAGCGTTTTTTCGTCTATTAAGATCACGTGATCGCCCGGCGGCAGATCGCCGATCGAAAAATATCCTTCATTATCGGTCAAGGTATCGCGGCCGCTGGCGGTCACTACACGTACGTCGGCGAGCGGGGTTTCGCCTTCATCCGGCTTACCGTTCTCATTTTTATCGAGCCAGACGCGGCCGCTGATGCGTCCCGTGCGCACGAGGCGAAAATCGGAAACCGAAGCGCGCTCTGGCCTGAGGTTTACATTTTTTGTTTCGGCATCGAGAAACGTAAGGTCTGCCCTTACCGACAGCAGGTCGAGATAGACCCGGTGATCGCCGGTCGGAATATCATCGATACTATACATTCCGTTTTCATCCGACATGACATAACGATTGCCGTCGACCTGCACCTTAACCTCGGCCTGTGGCCGGTCGATGCCGGGATCGAAACGCCCGTTGAGATCGACATCCTGATAAACGCGGCCGGACACCTTGCCGTATGAATTCATTTCAGCTGCCGGCGAATCGAGAAATGCGGGATTGCCGCGCTTGCGAAACAGCGTGCCGCGAACACTCACCAGCAAAGTGGGGCCGGTTGCGGCCTGCAGATAATTGACCTGCAATATAGTTTGGCGCGGAAGTTTTACCGATGCCGAGA
Source organism: uncultured Acidobacteriota bacterium (assembly GCA_963766895.1). Lineage (GTDB taxonomy): Bacteria > Acidobacteriota > Blastocatellia > Pyrinomonadales > Pyrinomonadaceae > DASYKT01. The sequence goes on from CAVYCB010000008.1 coordinate 142,020, forward strand.
CGCGTTCAAATGTCGAAAAGCGCGAAGTCTTATCATAGTTATATCCCGCGCCGGCGCTAAAATTCAGTCGCGCGTTCCAGAGGCTCGAAGTTTGCCAATCGAATTGCCCGTTAAGCGCCCCGTTCGTAGCGATACCCTGGCTGAACTCGAGTGAGTTCGCGTCGTTTATTGAATAATTGGCGCCGAGCTGAGCGTTCATTATGGCCGGGCCGAGCGATTTGATCCGGCTGGCATTTACAAACGTGCGCAGGCGGGAAAATTCCTTCGATACCGTCAGCATTGTAAAGCCGGCAGAACCGGTTTGGCTCGTTTGGCTCTCGGTATGAGTGAGATAAAATTGCGGCAGGCGCGGGCGCGGCGTGATGGAAATTGCCGCGGTGATGTATTTACTCTCCCCACCGTCTGCACTACTATCTGGGCCGCCGCTCACACCCGGACGCCTGGCCGTGCTGGCATTAAGCGAAGTCGAGATCCATTTTTTCGGCGACCAAGTGACGCTGGCCGCCTTTAGCACTACTGCCTCGCGCAGGCCCGATTGCGGGCTGAGGAAATTTTCACCGATGTTTGTATAGCGACCCTGCACGGCAATTTGATCGGTTAGCTGAAAAGTGCCGGAAAGATCTACCGCCGCGCCGCTTCCGCTAAACGGAGAATTGTCGGCTCTTAACCCGGCAAATTTTCCGAATCCAAATTCACCCTGCAGTTGAAAGCGGGTCTTATTGTAATTCACACTTCCGGAGACCAGATCGCCGCTGCGCTGCGGGCCGTCAAAATGCATTGCGCCGGTTGAAAAACCGAACGGGTTTCGCCCGCGCCCATTGGCTGCCGAATCGGACGCGGCAATAACTCCGAAAACGTTTGTATCGAAGTGAAAGCGGTTGATCTGTTTTGGCTTCGACTGTATCGGCTGCTGTGATGGAGATTGCGGCTGCAGCAGGGGATCAACGACCGGAAGGAACACACCCGAAAACGAACGCCCGCCGAAACCCGTGATCAGCATTTTACCGACCGGTATGCCGGCGGAGCCGCCCCTGATCGCGGCGGAGAGAAATTGCAGATCGGTCCCCGTGCCAAAGTCACCGGCGGAGAAACGCTGCCCGTTGGGGCGTTCAAGGTTGAAAGTTCCGGTTTGAAGCAGCGAGAAATCGCGCAGTGACGCAGCCGTCGAGTTTGACACAAACGTGAACCGGCCATCGCCGAGACGCCCGGCCAATTTTAAGGAGAGATTCTGCAGTGACGCGGACAAATAACGGTCCAGGCTGTATTCGTAATCGGCCTGGTATATTTCGAACGGCCGCCGCCCGCCGGTACTCTGAGTTGAAACGGTTTCGGCGACGCCCCGGGAAATGAGTACCGCATTTTTATCCGCGTCGTAACGGACCGCAACATCCAGAAGCGCGGAGGTGATTTCCGCGGGCAGCATCAATTCGCTGACATTGGGCGAGAAAACGATCTCCCCGGTATTTGAAATGGTAAGGATCAGCGATCCGTTTTCACGCACCTGTCCAAGGCGCGCGTCAAAATCGGCGGCGATGCCGGTCTGCCGCTTTACGGAGATCGTTCGCATTGCCGGAACGGCGGTCACTACATCTCCCAGCGCGCGGGCAACACTGACGATCGGAATGACAATGCGTCCGCCGATCTGCTGCGCCGAACTATTCGGCCCGGTCAGCGTTCTCCCGTTAACTATGATCTGAGCGAAACGCCTGGTATCGGAATCTGTCGTATCCGGCGGGGCATCTGAACCAGTCGCCGGCGGATCACCATCGCCATTGCGGACAGGCGCCGACGCCGACACCTGGCCCGCGCAGAAAAGGCAGGTAAGGCATATCACCAGAACAACTTTTAAAAAAAGTGAACGGTTCATTTTCGCGTGAGTACGTTTTACGGTTTTTGAGCGGGAACTGTAGATGAGGCGATCCTTGGCGCGGGTTTGACGACGAGGTCGGTAACACCTTCGGTCGCCCGGTTGCCGTCCTGAAAATCAACCTTATATTTTACGGTGTAATTTCCCGGAGCGAGCGCTTGATTAAGAAGCACGGGCCGGCTTAATTCGGCGCCGCCGAGCACCGGTATGGATTCAAAATCCGCCATTTCGGTGACGATGCTTCCTTCGGCATTGAGAACTTTGACGGAGCTGACCGGACGGACCAGACTGTTGCCTTCATTCTTGAGAGTGGGCGTGACGACGATGCCGTCGGGCGTTGATTCAGCGGAAAGATTTTCGAAAGAGCCGCGTTTTGTCAGGCCGGGAACCTTTATATAAAAGACGGTCGCCATCCGGTAGCGAATGACCATCTGGCGGAGATTGGGCTCGGTCTTGAGGTTTTCCGGGCGCTGTTCGATGATCAATGCGGCCAGGTGATCGCCGGGCGCCGCGTTTGCCGGCACCGCGATCGTGACGCGAATCTGATGCATGGAGCCGGGCATGACCGCCGCCTCACCGGGTGTGTAGATCAGCCAGGGGCTGGCCGAATTCGGCTGATAGTTTGCGCGGAAAAATTCGACACGGCCGTCCCTGGTCAGCGACCAATCGTTTAAGGTCGCCACTATTCTTGTCGGTTCCTTTTTCGCGCCTTCCGGGGCGCGAAAATCCAGGTTGACCACGACGGTCGTTTCCGTTCCCGGTTTCATCTCGAGTTCGAAACGGGCCGGGGAAAGCGCCATGCTGCCGTTGGATGCCGCATCGGCATTTGGAGTTTGAGCGGCAACGTAGATGGGGCAGAGGGGCAGACAGACCAGGAGTGCGAAAATAGAAAAGAATCTGTTCATAGATATCACCAAAATGACTGAAAATTTTTAGCAGGGGACGTTGGGTCCCGAAGAGATAGTAAAAGTAACGGTCAGATTCGCCGTGCCGGACGCGTAAAACTGCGGCGTGATGGTAAAGATAGCGTTAAAAATATAACCGTTATTTGAAAGCCGCGCGGCGGTAAGAAAGGAAAGCTCGGGGCCACTAAGGATGGTTGTAGATGTGGCGACGTTGTTCAAGGTGGAAAGATAAGCCACGCGCCCGCTGGAGGCGATCATGACATTACTGGCCGGATCATTGCCGAACGGAGAGGCAAAAAGATGAGGGCTTTCATCGCAGGTTCGCGCCAGAAATCCGCCCATCGAGTGCATGTTGTTTGCGCCGAAGCCGATATCGCTGCGCTGAATAGCCTGGGGGTTGGTGTTGGTCGATCCGGTAACGGTCGCGGTGACTTTGTAGGGTGAAGTGCTTCGGACCGCGATCGGGACAATTACTTTCACGATATTGTTGATATTTTTCGGCGAAACTTCACCAAAATTTATCGTCACGGAAAGATTGGTCGTGTTGCTTGAGCTGCCCGTTACCGAGCCGCCGAGGGCTCCGGTTATGGTCGGCAAACCACCGCTTGAGATATCGAAGGCTTGGGCAAAAACGGTGCCCAAACCTCCGATAAACAAGAGGCAGAATAGAATTGGAATACTAAATGTATTCTTTTTCATTTCTTTGGTTTCCTACGGCGCGGTGACGGTGAAAGTAACGGCAACCGTCGTCGTTCCGTTCTCATAGAACTGCGGTTTGACGGCAAAGATCGCCGGCACATTCAGCCCGTTGGCGTTGCTGCGCGGGACGGCATTCATGATGGCCGATCCACTCAGAGCGGTCGTCGAGGTTGAAAAAGACCCAAGGTTCGTCCGTCCCGCGGTGAATTCGAATCTGCCCGATGTCGCATTGATCGCGCCATTGGCCGGAAGGGTAGGATCTCCCGCGGTGTTGTTGGTATCCGTGCCGGTCGTATTGACACCGACGCCGGTGCGCGACGGCGCAGTAAGGCCGAAACCGATATCAGAGGCGAGGATCTCATTCGAGGTCGTTCCTGAACTGGTGACGGTGGCAACCATTGACATCACATAGGCGGCGTTACTGCGCAGTTTAAGGGGCACGCTGGCGGTAACGAAGCTGTTTGTGTTGCTCGGGCCGAGTTCGCCCAGGTTGATGACAACTGCGAGCGGGTTATTGGCCGTTCCGTTTGTCGTAATACCACCTCCGGAATTACCGGTCAGAGTAACGGCTCCGCCGGAATTGATCTCGACGAATTTCGAGACCGTTCCGCTCATATTGACGGTACCGGTGGTCGATTGAGCACTGGCGGCTGTCAAACAGAGAGTGGTGACAAATGCCGCTGCAGCGGCGTATTTGATCATTTTGAACATGGTGTAAAGTTCTCCTAGCAAAAAAAATAGGGGTTGAAAATAATGCAGACAAAAGCAAATACAGGCAAAGCTAAAGCCGCTTAGGGCCCTGACCTTGACCTGTAAGAAATTTATCCGCGGAAGATCGCAGCAAGCTTACGTTCGCAAATTTGGCTGACCTGGCTTAGTTTGCGTGTAAGACGTTTGCGATAGGGATGGGGTTTTGGGGAAGACTGAATGGGGATGGCACAAAAAATACTGCACCGTAGACAGGTTAATACCTAAACACCTTTATTGTCAACATTTTTTTCCGATGTTAGGATATGTTAAACGGAAATACGCTTTAAATAGCCCGGCTTTAGTTAATAGAAGGAAGAAATCATTACCAGCCACTAATTACACAAATAACACGAATTAAAGATCCTTACTCGTGTTATTCGTGACATTAGGCAGATATTTTGCGGCTTTCTATTTTTCCGGGAAGCCCATTCTTAACATCAGTTCGTCAAATCTCTGGTCATTTCTTAAAGTGTCCAGCCTGGGATTGACCTTTAGCAGGCAGAGATCGGCCTCATGGCGTTCAAAAGCGAGTTCCAGGTGTTCAAAGGCTTTATCATTTTCCTCAAGCGCCGCATATATTACGGCCGGAAGATAACCTCCCACATAGCCGTATTTTAAACTGTAGAGCTGTTCAAGAACCTGGTAAGCCTCTTTTTTCTTTCCGGCCCGTGCATAGACATAGCCTGTCATGGCAAAAGTTTCCGTATTATGTGTGATGTCCAGAGATCTTTGAAAAGCGGCGCCTGCCTCATCGTATTCTTCCATTTCGGCCAGAACGCATCCCATTATCGACAGCGACTGGTGGTCGCCCGGTTCAAGTTCTACGGCCTCGCTGATGTGCATCAGGGCATTCTCATATTGCCGCATCTGGTAATAAAATCTACCTATCTCTTTGTAAGAATTGACGGAAAGCGGGTCTAATTGAATAACCTGCTGCAATTGCTCAAGCCCCTCAGCCACCCTTCCCATACCGAGCAGCCATTGGGAATAACGGTACCGGATGATAAGGAAGTTCGGATTGAGCTCAATAGCTTTTTTGTAGTATTTCTCGGCTTCGTCAAAATCCCAATTCAGATACGTTTTTCTGCCATAAAGAGCGTACATTGCATCGATCGAACTATTCTTTTCTGAAAAAACGGGCAAGAAGGGCTCTATGCGGGTTAACGCCTCTTCGTAGGAAATATATTCAAATATAAAAAGAAAATAATAGGATTCGCATATTTCAATGAAGGAATAAATGTTTTCCGGGTCCTGGGCGATCGATTGCTTGAAATATTCGATCGCTTTGTAGATATCGGTATCTGATTTTTTCCCCTGAAAATATTTGCCTTTGAAATAAAGCCGGTACGATTCGGTATTTTTGGTCTGCAGATCATCGCTGGAGCTGCGGGCTACCTGGTTGATCTCTGAGCTTAGCTGTTCCGAAACAGCAGACGTGATCTTTTCTTCGACTTCGATTATATCGGTGAACGGCTGGTTGAATTGGGTTCCCCAGAGCTGGCCGCCGGTCGAAACGTCGGTCAGCTCAACGCTGATGACGAGCCTGTCCTTAACCGCCCTTAGCCGTCCCGTCAGAACGGTCTCCACACCCAGCGTTTCGCCAACCCGTTTAGGGTCGTTAGTTTTGTTCTTGTAGCGAAAGACGGTATTGCGGGCCAAAACCCTAAGCCCGGAAATATGCGACAAGCTGTAAATAAATTTTTCCGTCAAGCCGTCGACCAGATAATCGATCTCCGGATCGTTGCTTTCATTATTAAGGGGCAAGATCGCGATGGAATCAAAAACATTTTTAGACTCGGTTTTATGGGTGAGGCGATTCTGTTGTATCAGCTGCTTTTCCCATTCTTTTTCCCGCGCCAGGGAGACCGGGGAAATGAAACGGTAACCCACACCCGGCACGGTTTCTATAAAGGTGCGAATGCGGCTTTCCCCGAACGACCGCCGCAGGGTTGAAACGTGTACCGGAAGATTTCCTTCTTCAACGAAACTGCCATGCCAGACCTTTTCCAGAATCTCATCTTTCGAGACGACATCGCCCCGTTTTTCTATCAAAAGCTGCAGGAGATCAAGTGTTTTTGGCGTCAATTTCAGATATTTGCCGTCCATCACTGCCTGGCGCTCGACGGTATTGAGGTAACAATTTCTGAATTTATATATGGGCATACTCAAGATAATCATTTTCCTTTAGATCTGGCAAACTTTTTACAAAATCCAAACATATTCCAGATCCGTCATTGTAAAGTGACAAAAAGGCACGGTTTCAGCCAAATTTAATACTAATTAAGAACGTTTAATATTCCCGGGCAATACTTTAGATGATTCCGGGAGTAATAGGTTTCCTAAAGCCCAAAATATCTGAAGTTTATGGAGCATTTCTGCGCTTTTGGCCTGAGAGCAAACATTTTGCTGGAAATCGGAGACGGAGAGTTCTATAATTTAATCGAACCTGCTAAATCTCGCGATTTACACCTGTTAGTGTGTCTTATCAGCTAATTTATCGCTTCATCGAATAAGGGAGGGTGCCATTTTATGGGTACTGTAATTACGGATAAACCGGCGGCCGCAAAATCCAAAACCAACGGCAGGATCAAATCCAATAAAAATACGAAGTCGGATTATCTCGATCCGAAGCTGCTTCTCAGCGTTCTTACCGCGGTAAAGAAGGGCGATTTTACATCGCGGCTGCCGGCCGACCAGGTCGGGGTGGCGGGAAAGATCTACGACGCTTTTAACGAGATCATCGAAAAGAACGAGCAGCTTACTTCCGAGCTCGGCCGGATCAGCGAAGTCGTCGGTAAAGAAGGCAAGATCGCGCAGCGCGCAGCCCTGACGCATTCGACGGGCGGCTGGCGTTCGTGTATCGAATCGGTAAATACGCTGATCACCGATCTGGCGCAGCCGACAACGGAGATCGCGCGCGTTATCGGCGCGGTGGCGGAAGGCGACCTTTCGCAGAACTTCAACGTCGAGATCGACGGCCGCCCGCTCAAGGGTGAATTTCTGCGCACGGGTAAAACGGTGAACACGATGGTGATGCAGCTCGGGGCATTTGCTTCCGAGGTGACGCGCGTGGCGCGTGAAGTAGGTACCGAAGGAAAACTCGGCGGACAGGCACAGGTCAAGGGCGTCTCAGGTACGTGGAAAGATCTTACCGACAACGTGAACCTGATGGCTTCGAACCTGACGGGCCAGGTGCGCTACATCGCGGACGTGACGACCGCCGTGGCGAATGGCGACCTCTCCAGAAAAATTACCGTAGACGTAAAAGGCGAAATTCTCGAACTGAAAAATACCATCAACACGATGGTGGACCAGCTGTCCTCATTCGCCTCGGAAGTGACGCGCGTGGCGCGCGAAGTCGGTACCGAAGGAAAGCTCGGCGGACAGGCTGAGGTGAGAGGCGTGTCGGGAACCTGGAAAGATCTTACCGACAACGTGAACCTGATGGCCAACAACCTCACCGGCCAGGTGAGAAACATCGCGGAAGTTACGACCGCCGTGGCGAACGGCGACCTCTCGAAAAAGATCACGGTGGACGTGAAGGGAGAGATCCTCGAACTTAAAGACACCATCAACACGATGGTGGACCAGCTTGTCATCATTCGCCTCGGAAGTTACGCGTGTGGCGCGCGAGGTGGGTACCGAAGGAAAACTCGGCGGGCAGGCCGAAGTAAAAGGCGTCGGCGGCGTGTGGAAAGATCTGACGGACAACGTGAACCTGATGACCAGCAATCTGACGGGTCAGGTGCGAAACATCGCCGAAGTGGCGACCTCGGTGGCGAACGGCGATCTTTCGAAGAAGATCACGGTGGACGTGCGCGGTGAAATTCTCGAACTGAAAAACACGCTCAACACGATGGTGGACCAGTTGAACTCGTTCGCATCGGAAGTGACGCGTGTGGCGCGCGAAGTAGGTACCGAAGGAAAACTCGGCGGGCAGGCCGAAGTAAAAGGCGTCGGCGGCGTGTGGAAGGACCTGACGGAAAACGTGAACCTGATGACCGTCGAACCTGACGGCGCAGGTGCGCAACATCGCCGAAGTGGCGACCTCGGTGGCGAACGGCGACCTTTCCAAGAAGATCACGGTACAGGTGCGCGGCGAAATTCTCGAGCTCAAAGACACGCTCAACACGATGGTGGACCAGCTCAACTCGTTCGCATCGGAAGTGACGCGTGTGGCGCGCGAGGTGGGTACCGAAGGAAAACTCGGCGGACAGGCGCAGGTAAAAGGCGTGTCCGGTACGTGGAAAGACTTGACCGACAACGTGAACTTCATGGCGTCGAACCTGACGGGCCAGGTGCGAAACATCGCCGCCGTGACCACCGCCGTGGCGAACGGCGATCTTTCGAAAAAGATTACGGTGGACGTGCAGGGCGAAATTCTCGAACTCAAAGACACCATCAACACGATGGTGGACCAGCTTTCGTCATTCGCGTCGGAAGTAACGCGCGTGGCCCGCGAGGTAGGTACGGAAGGAAAACTGGGCGGACAGGCGGACGTGCGCGGCGTGTCGGGAACGTGGAAGGACTTGACCGATAACGTGAACTTCATGGCGTCGAACCTGACGTCCCAGGTGCGAAACATCGCCGACGTGACGACGGCCGTGGCGAACGGCGACCTTTCCAAAAAGATCACCGTGGACGTGAAGGGCGAAATTCTCGAGCTGAAAAACACCATCAACACGATGGTGGACCAGCTTTCGTCGTTCGCGTCGGAAGTGACGCGCGTGGCGCGCGAGGTGGGTACCGAAGGAAAGCTCGGCGGGCAGGCGGTTGTGCGCGGCGTTTCGGGAACGTGGAAGGATCTGACCGACAACGTGAACTTCATGGCGTCGAACCTGACGTCGCAGGTGCGAAACATCGCCACGGTTACGACGGCCGTGGCCAACGGCGACCTGTCGAAGAAGATCACGGTGGACGTGCAGGGAGAAATTCTCGAACTGAAGATCACCATCAACACGATGGTGGACCAGCTCAACTCGTTCGCCTCCGAAGTGACGCGCGTGGCGCGCGAGGTGGGTACCGAAGGAAAGCTCGGCGGCCAGGCCGAGGTGAAGGGCGTCGCCGGTGTCTGGAAAGACCTGACCGACAACGTGAACTTCATGGCGTCGAACCTCACGACGCAGGTGCGCGGTATCGCCCGCGTGGTGACCGCCGTGGCAAACGGTAACCTTAACCGCAAACTCGAAGTGGAAGCCCTGGGCGAGATCGCCGAGCTGGCCGACACGATCAACGCGATGATCGACACGCTCGCGACATTTGCCGACCAGGTGACGACCGTGGCCCGCGAAGTGGGTATCGAAGGCGAGCTTGGCGGGCAGGCGAGCGTGCCCGGCGCATCGGGAACGTGGCGCGATCTGACCGATAACGTGAACCAGCTCGCGGCAAACCTGACCAACCAGGTGCGCGCGATGGCCGATGTGGCGACCGCCGTGACCAAGGGTGACCTGACGCGGTCGATCACCGTGGACGCATCCGGCGAAGTCGCGTTCCTTAAAGACAACGTAAACGAGATGATCCGCAATCTGCGCGAAACGACGCAGAAAAATACCGAGCAGGACTGGCTGAAAACGAACCTCGCCAAATTTACCCGCTTGCTGCAGGGGCAGCGCGACCTGCTGACGGTGGCGCGGCTGATCCTTTCGGAAATGGCGCCGCTGGTTGAAATGCAGCACGGCGTTTTTTATATCACCGAGCATGACCGAGGAAGAAACGGCGCTCAAGATGCTCGCCAGCTATGCTTACCGCGAACGCAAATCGGTCGCGAACGAATTCAAGCTCGGCGAAGGCCTCGTGGGGCAATGCGCGCTGGAAAAAGAGCGGATCATCATCAAGGACGTGCCGCCCGATTACGTCAAGGTCAATTCCGGCCTCGGCGAAGCGGCGCCGACCAACATCGTCGTGCTGCCGGTGCTCTTCGAAGGGCAGATCAAGGCGGTCATCGAGCTTGCCTCGTTCATCCCGTTCAACGACATTCACTTCGCGCTTCCTCGATCAGCTGACCGAATCGATCGGTATCGTTATCAACACGATCGAAGCGAACATGAGGACCGAGGAATTGCTCAAGCAATCGCAGTCGCTCGCACAGGAACTGCAGCTCGGCCAGGCCGAGCTCCAGGAAACCAACCGCCGGCTCGAGCTGCAGGCGCAGTCGCTGCAAACTTCGGAAGAATTGCTCAAGCAGCAGCAGGAAGAATTGCAGCAGACCAACCAGGAGCTGGAAGAAAAAGCGACGCTGCTTTCCGAACAAAAGAGCGAGGTGGAGCAGAAGAACCGCCAGATCGAACTCGCGCGCACGCGCACTTGAAGACAAAGCCAAACAGCTGGCGCTCAGCTCGAAATACAAGTCCGAGTTTCTTGCCAACATGTCGCACGAATTGCGCACGCCGCTCAATTCGATGCTGATACTCTCGAAGATGCTTTCGGAAAACGCCGAGAGCAATCTCAACGACAAGCAGATCGAATTTGCCGAGACGATCCACTCATCCGGCGCCGACCTGCTGGCGCTGATCAACGAAATCCTCGACCTCTCGAAGATCGAATCCGGCAACATGGGCGTCGAGATCGGCGACGTTCACTTCGGCGAGCTGCAAGGGCGAGATCGAACGCATCTTCGAGCAGGTGGCGCAGGATAAGGGGCTCGCAGCTGGTCATCGATCTGGAAGAGCCAATGCCCGAGAGCATGCAAACGGATCCCAAGCGGCTCGGCCAGGTGCTGAAAAATCTCCTGTCCAACGCGTTCAAGTTCACGGCAGCAGGGGCAGGTCGGGTTAAAGATAAATATTGCCGGAGAGCGGCTGGAGCTTGGACAACGAAAGTCTGAACCGCGCGTCATCGGTAGTAGCCTTTCATGTGACGGATACCGGTATCGGAATTCCCGAAGATAAACAGCAGCTTATCTTCGAAGCTTTTCAACAGGCCGACGGAACCACGAGCCGCAAATACGGCGGCACGGGCCTGGGGCTTTCGATCAGCCGCGAGATCGCCCGCCTGCTCGGCGGCGAGATCAAGCTGGAAAGCAAACCGGGCGAGGGAAGTACCTTTACTTTCTTCCTGCCGGAGCATTACTCACCGGTTGCCAACACGGCGGGCAGCGAACGCGAAGAAGATATGATCGCCGGAAACGGCCACGACGGGATGCTGCTGGCATTCGGGCCGGAGGTTGACCTTTCCCGTTTGGCCAAAACGCAGGTCAGCGATCAGCGACGACCGCAGCAACATCGAACCAGACGACAAGGTGATGCTGGTCATCGAGGACGACAGCAGCTTTGCCCGGATACTGATCGATATTGCGCGCGAGCAGGGATTCAAATGCCTGGTCTCGCAGCACGGCGAAGACGCGCTGATGACGGCGCGAAAATACCGGCCGGATGCGATCACGCTGGATCTGAAACTGCCGGGGATGCACGGTTATGCCGTGCTTGACCGGTTAAAGCATGATCCGTCGACGCGGCACATTCCTATCCAGACCGTGTCGGTGATCGATGATCTGCGGCGGGTGCTCAAGCTCGGCGCGTTAGGCCATATCACCAAACCGGCGCAGCGGGAAAACCTGGTCGAAGGCGTGACCTTCCTCAAGGATTTTGTCGACCGGCCGGTGAAACGACTGCTGCTGATCGAGGACGACGAAACTCTGCGCCGAAGCATTCACGAACTTATCGCCGGCGAAGACGTAACGATCACTGCGGTCGGGACCGGCGAAGAAGCGCTCAGGACGCTGGAGGCGGAGACGTTCGATTGCGCGATCGTCGACCTGATGCTTCCGGATATGGAATGGTCGGAGCTGATCGGAAAGATAAAACAGGAAACGCGGTTTTCCGGAACTTCCGATCATCGTCCACACCGGCAAGGACCTGTCCAAACGCGAAACCGCCAAAGTCAAAAAGATGGCGGAAACCATCATCCTTAAGGACGCCGATTCGATGGAGCGGCTGGTGGATGAAACGGCGCTTTTCCTGCATCGCGACGTGGCCGATCTGAGCGAGTCGCAAAAGAACATGATCAAGCGCGTGAACGTTACCGATCCGCGGCTGAGGGTAAAAAAGTGCTGGTGGTCGATGACGACATTCGCAACATTTTTGCGCTGACCAGCGTTCTAGAGCGCCAGCAGATGCAGGTGGTATATGCTGAAAACGGGCAGGACGGCATCGATATGCTGAAGAAATCAACCGGCGATCGACGGTGTTTTGATGGATATCATGATGCCGGGAATGGATGGTTACCAGGCAATGCAGGAGATCACGGCAGATCACCAAATTCAAGTCGGTCCCGATCATCGCCGTGACTGCAAAAGCGATGAAGGGCGACCGGCAGAAATGCATCGAGGCCGGCGCTTCGGATTACATCACCAAGCCGGTCGAGACCGAACAGTTGCTGTCGCTGCTGCGAATTTGGCTGGATAGATAGATAGTATTACGAGCAAGGGAGAAGTAAATGGTAAACGACACTATCAAGCCACCGTGCTGCTCGTGGATGACAGGCCGGAAAATCTTTTGGCGATGGAAACCATCCTGGCCGATCTCGGCCAGAACCTTGTCCGTGCCAACTCCGCCCGCGAAGCGCTGCGGTATTTGCTGGTCAACGACGTTGCTTTGATCCTGCTTGATGTGCAGATGCCGATGGTCAACGGATTTGAACTGGCCGAACTGATTCGCGAACGCGAGCGGACCCAGCATACTCCGATAATTTTTGTCTCCGCCACCAGCAAGGAGGAACAATATATTTTCAAGGGCTATTCGCTCGGCGCGGTCGATTACTGACCAAACCTTTTGACCCGGAGATACTGAAATCAAAGGTGCGGTTCTTTACCCGGCTTTTTCTGCAGCACCAGGAGATCAAACGCCAGGCCGCCTTGCTCGAACAAACCAATGCTCAATTGGATACGCTCAATTGTGAACTCGAAGAGCGCGTTCATCACCGCACCCTGCAGCTGGAAAAAGCCAACGATGAGCTGGAAAAAGAAATAGCCGTGCGAAATGTGTCGGAATCCCGGCTGGCCGCGGAACACGCGATCACCGTCGTGCTTGCCGGCGCCAGGGATATGGAGAGCGCTACGCCGGCCATTCTGCAGGCGTTCTGCGAACATCTGATCGCGGATTTTTGCGCGCTCTGGCTTTTAAATGAAGCTGGCGACGAACTTACCTGCGCTCATATCGAAACCGCCGATAACATAGAATCGATAGAATTTTTTCTCGCCGAGTGCCGGCGGCTAAGCCTTTCCCGGGGCAAGGGATTGCCCGGGCAGGTGTGGCAAAAAAATGCGCCGGTGTGGATACCCAGCACCGCCCAGGGAGCGAATTTTCCCCGCGCAAAATACGCCGCGGCAGTGGGGTTAAATAGCGCCGTTGCCTTTCCGATAAATATCGGCGCGGAATTTTACGGCGTGATCGAATTTTTCACCCGCCGGACCTTGAGCGAAGACCAGCTGATGATAAATATGCTGAAGGCGATCGGCAGCGAGATAGGACAGTTTGCCCAGCGAAAACGTGTCGAGGCGGAAAGAGAAAATCTTTTGCGCCGGGAAAAAACGCTGCGTGAACAAGCGGAAAGGGCCAATCATCTGAAAGATGAATTTTTGGCGACCGTTTCGCATGAATTGCGCACGCCGTTAAACGCGATACTCGGGTGGGGCAAGATCCTAAGCCGCGGCGACCTGGACAGCGATACACAAACCAACGCCTGGGACGCCATCTACCGTAACGCGAGATCGCAGGCGCAGCTGATCGAAGACCTGCTCGATACCTCGCGGCTGATCACCGGAAACCTGAGGTTGAATCTGACCTCTACGCCGACCATTCCGCTGATCGAAGCGGCGATCGATGTCGTGCGTCCCAATGCCGAAGCAAAGGGAATAACGCTTTTGACTTCTTACGACACGGACATCGATGCGATCGTTTGCGACACCCAGCGGCTGCAGCAGATCCTGTGGAATCTGTTGACCAACGCCATCAAATTTACGCCGGGCGGCGGCTCGGTCACGGTGTCTTTAAGGCACGACGAGTCAGCCGTAAAGATCGTGATCAAAGATACGGGAATCGGCATCTCGCCGGAATTTTTACCGTATGTGTTTGACCAGTTTCGGCAGGCGGACAGTTCCAGCACCCGGCGGCATGACGGGTTGGGGTTGGGATTGGCGATCGTGCTCCACCTGGCGGAACTGCACGGCGGAACGGTGACCGTAGCGAGCGAAGGCCAGGGGCAGGGCTCGGCTTTTACGGTTGAGCTGCCCGCTTTATCCGCCTCTGCGTCGCTGGCCGAACAGCTTGAAAACGAACGCGCGGCGGAGGCGAAAGAGGCGCCGGCTTTAGGCAGCGAGCTGAACGGGCTGCGCGTGCTTTTGGTCGATGACGATACGGACACCTGCGAAATGCTGACGTTTGCCTTAAACCTGCTGGGCGCCGATACCCGGAGCTCGACTTCGGTTTCCGATGCTTTTATTTCGCTTAACGAACGCTTGCCGGACGTGCTGCTGGCTGATATAAATATGCCCGGTGAAGACGGTTATTCGCTGATCGCCAAACTGCGCGCGCTTTCGCCCGAGCAGGGCGCGAACATTCCGGCCATCGCGATCACCGCCATGGCCCGCCCCGAAGACGGTGAGAAAGTTATCATGGCCGGATTTCAGGCGCACTTGCCCAAACCCATCGATATCGAGGAACTTTCCGCCGCCATTGCCAGCCTGACAAAAAACAGGGAAGTAAAAGTGGCTTCGTAAACCCGGGAGTGCCGGCATCTTGCCGGCAAGGAGCGGTCGATAACGGGTCAGTACCGGGAACATAGTGACCGGCTTATTATCTATACAGACTCAAGCTCATGACATACTCGCTACGCTCGGAGCCGGTCACTTCGTTCCCGGTACTGACCTCATTTAAAAGTTAAATACCTGGGTGGATTCTTCGGGGTCGGGCTCGGCTAAAAAAGCGCCGGTTTGGATGGTAGCATGGATGGCATCGGCCAACTCCCGCTTGATAGGAACTATCACGGCGCTATGAAACGACCAGCCGCCGGCCTGCGGAAACATTTTGAAAGATAATTCTTCCGCCTCTTTTTTTACACTTTCCATATTTTTACACAGTCTGATCGCAGCGTAATGTTTATATATCGTTTCGCCCGATATAGGAGATCTGTGCTGCCTGGCCATTACCGATACGGCATATACCCGGAATGTGACACCCATATGTACCCTCTTGCAAAAACCGGTTTACTTTTGGGGAGTTCTATAAATCAAACTTATCAAGTTGCACGTTTGCGTGTCAATCAGGAATGCCCGAAACCGCATTTACCTAGATAATAAAGCCGACTGTGTATTGCGTATTACAGTATGATCCGGCGAATTAGTGTCTAATATTCAAGTATATAAAATGTGATGTGAGTAAAAGCGATCGCCTGGCGGATACCGCGCTTAAATGCAGGTGCGGTATGTCAGGCAGTTTAACTTTTTGAAACGACAGGGCAGGGAGGAATTTTTATGAACAGGTATCTTATCTTTACAGTTTTAACGATCTTAACGGCTTTGGGGCTGGCGGCGTGCAGCGGCGAAAGCGCCAATAACAGGCCGGCAAATAATACGCGCGCCAACACGGGCAACACCAGCGTGGTCAACACTATTTCAAACGCGGCTTCGACGGCGGTAAATGCCGTTTCGAATGCGGTATCGGGCAAACCGACCGAAGCCGATTTCTGGAACAAGGCCGCCGAGGGCGGAATGGCCGAAGTAGAGCTGAGCAAGCTTGCCGCAACCAAGGCGACGAATGCCGACGTGAAAAAATTTGCGCAGAAGATGGTCACGGATCACACCAAAGCCAATGGCGAACTGAAAACGCTGGCCGGTAAATTTAATGTCACGCTTCCGGCGGAGCTTAATTCGACGCACAAGTCGGCGCTGGAAAAATTGAAAGGGCTTTCGGGCGCTGATTTTGACAAGGCTTATGTCGACGCGATGGTGAGCGACCACAATGATGCGGTCAACCTGTTCCAGTCGGAAGCCGACGGCGGTACCACGGAAGAATTAAAGGCATTTGCAGCCAAGACTCTGCCGACGCTCAAAGAGCACCAGACGATGATCAAGGACATCCAGAGTAAGATGAAATAAGCCGCGCGGAATAAATGCCCGCAAACCTGGGAGCGCCGGTATCTGGCCGGCAAAGATCGCGCCAGCGATCTGACAAGCGTCTATCAATGCATCGGCAAGCGCGACAATTTTGCGCTTGCCGACAGGACAAGGGGGAATGATGAGCAGGATACTCATCCTCGGATTGATGATGTTTTTGGTGTTCGGATTGGCGCTGTGCGATGACGATAAAACGGATAACGCCAACCTGCTAAAAACTGCCGGCAACATCAACGCCAATGCTAACGCCCTGGTGAACGGGGCCAACGCGCTGGGTGGAATAAATGCTAATGAGGCCAATGGCGCAAATAGTATGGGCGCTAACGCTTCAAATCGCGGCGGCATTTCAAACCCGGGCGGTCCCCCCGCTTTGGGCGGCCCGGCAGATGACGACGCCAATCTGAATCCGCTGCGATGATGAGCGAGTTAATAGGTTGGGCGAGTTCGTTTATCCTGCTTTTGACGCTCGTCCGGCAGGTCCAAAAGCAGTGGCTCGAAGGCAGCAGCAAGGGCGTGTCCAAATGGCTTTTTGTGGGGCAGTTTCTCGCCTCGGCCGGATTTGTCGTCTACAGTTTCATCCTGGGAAACTGGGTCTTTGTCGCTACAAATATTTTACTTGTCCTCAATAGCATAGTCGGCATCTATCTCTCTTTTCACTTTCGCCGTAAGACCTGACACATTAACTTGTGACAGTTGTGTTTATGACGTGGCTTTGCGACGGCGGAACCAGAGGTCGCCAAGGGCGATGGTTATGACCCAGACAAAAGCGGTCAAATATCCGGCGATGATGTCGGTAGGGTAATGCACGCCCAAATAAACGCGCGATATGCCTATCCAAAAAATAAGCAAGACCGCGAAGACCCAGATGAGGGTCCTCAGCAGAACGTTTTGCAGGCGGCTGGTTATTAACCACGCCAAAATTCCAAAAAAACATAACGCTGCAAAAGCATGGCCGCTGGGAAAACTGTAAGAAGCCGGGGCGAGGTAATCAAAGAATGCCGCGGGACGAGCGCGCGAGAAGAAATTTTTCAGGACGGGTTCCAGTGACAGTTCACCCGCCATCGTCAAAAGAAATAAAATGAGCGCGCGTTTGCGCCGCAGGTAAAGGCAAATAAGGAGCACCAAAATTCCCAGCGGAAAAAGAAAACTGAAAGAGCCGATAAAAGAAGCGAGGATCATCAGCTGTGTCAGCGTGGGCGAAGAAGCCTGATGGACCCACTCCCGGATGCTTTCATCAAAAGCTATCGTGCTGCCCGAAAATATTTTATCCGCCAGCCAGATAAAAACCGCCAGGCTTATGATCGCCAGGATCAATCCGACAAAAAGCCCTAGCCCGAGCACCTCTATCATTTTGATAAAGACTTTGGGAAGGGGAATTTTCGCCCACTTTTTTCTTTGCGATTTATCCGACATTATCTTGCTGGGCAGATCAAAGCTCCGAGCGGTTCACCAGAGCAAATTTTACCAGGGCATTGGTGCCGCGCAGGTCGAGCTTGGAGCTTATATTGGCGCGGTGGCGGTCAACGGTACGAATGCTGATGAAAAGTTCGTCGGCGATCTGGCGGCTGGTTTTTTCGGCGGCGATCAATTTCAGAATATTGCGCTCCGCCGGGGTCAGGCCGCTGATACCGGGCGTTTGCGCGGTCAGCGATTCGGCGCGGCCGGCGCGGTTAACCAGGTATGTGGAAAGCGGCGGGCTGATGTAGTTCTTCCCCGCGGCGACGGCGCGGATACTGTCGGTGATCTCGGGCAGCGCGCTGTCTTTTAACACATAACCTTTTACACCCAGATCAAGCGCGGCATTAAAGATCGATTCGCTATTGTGCATCGTCAAAAAGATCACGCCCACGCCGAGGTCCTGCTTCATGATGGACTTGACCGTTTCAAAGCCGTCCTTGCCCGGCATATCGACGTCTAAAACGACCACATCGGGCTCATGTTCTTTGATCAGCGATAGAGCGGTCTCGCCGTTGTCCGCTTCGGCCACGACATTTAAGTCCGCCTGGCCCTCAATGATGCCGCGCAGGCCGCGCCGGAAAATGGGATGGTCATCGGCAATAATTATTTGTATTTCTTCATTCATGATCTGATAGGAAGGCTGACATTATTAGCCACTAATTACACAAATAACACGAATTATTTTGTGACATTCGCGGCCGTATCCGTTGATCACACCTTTTTACAAGGTAATATTACCTTGATACTGGTGCCTTTTCCTATTTCGGACCTGACAAGCAGTTCTCCGCGCATCAGCCCCACCCTTTCATTCATTCCCAGCAGGCCAAACCCGTTTTTGGTGCGTTCCGGGTCGAAACCCTTCCCGTTGTCCCACATCATAAATATCAGAAGCTCCTGGCTGGTCCTTATTTTAAGATGAGCTTCCGTCGCGCCGGAATGTTTTACGACATTATTTATCGCTTCCTGAACGATGCGAAAAAATCCTATCTCGGCTTCGCGTTCGAGGCAGCCATCGATCTCTCCGATATCGGGGTTAAACTCCATCGGGGAAACGTCAGCGACCTTTTGCACCATTTCCTTGATGGTATTGCGCAGCCCGAGCCTTTCCAATTGATAAGGCCCCAGATTGTAGGCGATCTCCCGAACTTCCTTGATCGCTTCCGAAGCGGTGGCGGAAATTTCCTCGAAGTTGGATTTGGCGGGGTCCTTCCCGTTAAGGCCGCCCAAGCCGAGCAGCGCCCAGTTTTTTATCAGCACCAGGCTTTGCCCGAGGCTGTCGTGCAATTCGGCGGCGATGCGCTTTCGTTCACTTTCCTGCGACTCGATCAATTGCCGGGCAAATGCTTCGCGCGCGGCATTTGTTTTTTTCAGCAAATTTATCCGGCGGCGGTAGAGTGTCAGGACCATCAGCACAATTATCACGCTCGCCAGCAGCAGAAACCACCACGTTCGCCAGTACGGCGGCAAAACGGTTACGGCGATCGCCGCGCCCTGTTCGTTCCAGACGCCGTCGCGGTTAGACGCCAGTACTTTAAAAGTGTAGCTTCCCGGCGGAATGTGAGAATAGTACGCCGTCCGGCGGGTTCCGGCGTCAACCCAATCCGGATCCAAACCTTCGAGCTTGTATTTAAATTTTACGAGTTCTGGGCTGATAAAACTCAGGCCGGAATAATGTACTTCGAGGTTGGACTGGTCGGGCTGGAGTTTTACCTCGTGATACTGGTCGACGGCTTTGGTGTCGATGACGAGCGATTCGATCACGACCGGGGGCGGCGCGGCGTTAAAGGGAATTGTGCGCGGGTCAAGCACTGCCACGCCCTGCTGCGTGGGAAACCATATTCGCCCGTCCTTTGCCCGCAGGCCCGCATTCTGGCCGCCGCCGTTGCATTCGGAATTGAGCATCCCGTCGCGCTTGTTATAGACGATCGAAGTCACTTCTTTTATTCCGCCCTCTGCAAGAGCGTCAAGCTCGGCTTTTCTGACACGATAAATACCAAGATTGCAGCTGATCCAAAAATTTCCCGACTCGTCCTCGACTATCTGGAAAGCGCCGTTATCGAATAATCCCTGTTCGGTGGTGTAGTGGGTAAAGCTGCCGTCTTTGAAACGATAGATACCGCTGTCATACATTCCGATCCAGACAGTTCCGTCGTTATCTTCATGGATCGTACGCACGATATTTCCCGCGATGCCGTACTTTTCCGTGATAGAAGTGAATTGCCCGTCGCGGAAGGTAACAAGCCCGGCCTCGGTGCCGAACCACATCGTTCCCGATCTGTCCTGACGAATGGCCAGAGCTCCCTTGGCGATAAATCCGTCTTTTTGCGTGAAGGTGGTGAAATCCTTGCCGTCGAATCTGACCAGGCTGCTAATGGTGCCGAACCAGATATTCCCGGCGGAGTCTTCATAGATCGCGCGTACATTGGCAGGCTTGAGTGAAGGCGGAAGATGGCCCGTAAAACCGGGTGGAGTGATCACACCGGAAAAAGTTCCGAACCACATATTTCCATGGCGGTCCTGGAGCATGGAAGTAAACAGCTCGGCCCTGTATGCCTCAACCCTGGAAAATACGCCGTTCTCATACACGGTCAATCCTGCCCACGACCCGATCCAGATCTTCCCGGTTTGATCTTCATAAACGGGATAAACGTTATCTCCCGCCAGGCCCTCTTTCGCCGAGTAGGCGGTGATTGCGCGATGGGTAAGCCGGCTTAACCCGCCGGTCGTTCCCACCCAGAGCGTTCCTTCGCGGTCCTGATACAAGGCATTGACCGCGCCCCTGACCAATCCGTCATCGGTGGTAAAACGAGTGAACTTTTGCCCGTCGAAAAGAAAAAGGCCTTCCGCCGCGCCAAACCATATCTGGCCGGAAGAGCTTTCCATCGCCGTCCCCAGCCGGATCTGGGGAAAACCTTCGGCTGCCGTGTGGCCGCTAAGTTTAGCGTCTTTCAAAGTATAAAGCTGATCTTTTTCCGCCGCGGCGATCCAAAGTGTTTCGGTGGAATCTTCGAATAACCGGGGGACATCCAGCTCGGTGGGAAGGTCGATGACGAGGTTGCCGTCCTTATATTTTTGCAGACGCCAATTTTGGAAATACCAGGTGCCGCTGCGGGTCCTTAGCATAGGCCGGATGTCCGGTTCGCCGGGCGGATGAATATAGGCGAGAAATTTCTCGCCATCCCAGCGCAGCGTATGGTGTTCGGTATCGAGGATAAGTGCGCCGGACGGATCTAGGTCAAGCATGAGTATCTCGTTGTCGGGAAGCCCGTTGTCGGTGGTGAAGGTGGTAAAGACCCCGTCGCGATACCTGGTCACTCCCTGTCCTTCCGTCGATATCCAGAGAGTGCCTTCGCCGTCTTCCTTGAGCTGGAGAAAGCGCCCGGTGCGCAAACCCTTGGTGTTGCCGGTGGTAAAAGTTTGAAAGCGAAGCCCGTCATAACGGACCAGCCCGCCAAAAGTGGTCATCCAAAGAAAACCATCGCGTGTCTGGCAGATGGAATTGACCGACACCTGCGGAAGGCCGTTCTCCGTCGTCCAGGAATCGAACCTATACAGCGATTCCGCTGCCTGAGAAAAATGCGCGCAGCCCGCCATCAATGCCAGGACCAGGAAATACCTGGAACAGCCGGCTAAAGAAAAAATTTGTCGGACGGATCGATGCATTGAACTTTCAGGATTATAAAAGACAAACGGCCAATCACATAAGAGAACTGCGCATTGCAAGTTTTTCTGCTGTTTGGAAATGGGTAGTAATACCCATATAAAATGAGTAGAAATGCGTATATACAACGATGCCTGAAACAGGCTAATCTCTCCCCGGAATACCAATCAGAGCAATGCATTTTAATTAGGGGTAATTAAAAAGATCGGGGAAATGTACCAAAGCTGTCTCCCTTGATTTTATCAGGCGGAAAATTTGAGAGTGCCATGTTCGAAAAGCTCCGCCGATCAAAAACTGTTTAGTTGTTGAATTTTGAATCCGGAAAACGTCAGGTTTTCCGGTGAGGTTTCAAAAACACTTTAGCCCTGCAAAAGTCTGTTTTTATGGACGATCTTTCCTTTTGCCGAAAGCGGCATGAGGAGAAACCCCCTGTATTTAATTTATTGTGAGCACATTTTTTGGGCGGCAAAGTAAGTTCGCTTGCCATCGGTGCATTCACTAACCAATTTGATCTTTTAACCGTCCTTAAACGATCGGCGTGAAGTCCGGCGACTTTGGCTGCCTTTTTATGAGCGGGAAAAATTAAATATGAAACAGAGTTTAAAATCTTTTATGAAAACCTTAAGATCCGCACGCGTTCTTTTTTTAACATTCATAGTCATTATTTCGATCCTGGCCATAGGCACCGGCGCAAATGCCGCCGGACTTTCATTTTTTGACTCTGTCGCCGCACTTTTTAAGTGGCAGCCGGCGCCCACAGCAATTACCGTGGAGCAGCAAGCGCTGCCCGTTCCGCAGCCCCCCGTTGAGCCTACGCCCGAGCCGACCGCCGATGACGTAATTTACGGTGAGCCGGCCCCGGTTGCTAACGCCGTTTCTACCGGCACTTATCCTTTTTCTTTCACGACAGCTGCTTCGCTGGAAGATATGTCCGGCGGAACGACGACCATCAATCTCGCCGGTGCAGATCTGGATGACGGTGTATCTTCTGCGCTAAGCAATATTGGTTTTGATTTTTGGTACGACGGTACGCGTTATACACAATTCGGCGTTTCCGCAAATGGCTATGTGCGTTTGGGAAGCATTCCCGCGGCTTCCAGTCCCTGGGTGAACGAGACGATTTTCCCAAGCACTACCGACGCGCCAAAAATGGCGCCATTTTACGATGATCTTTGTGTCGGTGCGAATGGCAAGATCCACTCTAAAACCATCGGCACCGCTCCCAACCGCAAACTGGTCCTGGAATATCAAAATATGCAGATCACCCGGGGCGCGGGATGTTCCGGCGACGGCGGCGGCACATTTCAAATGTGGCTGAGCGAGACAACAGGTGTGATCGAATTTGTCTATGGCGCGGGAATGACGGGAAGCGCCGACGGCGGATATACCATCGGAATGCAGTCGGGTTCGGCGACGAATTATGTCAGCGTGACAACGGCCGTTCCCTGACGTCCTCGGGCCCGCCCGCGGAAAACTCGCAGGCGGGCGCGATCGCCGGCGGAACAAAATACATTTTTACGCCAAATGCGCCCACGGCAGCGCCCAGCAATCTGACTTTTACCTCCGTAACCGGCGGGGGCATGACCCTGAACTGGACGGACAATTCCAGTAATGAATTGGGATTTGCGATCTATCGTTCGACCGACGGCGTAAATTATTCTTATATCAGCCAGGCTGCCGCGGGCGCCACCTCATCAGCGCAGAGCGGCCTCGGCGCGGGAACGACATATTTTTGGAGGGTCTTTGCCGTCACGGAGGGCGCGCTCAGCGGCGCGTTATCCGGCAGCCAGGCGACCACCGCCGGTGCTACCTACACCTGGAATCAAACCGGCTCGGCGGCTTTTGGAACAGCGGCAAACTGGACGCCGACGCGCACCACACCCGCAACCAGCGACATTCTGGTTTTCAACAACGGCGCGACCACCACCGTCACCGGCGTCACCACCCAGACCATCGGGCAATTAAAAATTTCCGCAAATACAAATGTCACCTTGCAGGCCTCGACCACCGCCAAGACGTTATCGATCAGCGGCGGCGGCGGCGACGATCTTGATATCGCAGCCGGCTCGACGCTGCAATTGAACAGCGCTACGGCGGTCACCCTGAACTTCTCCGGCAGCGGACACGCCGGAAATATCGCCGGCACTCTTTCTCTTCTGGGCAGCGCGACGAATGTTTTTAACGCCGGCAACAGCGTCACTACTATTTCGGGAACCGTAAATTACACGAGCGGTACTATCACCAGTTCGGCGGCGACCCTGCAATTTGCCGGCGGCGGTATTTTTAATAACATCGGCACAACCGGCGCGATCCCCACCGCTACGTGGAACGCGGCTTCGAATGTGAACATCACCGGCCTGACCGGCGCGACCAGCATCAGCGGAGCGGGACAAACCTTTGGCAACTTTACCTGGAACTGTGCTTCGCAATCTGCGAGCGTGAATTTGTCGGGAACGGCGCTCACCGCGGCGGGAACTTTTACGATGACCTCGACCGGCAGCGGCGGTCTCAGACTCGCGGCAAATTCCGGAAGCGGCTCGCTGACCACGGGGAATTTTACCCAGACCGGCGGGACGCTTGATCTCTCGAGCGGATCTGCCAGCGGAACTTTGCGCTCATCCGGCACATTTAATCACACGGCGGGAACGCTGACCGAAACCGGCACAGGCACGACCAACACGATTGAGTTCAACGGTTCGGCGAATCAATCGGTAACACCGGGAACTATTTCCAATACGGTCAGTTACCGCATCAATAACAGCGCCGGTGTGGCGGTGAACGGGACACTTGCGGTGCCGACCGGCGCATCGATGATAATCTCATCGGGCGGCACGCCTATTACATCCGGCAGCGTCAGCTACACCGGCACGACGACGCTTGTTTATAACTCGGCCACGGCTGCGCAGACGGCAACCTCGAGCGAATTTCTCGCCGCCGCGGGTGCGACAAATTTAACCATCAACAACACCGCCGCCGCACCGAACAATACGGTAACGCTGCCTTTTAGCCGCTCGATTTCCGGCACGCTGACGCTGACCGCGGGCTTGCTAAACAACGGCAATAATTTATTCACGATAACCGGCACCACGGCCGCATCCGTCTCGGCCGGTTCGGCGACGAGTTATGTTAACGGGCAACTGGCGCGTGTTCTTCCGGCCAGTTTGGCGAGTGGAAGCACCTATGCATTTCCTGTCGGCAAATCCGCTTTCAGCAAAGTCGAACTGGTGAACCCGACCACAAATGCCGGCGGAACGGTCACCGTCCTAGCGGAAGCTTTCGATGCGAATTCCGGCGGAACTGCCGGCTCGGGACTCGGCTCGCTTAACACCAACCGCTATTGGCAAACACAGATCACATCCGGCGCGGGTAACTTTACCAATACCACCATCCGCTTCACCGAAACGGGTGTGATCAGCGCCAACAAGATCGGCGCTTCCCCGTCCCAAACCGGCGCATACGATTCCATCGGCGGAACAGTCGCCGGCTCGACAATTTTGTCAAACGCGATCACGTCCTTGAACTTTTTCGCGATCGGCACCGGAGGTTTTCCGGGCGGCACTTACAACGTCGGAAGCGGCGGCGATTATGCGACGCTGACAGCGGCAATAACGGCGGTCAACGGCGGCGTGCTCAGCGGCCCGGTCGTTTTGAATTTGACCGACGCGACTTACCCGTCGGAAACTTTCCCGCTCACGATCAATGCCAACCCAGGCTCGAGCGCGGTGAATACCATCACCATCAAACCCGCGGCAGGCGTTTCACCGGCGATCTCCGGTTCCGTTTCCAGCTGTATCATAAAACTCAGCGGCGCGGATTATGTGACCATCGACGGGTCGAATAACGGCACCAGCTCGCGCGATCTGAGCATCACCAATAACAGTACGAACAACAACTCGGCCGCCGTTTGTTTTTCCAGCCTCGGTGCCGGCGCGGGCGCGACCAACGACACGATCAAGAACACGACCTTAAGGGCAGGGGCATTGATCAATACGAGTTTCGGTGTCGTGCTGGCGGGCAACACTAACGGCGTGAGCGGCGCGGACAATGATTCGATCACGATCCAGAATAACGACATCGCCAAAGCCAGGTTCGGAATTGCGGTCAGCGGAACCGCGAGCTCTTCGGCGGGGGGTGTTGACGGGCTTTTGATCGCAAACAATATCGTCGGCCCCGCAACCGCCGGGTCAAACAACATTTCTTTTATCGGTATATCGCTCGACAAAGCTGTTTCGCCGAATTTGTCGGGAAATACCGTGCGCAATGTTATTTCCAGCAGCTCTGGCGTGGCCGGCATCTCTTTTAACGACGGGGTGTCTAATGGAACGATCGCCGGGTCGAATATCACAAACATCTCGAGCAGCGCTCCCGCATCGGCGGTCGCTATCGCGGATGGTTATACCGGCACGACTAACACAGGAACGCAGGTCTCGGGAAATACGGTCTCCAATGTTTCGGCGACCGCGACCAGCCCCAGTTTCAACGGCGCGCAGGGAATCATCAGCGGAACGCCGGGTGCGCGCATCACCGGAAATACAGTTTCGGGGATTTCCAATGCCGCGACCAACGGGTGGCCGGCGATCGGAATAGAAGTCGATACCGGGTTGCCGTCGAGCAATATCACCATTGCAAATAACGTTATCTACGATATCCAGAGCTATTCCGCGACAGCCACATTCGCGTCGTTCGCGCGCTGCCGGTATCTACCTGCAGGGCAATACTGGCGGGATAAACATCTATTACAACTCGATCAACCTGTCAGGCTCGCATGCCGGCAATAGCGATCCGAATAATTTCCAGGCCGCGCTGTCGGTGCGGCCCCGATATCACCGGGCTCGATGTACGTAACAATATCTTTTTCGAATTTGTATGACAATCCGAATGCCGCGCCGGAAAAATCTTATGCGATCTATTCGGAGGCCCCGGCCAGCGCGTACACGAATATTAATTACAACGACTATTACACTTCAGGCCCGAACGCCGTGCTGGGTTTTATAGGCGGCGCAGATGTCACCAGTCTGGCCAATTGGAAAACCGCCACCGGAAAAGACGCAAATTCGATGGCCGTTGATCCGATCTTTGCCGGAGACGCCGATCTGCGCCTGATCGCCGGTTCGCCTGCACTGGCCGCCGGTACGCCGATCGCCGGTACACTTACAGACATCACCGGCGCCGCGCGCAGCGCGACGACACCGAGTATGGGCGCATATGAAAACGGATTGATCGCGCCGGGTAACGTGCAGTTTAGTTCGGCAGTCTATTCGGGGCTGGAAGGGCAAAATGCGCTGGTGACGGTCAGCCGCGTGGCAGGCGCTTCGGGCGCGATCTCCGTCGATTACGCAACTGGCGCGGGAACCGCGGCCGCCGGAGTGTGCGGGTCGGGCAGCGATTATACCGACATCAACGGCACGCTTTCATGGGCGGACGGCGATCACGCGCCCAAGACCTTTAGCGTCCAGACCTGCAGCGACGCGCTTTCGCCCGAACCGGTGGAAACCGTTTCGCTTACGCTTTCAAATCCGGTGGGAACCACAATCACCGGAACCAATCCGGCGACGTTAAATATCAACGATAACCCGCCGGGGACCCTGCAATTTAACGCGGCCTCTTATAGCGGAAACGAAGGGCAAAACGTCGTCGTGTCGGTAGCGCGCGCGGGCGGTTCTTACGGCGCTGTTTCGGTCGACTATGCGACGGGCGGCGGGTACCGCCGTGGGCGGAGCTTCGTGCGCCGGCTCGGATTACGTTGCCGCTTCGGGAACGCTTTCGTGGAGCGATGGCGACGCTGCCGCCAAAACTTTCAACGTTCAGCTCTGCGCGGACGGATCAATCGGAGAAGCTACCGAGACGCTGAATCTGACGTTATCAAATTCAATAGGCACCACCATCAGCGGAACGAATCCGGCGGTGCTGAATATTATTAATGACCCGATCAACGGCACGATATTTTCCAATCACACGGGCGTTGGTATCCTGGATCAGGGACAATCGTCGCTGTATCCTTCGCAGATCACGGTTTCCGGAATGACCGGAAGCATCAGCAATATGAGTGTGACGCTTAATAATTTGAGCCACACTTATCCGGCTGACATAGTAATGCAATTGGTCGGCCCGCAGGGGCAGCAGTATTTTTTCCTGGCGAACGTAGGCGGAAATATTGCGACGACAAATGTCACGCTGCAGCTTTTTGATTCAGCGCCCAGCCTGTTAACAAGCAGCTTGCTGACCAGCGGCCAATTCAAACCGACAGATCAGGGCATCAGCAATTTGCCGACACCGCCCGCGCCGCAGGGGCCATACTTTCACGCAGCACCGGCCGGTACGGACACTTTTGCGGGCGTCTTTAACGGGACAAACCCGAACGGCGTCTGGAGTTTGTATATATATGATCAATTCAATCCCGACGGCGGCGCTCTGGCCGGCGGCTGGG
The DNA here is from genome assembly GCA_963766895.1 of uncultured Acidobacteriota bacterium. Lineage (GTDB taxonomy): Bacteria > Acidobacteriota > Blastocatellia > Pyrinomonadales > Pyrinomonadaceae > DASYKT01. Next base: position 169,896 of record CAVYCB010000008.1, read on the forward strand.
ACCTTGATATCTCAACATCGGTGCCGGTGCATTTCGGCGCGCCAAGTTATATAACGACGGAAAATGCCGGAAGCGTCACGCTAACCGTCACTCGCGACGGGACCGACAGTGCCAGCGCGGTCGATTACGGGACGGGCGGCGGCATTTCATTATTCCCGGCGGTCGGCGGCGCGGTTTGCGGAGCAGGAGTGGATTATATCGATACCGCGGGCACGCTGAATTTTGCCATCGGCGAAGCAAGCAAGACCTTTGACATTCCCTTGTGTGACGACGCGGTGTATGACGGGCTTAAGACGATACGCGCCGCTCTCTCCAACCCGACAAGCGGCACGTCGCTCGACAACCTGAGCGAGACCACGGTCTTTATCAATGACGATGAACCGGCGCCGACACTGTCCATTGGCGATGTCACGGTCAACGAAGGTGCAGGTACAGCGACGTTTGTCGTTACGCAATCTTTTGTCACGGGCACCAATACAAACTTCATGTATACGACGTCGGACATTACGGCCGCCGCGGGTTCCGATTATACCGGCGCGACAAATACTATCGCGACGATCACCGCCGGTACGACCACGACCAACATCGTGATCCCGATCCTGCAGGACGGCGGATTTGAAGACGCGGAGACGTATAGAGTGGCGATCTTTAACGCTACCAATGCGACGGTGACGGGCACCTTCGGCACGGGCACGATCATCGATGACGATGTGCCGGCGCAATACACCGTCACCTCGACCAACAACGTCAATGACGGCAACTGTAACGCGACCCACTGCAGCCTGCGCGAAGCGATCATCGCCTCAAACACCACGCCGGGTATCATCAGTTTCGCTCCGGGCCTGACGGGAACGATCACTTTTACCGGCTCGCGTCCGTCGATCACGAACAATACGGTCATCAACGGGCCGGGCGCTAATTTAATTACCGTCAGCGGCAACAACGTGATCGACGTTTTCCGTATTGCGAACACAAGTACAGCCGTAACTATCAGGGGAATTACTATCACGAGCGGGCGAAACGTTGCGTCCGGTGCCGGCGGCGCGATCACCAATAACGGCGATCTCACGATCCTTGATTCGGTCATTACCGGGAACACCGGTTCGGAAGCAGGCGCCATCGAAACGTTCGGCCCAATTACTATCCGCAATTCAACGATCTCGAATAACGTGGGCGGCAGGCCTTCGGGCGCGTGTAATAACACGGCGGGCGGCATAAATGTGGGTACGGCGAATGTCAGGGCCGCCATTACTAACACGACCATCAGCGGAAACTCGGTCACCAATGACTGCAATCAGAACGCCGGCGGCATCCTGATGTTTGACGGTGACCTGACGCTGATCAGCAGCACGGTCACACTAAATTCGTCATCAACCGGCACCAGCGCGGCGGTTACCAACGGCGGCCTTACTCCGGCTAAAGTATTCAACTCGATCATCGCGGCAAACGTTAATAATGCGTCGATTCCGGATGTGCTGGGAGAGTTTACTTCGCAGGGCTTTAACCTTATCGGAAACGTCGGCGCGGTAGGCGCGTTCAATCTGTCGTCGGATCAATTTGGCACGGGCGGGCTTTCACTGGCCCAGCCGCTGCTCGGGCCGCTGCAAAACAATGGCGGAACTACGCCGACGCACGCGCCGCAGCCCGGCAGCCCCGTGATCGATCAGGGCAACAGTTTTGGCACGACGACCGACCAGCGCGGCGTGGCCAGGCCGATCAACGATCTGGCGATCATCGACGTATCGGGCGGCAACGGCGGCGACATCGGCGCTTACGAAGTTTCAAATCCGGTCATCCAGGTGACCGGCGGACCGCTCACTTTCCCGGACACCTTGGTGGGCGCATTCTCGGCGGAGCAAACCTATACGCTAAATGGCAGCGGGTTAGAGGGCAGTATTACCGTAACCGCGCCGGCCGATTTCGAGGTTTCGAAAACTTCCGGGGCTAACTTCGGACCATCTGTTACGTTTTTACAAACATCCGGTTTTGTTATCAACGAACAGGTCTATGTGAGATTCGCCCCGGCCAGCGAGGGGGCGAAGAGCGGCAACGTGGCCAACAGTGCCGCAAACGCGACGACCAAAAATGTCGCGGTAAGTGGAAACGGAATTCACCAGGTCAATAACGGTTCGCTGCAATTTTCTTCGGCCGCCTATAGCAGTAACGAGACCAACGCCGATCACACTGTAAATATCGTGGTGAATCGCACCGGCGGATCGGACGGCGCAGTTTCTGTCGATTACGCGGTGACGGACGGCACGGCCACGATCGCGGATAATGATTATTTCATCACCCCTGCCGGCGGCACGCTAAGCTGGGCGGATGGAGATGCGGCGGCCAAAAATATCGTCATCACCGTCAAAGGCGATCTCGCGGTCGAACCCGACGAAACCATTGATGTAGCGCTTTCAAATGCTACGGGCGGAGCTGCGCTCGGAAGTCCGGCTTCGGCAGTGTTGACGATTACGAACGACGACGTCCCTCCGACGATCTATCTTGTAAATGTCAATGACGACACCAATGACGGTGTTTGCGACGTGACGCATTGCAGCTTGCGCGAAGCGATCAATGCGGTGAACGCGCAGCCGGGCGACATCAATTTTGCTCCGAATGTTACCGGCGAGATAGTTTTGCTCAGCTCGCTTCCGACGCTCGGACCTATCTATGCAAATATTAACGGCCCCGGAGCGGGAGCGTTGACCATAAGGCGTGAAACCAGCGTGACAAACATCCGCATTCTTGCTATCGGCGGCGGCGATGTGAACGTTTCCGGCCTGACATTCGACCATGGCGCTCCGGATTTCGGCGGCGGCGGTATCTATAATTTCGGCGACGGAACGATAAATATCACTAACTGCGCATTCACGAATAACGTAGCCCTCGGAACGGGGCGCGGCGGAGCGGTTTATCATTTTGGAACAGGCCAGATGACCATCACCGGCAGCACGTTTATCAATAACCAGGCAGACATGGGCGGCGCGGTGGCCAGCGATCTCACCGGGCCCATTACCATAACCAACAGTAATTTTTCAACCAGCCATGCCACTGTCGGCGGCACGCTTAGTAACGAGAGCTCCGCGACGATGACGCTCACTAATGTCGTGATCGACGGCAGCACGTCCACCAACCAAGCGGCGGGCATCAATGTCGGCTTCGGCGGGGGATTGGATATTACCGACAGCCGTTTGTCGCATTGCTTTGCGGGTAATTCAGGCGGAGCGATCTACAATACCAATGCCGCGGTCGTAAATATCACCCGCAGTACGCTGTCGGAAAATTCGGCGACCAGCGTGGGCGGCGCTATTTTCAACGGTACGGGTACGGTCAATATCACGGCCAGCACGATCTCGGGCAATACGGTGACCAGCGGCAACGGAGCTGTCGGCGCAGGACTTTACAGCAACGGCACCGGCACGTACAACATTACGAACTCGACGCTTTCCGGAAACAGCTCATCGGGTAACGGCGGCGCGATCCGTATCTGGAGTGGAAACGGCATCGGCCACGCAAACATCACCAATAGCACGATCTCCGGAAACAGTGCCAGGTTCGGCGCGGGCATCGATGCCGATACCGGTGCCCTGGTCACGATCAAAAACACGATCGTAGCAGGAAATACGGCCTCAAATTTCGCGCCGGACATTATCGGCACGGTCACTTCGCAAGGCTACAACATTATCGGAAACAACCAGTTTGCGACGGTGACCCCGGCAACCGGCGACCAGATCGGTACGCCATCCACTCCAATCAACCCGCTGCTCGGGCCGCTGCAGGACAATGGCGGGCCGACCTTCACACATGCGCTGTTAAACGGCAGCCCCGCAATAGATGCCGGAAACGCGTTTGGCGCGACGTCGGACCAGCGCGGCCTGGCGCGTCCCGCGGACAGGGTGACGGTTACGAATGTAAGCGACGGATCGGACATCGGCGCGTTCGAAGCGCAAGTGCCGCCGACGCCGGCCATCTCCGTTGACGACACGGTATTCGTCGGCAACACGCTCGTGCCAAACGCTTTTACCGTTTCGCTTTCAAACGCCAGCGACCTGACCGTGACGGTGCATTACTCCACGGCGAACGATACGGCGGAAGACGGTGAAGATTACACCGCGACCAGCGGAACGCTTACTTTCAATCCCGGCGAAACCTCGCAGACGGTGCCGGTCAGCCTGGTGCCGGATACTACGAACGAGGGCGTTGAGCAATTTTTCCTTAACCTCGATACGCCGACTAACGCGACCATCGCCGACGGACAGGGTATCGGGACCATTTTCGATGACGACCCGCAGGCAACCGTTTCCATCGACAACGTAACGCACGTGGAAGGCAACAGCGGAATTACCACGTACACCTTTACGGTGACGAAGACCGGTACCACGGCACAGACCGTGTCGGTCGATTACGCGACCGTGAACGCTTCGGCGGCAGCTCCGTCTGATTTCGGCGCGGTTTCGGGTACGCTGACCTTTACGCCGGCGGAGACGACGAAGACGATCTCGGTGGATGTTAATGGCGACACTAATTTTGAAAGCGACGAGATCTTTTATGTCCGTCTGACAAATCCGGTTGCCGTTGACTTAATTGATGGTGAAGGCGCTGGCGCGATCCAAAACGACGACGCGCCGCAGATCTATATTGTTAACGTAAATGCGGACACGGATGACGGCGTTTGCGATGTAACCAACTGTACCTTAAGAGAAGCCATCAATTGGGCAAACAGCACGGGCGGCCATATCAATTTCGCGCCGAACGTAACCGGCAGCATCAGCCTGCTGAGCAATCTGCCGCCGCTGGTCAACGGCAACGCGATCGTTATCAACGGCCCCGGCGCGAATGTGCTGACGGTCAAGCGCGACGTAAGCGTCGGCACACTTCGCCACTTTACCGTTTCCGGTACCGGAAACTATACGATCTCAGGACTGACGATCGCCGACGGCGACTCACGCGGTTTTGGCGGCCTCAACGCTTTCGGCGGCGCGATCCGCATCACCGACAGCCGCGGCGTGACCATTAACAATTGCGTCTTCACCAATAACTGGGCAAATAACGGGGGCGCGATAGCCAACGACGCACTCGGAACCAGCAGCCCGGTGACGATCAATAATTCGACATTTACCGCCAACAACGCGGGGCAGAGCGGCGGCGGGATCTATAGCCGGCGCACGAATGTTCTGTACGTCAATGGAAGTACGTTTGACGCGAACGGCGCTCCGAATTTCGGCGGCGGAATATACATCGGTAACACCGGCATTGCGTTTATCACAGATAGTTTATTTACCGGCAACGCGGCCAATAGCGGCGCCGGCATCTACAATGACAACAACGGCAGCATCACAATAAACAGGTGCAATTTTATCAGCAACAATGCGGCGGTCGGAGCAGGCGTCAACAATAAAAACGGCGGCATGGATGTATTCAATTCGACGCTTTCGGGTAATACCGCGAGCAGCGAGGGCGGCGCCGCATACAACCACTTCGGCACGCTGAACTTCTTTAACTCAACGCTTTCGGGCAACACGTCCGGCAGCATCGGCGGCGCGATCTATTACACCTTCCAGGGGGCAAGCAACGGCACGATCTCGAGCTGCACCATCACCGGAAATCACGCTCCGAACGGGGGCGGTGTCATGATCTGGAACGGCCAGTCCGTGGTCAGAATTCGTAATTCTATTCTTGCCGGTAATACGGGTTCTCAAGGTCCGGACCTCTATGGGACGATATATTCGAGCGGCTATAACATATTGGGAACGCTTGGCGGAACCTGGGGTCACATGGATCCCGCTGCCGGCGATCAGATCGGCCAATTTTCCATCATCAATCCGCTGCTCGGCCCGCTGGCGGATAACGGCGGCCCGACTAAGACACGCATGCCGCTTGCCGGCAGCCCGGCGATCAATGCCGGTAACGCCTTTGGCGAAACGGCCGACCAGCGCGGATTTGCCCGCACTGTGAACGGCGTAACGGATATCGGCGCAGTTGAAATTCAGAACGCACCGGCAAGCATTGCCACATTTAGCGGCACGCCGCAATCGGCGACGGTCGGAACTAATTATGCGCCGCTAAAAGCACGGGTTTTGGATTCCAACAACGATCCCGTCGGCGGCGTGACCGTCACATTCAACGCTCCGAACACCGGAGCAAGCGGGACATTCCCGGGCGCGGTCTTTAGCGCCACGGACGTGACCGACGGCAACGGTGTCGCGACGGCGCCGGTGCTCGCGGCAAACAATACAGCTGGCAGTTTCCAGGTGAGCGCGGGTTATGCGGCATCACCGCCGGCAGTTTTCGACCTGACCAATCTCAATGCGTCGACGATCTCGGTCGATGACGTGACGTTTACCGGCGCTGATTCGCTGGTTGCGCCGGGTTTCACCGTCACGCTTTCAGCCGCCAGCGCGCAAACGATCACCGTCCATTACCAGACCGCCGACGGCACCGCCGTAGCAGGCGAAGACTATACGGCGACGAGCGGTACGCTCACTTTTGATCCGGGCGAAACCAGCAAACCGATTCCGGTCACGATCTTGCCGGATACGGTCCAGGAAAGCACCGAGCAGTTTTATCTGAATCTCGATTCGCCGGGCAATGCCCTCATCGCCGATGGGCAAGGCGTGGGCACCATTCCAAATGACGATGCGGCGCCTACTTTTGCCATCGACGACGTGACGCAGGCCGAGGGTAACAGCAGCATGACGCTCTTTACCTTTACCATCACCCGGACAGGCAGCACGGCCCTGGGTTCGACGGTCAACTACACGGCCAACAACGGCAGCGCGGCAGCGGGAAGCGATTACGATACCGCGGCAGGCTCGGTAAGCTTCCTGCCTAATGAAACGACCAGGCAGGTTATCGTCAGCGTACACGGCGATGTAATTTATGAAAATGACGAAACGTTCACCGTCGATCTGACGAGCACTGACAACGGCAGCATTACCGACGCCAGCGGGGTCGGCACGATCACCAATGATGACACAGCTCCGGCATTCTCTATCGATAACGTCACGCAAAATGAAGGCAACAGCGGAACGACGAATTTTGTCTTTACCGTGACGAAGACAGGCGCAACCAGCCTGCCGTCGTCGGTTGCTTTTGCGACACAGGACGGCTCGGCCACGGTCGCGGGTATCGATTATCAAGCGAATTCGGGAACACTGAATTTTGACCCGTCAGATACGACCAAGCAGATCGTCGTTGCCGTTAATGGCGATGCGGTCTACGAGAACGATGACGTATTCAGCGTCCTGTTATCAAGCCCGGGCGGGGCCTCCATCTCCGCGGGAACCGGCACTGGCACTATCAACAACGACAACAGCGCACCGTCATTTTCGATCGACGATGTCACGCACAACGAAGGCGACAGCGGCACGACGAGCTATACCTTTACCGTGACAAAGACCGGAAGCACCGATCTTAACGCTTCGGCGCAATACCACACGATCGACGGAAATGCCTCGGTCGCCGACGGCGATTATACGAATGACAGCGGAACGGTGACGTTCCTGCCGGGCGATGCCACCCAGATAATTACCATCCTGGTAAATGGCGATACGAAATTTGAACCCAACGAGAAATTCTCTGTTCAAATTACGGATCCCGTCAACGCAACGATCTCCGATCAATTTGGCGATGGCAACATCACCAACGACGATTCGGCGCCGTCTTTCTCAATAGACGATGTTACGCACAGCGAAAGTAATACCGGTACTGTCAGCTATATCTTTACCGTGACGAAGACCGGTGAAACCAGTGATCAAGCCTCGGTTGATTTCGCCACGATGGACGGAACCGCGACGATCGCGGATAACGACTATCAATCAAATTCGGGAACGCTTACCTTCCAGGCGGCCGAAACGACCAAGACCATTACGGTACTCGTCAACGGCAATTTCTTTATCGAGCCGGATGAGAACTTTACCGTTCACCTATTGAATCCAAGTAGCGCGACGATCAGCGACGCGGACGGTACGGGAACGATCATAAATGACGATGCTACACCGACCGTCACCTACGTCGATGACGATTGGTCAGCGGTTAATACCGGTGACGACCCGGACGGTGCCGGGCCGGCTAATGCCTTTGGTTACGATGCCTTTAGCACGATCCAGGGCGGTATCGACGGTGTTGCGGTTTCGGGTACGGTACATGTTTATAACGGCACCTATGACGAAGACGTGAACGTGAATAAAGCGGGCGGGCAGCTGCTTGGCGCAGGCGCGGGCAGCACGAATATTCGCGGCCCGTTTGGCGGCCCCGGTACGACCGTGCAGATCTCGGCAAGCAACGTTACCGTCGCCGGATTTACCATCACGCGGCTCGGCAATAACACGACAGACTGGAACAACCCGGGGCTCAACACTGCGGGTGTAGATATACAGGGCCAGGCAATCACGGGCATTGTCGTTCGCGACAACATCCTTACCGGCAATCGCACCGCCGTTAATATCAATAACAGCAACGGCAATACGGTCCGAAATAACGTGATCGACTTTAACCGTACCGGGATGATCTTCCGGCATCAGACGGATAACACGACGGTGGTGGAAAACTTTATCACTAACAATTGGACCGTCGGGGTGGTGTTCCTCGACGGCAGCGCGGGAACTAACAGCCCGGTGCAGTCGGCGCTGAACAGTACTTTCAGCAATAACAACATCAGTGCAAACTGGTATGCGCAGATCGTCGATCGCCAGACCGGCGGCGCGCTTCCGGTGCCGGGCACAACCAATACCAAGAATTTCAAAGGCAATTGGTTTGGCGTTACCGTACCGGTGGTTACCACTGCCAACAGTGCCGATCCGGGTTACGCGGCGCAGATACCCGTCGCCTATGGCGGAGTTGCGACGCCTCCGGGAGGCCAGCCGGATATCGCCGGGCCTGCTTCGGCAAACTTTAAATATGAACCGCAGCTTCTAAGCGGCACCGATACTAATGTCGAAACTGTGCCGGGTCGCGGAACCTTCGGCTTCCAGGGCGTACCGAACGTACCGATCATCAATATCCAGGATCAGACGTTCACCGGAGCTGATTCGCTTGGCGCGTCTCAGGGCTTTACCGTTACTCTGACGGGCGATACCAGCCAGACCGTGTCCGTGCACTACCAGACCTCTGACGGTACGGCGCTCGCCGGTGAAGATTACACCGCGGCGAGCGGCACCTTGACCTTCAACCCGGGTGAAACATCAAAAGTGATCCCGATCATGATCCTCGGGGACAGTGTGCAGGAACCGGCCGAACAGTTCTCGATCGATCTTGACACGCCGGTAAACGGCGCAATACTGGACGGCCACGGCGTCGGGACAATTCCGAACGACGATGCCGGGCCTGCGTTCTCTGTAGACGATGTGTCACATAACGAAGGCAATAGCGGCACGACCGACTACATCTTTACCATCACCAAAACGGGCGGCACGGCGCTGACCAGTAATGTGACCTTTACTACCCAGGATGGTTCCGCCACGTCGCCCGCGGATTATTCCGGTGTCTCAGGCAATGTTATTTTCGGGCCGTCGGATACAACCAAACAGGTTACCGTGCAGGTGAACGGTGACACCCAATTTGAAAGCGGCGAGACATTTACGCTGCATCTGAGCGGGACCGACAACGGCACTATCTCAGATGCCGACGGAACGGGAACTATCGTCAATGATGACGCGCCGGCCACGGTACAATTCGGGGCGGCCGTCTATACGGAAGATGAATCGCAAACGGCGGTTATCAGCGTTACCAGGACCGGAGACACGGCCGGAACGACAACCGTTGATCTGGCCACGTCAAACGGCACTGCCATAGGCGGAGCGTCGTGCACGACGGGTGTTGACTTTATCAATACGTCCGCTGCGATAAGCTTCGCTCCGACGGAGACGAGCAGGACGGCCAATGTGCAGATCTGCACCGATTCTTTCCGTGAAGGTCCGGAAACGCTGAATCTGACACTGTCGAACGCGAGCGCGCCGGCGGTGCTGGGAACGCAGAGCACGGCTACGCTAAACATCAACGATACGGCTTCGCAATTCAGAAGCGTGGATCCGCTCGTTATCAGCAATAATGTTCAAGCCAATCCGTATCCCTCGGCGATCAACGTGTCGGGCGCGCCCGCGGTCAGCAGTTCAGTGCGCGTCACGCTTTACGACATCACCCATAACAGTCCGGAAGACCTGGATATTTTGCTGGTCTCGCCGGCCGGGCAGAAATTCATCCTGATGGGCAATGCCGGCGGCGGGGTTCCGCTAAGTGCCGTGACGCTGACCTTTGACGATACCGCGTTCCAGGTGCTGCCTAATTCCACTTCGATCATGACCGGTAAATACGAGCCGACCAACTGGGTCACGCCGGTCGCGAACTTTGTGGCCCCCGCCCCTCCTGGGCCATACACGGAACCGGGCAGCGGCGTGGGCGGGTTCTCCCTGAGAAATGTTTTCGGCCCATCAAATCCGAATGGAACATGGAACCTGTATGTTCGTGACCGCGGAAGCGTGCCGCCGCTCGCGCCGGAAGGCGCCGGGGCGATAGCCGGAGGCTGGGGGCTGGAATTTGTCGCGCCGACGGCGGCGACCGCCGAGATCAGCGGCCGGGTTCTAACGGCTGACGGGCGTCCGATCGCCAATGTCAAAGTGGTCCTTGCCGGCGGCGGACTGCCTTCGTCGCAGGTCGTCTATACCGGGCAGCTGGGTTACTACTACTTCAGCAATCTGCCGGTCGGCCAGAACTATGTGGTAACGGTGAAATCGCGAAGATTCAACTTTGCCGGACCCGACCCGTTTATTTACCCTGGTCGATAATATTACCGACGAAAACTTTGTTGCCGAAGCGCAGGAGTGATCCGGCAGCCAAAAAGCGGAGTTAGTGGATCAGTTTGAAAAAAGTAATGTCCGCGCAGCGGATTGTAGAGAATAGCCCGGGGCTTTAGTCCTGGGTGCCAGATCAATTTGAAGTGCAAGCCCTGAAGGGTCGGCAGAAAACCGGATTCTGCCGACCCTTCAGGGCTTGCTTGTTTTGAGAATTCTGATACCCAGGGTGGCGCTCGCTTCGCTCACTTACCCGGGGCTATTTTTTTTTGTCCCCGTTGGGGACTTTTAAGGACAGATCTTTTAAACTAGCCCACTACAATGCATATAAAAAATAGTTTCAAATTAGCAAGTTTTCTGTTATATTTCCGCAACCGGATTTTCTAATTAAAAAACAATCAGGGAAGCGAAATTGCCGGAGCTTTAAGCCTCAGGAACACAATTAATTCGGCGTGCTTTCTAATGACTAAAGAACACATATTAACTCAGGAGAACTTTGACGTGCTTTTACGCTGGCTCGATAGCAATCGGGAAGCGGCGGGGCAGAAGTATGAAAAGATCAGGGACCGCCTGGTGCGGATATTTGCCGGCCGCGGATGTTTCGAGGCTGAAACACTGGCCGACGAAACCATCACCCGGGTCGCTAATATATTGCCCAGATTGATCGATAACTACACCGGAGAGCAGGCCTATTACTTTTATGGAGTAGCTGATAAGGTCCACCTGGAATGGCTGAGGAAGGAAAAGAAAAAAAGAGAGACCGAGATACCCATCCCCGATCGTGAAGACGATCCCGAACTGGAAGCGGAATACGCATGCCTGGAAAGTTGTCTCAGCACTCTTCCTTTTAACCTCCGCGAGCTCATTGTGGAATATTACCGGAAAGAAAGACGGGCAAAGATCGAGCATCGCAAAAAAATAGCGGAAAAATTGGGTATTAGCATGGGCGCGTTACAGATAAAGACCTGCCGCATCCGCGCGAATTTGCTGAAATGCGTTCAGGAGTGCATCTCGGGCGAGGCGGCGTGAAAGGTTTAGCCCGTTTTTGCCATTATTTATGGACAAGAAGAAAGACAAAATGAACGAAAAAGTTCAGGAACAAGCCGGTATCAGGGATTATCTTTTGGGAACTCTTCTCGACGAGGCACAAATGCGGCAAATAGAGGAAAAAATGTTGCTGGACGATAAATTCGCCGACACCGTGTCCATTGCGGAAGATCAGTTGATCGAGGATTTTCTCGACGGCAGCCTAAAACATGACCAGCGGAAAAAATTTGTTGATTTCTTTCTTTCCACGCCCCGGCGCAGGCAGCAGCTTCGCCTGACCAAGAATTTTCGAAGATATTCCGCCAACGCTCCAAAGCCGGAAAAAGCCGATCTTTGGTCACGGTTCAGGTCAGTATTTTCATCACCCATTCCCGCTTCGGCGGGCGCGGCGTTCCTTGTTCTGATCGGTCTCTTTGCCTGGATTGGGTTTTTTCACCGCTCAGACACGCAAATGGTCACGCAGCTGCTGGACCGCGCTTACAAAAATGAGCGGCCGTTCGAATCACGCGTTTCAAATCTTGCTTATGCCCCCTACAGTGTGACCCGCGGTGAAAAAACCCCTCCCGCCGATCAACGGGACCTTGATGCGGCGGAAAGCATCTCGGCGGCTTCAGCGGCACGGGGCGACACTGCCGCCAGCCTGCAAAACGCGGGCCGGGTCTATTTGGTTAAAGGAAATATCGATCAGGCAATATTACAGTTTGAAAAAGCCCGCGATCTTGCCCCGGAAAATGCTGAGATCTTTAATGACTTGGGCGCTGCCTTACTGGAAAAAAGCAAGACGGTGCAGAAAAGTGACAGCGGCCAAAGCCTGGAATTAAAGTCAAAAGCTTTGGAAGATCTGTCCAGGGCTGTCGAGCTGGCCCCCGGCCTTTTGGCGGCGCGTTTTAATAAGGCCCTATGCCTGCAGCGCCTGAGTATGAACGCCGAGGCAAAAAATGCTTGGGAAGAATATATAAAACTTGATCCGGCATCCCCCTGGACGGAAGAAGCGAAACGAAATCTAAACTTACTTTCCAACGAGCGGCAGAGCCGGTCCCCCAGAGAGATCCTGCGGGATTTTCTGGCAGCCCGCGAAAAAAAGGATGACGACACTGCCTATCAAATAGTAGGTCGTAACCGAGAAATGATCTCCGGCAAGCTGATTCCTCAACAGCTTGCTTTTTTATTTTTGACCGGGCCGGAAACTGAGCGGCAAACATATTTATCGGCTCTGAAATACCTTGGGCAGATCGAGAAAGAAAGATCGGGCGACACTTATGTGTCGGAGATCGCGCAGTATTATGAAGGATCGACGCCGGAGAAAACAGAGATACTTCGACAGGCCTACCGATCGCTTAACGAGGGGTATGACCGCTGTTTGAAGGGAGACTGGAAGGCCCTTGATGATTTCAATGAGGCCCAAATGAAGTTTGATCGGGCCGGGGATACCTGGGAGGCCAGGCTGTGTGATTACTGGCGCGGGTATGTTCTTTTTCAGCTGGGCCGGATCGGTGAAAGCACACAGGTCCTTACGCAGCTGGCCGAGATCGCGCAGGCCAAAGATCACAAATGGCTGACAGCCCAGGCATTTTCCTGGCTGGCGATCAATAGTGTCAGCCTTGAAGACTACTCGAAGGCGCTGGACCATAACAGGAAGGCCCTTATTTTCGCGGAAGAAGTATCAGATCTTTATCTGATAGAAAAGGTATCTTCCCAAACGGCCAAGGTTTATCAACAGCTCGGCGACTTGTCCCGGGCGGCAGTTTATCTATACAAGGCATTAGAGGCGGCGTCACAGCCTGATGCCAGCAACAGGCAAAGATTTCGTGATTATGATGCGGCGGCAAATATATTTTTTGCGATGAAAAGCTATCACACCGCACTTGCTTACATGAAAGAATCTATCGAATTGGCCATTATAACTAAAGAAGATACATTTTTTTACATGGCCTATACAGGTATGGCGGCGATCTACGGGAACCAGGGGAACTATAAGGAGGCCTATGATGCTTTCGATAAAAGCCTCGAGATTGCCGCCCGGTTCCCCGGCGAATCGAGTAAACAGAAAACCCTTGCTTACTGCAAATTGCAATTAGCCCATGTTCAGCGGCAGGAAGGGAATTGCACTGCCGCCTTAAAGAACTATGGCGAAGCAGCCTCGTACTTTGATAGCGGTGAATACCAGGCGTATTCATATGACGCTCATAAAGGAAAACAGTTGTGTTACTACCAAAATAAAGATGAGGATGCTTTTCAGGCCGAGCTTCCGATTATCGTTTCTCTCTTTAACGGCTATCGCAAAAAGATAATCGAAGAGCAAAATCGCAACTTGTTCTTTAATAAGGAGCAGAGCGTTTACGATGTCGCCATAAGCCATGAATTCGATCAGGCCGATTACGTCAGCGCGTTTGACCGCTCCGAAGAATCTCGCGCCCGCACGCTTTTAGATCTGCGTCGCACATCGACAGCCTCGTCAGAAAAAGAGCAGGACGGCGGCCCCCTGCCTGCAGCCGGCACAGCCACTCCCTTAAAACTCGAAGAGATCCGGGCCCGAATGCCGGAAAACGCGCAATTAGTTCAATATTCGGTCCTGGCGGACAAGACCTTGATCTGGGTGATCACAAAAGATAGTTTTGAGGTTGTTAAAACGGACGTATCTTCGTCGGAACTTTATAATATGACCGTCGCCTATCTTGAATTGGTCACCAGGGCCAATTTCAGCGAGGTGGAAAAAAGAAAAGAAATAGCCGGAAAACTCTACGAAAAACTGATAGAGCCGATAGAAAATAAACTGGATCCCGGCAAAAAGATCTGTATAATCCCGGATAAAATACTTTTTCGGCTGCCTTTTTCAACCCTTATTTCGCCCGCAAACGGAAGCTATTTTATCGCCAAGTACACTTTTTTTGTTTCTCCCAGCGCAACTATCTTTTTGATCAGCTCCGATAAAGCAAGAGAGCTCGGGCAAAACCCGGAGGAGCGCTTATTAAGTATCGGAAATCCGATTTTTGATAAGGAAGGTCATAGCGAATTATCCTCTCTGGAAGACCTTTCGGAGGCCGAAAAGGAAGCCCGGGATATTGCCGGCCTTTACGGGGGGAACAATATTGTTTTGACTGGGAACGGTGCTACGAAAAACGCCGTGGAAAAATATCTGGACGGGGCCAACGTGATCCATTTCGCCGGACACTACCTGGTGAATGAGGCGCAGCCGCTATTATCCGGCCTGGTCCTGGCGGAAAACAAGGGAAGCAGCGATCTGAAAGATTCGCTTTTAGCCAATCACGAGATCATCCATGGAAAGTTTCTGAACGCAAAACTGATAGTTCTTTCGGCCTGCCAAAGCGGGGTCGAAAAGTTCTATAACGGTGAAGGAATGATCGGGTCATCACGTGCTTTTCTGGCGACGGGCGTTCCGCTGGTTGTCGCCAGCCAATGGAAGGTCGACTCATCCGCCACCGCCGAATTGATGACGCGCTTTCACCGCTACCGCACGCAGAATGGATCTTCTACCGTCGATGCATTACGCCGCGCACAACTCGATATGCTCGATTCCCAAAACGCTTTATACAGCGACCCTTACTACTGGGCTGCCTTCGAGGCGATCGGGGGATACGCGGAATTTTAATGTGTAAATTCAAAAAATAAAAAGGAGACTGAAAATGTTTCAATCAGAAGACACCTTACAAGATAAGATCAATGGCCTGCCGTTTCCTGAGGGCGTGAAAGTAAGAGTCGTTATTACCGGACTGGCTGTCTGCCAACTTAATCCGACTGCGTCAAGAATACATTTCGTGCGGCATGTCAGTAATCATAAACTCAAAATGAGCGTGACAGGGCGCGAACGAATATCGGGCGCCACAACATATCCGACAAAAGACTTTGATGTCGAAAAAAATAGCAGGATCTTTATTGATGTCGAAAATCCGGATTATCCTCCGGGTGTGAGAACCAACGGACCGTATCCGCTCGAAAAGATGTTAAACCTTCAGGCCCTTCACAGATCGCCGATGGATATTAATATGCCATCCAGAATTAGCGTCGCCGACATAACAGGCTGCGCTTTTTATACGATCGAATATTTCCCCAGCGGAAAATTCAACCTTATCGAAAAGGGAATGGTTGGAGACGGAGCGACAAGGGATATCGGCTATGTTATGGGAGGAAATATCAAATGCCTGACCACTGCCAGCAAGTTAAAACTTAGCGGCGCTGCCGACCCCGACCTGCCCGCGGTGCTGCCGGGTGAGATCGGCGGAAAAGAGATCGTATACGATATTATCCTCAATAATCACTGCACCAAGATAAGCGAGTGCGAAAAGCAGGTAGCTCCTATGGGTGGAACGGACTTCGGTTTTTATTACCAGGTTCTGGATGAAAGGCTCCGGCCTGCGCGGGAATTCCTTCTCAAACAGAAACCGTCAAAATCGGAGAAGGAAGATAAAGATGGAACTGAACGCGATAAGAGCAGAGATATTATCTCTGACATAGCGGCGTGCAATCCCGTTATTATCGATCCTTCAGAGCCTTACCAGCCGTGATGCGGGCCGTACTTAATAATTCTGCCCGGCGTTCGCGCCGGGCTTTTTTTAGCGATATATACAAAGTTTATTTAATCGAATCCAAAGGACAAGTGTCCGATCCGGGTATCTTCCCGCTAAAAGGCGGGCAGGGGAAATACTGTGTGACCAGTTGGACCTGCTGCGCGACGTCGTCGCTGCTGATGAGGGAAACGATCTTGAATGCTTCATCGAGCCCGGAAGAAATGCCGCCGCCGGTGACGCGGTTGCGGTCGACCACATAACGCGGATAACCTTCGGCTACATTGATGTTCTTAAATTGCTGCAGGCAAGTTTTAAATGCCCAATGCGTGGTCGCCAGGTAGCCGTCCAGCAAACCGGCGCTGGCCAGCAAAAGCGCGCCTTCGCAAACCGAGGTTACCCACGCGGCTTTGCTGCTCTGGTTTTTTAAGAAATCCTGGTAATCCTTGTCCTGCATCATCGCTTTTAGCGGCTTTACATCGCCGCCCGGCGCCCAGATCAGATCGGCCTGATATTTTTTCTTATAACATTTATCAAAAGTAATGTCCGGTGTAAGTTTTAGCTTGTCCCGCGTCAGGATCGTCTTGTCTTTGTGCGCGGCCAGCGTGATCTTTATCGTCTTTTCTGTCCAATAAGTATTCATCCAACTAAATATTTCATGCGGCGCGGCGACATCCATCAGATCGACGCCTTCATAAATAGGAATAACGATATTAAAAACGGGTTGGTTTTCCATAATTTTCTCTAACAAAGACAGCGGCTATTTTCGCTCAGAGATTTTTTGGGGATCGAGACCCGGATCGCTGACGCCAGCAATAAAACCAGCGCGGCGTAAAAGACCGGATCGGAATTCAAATAAAATTTTCCCAGCAAAAGCGCGGCGATCGTAAATAAGCTTACACAAAACGCAGGATAACGGCCATTTCGTCTCGCCTGGAAAAAGAGAACTGCGAGCGTAAAGACGGCCAGCGCGGAGGTGAAAGGCAAGATCCACAAGCGATAAAGAAACGGGTCGACGCCGAAAATTCCGATCACGCCGGCGTAAGCCATAAAACACAGCGGGCATTTCGGCAGTACGGCCACCAGCAGCGCGGAAATGAATCCGCCTGATGAAAAGCGCGGCCGCCGGGAATTTATCGCAGCTATTTGATCCATTAGTTTCTAATTTTGCCGTCTTTGCCAAAAAGCGCTCGCAGGCCAGCGGCGTTCGTTGGAATAATACTTCTTATACAACTCAAGGTACGAGGCAAATTCGGTACGGATAAACTTTTCATAACGCGGCATCGCGACATCGCTCGAATTACACAGCAGATCGGCGATCGCATAAGAAGCAAAGATCCCCGATCGCAGCGATTTTATTATTCCCTGTGACGAAAGCGGATCGAAAGCGGAGGCTGCCTCGCCGACGCTGAGCCAGTTATATCCCCCAGTTTTACTCATCAAAACGGAATTTGCGGCGCGCGTCAGGCATTCATCCCGCGGGAGGCCGTTTCCCGCGCTGGCTTTGATCTGGCGGGTCTCAGACAACAATTTGAGCCACGAGGTTTTTTCATTCAAGTTCAATTTCTGCGCGATGTCGGCATCGGTCAAACAGGAAATAACACGCGCGTCTCCGGCCCGTGCTGTGTACCACCAACCGTGCTCAAAAGCTTCGATGGCCGTTTCCGGCGCGGGGGTTTCATCCAGCGAAAAAACACGGGAAAAACTCATTAACTTATCAACGGCGCCGGTGTCCGCGCCCATCTTACGCGCAAAGAACGCGTGCCGCCCCGTCGCATCGACGATAAAACGCGAGACCACTTCCGAGCCGTCGGAAAATGCGGACCGCCAGCCGTTTTCACTTTTGGAAAACATTTTCGCGCGAGTATTGAGCAAGATACGCGCGCCTTTTTTTTCTGCCTGCGCCGCGAGAAATGCGTCGAAAGCTTTTCTGTCCAAATGCCAGCCGGCGCCATGCGGAGAGTAAATAAAATGATTTTCATGCGCGCGGACGTCGCCCCAGGCAGAGATCACGCTGTGCACCGGCGGATGTTTTTCTTCTTCAAAAGCCTGCCGGATATCGAGATGCTCCAATAAACCGCGCGCCAATGCGGGTAAGACTTCGCCGACGCGCGCTCGCTCGTAAGACGAAGCTTCGGCCAGCAGCACGGAAAGCTGCGGGGCGTGTTTTTTGAGCGCCAGCGCCGTCGCGCTGCCCGCCGGGCCGCCGCCGATGATGAGAACGTCGTAGTTCAAATGAGTGCTCTTAATAAATCCCGGAGGCTCAGCCTCCGCCAAAATAAATATCCGCTTGCCGGTAAGCCATAGGCTTACCGCACATCACTGCGGCAGAGCCGCGAATGCCACGATCATTCAAATTCAGCATTTTAATCTGCTTTTCAACTTACACGCACGGCGTAAAAAGACGCCACTACGCCGGCCGGCGCGATGGCCGTTTCACCCGTTTTAGGATCGGGGCTTCCCGATGAATGCGGGATGGTCCTGACCACCGAGCCCACGATCGCATCGACCTGCAGAGTGTCGTTGCTGTTGGGCCAGTTAGGCACCAGCCAGCCGATGTAGTCATAGATCCACTCTTCACCGCCAACCAGACCTTTACCCTGAAAGCGGACCTGCATCGGCGAACCGTACGCCCGCGACCCGTAGAGATTCAAAGACCAGCCGGGCCCGCCGATCGTGCCGGTCAATGTTTGCTCCGGGCCATCGTTAATAACGATCGTGCCTTCGCCGAATTCGAGATCGTTAAAAGCGACGCTGCCGTCAGGGTTATTCAAAAGGCTGCGATAGGTCCAGCTTCCCACAAAAGGGTTAGTGCTCATTATTTTTCGTCCTCCGTGCGTTCAACGCTTAAATATTTACTATCCGGCGAGGCCGTGTCTAATTGCGATTCGGGTATATATGGATTGCGGATGACAAAACCGAGTTTTGACCATTCGGTCGTCATTTTGAAATCCCCGGCATTCGTCTGCGGAATGCCTCTGGCCCAGTCGAGGGTCTGGAAATTCGCCGGCGTGCCGCCCGGATTCCAGGCCGTCACTTCCAGCACCTGCAGTGGGCGATGCGCCGGCCACCACATGGTTTCCCAGATCTGCTGTTCGAGCTTTGCCCAGGTGTCGTTTTCGCTGTTCGGATCGATCACGTTCCATTGTTCGTAGGTGACGTCGATGTCCTGTGTGGTGCATTCGTTAAAATCCGACTGCCACGGCAGCGCCATCTGTTTGGTCACGTCGCCGGGCTGCATGCCGGTGCCGAAATTCGTGTCCTGGCTAAGATCGGTATCGGCGTACGCTACATAATTTGACGGTGGGATCTGATACTTGCTGGCATTGGCCGCGGTCAGGGCAAAATTCGAAAAGCCCGGATCAGCTTTGATCCGGTAAGGCTCCTTGAATAGCGATGGGTTGCGGATTATCCACCCGATCTCACCGCCGGGGCAAAACGCGCCGCCGAGTACGTTGGACAAAACTCCCTCGTCCAGATCGCGGCCCGTCCTGTTCACCCAATTCTTGTAGGGCTCGTAAGGGTCGATATCTTTGACCCAGCCCTCGGTTTTTTCATTGTAGAATTTGCCCTGGGCCCACTGGCGGAGAACATAGAACTGGTAATCCGTCAGCCGCAGAAATTTTTGCGGCGTTGTGTTGGTCAGCGGATTGTCCCCGGCCAGCAGCGGCATCAACGGCAAGTTAGTGGTGCGGTCGTTGGGATTTCCTTTGGTGCGAAATTGATTTTCCTCGCCCTCCTGCCGCAGCATGTTATAGAGAAAACTCCGGTACGCTAAGTAGGGGTCGTGCGTGCATTCTTCTACGTCATGCTCAAATTGCCGGCCGAGCATTTTTCCGGTGCGAAATTCCTTGGAATGAAGCTCGAAAGATTCCTCGATCGAAATAGGCGTGTCTTTCTTTTTGATCCTTTCAAAAGGCACCCGCGGGGCCAGCGCTTTCATCATTGCTTTGGCCGGCACCGGCGCGCTTTCCTTGACGGCCTCGTAAATACCGTCAACTATTTTTTGCACACTGTCATCAAGCTTTTCTTTGGCTTTGTTATAAGCATTCTTTATCTTATGTTTATCTTCTTCAACCTGTGCCGCCTCATAAACGCCTTTCCAGCGGAGCAGATATTCGGATGGCTTACCCGTCAATCCCTCTTCGCCGTAGATCTTTTCCGCGAATTTTTGCACGCTTTCGGCAAAGCCCGCGAACGAGCCGCGCAGGCTTTCGCGAACTTTGTCACCGTAAAGCGCGTCAACCAAACCTTCGCTTAAATTTCCTTCGAGTTTATCTTTTAGCCGTTCATCGAGCGTTGCCAGCGTCGGTTCGAGCGCTTCCAAGAACAGTTGGCCTGACTGGTGCTTCGCCATCGAAGCAGCTTTTGCTTTTTCCAGCGCGGTTTTATTGGTTACCGGCGGGACTGACAATTTATCGGGGTCGAATGTGCCGCGATTAGATTGATTATGCGGAGCATTGGAAGCCTGGAGAATATTATCCAGATAAGTGAATTCGTCAGGCCGGAAAAGAATGGTCCAGATATCGCGGTAAAACCACGGTTTGAAATCGCCGTTCCAGGTCAGCTTCCCGGCTTTCCAGTGATCGAGAGCGCCGGTGTTATTGGGATCGATGATCTGCGGATCGCTGAAAGTTCCGGCCGTGCCGTAGAGATCGGTGCGATAGGCAAATTCGCGAATGGCCAAATCCATAAAGACGTCGTTCGCCGTGATCATATCCAAAATTTCCGGTACGTAGCGCGGGTAACCGACAACGACCCACGCCGGGTACTCGACGTCGATATAACGGATGCGCTGCACTTCATCGGAAAACATCGCCAGGCGCGCCATCACAACGCCGTCCGAAGTATCGTCAAACCAACCGTCGTTATTGGCGTAGGTGTCGATGCGCGGCTGTCCCATACCGTCCTTAAAAGAACCGGAGTTGCCGTGGCCGCCCAGTACCAGCAGCCGCCCGGTATCGTCGGTCTTTAATTCGCCGAGCGTATCGATCGAATTCGGATTGAGCGGCGGAGGGAAGACAGGCGCGTAAGTATCGCTCGGGCCGCGGTCAAAGCGGGCGGCACGCTTAGTGGTAACGTTTACGACCTGCGGGCCGGGATCGATTATCAGCGCCTGGCGAGCTTCGTCACCGGTGATGTCGGCGTTTCGGCGCGGGTGGCCGTCGCCGTAACCGTGCTCGCCGGCGGTCGCGTTGAATTCATACCAGGACGATTTTTTATTAGCGATATAGACCTGCCACTGGATATCGACCAGTTCACCATGGTTGCCGCCGCCTTTTATTTTGTCGCCGAGTTTTAGCGGGCGGCCTTTCGGGCTTTCATCGTCATAGACGTAGATCTGAAATCGCGCCGCCTGCCGCTTGATGCGCCCCTCGGCATCCTTGAATTTTTTGATCGTGACGTCCGACGTCCCGTCCGGGCTTTTCATCGGGTTACCGGCAGCGTCACATTCAAGCGGAAGCGTTGCCGGTTTTTCGGGAGAGATGCAAAACTCGTCAGGGCTATTTCCCAGGCGGGCGATACCGACCCCGGGGTGGATCCGGTAGATGGGTTGCGTAAGATTTTCTTCGCTCATTCTTATCCTCTAAAAATTTATCTAGTCAACTTTATTTAATCAAGGAAATTCAAAGACACGCCTTCGAGTCGCAGCAGGTCGCTGTCCTCGCGATAATCGACGCCGATCACGACCAGCGTGATCTGCAGCGAAGTGTCGCCTTTTTCAAACAGCCGGCGGGCGCATTTACTGACGTTGATACGGTGATTGCGCGGCGTATTGTGATGACGCGGGCGCAGGTCGTATTCGCGGCGGTTAAGCGGCGGCGTGTCGCAATGGCCGGGCCCGCCATAACACGAACCGTGCCCGAAAACCGCCAGGTAACCGGCATAGTTTTCGTGCGTTATAGGCGTACTCGCGTCGGCGTCCGGCAGATTCAAAAAGACGCGGATAAAGCACGAGCGGTGAAGCTGCGGAACGCGGTGCAGGCGCACTTCGGCTTCGCTGAATCCTTTACGGACCTTTTCATCGACGTCAAAAGACTTCGACACAAAACGCCCGACCGGGGCTTCGGCGCCCACCGGTATCACGAAAGCGCATTTTACGTATTCGTAGCCAAAGCGGTTCATATCCAGCGTGTCGCGGATGGTATAGCTCCACGGCGTCATGATCGAATCGAGATCGGAAGGGTTCGAATCCGGATGTCGCTGCTGCCATTCCCACCAGAGGCGGTCGACATTGGAATGTACGACCCAGAAGATCGGGTCATAACCGGCGGTCAGGTTGCTGAACATATCGCCGAACTGCGGCTGGCTGTAAAGGTCTTCGCGTTTGTGAAATTGCCGCCCGGCAACCACTACCGACTTGTTGCGTTTTTCGGCGGAGCGTTCATTTGCCGTATCGGCATCATCGGACGTAGAAGCATCAGGGTTTTCACCGCCCGTCCAGATATGCAAAGTGTTGTGCGGATTCTGATCGATAAAACCGTACGAATCGTTGTAAAGGCTGCCTCCGCCAAAATCACGATAAGTGCGCAGATTCAAGATCTGATCGATGTCGTCAGCCGTCGGGTAATGGTAGTGAATGGCCTGGTTGATGGTCTGGCCGCCGTATTGCGAAGGGTAGCGCAGCGGATACCAGAGGGAATTGGCGTCGAGCAGAGCGTCGACAAAACGATTGCGATTTTCGCCTTTGGTATATTCAGGGCCGATCAATTTGCCGACCTCAGCAAAGAAATCGCTCGGCTTGGCGTAGGTATCCCCCAGCATATCTTTCAAACCGTCGGCGGGAATACCGTGTTTGCCCAGGAAAACCAGCGAATCTTTGGTCAAAAAACCCTTGAATGAATTAGGGATGATCTTTCCGCTGCCCGGGTCCGATGGATGATAATCCGGCATCGTCCAATCCCAGTAGGGCATCGTTACGTCCGGCAGAATATCCTGCATTGCCTGCTCGAATTCGTAGAGATAAATGCGGTGCCAGGGAAGAAAACGCTCCCAGCCGTGCTGGCAGTGATTTTGATGGATCAGCGCCAGGTTGTTGTAATTGCGGCTGTCCTCAGGCCACTTGTTCAGCTCATACATCTCGCGAAAGGCATAGCGGACCTTGTCGATCTGCGTGTCGTCCATGCAGTCGATGTTTACCCGCTGTTTTAATTCGCCGTGCTGGAATTTGTATTCGTTGGGCGCGACGTCAAAGACTTCGTGGATCTTTTCATCGAGCTTGACAACGCCGCTGATCGAAACGACGGCAGGCGTGGTGTTTGAGCCTTTGTAAAACGGGATGGTGGTTTCATCCGCCGGGCAATTGTCGTCTATCCAATCGGAGATGGCCAGGATGTCTTCATCGGCGACCGGACGCGCGCCCCACGGAAGGCGGGGAAATTGCGAGTCATCAAAAGGGGCTTCACCGCGAAGCCCCTTTACCAGCGGGGATGAAGCGCCGCGACACTCCTTTTCAGAAGTACCGCAGCAGGAATGACCCGCGTCTTTGGCAACAGGCGAGATGAGTTTTATCCCGTGAAAATTCGCCTCGACCAGCTGATCGCGCGAATATTCCCAGATACGTAATCCGCCGAAGGCCGTTACGTTACCGCCGGCGGCTTTACGTAAGATCTCTCTGACCTGTTCGAAAGCGTTATTAGTGGTTGCCATGTTTTGGTGCTCCTTCGCCCTGGACCTGCGTGGGGACCGGGTTTCCTTCCAAGTAACCGCCCTTCGGCGCGATGCGAATGTTCTGCATCATTCCCTGGTCTTCGTGGTCGAGAATATGGCAATGCAGCACAAAATCGCCAATGTAGCGTTCGTACCTGGTCCGCATAATTATTTTGTAGCCTTTAGATAACCCGGTCGGGTCAAAGGTCGGATTCTTAACGAACAACGTGTCGCGCCAAACTCCGATCTGATCGCAATACTCCGGATCGAGAACGCCTTTATCGTCGAAATCGACACATTTGCCTTTGCCGTCCACCACCGATTTTCCATCCGGCCTTAAGATCTGAATTATCTGAAACGGATTAACGTGGATATGGAACGGGTGTCCGATCGAGCCCGACGTAAGTGTCCATTCATCGACACCGCCCAGAGTTAGAATTCGATCGATGCGGTCGGGGTCATACGAGTAGTAATCCAGCTGCGTCGGTTTGTCTTCATTGGCGATCTGGAAAAGCGTGCTGCCGTCGGAAGCGCTTCTGATAGCAAAGGAAAGTTCCTGTTTGCCCGTGACTTCGCCGGGCGCAACGCTCTTGTGCGGAACGTATTCCGGTACGCTGAGAGTTTTCAGATCGTCCAGCACCGGCGCCGGCAGGTCCTTGTTAGCGGCGCGAAGCTGCTGCGAAGTGTATTCCGTGGGATCGATAGAATACGGCGTGCCGCCGCTGACGAATACGAGCGAAAGCAAGCGGGTGTCATTGATATTGGTCGTCGGCGCCGGGGACCTCAACGCTCCCGCGGGCGCTGCCGCCGGCGGAGCGATCCCGTTCACACTTCCTGACGCTGAGGTCGTCGAGTCAAGCACGCAGTAAATTCCCGGCGAAGCAAAAGACATAAGCACGTCGCTGCGATAGCCGGGCTGCAGAATATTCATATACTTGCCGGACATTTCTTCCCGGGTCAGGCCGTCCACGGCAAACTCAAGCTGTTTGACGCCGTTTCTGGGAATGTCCTTATCGGCACAGATCTGGGCGAGCGCGGCAGCTTGCTGCGCCGGCGGCATTGTCTTCAATTTGTTCAAAGTGTCGGTCAAACCCTGACGCGAAGAATCCGTCAGCGCTGCCTTGGTAACCGCGAAATTTATCGTGTCACGGACACCGCCGTGGATCAGCCGCCAGCGTTCGATCTGGCCGGCCTGCATTTCTATCACGGGTTGCAGCAGGCCGTTGATCAGAGTAAAGCGCCCTGAGGGGCCCCACGTGCCGGGGCCGAATTGCGCGTAGCTTTCGATAATACCTACGTCGCCCTTATCGGTGCAGGCGTAATCAGGAACCGAATTTCCGTCGGCATCGGTGACAAATCCGCAGTAATACTGGATCTGCTCAAACATAAAAATGCGGTCTTTGAACCTGGCGCCGCTGGTGTCGTGCAGGATCGTGTCGATATCGGCGATGCCGTTTTGCGGCTTGTCTTTTAACTGGCGAAACCCTTCGACGATCAGTGCGCCGGCCATGCCGCTGGAAACCTGCAGCGCGGTCGAACCGTGACGGTGAGAGTGGTACCAAAATGTTCCCGCCGGGTGGTCCTTGGGGAGATAATATTCGTAATCGAGGCTTGTTTGCGGGCCGAGGTCGAGCAGCACATTGTCGCTGTTTCCCGTCGGCGAAACGTGCCAGCCGTGGGTGTGGAGATTCGTGCTGTTATAGCAGTGCGGAATGTCCATGTTCTGATTCGATTTGCAGCTGGGGTCGTCCGCCGGAAGCAGGTTATTCAAAAATATCCGCAGCAGCTGTCCCGGCCTGACGCGCATCGTGGGGCCTACCAATTCGCCGTTATAAGAACGTAAATGGACCGCGTCACTATTTCCCGTCGACGGATTTGGGATCTTGTTGTCACCGTAAATTATGTTGAGATCGAAATTTACGTCGCCGCCTCTTCTCGGGTTCGGCTTATTCACAAGCTCGGTGGGATTTCTCAAGGTCTCTCCCGTTTGGGCGGACACGGTAAAGTTTTGAGTGTTAAAAAACAACATGCTCAATACAAAAATTGAGACAACGATCGACGGGACCAGGATCCGGAAGTATAGGCCGCTCGGAATCGAAGGACGAGGTCTTTTCATATTTCTCCTGACTGCTTGGTAAATTAATAAAATGTAATGGTTGTCCTGTTGCTGTTAGGCGCGGCAACCTGCAATTTTTGGCGATAGATTCTTTACTGAACAAGAAAGGACACCCGCATTGACAGGGCTCCGCTTGAGAGGTGCTGGAGGCTTCATCAATGCAAACTAATACAGGGTTAATTCCAAGTACCAGGTTTAGTGATCTGTCGTCAAATTTTAGTTTCTGTGGGAAAAATTCTGAGCAAAAATTTCCGACAATTAACCGCAAAAAAGTTACGCTTTGCTAACTTCAAATTATAAAAGAGAACGCTTGCAATGAATCTTGCAAACATTCTAGTAGGTTTTGATTTGCCTGTCAATTAACTTTGGAGCGCGGACATCTTGTCCGCAAAAGGCTGTCGCAGACAGCCTGGAGTCAACGGCGTCTCTGATCATAAAAAAGCATCCAACTCAAGCGTTTGTGCGGATTAGGGCTTCCGCGCCACGATTATTTCTGACGGTTTTTCAGGATCTTAACAAACGAACCTGAGCGCAGTTCATCAAGCGTGATGGTAGTCATTTCCTGCGCTTCCTCCTCGGTTATGGCCCCGCAATTGATCGCCCGCAGAAAATAATTCAACAGTCCCTGCCCGGTGGCGGCGTCATCAAAAACATCGCCGACGAGGGTCGCCTGCGCCGCTTTTTCGACAAAATTCCTCAGCCGTTCGCTGGCCGCATCGAGGCCCTCGAGAAAGAAGGTATAAACAGCTGCGTAGCGCGTCGGAAGCTGCGCCGGGTGCAGGTCCCAGCCCTGATAAAACGCGTTAGCAAGCGAATGGCGGATATGGTCGTAATGGAGTTTCCAGGCGCGGTGAACGACGGCGCGATTTTCCGCTTCCTGTTCCGGAGTGATCTCGCCGCGGTGCGGGGCGACCGGCATGATATTGGTCGCGCCGTCAGACAGCCAGACGCCCGTTCCGCCAAAAGCGACCTGCATCATGCTGCGCGCAAAATCGCACGCCGGATGAAGCATATCCTGATACGCGGCGGTGATGCTGCAGCTCGCAGTGTAATCGTAAGTGCCGAAATGCGCCGCCGATGCAGCGCCCGCGCGCGGCTTCGAGCAGGCGCGGCAGAGTCGATCTCGCCGTCGCATCGCGATGATCGACTGCGTCGTCTCGATCATCATTTCCATTTTGAGCGCTCCCTGGGGCAGGCCGAGTTTTGGCTCGATCTCGTCAAAAATATCGGCGAGCGCCGCGACCTGTTCCGGCGTGACGATCTTCGGCAGCGTGACCACAAAATTTTCCGGCAGGCGTCCGCCTGTCGCTTCGACCAGCGTGGTCAGAAAAATATCGAGCGTGCGAATGCTGCGCGCGTGCAGCTCTTCGCTAAAAGTCTTGATCCGGATGCCGATGAAAGGGCGGCAGCGTCCCGGCCTCGAATCCTTTGGCGACCTCCTGCGCGGCGGCGACGGTGTGTCCGTCTTCTTCCGCGTCGGGCCGCGTGCCGTAACCGTCTTCGAAATCGATGCGGAAATCTTCGACCGCCTCGCGGCCGAGTTTTTCCGCGACGCGCTCGTAAATCGTGTCCGCCAAATTATCGGGGATATTCAGAACCGCGGCGAAAGTTTTGGCGTCGGGCGCATAGGTTTCAAAAGAGCGCACAGCGAGTCCGCCGAGCCGCCCGGCGGAGTCGGCTTTAAAAAGATGCGCGCCGCCATAGACCGTATGCACCGGTTGGCGGCGGCCTGATTCGCCGGGATACTTTATGGCAAAGGGCGCCATCGCCTGGCGCAGCTTGACCGTGATTTCCTGCATCGATCCTTCAGAAAGTGTTGTGTTCATTATATTTAAATTGCCACTAGCTTTAGCTAGTGGTTGATAATTATTGAAAAAAGATATTTTGGCTTTAGCCAAAGAATTATTTGGGCTAAAGCCCCGCTTATTTTATTACTTATCCTCCAGCTAAAGCTGGAGGCAATTTATTAAGCAAAGATCATTTATGTACAAAAATTACCGGCTCAGCCTGGCCTCGATCAATCCGTGCGGCTCATCTGTCGGCACAAATATCCGGTTGTCGTTTTCCAGCCCGAAACGCGATACGTCGACCGGCAGGCAGTGGATGTTGGGCAGCGAAAAATAAACTTCTTCGACATCGGCAAATTTATTTAAGATCTCTTCGCCCATCGCGTAAAGCGTATGCTGGACGGAAAGGCTGTCATGAGCGGAAAAAACGCTGAGAATGGTCTGCCTGATGTTTTGCCAGTTATCTTTAGTAGCCGCGTCCGCATTTTTATACCGCCAGACGCCTTTGATCGCGGTAGAAAAAATGCGGTCAGAGGTTTCGGGAAGGGTAGTGTATTCATCTTTAATATATCCCGCAAAACCTGAACCTGTTGTTTTCAGCACGATCAGGTCTTCCACACCGGATTCGACGATCGTGTTTTCCCGCGTGGCGGTGATGCGCGCCGTTCGCATTTCGCCGCTGCCTTTGACGAAAGAGTGGGGATGAAATTCGCCGTCAAATTTCATCCGCTTCCAGAAATGTTCGGAGAGATCTATCCGGACCTCGGAGAGCTGCGAGTTATTTTCCAGAAAATGCCCGGTGAGCCGCCGCCCGAAGGCCTCGACATCTTCTATTTCCTGTGTCTGCCCCGCCAGCGCGTAGACCGTGTTTTTCATCGTGTCGGTCGGCAGGCAGAGGCTGTTATCACCCACGGTATGAATATTGTCAAAATCTCCCTCGAGCGCAATATTAACCGTCAAATTTTGCAGCTCATGATGCTTACCGTCGCGCGCGACCTTCATCAGCCGCACGCGCGATTTCCCGTAATTATCCTGAATTATTTTTACTGACATAAAAAATTACCGCTACTAACTGCCGCGATACGTAGAATAGCCGAAGGGGCTGAGCAGCAGCGGTACGTGATAATGCTGCTCGGCCTCGCGCACGATAAAAGTAATCGCTACCTCGGGATAAAAGCCTTCGGTCTGCTGGCCGGCGAAATATGCGGCGGTGTCAAAAACTATCCGGTAGTGCCCGGTGGGAAACAATTCATCCTCCGTCTGGATCAAACGCAGCCGCCCGTCGCTGTCGGTAGCGCCACGGCCCACGATCTGCCAGCCTTCGAGCGCCGTTTCATGTTCAAGCATGACCGGAACGCCAGCCGCCGGTTTTCCCATCGAAACATCCAAAATATGTGTGGTTATCGCGCTCATTTTGATTCTTGTTTAGTGCAATCGGGTAAATTTAGCTATAAGCTAATAGCTGCCAGCTAACTGCTTAAATAGGTAACGCACCTCAATCACTTAAAAGTTTTTTCAGCCGGAGTTCCGTTATTTTTCTTTGCTCTTCCGCGGCCACGGGTAGTTCTTGCTCCGCCGAATTCGCCAGCCGCGCACGGCAAATCGCCAGCATTTCTTCAGCAGTTTTACCTGTAGCGCAGACAATGAATATATACCCGAACTTCTCTTGATACAAATGGTTAGCTTCGGCTAATTGCTCCCGGGTATCATCATTTGTCTTGTCCAACCCGGCCTGCTCGCCCTTTGACCATTCGGCGGAGCGCTCCTGCTGTTTTGGCGCCGCTTTTTTATCACCGATCTTCGGATGCGAGGCAAAAGCTTCGAGCCAGTCTTTCGCGCTCAGATTCGACCAGATCTTTTCCGCCTGGTCAAAAAGGAAAGCTTCATTTACGAACGGCCGCGCCGCGGCCATTTCCCGCGCCCAGGCGGGCCGAACCGCAGCAATCTCGAAAGCGCGAAGCAGCTTTTTCAGTTGAGATAGAGTTTAGCTCTGCGAGATCCATAGTTTGAGTTTTAAGTTCCGATTAGGCAGCTGAAAAACCGACACTTTTATAGCCACGAATTAGGACGGCCTGCCAAATAATCTCAGCCGGCTGATGCCGCCGTCGGGATAAATATTAAAACGTGCATGCGTGGCTGCGCCAACCTCTTTCAATTCATCCGCAAAAACGTGGAGCGTGTGCGCCTGGAGTTTTTGGCCGGGCAGCAATTCCTGCCAATCAGCAGAATCCGCATTTTCTTCGTCACCGATCCTGGCAACTTCTATCGAGCAGCTTTCCGGATAGTTGCCTTTGAACCGAAGTGTGTCGACCTCGACGCGCGTGATAGTGCCCAATATGCCGAGTTTTATGATCGACCAATCTTTGTGCCCCGGCTCGCGGTTACGTTTTGTTTCCCACCCGTCACTCATGTCGAGCGCGCGTCCCGGCATGATCAGGTTATGGCGATGGCCGAAAAACATATCGCTGGAATCAAGCACGGCCCCGCCGTTTTCCACCGCCGCCAGATCAAGCTCGCTGTTGCGTTTGCGCAGACTGTCCCAATCCGGCTGCACCACGCCGTGAACGCGCAGCCGCGCTACACCGCCATCGGGAAAGATCTTTAACCGTATATGGGTAGTATCACCCGGCGGATCTTTTACCGGGAAAGAATTTTTTGTATCACCTTCGAGCGCAGTGAGAGGCAGTATTTCATCCCAGCGCGTTGCCGGGGCGAGCAGCTGCTGCGCGGTCGGCAGGCCTTTTACCGTACAGGCAGAGACCGAACAGTGCGACGGGTAATTTCCCTTGAAGTGGCTGGTGTCAACCACCAGGCCGTGGACCCTGCCCGGCGTGCCCAGCCTGATGATGCACTCATCGTATTTTTCATCCATTCGCGGTGAACGCCGCCGGCGCGATTCCCACCCGTCCATCCACTTTCCGCGGTCGGTATATTTATCGGGAATAAAGATCGCTTCGCTGCGCCGGATCAGATTTTCTTTCTCCGCAAAAAAATCGTCGTTGGCGTATAAGACATTGCCGCCAAGCTGTTCAGAAGCCAGGTCAACCAATTCGGTGAATTCCATGTTGTGATTTTACACAAAGTTCTTAAGTTCTCGAAGATGCAAACGCGAGAAGCGCGGGCAAATACCAAAATAACAATTCCGGGCTGACACGCAACCCGGAATTTTTATGATTTGCCGAAATGGCCTATTTATTATCCTCATTTGTCGCAGAGCCGATGATGTTTGCGTTTTCATCAAAGAAAATAAACCTAAGTCTCGGTTTGATCGGATTGCCGGACGGACGCTTCAGGACAAGCTTGATCTCACCGCCGGCGGACCGTTCAAGATTAATAGGCCGGGCCAGGTCATAGAGGGCCGCCTTGTCCTGCTTTCTCGCCGAGGTAATTATAAACTGCTGCTTGCCTGCTCTATCCTCGCTTTCAAT
The DNA here is from genome assembly GCA_963766895.1 of uncultured Acidobacteriota bacterium. Lineage (GTDB taxonomy): Bacteria > Acidobacteriota > Blastocatellia > Pyrinomonadales > Pyrinomonadaceae > DASYKT01. Next base: position 201,228 of record CAVYCB010000008.1, read on the forward strand.
TTCCCCGCCCGCGTCTGTCGAAAAAACTTGCGTATCGTCATCTGTCGGTTCGATGGCTATCCATTTCACATTTCTTCTCATATTCACTCCGCCGGAAAATCCTAGCGTGAGCGGCAGAAATTCGCTTCGCAGATCGGAGAGATAGCTTTCGCTCACTTTCAGGGCGACCTGCGGAGGCGGCTCCGGCGTCCAATTATCCGAAAGCCATTCGCAGGAAGTTCCGTCGCAATGCCGTATGATAAGTTTGATCTTACCCGTATAAGGCACCGAATAATCTTGTCCCAGATTTAAATTGACCGCGGCTGAGTTGAAGCTCGGGTGGCCGTCGATCACGGTTTGCATATTCGTTCCGTTCGGTATTTTGACATACGGCGATCTCCACCAAGCAGGAACCGGCAGCAGCGCGCCGTTGACCTTAAGCCCGCCGCCCGCCCACGGATTCGGCGGTTGACTGTTGCTGGAACTGCGAATGTCTATGTCGATAGAGCAAATATCCGAGGCCGGAGTTTTAACGTTATAAACACTCAGCGCTTTCCAGGCAAGCGACAGGTCGGGTGTCCAGAAAGGCGTTTGCGTCACCTGGTCGCAGGAACAATTGCCGCTTGGCGGCAGATCGCTGCAGGAAAAATCTCCGGCCACCATGGCCGGCAATCCCCAGGTACTGCCGCTTCCATTGGCCAAAGTAAATGTATCGACCGCGAGCGTTGTACTGGGTGAATCCGGCTCGGTTATGACGTTCAAAGTAAGGCTATTCCAATTGGCGATGTATATCTTTCCGTCCGTGGCCAACTGCATTGACCCTGGTCTTTGACGAACGTTGCTGAATTTGTACTCCGCATCCTTGAAAAGCGTGTCGTCGCTAATGTCGTAACGGTAAATAAAATTACCGGTCGACATATGAGTGGCCGCATAAAGATACCGGGAATTCGGCGAAAACTCTATCCCATACGCCCATTTTTCTATGATGACTTTAGGAACCGATCCGGCAAAACTGCTGACCGCTCCCGTGGCCGTGTTGAATCCGAACAGCTCGATGAAGCTGGCATTTGACTGAAATCCGGCAACCGCCAGCCGGGTCCCATCGGGTGAGATCTTCATTTGTCCCGGGGCGAATCTATAGCTGCCGTTGGAATAGGCCGTGCCGACCTGAGAGATGACCGCTGTCGTATTCACGGTACAATCGCTGCCTGCCAGAATGCGATAGGCATAAAATAAGTCACCGCCGGGAATCGTCAGAGAAGACCGTGTAGTATGAGCAACGACCCAGGTTCCCCCGCTGCCGTCTTTAACCGCCGCTATTTTTTCCGCGGCCGGCGTAACCAATTGAACGTTTTTGATCGTGGGTATGTCTCCCAGGCCGCCATCAGCCATCATGTCGACCACCGAGTATTGCAGACCGCTGGCAGTGTTATAGGCGCCAGTCGTGAAAATAAAATACTTGCTGCAGCTGCAGGGGACGATCAAGGCCGATTGAGTCGATGACTCGTGCCCGTGTAATCCGGTTCCAGCGGCGGCTACACTGGGCATTACCTCGTCATTTCTATTCCAAACTTTTATCCCGTTGGTATAAAACAACAAGTTTCCGCTCGAATCTGAGATCGATGCGGACCCTTCCGAGGGTGCGAAACCGGCGGCGGCGGGCAAAGAAGTTGCCACCGGTGAACCACTATTAAAATTGATCCTGGCACTGTTTCCAAAGATCCAATTCTTCGCGGCATTTTGCGCGCCTGCGCTGCAAACCGCCCACAAAAGAATAGTCAAACAAAATAATAATTTTGTTCCTTTCATATATTTTTCCTCGATTCGTGAGATCAACAATCAGGTTAGGCCGGCAAACATTTGTTGGGAGTGTCTGCTGGCATTGTCAGAATTGACAGATCGTATTTGTGCCGAGAACTATATATTATTTTGCCGGGGAGTCAAGGAGTTTTTTGGAGCCGTTTTTATACAGGAATTACGGGCGAGCGGTGAAGATCGCGATAAATGCGTAACCTTGTCTTTCTGAGCTTGGCTATTTAGAAATGATATTTTCCCACGCCGCTCTTAAGGCTTGCAGCAGCGTCGGTTCGTTAGCGTTTTCGAGAATTACTTTGGTCGCGCCTTTTAATCCCCACGCTCCGTTGATCGGTTCAAACGCCTTTGGGTCTTTGTCGATAAAAAGCGTCTGCTGTTCGGGTGTTAATTTCACCATTCCCCAAGCCTCTTTCGGGCCCAGTGTCGCAAAGATCTTTTTCTTCACGCGAAAATCAGGATGCCCCATGTGCCCGTGCTCGTAAGCGTCGGGAAAACTAAGCGCCAGATCGCGAAATTCATCAGCAGTCATAATTTTTCTCAGTTAAGTTGAGTTTCTAATAACAGAAGCCCGCGCGTAAGCAAGGATTAAATTTACACCCTATCCTAACGGCCGGGTTTTGCCTAAGGCATTGCGGTCGTTATTTTACCAGCAACTTACCGGCAGGCTGCGCGGCAAATTCACCTTTATCAAAAATTTTTTGGCCGCGAACATAAGTTGATTCAACCACGCCGCGCAGATTCATTCCTTCATAGGGCGTCAATTTGTTTTTGAAATGAATAAGCTCGGTGCGCACTTCGAATTCTTTGTCCGGGTCCCAGATAACGATGTCGGCGTCATAACCCGGCGCCAATTTTCCTTTTTGTTTATCCAGCCCGGCAAGCTTTGCCGGAGCGGCGCTCATCCAACGCGAGATGTCGCTTAAGCCAAAGCCGCGTTTGCTTGCCTGCGTCCACAAAACCGGCAGGCCGAATTGCAGTGTCGATATCCCGCCCCACGCTTCCATAAAATCGCCGCTGCCCATTAATTTTAAATTCGCGGTGCAGGGTGAATGGTCGGAGACGACCATATCGATGGTGCCATCCGCCAACGCCGACCAAAGCTTTTCGCGATTTTCGCGCTCGCGCACCGGCGGGCAGCACTTGTAGTGCGTCGCCCCGTCGGGAATTTCCTCGGCGGCAAAGGTCAGGTAATGCGGGCAGGTCTCGACCGAAAACGGCAACCCTTCATCCTTTGCGGCTTTTACCAGCGGCAGCGCGTCCGAAGATGAATGATGTACGATGTGGACCCGCGCGCCCGTTTCACGGCAAAGTTTTACCATTAGCGCGATGGCCTCGTTTTCAGATTCGCGCGGCCGCGAGCGCAGGAATGTTTCGTAATCTTTCGGGTCGGCACCGGCCAATCCAGCCGCCGCGTTTTCTATCGGGCCGGGAAGTTCGGCGTGAACCAGCAGAACTGAATTAAGTTTCGCCAATTCAGGCATCGCTTCGCGCAAATTTTCTTCGGTTACATGAGGGAATTCGTCAACGCCGGAGTGGATCAGAAAACACTTAAAACCACGCACGCCATTTTCCAGCAGGGGTTTTAGTTCGCCTGTGTTATCCGGGACCACGCCTCCCCAGAAAGCGACGTCGACCCGGCATTGCCCGTTTGCCGCGTTTAACTTTTCTTCAAATCCCGCCCGCGTCGTGGTCGGAGGAATACTGTTGAGCGGCATATCGACAATGGTCGTCACCCCCCCGGCGGCGGCGGCACGCGTGGCGGTCGTATATCCTTCCCAATCGGTTCGTCCCGGTTCATTTACGTGCACGTGAGCATCCACCAAACCCGGCATCACTACGGCGTCGCCGGCATCTATTAACTTAATTCCGGCCGGAACATTTTCCCATTCGCCCACAGCAACGATCACGCCGCCGCGAATGTGCAGCGCGGCGGGGGCGGTGGTTTCCCCCATTTCCGTCGGGCCGGGCGTTAATACTTTTTTACTCCGAATTATCAGATCGGTTATATCCATTGAGCCGATTATAAGCGACAGCGCCGGTAAATAAAAAAAGCGAATAAAAAAGCCGGAATTGCTCCCGGCCTTTTTGAGTTTAATGATCGGCGATTGTCAGCAGGTCGGATTGCAGGCTTCGCAATTCTCGCCGCCGTGATCCACGATACAATCCCAGGAAGTTTGATAGTACTTGTTTGGATATGTGCCGGCGCACGCCGAATATATGGGGTTGCAAAAGCTAAAACAACAGGCGCCTCCTTGTGCCTTGACGCTGCCATTTAAAAGCGCAAAACCGGCACCGGCGATCAATACTGCCAGGACCAATGTCTTGCGAAAAATCCGCGAAAAAACTTGTTTCATCTTTTTTCTCCTTTTTAAAGTTTTATCCAAAGATGTTAGCAGCCGGGAGTACAGACCAGGTCCGAACAATCCGCGTCCAGATCGGCGACGCATTGCGCGAACGTTTTATACGGATCGTTGGGATGGCCGTAGTGCGTCAGGCAATAAGCCCATACTATGTCGCAGATGCTGCAGCAATCGTTCGTGGCGCATTTGGCACTGGTTTTGGCACTGTCGCCGAAGCCGACAAAAACCAGTCCACCGGTCATGACGGCAAGGATCATCACTTTTCGAAAAATATTCGAAGCGATAAGTCGTTTCATATCTCTCTCCTTTTGGTTTTAAATTAATGGGAAACGGAAAGCGAAGCTAACTAGAGCTTTGCCGGCCGCGAATTAGAAACCTCCGCCTGATGGGAGTTTTCTCAGGAATTAATCAACCTTAACTAAAGCGCGGTGAACAAGTCAATATTTTTGCGATGCCGTCGTGAGCAAGAAGAATACAGCGGGCGCAAGCAACCCTTCCGGACCTGAGAGATGTTCGGCTTTGGAGGTAAATATAAATCTGAATAAATTTGCAGCCGGGAAGGGCCGCTTGCGCCCGTTCTGATAAGTTTTCAAATTAGCCCATTTTATATAAGCAAGACTTTACCTGGACAAAACTACCATCGCCTGGGCGAGATTCACCCGCGTAAGAGAGCTGCCGGCATTAAATTTATCGGATTCGTCGAGCGAGAGCCAGCCTTTTTGCAGCGCGACGGCGACATAACCGCGCCACTGCTGAGGTATGTCAGCGGCATCCGTGAGACCGCCGGGCAGCGTCGAACCGGCGGCGAGGCTATCCAACTGCGCGGCTTTTACCAGCGCGATAGCGGCGGCCAACCGTGTCACCGGCTGATCGGGCCGAAAACCGTTTCCAGGTGCAGCGTCATAGATCAGCGGTCCTGGCAGAACGGATTGAACCGATTCCACGGCGTTGCGAGTGGTGAGATCGGTTACATCCGGATAAATCGGATTTTTTGCCACGAACTGCGGCGCTCGGCCGATACGCACCAGAGCGGCGGCGAATTCGGCACGTGAAACGGCAAAACCTGGCTCAAATTTTTCACCGACCGGCGGGAGCAAAAATTTCCGCAAGCCTTCATATACAATTGCCTTCTCCGAATCTGAAAGCGACCCGGTGTCGCAAAGCTCACGGAAACCGACTTGCGTTATCTCGGTAGCGGCCAGAAAGTTTTGCGGCGCGGCGGATGGCGAACTGATCTGGGTAAGAATGTTCACCGTCGCCGGCGAGGTGATCGAAGCCTTTTGATTCCGGCCAAAAATTCCGTTGAAAATGGGCCGTGCCGATGCTGCCGCCAGGTTGCCGGTTCCATCAAAAACTTTCAGATTTAAATTCGCCGGGCTGCTCTTTTCCCACGCCACGTAAAAGTTCGAGAGAACGGTATTAACAGGCAAAATATTTGCCGCAGATATCACCGAGCCCTGGCCTACCTGTCCATTGCTTACTTGAAAAGTCGAAGTGGAAAATGTCGCCCCGTCGTTTGCCGCGGCAGCGCGGAAGGTGCCGGTTGCACGTTCGGGAAAGGCTGCTTCCAGAACGGCGGCGTAGGTATTTAACATTCCCGCGCCGACCTCGTGTGCAAAATATCTAGGCAGCGGCGTGGCGGAGCGCTGCAAGATGTCTTTTATCTGCGCCGGCGAAAGATCGGGATTCGCCTCGAGCATCAGCGCGATCGCGCCCGACACTTGCGGCGCTGAAAATGAAGTTCCGCTGGCAGTGGTGTAAAACGGAAGCTCGAATAAAGTCAGCCGCTGGGTATCCGCGCCGGCCAGTCCCAAAGTTCCGATCTGCGTTCCCAGCGAACGCAGGCTTACTACATTCACGCCCGGCGCGACCAGCGAAGGCGAAAACATTTTATCGCCGAAAACTCCGCGCGAAGAAAAACTTGCCAGAACACTTTTCTCGTCAGTTGCGCCGACGCTGATCACCCACGGCGCGGCGGCGTAAGGATTGAGTGTATTATTTCCCGGGCCCGAATTTCCCGCGGAAAAAACAACGCTGACGCCGCTATCGGTCAGCATTTTGGTGGCGATATTGACCGGATCGTTGTAATCAAAGACCGCTTCGGTTGAAAAGCTGCAATTAACAACGCGAACGCGATAATTAGCGCCTTTTTGCAGTAAATAGTCGAAACCCGAAAGCACGAAGGTCAGATTCGCGTCGCCCGCGCTTAACCCCAGGATCTTTGCGCCCGGCGCGACGCCATTGTATTTCCCGTTTGAACGGGAACCGCTTCCGGCGATGATCCCTGAAACAAAAGTTCCGTGGCCGCTGAGCAGATCGGTGTTCGGAAAGTTTTCTATCGGCAGCGGGTAGTTAAATCCCAGCGGCAGGCTTTGCAGGTCCAACAGTTTTACATTCTGGATAACTTTACCCGAAAGATCGTGCTGCAGGGCATTGACCCCGGTATCTAAAACCGCGACGGTGACGTTCTTTCCTGTTACCGGCAAATTATTGTTGTTGGCGCGCAGGTCCGTATCCGCCGGTACGCGTGAAACTTGCGTCGGCTTAAAGTACGGATCGCTGTCGAACTTCAGCGTCCGGTTTCCGTAGATCGAACGCACATTCGGTAGCTGCGAAACGGCAATTAACTGCTGCCGCGTTGCCGACACATAGATCATCGGCAATACCCGAAAACGCGTTCCGCCCAAAATGCCTATCTGCCTTAAACTATTTAGATCGGTTTCAGTAGGGTATTGATGAAAGACGACGACCGCATTGATCCCGCTGTCGTCGGTAACCTGGTTTAGCAGCAGCGCGAGTTCAGGATCGACGCTTTGAAGTCCCGAGAACGCCCCCGAAACTGCCTGGTTAAATAAGCCATCCGGGCCGATCAGTTCGATCCCGTCAGCACCGGTAAAACGCAGCCCGTCTATCACCGTGAAGACGGTATCGGCGCCGGTAAAGCGCATGCCGTTTAAGCCCGTAATAGAAAACCCGGCGGGAGCGATCAGCTCAAAAAGTACCCCGTCAGGGCCAAATCCCGTCAGCGAATCCGCACCGGTGAACCGGATGGTATCGGCGCCCGTAAAACGCAACCCGTCGGCTGAAATCGCATCGCCATCAGCGCCCGTAAAGCGCAAACCGTTCGTCCCGATCAGCGAGATGCCTGCCGGAGCGAGCAATGAAACCCCGTTAGCTTTTCTGATGACGATCGAATTCGCTTCGTAGGTCGTGCCGTCCGCGCCGGTAAAACGAAATCCGTCCGCCCCGGTAAAACGCATTCCATCGACCTTCATCAGATCGATGCCGTCAGCGCCCGTAAAACGGGCCCCGGTTGAACCTATATAAGTAATTCCATCGGCGCCGGTAAAACGCGTACCGTCGGCACCGGTAAAACGCACTCCATCTGCGCCGGTGAATCTGAGCCCATTTACTTCGGTGTTAATAAAGCCATCGGCACCAGCGAGACGTATCCCATTGGTGCCGATAAAATCTACTCCGTCAGCCCCGGTGAAACGCATTCCGTCGGAACCGACCACACTTATCCCCGCCCCAACTGTATTCCAGGAAAAAACGATCAACAGGATGAAGCAGAGAAGTTTTCTAAGATCTATCTTAGTATCCATCAATCAAAACTGTATTAAATGCATACAAAAAGATATCTTTAATGTCTTAAAATATACCGAAAAGACAAATTCCAGTGTTCCGAACTACCGAACACCATTGCTTCTGCAAATTGAGTGCCTTAATTGCCACCCACGCGGAGCTGAAAATTAGCGCCTTTTTCGATCCGGACATTTTTATCGGCCGCTGAAAGCGTGGTCGCGCCGTTTGCAGAACCACCGGCACTGGCGGAAGGTGAAATTTGCAGCCCTTTGACCGTCTGTCCCAGTGTCTGGGTGGTACCGCCGACGGTCTGTTTGGTTGCGCCGGCCACGGTGCCGACGGTTTCCCGCGTCGTGTTGGCAACGCCGCCAACTGTATTGCCTACAGTATTTGTCGTTGTGCCTACGACGCCGCCCGCCGTATTTGTAACGCCTCCCAGTAAGCCTCCGCCGCTCGAACTGCTTCCGGAATTCTGTCCGATTACACGCGTCGAAGAACTGGAAGTTCCGGAAATATCTGAATCTATCATATCAGCCGCCGCTACATTAGCGGCAACATTTGTGATCGATACTATCGACACATTTACCGGGCTATTTAAATCCTGGCCCTGAATACGGTCAAAAACAACCCCCAGCCGGGACATGGCCGTTTCTTTTGTTCTCTGCTGTACTTCCGTAACGCGGCCGACGAGATTGGCGCCCTTCGGGATTATTGTTTGCCCGTTTTGCTTGACCGATCTGACAACTTTCAAAAGCACCTGGTCACCCACCCTGGCTTTCTTAACATCCAGGTTTTGCATCAGTTGCGCGTCCACGACAGTTCCGGCATTAAGGCCCGCGCCATTCCCGCTTTTACTGATCGCGCCGGAGCCCGACCCTTTTACCTGCGCATTTTTTTCGGGCGTTTTTTGCGCGGAAACCCCCAGGCTGATGAGTAAGATCAGATTGATTCCAATAATTATTTTTTTCATTTTTACTACCTCTAACTTTCAAAAATACTTCAGGGATAGTCCATGCCCATCAGGTTTAGAAATAAACTATGTTTCCATCATATTTATGCCGGGTTGAGAAATACTTGAGGTATTTTTTGCGCAAAACTATCATCTCCGCCCGCTTTTATCGGTAATTCAAGTTTTACTCAAGGGGTGCCTAGTAATCTCGGAGCCGTTATGCCGATGACTTTTACGTTCCGGGAGAGCTTCGAAAATTTCGATGAGATGAGCTTCGATGAAGTTGATCCGGACAGCACTTTTCATCGGCCCGCCGGCCCGGTCGGCTCCGCTGACTGCGAAAAAATGCGGATCCTCACGGAAAAACTCAATGTTCCGCCGGTGATCGATCACTTGCTCAGGCCGCGCCTTGACCGGCTGTTAAAAAGATCGCTGGACCAGGTGGGAGCTGTCTTAATAACCGGCCGCGCCGGCACGGGCAAGACAGCGATCGCCGCTAATCTCGCCGGGCAATATGAAAGAAAGGCCTGGTATGGCGTCGAGGCCGCGGATTCTGACTGGAAGATCTTTTCCCATTATTTATCGAAAGGTATCTGGGGAAATTCTCCGATCGGCGACGGCCTGGAAATAAGAGATCTGATAGATAAATTAATATCCGAACCGCCGCCTGCGGATGCTCCCCGGCTTATCGTTCTCGATGACATTCATCATGTGTTCGACGCCAAATGGTTCAATGATTTTTTTGGCGCCATACTTCAAACCGCTTCACCCGCTACTCACCTGCTTTTTCTTTCGCGCAGCAAGCCCGCTTTTCCGCTTTGGCGGCTGCGTTCGAAACAGGCCCTGAGTGTCATAGACGAAAAGATAATCGCTTTTGATCAGGCCGAAACATCCGCGTTTTGTAAAAAAGCGGGAGTCTCGCCCGGTGATTCCGCTAAGTTCTATACTGAATCTTTCGGCCGGATCGGAAAGCTTAGAGCTTTAGTTCAAACAATTTAAAACGCATAGAAAAAAATAATCGGTTGTGACATAATTACGGCAAGTTCATAAGAATTCGTCTCTAAAATATTTAATGAATTTGAGGCGTGCTTTTTGATATCAAAAGCGTCTCAAAGAATTATTAATGTCACAACCGAATTTATTTTTGCGGACGAAACTATTACCGCCCAGAGCGGTGTCCGAATTACTGCCTCGCCCGCGCCTGACAGAAAAATTAAAAGCCAATATCAACGCTTCGGTAACGCTTTTGGCGGCCGATGCCGGCTACGGCAAAACCACCCTGATCTCTGACTTTATCCGCAGTGAATCGCGCCCGTCCGTCTGGTACCAGCTTGATCATACGGATGCCGATCCATTCGTCTTTCTTGGGTACATCACGCACGGCATCAGGAATTTCGCGCCTGATTTCGGTGGTACCGTTTTGCCTTATATCACCGAAGCCCGGGATGAACTGTTCAGATTTCCGGAACGCGCCGCTGATCTGCTGCTTAACGAGATATTTGAAAGCATGAAGCAGCCGTTCATTATCGTCCTGGACGATTATCATCACATCGGGCCTGACACGGTGGTACACAAGCTCGTCGATCGTCTACTGCAATATTCTTCCGAGCTTCTTCATCTGATCATTACCACCCGCGACCTTCCGCCGCTGGCGATAATGCGCCGCCGCTCGCAATCTTCCGCGCTTGTTTTGACGCGCGAAGACCTGCTTTTTACCGAAGAAGAAATGCGGGGTCTTTTTCGCCGGACGCTGAACATCGAACTTAAAGATGAAGAAATAGCCGAGTACAGCGAGCGGACGCACGGCTGGATAACCGCCCTGCAGTTGGTGCGGCAAGCGGCCGAGCAGGAAATTTACCAGGGGTCGAATAAACCTAAGATCGATCTTGGCGATATTTTACATCGCTCGGAAAAAGATATTTTCGATTATTTCGCGGAGGAAGTTTTCGGCGGCGAATCGGAAGAAATAAAAGACCTGCTGATGCATCTTTCGCTGCTTGATTCCTTACCGTTAGATGTCTGCAGCCGTTTGTTTCCCGATCGGCGCTGCGCTGTCGTGCTGCCTGAGCTGCTGCACAAGAATGTCTTTCTGACCGTGGCCGGTGAAAGCAGGGAAACGGAAGTTTACCGTCTTCACCCGCTCTTTCGCGATTTTCTGCAGCGGCGCCTGCGTTCCGAGATCGGGCGGGCGAGATTGGAGAAAGAACGCCTCAGGCTGGCCGACTTTTTCTTTGCGGAAAAGCTTTGGGAAAAGGCCCTGCCTTTTTTGCTGGAGACGGAAAATTTCGACCGGGCGGCGCAAGTGATCTCAGAAAACGGGGCGGAATGGATAGCCGGCGGCGCGATCACCACGCTGGAAAACTTTATCGCCGGCATACCTCAGGAACACCTGGAAACTTATCCGTATTCTTTGCTGCACAGGGCCGAGATCCTTCGTTTGCGCGGCGAAGAGGCCAAATCATTCACGCTCTTAAAGCGGGCCGTGCGCCTGCTGGCGAAAGAGAAAAACAAGGTCGGCGAAGCGGAAGCGCTGCATTCTTTAGCGAGCCTTCTGCGGCGCAAAGGCGATTGTGCCGCCGCTCTGAACCAATTGGAGAAAGCGGAAAAACTGGTCGACAAGGAAACCGAGACATACTTAAAATGCGCTAACACGCGGGGCTTGTGCCTGATCGCGCAAGGGTTATGGACGCAGGCCGAACATCAGTTTCGCCTCGCCCTCGATCTGGCGGAAAAGCAGGGCAGCCAGCATTATATTCGCCTAATTACTCACAACCTGGCGCTCCCGGCCGGTTTTCGCGGCGATTTTGGCGAGGCCCTGCGCTGGTTCAAACGTATCTTTCGCGACAATAAAAGTATCAACCCTTTTCCCCAGGAAGCCATCGGTTATTTGAACGTTGCGCGGCTGCATATTTTTCGCGGTGAGTTCGAGGACGCCGAACGCAATCTGGAACAGGCGCTGCAGATTTGCCAGCTTTTTAATTTGACGGCTTTGCGCGGGGAGGTTTTCGAAGCATTTGGAAATTTCTACCGCGAAAAAGAAGATGTGGCCCACGCCGCGGAATTTTACGAAAGGGCCTTAAAGGCATATGAGGATGCCGGGGTGAATCTTGCCGCCCGCGATCTGGATGAAGAGCGCGCCAAATTTTACCTGCTGCGAAAGGATCCGGTAAAAGCGCAAACACTGCTGGAAAATCTGCTGCGCGCCCGTGCCGGAAGCAATAATGAATTCGGTATAAAAACCGTCGAGCTGGTATTGTGCCGCGCTCGCCTGGCGCAGGGCAAGACCGATGGCCTGGTGGAAAAGGTCTCGGAACTGGCCGGGTTCTTTCAGGAGCAAAATTTGAATTACGACGAAGCCAATGCCTCGCTGTTGTTGGCCGAAGTTTTTTTCGCAACCGAAAACTGGAAAGACGTTTATGAGCCGCTGCAAAGAGCGATCGACCTGACGGCGCGGTTCGACTACGAACATTGGCTGCGCAGCGAAATTAAAAAAGGCTCAAAATTTTTCCGCGATGAGGATGTTCTGGAAAAACTTCCGCCCGACCTGCGAAGAAATGTTGCCGACGCGCGAAAAGAAGAAAGTTCTTCGGCCGTCGAATTGGCCGGTGAAATAACCGCCGGCGTTACGGATCTGACAGTGAACATACTTGGATTTGTCGATATCTACCGTGACCGCTCGCGGCCATTTGCGCCGGATGCATGGACCACCAAACGCGCGCGGGATATTTTTTGCTACATCGCGACCAGCAAGCATCGCCGGGTAGAAAAAGACGTGCTCATCGATGCTTTTTGGGGCGAAGACGAACTATCCACGATCGAGAAGAATTTTCACCCGACCATTTCACACATTCGCAAAGCCCTCAACAGCCGCCAGGCTTTTAAGCAAAATTTTCTTATCTTTCGCGATGGAACTTACCAGCTAAACCCGGAGCTTTCGGTTCTGATCGATACGGAAGAGTTTGAAAAATATATTTCCGCCGCGGAAAAAGCCAAGCGGGAAAAAGATAATGCTGCGCTGCAGCTTAACCTCGAGGCCGCCCATGAGCTTTACCGGGGAGAGTTTATGTCCGGCGTCTATGACGGCTGGGCCGAGGAGCGCCGCCATTACTTTTTCGAACAGCATTCACGCGTGTTAAACGCCCTGGCCAAGCTGGCCTTTGGCGAGCGGCAGTGGTCAAAAGCGATAAAATTTGCCGGCGATATCCTGCAAACCGACCCTTACCGCGAGGACGCCCACCGGCTGCTGATGAAAACCTATGCTATGCAGGGCAAACGGGCCTCCGTCATCGAACAATTCGAAGGCCTTGAGGCACTGCTCAAGAAGGACCTTGGCATCGAACCCGCCCCCGAAACCCGCAAGGTGTACCAGGAACTGATCAAATAACAAATAAGCCTCGAAAACAGGCTGCAGAATGTATGAGCGCGTTAAATACCGCACGATCAACAGCTTACAGAGCGGAGGAGGCGGTGTTGCAGTGTTTCATGTTTCACCGGGAGTGAAACGAATGAAACAGATGAAACAAAATGAAACAGAAATAAAAGGAATTCCATGCATTCCGGCAAAACCTTAAAATCCTCTATTGTTCCGCTTAAAACAGCTAAAATTGAGTTTCAAAGATCGCGGCCGCAAAGGCCGGGAGCCACGAATTTACACGAGACGGCAGTAAATTTAAAGAATGTTTTTGGGTACATCAATGTTGCCGGTTCTTTCATGTTATTTGGAGTGGTTCTTCTCTTAGTCCCGTAGAGGCGTCATATTTGTAGTCAATGCTTATAGATAAATTGTTTTTGAGTTCCGTAGGAACGACATATGTCGCTCCTACGGAGCTTTAGGAATATTTAATGATCTCTGTTCTATAAATATAACGTCCCTACGGGACTGTAAGATAAGAGCGGGCGCAAGCGGCCCTTCCGGACTGCAAATTTATTTACTTAATGTTTATTATTTATCACGCGAGCTGACCACCTCTCAGGTTGGAAAGGGCCGCTTGCGCCCGCTCTTCGATGAAGCTATTAGATTTTCTTAACTATTGCATTCACTTAGGATACAGGCTTTTCATTTCCAGCTCCGCGCTCGCCTCAAGTCAACCTCAAGTTTTTCTCAAACTCTATTAGGTAATCTGACCCTAGATTATTTGGAGATTTATTTGGGAGCTTTTTGCGAGAGAAAAACAGGGGGAAAATTCAGGTGAATCCACAATTAAATCGATCTTTTCATCAATCTTTTCAAGGGGTGCGGATAGTATTTTTTATTCTGGTAATTACAAGCATTCATTTGCTTAGTATAAAAGCGGCTGTTCTAAGCCCTGTACTCCAAAACCAACTTACCAATCTGACAAATAACGCCAAAGTCGGCGTAGTTATCATAAGTTTTAATACTCAAACGGGCCTCAGAGAAAGCCATCTTAATGTTTTGCGATCCCTGGGTATCTTAAAAGGCGTGACCTTTCCAAAACTTGGAATGGTCGGCGCAGTGCTGACCGCCGGACAGGTCCGGATGCTCTCAAACAACCCGGCAGTCCGTTCCATCTGGTCAAACGACCGTCTCAGATATTATATGAACCAGGCCCGGATGGTGGCCGGCGCCGACCAGGTGCGCGCGGACAGCGCTTTTACCTTGCGCAACGGCGGCATGCCTATCACCGGTGCAGGCGATTTTTCCGTTCTGGTGATCGATTCAGGTATCGATGCGACGCATGCCGATCTGCCCCTTGGCTCGAAAGTGATCCAGAACAGTCAGCGATTAGTTTCGACCGAAACGGGCAACACGGGTATCGCGCTGGGCGGACTTTTACTTAACGGCTTAACGCCTTCACTCTCGCTGGAAAATATTCCCAATACGGACACGGTAGGCCATGGAACGCATTGCGCGGGAATCGTGGGCGGTAGCGGCAGCCGTTCCGGCGGCGTGTATTCGGGCGTTGCGCCGGGTGTGAAGATCGTCGGGTCCGGCGGGGGCGCTGTTTTGCTGGTGCTGGACGCGCTGGCGGGATGGGAATACGGCCTGTCTCACCAAAGCCAATACAAGATCCGGGTCGTCACAAATTCCTACGGGCCGCTGGGCGGCGGTGAATTTGACGCTAACGAACCGCTGATGATCGCCGCAAGACAGGCCCACGATATGAATATGACGGTGCTTTTTGCCGGTGGTAACGATGGCGCCGCAAAAAACACGCTCAGCCCGTATGCCCAGGCGCCGTGGATAATAGGTGTCGCCGCGGGGACCAAAGAGGGTATGCTGGCGGATTTTTCTTCCCGCGGGCTGCCGCGCGAAGAGCGCTTGAATGACGACAATCCGAACAACGATAACGAAGCGCCGACGATAACCGCGCCGGGCAACGGACGCTTTTTCGAAAGCAGCCTTACCCGCTACGGATTTACCAGCGACATCGTTTCGGTGCGCGCGCTCACCAATCTGACGGCCAACGGCTTAAACGCCGATACTGAGATCCCGCTCGGAATGATCCCGTTCTACACACAGATCTCCGGCACCTCGATGGCGACACCTTTTGTAGCGGGAGTGGTCGCATTGATGCTCGACGCCGACCCGACACTGACGCCTGATGAGATCAAGCAGATCTTAATGGAGACTTCGACCCGAATGCCGGGTTACGAAGACTATGAGGTTGGTTCCGGTTACGTCAACGCCTATGCCGCGGTCGATAAAGTGCTGAACCGTTCGAAAGGCTACCAGAATTTTTCACAGGTAAATTTTAACGCGCACTTTAGCGAAGAGCGCCCGGCGGCGGCATCGTTTCATATCGATTTTAACCCGGCGGTTTCGGGAACTACGTCGGCGAACGCCACCACCTTTACGGTCGAACCGGGGATGAATGTGCTCAACGTCTTTGCAAACGTCGATGATGTGCTGGAGATGGGCAACGGGAATTTTGTCGGGATCAAGATCACCGCGCCGAGCGGCGCCGGTTACTCGACGGCGATCGAAACGCCCGTCTTAAGCAGCACCGCGCGGGAAGTGACCGTGCAAAATCCCGAGGCCGGAACGTGGACCCTTGAAGTTCGCGGAGCGCGCGGCTTAGCGGCGGTCCCGCAGGCTTCGCTGCCGGTCCAGGTAGCACTGCCGGGCCCGGTGAATGGAACTATCAGCCAGGTTAAATACATTCTGCCGGGTATTTCCGACATACAAGGGCATCCGCAGCAAACGGCCATCGAATTTGCGCTCAAAAACCGGCTGATGGATACCTATACCGATGGAAGTTTTCGTCCCGACAGCACAGTTAGCCGCGAAGATCTGGCCCGTTCGCTGGTGCTTAATACGCCGCTGCGACAGTCGCTGGGAAATTCGCCGAAGTTTGCGGACGTCAGCGGCGATCTGTCGAGAATTGCGGACGCCGTGACGGCCAATGGCTCAACGCTTCGAGATTACAACTTTGCCCCGGCGGGAATGATGAGCGGGCTCGGCGCGGACTTTAAGCCGGCTGATGCGATCAGCAGGCTGGATCTGGTGGTGGCTTTGGTCAAGGCGCTAGGCCACGACGGCGAAGCCCGCGCGCTGGCCGGCTCGACGGTAACTTTCGACGGGACGGCGCTGGCGGACAACGATCAGATACCGGCCGATCTGCGCGGGTATGTTCAGGTCGCTCTGAACACGGGACTGTTCGGCGCGCCGCCGCGCCAGAGTTTTGACCCGAACGGCCCTATCACGCGCGCGAATCTGGCTGTAAGGCTTTCGGTTTACAAGACATTGTTTATGACAGGGGGGTAATTCACACGAGTTTGCTCTCAGGACGGTGGGAGCATATGAGGGAGGTGCGGAAAGGTCCGTAAGGTCTTTTCCGCACTGAGCTCAACTCTTCTAAATGCAGCTTTCTATCATCTCTTTTATTGGTTAGGTACGATCTGTCTGACCGGATCTGCCATTCACGGGAAAGCAGGATATTATCCGCTTTCCCCCTTTTTTTGGCCGGGAGCGCGGGTGAACTGACGTTTTGTCCATAATACCGTGAAATCAAAAAGTAACGGGTCAGAACCGGGAACGGTAGTGACCGGGTAATGAGCGCAGCGAAAAACTAACAGGCATCTAGCCCGTCGAATAAGAACCCGGTCACTACCGTTCCCGGTTCTGACTTCATCACGACGGTGATCCGTTTCATTTACGGGCTACGATAGCCTTTAGGGTCTCAATGAGATGAGATAAGATAGCTTCATGGACAAACCTCTTTATATTCCCATGATCCTCGGCACGACGCGCAAAGACCGGAAGAGCCGCCACGTAGCAAATTTTGTGCTCGAGGAATTTTCAAAATTCGCACAGGTTGAGACCGAACTGATCGATGTTTGCGATCTGAATTTACCGGGCGATGACGCCGGCGAGCAAATAAAGCATCCGGAATTTTCCGCCAAATGCGAGCGGGCCGACGGTTTGCTCATTGTCACGCCGGAATACAATCACGGCTATCCGGGAATGCTGAAACACGCGCTCGATACCAACCTGAAAGAATACATACATAAGGCCGTAGGCGTCTGTGCCGTATCAAAAGGCGGTTTTGGCGGTACGCGCGTGATCGAAAACCTCTTGCCGGTATTTCGCGAGCTGGGCCTGGTCTGCATTTTTTGGGATGGGAATTTCTCGCGGGTGAACGAGCTATTTGATGAGAACGGCAAGATCACCGACCCGGGAACGGCAAAACGAATGCAGAAATTCTTCAAAGAATTGATCTGGATGTCGACCACCCTGCGTCACGGCCGCGAAAATGTGAAATATTTGGAATAAGAAATTTGCAGGCCATCCCGGGAGCGCAGGCATCTTGCCTGCATGAACGCGCAGCGTTTGAAAATTGTATAAAAATTATGTGGATGAAGTTGGTCCGTGAGATGTGTTTTATCCGTCAGAGATCCGAGTTCTATTAGTTTCTTAGGCTGCGCAGCCTTGCAGGCAAGATGCCTGCGCTCCCAGGTTTACCTGCTATTTTTCATCTATTCATCAATACTATGGCCGAATTGCAGTAGATAGCCGTTGTTGTCATACACGGCAAACTCGCGCATGCCGTATTCAAAATCCTCGAGCGGGTAACACACGCCGGCCGTATCTTTTAGCTTTTCCCAAACCTCATCAGCATTTTCCACTTTGAAATAAAGCGTGCCGGTGAAAACGGGTTTTTCAAAAGGTATGTGAGCATTTGGCAGGCTGAACATGATCTCCACATCGCCGTGGCGAAGCGCGGCCCAGCCCCATTCTTCGACAAAATTCGGGCAGGTAAAACCCAGCACACCGGTATAAAATTCCACCGTTTCACGCATTTTTTCGGTATAAAGCATCGGCGTCAGAGCGTTTATTTTCATAATTCAAAAATCTAGCAAAACCATGCTTTTTTCACAAACCGCAAAGTTGCGCCAAAAGCAAAAATGAATCATAATTTCATGGATGAAATGCTGTTTATTGCTGGTAAAGGTCTCCTAAAGTGGAAAAAGTTTTCGGCCAGGAAGGATTGATAGCCTCGTATCTAAAAGGCTACGAATACCGCCCCGGACAAGTCGGGATGGCGGAGGCCGTTCTGCGCGCATTTGAAGAAAAAAGACACCTTATCGTCGAGGCCGGGACGGGAACCGGTAAAACTTTGGCCTACTTGGTGCCGGCGATCGCCGCCGCGCTGGGAAAAGGTCAGCGGGTCATCATTTCGACCGGCACCAAGAATCTGCAGGAGCAGCTGATGCAGCAGGACATTCCGTTTCTGCAGCGGATCCTTCCCAAAAAGTTTTCGGCGGCCTGCCTAAAAGGCCGGGGAAATTACGCGTGCCTGCACCGGATAAAAAAAGCGGAGACGATGCCGATACTCGAAGGGATGGGCGACCTCGACCATTTTGACAAGGTGCGCAACTGGGTAGGCGAGACCGAAACCGGGGACCGCGCGGAGCTCATCGATCTGCCGGACAATCTGAGATTCTGGAACCAGATATCGGCGCGCTCGGAAACCTGCCTGGGCCAAAAATGCGCCGATTACGAAGCCTGTTTTATCACCCAGGCGCGGCAGAAAGCTGAAAAGGCAGATATCATCATCGTCAATCATCATCTCTTTTTCGCCGACCTGAATTTGCGCGACGGAGAGTATGGGAAAGTGCTGCCGGATTATGCCGCCGTTATTTTTGACGAAGCGCATTTGGTTGAAGACATCGCCGCAGATTATTTCGGTTTTGAAGTTTCGAGCTACCAGGTCGATGAGGTGATCCGCGACGCGACGAACGTACAGATCGAAGATCGCGTGGCGAACCAGGATGTGATCAAAGCCTGCGGCAAGATCGGCAGTATCGCCGAAAGATTTTGGTCGGGATTTCGGACCGGCCGCGGC
This sequence comes from uncultured Acidobacteriota bacterium, assembly GCA_963766895.1. GTDB lineage: Bacteria > Acidobacteriota > Blastocatellia > Pyrinomonadales > Pyrinomonadaceae > DASYKT01. The sequence continues at coordinate 220,223 of CAVYCB010000008.1, forward strand.
GACGAGGGAAGATTCCCGATAAGCAGCGAGATGTTTGCCAGAGTTGATGGCAATGGCGAAGTAGAGGCAACTTCGCTGGGCGAATTTTATTTCGGGCTCGATACTTCGCTGCGCCAGTTAGAAGCCACGCTGGACGCGCTAAAAGACAAAACCACCGAGGTTGAAAGCGCGGTACGGCGCATCAGGCAGATCCGTTTTGATCTCGATTTTATCGTTAAGGCAGGGGAAAAAACTTTTGTCTATTGGCTGGAAAGACGCGCGCGCGGGTTATTTTTACGCGCGACCCCGATAGATGTTTCCGGCATCCTGGAAGATAAGCTTTTCGACAAGCTCGACACTGTCGTTCTTACTTCCGCCACTCTTTCCAGCGGAGGCAAATTCGATTTTGTCCGTGACCGGTTAGGGCTGCCGCGCGAAAAAACCAGCACCTTCATCGCTAATTCTTCGTTCGATTTTGCCGAGCAGACAGTACTTTATCTGCCGCCGCGTATGCCGGATCCGCGCGCGCCGGAATATCAGCAAGTGGCGGCCGGCGAGATCATAAAACTTTTGAACATCACCCGCGGGCGCGCCTTTGTTCTATCGACCAGCCTTTCTTCGATGAATGCGCTCTATAAACTGGTGAGAGATAAGGTCGATTTTCCCTGTTTGCTGCAGGGCGAAATGTCGAAGGCCGGGCTGCTGGAAAAATTCAAGAAAACCGATAATGCGGTGCTTTTTGCGACCTCGAGTTTTTGGCAGGGCGTCGATGTGCGCGGCGAGCAGCTTTCCTGTGTCATCATCGATAAACTGCCGTTTGCCGTGCCGACGAACCCGATCGTGGCCGCGCGGCAAAAATTTATTGACGAAAATGGCGGAGGCTCGTTTTACGAATACAGTATTCCGCAAGCCATCATCACTCTCAAACAAGGCATCGGCCGCCTCATCCGTTCGACCACAGATAAAGGTGTCCTCGCCATCCTCGATCCGCGCCTGCGCACCAAAGCCTACGGCAAAGTTTTTCTCGACAGCCTGCCGAAGAGTAAAGTCACCAGCGATCTCAAAGACGTCGAACGAATGTTTTAGTTAGCCTCGCATTTGCAATAGCCTGCCGCATCGCCTCTAATTGTGGAAAGACCATTTCTTTAATCGAGGAGGCTAACGATGTTCATAGGACATTACGGTATTAGTTTTATTGCCAAGGGAATGGAAAAGAGCATACCGCTGTGGCTGCTCTTTATCGCTGTTCAGTTCGTCGACGTTCTTTGGGCGATCCTGGTTTATGCCGGGATCGAAAAGGTGCGTATCGTGCCCGGTATCACGGCAACCAATCCGCTGGACCTTTACTACATGCCTTATACCCACAGCCTGGCGGGGGCTTTGGCGTGGTCGATCGGCGCCTTCTTGCTTTACAAATTCTCTCGTAACAGTCCGCTGCGCGCGGCGTTTATCATCGGCCTGGCGGTTTTTTCGCACTGGGTGCTTGACCTGATCGTTCATATACCGGACCTTGCGCTTTATGACAATACTTACAAAATGGGTTTCGGGCTCTGGAATTATCCGGCCGTGGCGTTCGCGCTCGAAGCGGTCCTTTTGTTCGGCGGAATGGCGTTTTATTTTCTTAAAACGAAGCCCATTTCGATCCTCGGTAAGATCGGCATGCCGGTTTTAGGCGTCCTGCTGCTGGTCCTTCAGACATGGGTGTTTTTTGCCGCGCCGCCTGATTCGCCTCCCTCGGCCGCGCTGACTGCCCTGGTCCTTTATATCGTGATCGCTGCGGGTGCTTTTTGGCTGGAAAGATACAGGGTGTGACCGGTCCGGCTTTTTTTGCGCAAGTCTAGGTGTTTTAATGCGTTCAGCTATAAAATGCTTTAGGGCAGCTATAAAATAGCTTTAGGGCAGCTATAAAATAGCTTTAGGCAGCTATAAAATACCTTAGGGAGGCTTAACGATCATGAAAAGATCTTATTTTTCCATTGCCGCAGTTTTAGTGCTGACCGTTTGTTGTTTTGCCGCGGCCAGGGCCCAATCGGGTCAGCCGCCGCAAACCGATGAAGACAGGGTTTATACTCAGAGCGAGGTCGACAAAAAGGCGCAATTCTTAAAGCCTAAGCCCCTCAACCAACGGGCAGTGTAAAAAGTATACTTCGGGCACGAGCCTTTTTAACTTCGTAATGCGCAGATCGGGAGCGGTGGAAATAATAAGTGTACCGCAGACTTCCGGGTGTGATGCTTTCGACCGCGAAGCCTACAAGGCTGTCATGAACCTCAAATTCGATCCGGCGGAAAAGGAGCCGGCCGGTTTCGATGAAAATGACGGTGACCTTTACATATTCTGTTTACTAGAAAATTTTATGCCTTCATTTTACGAAGTGATGATCGAGCGGAATTTTTCCAGCGCGCATCAGCTGCGCGGCTACAAGGGGAAGTGTGAAAACCTGCACGGGCACAATTACAAGATCGAAATTTACGCGCGCGGGGAAGAGCTGAACAACATCGGGCTGCTGATCGATTTTGTCGATCTGAAAAATGCGGCGGACGACATCGTGAAATATTTCGATCACCGCAATATCAACGAACTTCCCCCCTTTGACGAAGAACTAAACCCTTCCGCCGAAAATCTGGCGCGCTATATTCTCGACTACATCGCTTCGCGCGTGAACGACGACCGCGTGCAGATCTACAAAGTGCGCTGTTTTGAAACTCCGACCAGCATCGCTACTTATCAAGTTGGTTAAGCTTCGAGCAATTAATAAGGCTTGCTTAATAAGGCAGGGATAATTGCCACGAATGTCACAAATAGCACGAATAAGGATCTTTAATTCGTGCTATTTGTGACATTCGTGGCACAACTTATTTCCCGTCCATCTCATAAGCTTTTTTCAGCCACCTGGTGACATCGTCTTTAATATCATCAAGCGAAGTTATTTCGATGCGGTGAGTGATGCGGTCTTTTTTGGCAAAGCCGCCGGTGTCGATCAGGCGCCCGGTCGGCTTCGTGTCTTTTAAGGCGAATCCCATATCGATGCGAGAGTTGGTGGTGGGTTTGATCTGGGCGATAACGTGGTTGCGGTAAAACGGGACCATCGTCTGGCACGGGCAGGCTTTTATATCATCGGCCACGCCCAAACCCAAGTTTAGAAGAGCGTCGTAGACAGGTTTCAGGTGTGGCACTTTTTCCGGCATACATCTCATCGACATATTTTTCCGCTGTAGCCAGATAAATATCGGGATCGATGTGTTCCATTCCGCGGCCAAAGGAAACTTCCGTGATCCAACCGGCATAGTTGGTGCCGAGGGCGTGTTTTTCTTTCAGCCATGCGGTACGGCCTTTTTCGTCCTCCGGGCCTTTCTTTTTTACCAGCTCGACCCATTCATCCAGCGAGCGGCCGGTTTTTTCCTTCATACCGGCGATCACATTCATCGCCATTTTTGAACTCGGGTGGACACTGTAAATAGATCTTTTCTTTGCCATAAAATTTTTATTGTTTCTGTGCTTGATAAAGGCGTTTTATCACCTGGATCTGCCCTGTGTGATAAAAGTCGTGCGCGGCGATGCCGTTCACCGTTTGCAAAATACTGTATTTGCTTCCGGACGCAGTGTCGGTCAAAGCCTTTGGCTTCAAATTGGCGACCGCCGCGCGCAAAGATCGATGGGTTTCGGCCAGCAGCCTGACGTCTTTGTCCCAGGCCTTTTTGTCCTCATAACCTTCGGACGGGCGTTCAAAAAAATTCGAGCCCGCCAGGGCAAACGTGCCTTTTTCTTCATTCAACAATCTCCGCCGGACGATATATTTCCAATAGGCCGCGTGGAGCATAAGCTCCCAAATATTATGTTTGCCGGGCGCCGAGCCCCAAATGACCTCTTCAATTTCCAGGCCGCGGAGCGCGCCGCGCAGGTTTGGGCCATGCCAGGCCTTATGGTCAAAAGCCTGGTCAATCAAGTCAGTATTACGTCGATCTGATTTACAGCCATATTTATTTTCTCAGTTCTTTTCTTATCACTAATTTCAATCCCGACCAAAGATCATCGACCGCGCAAACTTTGATATCGACAAAACCCATTGGCAGGCAAATGTCGCGGATCGTGTCTTCCGTGATCTCCGTCGGCTGTTTGGCGGCTTTTTTATACCAGGAGACCCAGACAGCCGCATCGCGCTTGATGGCTGGGAAAAATTTTTCCAGCAGCATTTCAAGCTCCGCGTGGCGATTGGTAAAAATATGCAGCACGTCAGCGTCTTTGAATTTCGCGGTGTCGGCAACACCTTCCGGCAGCGGTTCTACCAGAGCGTGGTAATTTTCCGGCGCGCCAAATAAATAAAGCTTATCGCCGGGCTTGATACCGAGCTTTTTTGCCAGCGGAGTTCCGGAATAACCTGCCGTCATAACTTGTTATTTTACAAAATAGTAAGAATAGCTAAAAGTGAGACCACTGAGATCACTACCCACAGGATCACGCCCTGTATCAAAGGTTTTACGCCGACCGATCTGATCGTTTTTAACGAAAGTGATGCGCCGATCAAAAACAAAGTAATGGTCAATCCCTTTTTTGCCAGGAAAACAACGCCTTCGTAAAACGATTCGGGCAGCGGCACGTATGTGCGCACCACCGAAGCCAGGAGAAAAAATAAAATGAACGGGGGGATATAAAACCTCGCTGACTTTTCCGAAAAGAACCATGCGGTAAGCATCGCCACCGGCGCTATCCAAAGCGCCCGGGCAAGTTTCACCGTCGTGGCGATCTGCAGCGCCTCTTCGCCAAATTTTGCGGCCGCGCCGACCACCGAACTCGTGTCATGTATCGCGATAGCCGACCAGATACCGAACTGATGCTGGGTTAAGTGAAACGCCGCGCCCAGCAGGGGAAAGATAAAAAGCGCGAGGGAATTAAGAATAAAGACCGTGCCCAGCGAGACCGAGATCTGATCTTCCTCGGCTTCGATTACGGGGGCGACCGCGGCAATGGCGCTGCCGCCGCAGATGGCCGTTCCGCAAGAGATCAAGTGCGAGGTTTTAAACTCGACTTTTAATAGCTTACCGAGTAAATAACCCAGCGCAAGCGTTCCGAAGATAGTGACGATCGTAAAAAGGATTCCGTCGCGCCCGGCTTCCAGGACCTGCGAAAAATTCATGCCAAAGCCAAGGCCGACCACCGAAGCCTGCAATAAAACCCGCGTTATCTTTCCCCTGTGTTTTGGAAAAGGAGGGCCGATGGCCAGCGCGGCCGCTAATCCCAGGGCCAGAGCGATAGGGGGTGAAATAAAAGGCGCCAGGCAAAGCAATATCAGCGCAATATAGGCAATGTTTTGCCAGGTGAAGCTGTCTTTCATTTATCGCGGCGGCTTGGTTTCTTTTTTCGGGCTGTTTTTAATATCTTCCGCTATCTTCAAAATGTCGAAGGGTTGCGAGCTGGCTTTGAGCGTTGACATTATCTGTATCAGCAGGGATCTATATTCAGCTACAGATTCCGATGGCTTAATCGGGGAGCTTAGTGACAGGATCTTACTTCCGAATACGGTGGACAAAAAATAATCACGGTCAAAATTCCCATTCGATGAGGGGCGCTTAAAACCCCAAAGAAGCGCTTTTACATCTCCTATCGCAACTTTTTCCGATTCTAATTTCAACTTTTGCCCATACTGCTCGCCGAGATAATCGCTTTCCCAGGTCTTGTACGCTTCCAGGGTCTCATCGAGGCTTGCCACTTGTTTGCCGGACACAAAGTTCTGAATGTCCACCGTAACTATCTGCACCAATTTCCCGTCCACAAAAAACATCGGCATATCCGTATTTTTTGCGGGGGTTACTTCTTTGCCCTTAAGCTCGATCATGATGGATCTGATCGGGGTATTGTAAATATAAAGATAGCCGTCGGCGGTTTTAATTGAGGCGTTCGGTATCACTACTGCATCGGCTTTGCTCTGAGCAGGCGATGCCAGGGGGACCCACAACAAGATCGCCCATAACAAGATCGTAGTGAAACAGATCAGCCGGAATAATTTACTTTGTTTCATAGTTTTTTGGTTTGTAAGCTACTTCGCCTTACCCTGATTTTGCACCGCCAGCTGGGCTTTAGCTATCGCTTCCGGGTCGCCGAGATATTCGCTCCCCATCGGCTTCAAATTTTCATCGAGTTCATACAGCAGCGGGATGCCGGTCGGGATGTTGAGGTTTACGATCTGCGCGTCAGGGATCTCGTCCAGGTGTTTTACCAGCGCGCGGATGCTGTTTCCATGGGCCGCGATGATCACACGTTTGCCGGAGCGGATAGCCGGTGCGATCTGTTCTTCCCAAAAAGGAAGCACGCGCGCCACCGTATCTTTCAAACATTCAGTTAAGGGAAATTCGCCTTCTTTGAGGCCGGCATAACGCGGGCTTTTGCCTTCGTAACGCTCGTCATCGATCTCCATTGAGGGCGGCGGCGTGTCGTAACTGCGGCGCCAGATCAAGACCTGTTCTTCGCCGAATTGCGCGGCCATCTCGGATTTATTCATCCCCTGGAGCGCGCCGTAGTGGCGTTCGTTCAGCTTCCAGCTCTTGACCACCGGTATCCAGGAAAGCTCCATCTCGTTCAAAATTATCTGCAGCGTGCGGATGGCGCGGCGCAGCACCGAAGTGAAAGCGATGTCGAAAACAAAACCTTCGTCTTTTAGCAATTCTCCGGCAGTGCGCGCCTCGTTCACGCCCTTGGCGGAAAGATCGACGTCCTTCCATCCGGTAAAACGATTTTCCTGATTCCAAATGCTCTCGCCATGGCGGATCAAAACCAATTTATACATAAACTTTTAATTTCCTATCAGATCGTCCATTCATCGTGGGAGATGCCGACGAGATACCATTGTTTTCCAGATTTTTCAAAAACGAGCCGAAGACTGTTCCAGTTCATCGCGCCGCCATCCTGGCTGTCCGGGAAATGGTATTCGACAAATTTCCCGTTCGGATAGGTCTCGGCAATATTCACTATCGTATTGCCGCGCCCGATCACATTGTTGTAATCGACGTTTGGCGCCCGGGCAAAATCCCGGTCGTAAATAAATGCCGCATAGTATTTCACAAAGCGCATTTTTATCGGATCGCCGGACCCGTCGTACTCGCCCCATTCGTACACCGTTTTGTTGTCCAGCAAACGGGACACCTGCGGGCGCTTGAAGACGAGATCGCGGTCTTTATCGATATAACCATAGGCGGAAAAACGCACGCCCTTTACCGGGTGAACGAGCGCCGCCAGCTTGGCCATGTTCTTGTCCCGCAGAGCGAGAACGGCCCGCCGGGACACTTTCATCACGTCAGTTTTGTCGGTTGCTGCGGCAGCATTGGCGGTAACGAGCAGCGACGAAAGTAAGATCAAAAGAAAAAATAGTTTTCTCATAATCGCGTTTTCAGTGTTGTCTGTATTTCCCCCACCAGATAAAGCGACCCTGTAACACAGATCAGGCCTTCTTTTCCGGTAATTTTCCGTGCTATTTCCAGCGCCTCGATGGAAGTTTGCGTTAGAAAAACATTATCCTTCGGAAACGCGGCGGGCACAAGTTCGAGCAGGCTGTCCGTCGCGGCGGCGCGGGAATTATCGATCGCGGTCAGAACAAGATATTCGGCCCGTGGAAATAAAATGCGAGCGATCTCCGAAACATTTTTATCACCCATCGCGCCGAAGATCAGAGTTACCGGCTTTGCGACAAATTCCTCAAAATAATCTGCCAACGCCCGCGCGCCGGCCGGATTGTGAGCGCCGTCAAATAAAATGCCGCCTCCATGTTCGGCGTATTCGAGCCGGCCGGGATGCACCGCATTTTCCAAACCGCGTGCGATATTTTCCGCACTAATGGGAAAGCCGAATTCGGGCAGCGCTTCGGCGATATCTGCCGCCAGCGCGGCGTTTATTACTTGATGACGGCCGGGTATCTTTAACTGGATCGCAGGGCTGATCTGCCCGGTTGAAAAAACCGGGATAACACCCGCCTCCTGACATCTCCGCCGGATGATCTCTTCCGCTTCCTGTTTTTGGGGAGCGATAAACGCTTTGCTGTTTCGGTGGATTATCGCTGCTTTTTCGGCGGCGATCTCTTCCAGCGTCTCGCCCAGATATTGCTGGTGATCGTAGTCGATTTGGGTAATGGCGGCGATCTCGGCATTCGCTGCGGTAGTCGCGTCAAGCCTGCCGCCCAGGCCCGTTTCCAGAATTGCCAGTTCGATATTTGCTTCGGCAAAAGCGAGCAGAGCAATGGCCGTTACCTGTTCAAAAAAAGTCGGAACGCTGTCGATCTCACCCGCGGCAAATAAGTTTTCGCCCGCCTCTCTTATCTTTGAAGCGTGGCGGGCAAAGTCTTCCTCGCTGATCTCTTCACCGTCAATTTTTATTCGCTCGGTGATCGAGATCAGGTGCGGGGAAGTGTAAAGCCCGGTTTTTATCCCGGCTTCGCGGCAGATCGAATCCAAAAAAACACAGGTCGAGCCTTTACCGTTGGTTCCGGCCACCTGCACTTTTACAAAATTATTTTGGGGGGCATTTAATGCGGCGAGAAGCTTGCGGACATTCGCAAGCCCAAGCTTCATCGCGGAAACTTCATTGCCGAGAGAGAGGAGATAGTTGACAGATTCGTCAAAGGTCACATTAAATTCTGGCAGTAGCAAAACTGTCTTTGCCCGCGATCTCCGCGTTCATCATAAAGTTGAGTGTGCGGGTGATAGTTTCTTTCATTTCGCGGCGGTCGACGACCTTATCGACCATTCCATGATCGAGCAAAAATTCCGAGCGCTGAAAACCGGCGGGAAGTTTCTGGCGGATGGTTTGTTCGATCACGCGCGGGCCGGCAAAACCGATCAGCGCTTTTGGTTCGGCCAGGATAACGTCGCCCAGCATGGCAAAGCTGGCGGTGACGCCGCCGGTGGTCGGGTCGGTCAGCACAGAGATAAAGGGAAGTTTCGCTTCGTCGAGCCGCGCGAGCGCCGCGGATATTTTCGCCATCTGCATCAGCGAAAGCGTGCCTTCCTGCATCCGCGCGCCGCCCGAAGCGGCAAAGATAACCACCGCCGAGCGTTCCCTGATCGCGCGTTCTATCACCAGGGTGATCTTTTCGCCGACCGCCGAACCCATCGAGCCGCCGATGAAATTCATATCCATCGCCCCGGCCACGACCGGGTGCCCGCCCACGTGGCCCTTGCCGGTGACGATCGCCTCGTTAAGCCCGGAAGATTCCTGGGCCTGCTTGATGCGTTTGTTGTAGGGTTTGGAATCGACAAAGCCGAGCGGATCGCCCGAGGTCACGTCCTCGTTTAGAAGCTCGTACTCATCCTCGTCAAAGATCAGGTCAAGACGGGACGGCGCGTCGAGCCGGAAATGATAACCGCAGTGAGTGCAGACCTGCAGGGATTCTTTCAATTCCCGGCGGTACAAGGCGTTTTCACACTCGGAGCATTTAACAAAAATGCCCTCCGTTTTTACTACCCGTTCGTCGTCGTTAGATTGTTCCGAAAGCTTCGGCTTCTTGCGGCGAAACCATGACATAAGATCTTACCTGTATAACCAGCGAAATTAGATTTTGAGCCTAAATAAGGGTAACACAGGCAGGTTGCAAGTTCCACAGTTCAGGGTTCGAGGTTCAGGGTTCGAGGTTCAGGGTTCGAGGTTCAGGGTTCGAGGTTCAGGGTTCGAAGTTCAGGGTTCGAGGTTCAGGGTTCGAGGTTCAGAGTTCAAGGTTCGAAACCGTCCAAAGGGGAACTCCGAAACTTTGAACCTCGAACCCCGAACTCACATCCAGTAAGTCCTGTCTAATGAGCGGTAACTAATGGCTTCGCCGATATGTTTGGTCTGAATATTATCGCTGCCGTCCAGGTCGGCGATGGTGCGGGCGACCTTCAAAATGCGGTCGTGGGCGCGGGCGGACAGGCCCTGGCGCGTCATGGCGGTTTCGAGCTGTTTTTCGCTTTCAATATCGAGCGGGCAAAACTTACGGATCTGTGCCGTGGACATCGCCGAATTTGAAAAGACGCCTTCATCCGAAAGCCTTTTGATCTGGATCTCACGCGCCTTTACCACCCGTTCAAGGATCTCGCCGGAGCTTTCGCCTTCGGGCAGATCGCGCCCGCGCAGTTCCTTGAACTTAACCGCCGGCACTTCGATGTGAATATCGATGCGGTCGAGCAGCGGCCCGGAAATACGTCCGACATAGCGTTGGATCTGCGCCGGTGAGCAGCGGCATTCGCGCGTCGGGTCGTTCCAGAATCCGCAGGGGCAGGGGTTCATTGCCGCTACCAGCATAAATTTCGCGGGGAAGGTCAGAGACATCGCGGCCCGGCTGATGGTGACCTTTTGATCTTCCAGCGGCTGGCGCAGCACTTCTAAAACGCTGCGGTCAAATTCCGGCAGCTCGTCGAGAAACAGAACGCCGTGATGCGCCAGCGAGACTTCGCCGGGGCGGGGAAAGGCGCCGCCGCCGATCAAGCCTGCGTCGGAAATGGTGTGATGCGGCGAGCGAAACTGCCGCTCCGTCAGCAAACCCGAACGCCCGGTCAGCCCCGCTACCGAATAGATCTTGGTTATCTCGATCGCTTCTTCAAATTGCAGGTTCGGCAGAACGGTCGGCAGCCGCTTGGCGAGCATCGTCTTGCCGGAGCCCGGCGGGCCGATCAGCAAAATATTGTGCGCGCCGGCGCTGGCCACTTCGAGCGCGCGTTTTGCCGAACGCTGGCCGCGCACGTCCTTAAAATCCACCCGGTAGCGAACCATCTCCGGCCCGAGGGAGGCGATATCGACCTTGACCGGAGCAACGCGGGCTTCGTCGCCCCGCTGCAGGTCCATTATCAGGTCAACGGCCTGTCGCAAATTATTGATCGGATATACGCGCAGCCCGCTTACCACCCCGGCCTCGGTCGCGTTCTCTTCCGGGAGAAGAAGGTTTTTTATTCCCGCCTCGCGGGCGCGCAGCGCTATCGAAAGCGCGCCTCTCACCGGCCGGTACGCGGCCGTCTAAGGAAAGCTCGCCCACGCTCATCGTGTCCGTTAAGCCTTCCATATTTCCCAGATCGCCATTGGCGCCCAGAATGCCGAGCGCGATCGGCAGGTCAAAACTCGCGCCTTCCTTGCGCACGTCGGCCGGCGCGAGATTGATGGTCGTCTTATGAAATGGAAAGAAAAAAGTGCTGTTGGTAATGGCGGCGCGGATGCGTTCGCGCGATTCGCGTACTGCCAGGTCGGGCAGGCCGACAATGACAACCGACGAAGGCTGTCCGGCTTCATTTTGAACTGGCGTGAGATTGACCTCGATCTCCACAAGATCGGCATCAATACCGTACACGGCAGCGGAAAGCGTGCGAAAAAGCATAAAAATGTTACTGGTTCGTGGAAGAACTAGGTGAAAGTAATATAAAACAGTTTGGGAATAAAGGGAAGAACGAAGGAAGGGCACAGGTGAAAACGCGACAATTATGAAGCGTATCGAGCAGTGCAGAAGAAGTAACCACCCCGTCACGGCTTTGCCGTGCCACCCCTCCTTGAAAAGGCGGGGAGCTTTTTGGTGTAACACTGTTACAGTGTGTGCCAGCGTTACACCTGTTCCAAAAATGTTACAGAAATCTTAAAAATCATACGCGAACGCTCAAAAGTTTATAAAAGCGGCTTGAAAAGATCGGCGGAACTTAGGGAGTTACCGAAGGCAGAAATACCGCGAGAACATTATTGCCGATAGCTGTTCGTTTTGTAAGAGCGGTTTTGGAGAAGTCTGTTTTTTTGGCGATCTTTAATATAAAACGCCGGCCATTATGATGGAGTCAGAACCGGGAACGCTAGTGACCGGGTTTACGGCTTCGTGTCAGTTTATATGGTCGCGAATTTAACCAAAAATCCAAAACCCGGTCACTAGCGTTACCGGTTCTGACCTCATTGTTTGCGAGTATATGGTTGATCATCGACGCCAAGACATGTAAAGAAATAGTTAGCCGCAAAAAAGCACAAAAGTCACAAAAAGCATTTTGTGCTTCTTGCGCCTTTTGGCGGCGATTCGATTTTTCCGTAAGATGCCGGTAGGGACCTCATTGTTTGGCGAGTATGTGGTTGATTATCGACTGCAGATGAAAAGCGCCGGGGTTGCCGGCGCTTTTTCTTAGTTAGTGGGTGTTGACCTTTGATCTGCTGCGCGGTTTTCGCTGCACACAATATTGCTTTAGCTCACGATGACGCTGGTGCAGGATCAGGCTCAGATTCTGGTGTGATAATCCGAGCAGGTTGGCGGCCCTGGTAACCCGGCCGGAAGATTCCTTGAGCGCCTTAAGGATGATCTCTCCTTCATAATCCTTGACCGCATCGGGAAGCGAAAAATTTTCCCAGCTAAAAGCCGTTTTATCCTCAAAGAGCGAATCCAGTTTATCGGCGTAGCTTAAGAGCTTGGCCATCTTTTCAGAATCCGCCGGAATTTCGGTTTCCGCCGGGGCGATTTCAAACTGTTTTCTGGCGATAGCCTGCAGGCGGTCATAGGTGCTTAGCTTGGGTGATTTCTTCAGGAGCTCGTCGGCTTCCAGATAGAGCGAGCGAAACACCGCCGGGCTGAGATCGGATTGAAGCTCTTCTAATTGAGTCAAAACCGCGTCTCCCGCACTTTCCATATCGCCCACTTTAAGAGCGGCCTCTTTGGCATCGACAAAAGAATGGACCGCCTCGGCAAAATTTCCCCGGCGGCTTAGGACCACAGCCAGGGTGGTCAGCGATTCAGCCAACAAAGACTGTTCGTCACCGGTCCGCATCATCGCTACCGAGGTGCGGGCGGCTGTTTCGGCGCCGCTCAGATCATCCTCGGCCAACAGCGCGTTGGCTTTCGAGTCATAAACCTGGGCCGCATGGACTTTATCTTTTACTTTCGTATAAAGATAGATGGCCCGGTCAAAGTGCGAATGGGCGTTCTTATTATCATCCAACAGCCGGTACACATTACCTAAATTCGTCTCGGTGGCCGCGGCATAAATATGATGTTTCGCCTTCTCGTAATGAACGGCGGCTTGCTGATAATCTTCGATGGCGGCCACAAGCAGGTCCGGCCTGTTCTTGTCTTCGCCTTCTCCGCGCTGGATCAGGGCCCGGTGAAAATAAAGCTTGCCGCGCAGCAAAGAACTACCTTTACTTGCGGTTGACGTCGCGAGGGTGACAAGTTCCATCGCCTTGTCATAGTGCTTGGTTGAGATCTCCACGTTTACCGAGCGGAGAAGTATTTTTCCCAAAAGTTCCGCGGGGTATTCATATCCACTTTCCAGAACGTCCTGGAGGATGATCCTGGCTTCATCAAAAGCGCCTTCGCGCCAATAGCAGACCGCCAGGTCGCTTCGCGTTTCGGCCCAATGCGGATCGTCGTCTATTGATTGAAACAGGTTGGCGGCCTCACTGATAAGGTCTTTTGCCTTTTCCTGGGAACCCGAAAGCTGCTGCATACTTCCGAGCCAGCCCGACAGCACTCCGACGCGCGATAAAACGGCCGCTTTTTCATTTACGGGCAAATTATCCACATCCGGCCTGACCCCGACGCCTTGCCACCAGTTGCCCATTGCCACAGTTGCATTAACATATTCCCCAGAATCTTCAAGGCCTTTAACGAAATTACACATAGCCATGATCCCGGTAGCCACGGCTGATTTCGGTGTTTTTAGTGTTTTTGACATGCTCATAATTTTGTTTCCCTTGGCTTTTACAAGTATTATTGCTAATTAGACGCTTTCCAATTACAAACTAGGAGTTTCTTATCATGAAAAAAGGTTCATTCAAACTTTATTTCGCTACTTTTCTATTTACCATCACTTTGTCATCTTTTACCTTCGCCGGCGATATTCAATGCCCGATCGCCCCGCCCCCGCCGGGACATGGTGAGAATGGTGGCCGCGTAGTCATTGTTCAAACAAATGATGTATTTAACGTTATCAAGGATTTATTAGGCCTCTGGATCAAATTCTAACCTGATCTAAGCCGGTCCTGATCCCGTTACCTTAAGTGACGGCCGAAACTGTAGAGACTCGGCTGTTCCCTCGAAGTGTGGCTGCTAAACCATGACAAGCTTCACAAGTCTACATGGGAAAGCAGTAGGTTGAAGTTTGACGTGGAAGCAATGATTATTGCTATTGACAGAATCCGTAACCGTATGTATATTAATCAAGTCTCCTTTTTATATAAAGAGATAAAAGCCGTAAATTCGAGGATAGCAAGACTTTTTTAGCGATGCAACCTCCAAAATTGTGGTAAAACTCTTTGATAAAAGGCATTGCCTGATATTGCAACGACGCTTGTTAAGCAATTAAGCACTTTTTTGAAAAATAGGTCAAGAGAAAAATTCAGATATCGTTCTAATCTTCTACCGAAAAACTGAATTTTGCCTTAAGAGCGGTTTTTTGAAAGGTCAAGTGTAAATTTTTCCCCCCACAGTTAATCTTTACGCTAGTTGCTGATGGGCCGGATATCGCAGCCGATGTCGTAAAGGCCTCCCCCTCAAAGATGTTTTATTTAACCGCCTGGGTCTAGACTTAAGAGTTAGATATAAACATAAAATAAAGAGCCGTGATATCACGGCTCTAACTAATTTAAATCATTATCGATCTTTTGCTTAACGTACGGGCACTTTTATCTCGCGTCCCGCGGCCAGAGGCGAATCCGGCAAGAGGCCGTTGAATTTAGCCAACTCCACCGCATTTACCTTATAACGCGCGGCCACGGTTTTGACCGTGTCATTAGCTTTGGCCTTTACAACCTTAACGGAGCCGGCCACGGGCACGGGCGCCGTGGATGAGCTGGCCCTTACCGAGGCCGTCTGTTTGATCGATTTCGGGACCACGATCTTGCCGCCGCCCTGCGGATTGACCATACCGTTATTCATCGCCTGTAATTGCTCGACGCTGACACCGGTACGGTTTGCGATCGCCTGCCAATTTTCACCGGCAGCCACGCTCGTAACCGAAGCGGTCGAACGATTGCCCACGGGGACGCGTTTGAGTACGGCCACGACCTGGTTGGCTTTACCGGCCGGCACGCGCACGATGTAGGGCTCCGGCGGGGTGACGTTCTGGCGAAATTCAGGATTTAAGTAACGAAGAAACTCAACGCTGGTATCCGACGCTTGCGCGATCAGGCCGAGGTTGGTAGAAGCCGGCACACGGACCTGGTCATAAGTAAGCTGCGCCGCCGGGCGGACATTGCCGAAACCGTAGCGGAAAGGATCGTTGGCGATCAGGATCGTCGCCAGGATGTTCGGCACATAATTCTTGGTTTCCCGCGGCAAGTACGGGTAAGCAGCCCAGAAGTTCAGGCTGCCGGCGCGCGCTACCGCGCGATCGACGTTGCCTTCGCCGGAGTTGTAAGCCGCCATCGCCAGTTCCCAGTTGCCGTTGTAACGGTTGGCCAGGAATTTCAGGTACTGCGCAGAGGCGCGGGTGGCCCTTTCAAAGCTCTGGCGCTCGTCAACATAAGCATTTTGACGCAGTCCGTAGCGGGCTCCCGTTCCCGGGATGAACTGCCACAATCCGGCCGCGGCCGCCCACGAATGGGCAGTCGGTTTCCAGGTACTTTCAACCTGGCCTAACCAGGCGACGTTTTCCGGCACGCCTTCTTCGCGGAAGATGCGGCGGGCCATGCGCATGAACATACCGGAACGGTAAAGGCCGGTTTCCATGGTGGAACGGCCGCGTCCCTGGTAATAATTGATATATTGCTGAATATTCGCGTGAAACTGGAAATTAAATCCGAGCGATCCGCGCGAAAGAGCGACCTTGATGTATTGTTCCGACGCCTTTGCTTCCGGCGTGTCGACATTTTGTTCGTTGGCGTTGAGTTCGAGCTTCGCAAGAACGTCCAGCGGGGAAGCTTCGAATTTCTGATCCAAAAAGCCGGTCTGCGGCGCTAAGGGCAGATCAGTATCTGAGGAAGCGACCTGTGCGTTCTTGTCAGTCTGCTGGGCGGCCGGGGCTTGCAGCGCTACGGCGATCTCGTTAAATTCGTTTTCCAGCGTCCAACCGCAGGTCGTGGCCAAACCTTTTACTTCCGGCGCCTGGGTAGACGGGATCTCTATCCGGTAGATCGTCTCGATCAGTTCCGAATAGCACTTCTGCAGTTTGCCGCTGGTGCGGACATTGATGCCCGACAAAAGAAAAGCTTCCACCGAGTGGTCAAAATCGTCACGGGCCTGCGGGCGCTTGTTGTCTTTCAGATTCAACAGGCCTTGCTTGAATGATCTTTCAGACTTGGAAAGCACATCCTGAATACGGCCTTCCGCTTTAGAAGCTTCGTCCGGCACATCGCGCAGCCCGGAAGGCACACCCTGAGCCAAAAGGGCAGAACTAGAGATAAGAATTGCTATGAATGCTGTTAGAATTCGGAAATAATTGGTCATTTTTTATAAATTTTCGAAATACGCTTACGAGTTAAATGGTTTATGATTCGTGATCTTGTAATAAGTCTAACGCCTTACCAGATAAAAAGTTCCATATTTAGATAGATTGTTTATACGAATAGGTAAGCGTCTATTAAGAGTATCATACCCGTAAATACTACGTCAAACTTCATTTTGCGGACGGTTTAGGCGCCGGGTTCAAGCGGCGGCGCCGGAGCGGCTTTTGGCTTTCTCGGCCGGGACATCCCTGGGCAGCAGCGCCTCGCGCAGCACCTGCCGGATGTTATCTACAAATATAAAGTTCAAATCCTCCTCAACTTCCTTAGGCAGATCCTCCAGATCGCGTTTATTCGGCTCCGGTAAGATGACCGTTTTTATACGCGCGCGGCGGGCTGCAAGGACTTTTTCTTTGACTCCGCCGACCGGCAAGACGTTGCCACGCAATGTGATCTCGCCGGTCATGGCGAGGTCTTTGCGCACCGGGCGCTGCGAAAGTGATGAAATGATTGAAGTTGCCATCGTGATGCCGGCCGACGGGCCGTCTTTCGGAATGGCGCCTTCCGGGATATGGACGTGCAGGTCGTACTTTTCGAAAAGCGTTTCATCGATGCCGAGTTCCGTCGCGCGGGCCTTGGCAAAGGAAAATGCCGCCTGCGCCGATTCCTGCATGACCTCACCCAATTGCCCGGTCAGCATCAGTTTTCCGGTGCCGCGCATCTTAATGGTCTCAATAAAGAGGATATCGCCGCCGACCGCGGTCCAGGCCAGGCCGGTAGAAACGCCGATCTGGTCCTTTTTCAGCGCCCGCTCCATAAAGATCTTGGGCGCGCGCAGGAATTCGTGAATATTTTGCGGTACTACCTTTACCTGCTCGAAGACCTCGGACTCGGCCTTGCGCCGGGCCACTTTACGGCAAATTTTACCGATTTCGCGCTCCAACTGGCGCAGACCGGCTTCCTGAGTATATTGGCTGACGATAACGGCCATCGCGGGGCGGGTAATAGAGACATCGCCTTTTTCCAGGCCCGTCTCGTCCATTTGCTTTGGCAGAAGGTGCCGGCGGGCGATCTCGAGCTTTTCTTCCTCGGTATAACCGGAAAGAGAAATGATCTCCATGCGGTCGCGGAGCGCCGGCTGGATGGTATCAAGCACGTTCGCCGTGGTCATGAACATCACATTCGAAAGGTCAAAAGTGACGCCGAGGTAATTGTCCCGAAAGGCAAAGTTCTGTTCCGGATCGAGCACTTCCAGCAACGCCGAGGATGGGTCGCCGCGAAAATCGGCGCCGACCTTGTCTATCTCATCGAGCATGATCAGCGGGTTATTGGTCGCCGCCTGCTGGATCGCCTGAATGATACGTCCCGGCATCGCGCCGACATAGGTGCGGCGATGTCCGCGAATTTCCGCTTCGTCATGTAAGCCGCCAAGGCTCAGACGCACAAATTTTCGATCCAGGGCCCGCGCGATCGAACGCCCAAGCGATGTTTTACCGACTCCCGGCGGGCCGACCAGGCAGAGGATCGAGCCTTTCGGTTTTTCTTTAAGTTTGCGAACGGCAAGGGCTTCGATAATGCGCTCCTTGACGCGCTCCAGGCCGTAGTGGTCCTCGTCCAGGATCTTCTCGGCCTTTTTCAGGTCGAGATTGTCTTTGGAAGATTTTGACCACGGCAGGTCGGTCATGATGTCGAGCCAATTGCGCAGCGTCGCGGTTTCAGCCGTGTCGGGATGCATCCGCTCGAGTTTTTTTAACTGCCGCATCGCTTCCTCGCGCGGCTGCTCGGGCATTGCGGCGACTTCGATCTTTTCGCGATACTGCTCTATCTCTTCGTAAAGCTCGTTGCCTTCACCCAGTTCCGCCTGGATGGTCTTCAATTGCTGCCGCAGAAAAAACTCGCGCTGGTGGCGGTCGATGTCGGCGCGCGCCTGGCTGTTAATGTCCTGCTGAACGGTCAGAACGTCGATCTCGCGATTGAGCAATTCATTGACGCGGCGCAGCCTTACGGTCGGGTCGATGATATCCAGGACGCTTTGCCCGTCCTCGACCTTAAGCTCCAGATTGGAAGCTGAAAGGTCAGCCAGCCTGCCGGCTTCTTCCAGATTGGCGATGATGGCGAGAACTTCGGGCGCGATATTTTTACCAAGTGTCGCGGCCTTTTCCATCGAACCCCGCACGTTGCGGACCAGCGCCTCGACTTCCAGGGAATTTTCCAGCGGCATCGGCTCCGGAAGCGGGGTGATCTTTGCTTCGAGATAGGAAGCCTTTACCTGAACGTCGTCGACTTGGGCGCGGGAAAGCCCCTGGATCAGGATGCGGATGCGCCCGTCCGGCAGATTCAACTTGCGCATGATGATCGCCACCGTTCCCACGCGGTAGAGATCTTCGTTGCCCGGTTCTTCTTTATCAATATCTTTTTGCGAAACCAGCATGATCATCCGGTTTTTGCTGAGCGCTTCATCGACCGCTTTGATCGAGCGGTCACGCGAAACAAAAAGCGGCACGATCATAAAGGGATAGATCACTATGTCGCGCAAAGGGAGCACGGGCATCGATTCGGGGATCTGCAGGTGCGGTTCGTCGATCTCAGAGGCGTCGAACTTTTCAATAAATTCGTCGGATTTTTCTGCCATATATATTTTAATTTTACAGGGAATAAGAAGGAATGACTAGCTCCAGCCGGTTTTAGATTTCGGATTTGGGAGTTTATCTGCCACTAATTACACGAATAACACGAATTTAGATTCTTATTCGTGTTATTCGGGTAATTAGTGGCAGATATCCGCGACTTTAGGCAAAGCCGCCACAGTTAAAAGTTAATAGTTATTTCTTCAGTTTTTCTTTAACTTCGGTCTTGCGTTTAACCAGCGTTTTCAGCTCGCTCATAAACTCCGTCACGTCCTCAAATTCCAGGTAGACCGAGGCAAAACGCACATAAGCGACCTTATCCAGTTCTTTTAGGCGGCGCATGATGATCGCGCCGATCTTGCTGGTTGAGCGTTCGCGGTCGGTGGAATCGTGCACGTATTTTTCCACCGCATCGGCGATGGCTTCGAGTTTGACCAGCGCGATCGGGCGTTTTTCCGCCGCGCGCATCAGCCCGCCCATCACTTTTTGGCGATCATACGGTTGGCGGCCCCCGTCTTTTTTTACTACCTGATAGGGAATTTCGTCGATGCGTTCATACGACGTAAATCGCTTGCCGCATTTGAGGCATTCGCGGCGGCGGCGGATGGAATCTCCGTCTTTCGATTCACGGGAATCTACGACGCGGTCTTCGATATGTGTGCAGAAAGGGCATCTCATAGGCTCGCAAGAAGTTAGGCAAAAGATACAAGGTTGTTAAACAAAAAACAAGCGCGGGAACGAATTTTCAATTATTCATTGTAAATTGTTCATTGTTAATTATTGAGCGATATTTTAAAAACAATTAACAATTAATAATTTTACAATTAAGAATTCAGTTCATCCGATTCGATCTCACCATCTTTTAGGCGGATAATTCGCTCGGCTTTTTTCGCCAATTCGATCTCGTGAGTGACCAATATCAGCGTAGTTTTGTTTTGCCGGTGGAGTTCGCTCATCAACTCAAAGATGTGGCTGCCGTTGTGCGAATCAAGATTCCCCGTCGGTTCATCGGCCAGCAATATCGCCGGGTTATTGGAAAAAGCGCGCGCCACCGCGATGCGCTGCTGCTCGCCGCCGGAAAGCTCCGACGGGTAATGATGCCCGCGGCCGGTCAGCCCGACCTCGCCCAGCAATTGCTCCGCCCGGTAACGCGGATTTTTCGCGCCGACTATCTCGAGCGGCACCAGCACATTTTCCAGCGCCGTCAGGCTCGGGATGAGATGAAACGACTGGAAGACAAAGCCTACTTTTTCGCCGCGCAATTCCGCCAAACCGTCTTCGCTCATGGTGGTGATATTTTGCCCGTCGATAAAGATCTCGCCTTCACTTACGGCGTCAAGGCCGGCGATCAAACCCAGCAGCGTGGATTTGCCGCTGCCCGAAGCGCCCGTTACGGCAACGAATTGCCCGGCCGGAATTTCGCACGAAACATTTTTCAGGATGTCCAGGTCTTCCGCGCCGGAGCGGACGGTCTTGGTCACATTTTTAAGTTCGATCATAAATTGGCGCGGGCAAAAGAACTCTGCTAAAACAATCATAGCCGAAAAAGCGTTTTATGATAAAAGCGCCTACGGTTTAGAGGGAAGACTAGGGCGTGTAATTTCAGGGGCAACATTGAAGGCCGGAGATCGCCTCTAAACATTCTTCGTGTGTTTCGTGTGATTAGTGGTTAATTCCGGATATTTGCCGCTAATTATACGAATCACACGAAATAAGAATTCATGAAGATAATACCGACAATTTCAGCAGTTTCAGTGGCAATAATTTTATCTCTCTTTTTGTCATGTAAAAACGATGGGACAAAACTCACTGCCAACGCCGCCAACTCAAACGTCAAACCAGGCTTTAGCGAATCGGACAAGCGCAAGATCGTGGCCTTTGGCGACAGTTTGACCGCCGGGTTCGGGCTGCTCGAAAATGAAAGCTACCCCTACCTGCTGCAGCAAAAATTAAAGGCCGACGGTTACGATTATGAAGTATTGAACGCCGGGGTTTCCGGCGATACGACGGCGGGCGGTTTGGAACGGATCGATTGGTCGCTGGATCAAAAGAACGTGCAAATTTTGATCCTGGAACTCGGCGCTAACGATCTGCTGCGCGGTATGTCGCCGGCGCAGATGAAAGAAAATCTGGACAAGATGATCCGCAAGGCTAAAGCAAAGAATGTACAAGTTTTGCTGTGCGGAATGCTCTCGCCGCCCTCGATGGGCGCGCAGTACCAGGCGGACTACATCAACGCTTTTCGCGATCTGGCCGACGAACACGAAGTGGAATTTATGCCTTTTATCATGCTCGGGATAGCGCTCGATCCGAAGCTGAATCAGCAGGACGGTATTCACCCTAACGCCGATGGCGAAAAGATCATGACTGATAATATTTACAAAGCGTTAAAACCACTGTTGAAAAAATAGTCCAAAATTGGTCAAATTAGGTATAAACTGGAAGTGAACCTGTTTTGAACAAGGAGGGACTGCCCTAATGAAAGCTTCGTTACTTTTTGCTGCTCTATTTTTTTGGCCGTAGTAAGCGCCAATTCCCAAATTATCATTAACGAATCCGCCCGCTTGAAAGAGCCGTCAAAAGAATCTTTTTCGACAGCTGATCCGGTCGTGAAGCCCGTTAAAGAGGCACAAACCGTTAAGGAAAAGATCTCGCCGGAGGTATTCACGGTGCCTAAAGGAGCTCCGGTCCCGCAGGCGTCTCCGTATGTTCGCCCGACCGCTAAAAAGCGTTTTATCAGCTATGTCAACGGAATGTTCGGCCTCATCGCGCTGGGCAAAAATGCCGCGACCGCCGGCATTTCTACCTGGCGGAATTCGCCCGAGGAGTGGGGCGACAGATGGGAAGGATTCGGCCGCCGCTTTGCCTCTAATATCGGCAAAGGAATCATCAAAGAAACGGTTTCCTACAGCCTGGAAGAGGCTTTCAAACTAGACAGCAAATATTACCGCAGTCCCAAGGGTACAAAAGCCGGTGCGCGGGCC
Source organism: uncultured Acidobacteriota bacterium (assembly GCA_963766895.1). GTDB lineage: Bacteria > Acidobacteriota > Blastocatellia > Pyrinomonadales > Pyrinomonadaceae > DASYKT01. The sequence continues at coordinate 242,161 of CAVYCB010000008.1, forward strand.
CGTAACGCGCTGCTTTCCGCCGTCACCGCGCGCGACAAAAACGGCAAACGCGTCTTCGGTTTTCCCAGAATAATAGGGGGCTATGCCGCCAGCATCACCGCCGCCGAAATGTGGTACCCGTCGCGCTTTGATTGGAAAGACGGCGTAAAGAACGGCACCGTCTCACTCGGCTTTACCGCGGCGTTTAATTTGGTGAAAGAATTTCTTTTGAAGAAATAAAATCCCTACTCTCAGAGTGCGTAGTGCTAAAAAGATCTCCGGTGTTCAGATAGGAAAATTTCTTAACTCTGGCATTTTTCCAAGCGTTACCTCCCTGGCTAAACTAGGTCGATTCGACGTTGAAATGTTGAATAACTCAATGCTTGTTTTTGCGTCTTTGCTTTTTGTGGATGATTTTTCGATAAGGTGCGCCTATTTTTTCAAAAAAAAGTCTTTTTGGATCGTTAAAAGGTATATAATTCAAAAACTCTGCCGCCAATTTACCGGCGCGCTCAATGTGACCTAATGCTAAATAAGCGGTTACTAAATTAGCAGCAGTGAGAATAGTGTCGGGATGTCGATTTCCAAAAGTTTCCTGGGAATTTGTAAATGCTAACAAAACATACTTCAAAGCTTCTTTATGATCGCCCAGCGCGCTGTAAGTGCTACCAACATTATTTAGTGAGTTCCCGGTAATAGGATGTTTCTCGCCAAACAATTCTTGACGGACTTTTAGAGCTCGAAGCTGATAAGGTAGGGCCTTTAACGGTTCGCCTGTTCTGTCGTAAACATTTCCAACATTTGTCAAAGAATTTGCAGTACTCGGATGGTTCTCACCAAATAATTCTTCACTTAAGGTCAACGATTGAAGTAAATATTGTAAAGCTTCCTTATACTTTCCTGACTTGCCGTAAATGGTTCCAATGCTATATATAGAGCCTATTGTACTATTGTTTTTCTCGCCGAACAGACCTTTTCTAATCTTAAACGCCTGAAGCGTATACGTTAATGCCTCCTGGTGATTGCCTAAGTCTTCATATGTGTTGCCGATGTTATTTAAGGTCTCTGCCGTATCACGGTGATTTTCACCAAAAAGTTTCTTTCTAATTTCTAGTGCCTGTAGAAAAAATTGTAACCCTTCCTGGTACCTGCCGAATGCAACATAAAGTGCACCAAGACTATCTTGTAAATCAGCAAGGATTTTTTCATTTTCTAATTTATACGATTGAAAAAGACCGAAAGATTTCTCTAAAAGTTCGAGAGATTTTTTATAGTCTCCTCTTGGCAAAAACAAAAAACCTTCCAATGCGTACAGCCAAATTGATATCTCCGGTAATAATTCAAACGTATGAAATTGCCATTCTTTTAAATGCTCAGTCTCCGCGTCAAGAGCCACTAAATATTTATATTCATCCTTCCGTTCATTAAACCATTCTTCTAAATTACCAACGATTTTTCTGTGCCAGTCTTTCTGATTCGCTAAAACGTTTTCGTGCCGGATAACCTTTGCCAATAAGCGATGAACGGCATAACGCTCATCATCATCATCTTTTTTCAACAGTCTGAGTTTATGAGCATCTCCAAGTGCCGTTTCAAATTCAAACTCATCTTGAGGTTCAACCAAAGCTTTTAGTAGGGAGGTGCCCATTGAAGAACTTCCGCTCCACGCTAAAATATTCAAAATCTCTACCATCAAAGGTTTTTCTTTGATCAGTTTTTCACTTATTCGTAAGGTGCGAATGATGCTTCGGTCGTGATGCGTGAAGCTGCCTTCGGGAAATTCCTTTTCCAATTTATCTAGCGGGATTTCATTTAAAAATTGGCAGTATTTGGCAAAAGTCACATTTTCGTGTTCGGAGAGATAACCGCCTACAAGTTCTATAGCTAGAGGAACATCACCAAGTAATTCCAGAATTTTTTCTAAATCTTCCTTTTCGTTTTCATTTGGTATAGGACGGTTTGAAACTTTCAGCAAAAGTTCACGCGACTCATTTCTGTCTAAAAGCTCAAGATTAATGGAATGAAATTCTGATATTTTCTCTCGGGAGGTTATAAGAATGTGGGTCCCGGCATCTGTTTCTGGCAGATAATTCTTAATATCATTGTAGCTTTCGACGTTGTCAAAAAGGATAAGACAGTCAGAAAGTTCAAGAAATTTGGCCTTTGCGACGTCCAGTTGATTGACGGTTTTATCGTATTGATTTATCCAATTCCGCTGATCTGCAATTTGAATCAGTTGATTATCTATACTTTCATCAGCAATAAGCCAAAAAACGCCATTTTTATATTTATCCTGATTTGCATGGGCGTATTCGACGGCAAGCTGTGTCTTGCCTAGGCCGCCAAAGCCCTTTACGCTAACCGCTTGACCGATTGAAGCGCAGCCCGCCTGGCTCAGCAGGCTCCAGATTTCTTCTATTTTTCCTTTACGTCCGACAAACTCTTTACCTTTTGACTCGTAAGGAACGTTGAAGAAAGCTTTATTTTTCGGTTCTACCGGATTAGCGGGTTGATTTGAATTATGTGTTTGATCAGCGGACTTGCTGCGAGCCGAAAATTGGCTCAGTTCTTCAACTAATTTTAACAGCGGTTCTCCAAAATCCGCGTATGTGATCTTAGTAACGTAGCCCGGAATATTAGGATTATCTTTTTCCGCTTCGCGTATTAAAACATAAAAAGAATTTGCTCCGCCTTCATAGATCAAATTAACTCTTTCAAGCTCTCTGAGAATAAATAAATCATCCAAGCTGAAACCGATAAAAAGAATCGTGCGTTGGGTAAAAAGGGTTCGCAAGGTTTCAAGCTTTGCCTTATTTTTATCGAGGTCATAAAAGGCGTTGTATTGCGCCCGGGTAAAAATAATACCAGCCTTATTATCAATGTGACCATGAAGATGAAGCACGGTTGGACGTAACGGTTTCCAATCTCTTTGAAGTTCGGCAAACTCCGGTGCTTGAGTGTCCAAGACCTTGACTCTTTGAGGCGATTCATTGACGGACTGCAAAACCAGATCAACATTGGTTGTGACGATAAAATTATTGCTTAGTTGCCAAACGAGTTGGGCTAATTCTAAGGTTTTTTCGTTCGCTGAGCTGAGATCAATTTCAAAATTTTCTTTTAATAAGTCATTCCATTGTTTTTGTCCCAAAGCGTCATATGCACGCTGTGCGGCGTCCAGATAATCGGGCGGGATATCATTTACAAGGCTTCTAACGACATCGGCTTTCGTTGGATTAGTTTCTCTGTCTAATTTATCGGCTGCCTTGAGAAGGAATTCCTTCCAGGTTGGGAATAAGGAGCAGCCATCTTCTTTTTCAATGGCTCGTGAAACGCCTGCGCCAACAAAGGGCACAACTTCATTTGCTTTAAGGGCATCTATGAGCGATTGCGGTATGCTGGAAGTATTCGACATAAGCTATGCAAAATGAACCTATTTAGAGAGTTAAACTGAGAATGACGCCATTATGAATCAATTCAGCTCAACTTTCTAGCTTTTACTAGCCAAACCCCTG